>JAEZMD010000019.1 GCA_023435745.1 Bacillota bacterium | reverse complement strand
GCTCCGTCTTTCGACTTCGCTTGCAAGTAACTTTAATTGATTTGACTCAATTAAAGTGTATTGTCTTCACTGTTTACTTTTCAAGGTCCAACCCTGTTTCCTGCCCTGTAATAGGCTTTCGTACAGGTGCCGTCGTTTTGAGCGGCTTTATTATAGTACCACGCTCCCCCTGTTTTGTCAACCACCTTTTTTCTAACTTTTTTTGGCGGTGCGGCTTCTTTTCATCGCTTTGTTTCTTCTGCTGTTTCTGCCTGTTGTCGTTCGCCGCGGGACAGCTTCTATACTATATCACCGGGTTCGTTCCCAATCAACCGGGTCTGATTAGCTTTAACCTTTATGGGCGTGATTTATACCTGTTTTTCTTTTTTATGCTCTGTTTTATCAGATTATCTTCCGGGATGCTCCGGCGTCATACAAAAAACCGCCCCATGTGAACTGAGGCGGTTCTATTACATCAACTTTTTTAGCTTTCTTCACCAGGTCCAGAGTCAGTCTCCGATTCTACATTCTCCCCTGGCTACTACTCAGTCTACTCATCCACGTCCAGAGGCACGCAAGGTTCCTTATCCGTCTCTTCATCATCTTCGGCCTCTATCCTGGCAATACTGACAACGCGGCTTCCGTCGGAGGTTCTCATCAGCGTCACGCCCTGTGTAGCGCGTCCCAGAATACTGATGCCGCATACCTCGGTCCTGATGATCGTTCCGTCGGAGCTAATGAGCATAATATCGTCTGTCTCGTTGACCAGCTTGACGCCTACAACCGCTCCCGTCCTCTCCGTTACCCGGTATGTCAGTATTCCTTTTCCTGCTCTTATCTGCGTCTTATATTCATCCAGTTCGGTACGTTTACCGAATCCGTTCTCTGTGACTACAAGCAGTGTAGCGTCCTCTCTCGAGGTTGCCATTCCTATTACATAGTCGTCCTCTTCCAGATGGATACCGATAACGCCCTGCGATACTCTGCCCAGCGGCCTGACATCGGTCTCCTGGAATCGGATGGACATACCGTTCCTTGTGACAAGAATGATATCCTTTTCCCCGTCTGTAAGTCTGACGTCGATCAGTTCATCATTTTCCCTCAGTGTAACGGCGGCAAGCCCACCCTTTCTGATATTGTCATACTGCATCAAATCCGTTTTCTTCACATAGCCGTCTTTTGTAGCCATGATCAGGTATTGGCCTTCATTATACTCTGCGATCGGGATCACTGCCGTGATCTTTTCCTCTCCATCCAGCTCCAGCAGATTTACAATGGCCGTTCCCTTGGCCGTGCGCCCTGCTTCCGGTATCTGGTAGGCTTTCAGCCTGTAAACCCTGCCCTTGTTCGTGAAGAAGAGGATATAGTGATGCGTGGAGGTAATGAACAGGTTCTCAACAAAATCCTCCTCGCGGGTGCTGAGTGCTGCGATGCCCTTGCCGCCGCGCTTCTGGCTCTTGTAGGTGTCAGCGGGCAGACGCTTGATATAGCCGAAATGCGTCAGGGTTATCACGCTCTCCTCTTCCTCAATCAGGTCTTCAATATCGATATCGTCTTCGTCTGCGACAATCTCGGATCTTCTGTCATCACCGTATTTAGTTTTTATCGCCTGCAATTCTTCCTTTATTACATTAAATAAAAGCACTTCATCCGCAAGTATACTTCTATAGTATTCAATCTTCCCCAGTATCTCATTGTATTCCGCTTCCAGCTTGTCTCTCTCCAGACCGGTGAGTCTGCCGAGCCTCATATCAACAATAGCCTGAGTCTGACGGTCGCTTAATCCAAATCTTTCTGCCAGTCCCTGCTTTGCGAGCGCTTCTGTCCTGGAGCTCCTGATAATCCTGATGACCTCTTCCAGGTTATCGATTGCAATTCTCAGTCCTTCCAATATGTGCGCCCTTGCCTCCGCCTTTTCGAGGTCAAAACGCGTCCGTCTTGTTATAACTTCCTTCTGATGCTTCAAATAGTATTCAAGAGCCTGCTTGATATTGATGATCTTCGGCTCAAATTTGCCTTCATCACTTTGCACCACAGCCAGCATGTTTGCGCTGAATGTATCCTGCAGTTGTGTATTCTTGTACAGCTGGTTGAGCACAACATTTGCATTGGCGTCTTTTTTAAGTGGTATGACAATTCTGACAGCATCATTCCTGTCAGACTCATCATTGACATCCGAAATTCCTTCGAGCCTTTTTTCCTTAACCAGATCTGCGATTTTCTCTATAAGCCTTGATTTGTTCACCTGATAGGGCAGATCCTTGATAATAATGCGCTGCCTGTTGTTGCTTAATGTCTCAATTTCCGCCTTTGCTCTTACAACAATCCTGCCTCTGCCCGTTCTGAGATAATCCCTTATGCCCTGTCTTCCGACGATCGTACCCGCAGTAGGAAAATCAGGACCCAGTATAAATTTGCCCAATTCTTCTATTGTGATTTCGGGATTGTCTATCATGGCGACAATGCCGTTGATGACCTCAGTCAAATTGTGGGGCGGAATGTTAGTGGCCATTCCAACCGCGATACCTGAAGAGCCATTCACAAGCAAATTCGGAAATCTGGATGGCAGCACAATCGGCTCCATCTCATGCTCATCAAAGTTGGGCTTGAAGTCAACGGTATCTTTGTTAATGTCCGCAAGCATTTCATTTGAAATCTTCGCAAGCCTGGCCTCCGTATACCTCATGGCTGCAGGCGGATCTCCGTCTATGGAACCAAAGTTGCCATGTCCGTCAATAACGGGGTACCTTAGTGAAAAGTCCTGCGCCATCCTGACAAGGCTGTCATAAACAGCAGCATCCCCATGCGGATGGTATTTGCCAAGAACATCGCCAACTGTTGTGGCACATTTACGATAGGGCTTATCCGGTGTAAACCCCAGAGTATGCATAGAGTACAAAATCCTTCTGTGCACAGGCTTGAGGCCATCCCGGACATCGGGCAAAGCCCGGTCGATAATAACGCTCATCGCATAATCTATAAAAGACTTTTTCATTTCCGATTCTATATCAACCGGAATTACATTTTTTATGCTGGTACCTTCTGTGTCCGCCATGAATCATACCTCTTTCGTAATATCTAAAATTTGCTGTCTCTACCTATTATTATACATACATTCTCTATTTTAATAAACTTTCGGCGGGATGTCCACATTTTTTCAAACTCGCCAGGTGGGACACGGGGACAGGTGGGACACGGGGACAGGTACCTTGTCCCGCATTGGGCATGTAAAAGCCTTGAATGCGGGACAAGGTACCTGTCCCCGTGTCCCACCTGTCCCCAAAAAAAGGGCTGCCATCTCAGCAACCCCCGAATTCCGTTGGTCTTTATGCCTTTGGCATATCATTAGCTTTTAAGCCTTTGGAACTCTGACAATAAACTCAATATATTCTCCCCTGTCTATTTGTGCAGCTTTCGCATTAATACCGGATTTTTTCATCAGGTCAATCGCCTGTCGTATAGTATTGATAAAAATCCTTATGTCCTTTATTGTTTTTGTGAGCTTCTTTTCAACAGGCTTGTCCTTCCCCTGCTTCAGATACTTGTCAATGACCCTCTCAATCAGCTCTTCCGTCTTCTTAACGTTCAGCCCTCTCTCGCAAACAAGCCGGAGCACCTTTAATTGGAGCTGTTCATCGTGGAGCTTCAGAAGCGCTCTGCCATGCCGCTCCGTCAGATTGTTGTCGGCAAGGATCTTCTTGACCAGTGGAGGCAGCCGGAGCAACCGGATTTTATTGGCAACCGTCGACTGGCTCTTGCCGATTTTCTGAGCCAGCTCCTCCTGCGTGAACCCGTGCTCGTTGATCAAATTATTATACCCTTCTGCTTCCTCCATATAGTTCAGGTCCTCCCGCTGGAGATTCTCGATCAGGGCCAGTACTGCCGAGTCATTATCTGTGATATTGATAATAATGGCCGGAATCTCTGTCAATCCAGCCATAATCGCGGCGCGTAGTCTTCTTTCACCTGCGACAAGTTCATAATGATTGGAGGAAATTCTTCGGACATTAATCGGCTGTATAACTCCATATTGCTGAATGGATTCGCAAAGCTCCTCAAGGGCGCCTTTGGTGAACTGCTTTCTCGGCTGATAGGGATTGGGTCTGACCAAATCGATATTAAGATACGTTATGTTCTTGACGTCTTCATTTTTCTCCTGCTTAGGAATCTGAAGCTTACTCTCCAGCATACAGCACCCTCCATTTCTTTTGGGCTTGTACCATATGCCTTTATACCGGTACATACCCCACATATTTTACAGTAATTGCCTGATTAATATGTGAAATATATTCGCTTCTACTTTTTTATTTTCCTTTTTTATAATGAAGAAATCGTTCGTCTGAATTATATAAATTAGTGCAAAACACAACCTAAGTCAACGGCTCTTTTGACGGTTTTCCTGCTTTTCGCGGATATTTTGCCGGAGTTTGTCGAAATTTTCTTACGATAATAATGCTTCTGCTCATATCACTGCCAGGTAAGGTGAAGTCCCGTACCTGTTCGATCTTTCCTCCGAGCAGCTCCAATGCTTTCGATGAGGATTTTATCTCGTCAGTTCCACTGCTCTTCATGGCGATGAAAATACCACCCGTTTTCACCAGCGGCAGGCAATACTCAAGCAGCACCGGCAGGGAGGCGACCGCTCTTGCCGCGGCGGCATCGTACTTTTCCCGGTGAACCGGCGATACGCCTGCATCCTCCGCCCTGGAACGGACAGCTGTAATGCCTGTGAGCTTTAATTCTCCAATGACGGCATTCAAAAAACCGATCCTCTTCTCCAGCGAATCCATAAGAACGACCTGCAGCGATGGCTGAACGATTTTCAGCGGTATTCCCGGGAAACCTGCGCCTGTGCCGACATCGACCAGACTGTTCACTCCTCCAATGAACGGAAGTATGCTCAATGAATCTACAAGGTGTTTTATAATAAAGTCCCTTTCCTCTTCAATGGCCGTAAGATTCATTTTTTTATTCCATTCAAGCAAAATACGTTTATATTCCAGCAGTGTCGAAACCTTTGCGGTATCCGGCTCGATCCCAAACTGCCGCGCACCTGCTTTCAGGAGCTCTCCAACAGGCTGCTGCACAGGTATTTGATCTAACGCATCATTCTTATTCAAAGGCTGTTCCAATAGATGCCACCGTCCTTTTTTAGGTGCTTTGGGTGCTTTGAGTTCCTTGGGCGCTTTGAGCCCCTTGAGCGCTTTGTGCGCTCAGATAGATCAGCAGGACCGAAATATCCGCGGGCGAAACTCCCGAAATTCTTGAAGCCTGTCCGACAGATACCGGCTTCATTTTTGTAAGCTTTTGCTTAGCTTCAATCCGAAGGCCGTGGATAGCGTTATAATCTATATCCTCCGGTATCAGGCGGCTTTCAAGCTTTCTGTACTGTTCTACCTGCAGCACTTGTCTTTTAATATATCCTTCATATTTAATGGCTATTTCCACTTGCTCTGCTACAGGGTCATATTTCTTTCGGTTTTCGTCCTTAAAATGCTCGGGTCGCTCAAAGTCGATAGCTTCCAAAGCACTATAGGAAAGTTCCGGACGGCGCAGCAGCTCCGACAGCTTAATTCCTGATTTAATTGCCGTGCTGCCCATAGAGGCAAGAAATTCGTTTACCTTAGCCGAAGGCGACGCATAGGTGTTTTTCATTCTGTGAATCTCTTCTTCTATTTTTGTTTTCTTTTCAATAAATCTTCTGTAACGATCCTCACCAATCAAACCGACCTCGTACCCCTTTGGCGTCAGCCTCAGGTCTGCATTATCCTGCCGGAGCAGGAGCCGGTATTCGGAACGGGAGGTCATGACCCTGTACGGCTCTTTTGTTCCCTTGGTGATAAGGTCGTCGATCAGGACGCCTATATATGCCTCTGACCTGTCCAAAATCAGCGGCGGCTTATCCTGCAGCTTTCTTGCGGCATTGATCCCGGCGATAATACCCTGGGCAGCTGCTTCCTCATACCCGGAGCTGCCATTAATCTGGCCTGCGGAGAACAGGCCGCTGATGTGCTTGAATTCCAAGCTCAGCTTCAATTGTGCCGGATCGATGCAATCATATTCAATCGCATAGGCGCTTCTCATGATATGAGCGTTTTCCAGCCCCGCCAGCGAATGAACCATTTCGACCTGTACATCCTCCGGCAGGCTGCTGGACATGCCCTGTAGATACATCTCCTGTGTGCCGAGTCCCATGGGTTCTACGAAGACCTGATGCCTTTCCTTGTCTGCAAAGCGGACGATCTTATCCTCTATAGAAGGACAATATCTGGTTCCGATCCCTTCGATTATACCGCTGTACAGCGGGGAACGGTGCAGATTTGCCCTGATGATCTCATGTGTGTTTTTATTTGTATATGTCAGCCAGCAGGAAACCTGATCCCGTTGAATTTCTTCGTTTTCAAAGGAAAATGGGATAATCCTGTCGTCACCCGGTTGCACAGACATCTTGGAGAAATCAAGTGTCTTTCTGTCAATTCTGGCCGGTGTACCCGTCTTGAAGCGCATTAGCTCTACGTTCTTTTGCTTGAGGCTGTCAGAGAGTCTATTGGCCGGGAAAAGTCCGTCCGGCCCTCCGCTGTAGCTGATATCTCCAATAATGATCTTCCCGTTAAGATAAGTGCCCGTTGTCAGAATAGCCGCTTTACATTGGTATATGGCGCCCGTATGTGTTTTAACGCCTGTCACGCAGTTATCTTTGTCCGTCAGCAGTTCCGTTACTTCCGCCTGCTTTATATAAAGATTGTCCTGCTTCTCCAGCGTGTTTTTCATCTCCATCTGGTACCGTCTGCGATCCACCTGTGCCCTGAGAGAGTAGACCGCAGGGCCCTTTGCCGAGTTGAGTATCTTGGATTGGATGAGCGTCTTGTCGGCGCATTTACCCATTTCGCCTCCCAGTGCATCCAACTCGCGCACCAGATGCCCCTTGCCGGTCCCGCCGACATTTGGGTTGCAAGGCATATTTGCAATACTATCAAGGTTGATTGCAAATATGATCGTCCGCATTCCAAGCCTTGCGCATGCCAACGCTGCCTCACATCCCGCGTGGCCGGCGCCGACCACCGCTATATCAAAATTTCCTGCTATATATTCCATATTATCTCCTAATATACCTCAGTGGAAGTCTATTTTCCTATGCAAAATCGGGCAAATATTTCATTCACAACATCCTCGCTTACTGACTCCCCGGTGATCTGGCCGAGGAAATCGGCGCTTTCCTTGATGTCTATCGTAACAAAGTCGAGCGGAAGACCGTCCCGGTGGGCAGCTCCGGCCTGCTCCAGGCTATCCAGAGCGTTCTCAAGAAGCTGTCTGTGACGGGCGTTGGTGAGCAGCACTTCATTGTTGGTATCAAGTACGCCCTCCAGGAAAAGTTCCTCTATGGTTTTCAAAAGCTCCTCCATTCCCGTACCGTCGTTCATTGAGGCTACCACGAGCGGCATGTCCCCATACTGACAAAGCTGACTCTTCATTTCCGCTATTTCATGATCATGGGCTATGTCGGTCTTATTAATGAGGATGATCCTCTTTTTTCCCTTCATTGATGTAATAATATCAATATCCTCCGGAAGTAGTCCGGTCTGCGCATCGAGCACCACAATGACCAGCTCCGCCTCGAGTGCCGCCTTTTTGGCCCTCTCCACACCGATGGATTCCACCGGATCGTCCGTATTCCTGATACCGGCCGTATCCAGAAACCTGACAGGAATACCTCGTACATTGATGTATTCTTCTATGACGTCTCTTGTTGTGCCGGGTATATCTGTAACAATAGCGCGGCTGCTTCCGGACAGTACATTGAGCAGCGAGGACTTTCCCGCGTTTGGCTTGCCAATGATCGCAGCTGTTGTGCCTTCCCTGATCAGCCTGCCCCTCTCATAGCCCTCCGTGATTTTTACAAGCTCTCTCCTGACTGTCTGTACGCCTTCATAGACGCTGTCGCCTGTCACTTCTTCAATGTCGTACTCCGGATATTCCACAACCGCTTCTATATGAGCAAGAAGTCCGATCAACTTCCTGCGCACAGCCCGGATCCTCTCTGAAAGTCTTCCCTCCAGCTGTGCTGCTGCAGCCCGTGAACCCTCATCCGTTTTTGCGTTGATCAGGTCGATCACCGCCTCCGCCTGTGCAAGATCCATCCGGCCATTCATAAAAGCGCGTTTGGTGAACTCACCAGGGCCAGCCGCTCTTGCACCCTGCCTCAGCAACAGTGCCAGTATATTGTTAAGGACGGTAATGCCGCCGTGACAGTTTATTTCCACCACATCTTCCGCTGTAAAGGTGCGGGGCGCGGCCATTTTTATCAGAAGCACATCATCCAGCATTCTATCCTCTGCAGGATCCACAATCTTTCCATGGGTTACAGTGTGACTTCCTATCTCATCAAATGCCTTTTTGCTTTTAAATACTCCGGCGGCAATCTCAAAGGCTTCCGGGCCGCTCATTCTGACGATGCCAATTCCGCTGGTTCCAAATGGCGTTGATATGGCGGCTATAGTATTTGTGCCTCTCAGTTGTTTTTTTTCTTCCTGCATAGTCTGCCTCAATTTAAAGAGGACAATCGCTTAATTGTCCTCTGTCTGTTCCTTTTAATTTTGCTTGCGGTGTCATTTCCTTCTTGAGTTTGCCCCCTGCTTCAGTGTGATGACCACTTTTCTATTGGGATCCTCGCCCACGCTGTATGTTTCCACATAATTGTTGTTCTGCAATGTGGAGTGAATGATTCTTCTTTCATATGGGTTCATCGGCTCTAAAGTAACATTCCTGCGGTATCTTATTACTCTGTCCGCAAGCCGGTCTGCAAGCCTTACGAGAGTTTCTTCTCTTTTTTGCCTGTAGTTTTCTATGTCGATTGTGACTCTCTTATACTCGCCGCTGTTCTTGTTCACAACCAGGCTGGTAAGATATTGCAGCGCATCGAGGGTTTCTCCACGCCTTCCGATGATGATGCCGCTGTCCTTGCCTGTCACCTTCAATAAAATGGATTCCTCGTCCTCTTCCCGCTCAATGTCCACTTCTATATCCATTTTATCGAAAATATCCTGTAAAAAGAGTACCCCATCTTCAGATCGTGACATCTTCAGCTTTACCTGAACCTTGGCAACCTTACCGCCTATTCCGAAAAGTCCCTTTGTTCCCTCATCGATAATGTTTATCTCAACATCGTCTCTATTGACACCAAGCTCCTCAAGTGCTATATCGATCGCTTCCTGTACTGTTTTCGCAGTTTTTTCCAACATATCGCTCATCTATATTCAGCAGCCTCCTTCTCAGCGCTAATTTACCCTATTTCTTTTTGCCGCCTTTTTTTCCGCCCTTTTGCCCGCCTTTTTGTCCACTGCCTGACGAATTCTTCGGTTTTCTTGAGCCGGATTGCGGCTGCTTACCGGAAGCCCCGCCTGTGGTTCCGCCCGCTGTTCCTCCAGTGGCTCCTTCTCCTGCTCCTGCCGCAGCATCGCCTTCACCTTCTCCTGCACCTGCCTCCAGTGCATTTACATTACCTTCTGCCAATTTGCTGTCAGCAGTCTTTACCGGGGCGCTTTTTACTTTCTTTATATGATTATTGATATATAACTGCTGGAATATACCCACAACATAACCAATCATCCAGTAAAGAATAACGCCTGCGGGCATCATAAACCCAAAATACAGCGTCATGGCAGGTCCCATATACATCATGGTATTATTGGAGCAACCGGCCGCACCGCCTTTCTGTGCGTCAGGCTTCGTCTTCGGCATGGAAAGCTTGGTGGAGAAAAAGGTCGTTACGGTCGCCAGAATAACTAGAATAACAAGCGGAATATAAATCCCCGCTTCCGATCCAAAAAGCAGCTCCGGCTTGTAAGTTGGGATTTCTCCCAAATGAAGCCCAAGGAAATTGTTAAAGTCAATTAACTCACTTTTATCCAATAACCCTGTCACCTTAGAAAGCGCATCCGGATTTTCGTTAAAATAGCTCATTGCGAGCAGCTCTTTCTGACTGCCCATTTGTTGAACAGTTTTACCAAGAGCCTGACTGGCCACATCAATTATTTTTGGTATTTGCGTAAGCTCATCTTTACCAAGCATAAACTTAAGAGGCTGCACAATAACCCAATACAGGGAAAGGATAATGGGCATCTGGATCAGCATTGGGAAACAGCCGCCCATGGGGTTGTAATTATGCTCCTGATAAAGCTTCATCAATTCCTGATTCAGCTTTTCCTTATCGTCCTTATATCTTTTCTGGATGTCATTGATCAGCGGCTGTATTTCCTGCATTTTAGAGGTTGATTTGTACTGTTTTAGTGTAAGCGGAAGCATGGCTGCCCTGACAATGATGGTAAATACAATGATAGCCAGTCCATAATTCTGGAATGCTATGGTGTCGTAAATGAATTTCAAAAAAATACCAAGCGGTCGCGCAATATAATCAAGCATTTCAAATTCCCTTCCGTATTTTGCTTTGATCTCTATTTTACCGGGTCGTATCCCCCCGGGTGAAACGGGTGGCATTTCAAAAACCTCTTGACTGCCAGCCAAGTGCCTTTAAAAATGCCGTATTTGGTGAGCGCCTCTATGGCGTATTGCGAGCAGGTCGGGTAAAACCTGCAGGTTGGTTTGCCCTTCAGAGGCGATATATATTTTTGATACAAACGTATCAATGTTATCAAGAGTTTTTTAATCCATCCCATTTTTCCTGATCAAAGGCCTTTACTCTCTTCAGCAGAAACTTCATTTCCTTCAAAATCTCTGAAAGGCCATACTCCATGTCCACACCCCTGGCAACAAAAACAATGTCAAGCCCTGACGGGATAAAATCCTCATAAAACCTGTAGCTTTCACGGATCAACCTCTTTGCCCTGTTGCGTTTTACACTTTTTCCAACCTTTTTATTGGCTGTGATGCCAAGTCTGTTCATCCCAAAGCGATTCTTCAGAACGTAGATCACAATAAACTTTCCGGGATAAAAGCTGCCTTTTTTATATATACGTACAAATTCGAAATTTTTCTTCAACGTAACTGTCTTTTTCATTTAATCTCCTTACAAACTAAAAATTAAAGAAAAAGACCACACTTATGCGGTCTCACGCTGAAAGCACTTTTCTTCCCTTTAGCCTGCGTCTTTTCAATACCTTCCGGCCGTTTGAAGTACTCATTCTTTTCATGAAGCCGTGTTCTTTCTGCCTTTGTCTTTTCTTCGGCTGATATGTTCTTACCATCTGTAACACCCCCGTTCTTTACTGTACCTTATTCTGTATTGCCTTTTATAGAGACATCACGCCAATTATATAATGAAACTTTCCTGCATGTCAAGAAACTATTTGGAATTTCTGCTATTAATAATGAAGAAACTTTTTCCTCACATTTTTTTTACAAAAGACAATCTCGAGAAAGTCTGTGGATAATTAAAGAATATTTGCTCTAATTGTGGATAACCGCTCATTTTTCAATTGAAGTTTTCACTGAATTCTGATATATTTATTAATGCTTGTACAATATCGTATTACCAACAAATGAGAAGATAATTTCTGAAAAAGTTCATATCAAAGCTATAAAATTTATAAACATCCTTTGGAGGATACGACATGAATATTCACATTTCCAGTCTATGGCCCAGAGTACTGGATCTACTAAAAAATGAGTTGACCGAGATTAGCTATAACACATGGATTAGAACAATTGAGCCGCTATCCGTCAACTCAAATTCTATTGAGATTGCGGTACCGACCGAATTTAACAAGGGCATACTGGAATCCAGATATATTCCGCTGATTTCCAACGCAGTGCGTCAGGTCACATCCAGAGACTTATCTGTTGTGGTGACTATACCATCGCAGGAAGCCGTTCAAAAACACGCACAGTCGTCTGAGTTTACTTATAATGAGGATCTTTACAATTCTATACTGAACCCGAAATACACCTTTGACACCTTCGTTATAGGAAACGGGAACCGCTTGGCACATGCGGCCTCAGTTGCAGTTGCTGAAGCGCCGGCTCAGGCATACAATCCTTTATTCCTATATGGAGGTGTTGGACTGGGGAAGACTCATCTTATGCATGCCATTGGCCATTACATATTAAGTCAGAACCCGTCTTTAAAGGTTTTATATGTCTCCTCTGAAAAGTTCACAAATGAACTGATAAACGCTATCAAGGACGACAGAAATGAAGAATTCCGCAGCAAATATAGGAATATAGATGTTCTTCTTATTGACGATATACAATTCATCGGCGGTAAGGAACGTACCCAGGAAGAGTTCTTCCACACCTTTAACGCTTTGTATGAAGCCACCAAGCAGATCATAATCTCCAGCGACCGTCCGCCCCGTGAGATCAACACTCTTGAGGACAGACTTCGCTCAAGGTTTGAGTGGGGTTTGACTGCTGACATACAATCTCCTGATTTGGAAACGAGGATCGCCATTCTGCAAAAAAAAGCACAGATGGAAAATCTCTATATCCCTAATGATGTACTTGTTTTTATCGCTGATAAAGTAATATCTAATATCAGAGAACTCGAAGGCGCTTTGAACCGTGTCATAGCTTATTCCTCTCTTACTGAGACCGAGCTGTCCGTTGATTTATGTGCAGACGCATTGAAGGAATTGCTGCAGGCGTCCAATAACAAAGTAATTAACGCCACTCATATCATTGAAGCTGTTTCGCGATATTTTGACCTGCGGCCGGAGGAATTTATCTCCCAGAAGAGAAACCGGAATATTTCCTTCCCCCGCCAGATTGCCATGTACCTTTGCAGAGACATCATGGGCATATCCCTGCCGAAAATAGGCGATGAGTTTGGCGGACGCGATCATACAACTGTAATCCATGCCATTCAAAAGATTGAAGAGCAGATACAGGATAATATAGAAACGAAGAGAGCTGTAGAGGAATTAAAAAGAAATATTACAGGGAAGTAAATTCTGTGATATCCACATATTTTGTTGATATGAGGATAAAGGCCTGTTGGTAATATGTTGATAAGTGTACCATCTTTTATTTAGCATCAAATCCGCAACAAACTTTCAACACATTCTTCAACAGCCGAACTCCTCTGAAATAAATGCTTGCGATGGGTTATTCACCGTTTCCACAACACTTACTACTATTACTGATTATTATATTATATTTTAATTAAATAAGCTGGAGGTTATCATCATGAAGGTTATTTGTTCAAAGGAAAACTTACTGGAAGGAATCAATATAGTACAAAAAGCAGTTTCAGCAAAAACGACGCTTCCTATACTTGAGGGTATACTGGTAGAGGCGGATGAAAAATTGAAGATGACCGGAAATGATCTTGAAATAGGCATAGAATGTTATGTAGAAGCAGATGTTAAAGAAAAGGGATCAGCCGTGTTGAACTCCAGAATGTTTGGAGACATCATCAGACGACTTCCTGATGCAGAAGTACTGATAGAAATAAAGGAGAACAATGCAGCTGTCATAGAATGTGAGAATTCTTTGTTTGAAATAAGGGCAATGCCTTCTGAAGGTTTTCCGGCTCTTCCGTCTATCGAAAAGGAAAACGGCATAAAGATAAGCCAGAAGAAAATAAAGGAAATGATTAAACAAACCATATTTGCAGTCAGTACTGATGAAAACAGACCGATACTGACAGGCTCGCTGTTTGACTTTTATGAAAATAAGCTGACTATTGTTTCAATAGACGGATACAGGCTCGCTGTACGTACTTTGGAACATGAAGGCGCTTTTGAGCCATCCAGATTGATTATACCAGGAAAGACGTTAAATGAAATATCTAAAATTATGCAGCCGACAGACGAAGATCTTACGATCTATGCGGCAGGCAATCAGATTTTATTTGACATGGGCAACTGTATCATGGTTTCAAGGCTTTTAGAGGGAGATTATCTTAATTATTCCGGAATTATTCCTAATGATAGTGAGACAAAGGTGACCGTTAATACAAGAGAATTGCTGGCTTGCTTCGAAAGAGCCTCTCTTGTGATACTAAGTGAGGAAAGAAGATATCCTGTAAAAATAGATATCTCGGACGAGATGATGGTTATCACATCAAATACGGAGGTCGGCAATGTAAGAGAAGAAATGAGAGTGGAAATGGATGGAAAGCGGCTTGAGATTTCTTTTAATCCTAAGTATTTTATTGAAGCCTTAAGGGTTATTGAAAATGAAACGGTTGATATCTTTTTTACTACAAATATCGGCCCTTGTACGATTAAGCCTGTGCAGGGAAATGAATTCATTTATCTGATTCTGCCGATCAGGAAATAGAAAGAAGAGGAATTAGCAGGAAGAAAACTTATGGAAAAGATAAAAATAACGACTGAATATATTAAGCTGGAGCAGATGATGAAGCTTTCAGGCATTGTTGCAAGCGGATCGGATGCAAAAATGCTGATAGCGGACGGAGCTGTAAAGGTAAACGGAGGCGTTGAGCTGCAAAGGGGAAAGAAGCTTCGCCCTGGTGACCAGGTGCTATTTGAAGGAAAACTGTATTTGATAGCGGAGGAATGATCCTTTGCGGATAAAAAGCCTTACATTACGAGATTTTAGAAACTATAACCGGCTGAATGTGAATTTTGCAGATTCATTTAATATTATTTACGGGAATAATGCGCAGGGAAAGACAAATATTATCGAAGCGATATTTTTATGTGCATCGGGCCGTTCACATAGGACCTCAAGAGATGATGAGCTTATCAGAAATGATGCGTTTGGATATGAGATAAAGCTGCAGCTTTCAAAAAAAGGGTCTGATGAAGAACTCCATATCACATTCAACAAAGAAGAAAGAAAAAAGATTAGAATCAATGAAGTGCCGATAAAAAAGCTTGGAGATTTGATGGGTCATTTAAATGCCGTGATCTTTTCGCCAGAAGATTTGTTGATTATAAAGCAGGGTCCTGCTGAAAGGCGGCGGTTCATAGATATTACCTTAAGTCAGCTGCGGCCGGCATATTTTTACGACCTGCAGCAATACGCCAAGATTCTATTCCAGAGGAACTGTCTCTTGAAAAAGATAATGGTGCAAAAAGAACTTGAGGATACATTGGAGGTATGGAACCGGCATCTTGTAAAAACAGGATCCAGGATCATGAAGGCAAGGATTGATTTTATTAACAGGCTTGATACATTTGCTGCTGCAAGGCATGAAGTATTGACAAATAATGAAGAAAAACTGAAATTAAATTATACTCCGTCTTTTGAGTTTGATTTCGATAGTGATGATCCCGGAATTGATGAAATATTTCATAGAATGTTAAGCGAATGCAAATCAAAAGAAATAATGAGAGGAACTACATTGTTAGGACCTCACAGGGATGATCTTGATATTGTTTTGAATGGAGAAAGCACAAAAATATTCGGATCTCAGGGTCAGCAGAGGACAGCGGCGCTGTCTATGAAGTTGGCTGAGATTGATTTGATGAAGGAAGAAAGTGGCGAATATCCTGTGTTATTATTGGATGATGTTCTGTCGGAGCTCGATGACAGAAGAAAGGAATATCTTCTTGATAGTATTGGAGCGGTTCAGGCGTTTATTACATGTACTGACAGAAGATTTTTTAACAGGAGCCAGAATGATACGGAATTTTTGTATATTAAAAATGGTACGTTAGCTGAACTGGTCTGAAATAAAGAATTTATTATTATCAGAAATAATGGCAATCATTTGCACTTAAAGTTTATTTACGATAGAATATATTAGGAAAAATAATTTGGGTTAAAATAAATCAGGTGTAATAAGAGCCGGAGGTTTTCAATGTTTTTGCATATTGGCGGGGATGTCGTGATTCCGATGAAGAATGTGATTGCAATAATGGATATTGAAACAACAACTTTATCGAAGGACACGAAGGACTTTTTAAAGATAGCAGAGGAAGAGGGCTTTGTTGAAGCAATATCGGAGGATCTTCCAAAATCGTTTATAATAACAGAAATGGACAAAAAAAGTAAAATATACCTTTCTCCTATTTCTTCTATGACTTTGCAGAAGAGATCAGGGTATATTGATGGAATATCGAACGTCGGATAAAAAACAGAAAGTACTTTTACTGGAGGATAATATGGAACTTGATCACTATGAAAATCATGAAGTGTATGATGAAAATCAGATACAGGTACTCGAAGGGCTTGAAGCGGTAAGAAAAAGGCCGGGTATGTATATAGGAAGCACATCTGCGAGAGGTCTGCACCATCTGGTATATGAAATCGTTGCAAATAGTGTTGATGAAGCGCTTGCAGGAAGATGCGACGAAATAGAAATTGTTGTCAATAAGGATAATTCTATCACTGTCACAGATAACGGAAGTGGCATTCCTGTCGGATTGCATCCTAAAATGGGAATTCCTACTGTAGAGGTCGTACATACAATACTTCATGCAGGCGGAAAATTCGGAAAAGGAGCATACACAGTATCAGGCGGACTGCATGGCGTCGGGGCTTCTGTTGTAAATGCACTGTCAGAGTATTTGATCGTAGAAGTAAAAAGAGACGGCAAGATTTATAGACAAAGGTATGAGAGGGGAAAGACAGTAACGCCTCTTGAAGTCGTAGGAGAATCTACACAGACAGGAACAAAAACGGTCTTTAAACCGGATCCTCAAATTTTTGAAGAAACGGAATTTGAATTTGATATAATGCTCAGTCGATATAGAGAAATGGCTTTTTTAAATAAAGGCATAAAAATCAGACTGACTGATGAACGACCGGAAGAAAAGGTGGAGAAATTTCTGCATTATGAAGGCGGAATAGTATCGTTTGTCCAATATATTAATAAAGATAAGGAAGTACTTCATGACCTTCCTATATACATTGAAGGAGAAAAAGATGACAGCATATGTGAGATTGCAATGCAATACAATGACAGATACATTGAAAATATATTCACTTATGCGAATAATATTGCAACGACCGAGGGCGGGACACACCTGACCGGATTTAAGACAGCTATTACAAAAGTCGTCAACGATTATGCAAGAAAATATAACTATCTGAAAGAAAATGATAAGAATCTGATGGGCGAGGATGTTAGAGAGGGACTTACTGCAATCATAAGTGTTAAGCTGATGGATCCCCAGTTTGAAGGACAGACTAAGACAAAGCTTGGAAACAGCGAGATCAGGGGACTTGTTGAAGGAGTGGTTACAGATAAACTGACCAGTTTTTTTGAAGAAAATCCTTCTGTTTCAAAAATCGTTATGGACAAGTGTTTAACTGCATCCAGGGCTAGAGAGGCTGCAAGAAAAGCAAGAGAGATGACGAGAAGAAAATCAGCACTTGAATTTACTACATTGCCTGGGAAATTGGCAGACTGTACTGAAAGAGATCCTTCTCTTTGTGAAATATATATTGTTGAGGGTGATTCGGCAGGAGGCTCCGCAAAACAGGGACGTGACAGAAAATATCAGGCTATTCTTCCTTTGTGGGGTAAAATGCTCAATGTAGAAAAATCGCGCATCGATAAGGTATATGAAAACGAGAAGCTTCTTCCTGTTATAACTGCATTGGGTGCTGGAGTTGGAGAAGATTTTGATATAAATAAGATTAGATATGACAGGGTCATAATAATGGCAGATGCAGATGTAGACGGCGCACATATCAGGACGCTGCTGCTTACATTTTTCTTCAGGTATATGAAGCCGCTTGTTGAAAATGGTCATGTTTATATTGCGCAGCCTCCTTTGTACAAGGTGTACAAAGGCAAGGAAGAGTATTATGCTTATACGGAAAAGGATATAGAAAATATACAGAAGGAAAGGAACTGGAAAAAAGAAGACTATGATATACAGAGATATAAGGGTCTTGGTGAAATGAGTGCAGAGCAGCTATGGGAAACAACAATGAATCCCGAAACCCGGACAATGTTAAGAGTTCAATCAGAGGACGCAGTCGCAGCAGATGAAATATTTACTATATTAATGGGCGACAAGGTAGAGCCCAGAAAAGAATTTATTAATGAAAACGCCAAGTATGTAACGAATCTAGATATTTAGGATAAATGGCGAAAATCAAAAAGTGTTTCACGTGAAACAATAACCACAAAGCCCGCTTTCGCGGGCTTTGCCTTGTGCTCATGTAAACAGCCCTTCTGCTACAAATTCCTTTACAACGATTATAGGCGGTCAAAATCGGGTACAAGTAAATTTATATTAAATTTGGTATGTCACATATTAGTACTATCAGAAAATGTTTCACGTGAAACAATGACCCTAAAGTCTACTGTTGCAATATTTAGTAGATATAAAAGCAGCTAAAGCTTCAAAGTCACTAATAAGTGTTTGAAAAAACTAATGCCAGAACAAAGAAGTTTTTTCACTGTGCCCTGACAGACACCACGTCGTTTGAGTGGCGCCTTTTCACCGATTTTGGGCGGTCAAAATCGGTTACAATAATATTGCATATTTGAAGATTGCTATGTCACATATTATCAAACTATGTTATAATTACAGAGGTCTATTGTGAGTTGAACTTTATTTTTTTAGGGAGTGACGAAATGGCCAAGGTAATAGCGATAGCGAACCAAAAAGGCGGCGTGGGGAAAACGACAACCGCTGTAAATCTGAGCTCGTGCCTTGCATTTAAAGGCAAAAAAGTGGTGATTATTGATATTGACCCGCAGGGTAATACAACGAGCGGCCTTGGCATTGATAAAAAAACGATAGATAAGTCAATTTATGATGTTATAATCAATGATGAGAAAATAGAAAATGCTCTGATGAATACTGTGATTGACAAGCTTTACATATGCCCGTCGAATATTCAGCTGGTAGGAGCCGAGGTCGAATTAGTGTCTGTCATCTCAAGAGAGACAAGAATGAAGATTGCAATTGAAGGGATCAGGGATCAGTATGACTTTATTTTAATTGATTGTCCTCCTTCATTGGGTCTTTTGACACTGAATGCATTGACTGCATCCGATACGATTCTTGTTCCAATTCAATGCGAGTACTACGCACTTGAAGGATTAAGCCAGCTTATGAATACCGTGAAGCTGGTACAGAGGCATCTTAATCCTGCGCTCGATGTTGAAGGCGTTGTCCTTACCATGTTTGATGCCCGTACGAATCTATCTCTTCAGGTGGTTGAGGATGTTAAAAAACATTTCAGAAATAAGGTATACAGAACGGTGATTCCGAGAAATGTTCGGCTCAGTGAAGCTCCCAGTTTCGGACTTCCGATTATATTATATGATTCAAAATCGAAGGGTGCCGAGTGCTACCTGGATCTGGCGCAGGAAGTTATAGATTATTCGGAGGAGGGTGGAAAGTAGAATGAAAAAAGGACTTGGTAAGGGCTTGGGTGCGTTGATAACTTCTGCGGAGACAGAGGATAACGGTATAAGGGAAATCAGGCTTAACGAGGTTGAGCCCAACAGTGGTCAGCCGCGTAAGAATTTTAATGATGAAAAGCTGGCACAGCTGGCTGAGTCCATTAAGCAGCATGGAATTGTTCAGCCGCTGATCGTTCAGAGGGATGGAAGCCAATACAAAATCGTTGCCGGTGAAAGACGCTGGCGCGCGGCAAGGATAGCCGGGTTAAAAACGATACCTGTTATTATAAGAGATCTTTCAAATAAACAGGTAATGGAGATTGCACTGATTGAAAATCTTCAGCGGGAGGACTTGAATCCAATAGAAGAAGCAGAGGCGTATGATAAGCTTATGAATGAGTTTGCGATGACTCAGGAGGAAATTGCGGGGACGGTTGGGAAAAGCAGACCGGCTATTGCCAATTCACTCAGACTTCTTTCTCTTCAGGATAAGATAAGGGTCAGACTTATAGATGGAGAGCTCACCAGTGGTCATGCCAGAGCGCTGCTTGCAATAGAAGATCAGGAGCTGCAGGTCAGAGCGGCAGATGAGATAATGAAAAAGGAACTGAATGTACGCGAGACTGAGCTGCTTGTTAAGCGTTTGACCCAGCAGAAGCAGATAAAAAAGAAGAAGGTTGATGATGTAGAATATCTTGCAATTGAAGAAAGGTTCAGGGAGGTACTTGGGACCAAGGTCAAAATTATGAATAATAAGACCAAGGGGAAAATCATGATCGAATATTATTCGCTCGAAGAACTTGACAGACTCATAAGCCTTGTGGAAAAAATAGACATAAATAGACAAAAATAGTCACGCTCTAAAATGACTGGCAACCCCCTTTTTGATGAAAGGCAATGATGTATCCCTTTATCAAGGTAAAAACGATTTCAAGGCAAAATAGGCATATTAAAAGCGATTTGCTTTTACAGAAGAAATTTGTGAAGGAGAAACATGAATGGATGAGTTTTTTAATATTTCATATGAATGGATTATTATACTAATAGGTATCAATTTCTTTATTATTCTTATTTTATTTTTAATGATTCTTTCCAGCAAAAAGAAAATAAAAAAATTGAACACTAAATATCAAAAGTTTATGAATGGATTAAGCGGAGCTAATATAGAGCAAGTTCTTGACGCCTGTATTGATAAGACAAATGGTGTGATTGAAAAAAACAGGGAACTGGAATATCAGCTTAACACGATGAAGCGAAATATGTATTACTGCGTACAGAAGATTGGGGTCGTTAGATATAATGCATTCGATAATGTTGGAAGCGATCTGAGCTTTTCAATTGCGTTTATGGATAACAATGACGACGGCGTTGTTCTGACCAGTCTGTACTCAAGGGACAGCTCGTCAACGTATGCCAAACCAATTTCAGCAGGAAAATCCAAGCATGCTCTTTCGGCAGAGGAGATTAAGGCAATTGACATGGCAAGGAAGACACATATCTCCAGTTATTCTGATTAAGCATTATTTGTTCTTATGAGGGGAAAATTATGAAGGAAAATAAAAAAGCAAGCATATGGCTGTATGCTGTTATTCTTTTTACCAGTGCGTTTATTGTTCTGCTGTTTGCCGGTTACAGCCAGATCAGGTTAAATCAGAATTTGAATGAATATAAAAGCCAGGTATTTAACACGGAATCAGAGAAAAATGAATATTTGCGGAATTTTGCAAGCGCACAGGAAATGAATGTAGAACTGAATAAGGAAATCAGCCTGTTAGAAGAGGAAAACGCTGATCTGAAAAAGAAAATCAGTGATTTGGCTGATGAAAAGGCCGCTCTTCAGAATGTCCTCCGGCAAAGGCAGGAAGCCGCCGACAATCTGGCAAAAGTTATCGGCATTTATCTTGAGGGGGATGTGATCGGCGCAGTAAAACAACTGAAAATTGTGGACGTTGCAGCTCTTGATGAAATAACGGCTCAAACCTTTAAAATATTTGAAGAGAAGGTAACGGCAGAAGCAGGAAAGCAGCTTTTTGACGAGGGCTTTTCATTGTATGACAGGGCAAAATACGAGGATGCCGCAGTAAAGCTCCTTCTTTCATTTCAGTATGCTCCAAAGGAGGAGTTTTCGGATAAATGCCTTTATTATCTGGCTTACGCAAAATTGAGAGCCGGTAATAAGGCAGAGGCATTGGAACATATGAGCCGATTGGTTTTGGAATACCCGCAGAGCAGTTATTTACGCAGGGCGAAACAATTTGTAAGTAGATATGAATAATAACAGCGCTTCGCAAAGACCCAATTAAAGGCATCTTAAGACATGTGTGCGGCCTGGAATGTGGTGTTGACAAAGTTCCGGGCATATAGTAGAATATACTACGTCGCTCGATTAAAGACAAGGAGAGATGGTCGAGTTGGTTTAAGGCACCGGTCTTGAAAACCGGCGTAGTCGCAAGGCTACCGTGAGTTCGAATCTCACTCTCTCCGCCATAGAATTTTAACTTTCAAACCTGGAGAAGTACCCAAGCAGGTCGAAGGGGACGGTTTGCTAAACCGTTAGTAGGGGCAACTCTAGCCGGGGTTCGAATCCCCGCTTCTCCGCCACAGACTGTCCGAAAACCCGCTATTTAAGCGGGTTTTCAGCGTTTCATAAGAAAATTTTAAGTGCGTTTGCGGGCAGCACCACAAGCTGGTTCAGTCTTTACTCAAACCCGCAAACAGACTTAATTACTCGGATTGTGGGTTCTCCTTGTTTACACTCTTTGAACTCACTAGAAGTCTTTGCTGAAAGTTATGTAAAACTTACTTGTAAAATAATACTACGCCGAATATAATTATTACATATTTATAGAAGGAGTGTGTCATTATGGTCGAAGATTATAGTTCTATCGGAGCATCTGTAGTATCAGTTTTGATCATCCTGTACCTGGCTGTGATAGTGTTTTATGCTGCGTGTCAATGGATTCTGGTTGCAAAAGCAGGAGAGCCTGGATGGTCGGTTATTGTTCCTATCTATAATATTTATATCATGCTGAAGATCGCAGGAAAACCTGGTATCTGGATTTTGCTTATGTTTATACCATTTGTTAATTTTGTAATAGGTATACTAGCAATGGCTGCATTTTTACGTGCTTATGGTAGAGATGGTGCCGGTCCTGTTCTGTTGATGCTGTTCTTCCCGTATATTTATTTACCTTATCTTGCATTCTCTAAAAATGTACAATTTGTGGGGTCTCCCTCGTAAAATAGCATAGAATACCCTTAGAATGCACCATTCGAAAGATATGGTGTATTCTTTTTTTTGCTTTTCATGAAAAACAGCAATAACAAAGCTGTTGCAAGCGACATCCCCGATCCGAATACAAACGGCGCCGCCGCTCCAAACCCATCCCATAACAATCCGGCAATCACACTGGCGGGCAGCAGAGCAATGCCCACAATGGTGGAGTGCATTCCAAGCATCGTACCCTTTAATTCTCCAGGTGATATTTCCGCGATAAATGCCCGTTCAGCCCCTGTAATCATGGCAGTATAGATACCATAAAGCACGAAGAATCCTATTATAGCAGTTTGGCTGTATGCGAAGGCAAAACCAAGATATACAACAGTAAAAACGCAGTGTGTTTTTTTTCTTTAATAAATACGAACATGAGAAGTCCTAATATCGCCGGAATAGTAGAAATAGCGAACAGCCTTTTGTATTCCATATTTTCTACGGCACTTTTAAGAAGCAGGAAACTTATGAAAATGCCGATGGCCGAACCGGCCATATCCAGCGCTTTGTGAACACCAAACGCATTTCCCAGGCGGTCTTTGTCTGCGGAGTCGCTCACCATAACATCCCTCGGTGCGGTCCGAATGCCCTTTCCGACACGATCTATAATACGGGCGCCTAAAATGCCTGCCCATGAATCGGCAACGATGAGTGCTGCCTTGTAAAGCAGTCCTGCAGCATACCCGACAAATGCCACCGGCTTTTTCTTACCCCACTTATCCGTTACATAACCGCTGAATACTTTCAGCAGACTGGCAAGACTCTCGGCAATACCCTCAATTAATCCAATCAGCACAGGAGTTGCGCCGAATGCGGATGTCAGATAAAGCGGAATAATAGGATAAACCATTTCTGCACTGATATCTGAAAAGAAGCTGACAAGCCCTAATATAATAACATTCCACATGCTGCTTTCCTCCTGACTTTTTTAATTATATACCCATTATTCCCGACAGGGAACAGATTGACGGATAACTCCGTCAGTTCTATTATATATTATAAACATACTTCATTGTGTGGCGAAATGAATGATCTGAGGTGAGTAAATGGATGAGCGTGATAAATCTCAAAGCGGGATTGTCTTCAGACCGGTAGACACAATACTGTTGGCAGGGGCTTTTGTTCTGGGAATAGTATTTGTATGGCTGTTTTATGGAAAACAACCCGGTATTTCAATTCCTCTCTTTGTGATTGCGTTTTATGTACTACTGCTGACATATGCACGTCCGGCGCTGACGAAGGAGGCAGGATTTGGATGGTTTCTTAGTATTCCAATACTGATGCTGTCACTGACGTATTTTTTCTTTGGTAATGAAATACTTATGGTCCTTAATATACTTGCACTGCCGGTGCTTATATTACTGCAGACGCTGCTAGTAACCGGCGTAAACAGTTATAAGTGGCATAGCCCGGCAATCATTATCGATCTAATCTTTGGTGTATTCTTCAGATGTACCGTACATATTATAAAGCCTTTTAAGATTGTATCAAGGCTGCTTTATAAGAAATCTGATGAAAATAGTGAAAAATCTAAATCTATGGGGATTAGGATTCTGACAGGATTGCTTATATCTGTACCGCTTGTGATTATATTACTAGCCCTGCTGTCCTCCGCAGATATGGTTTTCGGAAGGCTTGTTAAGATGCTGCCGAACTTTTTTGACAGCATTAATCTGGGAAATTTTATAGGCAGAACATTTGTGGCGCTTATTATTTTCTTTATTTCATTCAGTTATATATGGAGTGTTGGACATGGCGAAAAATATGCTGAAGGTGCGGTTTGTGAATCAAAGCCCGGAACACAGGAGCAGAAACGCAGGCTGGATCCGGTGACGATCATTACCGTGACGATCGCCGTGGATATTTTATATATGATTTTTGTAATAATACAGTTTGCGTATCTATTCGTAAAATCAGGACTGCCGGAAGGGCTGACTTATGCGGAGTATGCGCGTAACGGCTTCTTTGAACTGATACTGGTGTCCCTTTTGAATATTGGACTTCTTGCATGCACGCTTACATTTACTAAAAAGGGGTCTGCCGGTACAGAAATTGCACTAAATATACTGAAGACGATCATGATAGGCTGTACGTTTGTTATGCTGTTTTCAGCTCATTACAGGATGTCTCTGTACGAAAATGCTTACGGGTTTACATTCTTGAGAGTTATGACCCATGCCTTCATGGTATTCCTGCTGGTGCTGTTCGTGATCACACTGGCAAGGGTCTGGATTGACCGTCTGCCCCTGTTGAAGCCGTATATAGCAGTTGCGGCAGTTGCATTTACCGTGATAAATTACATTAATGTGGATGCCTTGATTGCAAAGAATAACCTTTTGAGATACTATAATACGAATGTGATTGATATGAATTACTTTTGGTCCCTGTCAAACGATGCAGCCGAAGAGCTGATCATACTGGCAGGGGACAAGGATGCAGTTGTGGCGGCTGAGGCGGATAAACAGCTGAATGCAAGGAAAGAGCGCCTCATGAACAAAAGGGACTGGCAGTCCTTTAACCTTTCGGACTACAGAGCACGCAGGTTGATGGAGAAGGGATGGTAAGATATTTGAGTAGACAGTCAGGGTGTCTCGGACGCACGTTTGCACTACCTGTACGCCTGTTTGCCATATTATTAGCAATGAGCATGATTGTACCGCTAACTGGCTGTGCCGGACAGGTAAAAACCGGCGTGATCATTGCAAACGACGGTATCGGAGCGATTTATTCGGATGGTAAGCCGTCTATCGGACCGACAGTGGAGAAAGAGACAGTGACCGATGTGGATATCAGTACACAGACAAGGCTGAAAATAAATATACAAAAAGGTAGCGTAAAGATCACGCGCGGCAGTAAGGAGCAGCTTCAGCTTATTGAAAAGACAAGTCTGAAAGGACCAGCATCAAGAGACCGGCTCAATGAGCTTTTGAGAAATATTAACAGCAATGTTGAAACCACCTTTATGAGTGTATCTATAAGCCACAAGGCTTATTTGAAGGCCGATGTAAACGCTGATGCAAACGCTGATGCAAATACTGATGCTCAATCAGATGTAAACGCCGATACCGCGACGGCTGCTAAGGAAGAAGAAGAAATAAAACCTCTATACAGATGCATGGTCGATATGGAGTTGGTCGTACCTGAGACTATTACAACGATAGATGTGAATGCGGAAGATGCGTTGATTACCTTATCGGGTTTTGAGGGTATGTCCAGTGTGGATCTGACTGTGGAAAGAGGGCTGATACGTGTGGATCAGTGCAGCTCCAATAATATCAATGTTTCTGTGGACAATGGCGACGTATGGATGGAGAATATCACCGGGTACAGTACCTATGATTGCGGCAGGGGAGATATTGCGATAACCGGGGCGAAGGGCGCCGTTGATTTGAAATCACTTGCCGCAGAGGCGGTCATTGAAAGGGCGGAGGGAAAGCTCGATTGTGACATTTCCTCCGGAAGTATAAAGATTAAGAAATCCATTTTGGAGAGCGGTACGGTGCTTTATGCTTCAACCGGCACGATATCGGCAGATTTGAATGGCATTGACGACATTGGGACATACACGATTAAATCCTCGGCAGGTGATATCATGGTTTATTTGCCGAAGAAGACAGGATATTCTCTGATAGCGAAAACGACCGGAGGACATATCAAAAATAACTTGGAGCCGATTGCGGAAACTCTGGAAACAGGACCTGACAGTGAAGTCTATGGTGATGTAAACGGAGGCGGCGCTTCGGTCGATCTATATGCTGACATGGGAAATATAATTCTGAATTAACCGAACGCATGAGGTTCAGTAGTTCAGATCAGGCGTAAAAGCTTGTTGAATACTGCAAATGCGACGACAACGATATTGGACAAGCTTGATAAAAGGATTTGGAGCCGGTTCCGGTTTTTATCATAGGCCGTTTTCCGAAAGTCGGCTTTTTCCATGATGAAGTATAGCTGAAGCAATATGGCAAATGCGGCAACGCCCTTTAGAACAAGCGTGTCCAGATAAAATACGCAGTAAATGAGATAGAGGATGACAAGCAGGTTAAAGGTGATACTCAGCCCTGTTCCAACAACTTTCATATCTATGTCTGCGAGTTCTTCAAGCTCTGCCTCAAGCTCTTCGTCCGGTTGTTGATCCTCAAATTCATCGCTGACGAGTAAAAAATACAGATATCTGAAGGATACAACAGCCACAATAGCCGAAAACACACCGAAGAACAAATTATGATTCGTTGAGATGGCGATGACCGGGAACGCCAATATTGCCAGAAATATTAGCATGCTGCCTTTGGAACTCATTTTTACCCCCAAAAGTTTATATATCAATTATATAATAAAAAAACATATTCAGGAATACCGGATTTATGCTTTACTGCTGAGTCACTGCATAATATATCCGCTATTTTGCAATGATAACAATGATGAACTTTTATCAATACATTTTGCAGAAAAACAGGAGGACAGTATATGTCAAAGACAGTAGTAGGATTATTTGAAAATCAAGACCACGCAGAGATGGCGGCGCGCAGGATTAAGGAACAGGGTTTGCGTACGGACGACATTTCGATCATTGCAAAGCATGGTGAAACCGGAGATCCATATGATCAGGCCTCTTCCGGCGGAATGCGCGGAACTGGTGAGCCTGGGATTTTCAGCGGGATCGATAATAACATACGCACATCCGGGATCGAGACAGGCGGTCCTATGTCGACAGGGCGCACAGGAGCATCAGGTGTCCCGACGGGTGTGAATGATAATATATCCGACGGAGTTATTTCAGGCGGAGTGCTGGGTGGAATCGCAGGCTTGCTGATCGGAGCCGGAAGCATGATGATTCCGGGTCTTGGGATCATAGCGGCAGCCGGGCCAATCACCGGATTGCTTTCCGGAGCAGTTACCGGAGGCGTGGTCGGCGGACTGATTGATCTGGGTATACCGGAGAGTAAAAGCAGGCAGTATGAAAGTGATGTCCGACGTGGCAAGGTGCTGTTCAGTATGAAGACAGATGAGGACAAGGTCAATAGAATCACGTCCATTTTACGCAACAGCGGCGCTAGTAATATAGAAGCATATTAATACCAATTATTCTACAGACTTTAGTGAGCTGACCATGTCAATTCCTTTGATTTTACCGGCCTGAATAAAGCTGATGCACATCGACAGCAGGAAAGTCCCTGCGACGCTGATGACATAGGTAAGGGGTGAAATGACCATCACAAGCATCTATCCACTGTTTTCAATATGCAAAAATGCGATTTGAGTCAGTTTTATTCCTGGCCGGACTCATCAGCAGCCGTATCAACAGGAGCTGTCTCGATAGGCGCGGTCTCTTCAGGTGCAGTCTCTTCCGGTGCAGTACCGGGATTAGGCTCACCTTCGTCGAGGATTTCAGGATCGGCTATGGGATCTGTAACCGGCTGTTCAGGAACCACAGGTGGATTAACACCGTCCACCGGCTTCGTTCCTACGATCAGCATCTGTGTGCATGGATTGTACTTGCTGGTGTGCAGCTTCTTCTGAGAAATCACCTTTCCATCTACCTTGATCGTCTTGTAGGTTTCTACTACGTAGCCGTCCAGACCCTCCTGTATTTCCTTGGTTGTTCCGGCCGGAAGGGTAGGGTCTTCGGTGGTGCTGACCGTATGGGGTGTTTTTGAGAGGATCTTATTGCTGATAATCACGGTTTTTCCCGGATTGTCATTGGTACCCATGATAGTAAATGATATTTTATTGCCGCTTACTTTCGAAAGCAGCTTGATAGGCCATTTCGTCGAATTAATAAATCTGAAATCAGTGCCTCCGTAGAATGCTGTAGCGTCCTGTCCCAAGGGCACATAGCCGACTGTGAAGGAGTGGTTCCGACGCTCGGCGACCTCAAGATCAGCTGTTAGCACAGCGTTGTATATGGTGGTGGAAACCTGGCAGATCCCGCCGCCAATACCATCCTCAATCCTGCCGCGGATATAGACATGTGCAGTTTTATAACCATGCTCTACATCCCTTGGGCCAACGACCCTGTTGAACGAAAACTCTTCACCGGGCAGCAGGATCAATTGATCAATGTTCTTAACAGCAAGCTGCATGTTAAATTTCCGGTTTTGGCCATTTACCGTACCAGTCCCAAAGGAGGTGACTGCAGAAGCAAGCTTGTCCTTGAAAAGCATTGAAGAAGCCGTATCGGAAGTGACAGCAGGCATCACGATAGATACAGGAAGGATATACTCCTTCCCTCCTGTCTTTTCCAATTCCTTCACAATTTCTTCAAGTCTTGCCTTATCAATGGTCCTTCCTACGGAATGTGGGAGTAGAATCAGTTCGTTATTTTCTACCTTGTATGTGGCATCAGCTGGCTCACTGATTATTTGATCATATATTTCGTCCACATTTAGTCCGGATGGGTCGGTAATAATGACCTCCGGGGTTACGACGCCGCTTTTGCCGCTTTTTATCAGGTCGGTGACCAACCTTACGGTCTCCGCTTTGTCAATGTGCTCTCCATGACTTCCTGACCGGAGTACTACCTGGTCGTCTGATATTAAGAGAGAGCCCTCTTTTACGCTTTTAAGCAACTGAGCCGAAAACTGGTTTACGAAAGTATTCATCTTCTCTTCGTTGAAGGATTGAGTAACGCTGATGTTTGTACCTTTGATTCCGGCCATCGCAATATCATACAGCCGGGTAAAGATATTTCCGGTTCGTCCGACAGCATACGCATTTTTCACGGCTGAATCAATGTCATACTTTAACTCCAACTCAGCAAAGGTCATTGATAGCTCAGTTTCCGATGCCTTGAGGGTAATGCCGGTTGCATCGTCGGAGACATGATACTTTGCCTCAAGCGCGGTCTGCAGCTGCTGCCTGCTGAATCCGGATGAATCAAGACTGCCTACGGACACTCCCTTGTATATTGCGTCATTTTGCAAAGTCAGGTATGCGAATACCGATGCGGAAATGATCATTAATGCAATAAAAGAAAGAGAAATAATTAAAGCAATGTAATTCTTTTTATTCCTTACTCTGCGGATTTGAACTTCAGGCTCCATGTAGACCAACACCTCGAATTATATTATTTTCAACAATTTCATTACTAAATAGACTTATTTATTACCCCATTTGTTTCATATAACACAACTCATTATACAAGATATACATAAAGGTTTCATTACTTTTTTTCATAGTTTCAATACAGTTATGGAAATAGGGAACTAAATGGATTACAATAATGTTGAAAGGATTTTTAATATGAACTTGTTTAATGAGGCAGAGTTTCTTTACATTTGTAAAAAATTGAAGACGGATGCGCAAATGAAGGACGTAACTATCAGATATTCTGCTCCCGGGTATTTCAACCGGATCAAAAATATGATCCAGAGGGATAGGAGAGGAGAGGTCGTTTTTTGCGTCATCAGGCCAACCGGTAAGGTCATAACAGTAACCAGCGCCGATTATCCGGAGGATATCTACAGGATACCAACCGGCGGAATAAGTCATGGGGAGGATATTCTGGAGGCCGTATTTCGTGAAGTCAGAGAAGAGCTTGGTCTTGAGGTTGAGATCAGGGCCTTTGCCGGCGTTATCAGGACTCGGTTTGAGTATGAAGAGGAACATGTTATGTTTTACTCTTATGTTTTTATTATGGATGAGATCGGCGGCAGGCTGCTTGAGGATGCAAGTGACGATGAAGTCAGCGGGATCAGGGAGGTGGATCTGGACGGACTCGGACAGACCGCCCGTTCACTTTATGAGTTGAGGGGAAAATGGCAGGACTGGGGAAAATTCAGATATATCACAACAAATGCCGTACTTCAGTGGCTTGACGGCTAAGGTATATAACTGGTTTTTTGTGCCTATACTTATAGTAAAATGGAAATTTCTATAAGAAGGTGCAAAGCATGAAAAGCGAAATTGCAGAATATAAAAATCAGAGGGGAAGCGACCCGCTTAGAGTAAAAAGAACCCGGAGGAAGCTTTTGTCGGGAGCTTCTGTACATGCAGAGCTGACGAACGAGGAGCAGGATATTCTGGATTCCGTGCAGCAGGCGCAGGATGAATGGGTGGAGGCCAGCTCCAATTTCGATTATGTGCATGAGGAAATGCTGGTTGACTATTGTACATACAAGCTCAAGGCTTGTGAGTCCAGATATGCTTACTTTGTCAGACTCGCCAAGGAAAAGGGTCTTTCCCGCTACATTTAAACTAAAGGTCGGCTAAAATATTACTTCCGATACTTTTTGGGGAACGGGGCTCCGCTATAGTTCCCCGAAAAAGTTTTAGCGGAAGTTATATTTTAACGATCCCTTAAGGCATAATTGTCCGATGGTACAAGTATAAATACTATGTACATTATGTTTATGGTGTGAGAGTATGGCGATAGATTTTGGTGTGATCGTAGCCTATGCGGTAGGTATTATATTGCTGCTTATAATCGGAAGACTGCTTCTGACGCCACTCAAGGTGGTGCTGAAGCTGGTCGTCAACGCACTGCTCGGGGCTGCCGCCATACTTTTGGTTAACTGGATTGGCGGTCTTTTTGGATTTCATATCGCATTTAACATTTATACGGCCTTCATTGTCGGGACGCTCGGCGTGCCTGGCTTTGTTCTGCTCGTCTTGCTTAAATTGATATTCGGGATCAACTGAGTATTTATTTTTCATTTGAGATTGTTTTTCCATATTATGAAGACTCTTCACAAATCCCGCTTATAATGTTAGAATATAATTAAATGTGAGGCTTTCAATGTATACAATATACTTTTTGAGCCTGAAAACATATTGACAACCCCGGATATATGCTCATGCTGCAAATATTTTTCTGCATCATAAATATTTCAGAAAGAATAATCAGCTACATAAATTTTGATGGGGAAACTGTAAAGGGGAGATTAATAAGATGGGAAAAAACATGAAAACCATGGATGGTAATACCGCTGCGGCTCATATTGCATATGCTTTTACCGACGTTGCGGGCATTTATCCGATCACGCCTTCATCTGTAATGGCAGAGCGTGTAGATGAATGGGCGGCAAATGGCAGAAAGAATATTTTCGGCCAGGAGGTCAAGGTAGTAGAAATGCAATCTGAGGCAGGCGCCGCGGGAACGGTACACGGTTCTCTGACAGCAGGCGCACTGACTACCACATTTACAGCATCGCAGGGCTTGCTTCTAATGATACCGAATCTTTACAAAATCGCAGGAGAGCTTCTCCCGGGCGTATTCCACGTGAGTGCAAGGGCGGTTGCCAGCCACGCGCTTTCAATCTTTGGAGATCATTCCGATGTAATGGCCTGTCGTCAGACCGGTATGGCGCTGCTTGCGGAGAACAGTGTACAGGAGGTTATGGATCTGGCTGCAGTTGCTCATCTGAGCGCAATTAAAGGCAGAGTACCTTTCATCAATTTCTTTGATGGGTTCAGAACATCCCATGAACTACAAAAGATTGAAACACTTGAATATGATGATCTTGCAAAGCTGGTTGACGAGGATGCCGTGAAAGCGTTCAAAAAGAGAGCATTGAACCCTGAACGTCCTGCCGTTAGAGGAACCGCACAGAATCCTGATGTTTTCTTTCAGGCGCGCGAGGCGTCAAATGTATATTATAATGCATTGCCGGAAATCGTTGAGGAATACCTCAATAAGATCAACGAGCTTACAGGAAGAGATTACGGTCTATTCAACTATTATGGAGCGCCGGATGCAGATAGAGTCATCGTTGCTATGGGTTCCGTATGTGAAACAATCGATGAGACGATCGACTATCTTACCTCTAAAGGTGAAAAAGTCGGCTTAATAAAGGTTCGCTTGTACAGACCCTTCTCAGTAAAACATTTTCTGAAGGCGATTCCGGATTCCGTAAAGAAGATTGCTGTTCTCGACAGAACGAAGGAACCGGGAGCTCTTGGAGAACCGTTGTATCAGGATGTTTGCACCGCACTTTATGAAAATGGGAAAATGCCTGTAATCATAGCAGGCCGTTATGGACTTGGTTCAAAAGACACAACGCCTGCACAAATCGTTGCTGTTTACAACAACCTGAAGCAGGATACCCCGAAGAATCACTTTACTATTGGTATCATTGACGACGTTACAAAACTGTCCCTTGATGTGAAAGAGGAAATTGATACGGCTCCTGAAGGGACGATTAGCTGCAAATTCTGGGGATTCGGCTCAGATGGAACGGTCGGCGCAAACAAGAACTCTATCAAGATCATCGGCGATCATACGGATATGTTTGCCCAGGCATATTTTGCATATGACTCCAAGAAGTCCGGCGGCGTAACAATCTCGCATCTGAGATTTGGCAGAAAGCCGATCCATTCGACCTATCTGATCAACAAGGCGGACTTTGTCGCATGTCATAACCCGTCCTATATTGATAAATTTGAAATGGTACAGGATCTGAAGGATAACGGAACCTTCCTGATTAACTGCGGCTGGACTGTGGAAGAGCTGGCTGAGAAGCTTCCTGCGGCTGCAAAGAAATATATTGTGAAACACAATATTCAGCTATATACTCTGGACGCTGTGTCAATAGGAAAGGAAATCGGCCTTGGAAGCAGGATCAATATGGTTATGCAGTCTGCTTTCTTCAAGCTCGCTAACATCATACCTCTTGACGACGCCGTCAAATATATGAAGGATGCCATTCAGAAGACCTACGGGAGCAAGGGCGATAAGGTAGTAAACATGAACTACCTTGCCGTTGACAAAGGTATTGAAGCATTGAAGAAGGTAGATGTTCCTGCCGCTTGGGCCGATGCTGCAGATGTCAGGGTTGAAACAAAGGCTGTACCTGAATTTATCAGTAAGGTTCTTGTTCCGATGAATAACCAACTCGGAGATAAGCTTCCTGTCAGCACATTTGTTGGAATGGAAGACGGCACGTACCCGTCCGGCACCACCAGATATGAAAAGAGGGGGATAGCTGTTGATGTTCCTGAATGGCAGATGGATAAGTGTATCCAATGCAACCAGTGCTCATATGTCTGCCCTCACGGTTCTATCAGGCCGTTCCTTCTGAATAAGGAGGAGGTCGCGAACGCTCCGGAAAGCTTTGCTTCGAAGCAGGCTATTGGAAAAGGGTTCGAGGATCTGAATTTTAGAATCCAGGTATCTGTGCTTGATTGTGCAGGCTGCGGCAACTGTGCAAATGTTTGCCCTGCAAAGGAGAAAGCATTGATTATGAAGCCGCTTGAAACTCAACTGGCGGAAGATAAGAACTGGGATTATGCTGTGACGATCGAACCCAAGAATCCTCTTGGTCCTAATTCTGTCAAGGGAAGCCAGTTTGAGGAACCGCTGTTTGAGTTCTCGGGCGCATGTGCAGGCTGTGGCGAAACACCCTATGCGAAGCTGATCACTCAGCTGTTTGGCGACAGGATGATGATCGCAAATGCAACAGGCTGCTCGTCAATCTGGGGAGGCAGCGCGCCGTCCATGCCATATTGCGCTAACAAGAACGGCTGCGGACCGACCTGGGCTAATTCTCTGTTTGAAGACAACGCTGAGTTCGGTTACGGAATGTACCTTGGCGTAGGCCAGATCAGGAGAGGACTGGCAGATAGCTGCAGAAAAGCATTGGAAAAGAATCTGCCCGAGGGCGCGAAGGCTGCTCTTTCGAGCTGGATTGAAAATATGGAAAATGCCGAAGGCTCAAAGAAGGCCGCAGCGCAGGTCAAGGCCGAGCTGAAGGACTGTATTGCTAAAAATGCCGTAGATGCTGAAACAAAAGCGATTTTTGCGAAGATTCTCGATAATAGTGAATACCTAATGAAGAAATCACAGTGGATTCTCGGCGGAGACGGATGGGCTTACGATATTGGCTTTGGCGGACTTGATCATGTCCTTGCATCAAACGAGGATATCAATGTGCTTGTATTTGACACGGAAGTCTATTCAAATACCGGCGGACAGTCCTCCAAGTCCACACCGACCGGAGCTGTCGCACAGTTTGCTGCAGCAGGAAAGACCGTTAAGAAAAAGGATCTTGGTATGATCGCCATGTCCTACGGATATGTATATGTAGCACAGGTCGCAATGGGAGCCAATCAGAATCAGCTGATCAAAGCATTGATCGAAGCTGAGAAGTATCCCGGACCGTCCCTGGTTATCGCGTATTCGCCGTGTATCAACCATGGCCTCAAGCTGGGCATGGGCAAATCACAGCTCGAAGAGAAGAATGCGGTTGAAGCCGGCTACTGGCATCTGTACAGATACAACCCGCTGCTGAAGGATGAGGGCAAAAACCCGTTTATTCTGGACTCCAAGGAGCCAAGTGCCTCCTACAAGGACTTCATCATGAACGAGGTCAGGTATTCCTCTCTGACAAGGACATTCCCGGATAGAGCGGACGTGTTGTTTGAAGCATCAGAGAAGAGCGCAAGGGAGCGCTACGAGACCTACAGGAAGCTGGCCCAGGGCTAAGCCGGGGCTAAGCAGTAATAGAGCTTGACACAGGAGGACGGTTCTCTGACAAAAGAGAGCCGTCCTCTTTTCGCTATGACGGGCCTCCCCTGAAATGCAATCACACCCGTCCTAATTACACCGTCTCAATCATCAACTGATTTACTTCTACCATGGTCAAAACCGGCATATACTTTACTGTTTCGCATCTGAGAAATAGCCGGAGGTATGCCATGCAGGGAATGGAAAGAGAAATTGCGGTCAATTACGGCCTGGAAGTCAGAAATCTGTTTCCATACAAGGATATGTCCATGGCTGTTACGTCAGGCGGACGCAAGGTGCTAAAAAGAATACCTTTTTCTGCGGAAAGAATAAGATTTGTGCATGGGGCGAAGGAGCATCTGGTCCAAAAGGATTTTGCCGGAGTGGACAAATACTTGTGTACGCTGTCAGGTGAGCCATATTTCAATTTTAATAATACCTGTTATACATTGGTTGATTTTATAGATGGACGAGAAAGCAGTTTTGACAATGACAATGACGTCAAAAGGGCTGCAGCAGTATTGGCGCAGATGCATATGGCCTCTCGCGGCTATCAGGCGCCGGAAGGCTGCAAAATTCAGGACGAGCTTGGCAAAATGCCGGGTTATTTTGAGAAACGGCTGGATGATATCAGGAAGATGAAGAAACAAGCCAGAAAGGGAAAAACCCGGTTTGACGAACTGTTTGTCCAATACTCGGATTATTTTATTGAAACAGGAGCAAGAACAGTGGCGCAGCTGGTTTCCTCGAGCTATGCGGCGCTGGTCGACAGGGCAAGGGAGGAAAAGCTTTTTTGCCACCATGATTATACGCACCATAATATTATTATGGAGGGAGACAAAGAGCATGTCATCAATTTTGATTACTGCTGCTATGAGCTCCGGATTTATGATATTGCGAACTTTATCAGGCGAAAGATGCGTAAATGTGATTGGGACATATCTAAAACGGAACTGATCCTGCAATGCTATAATTCGGTTGAGCCGCTCAGCAGCGAGGAGCTGTCCGTAATGGGGATTATTCTGCAATTTCCTCAGAAATTCTGGCGTGTGGTCAACCGCTATTACAACAGCAGACGAAGCTGGTCGGAACGAAGCTTCGTCTTGCGGCTCCAGGAAGTGATTGACGAGATCGGCCCGTTTGAAAAATTTATCAAAAGATATCAGTCATCTTTCCTCTGATTTGCACCATTACCGGGGACACATCTTTCCTGGTTTACATATTATGTTATAGGAGTAATTAACATTGATGGATCAGATGGAAGCCGGGACGATAATGGTGGTGAATAAATGAGTGAATTGAAGATTGGAGATATCGTTGCCAGAAGATCTTATGGCTATGATATCTTTTTCAAGGTTGCAGACATCAGACAAGTCGGCGGAGAAAAGATTATTATGCTAAAGGGAATCAGCTACAGGATAGAGGCGGACGCACCTGAAACGGATCTCGAGGTTCAGCCGGACAGCAAGGTGAGAGAATACAGGGATAACTGCTGCAGGTTGGCTGAGAGCCGAAGTGCCGGTTCAGCAAATACTCCAAATCATTCAGCCGATTTTTATATGCCACGATACAGAGGATATAGAAAAAAAGCTTTTTTTAGAGATACCACTAATGAGGAGACGGATATCATTAAAAGACCCGGTACAGTACTCCATATAGACGGAGATAAGGATTATCTGGACAGCTGTCTTGGGGAATACAGAAAACTGGCGATGAATGTTGTCGGGCGGTTTGTTCCTGAAAAGGAGCAGGCAAAGAACGTTGCAGCTTTATTAAAGGAGCACAGGCCCGACATACTTGTTTTAACAGGCCATGACGGATTCATAAAAGGGGACGATAGCTATACAAATGTTGCTTCTTACAGAAATTCAAAACACTTTATTGATGCAGTGAGGGAAGCGAGACGGTTCAACAGTGATATGGACGGGCTTGTTATTTTTGCGGGGGCTTGTCAATCTTTATATCAGGAGATTATAAACGCGGGAGCCAACTTTGCCAGCGCTCCCTTCAGAGATCTGATCCATGCGCTGGATCCCGTCAGGGTATGTCAGAAGGTGGCTTTTACCAGTATAGATAAAGTTCTTGACGCAGAGGATGTTATAGGAAATACAATAACGGGCAAAACTGGAATAGGAGGAATACAAACAAGAGGGAAATACCGTGAAGGATACCCCAGAGAGCCATACCATTAGCTGCATATTTACGGCCCATTAACTGGAATATGATAAATTGTAAAAAAACACTTGACATAATTAAATTGACCTTGTTATAATATATAATTTTTTTGACAAGCTGTACTGTTTGTGATATAATATTGAAAACAGAAGATGAGGTGATTCAATGGCAGAAAAGAGTGACCTGTTTCAAATAAAAAGAAATATTGAGACCAGCATTGGTGAAAAAGTTCAGTTAAAAGCCAATAAAGGAAGAAAAAAGGCATTTATAAAAGAGGGGGTAATTGAAAACTCATACCCAAGCATCTTCATCATCAAGTTTGAAAACGAATACGAGACAACAAGGCGAGTTTCCTACAGTTACACTGACATACTTACCAAGGCAGTTGAGCTGGTAATTTGCAAGGACGACAAAAAAATACGCGTCAGCTGACACGATGATAAGGATAAAATCTTAATGAAGAGCCTTAAAACAACCCGATCAAATGATCGGGTTGTTTTTTGTAATAATTCAAAGGTCTTGTCAATATACATTTAGAGAGAATGTTTAGCGCTGTCAGGCGTGAATTTCAATTAAAACATTCAAAGTAGGATGTTTAGCGCCATTCAGGCGCGAGGGGAGGATTTTTAATGTCTCTGGAATTAGTGAAGGAGGCCATCAGGCTTAATCAGATCATAGGTGAGGATACGACTCAAACTGTTGTTGAAAACGATATCATCGTACCGGATGTAAAACCGGATATTGCCCGTATATTACTGCTCGATGGAGATGCCTGGATTGACAGGGCGGAAGCTGCTTCAGAGAAGATACTGATCAACGGCACGGTGCGCTATAAGATCCTGTATATTTCTGACGATCCAGAACAGCCAATAAAGAGCATCAACACGACAACGGGTTTCCAGTACTCGATGGATGTTCCTGATACGCGGCAGGGAATGCAGTGCAGGGTGAAGTGCGGCATTGAACATTTGGAATATGAAATACTAAACAGCAGAAAGGTTAATGTAAAAGCAATCCTAAGTCTGTACGGAAAGACTGCAAATCAGGCGGAACAGTATATAACACGCGATTTCGAGGGACTGGAGGATATCCAGGTGCTGAAGAAATCTGTCAGCGTGAACTCCTATATCGGGGATAATACGGTTGACTGTCCCATTCGGGAAATACTGGAGGTTCCTGCAGGCAAGCCTGCTATACTGGAGATCCTGCGAAGCGATGCGAAAATTACCTCGAAGGAGGTCAAACTGTCTGACGACAGGATTGCTGCCGGGGGCGAACTGAATATTACAACGCTGTATATCGGCGATGATGAAGTCCGCGCAATCCAGTTTATGGAGCATGAAATCCCTTTTACCCAATATATTGACCTTCCGGGAGTAGAGGAGGAATCTTTCTGCGACATCGACTTTGAGCTGGGTGAGTTGGTATGTGAGGCGGACGAAGATGCGGACGGAGAACTTCGTCATTTGAAGTGTGAGGCAATGCTGAAGGCATATGCCGGATGCTTCGGGAAAAAAGAGATAGAGCTTGTTGAGGATGCATACAGTCCAAATTCCAGAGTTAGTATTGAGAAAGAGCAATTGCACCTTGCGGAGCTTGTATCTGAAAACAATATCCAGATTACGCTGAAGGAAGCCGTCGATTTAGATGAAAATGCGCCCGACATTTCGGAACTGTTCAATGTGATGGGCAAGCTGGCGCTCTCCGGCGGAGAGGTCGCTGATGACCGTATTGCTATCGAGGGGGTTGTTATTTCCAACATTCTTTATCTGGCAGATAATCAGGAACAGCCCGTCTTCTGTGCAGAGCGTGAATTCCCCTTCCGACAGACGCTGGAAGTAAAGGGGGCAAAAGCCGGAATGGGTCTGGATGTTGAGATGGACATCGAGCATTGCAGCTACAGCATCGTTTCAACGAAAGAGGTCGAGGTGCGGTTTGTTATCGGCCTGAAAACCAGAGTCAGCAAGCAGACAGCCGTCCCGGTCATAGCAAAGGCTGTCGACCAACCGCTGGATGACAAGAGAAAGGATCAACGGCCAAGTGTGACGATCTACTTTACTCAACAGGACGATACACTGTGGAAGGTGGCAAAAAAATATTATACGACGGTGGAAGAACTGATCAATAATAACGATTTTGAAGACCCTTCCAAGCTGGCGGCGGGTGAGCAGATCATCATACCGAGAACCCTCTGATATTGTACTTTTATAGACGATTAATCATTAGTAAAGTGCCCGAGAATAAGTTTTCGGGCCTTTATATTGTAATGGATATGTTTTTTGTATATAATATACGTTAAAAAGAGGCAGAGGCCGAGGTGGAGAATGTCAGTCCTTGAAGTACCAGCACATGCAAAAATAAACCTTTCCCTGGATGTGTTGGGTAAACGGGAGGATGGTTATCACGAGCTTAGAATGATTATGCAGACAATCGACCTGCACGACAGAGTTTTGATTGAAACCACCGAAGATGCCGGGATCACGCTCGAATGCGACAACAGATGGGTGCCGCTTGACAGCAGAAACACTGTATGGAAGGCCGCGAGGCTGCTGATGGAGCATTGCGGGATTAAAAGCGGTATAAAGATTAAAATTAAGAAGCGTATTCCCGTCGCGGCAGGACTTGCCGGCGGAAGCGCGGATGCTGCAGCCGTATTACGGGGATTGAATAAACTATTTTCTGCCGGTCTGGATCAGTACGAACTAAAAGAGCTGGGCAGACAGGTAGGCGCAGATGTGCCCTACTGTATCGAAGGCGGAACGAAGCTTGCCAAAGGGATCGGGGAACTGCTGACTCCCCTGCGGGATTTCAGCGGGGTTGATATTGTTTTGGTAAAACCGAAAATCGGTGTTTCGACAGCATGGGTGTACGGAAATCTGAAGACGGCCGAAATCATGCGGCGGGACAGGCCTGATACGGAATTACTTATTAGCGCTTTGACAGATGGAAATTTGTCCATGATTGCTGCGCACATGAAAAATGTTCTGGAGCTGGTGACGATTCCAAGGTATGGTATTGTTCAGGAGGCGAAGGATTGCCTTTTGAAGGCAGGAGCGCTTGGCAGCATGATGAGCGGGAGCGGACCGACTGTATTTGGAATATTTTCTGATACAAGTGCTGCGGTCAGAGCATGTGAGGAGCTTGTAAAAGACCGTAGATGGCAGTGCTTCCGAACGAAAACAGGAAGGCTGCAGCAGGAATGAGGATGCATCCTATTGTGAACAAAGGAGATGTTACAAAATGGCTGGGAAATTGACTAAAGTAAATTTGAATGATTACAAACCATTGCGGGAAGTTATTTTCAATACCTTGAGGGAAGCGATCATCGTCGGCGAATTAAAGCCCGGTGAAAGGCTGATGGAGGTGCAGCTGGCCGATAAGATGGGCGTCAGCAGAACCCCTGTCCGGGAGGCGATAAGAAAGCTGGAGCTGGAAGGATTGGTAGAAATGCTTCCAAGGAAGGGCGCTCATGTTGCGGATCTTTCCGTCAAGGACATTATGGATGTTCTGGAGGTTCGTGCCACACTTGACGGGCTGGCGACAAGGCTGTCCGCGTCACGTATTACCGATGAAGAGATTAAGGAGCTGAGGCATCAGCTTGCACAGTTTATTAACTATGTTGAAAAAGATAATTTACAAGGCTCAATCAAGAAGGACGTGGAATTCCACGATATCATCTATCGTTCCTCCAGAAATGAAAAGCTGATACAGATATCCAACAACCTCAGAGAGCAGGTGCAGAGGTTCAGAGTAATATATATCAAGGATTATAGCAGCTCCAGAGAGCTAATCAGGGAGCACACCGAGATTCTCGAAGCAATAGCTTCCAGAGATCCCGCTGCTGCCATGGAATGTGCCCAAAGGCACATAAAGAACCAGGAGGAGACGATCATAAGATCCATCAGGAAGATATGATCTCATACCCCATGCCTGTGATTGTACTTTTGATTTCTCCGGGCTGACGAAGCTCCGGATCATATACTATTTTTACTGACTGCGACTTCAGATCCACATCAACACCCCCGATTCCTTCCAATGAACCCAGTTCACTTTTAATGCGGCCTGAGCAGATACTGCAGGAGATCGAGGGAACGGTAAAGGTTACTTCCATATTGCACCTCTGAAAATTTTCGTTTGATTTACCTGTATTGTTTACAAAGTATTCGGAAAATATTTATATCAATATAAACAATTCGCTTGAAAACCCGTATAATTGATTGCATTGAATAATTACCAACGACGAAAAATGCAATTTTGCTGAGGTTTATAGGAAAAGAAGATCGAAGCGGAGGGATCACATGTCTTCAGGGGAGTTTTGGTACGATGACTTTTTAAGCAAATATAAATCAGGGATTTCTCATGAATTCCTTTTTTATTTCAATGTCCGTGATCTGGTGGATAATTATAGATACATGGACAGATACATCTATGAAGAGTTTATCAGGCAGAGGGGCTTTGGTATTGTCGCCTTCTATGACATATCAAGGGGACTGACGTTCTTTGATGCGGGAATGGAGAAGGAGTTCAACATCATCACCGCCAACGACGCCGCCAATCTGATGAACGCCATGCCGTCGAAGCTGTTCCCCTACATTGACAAGGTGCTGAAGAACACGAAGATGGTGCTTTTCATTGATCACATTGAGAAAATCATCCCATCCGGCGACATTGCCAGTATGACACTTGAGGAGCGTATTGCACTCATTTGGATCTGCGAGTGGTCGGTTAACGCCAGGATTTCTTCTGTGGGAAGTACGATTTTGATGCTTGCGGATAATCTTGCGGACGTGAGCCGGGAGCTGCTCAAATCCTCATACAGGATCGAGCCTGTATTTGTGGGATTGCCAAACGAGGAGCAGCGCAAGGAATATATCAAATACCTGCTGAAGGATAACGAGATCAAGACGGATATTACCTCTGACGAGTTTGCGAAGCTGTCTTCGGGGCTCAGTAAAAAGTCCATCAAGGATATCAAATTGAAATCCGAGGCCGAGGATATGCCAATCAGCTTTGAATTTATCAAGGAAAAGAAGCATTCTGTCCTTCAGAAGGAATATGGAGATGTGCTGGAATTTATCTATCCGGAGTTAAGCTTTGAGAATATCGGAGGAATGGATAAGGCAAAGGATTATCTGCTTAAAAATATTGTAAGGCCTATCATGAAAGGTGATCTGCGAAGGGTCCCCATGGGGATTCTTCTTTGCGGTCCTTCGGGTACGGGAAAAACGCTTTTGGTTAATGCTCTGGCTAAGGCAAGTGGATTCAACTGTGTCAAGATTGATATGTCCCGTATACTCGGGCAATATGTTGGCGAAAGCGAAAAGAATTTTAAGAAGTGTTTGCTTGGCGCACAGTCGCAGCATCCGGTTATTGTATTTGTAGACGAGATCGACACTGCCTTCAGAAGGGGCGACAGCGGAGATAGCGGCGTGAGCAGGAATATATTCAGTGAATTTTTACAGTTCACCGGTAATACAAATAATAGAGGTAAAGTGATTTTCATAGCGGCCACGAACAGACCGGATCTTATAGATCCGGCGCTTAAAAGGGCGGGGCGGTTTGATAAGAAAATACCGATTTTGCTGCCGGATGTACAGGAACGTGCCGACATATTCAGGATTATTATTAAAAAATACGGATTTGAGACGGATGTCAAGGATTTCACACACTTTGCAGAGGGAACCGAAAATTATACCGGAGCGGAGATCGAAACTGTTGTAAGGAAGGCTTATGAACTGGCCAATGAGGATGAGAAGGATGATACTACGCTGACGGCGGAGATACTCAGCGAAGCCATCGATAAATGCAGGCCCAGTACGCAGCAGATACAGTTTATGACGATGCTGGCCATCGAGGAATGTGACGACAAGGATTTATTGCCTGAAAAGTACCGGGGGCTACTGGATACAAAAAACTTGTCCATTGAAAGGTAAGCAGCGGAAATTCGCTTTACATCGCGCATTATTTATTATAAATTAATGATATACAGGTGATGGGCACAAGTAATAAATTAGAACAGGGAGGCTATGATAATGGGTTTTTTCAGTAGATTGGGAGCATTGATCAGAGGATTTTTCGGACGCCTGTTGGGCGGCATGGAAGAAAACAATCCTGAGCTGTTATTTGAGGACATAAAAATGCAGATCGACAGAGCAAGAAAAGAAGCGGAGCAGCAGATTCTCGAGATTCAGACCAATGCGGAGCTGATCAAGATCGAGATGAGAAATGCGGAAAAGAATCTTGCCACAGTCAAGGCTAGAGCAGAAGCTGCTCAGAAACAGGGTGACAGGGAGCTGCTTGTCGAATTGCTGATGCAGGAGGAAGAATACCAGGCTACCTATGAGGTACACAAATCGACTTATGATACTGCGATGGCAGAAGTGACAAAAATCAGAGAGGATTACAAAATCTTCGAATCCGAAATGTCAGCCAAGCTCAACGAACTGAAGACTTTGAAGTCACAGGCAAAAATGGCTCAGCTCAGGGAAAACATCAACTCTGTCAATGCAAAATATACGTCCAGAACCAATACGGTCGGCAGTGTTAATGAGAGCATGGAGAGAGCAAGGGATCTGGTAAACAAAAAGACAGCCCGTGCAAACGCGGTAGAATCCCTTGGCGATACCAACATGGATCTGAAGCTCAAGCGGCTTGATATGAACTCCGCCAGAGAAAGGGCTCTGGCCAGGGCGGAAGCGATGCTCAGCAGCGAACAGGGCTTTGAAGTGAAGGAGAAGACCGAAAATAAGGTCTCACAATAATCGGAACCATCAAGGACAGGTGATTGAAGGAAATGAAACTTAGAGTGCTTTTAAGCGCATTATTCAAATTGAGAAACATTGGCATACTGGCTGCAGCATTGATTCTGGCTTCTCTTTTGAGCGATCCTACTGCGTTGCCGACTATGTTTGGCTACGGGTATGCACTGCCGGGTTCTCTGACAGTGACGGCAGGTTTTGCCGTATATATCGGCTTTGTGCTGCAGACGCTTATGAGCAGGCAGTTTCATGAGGATTTTAACCGGAAGGAAAAGGTACGGAATATCCGCGAGTTGAACCGGCAGGCAAACCGGCTGTCCAGCGAGGCGAGAAGAAATACGAACAACACTTATAACCACAAGCTTAGGAAAGTCATGGAGGATAAGAATGATATTTTCAATTCCTTTATGACTGGTGAACATAGCTACCTAAAGGAAAAAATCACGGAGCAGACGCTTAATCTGGTGATTGCCTACCTGAAGCTGCTGAATAACTTTTGCATCAGAAACCGTGAGCTCAGCGGTGTGGACGTGAGCGCCGTATCCGCCAGAATCAATACCAATACCAGAAAGGTGAGCTTTGCCAGGGATGCCCGAATGGCTGAGGATGTCAGGAAGGTGATTGAGATGGATGAAAAGCTCATCGCCAGACTTAAGGACGAGAAAAAAGATCTGGAGAGGATCGGAACAAAGCTGGACTATATGGAGAGTACGGTGAACATGTTCAAGCATCAGATACTGTCCAGCGTGGAAAACGAAGATATGCTGGAGCAGCTTGAAACCGCAGTCAACGAAGCGGAGGCTCTGGATACTGTCTTGGAGGACAGGCGGAAAAACAAGCTGAGAAGATAAGGCTCGGCTAAAAAATTATTTCCGCTTCTTTTACGGGGAATGGAGCGGCTAGTGTAGTTCCCCGTAAATGATTAGCGGAAGTTATTTTTTAACGATGCCTAAGCAAGATGATTTTACATAGCAGACTTTGGATAATGCATAAGACGGCCTTTGAATTGATGAAGCAAACTCATTTAATTCGAGGGTCGCTGTGTTTTCGTGCACATTTTATGACCTGTCCTTCGGCGAAAGAAGGATTGAGTAGAGAAATGTCGAATATTTTAATTAATATAACATTTACCGACCACCCAACTGTGACAGGAGAATATTGATGAAAGAGAATATCATTTATTCATCTGAGTATATTGCAATTATCGAAAAAGATGATGGATATTATATACGTTCCTTTAAAAAGGGAATGTCCCTGGATCAGTTCAACAAGCTGATATCGGATCATCCGGAGATCAGGATCACCAGTATCATGAATGTGCGCAATGTGCTGGTCAATGCGCCCAGGCCTCCCGAAAGGTTTGCAGAGGGCAGGGAGAGGATCACAGTTGAAATATCAGGGGATGAGCTGAGGGCTTATATAACGCTGTGCGTAAGCGATGTAGAGCTGAATGGCCCTAGAAAGGCCGATCTCTTTAAGGAGATCCTGCATACGTTAAAGGGATGCGGTATTACTTACGGCATAAAAAATGACGTGCTTTTATATGGATTGTCCAATAATAAGAAAATATTGGTTGCCGAAGGGGTCGCTCCCGTCAATGGGGCGGATTCCGTTATTCGCCTTTATGAGTTGAAGGAGGCCAAGCCGGAAGCAAAGGAAGACGGAAATGTGGATCATTATGAACTGAATCTGATTAACAGGGTATCTGAGGGAGATTGGCTGGGAGAGCGGACAGAGCCGACCAGGGGTAGACAGGGGAAAACCGTGAAGGGCAGTGTACTGCTTCCGGTTGAGGGCAAAGAGCTTCCCCTGTTTTACGATAAAAACACCATCCGGGAAGAAAACCGTGACGGTATGACGACTCTGTACGCCAGAATTAACGGCGCAGTTCATTATGAGGGCGAGCGGATCGGCATTTCTAATCATCTGGAGATCATGGGAAATATCGATTTCAAGACAGGAAATATTAATTTTGACGGATTTCTTACCGTAAAAGGAACCATTGAGGACAGCTTTTCGGTTACTGCAAGTAAAGACATCGAGATTTTAAGTGATTATGGCGTCGGCGGTGTGAAGGATATAACCAGTACCGACGGAAGCATCTATATAAAGGGCGGTATAGCCGGAAATAACAAGGCGACCATTTACAGCAGAAGGAACATCTATACAAAATTTGTTTCGGATACGAATATTATCTGCGACGGCAGTGTGCATATCGGCTTTTATTGCCTCAATAGCAACATCAAAGCCAGGGAAGTAATCCTGGATTCCGCCAGGGGGCAGATCATAGGCGGAAACATTGAAGCGGAAATCAGAGTTGTGGCATCCATCATCGGATCCGCCGGTGAGAAAAGGACCTGTATCAGTGTGAGCGGATTTGACAGGCGGGAGATGAAGCAAACACTCGATACGATAACAGCAGAGAGCGAGAGGCTTAAAGCGGACCTGGCAAAGGCCAAGTCTGAGGTTTCTGTGTATGGCAGTGAAAAAGGGCTATCAAGGCAGCAGATCATTGCGTATGAAAAAATAACGGAGCAGTATTTCTCAATAAGGGAAAGACTCAAGAATGTGGAGGAGGAACGAAAGGCGCTCTTAGGGTATCTAAGGACACATGGGGAAGGGGAGATAGCCATCTTGAAAAAGGTATTTCCCAATACACAGCTGGTTTTGAAGAATATAATCAGGGAGATCACGATACCCGTCATGAGCACAAGCTATTGCATCGTTGACGGAGAAATAAAGGAGATTTGATTAAGTTATATTATGGCAATATTTTGCGGGACCGATATTATTGAAATAGAGCGGTTAAAGACGTCTATTCAAGAGCTGGAGAGCTTCAAGGGCAGAGTCTTTACGGAGGATGAAATCAGCTATTGTGAAAACAGAAATAAGGCTAAATTTGAAAGCTATGCCGCCAGATTCGCCGCAAAGGAAGCTGTCCTGAAGGCGTTGGGGACAGGTCTGGCCGACGGCCTTGAATGGAAACAGATTGAAATTCGAAATGACGAAAAAGGGAAGCCATACGTCAAGCTTACAAAAAAGGCGCTGGAGCTTTATGAGGCCATGGGCGCAAAGAGTATGGACATAAGCCTTTCGCATTGTGCTTTATATGCCGTTGCGTATGTTGTAATATGTACGTAGGGGGTGTGAGGCGTGAGGATAAAACTGATCCAGTGCGGCGATCTTCATCTGGATGCACCGTTTTCTTCCCTGTCTGATATGGATGGAAAGCCGGAGCAGAGACGGGATGAGCTGAAGCTGGTCTTATCACGGATTGTTGGGGCGGCACGAGCTGAAAGGGCAGATTTACTGCTTATTTGCGGCGACCTTTATGAACATGACTATATCAGAAAAAGCACGATACGTTACGTCTGTGATCAATTCAAAAGTATCCCGGAGATTTCTGTACTGATGATCCCGGGTAATCATGACCCCGCTGTTTCAGGCTCTTATTATTCTGACTTTATCTGGCCTTCCAATGTTCATGTGCTCATGGAGGGTATATTTTATGAGCATCCGAACGGGACGCGGGTATATGGCGATGTGCCGTCACCGGGCAGCCTGGATCGCTCGAGGATTAATATTTTAATGCTGCATGGCACATTGGACATGCCTTTCAGTACGGATGCCTTCCGGCCGTTTTCAGGACCGGAGCTGGAGGCATTCGGCTTTGACTTCTGCGCGCTTGGCCACTTCCATACCAGGATCGACGGCGCAGGGCCGGATAAAAGGATCTATAATGCAGGCAGCCCTGAACCGCTGGGCTTTGATGAGGAAGGGGATCATGGCATCTATGCTGCCGAGATCAGCAAGGAGCCGGATGTGGAAAGCAAGCTGCAGGCTGATTTTTTGAAATTAAACCGCAGACGATTCGTTGATATTGACGTAAAGATTACCGGGTGCATGACCAATGAACAGGCGGCAGCGCAGGCGGAGGAAGCGATGATGCAGGCCGGGGGCAGTGAGGATCTATACAGGATTTCTCTTTCGGGCTATCTTACTCATGACTTGAAAATCGACACCGGGCAAATTACGGAGCTGCTGATGACAAAGGCTTTTTATACCAGAGTAGTGGATCAAACGGCGCCGGAGTTTGATTTTGAACAAATAGCTGAGGAGCCGGGCTTGCGGGGACTATTTGTTCGAAAAATGCTGGACCGGGCACTGATGGCAAAGGAACCGGAAGAGAAGGAACTGGTCATGCAGGCACTCTATTACGGCATGGAAGCAATAAATGAGGGAAAGGTATGGTTATAGACAAGCTTGAGGTGAAGGGCTTTGGCAGGCTGAAGGGACTGACTGTTTCGCTTGGCAGAGGCATGAATATCATATATGGCGGCAATGAAACGGGTAAAACTACTCTTCAGTGGTTTGTCAGGGGGATGCTCTACGGACTGAGATCAGGCCGCCAGTCACTTTATGGGCTGTCCGCGCCTCAAAAACGATTTGAGCCATGGCTCGGCGGACAATACGCCGGAGCATTGACATATACACTGGATGACGGCAGCGCCTACAGGGTGGAGCGTAATTTTGGGACAGGAACGGTGCAGCTTTTTGACAGTTCATACAACAATATTACAAGTTCTTTTGCTATTGGAAGGGATAAGATGCCGATGTTTGCGGAACAGCAGCTCGGCATGGACGAGCTGACCTTTGAAAGAACCGTACTCATCAGACAGATGAAGCTTAGACTTGATGAAAGCAGTTCGGCAGGACTGGCTGCCAAGCTTGCCAACGTCAGCAGTTCCGGGTTTGAGGATATCTCCTTCCACAACGCGGAAAGGGCGCTGGCTGATGCGCTCAAGAATAACGTCGGGACGGACAGGACCAGGATCCAACCGCTGGATAGGATGGAGGCCCGGCTTAAACAACTGGAGAAAGAGTATTGCAGACTAAAGCAGCAGCATGACAGCAGGCTTTCCGCTCAGAAGGACAAGCTGGAGGCGAGAGCACAGCACAGCAGACTGGAGGCGCACCAGCAATATCTGAAGAGAATTGGATACCTCATTGAAATTCGGACGAAGCTGGATGAAAATTTAAAAAAAGAGGTCGGACTGAAGGAGACGGCAAACAAGATACTTAAACTGGAAAGCAGACTGGCTGCCGATCATGAAACTGAGACGGCGCAGATCGATACCGCAGGCCCGATCAGGAGACCCCGGAAGAAAAGGAAAGATTGGAACGGCATATTAGCGCCGCTGCTGTGCCTTGCCGCTGCAAGTATATTTGCGTGTCTGCTTGGGTTGTCTTTGATCGGAGATATTGGCAAAACGAGGGATTTGTCTCTCTTTTACGGTATTGGTCTTGCTATATCCGCAGCAGTAGGAATCATATTGCTGCTAAAAGGTCTGCCGGTGAAAAATCATCAGGGTGGAAGCAGTATGACCGCAACGCCGAAGAAGACTGATGTGTCAACCGGGCTTCCTGTATTTTCATCCACTTTTGAAATAGAACTGAAGAAAGTCGCCGCAGAGCTGGAAAAACTCAGTGAGGAGCTTCAGCGGGGTATTGATGCGGCGGTTGGAATGAACAGCGAAGCTGTGGGGTACTTCAATGCAGAGGAGCTTGATATGAAAATATGTGACTATGACATTTCAAGTCTGGAGTCTGTGTGGCGGGATGAAATGAATGAAGTCGGCAGGGGCTTGCTGGAAGCGGCAATGACGGAAAAGTATTGTGAAGGTTTGCTGAAGGATGAAGGAGAGATAATCGGTGAGTTACAGCGTGTGGAAGAAGAAACCGTTGCCATAAAGGAAAAAATCGCGTATCTTAAACATAAGGGAAAAGCTCTGACGTTGGCACGGGATGTGCTGATTGAAGCGGGGCATGAGATCAAACGCACTTTTGCGCCGGACATTGACCGCAGAATGAGCGGGATCATTAAAGGGCTGACATCCGAAAGATATGCCGATCTAAGGGGCGATGACAAGCTCAGGCTGAAGGTTGCCGTGCCGGAGAGCGGTGACGTGAAGAGCGCGAATGAGCTTAGCGGAGCCGCGGCTGATCAGATGTATCTGGCACTAAGGCTTGCTATGGCGGATCTGCTGACCGGCGCAGGAGAAAGTCTTCCGCTGTTTATGGATGAAGTTTTTTCTCAATTTGATGACAGCAGGACGACACTTGCGCTAAAATATCTGTATGACAATTACCGGGATAGACAAATTGTTCTTTTCACATGTAAACAGAGAGAAGTAGAGCTGGCCCGTGAGATATGCGGCGATAGTATAAATTTGGTAGAGTTGGGGGTTGAGATTCCTGTATAGGCGCAGAAGGCTAAACAGTTTGAACCGGATAGCAGCGGCACTGGTGGCACTCGCTGTGGCTGCCGGATTGTCGGGGTGTGAACGGCAGAATGTACAAACGGCGGCTGTAAACGGCGACGATATACAAGAGGAAACAGCGGCTGTGGAGTATATTTACGGTATTCCAGCGGATGAGAATGCTGGAGTCATTTCGCATAACATTGCAGATGTATATGTCAGCCCTGACGTGAAGTCAGACCGAATTACACAAGCCCTCTATAATCAGCCGGTCACCATCCTCAGCAATGAAAACGGCTGGGCTGAGGTCAAAACCGTGAATGGCTTTACCGGCTGGATCAAATCAAAATATGTCGACAGTGACATATCAAGCATTTATGGAAGAAATTATACTCGCAGGATTATTGTCACAAGCAAAGAAAAGACCGTCTATGCCTATCCTTCCGGAGGCGCTACACGTATAATAGCTCCTATGGGTACGGAATTATATTCGTTCAACAATATTGACGATTCCTATGAGGTATATCTGCCTGGAAACAAGACCGGCTGGATTCAGGGAAGCGGCATCATTCATATAGGGTTGAACGGGATAATTCCGGTTACAAATGCGGAAGATTTCGCGGCTACCGCGCTCAGACTAAAAGGAGTCAGCTATCTTGTGAATGGCATGAGTGCGGCTGGTATTGATGCGACAGGACTGGTTTATATATGCGCCCGGATCAACGGAATTAATCTGCCGGGTACAATTAAGGGACAGCTGGCTTCAGGGATACAGATCAAGCCCGAGGACGCATTGGCCGGGGATCTTGTGTTCCTCGCAAGTTCCGGTGAAAATGAAGCGAAGGATATAAGCTGTGTAGGTGTTTGCATTGGAGGCGGAAATTATATATATGCAGGCAGGAAAGCCGGATACGTGACCATCGGCGAAATCAACCGCGAAAATGCGGATGGGATCGTCGTCGAGGCAAGAAGGATCTTTAACATGACTTCCGAATGAGTTAATTATTTTTAAACAAATCTGCAAGGGCTATTCCAGCGCTGATTTAATAAGAATCAGATGACTGGAATATTTTTTTGTTATATGCAGAAAATAAGGAACAAAGTGCCTGATGATATTGTATCAGGCTTATTTGAAGGAGGGCGGAGCTTGAAGAAAAACAAGTGGAATCGAGCATTCCTGATTGCCTTAGCGTTATGTATTTATATGTTGATAGGGCCCGGAGGTTTACTCAGATTTGGAGTAGCGTTTGCGCAGAACAGCAGTGTGAGCGAGGTTCAGCTGCTCGCGAGGGCGATCAACGGCGAAGCCAGAGGGGAAAGCTATGAAGGGCAGGTAGCAGTCGGAGCGGTAGTTCTCAACAGAGTCAGGGATCCCAATTTTCCCAATACCATTGCGGGAGTGATTTATCAGCCGGGCGCATTTACAGCAGTGGATGACGGTCAGATCAATGTTCCTATCGACCCGAGTTCATCCGTTGTAAAGGCGGCACAGGATGCAATGGATGGCTGGGATCCGACAAACGGCGCGATTTATTACTGGAATCCTGCAACTGCGACGAGCTCCTGGATATGGAGCCGAAAAATCGTCAAGAAAATCGGAAAGCACAATTTTGGCATATGAACAGGAGGTATTTACTGTGAGCATAAGGGATAAACTGCTGGATTTTAAAAGAAGATTGTCGGATAGGAGGATGTACAGCATAGTCATTGCAGTCATAGGCGCCGTGGCAATCTGGGGCATCTTTCAGTACAAGCGGGCTGCGGATTTGCGTCAGGAGCTTGACAATCAATATAACCGGTCATTTTATGAGATGGTCGGATATGTGAATAATGTGGAAACACTTCTCGCCAAGTCGATGGTCAGTACTACAACACAGAAAACGGCGATTACTCTGCAGGAAGCCTGGGAGCAGGCCGTTCTTGCCAAGACGAATCTCGGACAGCTGCCGGTGTCGCAGCCTGTACTCGCAAGTACCTCAAAGTTCCTTAGCCAGGTCGGGGATTTGAGCCTGTCGCTGGACAACCAGAATATCAGGGGAAAACAACTGGATGAAGATCAGTATAAAACAGTGGAAAAGCTTTACAAGTATTCTACATCACTTAACAAGAGCCTGAAGGAGCTGCAAAATGATCTGGGCACCGGCAGATTGCGGTGGGGGGAGCTGGCCAATAAGGGAACAAAGCTTTTTAGCAAGACAAAGCCCGGGGAAGTCATGAAAAAAATTGAAAGCATAGGTGGAACGTTCAAGGGTTATCCTACACTGATCTATGACGGTCCATTCTCGGATCATATGACCTCTGCCGAGGCGAAGGGCTTGAGCGGGGACAAGATTACTGTTGAGCAGGCAAAGGAAAAGGTGAAAAGTTTTTTTGGCGCAGACATGGTGCAGGAGATCACGGAAGATGGTAAAAGTGAAAACGGAGCGATTAAAACTTACAGCTTCAGTGTGAAGCTGAAGAATGTACCTGAAGACCAGGCAGCAAAAGTGGGGGTGTCCCAAAAGGGCGGACATATTGTGTGGATGCTCTATAACAGGCCTGTCGGCGAGAAAAAGCTGGATATGGACAAGGCTAAAAAGAAGGGCCTTGAATTTCTGAACAAGCATGGCTATGACAACATGGAGGATACCTATTATCTGACCCAGGATAACACCGCTACTATCAATTATGCCTATAAGCAGGATAATGCCACGGTTTACCCGGATTTGATCAAATTGAAGATCGCGCTCGATAACGGAGAGATTGTCGGCATTGAAACAAAGACGTACCTTTCAAACCACACGCAGAGGGATATCCAGGAACCGAAGATATCCATGGAGGAAGCGCGGAAAAAGATCAATAGTAAGCTGGAGGTGAAAAGCTCCGGAATGGCCATTATTCCGACCAATTACAAAAGTGAGAAGCTCTGCTATGAATTTAAAGGCAAGCTGAATGATAAGGATTTCATTGTATACATCAATGCGGTCACGGGGAACGAGGAGGATATTCTGATGATCGTTAATACGCCAAACGGCGTGCTGACCATGTGATATGAGTGCGCTTAATGAAAAACAGCATCCATACCGGGAGGAGCCAGTTTGAAAGGCAGATGCGAAAGGATCAGCCTCTCTTGAGCTGCCGTATATCTTCGCCTGCAAATCTTAAAATGTCGAAGCTGCCGGTAAGACGGGAAACAACTCTTTCGTCGTAATACTCAAACAGCTTCTTCAAATCAATATTAGTTGAAATAATGGTTTTGCAGGGCTGTCTGGTGTCGTTGGACAATCGTGTGTCAATGATGTTCAGGAGCTCGGCGTAACGCATGCCGGTGGGGGATTCTGTTCCCAGGTCGTCAATGACCAGCAGATTTGACGAGAGTATGCTTGTATAGACAGAGCCTTCCCAATCATCATTGTTAGCAGAATTGTAGCGGTATTCGTAAATGGTGTTAAACAGGGCCGGTGCGCTCTGATAAAGTACAGTGTATCCCTGTTTCATCATTTCCATGGAAATACAGCTTGCCAGAAATGTTTTACCAACCCCGGTAGGCCCGCTGAACAAAAGATTGTGAGTCTCATTTTCACTAAAGCGGACAGAAAAATTTTTACAGATGTCTAAAATATCGGAGATCTGCTTTCGAGGAGAGTTTTTTATACCATACCGTTCGGCATTAGGAACATCGGGATAATAATCCGTAAGAAAGCTCTCGAAACCTTCTGCGCCTACAGTGGACAGATTTGACTGATCATACAGGCAGTTGATCAGCTGCTGCCTGTAGCAGATACAGAAGGTGTCAGGATCGCCGCCGTGGGACTGTATAATGCCGGTGTCGGAGCATTTCTCACACTGGAAGGAGGGCGTCAGATACCCGGAGCCATACCCATATTTGGCAAGCAAGCCATTCCTCTCGGCATTCAAGCCCGCTATCGTTTCTGAAAGCTGTGAGGCTGCCAAATCAGGTGGCAGTAATCCGGCAAGTATCGCTTTATTGTACTTGAAACCGGCCCTGCTTATTTCTTCCTCAATTTCTCCAAGGCGCGGAATATGATAATAAAGATCGGTCTTCTTGTCTTCCAGTTTTTCCAAAGCGTCTCTACGCCTTCTGTCATATTCGTTTTTTATTCTCTGATAAACATTGATACTCATAGGCCGAACCTCTTCCTACACTTTATAGAGCTTTTCAAAGTCCTCGTCCGTGTATCTCCGCTGTTCAAAGTTCCCCTTCTGGGGTGCGGCTCCTGTACGGGGTTTCGATTTTCCGACGTCTGCCGGGCTTTTGTTTTCCTCGGCGGAGAGGATCTCCTCTTTTGTTTTATATCCCTTGTCGTGCCAGCTTGTAAGGATTTTGTTGATATATTCAAAGCTTGGGCTGCGAGCCGAGGTAGTGCGCTTCAGGGCAAGCTCAATGATTTCGAAGCTGAACCCGAATTCAACCACCCATTTCTCCACATAGGCATCCTCATACTCCGTAAGGTAGCCTTGCTTTCTGAGCTTCTTCATGATCTTGCCGCGGATATCCTTGATCTTCTGGGCCTCCATGGAGTACCTGTCCAAATCGAAGCTGTTTTTAATATTCCTGCTATGCCAGCTGTCGGCTACCTTTGCAATATACTGGCGCGACATACCCTTGTAGTCGGAACAGTGCTTAAAGAGAGCGTACATGACATCTTCTTCGAATTCATATTTATCAAACCAGGCGTCGATGTCCATATACCATGAAGGTGACATCAGACCCTGGAAAAAGGCATTGTTTATGCTGGAGATAAACCTGCTGCGCTTTTTACTTCTTTCAGTGCTGCAGGCAGCGTCATCAGGGGAGGATGTGTTTTTCATCCGGTAGAGCTTTTTGATCTCACGTTCTTTCAGATCTGTAAGCGTGATTACATTGTCACTAGCCCCTCTTGAAATCAGGCAGATCTCTTCCAGCCGGGTTAATGCCTCCCTTACGCGCACCGGCTGTAATTCAAGCTTTTTTGCGATCTCATCAACAGTGATGTTTATTTTATGTTTACAGATGAAAACGCAGTAGATGTATACCTTAACAAAATCGCTTTCCAGCGAAGGCATGTATTCTGATATAAAAACATCAGGAATAGGACTATCGGAATATAAAAGGGACAAATTTGAATCAAAAACCATGTACGAACCTCACAGCCATTTATATAATCAAGTTATTGTCTTACCCTATTATAGCATATGAAGCGGTCCATAAAAATCAAAAAGCAATATTCTTTTTAGTAAGCCTCTTTTTAGTAAGATGAACTGAAAATGCTATAGAAAAATAAGTGATTATTCATATACCAGCAGCTCTGCTGGTTACCCATACAATGGTATCTGAATAGTCTCAAAAATATTTTTAATGGCGGATAAATACATTGATTTTGGAGCAGAAATGTATTATCATATACATGCAAAACAATTTGCGCCCGTAGCTCAATTGGATAGAGCGTCTGGCTACGGACCAGAAGGTTGTGGATTCGATCTCTGCCGGGCGCGCCAAATTGCAGAGTTAGAGCCTATTAGTAAAAAAGCTGACAGGCTCTAATTTTATTTGTGGCTAACAAGAGGTCAGAAGGGTATATGGATTGTTTTTTCGAAATCGGAGCGCGTTACTCGTTTTTGCAGTTTTAGGACTCTCTTAGCTGGGAATAAGCCGTATTTTATGGCCGTTTTACAATAAAATTGGCTTTTTAAAGAGTTATTCTGTTCTAAGGTTGAAATTTTGAGTACCGCACTGCCCCTCAGCCTATCACCCACAGCTCTTCTCTACCCCTTAGCCTATCACCCACAGCTCTTCTCTACCCCTTAGCTTTACCCACAGCTCGTCACAGCCTCCCAGCCATTCGTCTGCACCTCTTCACTGTCTTGTCTTGCACTATGCATGGTTTCAAGGGTATAATATATGTAAATATGTATATACAATTTCGCGATACAATTTTTATCATACAGGAGGACTCCGCATGAAATATAGAAAATTTGGTAAGCTTGATATTGAAGTATCCGCTCTCGGCTTTGGGACAATGCGCTTTCCTTTAAAGGGAGCTGGGCAGGGTGACCATAGAGTGAATAACGAGGTTGATGAAAAAGAAGCTGTCAGAATTATCCGGCACGCCATAGATCAAGGTGTTAACTATATTGACACGGCATACGGCTATCATGAAGGCACAAGTGAAATAATTACCGGCCGGGCGTTGAAGGACGGATACAGGGGCAAGGTCATGCTGGCAACCAAATCACCGGTCTGGTTGATAAAAAAGCCGGAGGATTTTGACAGACTGCTGGACGAACAGTTGAATAAGCTCGGCACGGATCATATTGATTTTTACCTGCTGCACGCTATTGGTCGTGACAGGTGGAGGAACATCGTTCTAAAGCATGATGTTCTCCGGCGTGCAGAGATAGCAAAAAAGAATGGGAAAATAGGGCATATCGGCTTTTCGTTCCATGATGATGAGGATGCTTTTATAGAAATAATAGATGGATATGATAAATGGGAGTTTTGCCAGATACAATATAACTATCTGGACATCGAAAATCAGGCCGGTGTTAAGGGCCTGAAATATGCGGCATCAAAGGGCCTTGGAGTTGTCATAATGGAACCGCTGCTGGGTGGTAAGCTGGCAAACGCACCGAAGGATATCAGGACGCTCCTGGATGAAAACGGGAAATACCGCACTCCTTCCGAATGGGCGTTTGAATGGCTGTGGAACCAGCCGGAGGTCTCTATAGTTCTCAGCGGCATGAGCAGTATGCAGCAGGTGGAGGAAAATCTTGCTTCTGCGGATCGATCCGGAATAGGGCTGTGGAGTGCAAAGGATCATGAGACCATAGAACGGGTGCGCGATAGATATGCACAAAGGACAGCGATTCCTTGTACCGCCTGCAGATACTGTATGCCCTGCCCGAACAATGTGGATATTCCCAGAAACTTTTCTTTATACAACGATGCTGTCATCCATGAGGATATTGCGGGTTCGCAAAGGACCTATAATAATTTTATGGATGCGGAAAGCCGAGCCGCCCAGTGCATACAATGCAGGCTGTGCGAAGATAAATGCCCACAGAAAATCCTGATCAGTGAGTGGATGCCAAAGGTCCATGATGCGTTGAAATAGAAGACACAAAGCCCTGCCGGATAAGATCCGGCAGGGCCTAAGGTTATTCCATTCTGCAGTTTGCCCTACCTCACGCCCAGGCGCAGGACTTCAACCACATCGGAAGTTATCATTTTATCGGAATTGGATTCGATCAGTAAGTGATCCCCTGTGCGAACATAGCAGAAGCAACCTTTTCGAAGCCTGCAATGTTTGCTCCTGCAACCAGGTTGTCGCCGAAACCATAAGCTTTCGCAGCAGCGCTTGCATTCTTGAAGATGTTGATCATGATGTCCTTCAATTTAGCGTCCACTTCCTCGAAGGTCCAGGAGTATCTCATGCTGTTCTGGCTCATTTCGAGGCCTGAGGTTGCCACACCTCCGGCGTTCGCAGCCTTTGCGGGCCCAAAAACAATATTGTTCTTCAGGAACACTTCGACAGCTTCGGGAGTAGAGGGCATGTTAGCGCCTTCTCCTACTGCATAGCAGCCGTTTTTAACCAGAAGCTCCGCAGCCTGCCCGTCGATTTCATTCTGCGTAGCGCAGGGGAGAGCGATATCACATTTTATGCTCCATATACCTGAGCAGCCTTCTGTATAAACTGCCCCCGGACGGATCTTGACATACTCGCTGATCCTCTTTCGCTCAACTTCCTTGATTTGCTTGACCGCCTCAATATCAATGCCGTCCGCATCGTAAATGTAGCCGTTGGAATCGCTGAGTGCGACGACCTTGCCGCCCAATTGGTGTACTTTTTCAGTTGCATAGATTGCAACGTTTCCTGAACCGGAAATAACAACGGTTGCGCCCTTGAACGATTTTCCCATGATGGACTTCATTGCTTCTTCCATGAAATAGCACAGACCATATCCGGTGGCTTCGGTTCTGGCAAGGCTTCCGCCCCAGGTGAGTCCCTTGCCGGTCAAAACGCCGGTAAATTCGTTTCTCATTTTTTTATACATTCCGTACATATAGCCAATCTCACGTCCGCCTGTACCTATATCACCAGCCGGCACGTCCGTATCCGGACCGATATGTCTTGAAAGCTCAAACATAAAGCTCTGGCAGAATCTCATCACCTCTGCGTCAGATTTACCCTTGGGATCAAAATCAGAGCCGCCCTTTGCTCCGCCCATAGGCAGACCCGTAAGAGAATTTTTGAATATCTGTTCAAATCCGAGGAACTTGATAATACCGGAATAAACAGACGGATGCAGCCTGATACCGCCCTTGTAGGGCCCGATGGCGCTGTTGAACTGAATTCTGAAGCCTCTGTTTACCTGAACTCTGCCACTGTCATCGACCCATGGAACTCTGAATATGATCTGTCTCTCAGGCTCAACAATACGATCAAATATGCCTGCCTTCAACCATTCCGGATGCTTTGCGGCAACAGGCTCCAACGATTCCAATACTTCACGGACAGCCTGGTGGAATTCCGGCTCGTTCGGATTTCTTTTAATAACTTGTTCCATTACATTTGATAAAATCTTCATATATACCCCTACTTTCCTATTCTAAAAGTTAGCTCTGCAGTGGTCATCTCACAAAATGCAACTTTCTATTTACATTCCTTCAAACACAAGCGTTCCTAAAAGAAACTGGAACCACGAGACAGTTATCAGGCAACACTTGAAGGATGCAGTAACTACCTCTATATAATATAAGCTTTGTGCATGTTCTTTGTCAAGAAAAATCTGCAGGATCACCACAGTGAAAGCTGCAGGATTGCCTGCAAAGTATTATTATTCGCACATAATTTTGCATAATTGTATATCAAATAATTCATATTTGATATACAATATATGAGAGAAGCATTGCACAAATTGCTTCTATAAGGTAAAATTTAGTTGTGATTCATAGTATAGTAACCCGCAACAGCTGTCTCATATTGAGGTGAGAACATGAACCTGCTAAAAGTATCTAGAGGATACTATGCTTGGGCGAAGACATTGCGTATGGCGGTAGTAGCATTGATAGCCGGGTTTATTATGTATTATACCGTCACGCAGATTTTGCTTATTGATCTTGAAAATTCTCTTGTCCGCTTTGCAGAACAGGGTGCGGCGACAATTGAAACCTATTTGTCCGGGCGTCTTTCTGAAGCCAGATCAATTGCAGCAAACAGTATCATCAATAATCCTGAATTGCCGCTGGAACAGCGTCTTGATGAATTAAGAAAGCAACTGAATCTGGACACGTTCAGAAGATTGAGCATTGTCGATATACAGGGCAATTCTGTTACTACAGATGGGGTTGAACTGTATGTTGGCGACCGGAAATACTTTATTGATGCGATGCAGGGAAAGACATCCATTTCAGATCCGATTGAAAGCCGCGTCGACGGCACGATGGTCATCGTATTCTCAGTACCAATTATAAATGGCGACGAAGTGGAAGGTGCTTTATATGCAACCTATGATGCAGGTGTTTTGAGCCTTATGACGGACAATATCAAGCTCAACGATTACGGAAGCACTTATATCATCAACAGCAAAGGTGATGTCATTGCGCACGAGGACAGAAATCTTGTATATAACAGGACAAATGATATAGAAAGGGCTCAAAAAGACCCTGCCGCAAAGGATATTGCCCGTCTCGAAGCAAAAATGATTGCCGGTGAAAAGGGAACTGGAGAATACGTCTATTATGGCGAAAAAAAATACATGGGATACAGCCCAATTGGCAGCACGGGCTGGTCTATTGCAGTAACAGCCCCCAAAACTGAGATCTTCAGAAAGCTGACGATTGTCTTCATTCTGCTGTCCATATTTATTATTGCTGTGACGGTTGCTATTACCGCTGTTCTGTCTCACTCAAGATTTTTGGAAAGGGATTTGATTCAACAGCAGGTCAACACATTGAGGATATCTGATTTTATGAACCTGATCGCATTGACTATAAAGCGGGATGGCGGGATTCTTTCTACCAACAGATATGCAGATGAACTGATACTTTATCTTGAAAAGTTTGGTGATGGAAAAGTAAACAACATCTACGAACTATTGTCAGAAGAGGATGGAAACAAATTAAAAAATATTATTTCCAATTCGCAGAAGCAAAGCAGCAGCACCTCTCTAGAGCTGGCTTTCAGCCATAATGGCAGTAAAATTATACATATTTATTGTAGTGCTGTCAGTGACAAGGAAAATGATGAGGTTATAGAAATACTGGGCATTGATATCACAGATAGAGTTGAACAGGAAAACAAACTTCAGGAAAGTTTTGGAGAGCTGACCATGGTATATGCTGAGCTTGCAGCGACGGAGGAGACAGTAAGGCGGCAGGCATACATGGATTCGCTTACCGGACTGCCCAACCGTACCGCTTTATATAACGAAGTGAAAAAGATCCTTTCAACTGATAAGACGCATAAACACGCATTAATTTATATGGATCTGGATAATTTCAAATATGTCAACGATTCCTTCGGACATGCCACAGGAGATTTGCTGCTGCAGGAGACAGGCAGGAGGCTGGAAGCTGCTTTCTCAGAGGATGATCTGGTATTCAGATTTGAGGGGGATGAGTTTGTCATATTCCTAAAAAATATTCAAACCAATGACGAGGCCATGGATAAAGTTGCTGCGGCCATGGACATTTTTTCTGAACCGTTCACTATTATAATGAAGCAATTCCATGTGTCTGCAAGCTGTGGCATTGCTGTCTGTCCAGATCATTCCTGTACTGTTGATGAACTGCTTAAATGTTCGGATGTAGCCATGTATCGGGCAAAAAGAGAAGGCAGGAATAAGACCGTGATGTTTGAACCGAAGATGAACAATGCTTTTGCGGAGCGTATCAATATTGAGACAGGTCTGCGAAAGGCCATCAATGATGAGAATTTTATACTCTACTATCAGCCGCAGGTGGAGCTGAGTTCTGGAAGGATCAGCGGATTCGAAGCATTAATCCGCTGGATGAGTGACGAGCATGGTATGATACCGCCGGCAAAATTCATTCATATAGCGGAAGAAACAGCATTGATTGTACCTATAGGCAGATGGGTACTGCAAACGGCGTGTAAGTTTATCAGGGAACTGAATGACAGTATGAACAGGAGATATATGATATCAGTAAACATCTCGGTCGTACAACTGATGCAGGCAGATTTTGTCACCATGGTTATAGACACGCTTGAGTCGACAGGTCTGGAACCGGATCTTCTTGAACTTGAACTTACTGAGTCAAAGCTGTTGGAAATCGTGGAATCGAACATGGAAAAACTGCTTATACTGCGTGAAAAAGGAGTTCAAATCTCCATAGACGATTTCGGCAAGGGCTTTTCTTCTTTAAGTTATCTAAAGCAGCTGCCTATCGACACATTAAAAATTGATAAAAGTTTTGTCGACGATATTCCTGATAATGATAACAGTATGATAGAGTCAATCATCCATATAGGACATCGCAGAAACCTGATTGTTGTTGCGGAAGGTGTTGAAAAACAGGAACAGATAGAATTTTTAACCCAGTATAAATGTGATAAGGTTCAAGGCTATTATTATTCAAGACCGGTTCCGGAGAATGAGGTCTTGAAACTGGTTCGTAGGCATATTGTGAATAACAATTGAAAATCCACAGCTTTCTGCCTTTGAATTAAAGGTTATACACAGACTTATCAACATTATCCACAGGAGCATATCCACAAAACGAACGTTCTGAGGATAAATATTTCGGACAAAAACACCTTGCAGTCGCGATCCCAAAGTATCGTAAATAATGCCGGAATATAAATTATTATTAGATTTTGTTTAAAATTAAAGGGTTTTCAAGGTATTTCTAGAATATTAATTACATATGAATCATGCATTCGTCGAGGTATTTGATGGAGGTGTGTCGTTAATGATAATGAAGATACGGCATTTTTTCAATTCCTTTTTCAAAAAGACTTCGGAAACCCTGTCAAATATAGGTGAATTGGTTAGGATTATCAGGATAAGGCAAAGGCTTATTATATCTCTATTGGTGCTGTCGCTTGCGCCTATGATGCTAATGGGTATCATCTCATATTCCAAATCAAATGAAGCCATTACAACGAGAATAAGTCAATACTCTGTTGGCTTGCTGAAGCAGACAAGCAGGAACCTGGAATCCGAACTGAATAAATATGAACAGCTTGCCCGGGAAATTGGTTATTCGGATACGATTCAGGCCTCTTTTGCTGAACTGAAGAGGCTTAATGCAGATGAGCAAATAGCGCCGGCGCTTAATATAACCAGAATACTTCAGGAAAAAGCGCGAATCTATGACGAAATAAATGAAATGGGTTTTATTACAGGTCAGGAGGTAGACCAATACCTTGCCAAATCGGGAAAAACGATTAAGGATGAGGATATGACAAGGATCGTTGAAACGGCAAAAGCAGCAAAAGGGGCTCCGGTATGGGTAATGATCACCAACACAGAGAATATCGGCAGGCTGGTAACTGCAAGAGAACTGAATTCGATCATCAGCGGCGGGAAAATCGGTGTTATCTTCCTTGCGGTTGATGTAGAATGTTTTGCCGACTCCTTCAGAGCCGTAGATCTTGGAGAAGGCTCCGAGCTGTTTATTACAGACGAAGAAGGCCTGGTGCTTGCCAGCCGGAATCCTGAAATCCCGGTAGACCAGACTTATACTGACTTGAGTATTTTGGATAGAATCTCCTCAAGTACCGGGCAGGATAGGCTGACATTTACGTTCAATGACAATCTGGCAGCATTTTCAACCTTGAAGGATTATGGATGGCATGTGGTTGCGCTAATTCCGTTCAGCTATATAAATGCAGGCGGAAAAGCGATACTTTCAAGTGTTATACTGCTGTTCATCCTATGCCTGATCATTGCAGCAGCACTTTCGCTTGTCATATCTGCAAGCATTTCCATTCCCTTAAACAAACTGATCAGGGTCATGCAGGAGGCCAGAGACGGAAATCTCGCCCGCAGCCTCAATGACAAGCAGAAGGATGAAATCGGAATTGTGTCGCGTAATTTTAATGAAATGCTTGGAAATATTCGAAATCTTATTGGCAAAGTCAGTGTTTCTTCAACTAAACTTATTGGCAGCATTGAAAAAATTCAAACCTCTGCAGACAGTTCTTATTCAGCCTCTGAGCGGATTGCCTCGACGATGCAGGAAATCGCCAGGGGTACCGGCGCACAGGCCGAGGAGGTTTCAAACGGTATGGGATCAACAAATAAGCTTGCCGAAGGGATTAACAGGGTGGGTGAGAGTGTTACCTCCGTATCGGAGTTTATCAATCATACAAAGGAATTGAGCGAAAATGGTCTGTCAGTTGTTCAACTGCTAAAGGAGAAAGCATCCGAGACAAATTATATTACCGGAAAGGTCGCTGATGACATAGAAAGTCTGAACAAGGATATGAAGGAGATCAGAAAGATCGTCAATGCCATCAGCCTGATCGCAGAGCAGACAAACCTGCTTGCTCTCAACGCCGCCATTGAAGCGGCCAGGGCGGGTGAGGCAGGCAAGGGCTTCTCCGTAGTGGCGGCCGAAGTGAAGAAGCTGGCCGATAAATCGAAGGACTCATCGGCAATGATCAATGCGATCATCAATAATATTCAGGCTAAAACCGACAGCACCGTATCCGCGGCACAAAATGGCAACATGATTGTGAATGAACAGATGGAAGCTGTCAACAGTACGGATGAGGTATTTAAAAACATTTATAAATCAATGGACAATATCATTAAAAACATGGCGAATATGCGTGAATCCGTAGCGAATATGCTGGCGTCAAAGGAAGATACGCTGACGGTAATGGATAACATTTCAGCGGTTTCACAGCAAACCGCCGCCACAGCCCAGGAGATCTCCGCAAGCACAGAGGAGCAGATGAGCGACGCTGAAGAATTATCATCTCTTGCAGGGCAGCTGGACAGTATGGCTCAGGAACTGAAGGAGGCCATATCCATCTTCAAGACGGAATGATGGTCAAAAAGGGCAAAAAAGGTGGTTAGTCTTTCGACTAACCATGTAAAGGGGGTCAAAATGTATTTTGTGAGGTCACAGTTATTATTGCCGCCCTTTAGTACTTTTTATACATTTTTCTTAAAATTTTATAAATTAAATTGATGCAGTTTGTTTTTAATTTCTGTCACTATAGCTTCAATGTGCTTTTTGGAGCAGTCAACCTCAATATCCGCGTACTTTTTGTACAGCGGCAGTCTCTCATTATAAAGATTGGACAGTGTCTGACCGCTTTTCATTGCGATACCGCGGGTTTGCATATTTTTGAGCCTTCGCTCCAGCTGATAAAGCTTCGAGTTCAGGAAGACAAGAATCCCATTAGACTTCAGATGCCTGACGGCAGATTCGCTGTACACAGCACTGCCACCTGTGGCAATAACGGTGTTTCCAGCATCAAGTCCCAGAATGACTTTCTCTTCGATCTTTATAAACTCATTGATACCGTGTGTATTAATCAGTTCCTGTAAATAACAGTTTTCCTGCTTCTGTATCAACAGATCCGTATCAATGAAAGGCATTTTCATTGCCTTTGCAAGCAAAACACCTGCAGTGCTTTTACCGGAGCCCGGCATTCCAATCAAAACAATATTCTTTGTGTTCATAAGGATATTGTATCATAATTCATCATGAAATGATTGCGCATGTGCATTTTTACAATGCTTCATTGACTTTATCAGAGAAACGGAATATAATAAATGTAACGTTTCATTTGAGGAGATAAAAATGCAAAAGAAAGAAATCTGGGTCGGGAATGACCATGGCGGATACGAGCTTAAGCTGAAAATTCTTGAATATCTGGACAGCAAAGGGATACCATATAATGACGTTGGGACGGGTTCGGATGAAATTGTCCGTTATCCGCATTATGCGGCAAGTGTTGCGGGAGCTGTTTCCAGTGGCGCAGCTGAAAAAGGCATCCTTATCTGTTCTACCGGTATAGGTATGAGTATCATTGCAAACAAATTCAAGGGTGTTCGTGCGTCTCTCTGTACTAATATATATATGGGAAAAATGACACGCGCCCACAACAATTCCAATATTTTATGCCTTGGAGGAAAAATAACAGGATTTTCTGAAGCACTGGAAATTCTTGAGGTCTGGCTGACCACGGAATATGAGGGAGGAAGGCATGATATCTCCCTTGGCCTCATCGAGGAAGCAGAAGAGTCATTGTGCAGCCTGGGAAGTTGGGAGCACAAAGGACCTGTAAAATAAAAACTCAAGGAGTGATTTCAATGAAACTGGCAGTCGCTATATCCGGAATGGACGCCCTGCCGTCAGCCTTTGTTGTCTGGCGAGGATTTGAGGAATCTATCCGGAAGGCTTCGGAATATGCTTACCATGGAGTGGAACTGGCTTTAAAGTCTGCAGAGGATATCGATCCGATTGAGCTGGACCGATGGCTGAATAAATATAAGATTGAAGTGAGCTGTATAAGCACCGGTCAGGTATTTGCAGCGCTGGGGTTATATTTTACCCACCCGGAAAAGACAATGAGAAACAAGAGTGTTGAAGTATTCAACGGACTTATCGTCCTGGCGAAGGATTTTGGCGGGCTGGTTAACGTGGGACGTGCGCGGGGCTTTGTTGCCGAAGGGCAGAGCAAGAGCGACGCTGAGAGACTTTTTATTGAGACTGTAGACTGTATATGTGAGAAAGCATATAAACATAATGTTACAATACTTATCGAGCCGGTAAACAGATACGAAATAAATTTTGTTAACAATGTGGATGAAGGGGCAGAGCTTGTATCAAAACTCAAGAATAAAAATATTGGCCTCATGCCTGATGTATTTCATATGAATATAGAGGATGATCAGATAGGCGACAGTCTTCTCCGGAACGGATCATTGGTGAAATACATTCACTTTGCGGATTCAAACAGACTGGCGCCGGGCAGAGGGCATTTAAACTTTGATGAGATATTCGACGCCCTTCATGCGATAAAATTTAATGGATGGGGGTCGGTGGAAATTTTTCCACAGCCCGACCCAGACACTGCCGCCCGTCAGGCAGCCGAATACCTGCTGCCAATGATAGAGGAATATAACAGGAGGATCAGATGATACATTCAATGGAGCAGATGCAGAAAACAGCACAAGAACTGAGGCTCACAATAATTGATATGGTGCATAGGGCGGGCAGCGGTCACTCAGGTGGCAGCTTATCCTGCGCCGAAATATTGACAGTTCTGTATGACGAGATAATGAATATTGATCCTGAAGATCCTTTAAATCCCGATAGGGACAGATTTGTCCTGAGCAAAGGGCATGCAGCTCCTGCGCTATATGCAACGCTTGCACGAAAGGGATATTTCGCCTGGACTCAGCTTAATACGCTGCGGCAGCTTGAAAGCTGCCTGCAGGGGCATCCGTGTATGTTTAAGCTTCCCGGGGTCGAGATGTCCACCGGTTCTTTGGGGATGGGGATTTCAGTGGGAGTCGGTATGGCTCTTGCGGCAAAAAACCTTGGAAGCAGATACAAGGTTTTTGTATTGTGTGGGGATGGGGAGATGCAGGAGGGACAGAATTGGGAGGCCATGATGGCTGCTGCGAAATGGGAGCTTGATAACCTTATTGTGATCGTAGACCGGAACAGGGTGCAGCTTGACGGCACTGAGTCTCAAATAATGCCTTTGGGTGATCTGGAACTGAAATTAACGTCCTTCGGGCTTCATACAATAAACTGTAACGGCCATTGTGTAAAATCACTGACAGATGCCTTTAAAAAAGCCCTGGACCATAATGGACCTGTTGCTGTTGTTGCAGACACCATCAAGGGCAAAGGAGTTTCCTTTATGGAAGGCCAGTCAGCATGGCATGGAAAAACAGTGGACAAGGAAGAATATGAACAGGCCATGAAGGAATTAAAGGAGGCGCTACTGTGATTACACCAAAACCAATGAGACTTGTTTTCGGAGAAACCCTGCGGGAGCTGGGAGATCAATTTGATAAGATGGTGGTTCTTGATGCGGATGTATCCAGCAGTACCCAGACAAAAGTTTTTGGAGACAAATATCCCGAGCGTTTTTACAATTTCGGGATAGCTGAAGCCAACATGGTAAGCGCCGCCGCAGGAATGGCTACATGCGGACTTATACCTGTGGCTTCGACATTTGCCTTCCTTATCACATTAAGAGCGGGCGATCCGGTCAGAAGCCTCCTGGCATATAACAGGCTTAACGTAAAGCTTGCAGGCGGCTATGCAGGGCTTTCGGACTTTGCGGATGGTGCCAGTCACCAGGCTGTAATGGACTTGGCAGTAATGCGGTCAATGCCAAATATGACGGTACTTGTACCATCTGATGTCGAAACTACCCGAGGGGCTGTAAAAGCCATGCTGGAGTATAACGGACCGGTTTATCTGAGACTGTCCAGAGACAATGTGGCTTCGTACCATAATGGAGATGAAGCTTTTACCATTGGGAAGGCAAAAGTTCTAAGAGAAGGGAATCATGTCACCTTAACAGTTTGCGGCACGCTGTTGCCTTTTGTGCTTGATGCTTGCAGGGAGCTTTCCTTGAGAGGAATTGAAGCATGCGTGGTCGAACATACAACTTTGAAGCCGTTTGACTGCGTTACTATGATTGAATGTGCGAAAAAGACCGGAGCCGTTGTCAGCGTGGAAGAGCATACCATTATTGGAGGCTTAGGCAGCGCGGTCGCTGAGTGCCTTTCTGAAAAATATCCGGTAAGGCTCAAAAGGGTCGGACTTGACGACACCTTCGGAGAAAGCGGGGCATACAATTTGCTTCTTAATAAATACAAGCTCACGACTCCACACATAATAAAAGCAGTTGAAAGTATTTTACAAGGAGCATAAATGACTTGAATTAAAAAATAAAGAACGGCGCTGCCAGTATGGGACAGCGCCGTTTTTAGCAAGTGGTGCGTTGTGCCCAGTTGCCATAACGGTAACTAGGCGGTGAAAGGTCGAACACCTGATTCGCGGTTTACTGCTGCTTCTTTATGTCAGTTCGATACGGGCGCCGTGAGAGCAGAATGCAGCCTCATAGACGCGCATAATTTCCAGTGCAAACTCAAGCGTTCCCTCTGTTGGCTTTTCGCCGTTCAATACACAGTCGCAGAAATATTTTGTCTCGTTGTAGAATCCTTGAGTGAACAGTGCTTTGTTTTCCAAAGTGGCAAGGCAGTTATCAGCTTCCCAGACAATTTCGCCGCTATCAAAGCCCTTCGGAACATGATTGAATGTCCGTGTATATTCGAAGGGAATACCGCGCTGCAGGCCGACTCTCGTATCATTGACCGTAATGCTCCAGTTTTCCCCGTAAACGCCGTACATCTCCCGGGAAGGGGAAGCGCCGCTGGCCAGATGCAGAGTGCCCATCACACCGCTTTTATATTCCAGAAGCACTGCTCCGTTTCCATATCTTCCTGACACGGTCGTGACCGCTTTTACTTCGCCGCCGACCCGCATAAGGAATGAGAGTGGGTGAACACCGTTTAAAAGCCAGTTGGGAGTTTCATTAGCAGCTAGCAGTTCTTCTCCGTTTTGTTCCATCTTCATCGGATAAACAGCCAAAAGGGAACGAAGATTGCCATAATCGGGGCTATTAATAACCTCCAACGCTTTATAGGTCGCAGGCATGAAGGCCTTTTTCAGACCGACGACTACGACGCAGTCACCTCTGTTGCGGATCATTTCCTCAATCTGAGAAGTGCGAACGGAAATCGGTTTTTCCACCCATACGTTCACCTTTGCACGGAGGGCTTCCGTTATTAATGCCGGGTGCTGTTTCGGTCCGACACAGATAAACACCGCATCCAGCGATTCCTTTTCATACATTTCAGCCGGTGTTGTATAGGCTCTGCAGCCGTATTGTGCGGCTGTCTTTCTTGCGGATTCGGGGTTGATGTCGCATACTGCCGACAGGCGGACCGGTAAATAATTCATGACTGGCAAAATGTTGCGGTAGCAATGGCTTCCGGTCCCAATAACGCCAACCGTCAAATATTTGTCAAAATCACGCTGATAACTCATGTTATTTATGCCTCCTTAGGGATTTGCCATAATCACAATAAACGCGCAACTTACAAAGGCAACTTGGCTATGATTTTGACAGCATTGGTGATATCGTTCCATTTGCACTGAGTTTTATGCGCTTCCATCGGGAAAAAGATGGCAAAGGTTTTTTCCGCCAGATGGATGGGGCTGCTTTGTTCTGTATCAGCGAACTGCATGTGGTCGCGCTGATCGCTGTAAGGCGTTACGACCTCCATACCGTTGCCGTCGGCATAGTAAACAGTTTCATTGCCTTTGACAAGAAATTGGACGTCTATACATTTCTTATGGCCTTCGTATTTCTTGTCTTCTGGCTCTATTGTCGTGTATGTCTGCATAACAAGCTTGATCCCGTCCACAAAGGTCTCCACATTGGCCCCGGCGGGAATAGGCTTGGACAGCCAATCCTTAATGACCTCAAAAGCCTTGTCCCAATCCTTGTGCAAGCATGAATAGCGTTTGTAGTTTTCAAATTTGTCTAAAATCATGATAGTTCTCCTCTCTAATCAGGTATAATTATTGCCGGCTTATTAATAAACATCTTCTATAACTCAGGAGGTGCGTTGAGAAAAATCCTCCTGCCTGGGCCTTCCAAAAATTTTTCAAAAATATGCGTTGCTGTCCATGCCTGATCAAGTCTTCCATCTACAGGCTGGCGCCTTTCGATACAAGCACGGCAGAATTCGTCCATCTCGCCATAATAGCCAAGAAGGAAAAGCCCCTTGTTAAACATCTGGCCTCGGGAGAATTCGGGCGTCCAGACAGCCGTGTTTTCGTTTGGGTCACCTTTATAGAAATCAGTTTCATCCCCGTATGAAAAATCGGGGTTTCTGTGGTAGGTGAGCACTAAATTGTTATCAATGATCAGATGCCGGCCACCGATACGTCCGGTAGATGCAGTGCCTTTTTTTGATATGATTACTGTGCGTTCAACGCCGCCGTTCATAGCCATGCCGCAGGTAAGCTGCAGGATGGCCATGGCTCCGCTGGGGAATTGAAAGGACACAAAGCCCGCGCCAATACTGTTACGATCATAGATCATACTTTCCGGTGCTCCAAGCAGACTAATCATCTGAGAGAGCGGGTGACAGAGATGCTCCATAAATGCGACGACTGTTTCATCAGGCACTTTGTCCACCAGATAGGAGTGCAACAAAGCAACTGTTGGAATAACCTCGGGATTCTGCATAGTCATCATGGAAATGCCGCCGAAATCGTCCGTGTATGCGAGCTCCTTTGCTTTGCGGTATGCTTGAACATACATTTTTTTATAGCCAACCATAACGAGCTTTTGCGTTTTTAAGGATGCTTTTATCATTTTTTCGATGTCCGCCGTTGTAGCTGCGGGCGGCTTTTCGATCCAGACATCGCAGCCTGCCTCCATACAGTCAACTGCAATCTCAGGATATAGAGGGCGCCCGGCCTCATCGTTTCCGACGATCACCAAAACGGCGTCCAACTGTGCTTTCTCGAGCATTTCATGATAATCGGAGAAATAGCTTTCTCCTCCGAATTTTTCGCTGTATGCCTTTGCCTTTTCCGGAGAAAAGTCGCATGTAGCAACAAGCTTAGCCCGGACAAATTGAAAAACCGGGAAAATATTACGGAAAGAATGGGAACCACAGCCAATTACACCAACCCGGATTTCCGCAACATCTTCGAGTTTTCCTTTAAAATCAATCCTCATTAAATTACTCCTTTCGTTTGTGGCGACATAATCTTTAAAGATACAACATTTATAGAATCAATTTTTCTGTTCCATTTGAATGCTCCAGCCAATCGGATAGACGTCGGTCAATAAATGCTCTTCTGCCTGTATCGGGTATAGATACCATTTTCACATTGTCCCCCAACAGCAAAACCGGATCGTCTTTCTCCACACATGGACTCCATTGTGGCAGCCCGGGGCCATTGGGATTTCCGCTTTTGATAAAATTCGCCCAGTATTGGGATATCGTCCTGGAAAAATTATAGTCATCCTCGACCCACGGACGATCGATCATATCAAGATTTTGGAATATATATGCGAGCTCTCCTGTATGGAAAGCACCATAGGTTTGGCTATCGTATCCCGGCGGGACTTTGCTGAACAGGTATTGATATGCCCTATGGCCTGAGGTTTTGCTGTACAGGCATGACATAGCTCGGTGACATGTAAAATAGCGGTCGGAATAATAAAGGTTGGATGACCGGATCGCTTCCTCGAGGGTATCTCCAGGATAACATTTCAGGTACTTGTCTGCCATATCTCCATACCTTTTTGCGTTTTCCTTATAGCCATCCACTGTCAGTCCGTCGCAGTTAAAAACACCTTCGTGCGTCGTGCTGCCACTGAGCACGGCTACCTTGTTATGTCTTCCAGCTTGGATAATTCTTGCCGGATCGTCATCATACACGTATCCGTCAATAACCGGCGTGACGGCCGGCCATTGCGGCGCAGCCTGAAAGAACAGCTCTAAAAGCTTATCAGCCGGGATCTTGCGCATTTCTTCAATTGAATGGACGCCAATTTTACTTACAAGTTCCTGTCCTTCCTTTTCTGCGTCTTCCAAACGGATATCGACACCGCCGCCCACAGCACACCCGCTCTCGGCGATCGCCCGGATGAAAAGTCCCTTGGACAGCGGTGAGACCAGATGGATCCCAACGCTTCTGCCTCCGCCAGACTGACCGCCGACAGTGACTTGTTCGGGGTCTCCTCCGAAGCCGGCGATATTTTCTGATATCCATTTCATCGCTTGGATCTGGTCGAGCACCGTATAATTTCCGGAGACACCTTGTACGGACTCTGCGCTGAGCTCAGGGTGTGCCAGCATTCCAAAAATGTTTAACCGATAGTTGATCGTTACCACAACGATCCCCATCCTTGCTATATTTTCGCCGTCAAAAGGCTTGGAATGGCCATATCCTGAATACAGACCGCCCCCATGTATCCAGATATAGACCGGTAGCTTTTCATCCGCAGATTGCGCCGGTGTCCATATATTTAAGTACAGACAATCCTCACTCTTTTCTACGGGTCTCTGGAAATATTCCCTGTAGTAGAATTCCCCTGGTAAAGGATCCTTCTGCGGACAAGCGGCACTAAAACGATCCGCCTTTCTCACATAGTCCCATTTTAGTGGCGATTGTGGTGGGCGCCAACGGAGCTCACCCACCGGAGGGGCTGCATACGGAACGCCCTTAAAGACCGTAATACGTTCGTCTCTTCCCTGTACACCGGAAATTAAACCGCTATGAGTCCGGACAACTCCGATTGACACGCGTAACACCTCCAAATTGCATCGTTGTCAGTCTGACTGGTTTTAGCAGAAAGAAGCGAGGCCATCAAGTGCTTCAAGGTGCTTTTTTTCCTCTTCGGCTTTGAAAAAGAGCACTTCGATCAATTTCTCGGCCAATTCCTTTTGATTTGGATTCCTGGCAGCAGTTGGAGCGTATTCATCCTTGCTGCTCTGCTGTGTCTGCCCATAAGAGGCTTCGACCTTGGCGACCCATTCGGGTTTGAGGCTGTCAACAGCGTTCAGTGCGCCGCAAAGAGCGCCTACCATAGTTCCAATGGTGTCTGCGTCCCGGCCAAAATTTGCGGCATATTTGATAGCGGTCACTGTATCTCCTTTTGAAAGCATAAAGAGTGCGAGCACACATGGTACAGTTTCACGGGAATCGCTGATTATATCGCGTAAACATGTCGTGTAGAACTTTTCACGGAAGGCCTCGTAGGATCCGGCTTTTTTTGCTGTCTCAAGGGTCGAGTGGATGCAGGAAATCAATTCTTCAGAGCTTTTCTTATGAAGATATTTCCAAGACGCCTCCAGTACCGATTCCACCGTCGCGTCAACCTTCATGGCTTCCGCCACAGCGGAAGCCATTGCGCATGCGCCGTCTCTGCAGAATGTTGCCTCGGCGCCATGGATTAACCCAGCTGCGTCATATGTTTCCAACGCGGCCTTGCGGGGGTTGCATGCGTTTATTATTCCCATAGGAGAAATCGACATGGCCGAGGAGGAGCTGTGCATGTTACCCATCCCCGCGTAAACTGGAAGGGCTAAACCGCTCTCAATCTTATGGAACATGTTCTTGACCGGTATATAAAAGAAATTGTAATAGTTTTCTTTATTGTCTAAGAAAGCCTCTGCCAGTTCATCGGCGCTCACATTGCCCTTATTCTTCAGAATAGCTTCGCAAAGAATAAGCTTGATAGCCGAATCGTCTGTTCCAGATCCTTCAAAATCCTCAATGTATCCGAAGCGTTCCATAATCTGCCCATATGTCATGCCTTCCACCGGCGCGCCCATGGCATCGCCTATCATGCCTCCAAGCAGGCAGCCATATACCTTTTTAAAAAGCAAGCTGTTCCTGTCCAAAGTCGTATCCTCCTAATATTTCAGATTGACCACTGTTTTGGTCCGGTTTGATTCCAGCATACCGTAGGATATTTTCAGCGCCTTCAAGCCATCTTCACCTGAGATATTGGGCTTTGTCCCACTATCCACGCAGTTTATATAGTAGCTGTCCTCTCTGGCAAAGGAGCGGATATCATGCAAATCATTAATATACTCTGTTTGCTCATATTCCATATCACTGGTTTTCCAGCGGAAGAAATCAAGGTTCCAAAGATCGTTGCCGCCTACATATGCGGTTCCCTTCGACCCCAGCATACCCCGGGTATTAAAAGAGGCATGTGAGGACCAGCTTGACTGAAAATTAGCGCTGACGCCGTTTTCAAGCTGGAATATTGCATTAGTATTGTCATCGAAACCAGGAAGGTTCGGACGACTTTCCTGAATTAAAGCGCAGACGCTCAAGGCTTCTCCCGCGATCCAGCGCATGGAATCAATATCATGGGAAAGAGACTGAATAGTCATACCTGTCATAAGCATTGGGTCAGTGCTCCATTTGTTATTCGGATCCACCCGGAGCCCCTGCCTCTGACACCAGTAGGTTGTGGGAGTACCAATTTTACCGGATTGTACAAACTCCTTCAAACGCATAAAGCCGGTACGGAAACGCATGTTGAAAGCAGGTATAAGAAAAACATTATTCTTTTTAGATTCCTCAACCATGATTTCAGCATCTTCAATTGTTGAAGAAATCGGCTTTTCCACGACCACATGCTTGCCTGCCCGCATTGCTTCTACAGCAATTGCCCTGTGAGTAGATGGCGGAGTCAGTACAAATACCATATCCACAAGATCCAGGCAATCCGACAGCTTGTCATAAGCCCTTGCTCCGCATTGCTCCGCGCATTTCTGTGCATTTTCCTTATTTACATCAATAATACCGATTATTTTTGCATTGCTGAGTTTGCTGATTGCCGGAATATGTTGCTTAGATATTCCTCCGGCGCCTACGATTGCGATTTTAACCATTTCAGTCATCCTTTCAATTGTTAATCTTATGAAACGTTTCAAAAGAATAATCCAATTTCACATCATTGCTCGAAATCTCATTTCTATACCTATATATTTATTATCATATAACTATGAAATGCCCTTTGTCAATTATAGATTAAGACTTTTAATAAAAATTGTCAAAAATTTAGTATTGACTTTAAAAAAAAAGCAGTGTATTCTTAATGCATATGATACGTTTCATGGAATAGTAGTTTGATATTCACCTAGGAATTGATTAGCGAAAGTCTGAAACGTTTCATTTCATTTTTCTATATTTTACATATTCTATTGGCAGGCACCCTTAAAACAAAAAAATCGAGGAGGTACAAAATGTTAAGAAAGACAAAAAGTTTCATCTCAATTTTTATCGTAGTAGCCATGGCAGTAGCGTTTAGTGCATGCGGCTCTTCTCCTGATGCTTCAGAAACCGGAGCACCTGCCACAACGGCACCCGCTACAACGGCGGCACCTGCTGAAAAAGATGCGCCTGAAACCGGAGATAAGCCGTATGCCGGCACAACTCTTACTCTTACAACCGGTGTAGCAGAGACTATGGAAGCTATCAAACAGGATTTCTTTGATGCAACAGGTATAACTCTTGAGATTAGCGCCATGTCAAGTAATGACCTAAATACCAAGTATGCCTTGGAAGCGGCTTCCAGGACGGGCAGCATTGATGTCATGGGTACCAACTATCAGTGGCATGCGAGCTTCATTACCGATCAATCAAGTCTTTATCTGCCCATTGAAAAGTACATGAACAATACCAATTATCCCCAGATACCCTGGGATCAGTACAGCAAGGATGCTATAGAAGCATACTCCAAGTATAAGGGTGTATATTATGGTGTGCCTTTCATCGCAGACATTTACCTGTTCGCATACAATAATCAAATGTATAAGCAGGCGGGTCTTGACCCGGCTAAGGCTCCCACGACCTGGAACGAAGTAATTGAAAACGCAAAGACGATCCAATCAAAGATACCGGGTGTCTACGGTTTCACCGTCAACGCAAACAGAGACGTTCAGATTGGCACAACTTACACACAGATCCTCTTCTCCCTCGGCGGCGCATGGATCAATGATGCGATGGACACTGCTACACTTAATACGCCTGAAGCAAAAAAAGCTCTTGAAATCTTTACGGAGCTCTATAAGCTTTCTCCTCCGGAGAGCACATCCTATGGCGCTGTTGAAACAGCACAAGCTTTCGCATCCGGCAAGGTCGCACAGATCATTAACTGGCCAGGCACATATGCGCCGAATTTCACAGATCAATATCTCAAGATCGACCGTTCAGCCATCACCTATGCTACCAGCCCTGGCGGAAACTCCATCCTCGGTGGTTGGGCTTACTTTATAAACAACTATAGTAAGAATCAGGATGCGGCATATGAGTTCCAGGCATGGTTCTCCGGCAGCGATGTTCAGAAAAAATATGCTCTGGCCGGTGGTGCAAGCGCAAACCTCATAACATGTCAAGATGCGGATGTAATAGCAAAATATCCGTATGTGCCGGCAGTATCCACCTCTCTGGCAAGCTGTAAACCATATCCGGTAACAAAGGCGACAAGCGGCCTGAGGTCAATGACGACCGAAGAGCTCAACGACTATATTACCGGTGTAATAGATGCTGATACCTGTCTTGCCAATATGCAAAAACGCGCGCAAGATTTGCTTGACGAAGCGAATGGCAAATAAGATGTGACACTTGTGCTCGACAATTGGCATTGAAATGTCACAAGAGAATTGTTTTAGTGAATAGCTAATCGTTGTTTGGCCCGGTTTTTTCGAAGCCGGGCCAAAATAAACGAAACGTCATTTTGACTACTCCGATAGGACATAGTATTATGAATTTGAAAGTCATACCTTCGGGCGTTAATTATATATGACCAGGCATATAAGGGGGTATTCTTATTAATAACCAGCTGGAAAAACCAAAAAAGCGGATGAGTGATGCAACGTTTGGTCTGATTCTGGCTTTGTCTCCGGTAATTGTAACGTTTGTCGTTTTTATTCTCCCAATGATATATTCAATCATCATCAGCTTTTCATCCTATGACCACATGCAAGGAAGCATTTCCAAGCTTGTTGGTTTCAAGAACTATATGATCATTTTAAATGACAGAGCATTTTGGAATGCCTGGCTTGTTACGCTCAAACATATATTGATATGTGTTCCGACCGAACTTATACTTGGTGTGCTCGTTGCACTGCTTATGAACGGACAGGTCTTCGGCAGAAGATTATGGCGTACGACGATCCTCGCTCCTATGATGGTAACGCCGGTGGTGGCCGGTTTAATTTGGAAACTGATTTATCAGCCCGGAAACAGTATTCTGAACTATGTACTATCCGTGATTGGGCTGCCAACCTGGACATGGAACAACGGGCCTGGCGCAATCTTCGCAATAGCAATTACGGACATTTGGCTTAGTACGCCGTTTATTATCCTGATTTGTCTTGCAACTTTACAGGGTATTCCGGATGAATTATATGAGGCCGCTGAAGTCGATGGGGCAAGGGCGTTAGATAAATTCTTTTTTATCACGTTCCCTTATCTTCAAAATGTGCTGCTCATTGGCGCATTATTCAAGACCATTGACACAACGAAGACATTTGATACGATATATACTCTTACAAATGGCGCCTACAATACCACCAATACCATGATCTTTTTCTACTCACGCTTGTTCCAGACGTTCCAGATAGATCGTGCTTCTGCATTCGCAGTCATCATGATACTAATGACTTCAATTATCACACTGCCGATTATTCGAAAATTGCTGAGTGATGTCGGAAAGGTGCGTGACTAATGAAAACGAAAAAAGTTTCTAATTTTATCTTTAGTATTGTTGCAGCCATTGTAAGTATTGGTATTTTGCTACCACTGGTCTGGGTGTTATACTGTTCATTCAAGGTTCCAAAAGATTTCCTGACCATGCCGCCAAATTTTTTAGGTCCGTTGACCTTCGACAATTATAGGGATGTTTTTTCGGCTAATAAGTTTTTTCGCTTTTTCAAGAACTCATTGACAGTTGCTTTTACAGGCTCGTTTTTTACTTGCCTGATGGGTTCCTTGCTGGCATATGCGCTTACCAGGTATAAATTCCCGTTGAAGCGTGTTTTCGCGAGTATGTATCTTATCCTTAGAATGCTTCCAGGCATCATGATCATTCTGCCGATTTACATTGTCGTTTCCAAGTTTAATCTTCTCGATAGCATATTTCCGCTTATCGTGTGCTACACCACAACGCAGTTTGCAATTTCCATCTGGATGTTCCAGAGCTATTTCAAAGATGTACCGGTGAGTATTGAGGAATCTGCGAAAATCGATGGATGCAGCCGTTTGGGAATAATAATCCGGATAGTTTTTCCGCTGTCCATTACCGGAATTGCAGCAACATTTGTGTTTGTCTTCATCAATATGTGGAATGAGTTTTTCTTCGCAAAGATTCTGACGACTTCGCGGGCGGTTACGCTTCCACTGGGCATTCTTGAACTGACGACCCTATATGCAACCGAATGGGGCAAAATTGCCGCTTTTGCGGTACTGGTTATCTCTCCGGTATTGATCATTACATTTGCAACTCAGAAGTATCTTGTACGTGGTATGACCATGGGTGCAGTTAAAGGGTAAGCTTGATGCGCCGTAATACAAAAAAAGGTTAAAAGGTCTTGGGAGAAACGGTCACGTTCCAAGCTTTTTTGCCTTCTTTTTTGTCGGAAGCCTTTAGTCCAAAGGAATACAGAGGAGATCGTTACCCTGAAAGGATTATGTTTTTACATAACCTAAGGTTTCTCTCAGCATGATTTCAGTCTTCATTGTGACAATTCTGCCGGCTCCTTCAACTGGCTCATCAACCGGAATTCCGGATTTCATACGCTCAAGAAGGATTTCAACGCTAGTGATGCCGAGTTCATATTTGGGCTGTCTAACGGTGGTAAGCTGTGGTGTGCAGAGGACAGCCATGTCGATGTCGTCGTAGCCCATCACGGATATGTCAAAGGGGATCCTCAAGCGCCTTTCATGGATGGCTTTCATTGTGCCAATGGCCATTAAGTCATTGGCAGCCAGAATAGCCGTAGGAGGAGTAATATTCCTGAGTAGTTCAACAGTGCATTTGTATCCGCTGTACCAGTCATAAGAACCCATTTTGATCAATTCCTCATTTACCGGAATATTTTTCTTCCTTAAAAACTCTATATAGGTATCATGTCTGATCTTGCTGCTTTTTGATTCCAGCATTCCGCTTATAAAAGCTATATTTCTGTGACCGTATTCATATAATAAATTCATAGCATCAAGCATTCCGTTGTAATCATCCACATTGATGCTATCAAATCTGGAGGTGATATCATAATCAACATCCACCAGGACAATGGAGCATTCTTTTTGAATTTCAGCGATCTCATCCAGACTTACTTTTGGCTTTATCAGAATAATACCGTCAATATTTTTTTCTATCAGTATGTTGATATATTCACGTTCCTTATCAACGCTCCTGTCGTTGTTGCATAGCAGTACAGAATAACCGGATTTTTTCGCCGTATCCTCAACACCTCTGGCAAGCTCTGGATAAAAAGGGTTTTTAATATCCGGAATTACAAGACCAATACTTTTTGAAGTATTAGTCTTTAATGTCCTCGCAGCTGTGTTTGGCCGATATTTCAGTTTTCTGACAGCATTCATAACCTTTATGCAGTTTGCTTCTGTAACGGTAGGACGTTTATTCAGGACGTTTGAAACCGTTCCGAGGGATACCTTTGCTTCTCTAGCAACATCCTTCATTGTAGCCATTAAAACTAAAACCTCCCAAGTCAAGGACGTGAAAAAACATTACGGTGATACGTTTTATCCCTTGCTCCGCAATATTAATAATATGATATTAGAGATAGAAAGTCAAACCGCCCATATATTTTACCAAGCAATTTTTTCAAACAATCTGAGATACAGTCTCGGCCATAGTTCCAAAACCATACTCCATAACCTTGAAACCAAATTGTAACTTTTTATGCGGGACTATATCATTAATCTCGATTATAAATTGCCGATATATATATTGAGGTGTATCCAAAGCGATAACCGACTGCAGATGACCGGACAGGAAATGGTCTGAGCGCAGAAATGTAAATACTGGAGGGTTACTTCTGATGATTCGAATCAAAAAAGCATCGGCATTGTTCATGGCTGCCGTTATATTATATACCGTTCTTGGCGGTTCAAATATCTTTGTTTTTGCCGCTGAAGAAACGCCTGTCACTGTCAATCGTGAGAGCTATTCCAACGGAACGCTGGTGATTAATTGGAATCCTTCAGGGTCGCAAGCTGCCGTGATCACATATCATACACCGGATATTAATAATAAAGCAGTAGCAGCTCCCGCAATCACGGTCGTGGGAGAGAACCGCGCGACAATCACCGGACTGAAGGCGGACTATATCTATGATATCCGTGTAACGCTGTACGCATCCGCAGCCGACATCCCAGCCGGTGTTCCGATCGGCAGAGGACTGATGTTTTTCCTGCCGTCCATTACTTTTTTATCCTCCACCCCGAACCAGCCATATGATACAAACCCGCATGAAATTGGGAAATACCCAAGGCTAAAGCTGAGCTGGAAAATACCCAGAGTGTTCTATGACCCGGATAACACGATTTATCCGGATGTTGACACCAACACAGATAATAATGTCTTTTTGCATGCTAATACAAGTGATGCCAAGCAATACATGCAAAATTCTTTGCACTCTATTTATAAAGGTGCAACGGAACTTTCCGTACTGGATTACAGGGTTAATATTTCCACGCATCTGAGTACGCTCAATAGCGGAGCGGCAGCGTTGATAATCAAGCAGGATCCGACGGATGAGAACAAGTACATTGTCAATGCCCCAGCTAATGCAGCGGAAAAGGCGACAGTCACGGTGCAGGGCGGATATATGAGTTTTGAGCTGTGGGGCAGGACAGATGAGTCTTCGGTGGTACCGGCTTTGCCGGTTGATGTTGGTACAGGAGAGGTTTTGGACGAATATAAGGATACTCTCAGATACCCGCATATTTTTCCCGGTACTGTCTATTACATGAACGTCAAGCCGGTTTACAGAAATGCCGTCCCTGATGATGTAATGGCCTTCGTGTTTGGTAAACTGGATGATTACGGCGGAAGCCTTCTTTCGGGTGATAGACCTTATACAAATACACCAATTCGGTTTCAATTATCAAAAGACAGTTCAAATAACATTTATGTAAAAATATATAGGCTTAATCAGGGAAGTCTTAATCTGCCTCAGCTATATTACGAAGTACAGGTTACGGATCTTCCTGCCACACCGGGTGACTGGGTTGTTAAAAAGACAATGGACGACTCATTTTTTACCGGAGAATATGCACTTACCGTCATCCAGGGAGTCAATCCAAATAGTGAATTGCATTATAAAATCGTCGTAAAATCCAATGGCGCTGAGGACAGGTTGGAGTCTCTATCCATGCCCTACACACTGACAACGGATCCCGGCAGGCCGCCTTTGCCAATGGGAATTGCAGTCAATGACAGAACGCTCCATGTGCAGGAAGTGACGAAACCGGACGACGGAAAGACTACTGTCAAGTCAACTGATATCAAGCTGTCCTGGGATAAGCCGCTAAATTGGGATGATACAATGAAGGATGACTTGTATTTTCACTTTTTACTGAGCACCAACCAGACGGACACCACAAAGAAGCTGCCGATTTACATCAACGGAGAGCAATGGGGCAATAAAACTTACAATGCGGAATTCCGACAGGTAAAATATATCAGTGCGAAGTCGCCAAAAATAAAGGACGCAGGAAACAGACTTGAGTATACGCTCGATGCGTTTGAGCTTTTCCAATGGGAAGTTGATACAAATAATGACGGGGTTTTTGAAACCGGGTCAATTCCATTTGAAGATACAGAAAAAGATAAAGATTACCCGACGTTTCTGATACCAAATACAGTATATTATTTACAGATGTATACCACAAAGACGAGTGAACTGGGGAATCCGGAAAAAACTGTGCTATCGGACCGCTCAATAATCATCAGCTTCACAACTCTTGGCGATGTTGATACGGATGTGCCGCTGCCTATGAGCTTTGAGATGGAAGCGAACGGCAGGGAGACTGTAGCGGGAAATATGCGCAACTATATCGATCTGCGTTTTGACAAAGTAACTGCGCTGGATTGGAGAAAGTATACAAGCAGCTACAATGAATTGGAATACAGCTACAATATCTATTATGATCTCTATATGAATTCAAGGACTGATACCACTCCTTTATTGATAGGCACAACGGAGGATCTCGGCGGAGATGTGTTCTTTACAGGCGCAGACGATCCGCAGAGCACCTCTGTCAGGGCGCGAATATCCTCATTTACATTAAGTGCTTCGCCTACCCCGGAGGAGGCGGCTATTATAAACCGATTTGGCTACAATTTGCTGCCAAATACGACCTATTATTTCACAGTTAAAACCAGGCTGGTTATACAAGACAGGGACGATCCTGCAGGCGTGACAGAAAAGGAGTCTATCAGCACGGCTATCCTTCCTGTCACGACTATTCGGCTGGATGTAACTGAGCCGGATGACAACCAGAGAAAACCCCTTGCACCGACGGATTTTGATATTGCGGTGGACAGTAATGGAAACCAGCTTCTTTCCGGCAGCAGCGTTACCTTTACCTGGACCCGGCAGGAGAATGATGTTATTTATCAGCTTATCAGAACTACCGGTAAAATCAATCCGACGGACGGACTTTCAGTTTATGAAAATGATCCGGAGTACGAAAGCTTCCTGCAGGTATATGACAGCCTCAGTGACGGGGTTGTAAACAACGCCGTTTATCTGGATCCGGCTCCTGCTTTGAGCGGCCCGGTTACCCATCCGGGGAAATTTACTTATGACCCCGTTACCAAAATATGCACCTATACGGTTGATCAAAGAATGTTCCCAAACAAGCTGTATTATTTTAGCCTGAAAACAGTCCGTGTGGATGCTTCCAGAGATTTGCTTAATCCCTCCTCTGAAAGCGTGTGGGTATCTGTTCCTGTGACGACCTCCCTCATCGATGCGCCTGCTTCACTTGAGGTGGTGCTGAATGCGGAACTGGGCTTTTATTGGACGGACGCGACTGCCGGGCTGACGGCGGAGGATTATAAAATATATGTAAAGGGACCTTCAGACGCGGACTTTAAGCTGATGACCCGGTCGTTGGCGACCATTGTTAAAGATAATGACGGGAAAACCTATTACGGGAGAGTAATGGGACTTAAGACCAACAGTTTATATGACATACGAGTCGTAAAAGGGTCTAATACGCTGATCTATGAGAAATCGTCGCTTCAGACAAGGGACGGATTTCATGAGCTGGAGGTCCGTTGGGTAGGTAAGGCTCTTGATGATTATGCCCGTTATGAGATAGCGTTGATGGAAGAGGGCGGGTCTGAATATACGGTTCTGACCGCTGCCGATCTGCAGCAATATACTGACAAGAAAAATAATGTACTGTCCTATTATACCGAAGAGACTGCACGGACAATTAATTCGGATTCATTGTACTATTATGCGAGGATAAAAAGCGTTGCTGCGGAACTGCCCGGTGGTATTGTAACGAGGCAGCCGCTGCGTTCCAATGTGAAATATTATATAAAGGTCAGGGCGGTTAAAATTGATCCGACCGAGACCGACCTCATCTCATATTCTAAATATATTGGACCAGTGAATACCCGGACCGAATTTAATCAAGAGGATTATGACAATACTGATCGGGAGGAACAGCAAAAGGCGGTTTTCCTTGATAAGATGGCGAGTCTGGAAAAAGGATATTACTGGCGCGTTGCCATGGGAAGCAGCCAGGCCACTGCAATATTGCTCAAGGGCGAGCGTGTATCGGATGCAATGCGCAATTCGACGGGAGACACGTTTACTGTCGATATGACCGGGTTATCGGTCAACATCAGTAAGGACGAAATCTATATCCCCATCAGTGTCATTAAAACGATGAATCAGCTAAATCGCAGTCTTTTAATCAGGACCGCAGGAGCGGAGCTGACGCTGCGGCCGACAACACTGGATGCTTCCGTTAATGAACAGATCAAGAGCCTGCAATCCAAAAAGGAGGTCGCGGATCTTTATGTCAGGCTGATTGTAACAAGGTCGCTCTCTTCCCCGAAAGCGCTTCCCTCGAATCAGCTTCGTATTTCTGACATCAACGATCTCGAAATTTTTGCCATGGGACTTTCCACAACGGATGGGAAATTGGCTAAGATGTTTCATGATAAGCTTTATGACAAGGAGACCGGACTAGTCAGTGAAAAGCTCAGTATGCTGCAGAATACCTATGTGGGAAGCGGCACCGGCTCACAGGAGCTGATTGGTAAATATACCCAGAATCTTGTAAATATGATCGAAGAAGAGCTTTCAGTTTATATAGACAGTACTCTGAAAAATGTAAGACTTGCCAACTCGGTTAGTGAGATCAATACCTTTAGTGCACCCGGCTCGGTGAATCTGTTCTTCAGCGGGTCAGACGGAATGAGAATTCCTTATACGTTCTATGATGGCTCGACAGAGTGGCAGAAGGTGACTACAAATACGGAACAGCTGGCATCCAGCGTCCGGTTCAATCTGTTAAAAACAGGCAAGTACGTCATATTGACGGTTCAGAGCAGTATCGGGGGTGTCCCGGAAGGGCACTGGGCCGAAAGCTATATTACAAGCCTTGCTTCGAAATATGACCTTGGAAATGTGTTTCCGGGGATTCAAAACAACTTTATGCCTGATAATAAAGTCATGTGCAAAGAGGTAATACTGTTGTATGAACTGGTTGTCGGAAAATCTGCCGAGCTTACAGGTCTGGAAATCAGGCAAAAGAGCGAGAAGCTTGGACTTGACAGCCTGATACATCCCAATTCGCTGGCTAGAAATGTACAGCGTCAGCAAACGGCAGCAGTATTATTCAAGCTCCTCTCAGTAAAGAAGGGCGTCAGTATGGCCGCCCTGAAGCCCGGAGGGAGAGTAATGATTGCGGATGAGAGCAGTATCAATGAGGAGTATTTTCAACCGGTATTAATGATTGTGGATATAAATGTAATGGGATTGGATGAAAGCGGAAGGTTTAGTCCCGGCAATCAGATGACACGCGCAGAAGTGGTGGCTGCTTTTGTCAAGCTTCTGGAACTGACAGGAGATTTGTAACAGGAGACAGGAAGGGAACATGGTATGAGAACATTAAAAAAAGTAATTTGTTTGTTGATTTTGATCATACTGACGGTACAGTACAGCGTTTTGTTGCCTGTACATGCTGCAGACACTCAACCCTCGCCTGAAAGGCTTAGAGTGGAAGCGATCAACAGTGGAGAGCCGGCAATAGGCTATGACGAATTCAAAAAATACTATGCTGATTTGAAAAGTGACCAACTTGATACTGTATCTGGCGTTGGGGGATACAGTCCTTATTTAAACTATTATCTGCAGGAGGTAAATAAGCCTTACAAGCCCAGTAAACCGACGGTACTTGCAGAGAGGGACATTCCTGCTCAGACAGCCGCCGATAACGAGATACGCCTGGGGAACTTGAATTCAGGTACGGTTTATTATGCATTCTCAAGAGCTTACTACACCTACATCGAGGATATGGTTAATCATACAAGCGCTGAATCTTCTCCGTCCAATACGGTGAAGTTTTTGACGGACATTGCGATCAATGCATACTCCTATGGTCCCAATCAAATAAAAATTGAATGGGACGATGTTTGGAATTCAGGCAAAAGAATGGATTACAAGCTGTATATTTCCGAGAGCAAGACATTTGCAAACAGTTATCCCATTTATATCGGACAGGAGCAGATCGGGCAGAGCGGACCGGTGACGGTCAACGAAGCATCCGGCAAGCTGGAATATATTCATACTGTCCGGGATCCAGGCAGAGTCTATTATATAAAAATAATGCCTGACACTACCGAAACTGAACTGAAAAAGTCTGCGGAAAGCCCAACAGTAGCAGTTAGCAGTTATATTCTTGCCAAGACCACAAAAATGTCCATAACAGAAGCGGGAACCGTATGGAAATTGGAGTGGACTCCGGTCGTCACCGGGCTGGCAAGCGGTGATGTCAGGGTCTTGTACCAGATTTACAGAGGGACAGGTACCTCCGGCAATATAGAACAGTATATGGCTTCCGTAGACGATACGACGTTTTTCCTGACCCTCCAGCCGGGAGAAGAGGATTACTACTATATCATCAAGGCGATCGTAACCCGCAATGGAGCAGAGTTGTATCCCGGCATAAAAATCCAATCCCAGCGTATCTATGTAAAGGAGTCGGAAATACCGTCGACACCTGCTGTTCCTGAGCTGGTACCGTTATTTTCCAACGCGGGACAGACCATTATTTCTTATGAGGAAACACTTAGGCCCGACAGCGCTACGATTTTATGGAAGGCGCCGCTTAAAGGGGACGGAAGTATAGACAGTGAAGTAAAATACGATATCTGGCTCATCAACGACCCCAATATGCTGGAGGATCCGCCGTCCGGTACGCTGATTGCATCTGATATCAAAATGAATAACAGCAACTTTGTTATGAGCGGTACAAATCTGCTTGGATACAAATATATCTTAAGCGAGCTGATACCAAACTCTACGTATTACTTTAAAATTGTGGCAAAAAAAGATTATGTGGAATTTGTGGAGGACCAGCTTGCTACCATCACCTTGCAATCCGACGCAGCCATAAAAATTATTATTACTCCGACCGCAGGACCCATAGAACAGCCTGTTGTCCCGGCAACGCCGCCCTTCAGGCTAAAAAAGGACAGTAATGATAAGGATATGGTCACTACCGTGTCTGCGGTGGTAACCGTACAAAATAAGTGGTATGAGGTGCTTGTGAATGCCGCGGGCGGACAGAAGTCATGGAAGCATATGACATCCGACGATATCGACGAGTTCGGAGAAAACGAACTGGATCCGCCGATAGCAGATCTTGCACAGAAAATCGAAGATGAAGCGGTGGATCCGCTTAAATTCCGAAAGGTGGAGTATGACAGCGGCGTGACCATTGATGTGGGTTGCATCGAATACACCCCGGATCTGGATTACAGCAGACTGGAAACCCTCCCGGCCAATAAAATCATGGGTATTCCTGTGACGCCCAATGATCCCGACGAAGATGTTACGAATCCAACGGCTGTACTGGATGGATTGAGGCATAATATCGACATTACCATCAATGATCTGGAGCCCAACAAAACTTATATTGTCTGGGTTCGGGCTGCAAGACGCAGTGTGGATCTCATTTCAGGCCCCTCTGACCCTATCATTATAACCACGATACCTGATCTGCCTGTCACTGTTGAAAAGCCTACCGTTCCCGTATTTAACTATGACCACGCGGCCGATACCTATATTGATCTGGGCTGGAATACCAAAAGCGGGTATGTATACTACCTGGAGTACGGTACGGTGGATGACCGGAGTAAAGCAGCCGGCAGTGTTGCCATTACGCCGGATATGCTTGAGTTCACTACCTATTACAGAGTGGAGGAGCTTGAGCCTGATACGGTCTATTATTTCTGGCTTCAGGCGGAGGCTACCAACGCGGCCGGTGATAAAAAACGTTCCGATTTCACAGATTCCCATATTGTAAAAACCTTGAAGGATACTCCACCCTCCACGCCAATGGGCTTCGGTGTAAAGAGTACGGCAGGTGCTATTACGAAAAACAGCATCACTTATGAATGGATCGCGGAGGAAGGAATGCAATACATCCTTGAGATTGATGACTCGATAGATTACTTTGAGAGCCGGAAGTTTGAGATTGACGGTGCATCCGAGTTTACAGCAGAAGGGCTCAGATCCAATTTCAGATACTATGCAAGGCTTTATGCCTATGATCCCGACAAGGAATTGGCCTCCGAGCCGACCCAGAGCGTAACGGTGAGAACTTTGCGTTCGAGCGACGATTACGATTCCAGTGAGGATATCGAGGATGTAATAAGCGGTGACTTTATAATCAAGGATTCCTCAGCGGTTAACGGCGTCTGGACCGTGCAGATCACCGGTGTCAATGCGGACCGGTTCGTACAGCATGTGCAGACAGATCGCGTCCTTGACTATAGTATTGATTTGAAAACCATGCCAAAAGGAACGAAGGAGATACGTGTGAAGATCTCCCAAAGAGTATTTAAGGCGCTGGGGATGCTAGGAGAGAACCTGATGCTGACGACACAGAGAAATACCATTATCATCCGGCCCGGCGTATTGGCGGACAACAGAGGCATCTACGGTTCCGCTGAAGGCGAAGCCAATTTTATATTCAACATCGTTTTAGACAGCTCGTCTGCGGGCAGTAATACAAAGAACCTGAGCTTCAAGACCCCCGTATCGGAATTGGGAATCGGTCTGTCAGACGGCTTGACGTCATCTGTGAAGATTCTTCAAAGGCCGTTGAAGATACTGTATGAATATACTACCGCAAGCTGGTATAAACAGGATGTTACGTCGGGGTATGTCCTTCCAGCCGGTTCGACGCAATGGCAGAGGAATGTGTCATCGGGTGTCTTTAATCCGGACAGCAATATCGGCACGCTGTCCTTTGAGACCTTTGAACCGGGTCGTATGGCTGTTGCGGATCTGGGCAGTGATTTTTACGACGATATTTCAGGTAATTATGCAAGAAAGTCGATTTCGAATGTAGCATCCGTTCATCCGTTAAAATCAGTGACCGGGAGAAAGTTTGAGCCGTTAAAGAATCTTACTGTCGGCGACGGCGCCAAATTTATGCTGGATATGCTTGAGGCTGATTATGGCAGCAACTATATGTCGCTGGCCGTTAAATCAGGTATACTCCAGAGCTCCGATCTGAATGCTGCATCAGCGGAATGTACCAGAGAAAAGCTTATCGCAATGACAATGAGGGTATGTGAGCTGAAAACCTCGCAGAAGGCAAAAGCAACAGCAGACTATACAGGCGTGTACAAGGACATTGCCCAGGCAGCTCCCTCTTTGCTTCCAAAAATCAGATTTGCGCAGGAAATTGGTGTCATTACAAGCAGATTTTCCGATGTTCTCGGACCGAAGGATATCGTGACGCGCGCGGAAGCGATGGTTCTGCTTGAAAAATTGCTGCGTTATGCCGGTGAACTATAAAAGCTAAATCAAAGAAATTTTTCATGTATATGCCCCCTTACATGAGGCAATAATTAAAATCATGAGAGCCTGAATAAGATTACGGTAAACAGCTTTTTACAGGCAAGGGGGCATAAACGTGAAAAAGTATATTTTTATCACTATTATTTTATTAGTCATCTCCATTTTTATTTTATTCATGCAAAAATTACAGCCGGAGGATGCAACTGCTGCAATTATGCAGAAAGCATTTGAAACGACAGGCGCAGAAATTGTCAGTACCGAAGTATATTTCCGGGGGGAATTGGCTCCGGAAAGCTTTCAGGAGGAAAATTTGCGGCAGCGGCTGTCAAAAGAAATCATTTCCAGCTTCGGAGGTGATGTATCGGGCATTCTGCCCTTATTTCAATCCATAGATAACGACATAAGCACCGGAACAGAAACCGGGTACATAATTGATGAGGATCGAAGGGTACACATCAGTATTTTAAAGGATGTGCAAGGAGACCCGGCGGACGGTTACAGGCTTTCAGCCAGCCTTGTGGATACTTCAGGGGATCAGACGGCAGCCGGATACGCCGCGAAGATTACAGATATTCTGAAATCTCATGGTATGGAGCCTGAGGTAAACATCTCCATTACAGGAAGTTTGGAAGGACAATTAATGGAAAAGGAAGTGGAGGAATTGTGCGGCAGGGTTTTTGACAGCATCAGCGCAGACAAGGTCGAAGGAATCAATGACGACGGCTTATTAAGCATTTCGGCTTTTTCGCCTTCGATCAGGGAGGCTGTCAGGGTCAATGGAAGGCGCGTTAATGTGAACCTGGCTTCAAGGTACAATTCTTTTGAAGGAAAGACTTACATATGGCTTGCAACACCTGTTATTACGACAGAGTACTGAAGCCCTGTGAAGGAAGTACAAAAGAGCTTGCGGATTACAAATGAAAGATAAAGGGGAGTGTACATGTGTCCAGACTGATTATATCGGAAGGCAGACCGCTAAGCGGCAGAGTACATGTGAGCGGGGCAAAGAATTCAATACTTCCGATCATTGCCGCATCCTTGCTCGCCGACGGTAAAAGCGTGATTGAAGAGATTCCGTATCTGAATGATGTGCGGATTATGTGCGAGCTCGTACAATCGTTGGGTGCATCTGTCACATTATCCGATAGACAGGATAAGCTTGAAATCAACTGCAGATCGTTGTCTAATACTACTGCTCCGTATGAGCTTGTCAATAAAATGCGGGCGTCCTTCCTGGTGGCAGGGCCGCTTCTGGCTAGAGCCGGATATGTGCGTATATCCCTGCCCGGAGGCTGTGCGATTGGGTCAAGGCCAGTTGATCTTCATTTAAAAGGGTTCACGGCTTTGGGTGCAAGTATTACTCAGGGGCATGGGTACATTGAGGCGAAACGGAACGGACGGCTAAAAGGCGGAAAGGTGTATCTGGACTTTCCCAGCGTCGGCGCAACGGAAAATATTATGATGGCTGCCACGCTGGCCGAGGGAATGACAATCATTGAAAATGCGGCGATCGAGCCCGAAATCGTTGATCTTGCTACTTTTTTGACCTCTATGGGTGCGGATATAAAGGGTGCAGGAACGGACACAATCAAAATATCGGGTGTGATGGCGTTGAAGGCTGTCAGCCATTGCATTATTCCGGACCGCATCGAGGCGGGTACCTATATGGTAGCTGCCGCTATTACCGGCGGCGATGTGGTGGTGGAAAATGTTGTTACAGATCACCTGAAGCCTGTGACAGCCAAGCTTAGAGAGGCTGGTGTTGAGGTTTCCGAGGAGCTGACCTCTATACGTGTCAGGAGGAAGGACTTGCAGGCGGTTGATATAAAGACGCACCCTTATCCCGGATTTCCGACTGATATGCAATCGCAGATGACCTCATTGTTGAGTATGGCATGCGGGACCAGTATGGTTATCGAAACGATTTTTGAAAACCGGTTTATGCATGTATGTGAGCTGAAGAGAATGGGCGCGAATATAAAGGTCGAGGGCAGAAGTGCCATTATTGAAGGCTGCGGCAGACTGACAGGAGCCAGGGTGAAGGCCACGGACCTGAGGGCCGGCGCAGCTTTGATCCTGGCCGGGCTTGGCGCTGAGGGCACTACGGAAATACAGGATATTGAGCATGTAGACAGAGGATATATTAGGATCGATGAAAAGCTGAAAAGCCTTGGGGCGAATATCATCAGAGTGGACGGGACGGACTAAAAGGGACATATCAGACCTCCTTTGAAGGGACAAAGTATGCGGGTTGAACTGCATACTTTTTTTTTGTGCGAATATACATTATGTGTGAGTTGACGAATTAAGGGGGAGTTATGAGAAAGCTGATTTACTATGCAGGTATAATGATTGTGATTGTTGTCCTGCTTCCAATGATCATTGTCAGAGGATGCGCTCCCTCCGCCCCTCCGCCTCCACTTTCGCCTCCAAAAGAAGAGGTAATAAAAGAGCAAGTCAAAATCACGGTCTATAATGCTTCTCAGGACAAAATACAGGAGATGGATCTGGAGGAGTATATTATGGGGGTCGTAGCTGCGGAAATGCCTGCGGATTTTTCTCAGGAAGCGTTAAAAGCACAGGCGGTCGCGGCAAGGACTTTTGCCTATGGTCGGATGACGGGTGTTTACAGCTCGAAGAGTGGAGTGCATGATGGTGTGGATATTTGTACAGAATCGACCCATTGCCAGGCATGGACAGGAAAAGAGGCTGCCCTGAAAAAATGGGGCGTGTTGTTTGCGTCGAGAAACTGGGGCAAAATCGAAAGGGCTGTCAATGAGACTAAGGGGCTGATCGTTGTTTATCAGGGCAGCATAGCAAATACGCTGTTTCATGCCAGCAGCGCAGGAAAGACAGAAAGTGTAGAGGAGGTTTGGTCAGGGTCGCCGGTTCCGTACCTGCAAAGCGTTGATAGCAGCGGTGAGGAGGCTTCCAAAGGGTATGTCGTTTCTAAATTATTTACAACAGAGCAGATTACAGAAGAGCTTCGGAAGAAATATTCCGGGGAGGAGTTCGATGAGGAAATCGCTGAAAGTGTGGAAATATTGGATTACACCACAGGCGGCAGAGTTAAAACGTTGAAAATCGGAAATATTACAATGAAGGGTACGGAGTTTCGGACGCTGCTCGGTTTGCGCTCAGCCAGCTTTGTAATCGAGCAGGCCGGGGACGGCAAAATGAAGATTACGACGACAGGTCACGGCCACGGTGTGGGGATGAGCCAATGGGGCGCCGATTCGCTGGCCAAAAGGGGAGGAACCTTCCGGGAGATACTTGAGCATTATTATACCGGAGTTGATGTGATCTCGATCCAGAGATATGAGGGGTTGACCGGGTCAAAGTGAATCTGTTAAGAAATTCTTGGTATTGTGTAATTTTCATATTTTTTCATGCCATATGTATATCGTTCCCATATGCGGAAACAATACTATATGGAGGTGGAATCTGTGAATATGAAAAAGTCGTTTCCAGAAGAGAAAGGAACAAAAAAAGGAGTAAAGGAATTTCTCGAGAAGAAAGGTTTTTATGTTGTTCTATTGTTGTGCATAGCGGTCGTAGCCGGCACTGCAATATATGTTACCATGCGTAATACCGCTCCCGGGGACCCCGACTATGAGGCAAGAGAGCTTTCGAATGAATCCGAGGGCGAACTGGCTGCGGAGGATGTCGCACTAAATCAAGCGGAGAAGCTCAATACCCAGGGGTCTGAAAATGATCAGGCCAATGCCGGAGGGCAATCTGATATCGGCAGTCCTGCTTCTGTCAACACAGATGGCAGCAGTGCTGCAAAGCCCAAGGACGACAAAGGGAAAACAAGCGACCCAAAGGAAACTACAACACCTGAAAAGACTACAGCACCCAAAACAAAGCCAACGACTCCTGTGAAACAGCAAAGCTTTATCATGCCTGTAGATGGATCAGTCTCGCTGGAGTATGCCATGGACAAGCTGGTCTATTCGAAGACGCTTGAGGAGTGGCGCGCACATTCCGGTGTTGACATCGCCTCTGACAGGGGAACTCCGGTAAAGGCCGTTGCTGAAGGCGTAGTCTGTGATATCCGCAATGATTTGTATTATGGCATCACGGTAGTGATCGATCACGGGAACGACGTGAAATCGCTATACAGGAATCTTGCTGCGGACGATACGGTAACTGTAAACCAAAAGGTTACGCAGGGTGAAACAATCGGAAGCATTGGCAACACTGCAATGGACGAATCTTCGGAACAGCCGCACCTGCACTTTGAGGTGCTTGAAAAGGATGCTTCTGTTGATCCAGTGACATATCTTCCAAAGGCCGAAAAGACTGCAGAGTAAAAAAGCTTTTTTGACATACTTCCTTAAATTGCATGTGAATAGCTTGAAGGCAGAAGCGATTTCGTTTAAGAATACGGAATTGCTTCTGTTTTTAATATAAAACGCCAAACTGTTACTTAATTCTTCAAAAGATTTTTCTTGCAGTAACCGAGATAAGGGGTGTCATTTTTATTAGTTGTAATTAAGGCTGACTAGTATTAGTTAATATTCTTCCGGTATAAATATCTTTCAGAATGGATTCTATGTTGGAATCATTAATCTCTATGTCTGAGATACTACAATTTTGTACAATAAAGTTAATTGCATCAGCAATACTAATTTGAGTTTTGTCGCCTTGAAATACAAAGCCATTATCATTTTCCTGAAGTATCTGTAACATTGGATGTTTAATATTTATACTTTCCTTAAGCCTAACAGAGATAATAAACTTGTCACCATATCTCTCTTTAAACAATTTAAGAGTTCCGTCAAAACAAATCTTCCCTTTATCAATCAAAATTAAGCGATTACATATTTGTTCGATATCTGACATATCATGCGTGGTAATAATTACAGTAGTTTTGCGGATACGATTCATTTCTAGAATAAATTCCCGTATTGCTGCTCTTGCTACGATATCCAAACCAATAGTAGGCTCGTCAAGATAAACAAGCTGTGGGTTATGCAGTAACGCAATAGCTATATTCGCCCGCATTCTTTGTCCAAGTGAAAGCTGCCTAACTGGCCGGTCAAGAAATTCTTGCATTTGAAGAACCTCTGTAAACAATCCGACATTTTCCTTAAAAATTTTTTTAGGAATCTCGTACATTTTCTCGTGTAACACGAATGAATCCCGTACCGGAAGATCCCAATATAATTGCGACCGCTGTCCAAATACAACACCAATATTTTTTGCATTCTGCATACGGTGCTGATAAGGGATTATACCATCAACAACAATATCACCAACAGATGGTGTCAATATCCCGGATAACATCTTTATTGTTGTCGATTTTCCTGAGCCATTAGGTCCGACATACCCAACAATTTCACCACGCTCAATTTGGAAACTGATATCCTGAACAGCTTGCTTAATTTGAAATTCACGATGGAAAGCCGATTTCACGGTATTCATAAAGCCTTTTGGCCGAATATAAATTTTAAAATCCTTTGAAATGTGATTGACTTTTATCATAATATCCTCAATTCCCCGAGCTTTCGTAACGGCTTACTCCTTTGAGCCAAACTAGACCAGCCAACCCAACAGTAACTATTCCAACAAATGGAGTTAAATATTGCAGTACAGGGTGAAACAAAAAGAAATCATTCTTTCCTAGAAAATATTGTGCTGGATAAAAGCTAACAAATGCGAAGGGAATAATTACAGTTAGAAATATCTGAATAAAGTGAGGGAAAATAGAAATTGGGTTTTCGATCAACATGCGTAGCGTAACAAAAATTCCATAAACCAGTGGATTGTCACCAATCAAAAAGAATGACGCAGATGAAAATAAAATTAGTATACCTCCCTGAATCAACGTGCCACCAATCAACGTCAAAATCAACATTAGTAGTTTTATCAAAGTAAAGTGAACATTCAACATACAAAATGAAAATACCAGCATTACAATACCTAATAGCACATGCACCGAGTAATATGCAGAAAACGCTGATATGATTTCATAAGCGAGTGGATTCATAGGTTTCGTCAATGTTTGATCAAAATTCCCATTCCGAATTTTTTCAGGTACATCATTAAATGGGCCTCGAAAAAATGCACAAGCAAGTGTATATGTCAGAATCGACATTGAATACAGCAACATCACCTCGTACTGATTCCATCCACCCAGCGTCCCGAACTTTCCAACTGTGAGAAAAACAAGAAAAAATTGTGTACCATATCCAAATACAAAAAAGATAAGGTCTGCCCATAATGCTCCGCGGTATTGGAACTTGGCTAGTGTTTCATTCTTAACAAAGATAGAAAACGAACCCCAATATTTTTTCATATCATCCTCCTTGCACAATTAGTTTTCGTATTGCACGAGCCGAAATTAATCGTTCTAGAGCAATAAAAAATGCCATCCAACAGAATTGAATCAATAGTATTTTCCACCAATCGGCAATATTCCCTTTCCCAACAAATAGTGCCACCGGTTCATATGTAAAATACCTAAACGGCAGATAACGTGTTAATTCATTTAACCACAAAGGACATAACCAAATAGGCAAAACTTTACCAGAGAAAATTGACTCTGCATTTTGAAATCCCCAGCTTGCAAAGGGGTTTTTAAGAAGCCAGAAGCTGATTAACCCCAATATATATCTATAATGGAACAATATAACCATTCCATTAATCAACATAATTATTGTAACGAAAATAACCATTGGGTCATTCGGGAGTGTAATTCCCCAAAATAAAATCAAAACTAGACAAACTGGGAAGTTTAATAAAAATACACTGAATAAATTTTTCCCCAAGTCACCCAAAAACAGATGTCTTTTCAAATGAATTGGTTGAACCAAATATATCGCTATATCACCATTCTGTATTAATCGCGATATTGTTTCACCAGAAAAGGATGACACAAAAGAATTTGCGATTTGAGTAAGGACAGCATATGTAAGCATCATGTTAAATGTAGTGCCAAAGCGCGCACCATTTCCTAATAATGAACGCCATATCAACACTTGGATTAGGAATGTAGTTACACTGCTGATTGAACCAAGCCAAGCACTAAGGCGATATATTGTTTTACACTTGAAACCTAGTACAATAACAGTATAACAATAGTTAAAAAATTTTATCATTCGAAGCCTCAATCACAAACATGCATTTTGGGAAGGTGTGACATGATTTTACACAATAAAATCGAAAATGAAATCGCAACTAAAATTGCTATAACTGTCACGTGTCTCATTTAGTAATTTTCCATACATATTTTACTTGAATGCTAGATATATGTCAATTAGTTTAAAAAGTGTTTTACTATCCATATTTTATTACATTATCACGTAGCTTGTGCACGTTCGCTTTTGGTTATTGCTCTTTCCAAGCCGTCTTCTTTTCCGGTAGACAAGGTAGACTTTTTGGAGATTGTGCCTATGGCATTTGCCGAGTTTTAATACTTAAGGAGAATATGAGGTTTCATATTTCAAGCACTTTCAGGAAACACATTCTGGAAGTGCTTTTTTGATGGTGTTATTGCATTTAAAATCATATTGATTCCCCGCAAGGCATATATATACTGTAGTGATACAAGAAGCAAGCCCGGTCGGGCAATAGGAACAATGGATAAATAAAAGCAGCAGCCACACCTTTACCTATGAAGGTTCGTACTGCCGGAAAATATATTACCTGCGATAAAACAAATAAAAACCGAAGGTTATGACATTTCTCCACAGTATGACTTGAAGAGGGGGTATACATCATTGAAGGGATATATCGAAGAGAGGGCAATAGAACTGGCAAATTACATTATCGATAAAAAGACGACCGTTAGGGCAGCCGCAAAGAAATTTGGCATCAGTAAAAGTACAGTACACAAGGATGTGACGGAAAGGCTTGTAAAAGTAAATTCCGAGCTGGCCGATAATGTAAGGGTCGTGCTTGAGGAAAACAAGGCTGAGAGACATATTAGGGGCGGAGAAGCGACAAAGGCTAAATATCAGGGAGGAAACGCAAAAGCGGTGTAAGAGGTATCCTGGATGTAAGATTATTCAAAATGAATAACCAATGTACCAAGCCTGGGCCGGAGCAAATATTTCATTTGCTCCGGCTTTATCTATATTCATTCTGATACAGTGGTATCCGGATGAAAATCAATTGTTGCATAATTGTAATATTATGATAAGATTAACTTATAGTTTAACAATTTTTTCAATTATGATTCTTTACGATTTTATATAAAGACGTGAAAAACGACAGGATTTATAAAGGGGTGTTATCTTTGGGCTTGGGACAGGATATCGGTATTGACCTTGGAACAGCTTCAGTGTTGGTCTATATCAAAGGCAAGGGAATTGTGTTGCGGGAACCTTCTGTGGTAGCTATAGAAAAAAATACAAACAGGCTTCTGGCGGTAGGCGAAGAAGCGCGCCGCATGCTTGGCAGGACGCCCGGCAACATAGTAGCGATCAGACCTCTCAGGGATGGCGTTATCTCCGATTATGACATCACAGAGAGAATGTTGAAGTATTTTATCAATAAAATATGCGGCAATAAGGTATTCAGGCTCTTTAAGCCGAGGATCATGGTATGTGTTCCCAGCGGTGTAACGGAGGTCGAAAGACGTGCTGTCATTGATGCGGCAATGCAGGCAGGCGCCAGAAAGACATATCTGATCGAGGAGCCCATTGCTGCGGCAATAGGAGCGGGCATCGACATATCTAAGGCTTGTGGCAGCATGGTGGTCGATATCGGCGGAGGAACAACTGATATTGCGGTTATTTCTCTTGGCGGCACTGTAGTTTCATCTTCAATAAAGGTTGCCGGTGACAAGTACGATGAAGCAATTGTACGGTATATGAGAAAGAAGCATAATATCATGATCGGCGAGCGTACGTCGGAAGAGATGAAGATCAATATTGGCACGGTTTACCCGAGAGTACAGGAGGTGGCAATGGATGTCAGGGGCAGAAACCTGATTTCAGGTCTGCCGAAGACGATCTCTGTCACTTCTTCCGAAATGATGGAGGCCCTGGAGGAGCCGATGTCAAGCATTATAGAAGCAGTGCATGCGGTGCTTGAGAGAACGCCTCCGGAGCTTGCAGCCGATATCAGCGACAGGGGCATCGTCCTGACAGGCGGCGGCAGTCTGGTATATGGATTGGACAAGCTGCTGCAGGAGAAGACAGGCATCAATGTGATTATTGCGGATGATGCGATTTCCTGCGTTGCATTGGGTACGGGAGAAGCACTCAACGATATCGAAGCGATTGAGCAGAGCGCAACCGCCGAGAGCAAATACAAAAAATAAATTAATACAACTCCGAAGCCGGGATAACCCCCGGCTTTTTTACGTGCAAATCGTTAAGAGGTTTGAATTATTTTCCGATAATAATACTGGTGCACATCCTTTGTGTAATTTGCTATTCAAGGAGTTTATATGGTACGTGGCTTATATACCTCCGGCTGGAGCATGCTGGCGATTCAGAAAAAAATGGACATTATTTCAAACAACATGGCCAACTCCGGCACAAACGGCTATAAGAAGGATACGCTGGTATTTGAAAGCTTTCCCGATGTCATGACAAAAATATTGAGAGATACCGATACCGCATCGGGCAGGCCATATGACATTGGGACGATGGAGCTCGGCAATGATGTTGGCGAAGTATTCACCTATTATTCGCAGGGCCAGCTTAGCAGTACTGATAATAACCTTGATATGGCCATCAGAGACAGCAGCAATGCTTTCTTTACCGTTGCCGTTCCGAATGCGGAGGGCGAAATCAGCGTCTTCTTCACCAGGGACGGCTCTTTTGCCAGAAGCAGTAATAATTCTCTGGTCACAAAAGAAGGCTATACCGTACTTGGAGAAAACGGTCCCATAATACTGCAAGACGGCAGTTTCACGGTTGGAGAAGACGGTACGGTCATGCAGGAGGGCGAAGTCATTGACAGGCTGCTGATCACCGAATTTGCCGACACATCGTCATTAAGGAAATATGGAATGAATCTGATCCGGGCGGGGGAAGATGCCGAGGTCGTGGAATTTACCGGCACGATCCAACAGGGCTTTACTGAATTATCAAACGTTAATGTAGTGAGAGAAATGGTGGATATGATCACAGTCCTGCGTTCGTATGAAGCCAATCAAAAGGTATTGCAGGCTATAGACCAAACGCTGGACAAGGCCGTTAATCAGGTTGGAGCAGTCAGATAACGATAGATGAACAGTTTTTAATAAGCAGATCGGGAGGGTCATCGGTATGATGAGAGCGCTTTGGACCTCAGCATCGGGAATGCTGGCACAACAGATGAACGTGGATGTTATTTCGAACAATCTTGCCAACGTCAATACGACGGCATATAAAAAAGAGCGGATTGAATTCAAGGATCTGCTTTACGAAACTATGGACAGAGCCCGTGTGATGGAGGATGGCGGGAGACCTGTCAATCTGCAGGTCGGACACGGTACGACGGCTGTGGCTACGCTGAAGGATTTCCAGGCGGGAAGCCCGGAAGAGACAGGCAATCCTCTCGATTTTTATATTGACGGCGATGCGTTTTTCATGATACAGGGGCCTGCCGGTGAAGTCAATTATACCAGGGACGGCAGCTTTAAGGTCAGTCTGACAGACATGGGTAAAATGCTGACGACTTCCGAGGGCTATCCTGTACTGGATGAATCGGAATCTCCAATTTACATTGATGTTGATCTGTCCAGGCTGAATGTATCGCAAAACGGTGAGCTGAGCTATACGGATGAGGACGGGCTGTTTGTTCCAACGGGCCAGGTTATTGGCCTTGCATATTTTGATAACAGAAGCGGTCTGGAGAGTATTGGAAGAAATCTTTACAAGGCAACGGAGGCGTCAGGGGCTTCAATTATGGCGCTGGATACCACGCAGGTGAGCCTGATCAACCAGAATTTCATTGAATCCTCTAATGTGAAAACGGTTGAGGAAATGGTCAAGCTGATCGTTGCTCAAAGGGCGTATGAATTAAATTCCAAGGCCATTCAATCCTCGGATGAGATGCTCGGTATTGCAAACAACTTAAGAAGATAATAAAATAATATAGAGGGATCAAGGTAATGGATATAAGCAAGGTCAGTTCAAATTTGATTAACGGCTACACGAACAGTGCAACGAATTCTGTGACACAGGCATCAGACGATAGCTTTGCCAGGCGTCTGGAAGCGGCGTCGCAAAGCAATGACGACAAGGAACTGAAGGCGGTATGTCAGGAGTTCGAAGCCATTATGCTGGACATGTTATACAAGCAGATGAAGGCGACTGTCATTAAATCCGACCTGATCGAGAAAGATCCGGGAACTGAGATTTTTGAGTCCATGCAGGATGAAGAGCTTATGAAGAAGGCATCGCAAACAGGGACACTGGGACTTGCGGAGTCTCTTTACAAGCAGTTGTCCAGACAATACGGCAAAGCGGTTCCCGCGACAGTGAAGACCGATGCGGCACAAACAGAAACCGGACAGGCGTAAGAGGCGCAGACAGAGGCGGCACGGACAGAAGCAATACAGGAAAGCGAGCCCGGTGGTGAAGAAAGCGGAGAATAGAAAAATAGAAAATCATCAAGCTAAAATTCAAAAAGCAAAAAAGATCATTCTGGTATCGATAATAGGAATAATGTCCCTCATGTTGTTGTATGCGGGACATTTTTTATTGAGCGGCAGCAAGGAAGCTCCGGCTGAGCCTCAGACCCCCGAAAGCCAGGAGGAGTCGCCCGGAATCGATGACACTCCGATGAAGCCATATATCAATCCTGTTAAGTATGTCCATCGGTCAGAGACGATCAATGGCTTGGAACAGGAGATTCATATCCTTGAGATCGATCCGGGCGCACCGGGCATCAGAATTCTGCCTGTTTTGTCCCATGATCTGATATATGGATTTGAACTGCTCAGTGAGATGGCGGCCAGAAAAAAAGCTTATGCAGCCATCAACGGCGGGTTTTTCCGTGAGTTTGGATTACCGTCGGGAATGGTCGTGATAAACGGGGAGCTTTTTTCAAAATCAACAGGGCAATACCCTGTCTTTATAACAATGGATGGGAAGGCGGAGCTACGGGAAATAAACAGCGAGGTTTCAGTTGAGTTTCACAGGAGTGCTCGCACTGGTAAGACCGAAGGTGACAGTGCCGATGGAATCCTGCCCGTCGACAATGTTAATTTCCCGGCGAAGGGAACACAAACAGTTGTTTACACCCCTGTTTACGGCCTTAAAAACCGGGCGCAGACGAAAAATATTACAGCGACTGTTGAAAACGGCGTGGTAACAAGGATAGCGGACTATACGGGTGAGGCTGACATTCCCGACAACGGGATGCTGATTTCGTTTTTTGATATTCAAAAGTATGTCGGAATTGAACTTCCCATCAGGGTGGGCGATTCTGTAAGGCTGGTCCATCAGCCGGATTTGACCGGAGCTGTGGGGGCTTATGAGTGTGGAAGCTGGCTTGTTAGAGATGGGGTACCGGTTGTGAAGAATAAGGATGCGTGGGTGGGTGTTCTGACCAACCGTGACCCGAGAACTGCCTTAGGTATCAAAGAGGATGGGACGGTTATCCTGCTTGTTGTGGACGGCAGGCAGCCGGGCTACAGTGCCGGGTTTACTGGAAAGGAACTGGCGGAATACCTGATCAGCTGCGGCGCAAAGGATGCGGCTATGCTGGACGGAGGCGCTTCCACTGAGATGCTTGTGGAGGGCGGACTTGTAAGCCGGCCATCTTACAAGGGAGAAGAGAGGCCTCTGGCCGGCGGTATACTGATTCTGCAGGAGTGAGCTTTATGTTGGGGCAAGCAGAACAGGTAAAACAGGCGGAATAGGTGGCAGACACCAGATAGCAAGTACCAGGCACCCTTGGTAATGCCTCAGAAATAGAAAAATAACTGTTCCAGCGTGTTTTCCAGCTTGAATTCGAAATCTGAAACAAGCAGCTTATCATAGGAAGCAGCCTTTAGAAATGGATTGTGTGCGATCTCTTCTTCTGTTATCCAGCCGAGTTTATAATAGGCATGCCAGATACCCTGACGGATGATCATTTCCTGGATGTAGGACAGGCGTTCACCCATGTTGCATAGATACAGTCCGCAGCTGTATGGACGGACCAAATAATGTGAGCAGAGATTGTTTTCCAGGAAGCAACACGCTTCCGGATCATCATCGGGATGTGCGAGCTGTCCCTCCTTACCTGATACCTCATATTTCCCGGCTTTCCTGGCAAGGATGATTGGCTCCGCATTGTTGTACTCAAAAAGCAGGGCGGCTTCAAGCTGCGTGATGGAGGCCGACTGCGCCATTTCTCTGATAGCTTTCCGGCGGAAGTCTAAATCCGGCTTTTCCGGCAGCACAAGGATACTCTGTACAGCCTGTTCAAAGCTAATGTGAAGGCCTTCCAGCAAAGCAGGAACATCCAGACCCAGTACCGGAATATTATCAGAGCAGCATTCCGCACAACCCTTGCATTGGCTTGTTTTCAGGCCGCTGACAAGTCTGAAGTCCTCCAGCGACGCAGCCAGGTCTGAGAGTGTGGCGTCCGGGTCATAATATTTTAATTCAATTTCTTCATTTTCGACAATGAATTCAATCATGTCTATATGATAACAGATTGATTCAATACAGGCAATGATGGCGGAATAACAGTTCAAAGCCCTGAAATCAGTATGTTACAAATACATTACAGAAGAAAATAATGGAACAAATTTTATAAAGGCCAGTCTAACGTTATGTGGTGCTTGAAAAAGCAGCATAAATAATTAGTAAGGGGTTGAACCATATGAGAAGTAAAATTGCATTAATTTTATCGTTCGTTCTGATTTTCACGCTGGCATTGCCCATGCAGGGGTTCGCAGCAGAAATGAGTGAAGGACTTGAGAATGCTATCAAGGTCGCAAGGACTAAGTTTTCGATACCCGATGATTATAAGTTTTCTTCCAGCATTAGCACTTCGGGTAACAAAAAGGTGTTTTATCTTAATTATACCAGTAAGGATACGGCAAATCCAACCCACATGAATATAGCAGTTGATGAAAACGGCATGATCGTCAATTACAATAAATACACGCCGTACGATTACATACAGACAAAGAAGCTGCCCAAGCTCAGCAGGCAGGATGCAAAGGCAAAGGCAGACGAGTACATTGACAAAATCGCACCTGGTCTGACCAAGGAGCTTCAATATCAGGAAGCAATTCAGGACAGTGCTCTGAATTCCAGCTATTATTTCGGTTATTACAGGGTAGCTAATGGAATACCGTTTTATAATGACAGAGTAAATGTAACTGTCAACCGAGATACAGGCGAATTGCAGGATTATTCGCGCAACTGGACCGATAAGGTGGACTTCCCGTCCGCTTCTAAGATTATATCGCTCAAGGAAGCACAGGAGGCCTATGCAAAGAATCTGGGCCTCAGGCTGATTTACAGATCTTCCATGAAAAACGACGTGATGACCGCCTACCTTGCATATGTACCCGTTTACAACAATTCGAATTATGCTGTTGACGCGTTGACCGGAGAAAGGGTTCGCTTGTTCAACAATTACTATTATGACGGATATGGGTCAGTAAACGTCACCTTTAGTGAGGAAAAGGCGAAACTTGATATGGCTTCAGGAGGTATCCGGCTGAATCCTGAGGAACTGGATGCTGTTGAGAACGCAGCCAAACTGATTTCACAGGAAGAGGCTGAAAAGGTTGCCCGGGCTGCAAAATTCCTCGGAGTTACCGACGGACATAAGCTGCAGATATACAATTTGAATACTAATTGGCCTAATAAAAACGAATACACCTGGTCGTTACAGTTTAGTAAACCAGTTGATGAAAATAATATGTACGAAGATTATATCAGCGTATCGGTTAATGCAAAGACCGGTGAGATCGCAAGCTTCTACAGAAGCGTACCCTATAGCGAAGGGGCCAAGCCAAAAAATGACAAAGCAAAAGCCAAAACGGAGATAGATGCATTTCTAAAAGAGTATTACCCTCAGTATCTGAAAGAGCTCGAGTATGATGAGCTGGCGGCCGGCGAAAGTGTGATTTACGCCACGGATAAATTGCCAAACAACTATAGCTTTACGTACTCCAGGATTGCCAACGGAATACCTTTCCCGGATAATGGCGTCTATGTCAATTATGATAATCTGTCAGAAACAATCAACAGCTTTAACCTTAACTGGTATACAGTTGACTTCCCGGCGGTTGATAAGGTAATCGGACTGGAAGCGGCTCACAAAAATCTCTTTGAGAGAGTAGGACTTGCATTGGAGTATAAGCTTCAATATCCGGAAGGTGCAGACAGGATCTATGAGCCGATTTCAGTTGAAAATGTATCAATGCTGCTGACCTATGCGCTCAACCTGAATAAACCGTTGTATATCGATGCAAATACAGGTGTACTGCAGAACCATGACGGTACTGAATACAAGGAACCGGAAAAGGTTGAGTACTCCGATATCAAGGGGCATTTTGCCGAGAAACAGATCATGGTGCTTGCCGATAACGGCATCTATCTGGAAGGCAAGGAATTTAAGCCTGGCGCAGCGATTACCCAGCTTGATTTCATGAAGCTTCTTTCAAAAACGCTCAACTATTACGGACCTGTGATTTCCGCAAAGAGCACTGATAAGGAACTTGACGACTTGTATGCATTTCTGCGCAGAGAGGGAATCGTGAAGGATGGCGAATGGAAGCCAACTCAGACGGTAACAAGGGAAGAAGCTGTAAAATATATCATCAGGGCACTGAAATATGAAAAAGTAGCCGACATCAGCGGTATTTTCAACATAAAGTTTGCGGATAAGGCTGATATCAACGCAGACCTCACAGGGTATGTGGCTATTGCGGCAGGCCTTGGCATCGTTAATGGGGACGGAGTTAAATTTAATCCGGCACAGAACGTTACCAGAGGTGAATCCGCGGTGATGATATACAATTACTTACAGTCGTGATATGGTGATATGCAGAGAAAAGCTTTGATTATCATAGCTAGGCAATCAGTAAGGAGAGCGCTTAACAAAAGTAAGGGATGCGGTTGCAGACGACCTGCCGCCGCGCCCCTTTTTTCTTGTTTGTAGTGCGTTCAACGAAGCCGATGGCGGTTATTCAATTTTTGAGAGCTTCATTTTCATCTTAGCTGGTCCATATTGCAATTCATTTTGAGCGTTGACTAGTTCTGCAGGATATAATGCCCTTTCGTTTTAATCCCGCCGATGCCCTTGCTGCCTGACTGCGTCAGCCTTGCGACCTGACTTGGTGATACAAAAACCCTTGAGTCAGTCAGAGCGATTCTGTCTCCCACCTTTGCAGGATCCAGTGCGTGGATCAGTATTCTGCCTGGAGAGCTTGCAAAGTTGGCTCCGGCCTCCATAATCCCCTCAAAGTATGATTGGCAGGCGCCGGAAAAAATGCATAGCTTATCATAGGAAGGCTCATATTTTCTTGCTGCTTGTGCAGTTTGAATAAAGAAACGTGAATTTCGGTAGCTGTCCAGCGAATTCATCTTGACCGCGTTTTTTTTCAAACCGTCGTGTCCTGTAGCAATCAATACATCGGCCTTTGTGGCTGTCAGAAGAGCCCGTACACTGCCGGCTTGTTCACTTTCCGGGATAACGCGGCCATAAGCCCTTATTTTTGCGTCGCTGTAGTAGCTTTGGCACATCTCCAGAAATTCGGAGCTGGAGTCTAGATGAAGTATTGTACCGGATTTCCCCCGGACTCTTTGAAGCAGCTGAAACGGCGAATTACCACGGGACATATGGTGAATTCCTTCCGCCAATAATCTGCTCTTCAGTTCCCGTTGCACTTCCTCGGGGTCTCTCCATTCCAGATCGGTTTCTTCTGAATCGGCCATGATTCTGTAAATCATCCCTTTAAGTATATAGGTTATTCTGCCGTTTGTTTTGCTTGCTATATCAGCAATTCTAAAATGAATATCACCGCCATAGGATTTTCGGGTAACAACGTCCCCAACCCGTAAAGAAGCCATACAATCACCCTTCAAGTTACATAATTTGTATTACATAATATGAAGGGGGTTATAGGTTGGGAACAAAGGATAAGTATTAAATTTTATTGTAGATTCGGAGGGATTAAGTTTTTAGCCGAGCTGCATGATGGGGCTCATTTGCCGTTACGGCGGAATCCTTCCATGATTGCCCCGGCTACCTCGGCCGGTGAGATGGATGTTGCGTCAATGATCAGATCGTAATTGTCAGGATTGGAGCAATCGACGCCATATTTGGTAATATACCTGAGGTTCTCACTTTTCTTGCGTTCGATCAGACTTGCTTTTGCCGCTTTGAGGCAGGAGTATTTCTCAACGGAGCCCCTCTTATCATTTATAACCCTGCGGGCTGCTTCATCGGGATCTACAGACAAATATACCTTGAAGGTATCCGGTACGAAATGCCAGGCCATTCTGGAGTCCAGCACCATGTCCTCGTCTCGTTTGCCGATGAGCGTCAATTCGGTATCGATTTCTTCATCTATCTCCGGGTGCGACTCCATATATTTGTTGAAGGTCAATATATCCATATTATACTTAATCGCTAAAGATCGCTGAATTTGGCCGATGGAATATACATTCAGCCCGTAATGCTCTTTGAGATGGCTGCAGACGGTGGATTTTCCGCTGCCAAGATCTCCAGTTATCGATATTTTTATCCTGTCGCCGGTATCCTTCATGTCATACGCTCCTTCAGAAGTGTAGAATGTCACTGAACATCCACATTTATTACAGAGATTATAACAAATAAGATACCTGTTTTTCCACAAATATATTTTTTGATTAATATATTGTGTTTTCACCGTTACTTTTCACACCATCATGAATACTGTGCAATAGCGGAAACAAGAGCTTCATTTGCAAGAGCTGTATAGTTCATTATATCACTTGCTATTAACATACTTGTCTGCCATTATCCCTGCGATAGTGCCGTCGCCTACGGCAGTAGATATCTGGCGTATCTCCTTCTCACGTACATCGCCGGCTGCAAAAACACCCGGTATGTTTGTTGACATGTTCTCATCCGTCAAAATATAGCCTTTCTCTGACAATTTTACCTGACCGGTGAAGAGCCCTGAGTTCGGCTGCATTCCGATGTAAACGAATATGCCGTCGACTTGCAGCTCGCTTAGCCCGCCTGTCTTAACATCCTCCAGCATTATGGTCTTCAGGAAGCTGTCGCCTTTAAGCTCCTTAATCACAGAATTCCATATAACTTTTATCGAAGGATTCTTCAGCGTTCTCTCGGTATAAAGCGCAGGAGCTTTAAAACGGTCGGAACGGTTGATGATGGTAACTGACCGGGCATAACGGCTCAGAAACACCGCTTCCTCCAATGCGGATATGCCGCCGCCTACTACGGCGACATTCGCATCCTGGTACAAAGCTCCGTCACAGGTCGCGCAGTAATGTACGCCGCGCCCTCTGAATTCGCGCTCGCCAGCGACAGGGAGCTTGCGAGGCTCAGATCCTGTCGCAATGATTACGCTTTTTGCATAGTAATCTGCATGACCTGTCTTAACAAACTTTTCTTCTCTTGACAGATCGATCTGCGATATCTGTTGAAGGTCGTAAATCTGAGCTCCGAAATCGAGGGACTGCTTCTTCATGTTTTCGGCAAGGTCCAGTCCTCTTATCGCGCCGTTTGTTCCGGGGTAATTTGCCACGTGAAATGTAGTTATGACCTGGCCGCCAGGAAGATTTGAATCAATTATGACCGTATTGAGACGGCTTCTTGCCGTATATATTGCAGCGGTCAGTCCCGAGGGGCCTGCGCCAATGATAAGGACATCACAGTGTATGATAGAACGCTGCTTCGGAGAGCAGGATCTCTGAAGGACTTTTTCAATAGCTTCCTTGAACTCATTATGGTTTATATAACCTGTAAGCCTGACACAAACCTCAATGCCGTCCTTGAAGAACATTATCGTCGGACTGGAGTTTATTCCATATTCTTCGGAAAGGGATCTGTTTTGCGGTCTGAATATCTTTACAAACCTCATCTCTCCACCCAGCGAAGCAGCAGCCCGATCGAAAATCTCTGTGAAAGTAAGACAGGGGAGACAGTCGTCCGAATAAAAGTAAACTACTACAGGCTCTGAGACTTTTAGTACATCAGTTTCAAATACGGATGCATCAGAAATAATTACGTTATCTTTCATATCAAACCTCAAATAGTTTATTACTAGTATTACCACCTTGTTGAATGAGCAACACAAATAATTGCTAAAAGCAGCCGGAAGCTCCGTGAACTCACTTATTCCTGTCTGACAGCTTTAATGAATGCTTTCAGCTTATATTCATCCTTCATGTCTTCGCCTTCGACGCCGCTGCTTGTGTCGACGGCGAAGGGTCGTACCCGTTCAATGGCCTCTCTCACATTATCCGGATTCAAGCCCCCCGCCAATACTAACGGTATTACTGAAGCAAACCGGGAAGCAAGCGTCCAGTCAAAGGTTTTGCCTGATCCTCCAGGGCAGCCTGGCACATAGGAATCCAGGAGGATTTTGTCTGCCTTCGCTGCAGGAAAGCCATGAATCACTAAATCCGGTGACACTCTGACGGCCTTCCAGATCTCAGTTCCGGGCTTTAGCAGCGTACGGAGAGTCTCAATATATTCTTCGTCCTCGGAACCATGCAGCTGCAGCACATCCAGTCCGACCTGCGCGGCTATGATAGCAGCGCTCGCAGGCTCCATATCCACGAATACGCCGACCTTTTTAATCTCTTGCCTAAGACGAACGGATAGGATGGCGGCTTTATCAGCGTCCACACTGCGCTTGCTTTTTGCGAACACGAAGCCTGCATAATCCGGCATATATCTGTTAAGGTATTCAATTTCAGCACTCTGAGTAATCCCACATATTTTGATTTTCGTCATTTCTTCTCTCTTGATTCTTTCCGTTTTGCTTCCGCTGTATTGCCTGCGTCCGGCTTGTACCCGGCCGCAGCCCTCAAGCCAGCCTTAACTCCTTCACCTTATCGGCAACGGAGCCGGCCCGCATAATGGATTCGCCGACCAGTACGGCATCTGCGCCGACCTCCTTCAGGTATCTTATGTCATCAACAGTCTTGATTCCGCTTTCACTGACAACGATTCTGTCATGGGGAATCAAGTCAATCAGTCTTTCCGTTGTTTTGAGGTCTGTTTCAAAGGTTTTCAGGTTTCGGTTATTGATGCCGATAATCTTTGCTCCTGCTTTTAGCGCTCTCTCTACCTCTATCTCATCATGGACCTCTACAAGACATTGCAGACCAATAATGCCGGCAACGATCAGCATTTTCTTTAACAACTCGTCGTTCAACAGGGCAACGATCAGCAGGATTGCATCAGCTCCCAGACATCTGGACTGGTAGACCTGCCACAGGTCTATGATAAAATCCTTCCGCAGCAGCGGTACAGGGGCAGTCTGACGCACCTTGACCAGATAACTGTCATCGCCCAGGAAATAATCCTTCTCCGTAAGAACTGAAATAGCTTGCACGCCGGACCTGACATAATCTCCTGCTATGTGAACCGGATCGAAATCCTCCCGAATGATCCCGGCAGATGGGGATGCCTTTTTTATTTCTGCAATAATTGAGAGCCCATCCTCTTTTCTTCCATCCGTTCTTTTAAGTGCTCCGCCGAAATCCAACGGCTTGTGAAGTCCCGAAGCCTTTATTTTCCGCTTCCAGCCCTCCAGGGTCATCTGCTGCATTTCCTGCGCTAATCTTTCTCTTCTCTTCTCAATAATATTATCAAGGATCATGCTGAAACCTCCTCGGCAGAACGTTCTGCTTTTGAAAAAGCACAAAGCTCATCCAGCTTTGCCGCCGCTTTTCCGTTATCGATCACCCTTGCTGCCGTAACAATGCCTTCCTGCAGAGTATCTGCCTGTTTTGCAACATACAGTGCGGCAGCTGCATTTACCAGAACGATATCACGTCCGGCGCCCGGCTTGCCTGAAAGAATGGAACGGATCAGTCCGGCATTGTAAGCCGCATCTCCTCCTGAAATGTCTTTCGAAGCTGCTCTCGGTATTCCCAGATCCAAGGCGTCCAAATAATATTCTGTGATCCTTCCGTCCTTAAGTTCAGCAATTTTCGTCGGACCGGTAGTCGTGATTTCATCAAGACCGTCGCAGCCATGAACGACCATTGCGCGTTCCGTCCCAAGACCACGTAGCGCTTCGACTATCGTGCCTGTCAGATTTCCATCGAAGATACCCAGCAGCTGACCTTTCGCACCGGCCGGATTAGTGAGGGGACCGAGGATGTTGAAAACAGTCCTGACGCCTAATTCTTTTCTGACGCCTGCCGCATGCCTCATGGATTGGTGAAACAATTGGGCAAACATAAAGCCGATGCCCACCTCCTCAAGACATTTCCCTACCTGTGCAGCTGTCAGATCAATTATTACACCTAAAGCCTCCAGGACATCGGCGCTGCCGCTGTTGCTGGACATTGCCCTGTTTCCGTGCTTGGCGATTTTAGCGCCTGCCGCTGCGGCTACGAAGGCAGCGGCGGTCGAGATATTGAAGGTTTTCGCACCGTCTCCACCTGTGCCGCAGGTATCGATGCAGTAGGGCAGAGAATGCTCCACCTTTGCTGCCTTCTCTCTCATCGCCTTTGCGAAGCCGATGATTTCCTCCGTTGTCTCGCCCTTGTATCCCAATGCTGTCAAAAACCCTCCGATTTGCGACTGTGTTGCATTGCCGCTCATGATGCAGTCCATCGCCCCCATTGCTTCTGTTTGCGTCAAATTTTCTTTTGCAAGAAGTTTTCTTAGTACTGGCTTTATCATTGCTATTCTCCTCTCTTCTCTTCCTCTCTCTTCTCAGCTTGTTCTATTTCAAACCGGCCCGTTTTATCTCAATAGACCTGCCTGGTTGATTGCCTTTACAATTCATAGTTTCAGAAAATTCTTAAGTATGGTCTTCCCTTCACCTGTCAATATGGATTCCGGGTGAAACTGTATGCCGAAAACATTGTATTTTTTATGCTTCAGCCCCATAATCTCTCCGGCCCGCGTGAGGGCAGTAACCTGAAGCACATCGGGCAGCGTTTCCCGTTCAACGACCAGAGAATGGTATCTTGCAGCCATGATCCTTGAAGGCAGTCCCTCAAAAATAGCGCAACCGGGCTGTAATTCAATTTCCGACGCCTTGCCGTGTACCTGCTGCGGCGCGTGTATCACTTTGCCTCCATATGCCTCGCCAATGCCCTGATGCCCCAGGCAAACTCCCAGGATCGGGATCCGGTCGCCCAGTCTGCGGACTGTTTCGATTGAGATTCCCGCAGAGGCAGGATAGCCGGGACCCGGCGAAATGATGATATGACTGGGCTGCTTTGCCGCCGCTTCCTCCACGGTCAGAGAGTCATTCCGGCAGACCTCTATGTCAGGGTCCAGCTCCCCGACGTACTGATAAAGATTGTATGTAAAGGAGTCATAATTGTCTATCAGGAGGATCATCGTATATTCCTCCCTTCTTCAATGGCCCTCAGCAGCGCTTTGGCCTTATTCATGGATTCCTCGAATTCCAGCTCCGGCACGGAGTCCGCCACGATGCCGCCTCCTGCCTGAATGTAAGCGTGGCCGTCCTTGAATACAATTGTCCGAATAGTGATACAGCTGTCCAGATTACCGTCAAAGCTCAAATAACCGACCGCTCCGCCATATTGGCAGCGCTTGACGCTCTCAAGCTCATCAATAATCTCCATCGCTCTGATTTTGGGCGCACCGGATAGAGTGCCAGCCGGAAGTACCGACGATAGCGCATCGAAAGCGGTGACCCCATCCCTGAGTTCACCGGAGACATGGCTTACGATGTGCATGACGTGGGAAAAGCGTTCGATATGCATAAGAGAATCTACTTTCACGGAACCGAACCGGGAAACCTTGCCGATGTCGTTTCGGCCCAGATCCACTAGCATTATGTGCTCCGCGCGTTCTTTTTCATCCGCCAGAAGCTCCTTTTCCAATGCCTCATCCTGTTCCGGCGTGGCGCCGCGCTTACGTGTCCCGGCAATCGGGCAGGTTTCAACCCTTTTATCGTCCACCCGTACAAGCATCTCGGGAGAAGAACCTGCCAGCGTATATCCGTCAAATTTCAGATAGTACATATATGGACCCGGGTTGATGGTACGCAGCGCCCTGTAGACGTTAAAGGGGCTGCAGGCTGTTTTTACGCAGAGCCTCTGGGAGAGCACAACCTGAAAGATGTCTCCGTTCCTGATATATTCCTTTGCCTTCAATACATTTTCGCAGAAGTGCTCACGGCTGATATTGCTTGTAACCTCCAGCGGCTGGATCCCGGACGGAGATTTTGGAATGACTGCGTCGGTCAAGGTTTGGCCGGCCGCCTTCAGATCACGGTATATTTCCCTTATCCTGCTGACGACAGTGCTGTATTGCCTTTCTATGGAGCCCTCAGTATGAAGGTTCACAATGATATGGAGCTTATGCTTGAAGTGGTCGAAGGCGATGATCTCATCCGCAAACATGAAGTGAAGCTCAGGGATACCGATATCGTCCTCAGGTACGTTGGGCAGCTTCTCGAAATAGCGTGCTGTGTCATAGCCGAAAAAGCCGACGGCGCCGCCGTTGAATCTGGGCAGCTCCTTCATGGGCGCGCCTTTGTACTGCGACATCAGCTCCTTAAGGACTGTAAAAGGATTGCTTCCCACGCTCTCCGACCTGCCGTCGCGATATTTCAGTTCCGTTTGACTTGCGCTGCCTTTCACAATTAAAAAAGGGTTTTTCCCGATAAAGGAATACCTGCCCCACTTTTCTCCGCCTTCAACGCTTTCCAGCAGAAAACAAAAGCTGCGTTCCTCCAGGCGTTTAAAAATGCTGATCGGCGTGTCGAGATCTGCATAGGCCTCAAAGGACACCGGTATAATGTTGTACTCTTCAGATAACTGTCTGACTTTTTCCAGATCCGGATAGAACAAAATGCTTACCTCCTTCTGATTCGAAGGAGAGAATAAGGCTTATCAGCCCATCTCAGCTCTTCTCATCTCATCTCGTCAATTCTCTTCTCTTCTCAGTTTGTCTCGTATTCACTACTCTTTTTACTGCTCTCATCTTAACTGCACTAGTCTTAGTTCTTGAAATTATAACACGCGGCGATACACAGTGCAACCAAAAATGTAAAAAAAATCATGTTAGTTTACCTGGTTATCGGATATAATTAAATTGGATATCAAGCACACAACTATTTGAAGGAGGCTATTCAATGAATTGTCATAACATTATGATTCTGGTTCTTAACAATAGGGTTAAAAATGCGGTGAAACTGCAGGATGCGCTGACTGAGTCGGGATGCATGATCAAGATGAGGCTCGGCTTGCACGAAGCAGATGCTGCAGCGGATGCCTGTTCAAATGAAGGCCTTATCATACTGCAGCTCATCGGCTCCGATGAAGAAATAAATGCATTGGAAAAAAAGCTGAATTCCGTAGAAGGAGTCCAAGCCAGGAATAACCGGATCTGCCCGGAGTGGTAACAGTAAACCTGCATGGCGGACAAATAAGCTACGCCAGCTTGAACACCCTATAGTATACAGGCATCAGCGGTATCTCAAAGACGCTTTCGCTTTCACTGCGCAGCAATGGAGCCACTTCTACGCCGGTCCTGACATCTGTCAGCTTCTTCGTGCCGGTTGCCACATGAAGCCTTATCCTTGCACTATGATCCAGGAAGGATTCTACGATAAAGGTTCCGTTGTCATACAAGAAAATACCCACATTGTCGCCGCCCTCCATATAAATGCCAAGGCTGCTCATCAGGTACTGGCGGAGTGCAGTCAGAACCTCCTGCGGGTATTTGTAGAAGTCCGCATAATCATCGGGAACAGTAAGCGTATATATTGTTCCGTTGGCATATCCGTTCTGCAGGAGCAGTGGGAAATTGTTGTCCTCCTTGCGTGCTGCGATAAGACAGTCAGCTGAGTTGTTCATATAGCCGAGGATCGGAAGCAGAGCCTCGTTCCTGCCATAATATTCGCCGTTGAAGGCAGAGCCGTGGCCGAAGACTAAGTAATCCTTTGTACAGACTTTCTTGTCTGAATAACGCGCCGATGTAAAATCCTCGATGCCATTGCCCTGCATGGCTTTCAAAAAGCCTGAGGTGATACAGACATCGCCGCCATGGAGCAGGTGCTCTTTCATCTTGTCAAGGACCTGTTCGTCTCTTACGCTGTTCTGCGTGAGAAGGATCAGAGATTTTGTTTCAGGAAATGCGGGCTTGGGTTCAAAGGCCAGACCGGCCATACCAAGATAGTCATAGAGATGGTCTTCGCCATGGGCATGGTGCGGTTCGTATACCGGAATGCCGACGGGGCTGCCCATCCCGCCAAGGACCTGATCCAGCTTCTCCAGCTCAAATCCGAGAGGCGGAACAAAAACTGTATCCACAATCCAGCTGTAGCAGAAGAGCATCAATTCGCGGCCCTTCGCGAAGTAGGTCAGATAGGCCTGCTCCAGATAGTATGCAAGATTCTGAATCCCCTGATGGGGGTCGATCCACCCGCCTCCATTTTTACCCGGCTTGACATTTTCCATCCAGCGCATCAGCGAATAGCTGCCGTATCGGGGCAGATGCTGCAAGGAATGATTGGTGTCCCTTGTCTCTGTGCCTGTATAGATTTCATCAAACAGTTGAGACTCTATTTCAGTGTTATAGCCTGTTTCTTGATATGCTTCGTACCAGTTGGGGTACTTGATGATTATGTTGCATTTTGGGTTGACTTTTTTCGCCGGTTCTATCACGAGGGTCTGAGAGACCTCCGCCATCAGCTCCAGCCTGAACTGCTCCCAGCTCTTGCCGCCCTTTGCTTTGATACAGGATTCACAGGTGCAGCTTGTAAAATAAAAATCGTCCAAGATGAACTCATCAAATATGGACGCGGTAAACTCCGAGATCTCCTTAAGCTTTTGCCGTTCGACCGGGTTTGTGTAGCACAGCGTCTGCCAGATAGTCTTTTTGCCCTTTACAGGCGACGGGAGAAGCTGTGCGTTTTTCCCGAGAACAGTTCCTCCGCAGCCAAAAATGCCTGTCTCATCGATCAACGGCTTGTTTTCAAGAGTTTGGAACAGGGTGGTGGTAATGCCGCCGGAAACCTTTATCCTTTTGCTCTCAAAAAAGCGCTTCACTGACTTCAGCAGGTCCGCAGACACGTCCATGTCATCGCGGTGCGTCTCAAGATATACCTTTGAGATCTTCAGATGCTTCTCCAGGAAAGCAAACTCTTTTTCAAACGCTTCAATCGTTGTGATGCCGGCAAGGCAGCGGGTTGAGAAATATACGGCAATCCCGAAATTCTTATATTCGGCCATTTTAAATCCTCCATAATAACGCTTTTTTCATTATTATACTCTGATGCAATCCGTAAGTATTGTCAGGTATTGCCGAAGAGTTCTCAAAAATTGCCCTGTTATTTCTTCATTCCTGTGTAGATTAGGACAGCGTCCCTTAAAAACTCTGCTGTGCCGGGCTGCTCCCTGTCATAAAAAGCTGTAAACCTTGCGTCGTCCACGTACATCTGTGCAATCCCCGCATGAGCCTCTTTTGTATAAGAGTCCCAGAAATAGCACAGCCATTGGCGATGCAGGTCCGCTGCCTTTTGTGCCAATTCTCCCGCAGGGTCTCCGGCCCTGAAAGCCTTCTTCAAAGTATCCATTAACTCGGCATTCAGCTTTTCAACCTGCGCATATTGTTTCTCTGTCATGTTTTTGACCTTTTTGTTTGACATTTCAACCTGTTCGTCTCCATACTTTTCCCGTATCTCTTTGCCATACTGCTTTTCATTGTCGTCAACCAGTTTTTGCTTAAACCCTTCAAATTTTTCTCTATCCGTCATGATAATTCTCCCTTCTGATTCTGCTATTGTCTTTTCGACATTAGCGATTAGCAAGTCCAGCTGTTCCCGTTTTTCTAAAAGTCTTTCGCGGTGCTTTCTTAATGCATCTGCGGCATCAAAATGCTGTGCGGTAATAATTTCTTTTATGCTTTCCAGATTTACACCCAGCTCTCTGTAGAATAGTATTTGTTGCAGCCTGCTTACTTCCTGCTTTCCATAAATACGATACCCTGAAGAATTGATTCTTGCCGGCTTCAGAATTCCAATTTCATCGTAATATCGCAGTGTTCTGGGACTGACTGACGCCAATTTTCCCAGCTTTTGCACGGTATATTCCAACTTCTCACCTCCTGGCAATTTTACGATACACCTTGACGTAACGTTAATGTCAAGAAAATTATATCACTTTTTTTATGCACAATATCAAAAACGTTCTTAACGGTAATGCTTCATTGAATCTTTTCGTCATATTTTTTTGAGACATTGACAATAAATATGGCAATGCTATAATCAGAATAAATGAATAGCTTGTGTATTTGCACGTTAGTGCTGGCATTGCAAGATGCCAAGGGAACCGGATGTGATTTCCGGACTATCCCAGTAACCGTGAAGTTGACGAAATGGCACGAGTCACTGTTTTTTAACGGGAAGACGCCAAAGTAGGATGAAGCTAAGTCGGGAGACCTGATTACACATTTACACTCCTGGGGTTGAGATTTACCAAGCAAGTCTGTTTTGCTTTCTGAGTTGCCCCTCAATCTTGGGGGAGCAACTTTTTTGTTATGGCCATTTGCGCAGCAAATCCTATGTGCTCCTCTCAAACTATTCATTGCAAACATTTGAAAGGGGAATATTTAATGAAAACCACTAATCACACACGGTACACCACAAGGCTAAGGTATACTGCAATACTGCTGAGCATGCTCTTTATGACAGTGCTTGCCGGCGGATGCGCACAGTCCGCGGAAGGGTCCGGACAGGAGCGGACAAATGAGCTTTCCAATGGGACTACAGCCGGGACTGCTTCGGATGCGACACCGGAACACGCATCTACCGCCATCGCTGTTACAGACATGATGGGGCGGGAGATTATGCTTGACAAGCCCGCTGAGAAAATCGTTGCGCTTGCAGCCTCCGACTGTGAGATCCTTTACGCCATAGGGGCGGGAGATACTCTTGTCGGCCGGGGAGAGTACTGCGACTATCCGGCTGAGGTCAAGAATGTGCCTGCCGTACAATCCGGCTCTGAAACCAATATCGAGCAGATTATAGCGCTTGAGCCGCAGGTCGTCATTATGAGTATAATGTCTCAGACAAAGGAGCAGGTTGCAGCCCTTGAGGATGCAGGTATCGAGGTCATTGCCGTCAACGCTCAGGATATTGAAGGCGTTTATACCGCTATCGGCTTAATTGGTACAATCACAGGCAGGGATACTGAAGCTGCTCAGGTGGTCAATGACATGAAGACGGCCTTTGCCGAGCTATCGGGAAAAGTGTCGGGCGATGGTACCCAGACCGTCTACTTTGAGGTTTCTCCGCTGGAGTATGGGCTTTGGGCAGCTGGAAGCGGAACCTTCATGAACGAGCTTGCGGCCATGCTGGGTCTGAAAAACGCTTTTGAAGATGTCCAGGGCTGGGGCGAGGTATCTCAGGAGCAGGTCATTGAGCGTAATCCCGATTACATTGTAACTATTGCGATGTATTTCGGAGAAGGCTTGCTGCCTGTTGATGAGATTATGGGGCGTGATGGCTGGCAGGAGATGAAGGCTGTCAAAAACAAAAGGGTACTGAACTTGAATTCAGATGAGATTTCACGGCCCGGACCACGACTGACAAAGGCGATAGCCGAGATGGCTGACTTCATTGAGGAGAATTCATGAAAGACAGAGCGGAAGGTTTCAAACCATTTTATTACATTCTGTTCAGCGCTGTTATGCTTGCCGTGATGATACTCAGTATATGTGCCGGCAGTGTAAGGATAGCATTAAAGGATACGCTTACTGCTATATGGAATACGATATGCAACAACCCAATACCGGAGGGCTCGCAGTCCATCATTGCATATGTTCGCCTGCCGAGAGTGCTTTGTGTAGCTCTTGTGGGCGCGTCGCTTTCCTTGTGCGGAAGTGCCATGCAGGGGCTTCTGCGCAATCCGCTTGCAGACGGCTCGACATTGGGCGTATCCTCAGGCGCTTCGCTCGGTGCGGTCATAGCCATTGCATTTGGCATATCCATACCCGGCTCCGTGGTTGCGGGAACAATGGCGATGGCCATGTTGTTCGCGTTTTTGTCGCTCGTAATCATTCTTTCAATTACATATAAGCTGGACTATTCTCTTTCTACAAACACAATTATATTGATGGGCGTAATATTTACCATGTTTGCGCACAGCATCGTCAGTCTGATCATCACGTTTGCAGGAGAAAGGATCAAGTCCATTATGTTCTGGACGATGGGCTCGCTTTCCGGCAGCAGTTATTCCAACGCGCTCACGCTGTTCCTTGCGCTGATTGTCTTCGGGACAGTTATCATGTGCTGCTCGCGTGAGCTCAATGCATTTGCAATAGGTGAGGACAACGCACGCCATATTGGGGTTAATGTCAAAAGGGTCAAGCTGATTGTCATGATATCCGTATCCGCACTCATCGGCGTTTGCGTATCCATTAGCGGTACAATAGGCTTCGTGGGACTGGTGATACCTCATATGACGCGAATGATTACAGGTCCGAATCATAAGCGGCTTTTACCTGCATCACTGTTCGCAGGCGCAACGTTTCTAATGCTTGCCGACCTGATAGGGCGAGTGCTGCTCAATCCGCTGGAGCTGCCGATTGGTGTTGTAACTTCGTTTATCGGCTCCATTGTTTTTGTATATATTTTTTATTCTTCAAGAAAGGGCAGATGAGCATGCTTGATGTGAAAAACCTCACTGTAAGCTATGGCGGATCTGATATTGTTAATAAAGTCAGCTTTACTTTAAAGGAGAAGCAATGGATGATGGTCGTCGGCCCTAATGGCGCAGGGAAAACGACGATTGTCAACGCTATATCTCAGGGAGTTCCGTATAAAGGCAGCGTTTATTTCCGAGGAAAGGATATCGCAAGGTTTAAGCCATATGAACTTGCTAAAAGTATGGGTGTTCTTACTCAGAGCCGCTTTGTCGGCTATTCGTTTACTGTTGAGGATGTTGTAAAGCTTGGGCGTTATGCGTACTCTCCAGGCATTTTTTCCATAACTGATGATGAGGATGATGAGAAGATCAATGCTGCTATTGAGATCACCGGGATGCAGTCATACCGTAAACAATCTGTTTTGACACTGTCCGGAGGCGAGCTGCAAAGGACGTTTCTGGCGCAGATTTTCGCACAGGATCCAAAGCTTTTAATCCTGGATGAGCCAACTAATCATCTGGATCTTGTATATCAGAGACAGATGTTTGGATTAATCCGTGAATGGCTTAGCCAAGAAGGGCGAGCGGTGATCTGCGTTGTTCATGACCTCAGTCTCGCAAAGGCGTATGGGACGGACGCTTTACTGCTGAACAGGGGGAAGGTCGTATCATCAGGCAGTATTTCAGAAGTATTGACAAGAGAACACTTGCAATCAGTATATTCAATGGACGTATACGGTTGGATGCGAGATATGCTGTCCCAGTGGGAGCAGCAGAATACAATAATATGACGTAAAGGTCGAAACACTGCAGTTCATGAATGTTATTCGGAGTTATTGCACATACTCCATATAATACATTAATTACTATACAAATGACAATATGGAGTGCAGTACATGAGCTTTTTTAAATACCGCAGAAAAGGCACCTATAGTGAAAATCCTGAGGACAATATTGAAATATCCAGGACCTTAAGTGAAAACCTGACTATATTGCAGGAACAGTTCAGGAACTGTGACGATATCGTGATGAGCAGCCTGAATATCGCGGACGGAACATCTGCCTGCATAATCTATGTCAGCGACATTATAGACACTAATCTTGTACAGAGGGATGTACTACCAACTCTTTTGGGATTAAAGGCTGATCAATTGAGCAAATTGAAGGACACAAATGTATTTCCTACTGTTCGCAACAGCATAGCCTATACCCTTGAGATAGCCATTGACAGAGTTTTAAAAGCGAGTACAGTTGTCCTGATAGATGGAAATGATTTTGCGCTTTGTTTCGATCTGAAAAACATTGAAAGCAGGGATATACAAGAACCCGAGGTTGAGAAGATTATCAAGGGTCAGCACGATGGCTTTGTTGAGTCGATAATTAAAAATATTGCTTTGATCAGACAAAAGGTTGCTTCATCAAAATTGAAGGTAAAGAGGATGACATTGGGAAAAAGATCAAAAAATGATATTGCCATTCTTTACATTGAAGATATAGCAAATCCTGAAATAGTCAAAAGAGTCGAGGAGCGAATTAAAAATATTGAATTTGACAATATCAATAGTGCAGGATATATTGAACAACTAACAGCTGACAATCCTTATTCACTCTTCCCGCAGTATCAGAGTACGGAAAGAGCAGATAAAGTGATTGCCAATCTAATGGAGGGTCGGATTGTCATATTCGTTGGCAATACGCCGGTTTCGTTAATTTTACCGGTAAATTTCTTTCAATTTTTTCAAACGCCGGATGATTATAATATCAATTTCTTTTATGGATCTTTTATTAGGATTTTGAGGTTTTTTGGATCTTTTATTGCCATACTGCTGCCTGCGCTTTACATTGCGATACTTACTTATCATTATCAGGCTGTACCGCTGAGCCTTATTGTACCCCTTGCGGAATCGCGCGCAAGGGTACCCTTTCCACCTATTATTGAAGCGATGATCATGGAAATTTCTTTTGAGCTCCTGCGTGAAGCAAGTATCCGGCTTCCGACCAGCCTGGCTCCGACCATCGGTATTGTCGGCGGTCTGGTAATAGGGCAGACTGCCATACAGGCAGGTATCGTAAGTAATATTATGGTCATAATAGTCGGCATTACGGCAATTGCCACTTTTACAATGCCCCAGTACGATATGGGCTTATTTTTCAGGATTGGCAGGTTCGTTTCCATGCTAAGCGCAGCGATATTTGGTGCTGTAGGTATTGTAATCTTTCTGCTTTACGTGCTGGCACACCTGGTTACGCTTGAATCATATGGGCAGCCCTATTTCCAACCGATAGCCCCGTTTAAACTGAAGGATATGAAGGATACCTTTTTCAGGCTGCCTTTCAAAATGTACAATATCAGACCGGAGGCAACATTGCCTGGAGATAAAACAAGAGGGAGGGGTAATAGTAAAAGAAAATAACGCAGATATAATTACATCAAAACAGGCAATTGTGTTTATCGTGGCTATTCAGACAGGAATAGGCATACTGACGCTGCCAACAGATGTTGGAGAGCATGCCGGACATGACGGTTGGATTACGGTAATCATAGGTGGAGTGCTATGCTTGTTGGCATCGATCATCATAATTGCATTGTGCAAAAGATTCAATGGTCAGTCCGTTCTTGATATCAACAGAATGATTTTTGGGAAGTATGTTTCATATCTGTTAAATATATTTTTATTACTATATCTCCTATTTGCCGTATTATCCAATCTATGCTTTTTTGTATCCACTGTAGGAGTATGGTTTTTTAGGGAAACTCCCTTGTGGATACTTTCATTATATACGATGATTCCTTCAATGGTCCTTGCATATAAAGGCTTGAAAGGAGTATGCAGATTTAATTTTCTGCTGTTTGTTACTGTTCCTGTACTTTTATCCATGTTTGTTCTCACTCTCAAGGATTTCCGTATGACAAACCTGATGCCTATAGGGATTCACGGGGCAGAGAATATCATGAAGTCTCTTGTTAATGTACCTTATGCATTTATGGGATTTGAGACGCTGCTTTTTATTTTCCCATTTATTATGGAAAAACAACATATCAATAAGCATACCATTATCGGAGCAGCTGTCCTGACATTGATATACACATACTTTGTTATGACCAGCATTGCGGTTTTCGGTGAAGATCTCCTGAGTAAAAGAATCATAGCCTTTGTTGGAATTGCCAGGATGATTGAAGTGCCGGTTATTGAGAGGGTGGACCTTTATTACCTTGCAATATGGCTGCCGGCCCTGCTGCTGGCAGTAAATGCATATTTATTTTTAGCCTATAACACGACAAAGAAAGTGTTTAAAGTAAAGTCAAAGAGGATACCTTTTACAATCATTATTATCATTGTTATTGTTCTTACAAGTATATTTGGAGAGGATTCGTATACAGTATACCAAATGACTCGTTATGCCGGGTACGCTTTGTTTTTCGTTGGTGTTCCCTATCCGGTTCTTCTGCTGAGTATAGCCTTGATATCCCGGAAAGGGGCGAAGAATAAAGCATGAAAAAATATTACAGGCTTGTGGCAGTCATCTTCGCTGCCATTTTTCTAACAGGCTGCTGGGATCAAATTATTTATGAGAAGACAGGGCTTGTTTTGAATTTGGGAATAGATCCGGGTATTGATGATAAAATTCAGATAACCGTTTCATATCCTGTTATTTCTGAAGGGGACGGAGGCATGAATGGCGGAGGTGGATCCGGGGGAGCTAAAGGAATCAGGGCAGAAGTGATTAAGACAGAAGCATATTTGCTCAGGGAGTCAAGGGAGTTGTTCAGTGAGTCTACTCCGCGAAAGATACAAAGCGGAAAAATTCAAAGTATCCTTATTAATAAGGATTTTGCCGAAGAAAAAGAAATATCGGAGTATTTTGAAATATTTGAGAGAGATACACAGACTACAGTGCAGGCAAGGGTTGTTATTGTTGATGGGAGCGCGGGAGAATTGATTTCTAAGGGAAGCCAATTTAAAACCAAACCCATCATCGGCATTTATCTAAATGAGCTTATAAAAGGCAATGCCAGCTCCGGTTATTGTCCAGATACAGATATCATTAAATATGATATTAATAATTCAATTCCGGGGCTTTCTCCCGTACTTCCTATCATTAAACTGGAGAATGATTTTATTAGAGTGACAGGCACGGCTTTGATCGACAGGGATAGGATGACCGGCCGGCTGAATACCCGGGAAACAGTTTGTCTGTACCTCGCGATGGGAAAGTCAAGGCAATCCGAAATATTATTTGATTTACCCGAAGATATTAAAAGTGAAAAGAAAAAGGGAATAGTGTTTACCAGAAGTGTAAGATCAAAATTAGATATTCAATTCAAGGATGGCATTCCGATGATTCACTCTAAAATAAAGCTGAAAGTGATTCTTGAGGAATATAAATGGGGAGATATAACCGATCGGCAATATGAAAAGAAACTGGAGGATAGCTTGAACAGCCAAATAAAAGCCTCCTCGGAAGATGTCTTCAGGAAGCTGCAGAATGCCAATTGTGATGCGCTTGGGATCGGTGATAAGATCAGGGCTTATTATAATGATTACTGGATATCTATAGGGGAACTTGATGGCTGGAAGAAGATCTACCCAAAAATGGAGGCCAGCTTTGATGTAGAAACAAGTATTGTCAGGTATGGCGAAATCAAATAATGAAGTGTCACCTCGAAGTATATAAACATTTACTTATTTATGTTAAAATAAGTGCATAAGCATTTTGAGGTGAACATTGATGGCGTTCAGGGCAAAAGCGGACAAAAACGAAAGTAATTGGTACAAGCTCGATAATGCAGCCAAGATTTATCCCGCGATCAGCGGGCTCGGAAGCGGCAGTGTTTTTCGCATTGCTGCGCAGCTTAATGCCGATGTGGATCCGCAGGTCCTGCAGGAGGCTCTTGCAATGGTAGTTCCCCGGTTTCCCGCACTTGGTGTGAGAATGAAGAGGGGATTGTTCTGGTATTTTTTCGAATCTAATCCTGAAACCCCTGAGGTCACTGTCGAGCAAGCCCCGCCCTGCCGGGACATTATTCCGGATGAGAATAAAGGGTTTTTATTTCGTGTCAGCTACTATAAAAAACGGATCAGCCTGGAAATTTTTCATGCACTTACAGACGGCACCGGCGCACTCGTTTTTCTCAAAACTCTTATTTCACAATACCTGACACTGTCGGGGCATGGCTTGTTTTCTGATGCAGGCTTTCTTGATTGCGATGACTATCCGTCTGTCGGAGAAACCGAAGACAGCTTTAGAAAATACTATGATCCCAAGGTTAAAAGCAAATGGGTGGAGGATAAGGCCTTCCACATTTCCGGAACAAGAATGCCCCCTGAGCATTTGGGGATCATACATGGCATCATCTCATTGAAGGACTTTCTGGCGGTGGTAAAGGAAAAGAATGCAACTGTTACCGAATACACCGCCGCGCTTCTAATCTATTCCATCTATCGCACTCAACTGAACGGAAGAAAATCGAATGCTCCGGTTAAAATTTCTATACCTGTGAACCTGAGAAGCTGGTTCCCGTCCAAGACCCTGAGAAATTTTTCGTCCTATGTGAATGCGGGAGTTTCCTTTACAGAGCAGGAGTATACCTTTGATCATGTATTGGGCATTATAACGGACATTATGAGAAGTGAGGTTCAGCCGGGCAGACTGATAGAAAAGATCAGTGCAAATGTCAATGCGGAGAAAAATATATTCATGAGGCTTGCACCGCTTGCACTGAAGAATGTAGTCCTGAGGACAGCATACAACGCTTTCGGAGAGAACCTTTTTACCAGCTCATATTCCAATCTGGGCGTGATTAAGCTGCCTGAAGAGATGAGTAAATATGTAGAGCGTTTTGAGTTTCTTCTGGGGCGCCCCGTATCAAATTTGATCACCTGTACTGCTTGCTCCTACAAGGAGGATATGATCATGACCTTTACGAAGGTGATGCATGAGACGGATATTGAGAAGTTTTTCTTCCGGTTTCTTTCGGAACAGGGGCTGGATATTACAATAGAAACTAATAGGGGGTGACGAGACGAAGTATTGCGGGAAATGTAATCTAAAAGTAAATACCAACTCTCAAAAATGTCCTCTGTGTTCGATGCTGCTGACAGCAGATTCTGCCGCTGACACTGAAAGGAAAGCTTGTACCTGCCCTCAGTCGGCTGATGCTGATGATATAGCTAAATATCCGGAACCTGAAGAGGGGAATGCCCGCAGATATAATTTTGTTCTCAGGCTGGTTATTTTCATCTCTTTAGTAATAGGCTCCTCCAGTCTTCTTATCAACTTCCTGACTTATTCCGGCAATTTATGGTCTTTGTATGTTGTAGGAACCTTGCTGTATGTCTGGATCGCGATCGTATATCCTTTGTTTTCAAAAAAGAAGATCGGAAGGATCATTGTGCTTGATGCAATCGTGACCTCCATATATGTGTTTGCGCTGGAACTGGCTACTCAGACACAGGGCTGGGGTTTGACTTATGTGACGCCGTTTATTTTTATAACAGCAACGCTGATGATCACCTTCATAATCTTTTTAAAGAGGCTGAAATGGCGTGAATACACTATTTATCAGACAATCATGGTGATCATGGGCTTTCTGCCCATCGTGTTCTGTGTGACAGGTCTGGTCACCTCCGTATGGCCAAGCATTCTGTCAGCCTTTTACTCATTTCTGACGCTTGCGGGCATGTTCATTTTCGCAGACAAGAAATACAAGGACGAGCTGATCAAGAGATTTCATTTATAATAAACGCGTAGCAAACGAGTGAGGACAGAGTTAAATAAACGTGTGCAATATTACCGGGTGGTCTGCAAAGCAAAATTTGTGATATAATAGTTATGATGCAAGCTGATAATAAAGCTGTGAAGGAGAGATAGTTTTTGTACTCCCAAAAAGAGAGTTTTTATGATGGACAGGGAAGTCTGCGAAACCCGGGGGAAAGCTACGCTGACGGAGAAGGTATAATGCGTGAGCCGGGGGAGGATTACTTTGACTATCTGGGTGTATTAAGACAGGCGGATGAAGAGTTCTATGACAGTCAGGGGATCATCAGAAAGTCCGATGAAAGCTTTTATGACAGCAAGGGAAATTTATGTGAGCGGTAAATAAAAGTGCCCATTTTGGGCACTTTTCGATCTCATTTCAGAACATCTTTTTGCGGATCAGCGTAAACCCCGTCACGGCGGACAAAAATACGGCCAGAACGACGATGATCCAAAAGGCGTAAGGACCCGAGAGCGGAAGACCGACGTTCATCCCGAAAAAGCTGGAGATCATTGTGGGGATCGCCATGACAATGGTCACAGACGTCAGGAATTTCATCACAATATTCAGATTGTTCGATATGATGGAAGCAAACGCGTCCATGGTGCCGGTCATAATGCTGCTATATATATTGGCCATTTCAATTGCCTGTTTGTTTTCGATTATCGCATCCTCAAGCAGATCGGTATCTTCCGGGTAGTTCTTTATGTGCTCATACTTCATCAATTTTTCAAGGACGACTTCGTTTGCTTTTAAGGCTGTTGAGAAGTAGACAAGACTCTTCTCAAGCTTGAGCATCTGAATAAGCTCCTTGTTTTTCATGGATTTGTGCAGATCCTGCTCGACGCGGTTACTGGCCTTGTCTATGTGTTTGAGGAATTGCAGATACTTTGTGGCATTTCTATGAAGGATCTGGAGCACAAATCTTGTCTTGTATTGTGTAAAGAATGTCTTTACCTTATTGCTCGAGAAATCGTTCAGCAGCGTGTCGTCTTTCAGACAGACAGTAATGATGACATGCTTGATCAGTATAATGGCAAGAGGGATCGTCGTATAGAGATTCATCCTGCTACCGTCTTTTTCCAGAATAGGCGTGTCAACAATGATCAGAGTCTGACCATTGTCGTTCTCGATACGGGCTCTTTCCTCTTCGTCCAATGCGGCCCGCAAAAAATCCAGGTCGACATTCAAAGCTGTATGAACCTTTTTGATTTCTTCCTCATTCGGATTGACCAGATTGACCCAGACGCCTTCTTCAAAGGTCTCCGCCCGGACAATCTCGTTATTTACGGTCTTAAAGATTTCGATCATGAAAACCACCCTCTTCTCTACAAATAATTTTTGATGAGGGCTTATTTCTATACCACTTTTATATCAATATAAATGGCATGATAAATAATTCCCTCATAAATAGGAAAGCATCGTATGTGATAACTACTGCCAGGGTCACTATCCATGCCATTCACCTCATTTCAGAAATTTATCCGGATAAAAAAACCGTTATCAATGAGTGATGGAGTCATCCTCACATAACGATTTCTATATCAAAGTAATTATACAACTATACTTCACATAATTCAATATACAATATGCTATATTTGACGGTTATTGTGCATATTTAACAAAATATTTCGATAATCCGTAAATATGTCCCGGTTTATGCCTATTATTCAGGATTTATTCTTATTACTCGACCATCTGATCTTTTTATCCGGCTTAACTGGAAAGAGCAGAATGCAAAGTTACTCTGAACCCACGCGTTATAGTTTGAAAGCATAGGGCAGCAGTTCCTTCATCTTATGGACCCTGTATTCGCCGGTGTTAACGGATACAATGATATCCGCAGCATCATTGAGGAACTCGGCCATAACTTGTCTGCAAACGCCACATGGATATGCGTCGCTGAAAGAATCGGTGTCACAGGCAACGGCCAATGCGACAAATTTAACTGAACCCTCTGACACTGCCTTTAGCAGGGCAGTCCTCTCTGCACATACTGTCAGCCCGTAGGAGGCATTTTCGATGTTCACACCGGTGTAGAACTCATTTTCCGCCGTTAGCAATGCGGCGCCCACTTTAAATTTGGAATAAGGGCTATAGGAGTTCTTCCTGGCCTCTATAGCTTTTTGGACCAATTCCTGATAAGTCATGTCAGCCTCCGATCCTCATCGTACGGTATGAAATATATTATGCTCATTCTACAATAACCTATTTGCCCGATTCAAGCAAGAAAGCGTTCTAAAAGCGGATGAATGTGCCGACAACTTTCCCGATCACCTTGACAGGCTCCTTCTCCAGGTTAATGATCCTCGGCGGGTACTCGGGATTTGAGCTGTGAGGCATCAATGTGACAGTAGTATCGGATCTGTAGAGTTTTTTAATAGTGGCGTCCTCCTCGCCTACCATAACCAGCGCGATCTCGCCGTTTTCAACTGCTTGCTGCCGGCGGATCATAACCAGCTGGTTGTCGACGATATTGGATAGATTCATGCTGTCTCCTTTAACCCGAAGGTAAAAGCATTCACCCGAGGGGACGAGAGCAGCATCAATGGTCGAGTATCCCAGTAAATTCTGCTGCGCATATAAAGGCACACCGGCTCTTACCACGCCAAGAATCGGCAATTCAATAGTCTTCTTCGGCAGATATGCGGCACTGGGCATATCATTGTTTTTTAAATTACTTCGACAAAGGAGGTAATCGATTGAGACCTCAAAAAAGTCCGCGAACTTCCGGAGCGTATCTATCTCAGGCAGCTGAATATTGTTTTCATACCTTGAGATGGAACTCTTTTTTGTAAAAAATAAATCAGCCAATTGCTGCTGAGTCATATTTTTCTCTATTCTGAGGCTCTTGAATCTATCACCAAAGGATATCAAGCGATCAACTCCCTGATAATCATTATAGCAGAAGTTGCATTTTCACTACATTATGTTGCCTTACGGGTAACATTTTTTAAAATAGTATTGACGATTCGTCAAAATTAGATACAATAATAGAAGACGTTGCGCAGAAAACAACAAAATAATAGAAGTTTTTTACTGCCGACTTATATAACGGGGGTCTCAGGATGGATGTTTTGGAAATCAGTCGGGAAATGGACAGGTTGATTCTTTTATATATGAAAGGTGAGGATTGTGCACGTCAGATGGAGGAGCAGCGCCAGAAACTGAACAGCGCTATGGAGAAGAGGGCGGAGGAGTAGGGCAGCATGGGGGATGCGCATGCTATGTATGACAGAAATGTTTTGCTACGGTATCTGTTCCAGCAAGGAGTCATTTAAATACAATTTTCCATCTTCATACTTGATATGGATCCCACTGAGAATGTTATTTGCATTATTCCTTAGTTCGTAATAAAAGATTCCACGGTCAGAGTCTCCTGCCACCTGACCGCTGAATACGATAGTGGCTTTTGATATGTCCAGTATCTGTTTATATGTCTCAGTCATTTTCCGGACACGCTGCTCTGTAACCGGCACTTCCATGGATAACAGGCGGTTGAGTGCTTTGATATTCTCATGACGGAGCGCTTCGGTGTATTCGTCCGCTAATTTGTGAACCATCTGTGAGTAATCAATAAACGGATGAGAGCAGGTGCAGGAACCGTTACTATTCATTGTAAGGTTCAGATATACTCCGCCGCGTACTTCATTTTGTACGCGGTATTTGAAAGAGTTGATCATTTTTGGGTTTAACCCGCAATATTTAAAGCTGCTGACAGGCTTGTCGCCGAAACAGATCCGGAAGTCGTCTAACGCTGATTGTATCTGCCCCTTCACTAGTCTTTTTTCGGAAGGGATAAACGACTTGAAACCGGTGAGATCATTGTTGGAAATCGATTCAAGAAGGCCTTGCACTGCAGAGTTTGCCTGAGCCAGCGCCGTCTCAGGCGGAACGGAGGCAAGCAGTCCGCCAGGTAAGCCATAGTCAGCAGCCTTCCAGTCAAAGCCGTCCGGAGTGTATGACACGGCAGTCGCATTATTAACCAGGAATCGGCTGGTCTGCTCTTCATCAGAAAGGGTGGAAACCCAATCTACGATATTGTTTTGAAAATCATATACCATAAGAATCCATGCATCATCCATCTGAATGTCTGAATATCTATAGGAAAGTAATACCTTTTTACTATCCTCACTCCACTCAAGCAGGTTCATATCTGAAAAACCACGCGGCGGATTTAGGCCAAGCATCGGCATTATGTCTGAAAAGCCTTCTGTCAAGCTTCCGGCAATATGCATGATATTACCTGTCTCAACGTTCAAAAGCTGCAATGAGTTGCCATATCGATATATGGAATTGCAAACGAGCCAGGTTCCATCGGGAGACCAGCCGGAGACATAGGTATTATAATCAAGATTGACCTTTCTCAGCTCATTCTCTTCAACAATAAACACTGTGCCGTCATTAGCCTGTGAATCATTGAAGCGGGTAAAGGCATACCGGTTTTTCTTTGGGCTTTTTAAAATATGGGGATAGCTCCAATCCTTATTGAGAGCGGCAAGCGCCAGTCCTGCAGCGTCGCGAACAAAGCCCTCCTTAGCGTTCAGCAAGGAAGTCAGCCGGGTCCTGAGTTCAACCGGTTCCATTTGGTCAAGACAGTCTATTGATTTATTCGCAGAAAACCACTGCACTACCGGATTTGTGTGGGACAGGCCTTCCAATATAAGCGAGGGCATGTCCTGACTGGCTATTTTGTCATCAAAGGAATACCAAGCAACGTAATAGGGATTCTCCTGTAGTAAATCCAGCTCATCCCATACTGTTTGCTGCAGCACTGCTTTACCATCAGCGGCAGTGGTATCGGCGGCCCGCGGCAAAAGCGAGTCAGTGGGCGCGGAGCCGGAGGATTCGGGATTCACCTCAATCAGTCCGGAGCCGTTGGAAGAAGGTGCGGATGTGGCACAGGCGGTAAATAAAAAACTTATAACGATCAGTGTGCATAAAAAAGAAAGCTTCATTTTTACCACCTATATCAGCAGATTGGTTTAATTATATTCCAAAAACTCTGTGAAGTCTATCCGTTTTAGCTTCAAGCCGTATTATATCCGCTTGCGTACCACAAAGTTGTCCGCCAGTAGCGCCCAATTTTGGGGGAAAGCAGGTCCCAGTGCCCAATAGCTAATCCCTCTTAATCCATAGGCTTTTGCTGTGTCAAATTTCGCCTGAGCACTTCGGGCATCCTCAAACCATACCTCATGCCTTCTTCCCTGAGCGTCGGTATAACGATAGAAGGGCGATTGAGCGACGGTGTCGTACTGGATTTCAGCTCCGTAACGTATGGCTCTTTCAATAGCTTCCTGATTGCTGAAGGTCTCCGCTTCCTGTCCCTGTACATGTGGGAGCAGCCAATCCCGGGCATAGATCTGGAACCCCAGGAACAGCTTGTTTCTGGGTATCACGGAAACTGCATAGTCAAGCACCCGTCTGATCTCGTTAATAGGCGAAATTGCCCGCGGCGGGCCAAGGCGGTATCCCCACTCATAGGTCATGAGTATAATGAAGTCGAGAATTCGGCCATGTGCAGGGTAATCGTGTGCTGTATAGAGCAATCCGGTTTGCTCTGCGCTTGTTTTTGGAGCCAGCGCACTTGAGACAGAATAGCCGAGCGGGTGCAGCCGCTCCACTGCAAGACGGATAAATCGGTTATAATTTTCCCGGTCTTCCGGAAGTACGTTTTCGAAGTCAATATTGAGACCCAGGTAACCTTTGAGCCGCATGATATTCACAATGTTCGTCAGCAGGCGGTCCACGATCTGCAGATTGCTCAACACCTCGTGAGCCAGGTTTTCTCCCAGCTCAGTGGAGGTAAAGTTAGTGATCGCCATCAATGGGACTGCATTGACAGAATAAGCAGCATTGATTGCTGGATTGTCGTCAATAGCTTCTAGATCGCCATCTTCTCTGATTCGATAGGCAAACGGGCAGACATAGGTCATTAGTTCGCCGACCTCCCTGATGATTGGGGCAGCAGGACTGCCAAGACGATAGATGTATCCGTTTACATCGATCACAGGCCTTGGTTTTGAAGGAATTCTTAGCACCATTCCCGGATAAATGAGATTTGGATTTGCGATATCATTGACTTGCGCGATAGCCTGAACGGTGGTTCCATAAGTCTGCGCAATCCTCCAAAGCGATTCTCCGGCTCTGACGGTATGGAAAGTGTCCCCGGTTGGAATGACCAGTGCCTGGCCGATCACCAGCCGGTTTGGCATGGATAGTTCATTCACATTGATAATAGAGGCAATTGATACGCCATACCTATTGGCGATCGTCCAGAGAGATTCTCCGGATTTTACTACATGGATAACCATCTGACTACTCCTGATAATTCATCTACTGTAGATATTTTATTCCGGGCAGTTGTCAGGGGTTACAAAAAGTCTGAAAAGAGTGAACCGGAGAACGGGGCTTATTAAACAAATTGATTCACAAGGGCGCCAAAAAGCCCCCAGAATGTGCCGAGAACTGCACCCCCAAGTATGTCGCGCGGATAGTGCATTCCTACATACATCCGTGTGATGCCCACCAGCAGGGCGACAGCATACAGGATCAGCCAGCCGGGAAGAGAAAATTGATAATAGTTCGATAGCAGTGCCGCCAAAAAAAACGACTGGCTGGTATGTCCGCTGGGAAATGAGTGTCCTCCTGCTCTTGAACCGACTATGCGCGTATTGGTCAGTTTGATATAGGGCCGTGTCCGGCAGATCAGAAATTTCATGAGCTCAACAACAAGCCATAGTGAGAGGGAGCCAAGTATAATTTCATAGGCAAGTGATTGATTCGCCGTCAGGAAGCAGATCATTGCAATCCCCAGAGCAAAAGCGCCGCTCCCGAGCTGAGTAACGGCAAGCATGGTCCGGTCAAGCCAGCGGGCTCTCCGACCATGCAGATTGAAGATTAAAAAAGCCCAGACATCTATTCGCTGGCCGACTTTCCACACCAAAGAGACTGCCGTTATGCAGAAAATAAGAACGAGCACAGCCAGAAGCTTTTGTTTTTTTATGCTTTCCCAAAAAATACTCCAAAGCTCTTTTGGCATCAAAATCAAGAAAAAGACTAACAGAATACTAATAATAACAATCCAGTAGATAATGCCGATTTGCCTTATCCAGCCTGCGAGTTTCTTACATTTGGAGTGTATCTTGATGATTTTATTTTTCAAGGTCTTCACCTGATTCGCTTAATCTGCCGGATGAGTTCGGCGCCATAACGGTCAGTGCGTGCCGCCGCATTTCAATATGGGCCGGACCATCTCCGAGTATTATTCCATCCGCCATAACTGTCATAACAGGATTGGCTTCAATGGTAATTTCCCGGACGTGAAAATTTTTTATACGGGGATCCGCTTCCTCACTTATTCCGGGTGCTTTCATCATATATCCAAGCATCAGGTCGAGCTTTGAGATATCGGTGCAAAAAAGCACATCGAGCAACCCATCGTTAAACGAATTTTCTTCGCCTACCTGATAATGACGGCCGACATAAGGCATATTTGATACTAACACAACATGTCCCTTGCTTATGACCTGCTCTGTTGCGTCAAGCAGGATATTTATCTCAGAGGGAGGAGTAGCAGTTAAAGTAGCCAGAAAGTCACCTATACGAGCCAGATTACCGTGCTGGATGTCATCCCCGGATTCAAAGAGGGCAGAAAACAGCCCTACGGAGCAGATCTCCAGAAATGGCATACTGCTATTACCACAGGTAATTATACCCATATCTGCCTTAATGCGCTTTCCAGTGCGGAGTATAGAGATCGCAGCCGGTATATCAGTTGGTATTCCCAGGCTGAAGGCTACATTGTTCTGAGTGCCTGTCGGGATAATGCCGAGGGTGGCGTTTGTGCCTATCATGGCTCTTGCAACAGATGAAACAGTACCATCGCCGCCGCAGACTGCAAACAAACGGATGCCCCGAGCAATTGCATCCCGAACTACTTCGGACAGATCAGAATCCGGCTCGGTCAGATAAGGCTCAGGTACGAGCTTCCAGGCCTGCATCTCTTTAAGCACTTCCATAAGCCGCAAGGGGGATTCCTGATTTGCCCCCGCAACAGGATTAAAAATTAATTTGGCTCGCTTTCGTCGCTTATTTGTTTTCATGAAAGTATGATGCTGCAAATTGACCAATAATATAACGCATTGTTAAAAAAGTAGGCACTATCCCGGATTAGATTCAGGACCCCGGCTCGGGCTCCGGTTCCTGTACAGACTCCGGCTTCGCTAACGGCTGACCGGCTCCGATCAATACCTTGTCTCCAATCAGAGCAAGACCCTGAACCATCAGCAGTACGCCTGTTCCCATAAGCAGCCATTCTATTCTGACGAAATCCGATATTGGGCCAAATACGAGCATGCCAAGCGGCATGAGCGCGCTTGAGATCATCCCAAGCACGCCGAACACTCTTCCGAGATAATCAGGCTCAACCTTCTCCTGTAACAGAACCATAGAAGGCGTATTAAAAAACGGCATGGCAACGCCTGCCAGCGCCATGAATGCAAGGTATATCCAAAATACCGGTATGGTGCCGAGCGCAAAGGAGCAGGCTCCAAATATCAGACTTGCCAGTATCATTGTGTGAGTTCTGTTTTTGAAACCGCCCCAGGAGGTTATAATGATACCCCCTGCGATCATTCCGACGGAAAAGCTGACTTCAATAGCGGAGAGGCGCCAGACTTCATTGCCGAAGCTGCGTGTAACCTGCAGACCTGTAAGGAATGCGGAGGGTGCAACCAGCACAAAAAAGATAGCGCAATACCGAAAGAATTTCTTCACAAAGGTATGCTCCTTAATGTAAGCGAAACCTCTCGACAGGTCGTCAAAATAGCTGGTTGTCTGCTTCTCCAATGCTTTCGCATGAGGAGCCACTTTTAATGCAAGCAGGATTGAAACAGCAATTGCCGCTGTGACCACATCAATAAAGAATATTTTTTCAATTGAGATAAAGGACAGCAGTGCGCCGCTAATCATGGGAGAGATCAGTGTAACAAACGCCTGGATGCTTCCATTTGTTCCATTTACCTTTGTCAGCTTATCCTCCGGAACCAGCTGGGGAAGGATTGCTCCGATGGCAGGTGTCTGAATTCCGGCCCCCAACGCGCGGACAGCGGACATTATAAACAGAAGCCAGATAGCTTTATATCCCATCATATACAGTATCGCCATAATCAGTGTTGACACCGCGATCAGAGAATCTGACAGTATGATAAGCTTTTTCCGATTATAGCGATCAGCCCAAACTCCCGCAAAGGGAGACAAGAAAAAGGTAGGCAGAAAACCGCAGATAATATAGATCGTCATCATTATTCCGGACTGCGTTTCCAATGTTATATGCCAATATATCGCATACTGCACCAGTGAGGATCCAAAAAGTGATACGGTCTGGCTTGCTAAAAAGAGTATAATATTTTTTTTCCAACTTTCACCCATATTGTTGTTATTCCCTTCAAATTTATTCCGGTATAGATTATTGTCATTTTATATAACGATATATCCCCCATTTTGTCTGGATGTAACACAGTAACTATGATAGCATATAGATAGGAACATAATCTATCTGGGAAGGTGATGAACATGAATGGTGATGTAAGATATCCATTTGGACAAAATTCCGGTTCTCCCGGCGACTTTAGGATGAAATGGATAAAAGTAAAGAAATTTATAATACCCGCGGCTGTTGTATTGATATTGTTGGTAGCAGCGGGAACGTGCTGGTATACGATCGATGACAAACAGCAGGGTGTAGTGACTACCTTTGGCAGGGTTACAAATATCGTGGATGCCGGTATGCATTTCAAGCTTCCTTTTGGGATTCAGACGGTTTCAAAGGTGGATGTCAATGTATATCAGAAGATTGAGATGGGCTATCGCACAGATGCAGCATCAGAAGGAGGCTATGTTCTGGTCGATAATGAAAGCAAAATGATAACGGGGGATTACAATATTGTCAATGTAGAATTCTTCGTTGAATATAAAGTTTCAGATCCCGTAAAGTATTTGTTTTCATCCTACCAGCCCGAGGAGATATTGAGAAATCTTGTCCAGAGCCAGGTAAGAAATGTGGTTGGGTCCACAGGCGTTGACTCAGTACTGACGGATGGAAAGGAGCTTGTCCAGCAGCAGGTCAAAGAGCTTATCAGCGAAGTGCTGATCGAATATGATATTGGGCTCATGCTGACGGATGTGAAAATACAGGACAGCGAGCCGCCGACAGAGGAGGTAACGGCCGCGTTTAAGGAAGTGGAAACTGCAAAGCAGGAGGCGGAGACTGTTATTAACAGGGCAAAGGCTTATGAAAACGCCGAGGTACCGAAAGCTGAGGCTCAGGCGGATAAGCTGCTGCAGAATGCCGATTATTTGAAACGCAACAGGATCAATGACGCTACGGAGCAAATAGCCATGTTTGAGGCAATGTATAATGAATATGCAAACAACCCGGAAATCACGCGTTCTCGAATGTACTATGAAGTGCTGACCGCTTTATTGCCGAATGTAAAGGTTTATATTGACACATCGGAAAACGGAGTGAACAAAATACTGCCGCTGGAAAGCTTTTTTGGGAGCGCGGACGCCATTGAACAAAATGCGGAAAAGGGGGATGAGTAGGATGAAAAATAAAATAATGAAAATATCAGCAGGACTCATCATACTCGCGATCATCATTGTCGGAGCATCGAGCGTATATGTCGTTCAAGAAAATGAATATGCCAGTACGGTCAGGTTTTCCAAAATAATATCTACAAAGGATTCGCCGGGGCTTTACCTGAAAACTCCGTTTCTGGACAGTATAAGGACATTCCCGAAAGCAATACTGTATTACGACATCTCGCCATCTGAGGTTCTGACCGCCGACAAGCAGAACATGACGGTAGACAGCTATGTACTGTGGCGTATTGTTGAACCTCTGAAGTTTTTTCAGACACTTGGAAGTATAAGTGTGGCAGAGGAGCGTCTGGATGCGTTTACTTACAATGCATTCAAAAATGTTATGGGAACGCTTGCTCAGCAGGAAATTATCAACGAGGATAATGCATCGGAACGAAATGATATTTATGCAGGCATTACGGTTAATGTTGATACAATAGCAAGAAATTATGGTATTGAAGTGGTGGATGTTAAGATAAAGAGGTTTGACCTTCCTGAAGCAAATGAACAGGCGGTATACGGACGAATGATTTCAGAGCGTAACCAGATAGCTGAGAAATACATCGCCGATGGTGAGTATGAGGCATCCATCATTCGAAATAACGTTGACAGACAGGTGAATATTATCGTCTCGAACGCGGAGGCTGAAGCTGCGAAAATTGAAGCCGAGGGCGAACAGGAGTATATGAGGAAGCTTGCACAAACGTATAATACTGATGATAAACGTGAGTTTTTTGAATTTATGCTTTCTCTGGATGCTCTTGAGGCTTCTCTCCAGGGATCAAACAAGACAGTTATACTTGGAAGCGATTCGCCCTTGGCGAAGCTCCTTATCAATCCGTAAGGACCAACCTGGCATAATAACAAACCGGCCAGCCTGGCTGGCCGGTTTAAGCAGAGCAATGATACCGGCGGTAACAAAGAAACAACGCAGTATGCTCCGATACGAGGCTCACGGTTACAACGCCTGACGGATATCCTCTATGATATCGTCAACATTTTCGATTCCTACTGATATCCGGATCATATCGGGTTCTATCCCTGCCGCAAGCAGCTGTTCATCTGTCAGCTGACGGTGTGTCGAGCTTGCGGGATGGAGAACTGCGGTTCGGACATCAGCAACGTGAACAACTATCGCCGCAAGCTTCAGCTTATCCATGAATTTAACTGCCGCATCTCTGCCTCCCTTGATCCGGAAGGAAATAACACCCGAGCAGCCTTTGGGCAGATATTTCTGTGCGAGATCATAGTATTTGTCGCTTTTGAGCGTGGGGTAGCTAACAGAAATGACCTTATCACTCTTTGAAAGATAATCGGCTACCTTTTCGGCATTTGAACAATGGCGCTCCATCCTGAGGTGAAGGGTTTCCAGCCCCAGATTTGTCAGAAATGCGTTCATGGGGCTCATGCAGTTGCCCAGATCCCTCATGTATTGATAGCAGGCCTTCATGATGTAGGCCGCTTTACCGAAGGTTTCAGTGTAGCGGATACCGTGATAGGACGAATCAGGCTGTGTCAGAATCGGGAATTTCCCGTTTGTCCAGTCAAAATTGCCGGAATCGACCAATACTCCGCCAATGCTGGTGGCGTGTCCATCTATGTATTTTGTTGTGGAATGTGTGATTATATCAGCCCCGTATTCGAAAGGTCTGAGCAGGACCGGTGTTGCAAAGGTGTTGTCGATGACCAGCGGAACATTGTTCTTGTGGGCAATACGGGCAAATTTTTCAATATCAAGAATACTGATTTTAGGATTTGCAATGCTTTCTCCGAAAAGCATTTTTGTATTCGGCCTGAAAGCCTTCAGAATCTCTTCTTCAGAGGCGTCCTGATCGACAAAGGTCACTTCGATCCCCATTTTTTTAAAAGTAACATTTAGAAGATTAAAGGTTCCGCCATAGATTGTACCTGCAGAGACAATGTGGTCTCCGCATTCACAGATGTTCATGACGGCGATAAAGGTGGCCGCCTGACCGGAGGAAGTACACAACGCGCCAACGCCGCCTTCCAGCGCCGCAATCTTTTCTTGCAGAGCCGCAACAGTGGGATTGCTGATACGGGAATAAATATGGCCTTTATCCGGCCTGTCGAATAATTCTGCAACGTGTTCGGCAGAATCATATCTATAGGTTGTGCTCTGGCAGACCGGCACAACCCGCGTCTCGCCATTTCCGGGTTTATAGCCCTCCTGAAGGCATTTGGTCTCTATTCTCCATTCGCTCATCAATAGCACCTCTCATTACACGATATTATAACTGCTTTATTGATAAAAAATAGTACACTAGTTTGCGGTGATTATCAAGAGAAACAGAGCAAATACCGGTTGCTTTTTTTCAAGCAACGAAAAAACAAAAGAGCTTCAGGACTGGTCCCGAGGCTCTTTTAGAGTTTTTATCCAAGCGTTAGAGCTCATTAGCCGTTATTTATTAACGACATTCGCCGGTGTGCCGTTCAGGAACTGGCGCAGATTGTCCACTGCAATATCCATCAGACGCTGACGGCTTTCTTTTGGCGCCCAGCTGATATGCGGCGTAATAATGCAGTTTTTTGCCTTCAGCAGCGGGTTGTCCCCTTTGATAGGCTCGCTGCTTACCACGTCAAGGCCGGCGGCGTATACCTTGCCGCTGTTAAGAGCATCCGCGAGATCCTGTTCAACGATCAAAGGACCGCGGCTATTATTGAGAATAATTACGCCGTCCTTCATCTTTGCAATCGTTTCTTTGTTAATAATCCCTTGTGTTTCCGGAAAAAGGGGACAGTGCAGCGCTATGACATCAGATTCCTTTAAGAGAGTATCCAGGTCGGCATATTTGCATGTCTCACTCTCCAGCGCCGGATTGGTATAGCTGTCATATGCCAGTACCTTCATACCCATTGCCTGAGCTATTTTACCGGTTGCCTGCCCAATTCTGCCAAATCCTATGATTCCCATGGTTTTATCTGCAAGCTCAATCAGGGGATAATCCCAAAAACACCAATCCGCATTGTTTTCCCAGCGTCCCTCATGTACCGCGTTGCTATGGTGCGCAACGTGATGGCATATTTCAAGAAGCATGGCAATTGCAAATTGTGCGACAGCAGCCGTGCCATATGAGGGAATATTGGACACAACAACTCCCTTACCCTTAGCCGCGTTAACGTCTACAACATTATAACCGGTGGCAAGCACGCCGATGAATTTCAGGTTTGGCGCCGCTTCGATGGTCTTTTTGCTGAGGGGTGTTTTGTTTGTGTATATTGCTTCGGCATCTCCTATACGCTTTATGATTTCGTCCTCGTCATTCAGGGGGGTTCTATCGTATAACGTCAGGCTCCCCATTTCCTCTAATCCGCTCCAGCTAAGATCACCGGGATTTTCCGTATAACCGTCAAGAACTACAATTTTCATATCTACTTCCTCCGTCGTCTAGTGTAATTATTTGTATTTATTATTGGTTGCATGTCAAATACGCTCAGTCCTCAAGTAATGCCCATGCTCTGTTGAGAACACGCTTGGCGTTAGCCACTACCAGGTCGGCATCTTCGTTTTTCCAGGGCTTGACTTCAAATGACAGAACATATGGATTTTCTGCATTCATAAAGCCCTCGTTTTTCAGGACACGAAGAAATTGAAGAAGCTCGTTTGTATCATTTGAGCTGTTTGTAAAACCGAAGCGCTGATGTTCGTCGCCGTAGCCTTCCGCAGAAGGATTTTCACATACGGTATTACCGATATGAAAATGTGTTAGATACGGTCTTAACGTACGCACTACAAATTCACTGCTTTCATAACACATCGGAATGTGCGACAGATCAATTAAAAGCCCGAAGTTATCGCAGGTAGAGCGAATATCTGCTGCGAATTTCGCCGCATACGGCGCAGGACCGATCAGGGATTTCTTTGCGATATCATAATCAAAGACTTCAAGCTCAACCATCATCCCTTTAGTTTTAGCATACGCGCACAAATTTCTGGTGGTTTTAAGAAGCTGTTCATATGCCAGGTCCTTTGTTGCTGCTTCCCATTTTCCCGAAAGGAATGCGATTCCCTTCGCGCCCAGCTGTGCGGCTTCATCAATTGCGTCTATTAGCGTTGCCTCAGCTTTGGCGCGCATTTCTTCATTAACATCGTTGGTATTAAGTCCGGTTGTCAGCAGGCGGGGCTGAGCTCCGTAGCAGACGGTGAGATGTGATACTTCAAGAAGCTTTGCAGCTTCGCTGCGAAGCTGGTCATCCTTGATCCAGGTTACTTCCACTGCGTCAAAATAATCGTCAACAGCAATTTTTTTAAGTATTTCTACGACATTCGGATCTTCACCGCGAATAATAGAGGGATACGCCATAAAGGAAATAAGCCCAACCTTAAAATACTTGTGAATCGATTCTTTCATAAATTTTCTCCTCCTGATCCTGGTTTATTTTAGTTGTTTTTTCGATACTGTTTCTATTGCTTTTGCAGCGACAGCATTTGCGTCGAGGCCATATTGACGCAAAAGATCGTTATATGGCCCGCACTCGGCATGGCAATCGTTGATTCCAACAAATCCGACAGGAACGCAAGCGTTTGCGGAGCAAAGCGCTTGTGCAACCGCAGCTCCCAAACCGCCGATGATGGAATGCTCTTCGGCAGTTACCACGGCCCCTGTCTTTCTAGCATAATCAATTAAAAGGGAGCTGTCCAGCGGTTTTATGCAAAACATGTCTATCACTGCCGCGTCAATTCCTTTTACCGCAAGTATTTCAGCCGCCTCGAGAGCTTTGCCTGCCATTATGCCGCACGATACAATAACGACATCCTTACCGTCTTTTAGTATTTTACCCTTCCCGTCTTCAAAAATATCATCTTTTTTATATAGTGCGGGGAAGACATCTCTTGACAATCTTATATACATGGGTGACGCATCCTGTATTGCGTTTTTGACAATCCAGTCTGTCACAGCTTCATCACTTGCCACATATACTTTAAAGTTAGGCAGAGCAAGCATTACGGCCAGATCGTCTATGGAATGGTGGCTTGGACCGTCGAACGCATCCGAAAGACCGCCGTATGCGCCTGCAAATTTGATGCCAAGTCCTGAATAACTTCCGAATGTTCTGGCGGAGAGCAGTGACAGGCTGGTGATAAACGTTGCAAATGTATTCACAAACGGTACTTTTCCAACGGAGGCAAATCCGGCAGCCATCGCAGCCATATTTGCCTCCGCTATCCCAACATTGAAAAACCTTTCCGGGCAGGCAGATGCAAAGATATTGCTTTTTGTTGAACTGCTGACGTCTGCGTCAAGCACTACGACTCTGTCATTGTCCTTCCCATATTTGGTTAAAGCTTCGCCATAAGCTTCGCGTATCGACTTTGCCATTATTCAGCACCTCCCAGCTCACGCATTGCCGTCTCAAAACATTTATCCCCGATCGGGCTGCCATGCCATGCATTTTTGCCCTCCATAAAAGAAACGCCTTTTCCTTTAACTGTTCTCGCAAGCACGATGGACGGCTTGCCGGTAACTTTTTTTGCAGCTTCGTATGCTTCGCACAGCGCGCTTGTATCGTGGCCGTCACAGGTGAAGCACTCCCAGCCAAAAGCTCGGAATTTGGCTTCGATATCGCCCATTGGCATTATTTCATCAGAGGTTCCGTCAAGCTGTACGCCGTTCCAGTCGAGGATAGCCGTCAGATTTTCTGCTTTAAACTTTGAGGCACTCATACATGCTTCCCAGACGGTTCCTTCATTAAGCTCCCCGTCACCGAGGATGGCGTACACATGCGCATCAGATCCGTCAAGGCGAAGTGCCAGCGCCATACCAAGTGCTGCGGACAGACCCGTTCCCAGAGGACCTGTGGAAAGCTCCACCCCGGGCAGCGCCAATGCACAGGGATGTCCCTGAAGCCTGGTATTAAAGTCCCTGAGTGTATTCATTTCTTCTACGGGGAAAAAGCCCTTCTCGGCAAGTACGCGGTACAGCATGGGCGCGGCATGTCCCTTGCACAAAATGACCCTGTCTCTTCCTGGATCTCCGGGATCCGCAGGATTCACATTTGCAGTATGAAAGTAGAGCGTTGTTAGAATCTCGCAGACAGACAGAGAGCCGCCCGGATGCCCTGTTTGCTTGTCATGCAATACGCGGATGACATCTAGCCTGAACTTTTTACAAAGTCTGTCCAATTCAGCCTTTTCTTGCAAAGTAATGTTCAAAAGTACTACCTCCTGTCTTTTTTAAGTGTATTTTGCGTTCATTACTACCGTCTCTTGGGTATGGTTATCATTACTTTTGTATACTTGTTTTCTACACTTGATATTTCAAGCCCGTAGTGTTCTCCATATGTTAGCTTGATCCTGTCGGATACGTTGAGCAGCCCTATACTGCTGTATTTCGAAACAGGTCTTGAGCCGGCATCACTGAGCATGACCTGTTCAAGCCTTTTCTGAGACATTCCAATACCATTATCCATAACGGAAATTTCAATCAGGTCTTCTTTTGTTTCATTTGCGGAGATGATGATGATACCCATACCCTTTTTGTCGCAAAGACCATGGATTATGGAATTTTCAACGATAGGCTGAAGCAGGAATTTCAGTATTTTACAGTCCAGTATTCTTTCATCTACCTGGTATTCTACCTTTATAAGCCCCATCTTTCTTATCTTTTGAATATCTACATATTTTTCAACAAGAAATAACTCATGGCGGATCGTGATTTCATCAGAAGTGTCCTTCGATGTTTCGCGCAGGAGCTCGCCCAGCGCCGTTACCGTATTATATATTCCGTCAGATTTCTGCACCTCAGACATAATCTTGATAGAATTGAGCACATTGTATATGAAATGTGGATTGATCTGATTTTGCAGGACTTTAAACTCAAGGTCTTTTTTAGCCTTCTCATTTTCCTTTGCATCATTTATAAGCTGTTTTACTCTGGATCCAAGTATGTTTATTTCCTTGCCAAGTATGCCGATTTCATCCTCGCCCTCAATCTCGGGAACAGGAGTGTATTCTTTCATGGCGATTCCCTTTACTCTGCTGATGACCTTCGACAGAGGATTGGTGAGGTTAGTGGTGAGGAACAGCGTCATCAGTACGCTGATGGTGATCGTAATGGCAATGATCACGAACATCATTCTTGTGATCGTCGTATTCTGCTGCTGTATTACCTTATAATTGAGCATATAGACCAAGCTGAAGCCTGAATATTCTGATCTGGAATAAACAGCCTGCATTTTCTCGCCGTTGAAGTTGTACATGGAAAAATTCTGTTTCCTGTCCACTATTTCTGAAAGACTGCTCATGTCACGGCCCATGTAGTTCGGAGCACTTGCGTAAACACACTGCATATTGCCGTCCAGCAGGAAAATATAGTCCCCGCTGCTCACTTTGTATTCGTCCAGAGTATCGGAAATCAGGGATGGTGAGAAATTAATAAATTGCCAGCCTACTTGTTTGCCGTTATCTATAAATACAATGGATCGGACAAGCGGAATGACATATCTGTCCGATGTTTTTGAAGCGACGTTTTTTTTAATCCCCTGCCAGGATACTGCGGCTTTATTCTTTCCAAAGGCAAACCATTCCATGTCTTCAAGACCGGGGAGGTCAATATAGTCGGCATCGACGCCGTATTTGATATTGACGCCGTTATCTCCGTGCAGAACGATCCCCGTAATATAATTCTTTACAGAAGTACTTGCGATTCCTTGCATAAGGTCATTTTTAGCATTGTATATCTCGGAATTGTAATTGAAAATCGGGTTGCTGTAATCTCGAAGCAATACGTTTGAAAAGCTTCTGTTCAGAAATATCCAATCTGAAAAATACTCACACTGGAGCAGGACATTATCAACGTTACTTAGCATGTATTCCGAATTGTTCAGGGAGTTTTTGATAAGATTATCCTCTGTTGTATTACGCATGTATACTGAATAAAATATGCATATTGCAAAGGAGGTGGCAAAGAGCAGAACAGAAAAATATGCAATTAGCTTACTTTTCAAAGTATACAGCTTTTTCAACGGTAGCGCCCCCTTTATTCCCTTTGAACAACGCTGGTGTTTAATTATAAAAAAAATAGTGACATTTTGTCAATTGAATAAAATAACAGGATATTATATTACAGTAAATATTAAAATAATTATATTAACTTTTTGAGGTATGTAAAAACCAAATTACAAATTGCTAATACTGATTAAAAAAATACAGTATTTAAAAAAATCCGTCATTTCTATTTTAATGTCAAAACTCTATACTAAAACTGCACGCAATGCATTAATACATTTCAAATTCACATCAAATTCATAAGTAGTTGGAGGTGGTTACTATCGTAAGTTTTCAGGGGAAGGGTACAGGACGGTTAGTGGTAATTAATCTGCAACGTGGCGAGCTGCTGCTGGAAAGTATAGAAGAAACGCTAAAAGACATGGGAATTAAAAATGCAATAATCACCAGCGCTATCGGCTCCCTGCAGAAGGCTGTATTTCACAGAGTTACAGGGATGGAGCGTGAACCGGTGGACGAATTTGTTACCATTGAAAGCCCGCTTGAGCTAGCATCATTACAGGGAGTGGTAATTGACGGACATCCTCATTTCCACATGGTAATATCAGACCCTAAAACACCCTATACAGGTCATCTGGAGCACGGTACTACCGTATTGTATCTTGTTGAGATTACATTGCTTGAAGTAGAGGGTATTTCATTAAAGCGGGTGAAGGACGAAAATAACATAGCTATTCTGACGGACAGGTTCTGACAAGTTTTCAACCGTTTATAAGCGGATTGAATAATTAAAAAGGAGGACGAAACAGGATGAAAAGAATTATCACACTATTGCTTGCATGCCTAATGATCGTGGGCTTATTTGCAGGCTGCGGAAACAATGCGGACACAGGTAGCAACGCAACGGCTGAAACTACTGCCGCTGTGGAAAGCACACCTGAAAAAGTAACCGATGCGGTAAAAACAGAGGTTACTGAGAAAGTTGATCTGAGAATCGTATCTGCAGCGACGGCAGGTTCGACTGCATATGAGCAGATCGCCGCCTTAAGCAAGCAAATGATGAGCGAGAACTCCAATATTAATATCAATTTTGAGGGACTTGCATCAGCAGAACTCAGAACTAAGCTTTCTGTTGAATTTGCGGCAGGGACTCCTCCGGATGCAGGCTGGATACCGGTCTCATACGCAAGAGAATATATGAAAACAGGTCAGATTCTCGACTGGGCTCCGATCATTGCTAAGGATGCTGAGCTTAAGGGGTACTTCTCAGACGACATCTGGAACAATGTAACTACCGCCGACGGCAAGATATTAATATGCCCGGCTGAGCTAAGCTTCGACTCTCTTTATTATAATGCGGAAATGTTTAAGGAGAATGGATGGAAAGCTCCAACCACATGGGATGAGCTTATTGCGCTGTGCGATACGATCAATGCGTCAGGCAAGGGAATATATCCACTTGCAACAGGTGGCTCCGAAAGCCGCTTTGCATGGCTTGCATCCGCTCTTCTTTCCAGAGCCGGAGGATTGGATAACTTTAAGGAACTCACAATTGGCAATGCTCTTGATCAGTGGAACAATCCGGATTATGGATTTGTTGCTGCTATGGAAAAGTTTAAAGAGCTTGTCGACCACAAAGCTTATTACCCAGGAACGATGGGCATGACAGCAGCCGAGGCAGACGAAGCGTTTGCCCGCGGTGAAGTCGCAATGTATTATGAAGGCGCATGGAAGGTTGGCAATTTCATATCGGCAGGCGGAGCAGAGTTTGTTGATAAGCTTGACCGTGTAAATTTCCCGGCAATGACAGACCGTCCTGACGGGGATCCGAAAAACAATGTAGGCGGAGCCATTATTGGATATTATGCGGCCTCCGGACTTTCACCGGCAAAAGAGGAAGTTGCGATTGCTATTATAAAAGGTATCGCAAGCCCTGCATTCAATGTGAAGCTTGTTGAAAACGGCGGGTATCTGTACTGCGGAGAGACCAACTATGACAAAACCAAGGTATCTTCCCTTATGCTCAAGTGCCTTGAGGCATCAAAACAGGCAACCTCATTTATACCGTCCATGGATGCTATCGCTGCTCCCGCAATTGACCTTGCGATAAAAGGAACCGCAATGCCGGGTCTGCTCACAGGTGAATATACAGTGGATCAGGCAGTGGCTGAAGTTCAGAAAGCAGCTGAAGATTACGCTGCAAGCCTTAAAAAATAACAGTCGATTGATTATGCGCCGGGCGGCAGCTAAATGCCGTCCGGCACCAATACGAGCGAGGTGGGTAGGTACATGGCAAATCTATTTAAATTAAAACGTCATAACAGGTCAGGGAATACATCAGAGCCAAGCCCACACCTGGCTATAATGAATAAAAAAACACTAGTCATTATTTATTTAGTGCTTGGAATTTTTTCGCTAATTGTTCTTGTGCCGTTAGTGTGGCTTTTGTTTACATCTTTGAAATCTCAGCAGGATCTTGCATATAATACATGGGGGATCCCCCAAAAATTTATGTTTTCAAACTATTATGAAGCGTGGGTCAAATCGCGAATTGGTAACTACCTGCTCAACAGCGTATATTCAACTGCAATTGCAATTGTCATTACTATTGTAACGGTTTGCCCGATCAGTTTTGTTCTTGCAAGATTTAATTTTAAAGGAAACAGATTAGTTTATTATTTTGCGATTGCCGGAATGATGATTCCGATTCACTCGGCTATCATTCCTATCTATATAATGGTCGGGGACATGAATGCGTATAACAGTTTGCCAATGCTGGGCCTCATATATGGCGCATTTCGTATTCCGGTTTCCGTTTTTATCATGGAAAGCTTTATCCGGGTCCTCCCGAAGGAGCTTGATGAATGTGCCGCAATTGACGGCTGTTCGGCCTGGAAATTGTTTTTTAAAGTGACGATGCCTCTTTCAAAGGATGGTATTGTGACAATATCGGTACTGGCTGTTCTCGGATGCTGGAACGAGCTTCTCGTTTCAATGCTGATCATGAACGAAACAACGAAAAAAACACTGCCTTCAGGACTTATGAGCTTCCTTACGGAATACACATCAGAATATACGAAGCTTGCCGCCGGGGTTATGATAGCTATTGTTCCTGCAATTATTTTCTATGCATTTGCATCCAATAAAATCGAAAAAGGCATGATTGCAGGCGCAATCAAAGGCTGATAAAGGAGGACTGAGCTGTGAAGGTCACTAAGAAAAACATTACGACAATTTTACTCTTTTTGATACCTGGCCTTTTAGTATACACTTATTTTGTTGTATATCCTGTTTTTGAGTCAGGCGTACTGAGCACCTACAGCTGGACAAATGTTGCAAACCAGAGATTTGTTGGCTTAGATAATTACAAGACAGTGTTTGCATCGTCATTGTTCTGGAAATCCATGAAGAATTCAATGATATTTATGCTGGGTACTACGTTGTTACAAGTCGTTACCGGTTTTTTTCTGGGGTATCTCGTTTATTTACAGCTTCGCGGATATAAGGTTTTCAAGGTATTTTTCTTCATGCCGAATATACTTCCGAGCGTAGCTGTCGGATTTATATGGAGCAAAATATTCAGCCCATCCATGGGCATACTTAAACCGCTGATGGGAGCTGTCGGGCTTGGGCAATATTACATCTCTCCCCTGGCAGAGCCGAATCTTGCGCTTTTGGCTATTATCCTCGCTTCCGTATGGAGCGCATGCGGAGTCCAGATCATCCTGTTTAATTCAGGCTTCATGAGTATTCCGGGAGAGGTGATCGAAAGTGCAACCATTGATGGCGCCAAAGGCTGGAAAATGATCCGGTATATGATAATTCCAATGTCCCAGGAAACGATAAAGATGGTTATTATACTACAGCTCACAGGGGCATTGAGGGCATTCGACCTTGTTTATATGATGACCAGCGGCGGCCCGAATCATGCCACTGAGGTGCTGCCTATGCACCTTTTTGTAACAGCGTTTAAAAACTTTAACTATGGCGGAGGCAGCGTCATAGCCGTTGTCATCTTTGCCTTGTCAATGCTTATAACTGTAATCATGCGTAGGGCTCTTGCGAGCGAGAGACTAAGCTGAATATAACCAACAAATAATCAAGGGGGAAAAAATCATGACTAATGAACAACTTATCAAAGAAATCAGGAAGTACAGGAATGCCGATTTATCAGACGCTATGGACGCCATCGGACTATTAGACTATGGTTCTATGAGAGAAGATGTCCGGCCAATCCGCCCAGGGATTGAATTCAAAGGCTTTGCATATACGGTCAAACTCCTTCCGTCTCACAAGAATGTAAAGGTATGCGAGACAGTTGAAGAGTGGGATAAAGAACTCAGTGACTGGTGTTCAGATACCTATACATTCAATAAGGGCATCAATGAAGAAACAGCAAGGGATATGGTCGTGGTAGTTGATATGAAAGGTGCTGTCGGCGGACTTTGGGGCTCTGAGATCGGATTCTCACACAAGAACCTTGGAACCTCAGGTGCAGTTATCGACGGCGGAGCATGCAGAGACTCCTATGAGTCCAACCTGGAGGGTGTAAATGTTTTCTGCACGCATAGAACATTCAAGCATGTTTATGGAAGAGCAGTCAACGGCGGAGTCAATATACCGATTAACTGCGGCGGTGTTCCTGTAAATCCAGGCGATGTGATCTGTGCTGATGATGACGGCGTACTGGTCATACCAAGAGAGCGCGCGGAGGAAGTTTTGAAATTTGCAAGATACCAGCTCGAAGTAGATGAAAAGGCAAGAGCAAAGCATTATGAGAAGGGCGGAATGGCTCCTGACGCATCTCTGTCAAGAAGCAAATAAAAATATACAGAGATTTCAACAAAAAGGAGAGATAAACTTCATGTCTATCATCAAGCATGTATGGGAAATCGTTGAAATTGAGCTGCATGCAAAAAATCAATATGAAAATCCTTATATGACAGTAGACGTATGGGCTGATCTAACAGGGCCCGGCTTTTCCAAAAGGGTATATGGCTTCTGGGACGGCGGAGATGTCTTTAAAATCCGCATGACCGCTGTCTGCGCGGGCAAGTGGTCTTACGTTACGGGAGCAAATATCAGCGACGAGGGCCTTTGCGCAAGCAAAGGCGAGTTTACTGCTGTGGACTGGACAGAGGCCGAAAAGGCAGAGAATGCCTGCAGACGCGGAATGGTAACAGCTACGGAAAACGGACATGCGCTGCAATACTCGGACGGTACTTCTGTCTACCTGCTTGGAGACACGCAATGGGCAATTTTTACCGACAGATTTCCATGGTTTGATGATGATGAGCCGAGAATACTGGGGTCGGGAATGGGCTTCAAAGACATTGTACGTCACCGTATCAACCAGGGCTTTAACTTCATTGCTTCCATTGCATGCTTGCCGGGTTGGCAGGATGACGGATTTCCAAACCAGGTTGAGCCTGAACCGGGACTTTTTCTTCGCAGCGGCTGGAAGAATCCTGCATATACGGACTATGACGGCGTCAAGGAGATGCGCAATGAGGGAGGCTTCCCCTTTGAGTTTCCCGGTAAGGTTCCCGGGTATGGGAAGGTATATCCGGATATGGAGCGTATAAACCCCGAATATTTCAAGTACCTGGACCGCAAGATGAATTGGCTCAATGAAAACGGCGTTACGGTATTTCTTGAGACAATGAGGCGTGACTGCAGTACTGCTATGAAAAAATTCCACCTATGGCCGGAGGTATATATCAGGCTCATGCAACATGTCTTCAGAAGATACCAGGCCAATAACTGTGTACTGAGCCCGATACACTATGACTATGATCAGATGTCAATACCGGGCGAGGAGTATAATGAAGCAATCAACAGGATGGTCGAAAAATATGGGAAGCCGCCATTCGGCACTCTCCTTAGCTGTAACCCGCATGGAACATCACTGGCAAACTTTGGCGGAGCAGATGAAAACAAATGGATCGATATGCATCAAATAGGCAACACATACGGAAGGGAGCATGATTATTTCTGGTTCCTGACCGATATATACCATCAGGAACCGCCTGTCCCAGCGCTCAATGGCGAACCGTATTATCCTGGCGGAGAATTCGGCTGCGGGAAAGACCAGATCATTGTAACAGGAGACAGCGAGGAAGCGAATATACGCAATCGCTCCTGTTTATACGGATGTCTTCTTTCAGGTGGTATTGCAGGCTATATATACGGTTGCGAAGGTATGTGGAATGCAAATAATGAGCCGGAATCCGTCTTCAAAATGTGGGATGCGTTGAAATATCCATCCGGTTATCAAGTACGCTATGTGAAGGATTTCATTGGTATAATGGGCGATAAGTACAGGGAGCTTATCCCTGAAGCAGAGCTCGTATCCCCGAACAAAAGCGGAGAAGCATTGGGGCACAAGGGCTGGGCATACTGCGCTCATCTCGCGGACAGGTCGGAAATGCTCGTTTATTTTGAAGTTGAGTGTCCTCAGTGCAGTTTGCGGGGTTTGAAGAAATACTCCGAATATGAGATAAAATGGTTTGACCCGCGAAATGGCAGTTGGTCTGAGGATGAGAGGGTGAGGACAGTCAAGGTAGACAGGACAGGTATGTGCAAGCTTCCTGTAAAGCCTGATGACCGTGACTGGGGACTTTTTGCCAAACTTGTTAAAGAATAATGAGGTGAGGACATGTACTTTAAGTATGATGAAAAAAACGGGATTCATGTTCCGGAACCGTTTAAGAGAGTGATGACTCCTCTCATGACATCCGACATGGTTGACCGGGAGCTTCCGTTTTCCGTTCACTTTACGCAGTGGGAGCCGGGCAGGAAGATAGATGTTCATAGCCATCCGGACGCCATGGAGGCAATGTACTGCTTAAGCGGAAATGCCCATGCAAAAATAGACGGCGAATGGGTTGAGTTCGTGCCTGGAACCATGATCGTTGCCGATAAAAATGAAGAACACTGTATTGTAAACGATGGGGACGAACTGCTGAGCGTTTTTTGCATATTTTCACCGCCGATATCCGGCGAAGGACTAAAAAAGCGTGCAATGGCAGCAGTAGATGAAGCTAAGGCCAAAAAATAAAAAATCGACAGACAGTGACAAAACAAATTCCCCACACGGGCGGCACGTAGGTCGCTTGTGCGGGGAATTTTTTGTCGAGCATAAAAAGATCATTTGCGTTTAAAAAACCAATCTGTTTCAGAAACGAAACGTTCAAAAAAGCTTTGCTCGGAAGAGTCTGAACAAATCATTTCTATTCCGACAGTCAAAGGTAAGGTTTCTTTTTGCAAAGAACGGAAAAATGCAGAAGCGGATTCATGTGTGTATACGCCGTCTAAAACGCTGAATAATGGATGCTTGTCGCCATATAGCGAAGAGAGCCTGTTAAGGACGCAATTGGCCAGATGTATATGAGTACAGTATTTTTTTACTTTAGACCAAGAGGAGTAGAGATCTTCATTTAGCTGAGCTATATGGCTGATATCGAAAACCAGTCCGAGACATGGAACTTCAGTACGTATGTCCTTGACGAAGGATACAGCCATATCTGTATGACCAATCAAATGACGATACTCCACATCACGGTCTCCGGGCTCCAGTAAAATTTTTATATCCGCTTCCCTGTGGTGCAGTTCACTAACAGATTCTTTCAAATAGTTCAAGCAGATGACATCATCCTTTTCCTGCTCGGGTCTGGCGCCACTGTTAATCAAAACATATTCCGAACCCGCTTGCCGGGCGAATTTAAAACATTCGGTAAGCGCGTCTACTGCTTTTTTTCTGTCGCCGGCACTTTTTGAACACAGATTTAAGTTTTGGGACTTCTGAAGAGCGGCGCCAAGAAAAACACTCCGAAAATCTCCCATAAGAGTACGGACACTCTCGGCATCACAATTTTCGCAATAATACTCGATCATGGCAAAATCGAAGGGTTTAATAAAATCAATGGCTTTTTGAAGTCCGGACGCACTGTTTCTTGAACTTGGAAAAGCTGCGGACAGTACAAATGACTTTTGAATGGACATATAACACCTCTATAATGCCGCAGCTTTTTTTTCAGGTACAATGCCGGGCTCATTTGTTATATCAGGCTCGTCTATTGAGTCGGGCTCATTGATATCGACCTGCGTATCCCTCATGAGCTTCAGATGCGAATGGAGCATATTGACAGCTTCTGTCTTATCCCTGGATTGAATGGATTCCAGCATCAATTCATGCTGCTTCCATGAAAGAAGTATGATTGATTTTCCTTCATTTGTATTTTTATAAATTCGCTGCCTGGCAATAAGCAATGTATTTTCGATTTCAGTGATATACTTTATCAGCTTGTTGGATTTTGAAATATTCGCTATACTCACATGAAATTTCACATCATATGTGTTGTGAAGCTGAGCAATTTCCTTACTGCTGTTGGAATCCTCCGTACGCAGGATTTGATTATATTTATGGTTAAACTCATCGATGATTCCTTTTATATACGCAATATCCTCATCGGAAGCAAGATCGATGCATTTATTAAAGGATATGGACTCTAGCGCAACACGCAGCTCAAGCATATCTAAAAGTTCGGATTTGGTGATATTGACACAATATAGTCCCTTCCGTTTTATATTAACGACAAACCCATTCTGGACCAACTGGTTTATTGCTTCTCTGACCGGAGTGCGGCTGATCCCGAATCTCTCCGCTAGAATATCCTCTCTAATCCTCTCCCCGGGCTTTATCTCGGAAGACAGTATCATATCAAGAATTGATGAATACGCATAATCTGTAAGGACAAAATTATTTGCCATTTATGAAGCACATCCTTAAATAATTTATATTTTTCAAAATACCACAATGTGTTAATAAAGTAAAGCAAAACGGTTTACAAGCTCATAAAATTTTATAAATTATAATATATGTATTGTAACATTTTATTAACCAATTTACAATTATTTTTTTCACAAAGCCGGAAAATCCTCTCAGATTAACGGTTGTAATAAAAAGGGAGCAGTGAGAGAGGATGAAGGAAAATAAAAATTATAAATTATAAATTATAATTTCATTGACTTTTGTATAGAAATTTTTTATAATTAAATCACATTAGTTTTTTGCTTCGATTGCTTCACACTATCATTTTTTTCAAAAGATAATTAAAAAATGTTCCGGATTGAGAAAGGAGAAAGTAATGGCAAAACAAAACATAATCCACCTCAATAAAAAAGGACGGGCAAGAGCTTACTGGAATTCCAGCAAATACGCTCTGCTGTTCCTGGCCCCATGGATTATTGGATTGCTTGTATTTTCCATCTATCCTATTATTCACTCTTTATACCTTTCGTTTACCGACTTCAATCTTTTTGAAGCGCCAAATTTCACTGGCCTGGAAAATTATAAACTGCTTCTCAATGACCCGCGTTTTATTGAGTCATGCAAGGTGACCAGTATTTATGTTTTTGTTGGCGTTCCTCTCCAGCTCGGTTTTGCGTTGGTTTTAGCACTGCTTTTAAATAAGGGCATATCCGGATTAAAGTACTTCAGAGCAATTTATTATCTTCCCGCGCTTCTTGGCGGAAGTGTTGCAATATCTGTCTTATGGCGGCAGGTATTTGGCATGGAAGGAATCATCAATCAAGTTTTAGGAATGCTTGGCTTGCCGGAAAGCATAACTACAATAAGCTGGATCACAAATCCTAAATATGCATTGTTCACGCTTATCATACTAAGGGTTTGGCAATTCGGATCACCTATGATTATATTCCTGGCCGGGTTAAAACAGATTCCGAATGAATTGTATGAATCCGCGTCCATTGACGGAGCGAATGCATTCATGAAATTTACAAAAATTACTTTGCCAATGCTTTCTCCGATTATTATATTCAATTTGATCATGCAGATTATTTCCGCATTCCAGGCCTTCACTCCTGCGTACATTATTGGCGGTGTCACAGGCGGAGCTTTGGATAGCCTGCTGTTCTATACACTGTACCTATATATTGTAGGTTTCACTTATTTTAAGATGGGGTATGGTTCCGCGATGGCCTGGATACTTATGGTTGCGATATCTCTTTTGACAATAATCATATTTAAACTGGCTAATAAAAATGTTCACTATGAAGCGTAGGAGGACAATGAAAATGAGTTTAAGACATACTGGAGAAGGCGTAAGCCGAAAGCTTTATAAAATAATAGCCACTATTTTGATTTCATTAGGTGCGGTAGTCATGCTTTACCCCCTTTTATGGATGGTGGTAAGCTCTTTTAAACCAGAAAGCATGATTTTCACAGATAAAAGCTTATTAATAAAAGAATTTACAATCGAGCATTACATCCGAGGCCTGAAAGGTGTTGCAGGGACAAGCTTCCTGGACTATATGGTCAATTCGTTAAAGGTTGTTATTCCTGTTGTTATCGGGAACCTTATATCCTGCTCCATGGTCGGATATGCTGTTGCGAGGCTTAATTTCCCGTTTAAAAAGATTGTATTCCCGATTATTCTGCTTACGATGATGCTGCCGATGCATGCAACGCTTATTCCACGGTACATGATGTTCCGCAATTTGAATTGGATCGATACGTATCTCCCGCTTACGGTACCCAGCTTCTTTGCGATACAGGGCTTCTTCTGCTATTTATTTATCCAGTTTATGCGCGGTATACCGAAGGAGCTTGATCAGGCTGCGACTGTTGATGGCTGCGGACCGATAATGACTTATTTCAGGATCATAGTACCGCTCTCCGGCCCGGTATTTATTACAGCTGCAATTTTCTCATTTATATGGACCTATGATGACTTTTTCTCGCAGCTTATATATATTAACGATCCAACGCGTTTTACGATTGCCCTTTCTTTAAGGCAATATACGGAAGCGTTTGAACTGTCTGCATTTGGTGTTCTATTTGCAATGTCTGCACTTTCGCTTGTACCGGTGTTCGTATTCTTTATCAGCTGCCAGAAGTATTTGGTTGAAGGTATAGCAACTACCGGATTGAAGGGCTGATGAGTTCATTTACGGAGATTTATTATGAAGCTAGGTGTTATTGGATTAGGAGTTATTGGACAAGAAGTTGCATACCGCTTACGGGAGCATTCCGTATATGCTTATGATAAGGAAAGATCCCTTGTCGATCAATGCAGAACGAGGGGCGCCGAAGGGGCTTTAAATATACATGAGCTTTCCGTCTGTGAGATTATTTTCATTTGTGTCAATGGAGACAAGCAGATTGAAAGTGTAATGTCAGGACAAGACGGATTATTGGAGATATTGGCGGAAGGAAAGGTTTTGATCGATGTAGGTACGACCAGCCCTGAGCTAGAAGCAAAGCTTGAGTCTATGTGCGCACGAAGAGGAATTTCTTATCTGGACGCGCCGGTATCCTGGAGAGACGATGGGCTTATTATGATGGTGGGGGGCAAGGAAGAAGCATATTTAAGGGTCAGACCGCTATTGGAAGCTGTGTCGTCAAAATGCAGATATATGGGAAGCATTGGGAACGGCCAGAAAGTAAAGTCTTTAAATCAGATGATTTTCTCCAATTCTACTGCGGTCTGGGCTGAAGCCGTTACATATGCGAACGCGATAGGTATATCACAGGATGTTATGACGGATTTTCTTGGGTTTTCGGCCCCTGAATCGATGTATACAGGTGATTATTCCCGTGTTAAAGGCTCAATCGATAATAATGTCAAGGATCTTCTTTATGTAATCGAGCTGGCTCATGAGAATAATGTCACCATTCCTGTAACCAGCGTAACACATCAGGCATTTAAGTATCTGATGAAGATTGGCGACGGTAAGCTCTCTCAAAATAGTTTAATAAAATATTGGCAAGTTTTGAATGGAGAGAAGGAAGATAATGATTAAAACAGTCATAATCGGAGCGGGCGGCATTGCCGCAAAGCATGCGGAATCCATCAACAGGCTTCCAGATATGAAGGTAGCCGGCGTGATTGATGTTAATGAACAGAATGCCCGTAGAATAGCTGAAATAAGTAATTCAAAGGTATGTTCAAGACTTGAGGACGTTATTGATGAGGTTCAGATGGTACATCTGCTGACGCCTCCCTCAAAAAGGGTCGAGTATGCAGAAATTGCGATGAAGGCAGGAAAGCATGTTTTATGCGAAAAACCGATCGCTGTGTGTATGGATGATGCGCAAAGACTATCTGAGCTCGCGACACAGAATAATGTTATGTTTATGACTGCCTTCAATATGCGCTTTAGACCCGGATATCTGAAATTGCAGGAGGACGTCCTGTCCGGAAGGCTTGGAAAGATCATAAGTATCTGGAGCCACAGGATAGGTCCCGGATCAGGGTTTAAGGGGCCGCTGCGTGATTCCTGGAGAACCGACCCCAATTTGGTATGCGGCATGACCATTGAATCACTGTCACATGATATTGATATGTTCAGAGGATTAGGCGTTGAGATAACAAGTGTGTCGGCAAGAGTTAAAGGGGTAAGAGCGGAGCTCCCTGCCTTCGATAACAACGCACAGGTAGTAATGGGCTTGAATAACGGGGCAAGCGCCGTTATCAATGCAAGCTGGTCATCTCACCTTGCTATGAGTTCAAGGGGTGTTATCGGCACAAAGGGAACGGCGGTTATAGCAGGTGACGGTTTTTTTGACTTCACTAAGCACAGAATTATTACCGAAGATATGCAGTATGAGCAGGTTACCCGTATGAACGACCTTTTTGACAGCGAGTCTTATTATTCGGAAAACAAGTATTTTCTCGAGTGTATTAAAAACGGACAAAAACCCAATATCACTGCTGAAAACGGGGTAGAGGCGTTAAAGGTTTCACTGGCAATTTTGAAATCTAGCAATGAACAGAGAACAATTGAGTTGTGAGGTGGATAAAATGATTAAGCTTTCCTGCGCAACCTTATCCATTGAAGGCTTTGGAGAGACGAATTTTGACAAAACCTTTAAGGTAGCACAAAAAATCGGGTTTAAAAATATCGAGTTCAACGGCTGGTATCCCTCCTCACTGTCGCCGGCTATGATCAGATCGTTGAAGCAAAGATGCTCACAGCAAGGTCTGGAGGCAATGGCTATACATCTGAACGGCGGGTTTGGCGGTGATCCTGTCAGAGACTTCTGCCACAAATTGCAGGCAATGCAGGCTGTGAAAATGCTTGGAGGCAGGATGATTGTTTCAAGCGGTGATACACGGGGCGAGAATGATGGTATCAGGGGGGTTATACGCTCCCTAAAGAATTTGGTGCCTGTTGCAGAGGAAATGGATGTGCTTATCAGTCTCGAGAATCATGTAAGCAATAATATTGAAAACATTGACGATTACAGGCGAATATTTGATGCAATTAATTCAAAACATGTAGGCGTATGTATCGATACCGGGCACTTTGATGCGGCTGGGGTCGATATGGATGCTCTTATTGATGAATTTGCGCCTTTCATCAACCACATTCATCTAAAGGAAAACAAGGGAATTGGTGAAAAGGTATTTACCAGATTTAAAGAAGGGACAACGGACAACGGGCGTATCGTTGAAAAATTGATTTCTTTGGGCTATTCGGGATATATGACAATCGAGCTCTCACCGGAGATCGGTGAAAAAGACGGGCGGCCGTTTACTATTGAGGATTTAATTCTTCCGTACACCATGTTTTCAGTGTATGAAAATAATTAATCAGTTTATATCCGGTTGATACCCGGTTATAAAAAATAAAAATTTAGGAGGATCGGAAATGAACATCAAAAGGTGGTTAAGCGGTGTGTTGGTTCTAGTTTTCTTATTAACCGGAATTGTTGGATGCGGTACTAATAAGAATGATCAGGCAGAGCCTACCACAGAGAACACCCAAACTACGCAGGAGAGCAAAACAAATGAAGCTGCAGCCGGCAGTGAGCCGTATGAGCTTTCAGTTTCCTGGTGGGGCGGTGAAGCAAGACACAAGAAGACATTGGAGATGATTGACGCTTATATGGCTAAAAATCCCAATGCGAAGATTGTGAGCCAGTATGCGGCTTACACCGATTACTGGACAAAACTGGCGACACAGGGTGCGAGCCAAAATCTTCCCGACGCTTACCTTGTACAGCTCACATATGTAGGCGAATATGCATCAAAGGGACTTATGCGCCCACTTCAGGATTTAGTTGATGCAGGTAAAATTGATGTATCAAACTTTACGCCAGGTGCTCTGTCAGGCTCATCTTATAACGGTGAACTGGTTGGCATAACCTTTGGTGACACTGCTGCCTGTGTAGCGATCAACAAATCACTCATTGAGAGTGTTGGCTATCCGCTTCCCAAGGATCAGATGACGTACACTGAAAATGCCGAATATCTTAAAGGATTGGCAAAGGTACTTCCTGAAGGATACTATGCATCAGGTCTGGCAGCACGCCACGAATTTTCAATTGAAACATTTGCAAGACAGCATGGTATGTATGGCGTAACAACAGAGGATGGCAAGGATCTTGGATACACTAAGGAAGTGTTTGGGAAATTCCTGCAGTACTACTATGATTTGTTCAAAGCCGGTGTAAACGGACCGATCGAAGTACTCATGGAAGACCGTCCCAAGCAGTTCGCAGATTCTCTTGCGGGCAATGGGAAAATTGCATATTGGTATACAAACTGCAACCAGGTAAAGATATTCCAGGCATCTGTCGAGGATGAACTCGACCTGATCCGTTTACCCGTCGCTGACGGAGCAACTAATCAGTTTGTTGAGGCTGCTGTATGTTCAACATGGGGAATTTCCGGAACTACCAAAAAGGTTGATGAGGCCGCACATTTTATCAGCAGTATGGTTAACGACTGGGAACTCCAGGAAATCTATGACATGGACATAGGTGTACCGGGCTCGACGGAAGTACAGAAAAATCTTATAGCAAAACTTGATATGAACAACAAGGTCGATGCGATGAAGAAGGCTGAAATTGAGATGATGCAAGATATTCTCAACACTATTGAACCCTTCAACGGAAGACCGGCAGGCTATGGTGCAATTGTTGACGATATGTATAAGAAAATTGACGAAGTGCTGTATGAGAGAATGACTGTTGAACAGGCAGTTGAAGCTCACTTTAGTGCAGCAAAGACTCTGCTCAACTAATATTTTAATGAACCGATTGGCTATTGGTGCAGGCAGGTTCTTCTGAAAGGACCTGCTTCCCAATAATCAATGCTTTGTGTTATAAGAGAGAAATTAATAAGAAAAGAGGAGGCTTCAATGAAAAGTTTTAATGCTGAAGGGCTTGGCAGGACGATTGTTATTGAGCTCGAACGGGGAGAAAAGATTGTCGAAAGTATCTGTGATGCTCTCAAGGCAGCCGGTATAGAAAACGCTATTGTCGGAAGTGCTGTTGGATCTATTCAAAAGCTGGTTTATCATCGGCCGACAGATATGGGGGCTGCAGCATCCGATGAATTTGTAACAGTTGAACAACCTATGGAAATTGGTTCTCTTATAGGATCGGTGTTTGGAGGCAGCGCTCATTTTCATATCGTAGCTTCTGATCCCCAAAATGTTTATTCCGGGCATCTTGAGCTTGGAAGTGAAACAATGTATCTTCTTGAGGTTACCATGATTGAAGTAAAAGGGTGTGATCTTGAAAGGCGCATGACACCTGAGAAGGTAAATAAGCTGTTTATAAAATCGTAGACTAATATTGTTTGATCATAATATCGCAGACTGGGAGGATTAACATGGTAAGGTTGAAGCCGGAATTTCCGAAATTAGATTTGAACGGTACCTGGAAATATAAAATTGATGAAGAAAATATAGGTACAGAACAGGGTTATTATAACACAGATGTCGACTTCTCCGCATGGAAGGATATGACTATTCCGACTAATTGGTATCTTACCGAGGTTGGAGATTATTTTGGAGCAATATGGTTTAAAACAACCTTAAGAGTTCCGGATAATTATAATGGCAAGAAGATATTTCTCCGCTTTGAAGGTGTTGACTATTATGCGGATGTGTATCTAAATGGTCAGTTTGTGGGTTCACATGAGGGGATGTTCAATCCTTTTGAGTTTGATGTTACCGATATAGTTAAAATGGATTGTGAAAATACTCTGGTTGTTAGAGTTAATGCCCCAAGGGCAAATGCCGAGTATAAGCTTGCAATCGATTCTGAGAACCCCCTTTCCAAAGATTATAAAAGACACCAGGCCGTCGATATAGATCTTATAAAGGGCCATATGATTGATGCTATGCATCGTCCGGGATCAATGACCAAATTCCGCGGCGACGGCAACTCCGGTGGAATATGGGATGACGTGTCTTTGATAGCACGTGAAAAGATTTTTATTGAATATGTGAAGATATTTACCCGCGTAGTGAAGAAAAAGGACTGGGCCGGTGACGGAAGAGACAAATATGATGGTTCCGGTCTTGTAACGGCTGATGTTAGAATTAATAATACTACAGACAAAGTGATATCAACGGAAATTGAAATGCATGTAAAGCCTTACAATTTTGAGGAAAAGTATGAGGGAAAGCGTACACGCAAAGTTGTGCTGCAGCCGGGTATCAACGAGTTCAAACTTGCACTGACAGTGGAGGATGCCAAACTCTGGTGGACATGGGATCAGGGCAAGCCAAACATGTATACCGCTGCTTTCCGCGTATGTGATGATGTGATTCATCAGAATTTCGGCATAAAGGAAGTCGAACATGATGAAAAAACAGGAACATGGATTCTTAATGGGAAGAAGCTATTCCTGCGTGGAATGAGATATATTTCAAGCAACTGGATGTCTGAGGCAAATGAAAAAATGTGGATTGAAGACCTTCGGAAAATGCTTGATATGAACATTAACTCAATCCGTATCGGCAGCCATGTAGAAAAAGACGGTTTTTACACACTTTGCGATGAAATGGGCTATTTAGTATGGCAGGTTTTCCCTCTGCATTATTGTGTTAGCGATTCGGATGATTTTATTGAACGCGCCTCAGAAATGATCAAGGATATGGGCGAGATGCTCTATAATCATGCCTCCCTTGGTATGTGGTCAACGTTTAAGGAGCCAGAAATCTACAACTTTACAGAAAGACCAAACAACTTTTTCCGCCTGTGTGAAGTACTGAAGGAAACATTGGGAACAGTTGATCCCACTAGATGGATTCATAAGGGCGATTACAGAGAAGGCGTACAGAACTTCATGATCGGATGCTGCCATGACGGCGATACGGATGTCAATAAGGTGAATTTCCAGCCAAACGTTGTGGAATTCGGTGCACAATCGATTCCATGCATGGAGACCTTGAAGACATTTATTCCAGAGGATAAGATGTGGCCGCCGCACTGGGATACATGGGAATACTGGGGACTTTTCTATGATCTGACCTTTAAATTTGCCAAGGTGGAAATGGGTAATTCTGTAGAAGAGTTTATAGACAATTATCAGGAATACGAAGCAAAGGTTGTTAAGGAGCAAATCGAGGCCTGCCGTCAGCGTAAGTATGCGCCTGTAGGTTCGATGTACCTCTATTACTGGTCCGATGCCGTTCCAATGATCGGCTCAGGCCTGCTTGACTATTACCGCAGACCATATAAGGTTTACGACGCAATGAAAGCAGTTTATACACCTGTTCTAGTCAGTCTTGAATGGAATGCGGATCCCTATATCATTGGAAGAGATAAGATTTATCATCCATCTGAGGATTTTGTAGGGAAGGTATGGGTAACAAATGATCTGGAGGCATTAAAGGATTGTCTGGTCGAGTGGCAGATTGTCAACAAGCAGACCGGTGAAGTGGCATGCTCGAATTCGTTCGTATCAAATCTGGATCCCGATTCGTCTCATGTCATTGACCAGATTGTTTGGCCAATTCCCAATAATGCTTCAGGCGAATATACAGTTAAAATGAAGGTATCTGACAGCAGCGGCACTGAGCTTTCAAGCAACTACACAGATATTATTGTCAGATAAGGACGAGCGGAAAGAAAGACGCTGCTGCCGGACAGGGCAGTTAAAACGAATAAAGTAGAGTTGAGGGTGAGAGAAAATGATAGCATTAAGGAAAACGAAGCCCAACGAGGGCGCAGAATTTGTTGAGACACCTGTCCCTGAGATTGGAGAGCACGATCTTTTGGTTAAGGTGAAGGCGGCTGCAATGTGTAAGTCGGATGTTGAAGTATTTGAGTGGACTGATCTGGTGGCATCCGCAAACTACAAATTACCGTTTACACTTGGACATGAATTCTCGGGCGAAGTGGCAGCGGTCGGAAAACTGGTAAAGAACTTTAAAATTGGAGACCGTGTAGCGGGCGAAACTCATATCCCATGCGGCTACTGTCATGAATGCAGAACAGACAATCAGCATATCTGTTCGAATCATATGGGTGTTCTCGGCAGAAACGTGGACGGGTGCTTTGCTGAATATATCCGACTGCCGGAAATATCGGCAATTAAGCTGGCCGACGATGCCGACTTTGTGCATATGTCACTGCTGGAGCCGCTGGGAACCGCCCTGCACGCGCTGCAAAAGGCTGAACCAAGCGGGAAGAATATTGCTATACTTGGTGTGGGTACGATTGGACTGATGGCATGTGAGCTTGCAAAGATCCTTGGCGCTGTCAAGGTTATTTCACTGGATGTGAATGAAAGCAGACTTGCATATAGCCTGAAGGTTGGTGCAGATGTTGCGGTGAACGGAATGAAAGATGATCTGGTGAAAGTTGTCATGGAACAGACGAATGGACATGGCATCGACTGCGTGATAGATTTCACCGGACATATGAAGGTACTCAACCAGGCGATTGATTCATTAGCTACGGCAGGGACGCTGGTACATGTAGGAATGGTATCGGGTGATCTGGTCATTCCGAATTACATGTACCGGGTGGTGTATCGTGAGCTTATCCTGAAGGGCTTGTATGGAAGACACATGTTCAAGACATGGGAAGTCCTGATGAGGCTTGTAAATAGCGGGAAAATTAACCTTGACGCATATGTCGGAGAGGTGATGCCAATGACGGAGTACCAGAAGGCGCTGGATAATTTTGATAATTATAACGGGCGCGCAATACTAATCCCGTAATTTGCAGGATAAATTCTTGTAGTACAGAGAAGAGGGTGAATGAATATGAAAAAAGAAGCATTTCCTAAGAGGGTTTCCATTTTTGAGGTGGGACCGAGGGACGGACTTCAGCCTGAGCCGGAATTCATTCCGACGGAGAAAAAAATCGAGTTGGTTGATATGCTGACGGATGCAGGCTGTCAGAGAATTGAGGTAACCTCGTTTGTCCATCCCAAATGGGTGCCGCAAATGGCGGATGCCAAAGCAGTGGTGGCAGGGATCAGGCGTAAAGAGGGTGTTGTGTACAATGCGCTTATCCCGAATATGCGCGGTCTGGAGATCGCAATTGAATGCGGTCTGAAAGAGGTTGTAACCATTATGAGCACCAGCGAAAGTCATAACAAGAAAAACCTGAATATGTCCAGGGCTGATTCGCTGAAGGAAATTGAGAAGATCAACAAGGTAGCAAAGGAGAACGGCGTCAAGGTGCGATCCTATATTGCAACAGTATTTGGCTGCCCGATCGAGGGGAATATGGCGCCGGAGCTTGCACTTGAGACAGCACTGGCACTTGAGAGCTATGGTTCTTATGAGATATCTCTGGGAGATACCACCGGGATGGCTAACCCGATCAGCGCATATGAGATTCCGAGGATGATCAAAGAAAAGCTCACCAGGGCCAGCCTTGCAGTACATTATCACAAGTATAACGGCCTGGAATTTGCCAATAATTTAGCATCACTGGAGGCAGGTATCACAATATTTGACGGAGCAGCCGGCGGACTTGGCGGATGTCCTTATGCACCGGGTGCAAAGGGGAATTGCCAGACGGAGGTTCTTGTGGAAATGTTCCACCGGATGGGCATTGAGACTGGCATAGATCAGGAAAAAATTTATTCTGCGGGCGAGTATGCACAGACGTTGAGCACACTGCTCCACCGCAGATGTGAGGAGGATTAATGATGAATCAGGCAAAACTGACTGAGATCAGGAATAAATTCTTCAACGGCGAGATCAAGACGCAGAATCTTGAAACTGTGATATTTACAGATGTTTATGGGAACGATGCGGCATATGTTAAGGATGCATGCAATGATGCCGCGGTGATCCGCTGCGAGTTGCTGGAAGAAAAAACAGGCGTATCCCTTGAACTGATCAAGAAGACCAGGGTGGATAACTGCTCGTTGCTTGGCGGTGAAAGGATTCTATCCGGTATTGAGACAAAAATTGGCGGAGCGATAGTCCCTATGGGATTTGCAGGACCTGTGCGCATTAACGGACAGTATGTTAAAGGCGAGGATGTATATATTCCCCTGGCAACAAACGAAGCGGCGCTCATAGCGGGTGTGCAAAGAGGTATAAAGGCAATTAATATGTCGGGCGGATTAAAGACGCTGGTGCATTATGATGGTATGACAAGAGCCCCTCTGATCGAAGCGCCTGACATAGCTGAGGCGAGACGCTTCATCGAGCAGATTAAAACAGACAGGGAGCTGTTTGCAAGGCTTGGTAAGCTTTCGAGGGATCCGTTCGTCGTTCTTGAGGAGATTGTGCCCTATCAGTTGGGAACAAAGGTATTCCTTCGTATGAAGTTCAAGACCGGAGATGCAATGGGCATGAACGGTGTAACAAAGGCAGCCGCAGACCTGACGCGTGCGATCCTGCAGGAGCTGCCGGATTGGCGTCTGCTGACCATCAGCAGCAATCTTTGCTCGGATAAGAAATCAGCGCATATAAATGTTATTGAGAACAGAGGAAAGGCAATTGAAACAGAGGTCTTTATTCCGACTGAGGTTCTTAAAAAGGTATTCAAGGCAGGAGTGAATCCAAGAAGCGTAGAGAAGGTGGTATTCCATAAATGCTATCTCGGGTCATGCTTCAGCGGTACTATTGGAGGCTTTAACGTAAATGCGGCCAATTCAATTGCTGCATTTTATGCGGCTACGGGTCAGGATCTGGCTCATGTCATTTCTTCCTCAAGCTGCTTTGTTCAGGCTGATGCAACGGATGACGGCGTCCATTTCATGGTATCGCTGCCATGCATGGAGCTTGCAACCATAGGCGGAGGAACGATGTTCGGAACCGCAAAAGAGGCTTTGACACTGATCGGATGCGGCGGATTCGGAAAGAGTGTGGATGATAACGATAACGTGCTGAGACTGGCTGAAATAGCTGCGACAGCGGTTACAGCGCTTGACCTGAATACGGCATGTGCACAGGCCGCAGGGTATGAAATGGCCGACTCACATGTAAAGCTTGCACGTGGCGAAGAAGCCTGATGTGGATATTAATTTCCTGCACAAGTGCCTCATAAGGCATTTGTGCAGGGAACGAACCACAAGTATCCGGGAGGTAGCATAAACTTGATAAAAGTGATATTAGTTGATGATGAAACATTAGTTAAGGTGGGTCTGAAATCACTTGCCGACTGGGAAAAATTGGGGTATGAGATTATAGCTGAGGGAAGTAATGGAGAGGAAGGGCTTGCGTTAATAAAGGAATACAATCCACAGTTGGTGATCACAGATATTGTGATGCCAAAAATGGATGGTATTGAAATGATGTGCAAAACGAAGGAGTACAACCCGAATATTCAGGTGATTGTGCTTAGCAGCTATGATGAATTTCAACTGGTAAGGAAATCAATGAAGTTCGGAGCATGGGATTACATTTTGAAGCTTAACATCAGTAAGGAGTCTATGAATGAAATACTGGAAAGAGTCAAGGAAACGATTATCCCTTTGAATGAAATGAATTTGTTTGAAGTAAAGAAGAAGGATCCAGTCAGCAACTATGACAACTGGAGCCTTTCTGCTTTAAGACAGGTTTTTCTCAAGGGCTTGATCGAAAACAGCATCAACGATGCTGCTGATATCAGCGGAAGACAGCAGCTTTTGAACATGCAGATCAACGGTAACAAAATGAGGCTGTGTATTATTGAGACTAATCTTTATTCTATAAAGGAAAAATATTGCGGCAGTCAAGATATAAGGCAATTGGACAATATGATGACTGATATTCTGACAGAAATCGGTAATGAATTTTTTCCGAGCTATTTTCTGAAATGGTCATTCGGAGAGTACGTTCTGGTGTACTCCATGGATAAAGAGACAGATGAAGAAATCACGGAACTTACAGATACAATGTGCAGCACGATTATTGAGATGATAAAAAAGTATATGAACCTGGACGCATCTATTGGGATCAGTAATATATTCAGTGGTTACCAGAAGCTCCCCGAGGCGTTCAAACAAGCAAATGAGGCAATTTCGGACATGTTCTTCAGCGGATATGGAAGAGCTTTTTATTATAATAGTGAATGCAGCAATGCCGCTGCCCGTACGGAAGCAGAATTCGGAATTGATTTAAAGGAAGAACTACCCAAGGCGATTTCACTTTTTGATATATCAGGTATAAATAATATTTTTCAAACCTTGCAGAATAATATCAATGGCAATAGCATTGAAAAAAGTTCAATTTATAATCTTTGCACGCAGATGTTTTGCTTGTGTAACATTCATATGGGAGATCAATGGCAGAGCTTCAAAAAGAAGATAGACAATGATGAGTTTAAGATTGATACGATATATTCAATGCGTACTATATCTGAAATTACAGAGTGGCTTTCAAATTACTGCAGCCGAATTGTTGAATATATGGATGAATGTAAACGGGACGATAAGCATGTAATGATCGTCAAAGCAAAGAATTTCATTGTAGAAAACTGTGAAAGAGCCCTCAATCTCAAGGAAGTAGCGGATCACCTGATCATTAGCGAAGGCTATTTGAGCGGGCTATTTCATAAATATACCGGGATGTGCTTTACAGAATATGTCAATGTGGTGAAGATTGAAAGAGCGCAGCAATTTATCCGGCAGGGGCAGTATAAAATCTACGAAATTTCATATATGCTCGGGTTTGATAATGCCTGCTACTTCAGCAAGGTTTTCAAAAAAATGACCGGTTTTACGCCGACTGAATATCAGCAGCGTTGTATTGTAGAACAAAACAATACAAGCGTGTAGGTTGAGAGAGGTTATCGCGAGCCTCCATTTGCGACTTATCCAACTCTATTCTACGGCCAGTGAACTGGCAATATTATTCGCATGATCGGCAATTCTTTCAAGAGCCGCAACCATATTGGTAAAGACTACCCCCGCCTGAGAGTCACAGCATTTTCCCTGAAGCCGGTCGATGTGGTTACCGGTATAGGTCTTCTTCATGTCATCAACTTCCTGCTCCAGTGCGGCAACTTCTTTCAACCGTTTTACATCACGATGCTCAAAAACATCCAGACTTGTGCGTAAGGCCTCCAATGTCTTTTCCGACATAGCTTTGAGTTCAGCTTGTCCTTCCGGAGAAATGACGGCCTTCCTGTCTGTGAGTGTAATGGCGTACTGGCCAATGTTCTCGGCAAGATCACCGATACGCTCCAAATCAATGACGACATGATGCAGGCTGCCCAAAATTCTCAAATCGTTTTCAGACAGCTCCATGCCCCTGAATTCAATCAGATAATGCGTGATTTGGTTTGTTAAGTAATCTATGGTTTTCTCAACCTCGGAGATCTTTTGTGCTTTCTGTTCATCTTTTTCAAAAAAAGCTTCGGTTGAAAGCCGGAAATTATCATAAGCAATTTTTCCCATGCGGTTCAGCTCTTTTAATGTCTGCGTTAGTGCAATCGTCGGAGTTTGAGCTATTCTTTCATCCAGATAGATAAGCCTTTTCTCAATGACATCAGCCTCATGCTTCTCTTTAATTATTTTTGTAATAAGCTTCACCATATACTTTGCAAAGGGGAAGAGCAAGATGGTAACAGTAATATTAAAAATGGTATGAAAGTTAGCGATCTGCCTCGATACATCGCCGACAGAAAAAGATTCCACCCATGTTACAATGCCTGGAAAAAGCAGCAGCATAGGTAAATAAACGAGTGTACCAATAATATTAAACATTAGGTGGATCCCCGCGGTACGCCTGGAATTTGTACTGGTTCCTATCGCGGCCAGTATTGCGGTGATACAGGTTCCTATATTCTGGCCGAGTATCACGAAAACTGCTCCATCGAGGCTTATAAGCCCCATGGCGGCCAATGCCTGCAATATACCTACAGAAGCGGAGGAGCTTTGTATGATTGCGGTAAAGACCGCACCAATTAGAATGCCAAGCAGAGGGTTATTGAAATTTGTCAATAAAGCTTGGAATCCCTCATAACTGCGTAAAGGCTCCATTGAGCGGGACATCAGATCCAGACCTACAAAAAGGATACCAAAGCCTAATACGATCTCACCTATTCTTGAGAATGTTCTTTTTTTTACGAATATTGTCATGAACATGCCGACAAACAAAATAAACGGTGCAATGTCAGACAGCTTAAAAGCAATGAGCTGTGCGGTTATAGTCGTTCCTATATTTGCGCCCATAATTACGCCCGTTGCCTGAAGCAATGACATAAGACCTGCATTTACAAAGCCTACGACCATAACTGTGGTAGCCGAAGAGCTCTGGATCACGGCAGTGACTCCGGCGCCTACGCCAACGGCTGCAAAGCGGTTTGAGGTCAGCATTTCCAGGGTATGTCTCATTCTGTCGCCGGCGACATTCTCCAGGCCATCCGACATCATCTTCATGCCATAGAGAAACATTCCCAGCCCGCCCAGCAATAGAAATATCATAGCTATACTCATATACCCTCCAAGGTGTAATCAGAATTTTGCTACAGACCGAATTCTGTCGCATTATATAAGACATATTAATTATAATAAATTCTTTTAATTGATGTGTTAAATCTATGTTAACTTTATTTCTATTATCCTTTATGGCCATTTTTCATAACTTTTCATTCTCAGATGAAATGAGATCAATATGAGTAATACCGGCGTATCTACATAGTGCTTTTCCCTTAGGCCGGCAACAGATCTTCTTTTAATTTAGGCTTTAGATTGTCAGGGTAGCTGATGTTTGTTCAATAGACGTGGATTCCCTAATTATCAATTCGGTGGACAGCAGCATCTTTTGCGTGACTGCAGATGGGTTTTCGATAAGCTCAACAAGAAAATCAGAAGCAATATACCCCAGTTGAAATCTGGGCAGATTAACTGTTGTAATGGACGGATTAGTTGTTATTGAAATATCTACATTATCGAAACCTGTAACTATTAGATCACGTGGCACACTTATTCCAAGTCTGCGCGCTGCTTTGATAACGGCTGATGCACAAAGGTCGGAAACCGTAAAAATAGCATCAGGTGGATTGCTGGAACGTAAAAGCTGAGTTGCGGCTGAAAGGGCAATATCAAAGTTGATGGTCGGCAAATGAATGATCCAATTGGAGTTGTTTTCGATACCGGCATACTCCAGGCTCTTAAGATAAGCATCTTTCCTTTGACGAGCATATTTGTAGCGAAGTGGCCCTGAAAGGAAGGCAATTTTGCGGCGGCCTGTAGAAAGTAGATGGTCCATAACCGTCTTAGCGGCCATAAAATTATCTATAGCTACATATGGTATGTTCTCAAATTCTTCACTGTATTCGCAGCACTGTACGAGAGGAACTACCGAGCTGAGTTTACTCAGCAGGGGAGCCGGGATAAAATTTAGTGTAATCATTCCGGTAACACTCCTGTCCTTTATGAGATAACTTAGTCTCTCGAAGGTGGAGTCAGTAATTTCATCTTCGTTGAATAAAACATGATATCCATGCCGTGAGGTGGAAGCCTTTACGCCTTTTATTATTTCGCTGTAAAATGGGTTATCCATTGAGGGAATGTTTACAATGATAAGTCCTCCCGATTTTGTACGAGTTTCTGAGAAACTGTTCATTTCATATCCGGTGGCTTTCATTGCGTTTATTACCTTCTCAACGGTTTCAGGTTTAACCAGATCTCTGTGATTCATAACCCTGGATACTGTCGCTATTGATACCTTGGCAGTTTTAGCTACCTGTGAGATTGTTGATTTACTTAAAGATTTCATAAGTTCTGTTCCTCTATTCCTTGTAAATATATCATACATAATTATTGTAAGCAAATAGTACATAATTATTGTAAGTAAATAGTACATAATTATTTTAATAGATTATACCTAATTAAAGATAACTTGTACAGAGAATTGTGAAAATTGTAGTGAATATGAATCTTTGGTTTTCAGAAAATTTCCTGTTTTTTAATAAAAACTTCGTATTTTAAAGTGAAATTTTGAAAATGTATTGACATAAAGACAAAAATGAAGTAACCTATTTTCAGAAAATCTATTAAAGGCTTTTGAAAATTTACATGTTTACTCTTAAAAAACATTATATAAAACGTTTTTGTGTATGTAGCCGTTTCTGTAAAAATACAGAAAGTTACAATATTAAAAAATGGAGGGATATCTATGAAAAAATGGGTAAGCATTTTCATGTCGATTGTGCTGGCTGCAACTCTGGTTGCATGCTCATCCGGTAATGAGGCTGGTCCAGAAACACCTGCTTCACCGACACAAACAAGTTCACCATCAACAACAAGTTCGCCATCACCGAGCGAACCAATTCAGGAACCTGTCACCATTCAATACTATGACTGGCAGCTTACTGAAAGCCCTACTGGTGATATCATCCGTAAGCAACTGGATGCATATATGGCCGAGCATACCAATGTAAAAATCGAGATGCAGGCAGTTCCTACCAAAGAACGCGGTGAAAAGCTAATGACAATGATAATGGGCGGTATGACCCCGGATGTTGTACATATTAACGAAGCTGATCTTGCACGTGTTGTCCCGATGTCCGCACTTGAATCACTCAATTCGCATCTTGATTCTACAGTAGATCTCAAGAACGCACTGATCCCTGCAATGGTAGACATGGCTACTTTTAATGGCAATGTATATGCCGTTCCTCATTTCGCTTCCATCAATACCCTTGTTTACAATGCAAAGCATTTTAAGGATGCGGGACTTGACCCTGACAACCCCCCTAAAACTTTCGATGAATTTGTGGATATTGCCAAAAAGCTGACACGTGATTCCAATGGTGACGGACAGATTGACCGTTGGGGTGTTGGTTTAATGGGAGCAAAAACTACTTCTATAAGCTTTAGATATTGGTGGGCACTTTGGGGATCCGGCGGGGATATTTTATCCGATGACTTGTCCAAGAGCCTGCTGTCATCACCTGAATCTGTTGAAGCAATTGCTTTTTATACGGACCTTGTTCTGAAACACGACGTAGTTCCTCCGGGGGCGACAGATGTAGATTATACAGCATTGGTAAATGATTTTATTGCAGAAAAGACATCTATGATTTGTGACGGACCGTGGCAGATTTCAAAAATTAATTCAGAAAATCCCAATATAGAGCTTAGGGCGGCACCTATGCCATCTAAACCCGGTATTACATCTGCAACAACAGGTGGAGGCGGATTCTTGGCTATGGCATCGATAAGCAAGAGCAAGGATGTTGCTTGGGATCTGATTCAATATTTATCCAATGCCGATAATCATTGGACATATTGCAATGAGGGTTCATTCCTTCCTTGCCGTAGCGATACCGGTAAAAAAATAAAAGCAGAAGGCAATCCTCTTATGGGTGAATTTTCTGATACTCTTGCTTATTCGAGACTGACCCCAAATGTTGAGGAAATGAGTCAAATAAATACCTTACTTGCTGAAGAAATTCAATTTGTATTAATTAAGGAAAAAACACCACAAGAGGCTGCAGAAAGCCTGTCAGCCAGAGTTGATGAATTACTTAAGTAACTGAATGGAGGCTTTTGCATGAAAGAGCATCGCTACGGATATTTATTCGTTGCACCATGTGTTGCAGTGATAGTTCTCGTGCTGGGAGTTCCGATGCTGTTTGTTTTAGGCGTATCATTTTTCAAGTACAGACCTATGATTTCTTTAGAATGGGTAGGTATAGATAATTACATAAGTGTTCTTAAGGATCCGTTATTCTATGTTGCGATTAAGAACACATTTATATTCACTATATTTTCCGTTCTGTTTCATGTAATATTGGGAATGATAGCAGCTCTTCTTCTCAACCGTAAGTTTTTTGGGCGAAGGATGGTAAGAATACTTTATTTGCTCCCCTGGATGCTCTCATATGTTGTCGGAGCAATAACGTGGAAATGGCTTCTTAACGGTTCTTACGGAATCTTCAACGAAATATTACTGAAAGTAGGGATCATTAACAGCTACCATGCCTGGTTGGGGAACCCAAAAACAGCGATGCTCTTTCTTATAATAGCCAACATATGGAAGCAATTCCCGTATGTTATGTTGATGTTCATTGCCGGTCTGCAATCAATTCCCAATGAACAGTATGAGGCTGCAAGCATTGATGGATCAGGAGCGCTCCAGACCTTTGTGTCAGTTACGTTGCCAAATATGAAAAGCGTTATTATTATTACCTCGACATTGGATTTCATTTGGTCGTTCAAACAGTTTGACCTGATATATACAATGACAGGAGGCGGTCCGGGAACGTCGACCGAAGTGCTTAGTACAGTGATAAGAAATACATTTTTTAGCGCTTTTGATTTTGGTAAAGCATCTGCTACAGCCATGTTTCTGTTTATCATCGTTATGTTGATCAGTACGTTTTATGCCCGCCTGGTCTTACCAAAACCAAATGATTCATCAGGGGGTGCATACAAATGAAAAGTAAATATAAACTTATTTTTACAAGAATATTATTATTCTTAATTATGGCGGCTTTGATGACTTTTGTTTTGTTTCCGCTTATCTGGGTGCTTAGTACAGCACTTAAATCAAAGACTGAAGTATTTGCTTCACCGCCCTATATAATTCCGCACAGTGTTACATTTGACAATTTCCTTTCAATATGGAAGGATCGGAATTTTGGAGCGTATTTCGTAAATTCCATGATAGTCGCAGCTGTTACTACCGTTCTATGTCTTGTTATAGCTAACCTTGCTGCATTTGGATTTTCGCGATATCGGATGAAACATGCCAATAAGTTAATAATGTTTATACTGGTTTCGCAAATGGTACCAAGTGTCTTGTTCGTTATGCCTTACTTTGTAATGATGAGCCGAGCAGGTCTTGTCGATTCGAAAATCGCGCTTATAATAGCGCATACATCATTTTCATTGCCGTTTTGCACGTGGATGCTTCGCGGCTATTACGACTCAATACCGTTTTCAATAGACGAGGCCGGTAGATTGGATGGATGTTCACGATTAAGCGTGTTGACCAAAATTGTTTTTCCGTTAAGTATTCCAGGCAATATAGCAACTTTGATTTTTTCATTCATGCAATCCTGGAACGAGTACTTATTTTCCATGTCTTTGACTACGACTGATAGGATGTATACGATTCCGGTCGGTATTGCGATGTTTATGGGAGAGTACCAGACAGAATGGAACGAACTGATGGCTGCCAGTTTAGCCGCAAGCATTCCGGTAATTATTGTTTACCTGATTGCTGATAAGTACCTGATAGGAGGGCTCACTGCTGGTGCAATACGCCAATGAATCATAACAGAAGGAGAAAAATATATGTTTACAACCTCAAGTTTTATTAACAAACTTCACAAAAAAACATTTACCCGGCAAGATTTTATTAATTCGGCGGTGGAGGCCGGCGCCGAAAAAATACTGGTAGGAAACCGCTTCTTTCCTGAACGCGCCATGTACTGGACACGAATGTTTCGTCACGACGCAGAAAAAGCAGGATTGAAGCTTGAGGGAATTATTTGCGACTCTGAAATGATCACTGACAACAGCGATACTTTGGAAGCTGCTAAGAGCGATCTTCTGGAATGGATCAGAATAGCCGCCCTTTCGAAAATTCCTGCGCTCCATGTTCATATTGACGGGGTAGAAAATGTTGACGAATCGCGTATCGATTACTTGGCAAAGTCACTTGAATCAGTTGTTTCAAGTGCTGAACAGTATGGTATTATGATTGTTTTCTCAGCCGGTACAGCTTCAATAAATCATCAACAGCTGATTAACCTTGCAAAAAAACTAGGCTACACAGCGTGTCGTGTTGCGGCATCCGGAGACAATATTCTATCAAACGCCGCATGGTATGCTGAATCTGATAGGGGGTAGTGCAAATGGCCAACGAATTCTGGGAACGTATTGGAGTTAAGCCAATCATTAATGCTTCGGCCACGCAGACCTGCTACGGAGGGTCTTTGATGAATAGAAAAGCTGCAGAGGCATTGGATGAGGCATCTAAAAAGTTTTTCGACATTCGCGAATTACATGAAGCTGTATCGAAACGGATTGCTGAACTAACCCGTAACGAGGATGCAATGGTAAGCGCGGGAGTAGCTTCGGCTTTTTACCTGGTAACAATGGCGCTTCTCAAACTGGATGATCCATCATTTTATAAAAAAATACCTAGTGAATTTCCGAAAGGAAAGTCTGTCATCCTCTATAAGTCTCATCGTGTTGAATACGTTTGCGGTATTGAGCAGGCAGGCGTTTCATTAAGGGAAATCGGCGATGTTGGCGAAGATACTGACCCACATGCGGAAAAGCTGGAAGCTGAAATAAGGAAAAACAAACCACTGGCCTTTCTTTATGTAATGGCCGGGTTATGGATACCAAAAGGAGCTCCTTCATTATCAGAAGCAGTAAGGGTATGTAAGAGGAATGGAGTTCCGATTATCGTTGATGCCGCCGCACAGCTGCCTCCCAAATCAAATTTTTGGGAATTTACTCAAGGCTATGGTGCAGACGTAGTACTGTTCAGCGGTGGTAAAGATCTCTGTGGCCCGTGCCACACGGGCTTGATTCTTGGTAAGAAAAATATTGTTTCCGTTTGCCGATCTATTATTTCTCCACAGGATGGTGTAGGCCGTTTTTTCAAAATAGGGAAAGAGGAATTGGCCGCAGTTCTGGTTGCTGTTGAGGAGTATATTGAACGTGACGAGGAAGAACGATTAAAGTGGTGTGAGGGGGAAGTGAAAAAAATAGTCGATGGTCTTGACGGGTTGCATGGAGTAAGCTGCTGCCGCGCATTTCCGAATGAGGCAGGCCAGCCTATACCAAGAGCCCAAATCACTTTTGATCAAAGTATTTACCCTGTTTCGCCCGACGAGGTTGTTCAGGATTTTCTGAACAATAAGACACGTATTGCTTTCTTGCCTTATCCAGGTAAAGGATTCTACTGCAATCCCATGACATTGGTGCCAGGTGAGATTGAAATAATAATAAAAGAAATTCGCAGCTATTTCTGCGGTAAAAAGAGGTGTTCAGAATGAGTGGAATTAAATTGGGTGTTAGGTCCTGGAGCTTTAGAAAATTTATGACTAACGGAGGAATGACAATTGAAAGCTTTCTCAAGACCGCCTCGGAAATTGGTCTTGATGGTGTAGAACTTCTTGCGAGACATTTTCCGTGTTTTACCTTCGAAGCGGCAAAGCGTTACCAGAAAGTTGCGAAGGAATATGGTATAAAAATTGAAGCTATTGCACTAGAAAATGATTATGCATTTCCAGATGAAAAGGTAAGACAGGGTGAGTTGGAAAATACATATTTCTGGATTCGCATGGCGGCTTATTCAGGTGTTCCTTACCTGAAAATTTTTACTGGCGATACCGATGACTCGGTATCATATGATACCCAAAGAGGATGGGTTTTGGAGAGCTTAAGAAAAGCTGCTGAGTATGCTGCCGCATACGGGGTTGTAATTCTGGTTGAAAACCATAGCCTAATTTGTTTTACTTATCAGGAATTGAAAGCCCTGATACTTGAAGTAAATCATCCGGCGTGCCGGTTATGTCCCGATGTATACAACTTTAGTAAGCTTAAAGCTGAACCTATCGTCTACGAGGCAGCCAAAGAACTTATTCCATTGTCACCATACGGGCATCTTCAGTTCTATGAGATGGATGAAACAGGAAGGGAGCTCCACATGGATATGAAGAGGTTGATGGGTATTTATGACAGTGTGGGATATGAGGGATTTTTAATGCTGGAATGGGAAGGCGAAAGTGATGCCCTTGCGGCAACAACACTTCAGGCAGAATACATTCGTTCTATCATAGGTTAATCAAGGGGGTAATATATTTGAACAAAAAAGCTATTCGTGATCTTCGACAGGTAGGTAATTTAGTTTTTCTTTCAGGCCACGGATGTGAAGGTCAAGATGGAGAGCCTATTTATGCAGGCCATGTTGGCCAAGATTTGACATTAGAAGAAGGGCGGGCAGCTGCCCGCCACTGCGGGGAACGTTTGCTTGAAACCTTCGAGAGATATTATGGTTCACTTGACCGAATTAAATCTATTGTCAAGGCTCTGGGCTTTGTAAACAGTGCCAGTACGTTTTATCAGCAACCACAGGTAATGAACGGCTTTTCGGAGCTGATGGTTGAACGCTTGGGTGAAAGAGGAGAGCATGCCCGATCGGCTATAGGCACCTCCGTACTTCCAAAAAATCAGGCTGTTGAAATTGAAATGATTATCGAATTGAAGGAGTGAGGCTGATTGATTGGGCACATAGCATTTGTAACTGACAAAATGGAAGAAACCATTCATTTCTACCATGAATTATTTGGTTTTAGAAAAGGTTTTTCTCTTAACGACACTGATGGTAATCCATGGATAGAATATCTCATTAATAACGATGGGAATTTCATTGAATTGTTTTATGCAACGCCCAATAATAATCAAGTAGAAGGGAACATATATTCACATTTTTGCATAGAAACACAAGATATCCTTAGTATAGTTGATAAAGCCAAGGCACTCAATATTCAACTTTATAAACCTCTGAAAACAGGGCTTGATTGTAACATGCAGTGTTGGTTTTTAGATCCCAACGGATTAAAAGTTGAGGTTATGCAAATGTCATCGGAGTCTCCGCAGATAAAACTACGACAGGCTGGAAGAGCACAATAATTAACTACCTGCAGCCGGATATTAAAAAATTTTTCAGCGATCTGATCCGAAAAATTCATTTGTGAAAATGCCTCCAATATTGGTCTAATTCATTTAAAAGACGGAGATTCTACTGGACACCAGTGTCCAGTAGAATCGATAAGCCTAATCTTTAGTTATTCATTTACTCATTCTTATACAGAGGAGCCATTTACAATGAGATTAAATAATAAGCAAGACATAGTTGAATTAACAAGCTTCTGGAAGGGTGAGCGTTTTGAGGACGGAAGACCGCGGGTGGAGGATAAGTACCTTGAAATGTTGGCAACTATGACACTAGAAGAAATATGGATGCCGCTCTATATTGAAAACTATAAATTTCAGTTTGAAGGCGAGCTAAAGATGCTGCATCCAGAGAAAAAGTTAATTGGAAGGGCAGTTACCTGTAATTTCGTACCCTATAGACCGGATCTTTATCAATCAGGTAGGGATGAAGGCGAGAAACGGGGATGGAATGGAATTTTTAATCAATGGGTAATAGACAGTTTAGGTGAACGTGATGTTGTAGTTGCCGATATGTATGACAAAATATACAACGGTACGTTTGTGGGGGGGAATCTTACTACTGCTATTGCGGCCAGAACAAAATCGGGAGGAGCAGTCATATGGGGGGGCGTGCGGGATATTGAGCAAATGAGGAAAATTCATGAAGTTCAGGTCTATTACCGAGGAATTGATCCCACACCTATACGGGAATGCGTTATGACGGGGTTTAATAATGCATGTCGAATAGGAGGAGCAATATGCTTACCTGGTGATGTGGTATATGGTACAACCAGCGGTGTGCTCTTTATCCCAAGCCATATGGCGGCAAAAGCCGTAAGCAGTGCTGCAAAAACTCATGTAAAAGATATGTTTGGATTCGAAATGATAAAGTCCGGTGTATACTCTACTGCTCAAATCGATCAATCGGTATGGACACTGGAGATGCTTGAGCGGATGATAAATTATATAAATCAAGATAAAAGATTCGAAAAATACCGTGACCTTGATTGGAGCCTTGAAATCAATTCTGCTAAGGGTGATGCTGCAGCACGTGAAGAAATAATGAAATCATATCTTGTATAGGGAATGAATAATTTCTGAGTATGAGTGATTTTAATTCCATGCTAACTTTATTTCTATTATCCTTTATGGCCATTTTTCATTATTTTCTGCTATAATCTATTAGTAGTGAATAATGAATTTGGAACAGGAGCGAATTTTTTGATACAAAATGTCTTTTCTACTTTATTTCAGGTTATTGTTCCGCTTGCGATCCCTGTCATTGCCGGAGTGCTGCTTGTTCGGTTCAAAGGGTTTGAAACCAAGCAATTGCTGACGGTTATACTGTATTTTATGTTTCCGTGCATGGTTTTTAATACTTTATTCAACGCGCAGGTTTCTTTTGTGGATTTATATAAAACGGCTTTATTCAGCCTGCTGAACATGATTCTTTTATGGGCGGCCGCGAAAATAGCAGGAAAAATACTAAGATTACCGGCTCAAAAAGCAGCCGGCCTAACGTTGGTATCGACATTGACTAATTCAATCAATTATGGATTACCGCTGGTTTTGTTGGCTTTTGGCCAGGCGGGGCTGGAAAAGGCGTCTATTTATGTCATTACTCAGATTATATTAGTCAATACAGCCGGTGTGTTCTTTGCGGCACGTTCCAATTTTTCTATAAAAAAAGCCATCAAATCGATATTTTCCTATCCTGCTGTTTATGCGGCCATATTGGCGGTTATACTTCGTGCATTATCACTGAATATGCCTACTGAGATCGGAACCGGCATTGATATGGTTGCCAAATCGTACTCACCTGTGGTGCTGGTAATATTGGGAGCACAGATGGCCGGAGTAAAAAAATCCAGGCTGGATAGAGATTCACAAAAGGCTTTTTGGTCGGGAATGGCCATACGGATGCTTTTATCGCCGCTTATAGCATGTGTGGTGCTGTATATGTTAGGCGTCAGCGGAACTCTTTTTTCGGTTCTTTTCATTTTAGCGTCTATGCCGGTTGCGGTGAATGCGGTAATATTTGCGGAAGAATTTGATGCATCCGCATCAATTGTATCAAAATGCATTCTATGGACAACGCTTGGCTCGTTTATCGTTTTGCCGTTTCTCATTGAGCTGGTAAGATAAGGGTATACAACAACACCACCATTTATGGTATAATATGGTCAGACATTACTAATTGAGGTGGTTTATTATGGGGTTAAAATTCAAAGGACTCCTTCCAATTCTGGTTATTTGTATTTTAACTTTTGAAACAAGTTGTTCAAATAATAATATGGTTAAGCAGGACTTTAATTTAATAGGCGAAAATAACAATTGGATAGTTGAATACAAGGGGCATTCCGAAGGTGAATTTTATAAAGTAAAGGGTAAACTTAATTATAGAGAAAAATCAGATGGAAATCTTACTTTAACATACAAAGGAGAATTGTCGGACCTAACATCAGTCAGGGAAATTGGATATGAATTTGCAAATGGTGGCGGAACAATAACATCAGACCATGCTCCTGATAGGAAAATTTTTAGCTTTAATCAAGGTTTATCTGCAGTTACTGATGAAAATACTACAAAAACAGTTGACATTATAATAGATGGAAAGAAAGAGACTGCTGAACTGAAAAGCATTGAATTTATAATTGATGAAAAACTAAGCAGGATATGTGATATTACAGACCTCTCCGCTGCTTCATCTTCAAATCCTTACGATTATATTAAGCATAATGAAAAGGATTTTGAGGATATTGTTAATTTAGGGGATGGTGGACTTAAATATATGTTAAAGAAATTTGAAAATAGCAATGAAGATGGATTAAAAGAGTATATTATGGCAATTGCATGTTCGGAAATATTAAAAGAAGATCTTAAAAGCAGGAATTGGTCTACAGGCAGAGAATGGTATAACAATTACATTAAGTTAAGCAAGTAGGATTCACTAGATTAAAAACAGCAACTATTACAAGTCCATATTTACTTCATCTGTGTAAACATAGTATCATTGTTGTGACCTTTTAGGTTGTATTTATCTGGATTATGAATAAGATTATTTATAATAGACTATATTTGGAGATAAAGAAATGATTGAATATCGAAAAAGTGGCGTTAACGATATTGAGACACTAGTAAAACTTAGATTGATGTTTTTATGTGAGTCAAATCATATTGATGCAGAGGACGAAAAGAATAATCTGATTGAAAGCAATCGAGCATTTTTTCAAAAAGGTATTTCAAATGGGAGCTTTATTGCATTTGTAGCAATAGATAACGGAGAAATTGTAGCAACAAGCGGACTTTCTTTATATTATTTACCGCCAAATAAAAAATGTATAGATGGAAAAGTGGCGTATATAAGCAATATGTACACGATTCCTCAATATCGGAAGAAAGGAATTGCCTCAAAACTATTCTCCATGACTGTGCAAGAGGCAATACACAACGGTCACAGGAAAATCTTATTGAATGCCACGGAAATGGGCAGACCGATATATGAGAAATATGGGTTTAAAGATGCACAAAATGATATGGTCTATTATGCTGAATAGTGGATATTAAAAAACGAAGGCTTTCAAGTAATGAAAAGTGTCATCACATTATTGCCATACATTTTATTATATGCTAAAATCGGTAATATATTTAATAGCAGCTTAACAATGGCGTTAATTCAGAGAAATTCTGTATTGGCGCCTTTTTTTATTTCATAAAGGAGTGAGGCGGATATGAGTAATAAAAGGTTTTTAAGGACTGTTGTCATGTGCTATATTTTGGGAGCTGTAATATTCTTGATGCCCTTTTCGGTAAAAATAATTAACATAATTATTTACCTGTCAATTGGTTTGGCAGCAGGCGCCTATCTGATAAAAAGCGGTTTCAAGGCTAATGCCCAAAAGGATAAGTCAATCAATGATCTGAAAAGTGAACTGGCAAGGCTGAAGCTGGAGCTGCATGTAACATCAAACCAAATCTCGGCGGTTTCGGAGCAATTGAATATAAACCTGGATGAGAATAACGGGTTCGCACAGCAGGTATATGCTCAAACTGCAGAAATGGCCCAGTTAAATGCACTGGTTAATATAAAGATTCATGAAACAGTAACGGAAGTCAGAGAAATGATCCGGCTGTTGGAGGAATCAAGAAGTACCACTCTTGAACTTGAGTCCTTAGGAATAAATTCGGAGACGATTCTGGAAACCAGTATGCCGGAAATACTTGAGATTGTCAGCATCATTCGCGAAATAGAGACAACTTCCAGAATAACTGCCAATTACATGGAAAAATTATCAGATGCGTCGGTGGATATAGTGAGAATTCTGGAGACAGTCAACCATATCGCCAGGAAAACCCGGCTGTTGTCCCTGAATGCAACAATTGAATCGGCCAGAGCAGGGGAAAATGGTAAGGGATTTGCTGTTGTGGCAGGAGAAATACAAAAGCTTGCAATGGAAAGCGAAAAATCGGTGGGGGAAATCAAACAGCTAATAACAGCAATAAACGGAGAAATTGCAGGCATTCAAAGGACTGTCAACGAAAATGGAATTAAGGTTGAAAAGGGAGTAAAGAGTGCATTTAATATTGAAAATAAGCTTGGTAGAATTCGTGAATCCTTTCATAGCCTATTGGACATGGCGAAAAAAATCATCTTTTTATCTGAGACTGAGGCTGGGGGTGCAAGCGATGTAGTGGACAAAATATATGAAGTTGAAAATCTGATAGGTGTAGCTGAGGATAGTGTTGAAAGCGTAAAGGGGTCAGTATTCAAGCAGATGCAAGGCATCATGGAGGTTGCTGAGATGGGCAGCCGATTAAGTGATGCATCAAGAGGGTTAATGGAATTACAGGATAATTCGGGATTGGAGAGCATGATTTCTGAAAGCTCCGAATACTCCAGCAAAGTAAATGATGCATTTAAGTTGATAAGGGAGCTGGCTGTACTACCACAAATTAAGAAAATGGATAGGGAAAGCCATAGGGAGGAACTGACCGGACTCATACAAAATAATGATTTTATAGAAGCTGCCTGGAGCAATGATGCCAAGGGTAGGTTTTTATACTCTATACCCGAAGCGGGAATAGCCAATGCAAAGATCAGAGATTGGTTCCAAAAAAGCATTCAAGGGGAGGAATTCTGTTCAAAGGCTTATATCTCCGCTATAACAAAAAGTCCCTGCCTTACTATGTCCGTGCCGGTAATTGGTGAGGACGGTGTTATCGCAGGGGTGCTGGGCGTAGACCTGAAGCTGTGATTTGAATCAGATACATAAGCATGATAATGAATGATATGGGCGAGGCAAAAAGAAGAACAGGCCAGGGATAAATGCTTAAAAAGAGGACTGCCTCAAAGTTCATTTTGAGACAGCCCCTCAAAGACTTACGTTCTGTAATGGTAAAAATTATGACCAGATGCAATTATGTTAATGCCATTTCACTCAATTAACATAATTGTGCATGGGATAGGATAAATAAAAGACATTATCAAGCTTCTCAGATGTTATATACCCCGCCGGAGCATTTAGGACAGTTGGTATCCTGTTTACGATCGTTGAGCAGGTATGCCTTACTGTATCCGGTTTTTGTACATAGAAGGTAGTATCCGGTTCGCCCTTTATCTTCCAATCGCACATATCACCATCCTCAGGGCCGTATATCTTGCCTATGCACTGTGTCTCAATTACTGGCCCCTGGAAGGTTTCTGTGGTGACGACAACACTCATACCGATACACTTTCCTTTTGGTATGATTTCACCCATTGTCTGGCTGTGTAAATCGCTGTCATGGAAATATGGTATACTTTTCTGAGATTGTGATTTGATCGTCCATCCAAGCTTATTTACCAGAGCTTCATTTGAGTTCCATACGTAGCTTGGCTCCAATACCTCTGGATGAGCCAGCTGCTGTTCGAACTCCTCTGCCGTCAGGCCAACTCCATGCGCCTTTGCTAATGCGAGGCCATAATCCTCTACATTGTAGCTCACTGCCCCCTCAATACGGTCAATTTTATGAACACCTCCTGCTACACAATCAATCAGGTTGATCCAGAATATATCCTGCATACCTGAACCAACTATTGTACAGCCTGTTTCCTTAGCTATCCTGTCAAGCTTGTTTGTTATCTTAGATGATGTTGTCCATGGGTAAATAGCCTCTTCACATGTTGTAATAACGTTGATTCCTCTTACTGTACATTTCTCGAAGTGCGGGTAAACATCCGTCATAAAGCTGAACAGTGTTAAGATTGCAATATCAGGGTCACAATTATCCAGTACTTCGTCAGCATTACTGCTGATTTTAACTCCCAGCTTAAAGCCAAGTTCTGCGAAATCTCCCACGTCCATACCTACAATGTCGGGATTAACGTCAATTGCTCCAACTATCTCGGCACCGTTTTCATAAAGATAACGCAAGATATATTTACTCATTTTACCGCAGCCATATTGCACCACTCTGATTTTTTCAATGTTCATAGAGCTTCCTCCGTCTCATAATAATTTATCAGGCCAAAGTAATACGTCTTAGTGTGCCCAAAACTCTCGCTTCTTATATTAGTTTACAAATCTAGATGAAGATGCCCCTTATTTATTATGGAGTTGGTAATGAATTTTTAATACTTTAAAAGAATTACCTAAAATACATAGTGTTATTTGAAAATAGCCCGTTTCAAGTAATCCTTGAAACAGGCTATTTTGGCGGAGAGAGAGAGATTCGAACTCTCGGAACGGTATTAGCGTTCACACGATTTCCAGTTCCATATTGGTCATTCCACGCTGTATAACGAATTGCATATGAATACCGCCAAATTAGCTTGTATCAGGGGATTGAGGCACTTCACCATCCATGGCGTTAATCGCTGTATAACCTCGTAAAATCACGAATGTTCCCACTTTGTTCTCACAAGCCAATATACCAAGCCAGCGGCTTAAGTTCAGTCGCCAAGCATTATGCGGCTGGTTGCTACATCAGTTATAAATGTATCGGCATAGTCAATGAATTCCTTGACCTGTATGAAGTTACTGTCGACCTCTGCCTTGTCGATGATGTAGAAATCTTCGTAGTCGCTATCCTCACGAACCTCCAGTACTGTATTATATAGCTTGCTGTACTTTCTATCCATGATGCCGGATTTAATGAAGTGCATGTCAAACAGAGTCTTAACACCACGATGCCTGCTGCTTGCTGCATCTTTAAGGGCCAGAACTGCATTCGCGGTATGAAACAGAGCGTAGTAAAGCCTGTTGGCTGCACTTTCGTATCTATCCATGTTTTTCAATATCAGTCCGTCATCGTATCTGTCTCTGGCTTTTGTTATATAGTACCTTGCCAGGTCAATCCTCTCCTGCTTCGGCATCATACCCGTATACCTTCTCTTTCAACATTATGGATGAAAAGGTTGAGTTTGTTGTTCTGTTGGGTAGTGAAATAGTCGAGACTGCGGATATGCACAGAAATGGGCAGGCTATATTCGAGCTGTACGTCAAGTACTGCATCCCTGATAATGTCTTTTACATCAGGAGTAACAGTATCGGTTACTACTAATATATCTATGTCCGATTCGTTGCTGTAGTCACCACGGGCTTTAGAACCATATAGGAGAACACTATTGAGGTTATTGCCTAACTTCTGAGCCAAAAGGGCTTTAAGTTTGGTGATAGCTTCCTCTTCGACTTGGTTAAGATATCCGATCATAATCCGCACCTCCTTTGTCTGCTGATGTACATATTATAGCACAGGAAGGGAGGAGAATAAACATAATTGCCCTAGTGCTGACAATCTTCTGCTGACAATCTTGTATCGGCCGCAAATAGTTTCGACGATCACCAGCTTGATGGTTTTGACTTTCAATTGGAGTTTCAAGGGGTAGGGGGCTACACCTTATTACTGCCCTCTTAGCTATGATGAATTGTTTCTATTTGTCTATGCTGCTCATCAGCACTACAGTGACTATTCATGTCGCAAGTGTATTTTTCCTCTAGTACCAAGGGATAACTTCCTGGTAAGGAGAGCAGTAATTTCCTTACAGCAAAGGCGTTTATAAGAACGTAGATGGAATGCCGCAATTTTTGAAATGCAAGTTTTGTAGTTCACCAAATATCTTTCATGCACTTAGGGCAAACATAATGCTCATCATGCTCTATATCAAAAATCTCAAGTCGGAAAATGCTGGCCAACTCATTGATCGCATCAGGAACTTCCTCAATGCACGGATCAATATAAATGATTGACCGCTCTTTTTCTATGTCCCAAATGATACGCCCACGAGGGATGTTGATATAATCACCATACTTAATGGTTTTATCGTATAGCTTTTCGTGGGAATAACTATCATCACGCCTGTTAAATCTAATCCCCTTCATTTTCGGGTATTTTGTGAATGATAAATCTACCATTCATATAGAAGAATATACCTATCATAGCGCACTTTTTCCTTTCAGAACCTTTGCCATCCGCCATAGCTAAAGCAATAACTCATGCTTGAGCCTCGGAATTTCATATGATGTGTATACTATTGTTAAATCGTGTATGATATCGTCAAGCCAGCCGCCTCGGTTACTTCCCGTTCTACCTACCCAGCTAGGATCGATTTTCAGGCTTTCAACCAATTTGTCCTGAAGCTGCCGCTCGACCTGCTCGATTAATGCTCTCTCGCTAAATTCATCTTTGTTTTCCGGAATTACCTGCGAAAACAAAATCCACATATTATCAAGTAGCTTCTCAACGGACGGCTTTCTTTCTTCAAGGTTTGATTTCGGTATAGGTTGAAAGAATTCGTTCCTGTCGTATGAATCAACTTTAAAGCACTCAAGGGTCTTAAGTTTTTCAGGTTCCTTAACAAGCCAATAGAAGCCGTTTATATAGTTTTGCAAATGATCGTAGTTTCTTTCGTAAACATTATCTGATATACCAATGTAAAATGGTATCGAAGCCTCGGTCGATGCCTTGTAAATATGAAAGTAAATACCTCATCCTTCTTTGATTGATTCTCCCTTGACCTGGCCGACGCAAACAAGTCATTCATTTTGTTTATAGCGTCACCCTTCATCTCATTCATATAATGTATGTATACCTTGGAGTACAGTGCTGTATAACTGAGTAAAAGCGACTTTATCCATGTAAATGTTCCCGAAATACCGTTCAGACATGAATCAAGGGCTACGAGTAAACCTCAAAGCCCTTGATTTTGGCGGAGAGAGAGAGATTCGAACTCTCGGAACGGTATTAGCGTTCACACGATTTCCAGTCGTGCGCCTTAGACCAGCTCAGCCATCTCTCCGTATGACCGTGTCATTCAATATACGGCACTATCTGCGCCGCTTCACTATTTTACAATAGTTGTGGGTCGATGTCAATGAGAAATGGATTTGTGGTATAATGTGGATGATACATAATACAATAGAATTTTTGGAGATGTTGCATGTCGAAGAATGATTTGATCAGAGCCGGAATCGTGGGGTGCGGAGACCACTCTCATGTCCACGGTGATGCAGCGGCAAGATTGGCTGGATTGAAGATCACAGCCTGCTGTGATGTGGTGGAGGACAGGGCTCGCTGCTGGCCCGGACAGCATCTGGAGCAGATTGAGATGTGCCTGTTGTCAGGTGTGAAGAACATATTATGCGAGAAATCGCTTACGGTTTCGGGTAACGAGGCGCTGTCCATACAGAGAATGGCTGCAAAAGAAGGCGCTTTTATTATGGAGGCCTGTAAAAACAGGCACCATCCTGCAATACGAAAAATTGAGCAGCTTCTGTCCACAGGTGAGAATGGCGCCATCGATAGTGTCAGGGCGACTTTTGATAATTATGAACCTGAAGATGAAGCGATAGCTGATGATAGGCGCAATTGGCGGGAGCGGAAGGAATGCGGTGGTGGTGTGGCGTATGATTGGGTCAGCTATCTGGTGAATGCGTGTAACTATTTCAGCGGAGGAAAGCCAGTCAGGGTCTATGCCACGGGGAATGTCAGCGAAATCTCCGGCGTTGTCAACCGTATTCATGGGATGATCGAGTATGATAATGGTGTGGTCGGGTATGTGGAGAGCAGTAAGAAGTCCAGCTTTAGCCAGGAGCTTCAGATCACTTGTTCGAAGGGTACGCTGCGACTGCCGGTGGCTTGGGGTATAGGCGGAGATGTGAAGATCAGCAGGCTGCATCGAAAAGAGCCGTGGGATTATATCCTGACCGACACATATGAGGTAGAACACATCGATGCATTCTACCTGCAGCTAAAAAATTTTGCAGAGGTCATCAGAGGGATCGCGGAGCCTGTAATACCGCTGAAGCAGTCGGTTGTGAATGTCCAAACAATAGACGCGCTGGTTGCCAGCCTTATGGAGAAGCGAATCATATCGGTGAGCTTATCTTAGTAGGTTCCCTAAAAGGATAAGATTTAGTAAGTTCCTAAAAAGATTAAAAGTAGGACATTTTCATTTTATTACACTGCTTTAATTAAATGAAGTGGTATCGTAGACAAGTGATGCATTGATAATGTAGAATAGTGTCAATATATATCGAAAAATGAATATTAACGAGAAACTCATATTTAGGGGGAACGAACATGTATAAGAGAATAATAGCTGTTTTATTCATCGCTGTTTTTACACTCACATCTCTGGCAGGCTGCAGTCTGCCCGGCACTGGTGGGAAGGATGTTGAATTTACCATCGCCCACGCCACCTGGATAGGGTATGCGCCGCTGTACATTGCACAGGAAAAAGGCTACTTTGAAAAATATAATGTAAATCCGACATTGACTGTGATAGAGGATGAGTCACAGTACGCCGCGGCTTTGTATTCCAATAGTATTCAGGGTTTAGGGAATGTGCTCGACAGAGAAGTAATCCATTATGCCAAAGGTACACCTGAAACCTTCGTGTTTGCAATGGATGAATCATCCGGCGGAGACGGTATCATTGCAAAGAAGGAGATTTCAAGCGTTGAGGGGCTGAAGGGCGCAACCATTGGTCTGGACAAATCCTCCACTTCCTATTTCTTCTTCTTAACCGTGCTTGAAGAATACGGAGTTGATGAAAGCGACGTAAACATACAGGAGATGAGCGCCGGAGATGCGGGCGCAGCATTTGTGGCAGGCAAGCTGGATGCTGCTGTTTCCTGGGAGCCCTGGCTGACCAATGCCTCTGAAAGAGAAGGCGGACATGTTCTTGTCAGCAGTAAGGATTTCCCCAACACAATCGTTGATGTAATTACACTGAGAGAGGATTTCGTCAAGAAAAATCCTGACGTTGTTACCGGGCTTACTAAAGCATGGTTTGATGCTATTGATTTCTATAGGGAGAATCCGGATGAAGGTAACAAAATCATGGCTAAGGCGCTGGGTCTTGACGAGCAGGAGATCGCAGACATGGCAAGCGGCGTGTCTTTCTTTGGCAGAGAAGAGAATAAGGCCTTCTTCGACCGGAATAACGAAAACAGCATTTATGAGCTGGCAAACAGGGCAAGCGGCTTCTGGAAGGAAAAGGGTATCATTGATAAAGATATTGATGCAGACAAGCTGATCACTGATAAATTTGTGAAAGAGGCCTCCAAATAAAATGGACACTAAGTTAAAAACTGAATCTATGGATACTAAGTTAAAAGCTGATTTAAAGGTTAAAGAAAAACGGAATTTAACAAATAAAAGGCTGTCTATTCTTTCATTCCTGATTCTGATAGCTTTATGGAGCGGCCTTTCATACAGCGGGCTGGTACAGAAGGTATTTTTGCCCACGCCCGGTGCGGTGATCGGCGCATTTGCAGACATGTACAGGGATAATATTCTGCTGAGCTACTCACTGGTGAGCATATACCGCGTTATGGTGGGCTGGGTGTTTGCCGTGATTGCGGCAGTTCCGCTGGGCTTGCTGATCGCGACCTCGAAAAAGGCGGAGGCTCTTTTTGAACCGGCTGTGGATTTTGCCCGCTATTTGCCGGTGGTTGCGCTGGTACCGCTTACACTGCTCTACTTCGGCATTGGAGACCTTCAGAAATTTGTCATCATATTTCTGGGGACATTTTTTCAATTGGTGCTAATGGTGGCGGATGTGGTTTCCGGTGTGCAAAAGGACCTGCTTAGCGCATCGTCAACGCTTGGTGCAAGTAAATGGCAAACCTACGGATTAGTCCTGATACCTGCGTCACTGCCGGGGATCATGGACAGTCTCAGGATAACGGTGGGATGGGCATGGACTTATCTAGTGGTGGCAGAGCTGGTAGCGGCAAACTCGGGGCTGGGCTATATGGTTCTGAAGGCACAACGCTTTCTTGCTACTGATCAGATATTCGCGGGGCTGATCCTGATCGGGGTGATTGGCCTGGCAACCGATTACCTGTTCAAATGGCTGACCAGGCTGCTTGTACCCTGGCGTGAAAAGGTGGGTGGCTGATATGGAAAAGCTAAGTCTGGTGAATGTTTGTAAAACCTTTGGCGCCGGAGACATTGCAGCGCAGGATGTTGATGCATTGTGCGGAATTGATTTGAACATAGAAGAAAATGAATTTGCTGTCATCGTCGGCCCAAGCGGCTGTGGTAAATCTACGCTGCTGAACATTGTCGCCGGTTTGGAGAAGGCAACCTCCGGAGCGGTATACATCAATGGCGGTGAAGAAATCAAGGGACCCGGCGCAGATAGGGGAATGGTGTTTCAAACCTATACACTGTTTCCGTGGCTGACTGTGCAAAAGAATGTGGAATTCGGTCTGAGGATCAAGGGGATCCCGACGGTTGAACGTATTGATATTGCCCGGTATTATATTGAACTGGTAGGGTTGAACGGATTTGAAAATATGCTTCCAAAGGTACTGTCCGGTGGTATGAAGCAGCGTGTGGCCATTGCCCGTGCGCTGGCCAACAAGCCTGAGGTGCTGCTGATGGACGAGCCGTTTGGAGCGCTGGATGCGCAGACTAGGGTCGTGATGCAGGAACTGTTGATTTCCGTCTGGGAGAAGGAAAAAACGACTGTTTTGTTCATTACCCATGATATTGATGAAGCGGTTATGCTCGCAAGCAATATTTATGTGATGTCCAGAAGGCCTGGGACGATCAGGGCAAAACTGAACATAGATATCCCTCATCCAAGAAATCATCAGGTCATGGTGCTGCCTGAATATATTAATGTAAAGAAGAATATTATGGAAATGCTATGGGAAGAAAGCAAAGCCGCAGCCGCACAGAAGTGAAGTAGTAACTTTCGACTATTCAGATACCCTTGTATGGGTAGCCATCAGGGCTGCTGGTACCTGAATAGTCACAGTGACTTAATCAGCCAGCTCGTTTAGATGCTCAGAATAGATGTCATATCATTAGCTTTTATGATAATATTATTATAGAATATTATTTTAAGGTGCACTCTATTTGAGGAGATGATTCAATGAAAAGCGTCTGCTTTTATGATACAAGCATCGGCAGAATTGGTATCTCAGAGAATGGAAAAGCGATTACCGACCTGTGGTTTTCGGACAAGTCCGATTCAGGCAAGGTCAATTTGCAGGATGCTTCGGCTGGTAAAACTGCGTCGCAGGAAGCGCAAATAAGAGAGACTCCCCTGCTTAAGGAAGCGGCGGTGCAACTCAAGGAATATTTTGAAGGCAAACGTAAGGAGTTTGATCTGCCACTGGCATTAGAGGGTACTGCGTTCCAGGTGGCTGTCTGGAAGGCGCTTCAGACCATTCCCTTCGGAAAGACCCGAAGCTATGGAGAGATCGCGCAAAGTATTGGAAATCCTAAGGCCTGTCGAGCCGTGGGCATGGCGAACAACAGAAACCGTATTGCTATCATAGTGCCCTGTCACCGGGTCATCGGAGCAAACGGGAAGCTTGTGGGGTATGGCGGCGGTCTTGATAAGAAGGAAAGACTGCTGGCTTTGGAGAAGTGAAACATAATGATCAAATGATGAGGAGCATGATATGCTTAATATAGGCTGCCATTTATCTGCATCAAGCGGATACCTTCATATGGGAAAGGAAGCTCTGGAGATCGGAGCGAATACTTTTCAGTTTTTTACCAGAAATCCGAGAGGCGGAAGGGCAAAGAACATCGATCCGCAGGATGTAGCGGATTTTTTAGTTCTTGCCGGGGAAAATCACTTTACTACCATTTTGGCACATGCACCGTACACCTTAAATCCCTGTTCTGCAGATCAAAGGGTAAAGGATTTTACTTTTGAGGCTATGTCGGATGATTTACGGCGAATGGAGTATACGCCGAACAACTACTATAATTTTCATCCCGGAAGCCATGTGGGTCAGGGCATTGAAACGGGGATAGAACAGATTTCGGAATTGCTGAACAGGATTCTTACTCCAGGGCAGACTACAAGGGTGCTGCTTGAAACGATGTCTGGCAAGGGGAGTGAGGTCGGAAGCAGTTTCGAAGAGCTCCGGCAGATTATTGACAGGGTGGAACTGAATGAGAAGCTTGGCGTATGTCTTGATACATGCCATGTGTATGATGCCGGATACGATATTGTGAAGGATCTGGACAGTGTGCTGTTGAAGTTCGATAAGGTGATAGGCCTTGATCGGCTTCAGGCCATACACCTCAATGACAGCAAAAATGCTTTTGAAAGCCATAAGGATCGTCATGAGAAGATTGGGCAGGGAGCTCTTGGAGTTGAGGCTCTGACCCGAATTATCAATCATTCGGAACTGCGGCATTTGCCATTTTATCTGGAAACGCCTAATGACCTGGAGGGCTATGCTGCGGAAATTAAATTGTTGCGAGAGGCTTATGTATAGTTCGGCGAAAAACATCAAAGAAAAGCTAAAAAGTCTGGCAGAAGACGAATACCGGAAATTCACTTCGGCACTAATACCCGGTGACGCCGTGATTCTGGGTGTCCGATTGCCTTTGATCCGTAATATGGCAAAGGAAATTGCTCAGGGGGACTGGCGGGAATATTTAGCTCAAGCGCAGGATGAGTATTTTGAGGAGATCATGCTCCAGGGGATGGTCATCGGACTCGTTAAAACAGATACCGAGGATAGACTGCGGCTTATCGCTGCCTTTGTGCCAAAGATCAGTAACTGGTCGGTCTGTGACAGCTTTTGTGCCGGTCTCAAATTTGTGAAGAAAAATATAGAGCGTGTCTGGGAGTTTCTGCAGCCGTACCTGTCTTCGGAGCAGGAATTCGACCTGCGCTTTGCAGTGGTAATGATGATGGATCACTTCATAGAAGTGGAATACATTGATCGAATATTGAATCTGTTTGATGGTATCAAACATGAGGGCTATTATGTAAAAATGGCTGTGGCATGGGCTTTGTCGGTATGCTATGTGAAGTTCCCTGAGAAGACGATGGCCTATCTGCAGCAAAATGAGCTTGACGACTTCACTTATAACAAGGCGCTTCAGAAGATGATCGAGTCATACCGGGTTGACAGTGAGGCGAAGGATCTGATGCGCAGGATGAAGCGGAAAACTCGTGCGACGGGCTGAACAGGTAACATCGGTGTGCAAAAAATGGTCCGAGCGAATAGTATGGATGCTTATCAGACAGTTGACAAGGATAATTTTCATTTGATGTGAAGGAAGCTGCCAGGCGGTAGAAAGGTCGATATTGATATGGGACAGGTTGATTTCGGTAAGGAGCAATTGAAAAATGAGAAGGAGATGACGGATCTCCTGCAAATACGTTTTGCACTGGAGTCCCTGGTTATTTACAGGCAGCTTCTTCAGGATCCGATCCTTGCTGAGCTGCGTTTCTTGCTGGAGCATTTAGGTTCGGCTCATCCCGAGGCAATTCGTTCTGTCGCCTCCTACAGCTCGCTGTGCGGGATGCTTTATGAGGCTGGTGTAGATTTAAAATCTGCTGTAATCGAGAAAATCCTGCATACTGAAAACGCATTTTCCCGTGAGGCAGAGAAGCGAGGAGCCGCATGTCTGAAAGGAACTTTTGAGACGGCTGTAAAAGCGGATCTGAAGCGGCTGCAGATAATTGCCGGGATAAAATCCGATACGATAAAAAAGGGGATAACTGATCATTGTACGGCGGATGGATGGCAGGAAGACGTGGCAGCAAGCCTTCCCGCATTTCCTGAACACAGTTTAGAAAACAAAGTTTATGAGGATGCATTGGGCCGTTCTGTTTCGAAAAACAACTCTTACGGAGAATGCATTTCTATTAACAGCTATTCTTCAGAAGTATATAGGAAGATATCCCAAAGCGGCTGCTGGTCTGACTGCGCTACAGATCTGGCGGAATTCCATCATCGTCGTGGCAGCGGTGTTTTTTCACAGTACAGTGCATTTGTCTGGAGAAGAAGGGATGGGAGAGGCTATTTTGACGGAGTGAAATCTCCTGACCCGATCACTTTTTCGCAATTAATTTCCTATGAGCTTGAAAGAGAAAGAATTATAGAGAACACGACGCACTTTCTGGAGGGGTATCCTGCCAATAACATATTGCTTTATGGGGATAGAGGGACCGGTAAGTCCTCAACTGTCAAAGCCTTGGTGAATGAGTACCACAGTAAAGGCCTGCGGATGATAGAAGTACCCAAACAGCTTCTGACGGATTTCCCTGTTATCATTGGACAGCTTGCAGGCAGAAGCCTTAAGTACATTCTTTTTGTAGATGACCTTGCCTTTGAGGACAATGAAGAGAATTATACAGCGCTGAAGGCGGTACTAGAAGGCGGATTGGAAAGCAGGCCTCCTAATGTGCTGATTTATGCCACCTCCAACCGTAAGCACCTGATAAAGGAGCGGTTCAGTGACAGAGCGGGTCTTGTTTCCGGAAATGCCGACGACGAGGTCCGGGCGGCGGATACCATTCAGGAGAAGTTATCATTATCCGACCGTTTTGGCATGACAGTGGTGTTTTCATCACCGGATCAGAAGAAGTATCTTGAGATTGTTGACGGCATCATTGATAGTAGAGGCATACAGGCAGATAGGGAGTTTATTCATCGTGAGGCGCTCAGATGGGAACTGCGCTACAACGGACGGTCTCCGAGGACGGCTAAGCAGTTTGCCGACTGGCTTGAAGGGTACTGTTCTATTAAACAGTATTCAACTTAATTACCCCGGAGATTTTCGTTAAAAAAGTCCAATACATACCGGTTAATAGTCCCGGCAAACTGCCTGCCGTTGGCACTCCCGGTAATGCCTGCATATTGGAGCAGGCTGGTATACAATTGCAGATCTGTATAGTTGAAATGCGCAGCATTCTCCATCAGGATCAGCTTTCCCTTGTTTTTTTGGAGCTTTTCAAGGAATTCATTTTCTGAAACCAACATCGGCTTATAAATGTTATAAAGCTCTCTTGTAAGCTTGTTCGTTTTAAGCTCCTCATCTGTAATGGAAGCCTTTTTGAACAATTCAGCTCTTTCCAGATATCCTTCTGATGTTATGAGTAAAAATGGCTTTTCAAGATTGTAGCTGCCATCAAGCCTAAACAGAGTACCATCCATATTAATAGCCGCTTTAGTTTTCTCACTCAGGCAAAGAGAATTGAAGGCCGTTGAGCCTCCAAAGGAATGCCCCATAGCTCCTATATTGGATAAATCCAGCTTATTTATAAACGGGCTTTCCATATCACCTGCATTCATTCTCTCAAGCTGATCAACAACAAATTCCACATCCTGCAGCCAGATTGTTCCGACACGGCTGCTGGCCTCGTACAAGTTATCCTTGTTCAGCTCTGTTCTGAAGCCTGTTGTTTTTCCGTCGGGGAATGAGGTTATAACAGTGCTGTAGGTGTGATCTATTGCTGCTACAACGAAACCATTGCTTGCAAGATTCTCCGCCTGCGAGGTATGTATGGTGCGGGTTGTCCCCATGCCATGGGACAGAATTACTACCGGCCAGGATTGCTGAGCGGCGGATATTTTCGCACCTTTATATGAATTAGTCCCGATGTACTTCCAATAATCAATCAGAAACGCCGGGAAACCGCCCAGTTCACGAGAGAACGCCTGCTTTAGCTCTTCAAACTTTCCATCTGTCTGCGGAAAAACCGGCTCGCTTTTCGCTTGATCATTTATATTTGCCGGGTACCAAAATTGAACGATGAGTTCTCTTTTATCTCCCTCTAAATCTGTCAGCAGTTCATCCCTGGCTGCGTCCACAAAATGAAACGTTTCGGTCCCTGCCGCATATGGCCCTTCCGGTTCCGGCAGGCTGAAAACAGGGAGTAATAGGGATAGACTAACAGATAGAATGAATAAAACTGCCATGACACTATACAGGCTATACCTCAACAGGTTCCGTATCTTTCCGGTACGCCGCCTGCCAAAGAAGGTCCTTTGATAACTGCGCAGCAGTGCAATTAAGGTAAGAAAAACGACTAAAGCATATATAAGGAACATCTGCCATCGATATCCCTCTAACAAAAAATGTGTTGTCAGGAGGAGATAGCTTACTGCCGCAAGAATAAATGCTGTTCTCCTGCTCCTGATTTTTCTGAAGCACAGTGATAGCAGCAGTACAGCACATACCAGAGCTAAGAGTATCTCAAAGAATCTCATTGAGGGCCTCCTTTGTTGCTTGTTTCTATTTAACCATCTGCGGGCAATGGTTTAATCCTAGTAGTATAGAAATGCTTCAGGAAGATAACAGTAAGTGCAACCGAAGCGATCTCTGCCAGTGGGAATGCCCACCAAATTGCGTTGAGTCCTCCGACTCTGGACAGCAGGTAGGCCGCAGGCAACAGAACAAGTAATTGTCGCGTGATTGAGACGAACATACTTGGTACTCCGCTTCCTAATGCCATAAATACAGCACTCGATACGATACAGAATCCTGCGAATACAAAGCAGATGCTGATAGTCCTCAGGGCAGGTATGCCTATGGCGAGCATATCAGGAGATGCATTAAACATCGACAGGAGCTGCCTGGGGAATATTTGAAAAATTGCTGTCCCGACCAGCATGATGGTGATTGCATATATCATGGCCAACCGAATCGTTTTTGTGATCCTTTTTTTATTTCGGGCCCCATAATTATAGGAGATAATCGGAATTACTCCATTGTTCATGCCGAAAATAGGCATGAAAGCAAATCCCTGCAGTCTGAAATATACACCGAATACTGCAGTTGCTGTGGACGTAAAGCTCATCAGGATCTTGTTAAGGCCGAAGCTCATGACGGAGCCTATTGCGATCATGATTGCGGATGGAACACCGACAGCGTAAATACGTTTTATTATTTCACCATCCAGACGGAAACCTTTGATCTTAAATGTGATTTCCTTATTCACCGTTAAATTAAATATTATAGCAAGGATTGTAGCGAGAATCTGGCCAATCACGGTTGCCAGCGCAGCTCCGGCCACTTCCATTCTGGGGAAGCCATAGTATCCGAATATCATGATTGGGTCCAGAATAATGTTGACAACAGCTCCAAAGGTCTGTGCAATCATTGCGAAAAATGTTTTACCTGTAGACTGAAGCAGCCGCTCAAATGTAATCTGTCCAAAAACACCAAAAGAAAAGATTGAGCATATCCTGAGGTAATCAGTCCCATAGCTGATGATTTCCTCAATATCCGTCTGGGCTTCGAAGAAGTAGCGAACAAAGAACAAGCCGAATATTGCAAACAGAGCAGAACTGGCAAAAATGAGGAGAATGCCGTGGTTGGCCGTTTTATTGACCCGCTCCCTATTTTTCTCCCCGAGGCTTCTCGATAAAAGTGAGTTGATACCTACACCGGTTCCCGAACCTATCGCTATCATCAGATTCTGTACCGGAAAAGCCAGAGATACGGCTGTTAAAGCGTTTTCACCGAGCTGGGATACGAATATGCTGTCTACTATATTGTAGAGCGCCTGAACTAGCATGGATAACATCATGGGGATTGACATAGATATCAGCAGGCTGCTGATGTGCATAACACCCATTTTGTTTTCCTTCAGAGCCGGTTGTATTTCATTTACAATTTGTGCAGATTCTTTACCATTGTAATCAGCCATTTATGAGTCCTTTCCCGTTCCAAAGCCGCTTTATTGCGGATAGCTGAATACTATTATAAAGATTATCTGCACATTTGCATAGTATTTTGAGATAATTGTCAAAAGAGAGCGAATGATCTCTTTACATATACAGGTTTTTGACTACTTATCCTAATGAGAGGCTTCAGCTTCCTCTTTTGTTTTGTGGACCGTGCCGTGCGGATGCTTGGGCGGCGCATATATGGAGTATAGTTTTATAGGTATGCAGCCTGTATTAATCAGGTTATGCCACTTGCCGGCAGGTATGATGAATGCAAAACCCTCTCGTACATGTGCTTGAAAATTCAACTGATCTTTTCTGTCTCCCATTAGAACAAGTCCCTGACCCTCTTCGATGCGCAGGAATTGATCATTGTTGGGGTGAATCTCCAGACCAATATCTTCACCGACATTAATACTCATCAACGTTAGCTGCAGATGCGTTCCTGTCCATAAGGCGGTACGGAACGTGGTATTTTGCTTTGTAGCGGCTTCAATATTTACTGCGAACGGCTCCGGCCCATAATCCATTAATGGAATAGGTGCGTTTGCTTTAACTTGACCTGCATAGGGGTTATACATAGGCAAATTAGTAAAATAAGGGCACTGATACATAATATATGGGTTATACATATTGTTCATTCCTTTCATCGGCTTAGAATATAATATGATTTATGTTAAGCAATTGTGTGGGTGAAATTATATTTTTATGCTTGAATCAATATAATTAATGTGTTAGAATTTAACAAAGCTGCTGACAGAAGTCAGTCTAACTGAAACTTTGCTATTGAAATTATTAATGATACCACGAAGGTATTAGCTTACTGTGAAGGTAAGAGGTATTTTCGCGGTATTTTATTTTGCTCAATTATTTGGGAGGGGAAAAGAATGAAAAAATCAACAACAAAAAAAATGGTTTATGCCGGATTGCTGCTTGCGCTTGGCTTGGTGCTGCCTTTTCTGACAGCACAGATTCCAAGTCTGGGAAGTAAGCTGCTGCCGATGCATATACCTGTTCTTCTGGCCGGTTTTATATGCGGATGGCCTTACGGATTATTAATCGGGTTTATTTTACCGCTGATCAGGAGCATGCTTTTTGGTATGCCGCCCATGTTTCCAACCGCTGTAGCTATGGCCTTTGAACTGGCTGCTTATGGAGCTGTAACAGGGATCCTTTATAAAATTCTTCCGAAAAAGAATATGTCCGTCTATATCTCGTTGATTGTTGCGATGATATGCGGTAGAATCGTTTGGGGAGCTGTCTCGCTTGTTTTGCTTGGACTAAGCGGTTCTCCGTTTACGTGGGAGATATTCATGACAGGCGCTTTTGTTAATGCAGTTCCCGGGATCATTATCCAGATCATTATTATCCCGGTTATAGTGATCGCGCTTAAAAAAGGCAGATTTATTGAAAATGACTGATGAAAAAGAGTTAAGAAAATTACTCCTGCAGCATTTTGAAAGGTATCCCGAAATGCAGATCCGGGATATGATCAAGCTGATTTACCAGAATGAGTTTGCAGGAGGACACCTGATTGCAAATGAAACAGATAGCATGAACCGTCTCAGGGAGGAGTTCGGAGCTTTGAGCGAACATGCCTGTGACGCTCAAGGCCTTATTCCTTTAGAGGAGATTGGGAATGGCTTGTGCAGACTGCATTTGGAGAAGCTCATGGATTCTGATATCAGTCTGCAGACAGTAAATCAGATGTTTGTCAGTACGGCAAATTCAGTATCCGGCAGTATTGTCAGCTTTGAAGAAAAACTGGATGTATTGCGGCATTGCTGCAGGGATAAGGATCTTTCATATCCAGTCGAGGATGTGGATGCATATTTAGCAAATTACAAAAACTCAGGGTATCCGGCCGTAAGCCATAGCGAGCCTTATAAAAAGGCTTATCGGCCGGCATACCGAATTGTTAAATCTGAATATATGCACTATTTTGATGTGTTCCGAAAAATCGATCATTTGCTAAGTGAAAGGGAAGTGGTCAAGGTAGCCGTCGAAGGGAACAGCGGCGCCGGGAAAAGCACTCTTGCGGCTTTGATCCGAAGTGTATATGACTGTAATGTCTTTCATATGGACGATTTTTTTCTGAGGCCTGAGCTAAAGACAAAAGAACGGTTGAAAGAGGTTGGCGGGAATGTGGATTATGTCCGGTTTAGGGAGGAAGTCCTGCCGAATTTGCACAATGGCAGAGCATTTCAATACCGGGCTTATGACTGCAGACAAATGGATTTTGGGGAGCATGTGACTGTCACCCCCAAAAGATTGAATATCATTGAGGGTTCTTACAGCTTGCACCCCACTTTGACAGACTATTATGACCTGAAGATATTTCTGCAGATCGATGAAAAAGCGCAAAGCGCCAGAATTCTAAATAGAAATGGCGCATTTATGCATAAAAGGTTCCTTGATGAATGGATCCCATTGGAAAATCAATATTTCTGTCAAATGATGATCAAGGAGCAATGCGATCTGGTTTATTATTTCACGACCTCACCGGGCCAGTCGAGGATACCGCCGAAATCATAGACGTCGGTGTAGCCCAATTGAACCAGGTCTTTTGCCGCCAACGCACTGCGCCGGCCGCTGCGGCAGTAAACGAGAATGATCTTATCCTTGTCTGGCAGCACTTCCTCCGCCTTTTGCGTTATCTCGGCATCAGGCAGCAGTAAGGCATTTGGGATATGCCCATCATCAAACTCAGCTTTGGTGCGTACGTCAAGGATGATTACATCCTCACCCATCATTTCCATAGCTTCTTTGGGAGTGATCTTCTTGTACTCAGCTTTTTTGATTTCTTCTTTCAAGCTTATCTTCACCGCCGTAATCTGTACAGGATAGCTCTCCCGAATTTCAGGCAGAGCTTCAATTTCAATCGTTTGTCCCACCGCCAGGGTAAACGGGATTTCAAGCTTTTTATCAAACCCAACGCTGGCTTTGTCAAAGCTCACGTCGTCAGTGGTCGTTACCATAATGCTGTTATCATGGATACTCTCAATGGTGGCTGAAAAAGTTATATTGTCATTTTTTTGTCCACAGCCTGCCAGCAATAAAAGGACGGATAATAAAGCAATAAAAAGTTTTTTCATATTGACCTCCACATTTATTATACCCAGGCGTTGCAAGGAGCAAACAAAAAGGCCGCGGAATAATCGTGCGGCTCTACAAAAAATAAAAAGTAATGAAACATTACTTTTTGTAAGCTTTACTATTGACAAAGCGGAGGTCATATGATAAAAAGTAATGGGACATTACTTTTTATTAGCTTGCCGCGGCTAAAACAGAAATAGTCAAAAAATGAAACGGAGGAAACTGAAATGAAAAAGGCTCTATCTTTAGTACTTATTGTGCTCATGGTCATGTCATTAGTGTTAACTGGCTGCTCCAAACAACCCTCTGGCAAGTCAGGCGCATCTGCCGAACCCAATGCAAAAGACTCAGTTATTATCGCGACTTCCGCCGAACCTGTCCGTTTTTTTTCCTGCGGGCCGGAAGCTTCTAATTCCAGCGACTATATTGTGCTCTATAATATCTATGATACTCTTGTCGAGATGTCTGCCAAGGGTGAGATACTCCCTGCCCTTGCCAAGGAATGGACTGTGTCAGAGGATGGCCTGTCCTACACCTTTAAGCTGAGAGACGATGTTTATTTCCACAATGGTGACAAGATGACAGCTGAAGACGTAGCCTTCACCATGGAGTATAACGCTCAGACTGCTATCGGCAAAGCTCTGCTTATCAATTATAGTAACTCCGAGGTTGTTGATGATAACACCATCATAATTAACCTGAGCAAACCATTTGCGCCTTTCATTAACGGAATGACCTCCAGAGCTGCTCAGATTATCAACAAGGCGTACATGGAGGAGAAAGGAGTCGAGACTTATCTTGAGGCTCCCATTGGCACCGGGCCATACAAATTTGTCTCAAGAGCCAGCGGTGATACTGTTACGCTTGAGGCATTCGACAAATATTGGGGTGATGATCCTTCAATTAAAAACGTATACATAAAGACTATGTCTGACCCCACCACCCAGATTGTTGCGCTTCAGGCCGGAGATGTGGATGTAATTCTCTCCCCCGCTGTTAGCAACATGGTTAAAATGGACAGCAGCACCGGAGCCACTTGGGCCAACTGCAGTTCCGCTGCCAGAGTCACTATGACCTTTAACTGTAATGAAGGTAGAGTCGCCTCCGATCTGAATTTCCGTAAGGCCATTCAGGCTGCAACTAATAAGGAGGACATAGTGCTTGGCGTCATGGAAAGCTATGGTGAGTTGGCTGATATAGATATGGTTACAGGTTACACAGGAAGACCCGACAAGTACAAAACCGTTGCATACGATGTTGAAGCTGCGAAGGCGTATTTAAAGGACTCCAAGTATAACGGACAGGAGTTTTTGCTTCTCGTCCAATCAGGCACCAAGAACGAAGCTGTTGCTCAGATTCTCCAGGCGCAGCTCATGGATATAGGCATTAATTGCAAGATTAACGCAACAGACACTGCTACATTCAACTCCGTGTGGTATAGCGGTACCGGCTACGACGCAATCATAAGAACCTCCGACAGCTCCCTTATGGATGCAGATTGCTTAGTTGCATATTTTGCAACCAGTTCTGCTGCCGCAGAAAAGAATAAATTTGAAAAGCTGGACGAGCTGAACGAGCTTCTGATGAAGGGACGCGTTACCCAAGGTACTGAGGAGCGCAAGGCGGTTTACGGCGAAATCTGTGACATCATCACCGATGAAGCATATCAGGTTCCCTTCTTCTATGACGTTTCTGCTCTGGCGTTTAATGAAAAATTGACCGGAGTTGTGCCCCATCCCTTATTCACAGACAGAGTGAGGAACTGGTCCTGGGAGTAATTCCAGGTACAATCAGAGATAGCCTTATGAACTTCATGGGATTGGGCATTGAAACATATGCCCAATCCCATAAGTGAAATTATGTATCTGTGACTTGAACGAGGCTTGTGCGCGAGCCAAATCGCTAGTGGAGGGATAACTTTGGCGAAGTATATACTAAAACGTTTGTTGATGATGGTTCCGGTTATCATTGGAATCACACTTTTCATTTTCTTTGTGTTAAACCTTGCTCAGGGAGATCCAGCTCAGCTCATATTAGGACCGGATGCGACCGCCGCGGATTTGGCTGCCAAACGGGCAGAGCTCGGTACTGATAAGCCCATTTTGGCGCAGTATTTTCTGTATATGAAGAATGTGCTCACCGGAGATTTTGGAACCTCCTGGATTAACGGATTTGATGTACTCAGCGAGTTTATGGGTCGTATCCCCACAACTCTGAAGCTTGGTCTGCTGGGCATGAGCTTTGCCATTTTACTTGGAATACCCCTTGGAATTTTTGCTGCAATCAAACAATTCCATCTGGTAGACTATGTTGTTTTGGCTCTTGCCTTGATTCTTTGCTCCCTGCCAAGCTTCTGGTTTGGAATGATGACCCAGATATTTTTCTGTCTGGAACTAAATCTGCTTCCCGCTTCGGGTATAGGCTCATTTCAACATTATGTGCTGCCGGCACTGACCTTGGGCGCTGCGATTTTAGCTGCCCATATGCGAATGGCAAGGACAAGTATGCTTGATGTGATTAAACAGGATTATATCAGAACTGCTCGCGCTAAGGGCGCCTCGGAGCTTCGAGTTATCCTTAAGCATGCGTTGAGGAACGGTATGCTCCCCGTGGTGACACAGGTCGGCCTCTCCTTTACCATGATTATGGGCGGTGCGGTTGTAACTGAGACGGTCTTTTCCATTCCGGGAATCGGTACTCTGCTGATAAATGCTGTAAAAACCAGAGATATACCCGTTGTAATGGGAACCTTGATTTTCATTGCTATTTTCGTGGGTATAGTCAATCTGATTGTTGATATTATTTATGCACTAATTGATCCGCGCATTGCTTTGGAATAGGGGGAGAGAATATGAAGACAAAAGAAAAGGGGCGCAGATTGACAGCAGGGCGCAGTCAGTGGGGTCTGATTTGGTTCCGGTTCAAGAAAAACAAGCTGGCTATTCTAGGTGTTTTTATCCTTTTAGCGCTTACGCTGCTTATCTTTACAGCACCTCTTTACATACAGGAAGAAGCCGTCTCCGCACAGAGCATCAAAGACAAGTTCCAGTACCCCAGTGCGGAGCATTTGTTCGGCACAGACCAGTATGGCAGGGATTTGTTTGCCAGAGTTATTTATGGCGGCCGTATCTCTTTGTTTGCCGGATTGGTCACCCTTGCCATTTCCTTTTTCTTCGGATGCTTCTTCGGTGGTATTGCTGGTTATTTCGGTGGGAAAGTGGACTCCGTTATTATGCGCGTAGTGGATATGTTTATGGCGATTCCATCTATGCTTATGGCTATGGCAATAGTTGCCGCACTCGGGCAGGGAGTTTTCAAAATGCTTATCGCACTTAGCGTGGGTCAGATTCCCAGATTTACCCGTGTGGTACGCTCATCAATTATGACTTTGCGGAATCAGGAATTTGTCGAAGCGGCCAAATGTTGCGGCACAAGCTCTGCCCGTATCATTATCAAGCATATATTGCCGAACGGCATGGGTCCCGTAATTGTAGCTGCCACTCTCAGCCTTGGTTCTGTCATCCTTGATATAGCGGCTTTGGGATTTTTGGGTATCGGCATATCTTCTCCCACACCGGAATGGGGCACCATTTTATCCGAGAATAAGGCCAACATTCGCTATTATCCCTATTTGGGGTATATACCCGGTGCATTTATCGGTATCTCTGTTATGGCAATCAATTTTATTGGCGACGGCCTCAGAGATGCTCTGGATCCAAAAACGAAGAATTAGCAGGTGAATATTCTTATGAGTAAACTGTTAGAAGTAAAAGATTTATATGTACAGTATGATACAGATGATGCTGTGGTTTACGCCTTAAACGGAATCAACCTGTCAATTGACCATGGTGAAACTTTGGGGCTGGTTGGAGAAACTGGCGCAGGTAAAACTACTTTGGCCAACAGCATTATGGGACTGCTGCCAAAAAAGATCGGGAAAATCACGAGTGGTACAATTCTATACAATGACGTCAATATCCTCAATGCCTCCGTCACTGAGATGATTGCACTGCGTGGACATAGAATTTCAATGATTTTTCAGGATCCCATGACCAGTCTGAACCCGGTTATCAAGGTTGGTAATCAAATTCATGAAGTGCTGGATTTGCACTTTCCCAAGATGACTTCAAAGGAGAAGGACCAGCGGGTTGATGAAATGATGGAGCTGGTGGGCATTCCTGCATCCAGAAAGAATGAGTATCCACACCAGTTCTCGGGCGGAATGAAGCAGAGGATTATCATCGCTATGGCTCTTGTAGCAGAGCCGGAGTTATTTTTGGCCGATGAGCCCACTACGGCATTGGATGTTACAATTCAGTCCCAGATTCTTGAGCTGATGAGACAGCTCAAGGAGAAATTCAACTCTGCCATGCTGCTTATTACGCATGATCTCGGCGTTGTGGCGGAAACCTGTGACAAGGTGGCAACCATTTATGCCGGTGAAATCATTGAATACGGCACTGTAAAGGATGTGTACAGCCGCAAGAACAACCATCCTTATACACAAGGGCTGTTTGAATGCATCCCCGACCTTTATACAAATGTGAGCCGTTTGACCCCAATATACGGCACAATGGTAGACCCTACAGATTTACCGAGTGGGTGCAAGTTTTCTCCAAGATGTAAATATTGCATGGATATATGCAAAAAAGAGATTCCTCCAATATATATTGTAGGTGATCAACAAATAAAATGCCACCGGTATAAGGGAGAAGGGAGGGTAGAATAACTATGAGTACACCATTAATTGAAGCTGTGAACCTAAAAAAGTACTTTTACGTTCAAAGGGGTGTTCTCCACGCAGTAGATAACGTAAGCTTCAAAATAAATAAGGGCGATACTCTCGGCGTCGTCGGCGAATCGGGCTGCGGTAAATCTACTCTCGGCAGAACAATTATGCGTCTCATCGAGGCAACTGATGGGGAAGTGCGCTATAATGGCGAGAACATCTTTGACTACAATAAAAAGCAAATGAAAAGCCTGCGCATGAAAATGCAAATGATTTTCCAGGATCCCTTTACCTCGTTGAATCCCCGTTTGACTATCAGTGATATTATTGCCGAACCGATGAAGGTGACCGGAATACTGAAAGACAAGGCAGAGCGTAAGGAAAAAATCATGGAACTAATGGAACGGTGCGGTATCCCACAGCGATATATAAACACCTATCCGCACGAGCTTGACGGTGGCCGACGACAGCGCGTGGGCTTAGCCCGTGCTCTGGCCGTAAGTCCAAGCTTTCTGGTATGTGATGAGCCGGTGTCTGCACTTGACGTATCCATTCAAGCTCAGATTTTGAATTTGCTGATGGACATGCAGGATGAACAGGGGCTATCCTATATGTTTATTACGCATGATTTGTGTGTTGTGCGTCATATAAGCGATAACATTATGGTTATGTACATGGGCGAAGTGGTAGAGTATGCTTCCCGCACAGAACTGTTCGAGCATCCTCTTCACCCCTATACTGTGGCGCTACTCTCGGCAATTCCTACTACAGATTTAAATAATTTCAGGCGAAGGGAACTGATAAAGGGGGAGGTTGCGAATCCAATCAATCCGGCCCCCGGATGCAGATTTGCCCCCCGTTGCCCATACGCAAAAGAGGCATGTAAGGAGCCCCAAAATCTGAGAGAAGTATCCGGCGGGCACTTTGTGGCCTGCCATTTGAATAAATGAAAACCGAAGTCAGACAATTAAAATAAGGAGAAAATATGAACATATATGACAGACTGAAAGAGTTGGGAATTGAGTTAAATCCGGCATCTGCGCCGGTGGGAGAATTTGAGCCGGTAAAGCAGGTCGGCAACCTGCTGTATGTTTCGGGTCAGGGGAGCTATAACGGGCAGGAATGGATTAAGGGAAAGGCCGGCTCCGAAGTGAGTCTTGAGGACGCACAGCGTGGCGCCAGATATTGTGCGCTGAACACCCTATCCGCGTTACAGGATTATCTGGGAGACTTGAATAGAATCAAGCAAGCGGTCAAGATTCTGGGCTTTGTAAACTGTACTACCGACTTTAACGAGGAGCCGAAGGTTTTGAACGGAGCTTCCCAAACCTTCATTGAAATTTTTGGCGAGGCTGGTAAGCACGCTCGCTCCGCTATCGGCAGCAATAATCTACCCATGAATATCGTTTGCGAGGTAGAGTCAATTTTTGAAATCTACGAATAGGAGCATAAGAATAGGCTCCGGGGAGTATGTAAAATGGATATGAAAAAAAAGGGGAATGCCGAATTTTTGCGTTGTGACAACTGCGGGAAAGAGATTGACATCTTTGAAAAGGTAAACTTGTGCCCGTATTGTGGTGGCCTGTTGGAGGTTCACTACGATATAAACGGCCTGAAACGGTCAGCCCATGTCTTCAAAGAGTATCGAAAGGACTCCATCTGGCGTTATCGAGATTTTTTCCCCAGAGTAGAGGACAATAACATTGTTTCTCTCGGAGAAGGCGGAACGCCCCTCACCAAGTCCGTTTACATAGGACCAAAACTGGGGATTGAAAATCTATATTTAAAGAATGATACGCTGATGCCTACCGGAAGCTTCAAGGACAGGGGTTTTTCTCTCGCGGTGAGTTACGCTAAGGAGCTTGGCGTCAAAAAAGGTTTCACATACAGCTCAGGCAATGCCGGAACATCCTTTGCGGCCTATTCGAGCCGCGGAGGCTTAAACTCTATGATACTTGTGGAGTATCTGGCAAACGAAGTGAAAAAATCCATGATTCGTTTTCATAGTGACAAAGTGGCCATTATGGAGTTTGAAAGCTTTGAACAGATTACCGGTATGCTGGAATATGCTGCCAAGGAGCTGGGTTTGTATCAATTTGTTAACTTTATTAATCCAATTCGTCACGAAGCAATGAAAACCTACGCCTACGAGATTTATGGAGAACTAAGCCGTGTTCCGAACGTTATGATTCATCCGGTCGGTACCGGCGGCGGACTTTGGGGCGCATTGAAAGGGTATAACGAGCTGTGTTCCATGGGCGTTGCAGATCGGCTTCCCCGTATGGTCGGCGTACAGCCTGAGTGTGTGGCATGGATTAAGCAGGCAATTTTGAAAAACGCCAAATACGGTGAAACGTATGGCGATAGCGAAAAAACAATCGCTCAGAGTATTTGCGGAAACGCTCCCATTCAGGACGGGCGAAGACTGATTTCCGCCATTCTTGATTCTGGTGGTACTGCAGTAGGCGTCAGCGACGAGGAAATACTTGACGCTATGTTGGAGCTAGCCGGCGAGGGAATCAGCGCCGAACCGGCCGCTGCCTCGTCTGTAGCCGCATTCAAAAAGCTTGTTGAGGGTGGGAAAATCAACAGCAGCGACACCGTTGTATGCATTATCACAGCAACCGGACTTAAGCAAACCTCAGCGGTAGCTCGAGCGGCCGGAGTGCCCACCTACCATATGACAGCGTCTCCTGAGGGAATTTTGGCGACAAGCAGACATTTTTTGGAGGAATAAGACCAGGATTTGCGGTTTAATTTTTTTTAAGGTATACTACAAGATAATAGGATTAATTGTTATTTTAAGGGGAAAAAACCATGAAGAGCATCGAAAGCGAAAAAGAACTACTGTGTAAAATTATCAAGGGCATCGCCCAACAGTTTGGTGATAATTGTGAAGTTGTTCTTCATGATTTATCAAAGCCATTTGACAGTACTATTGTAGCTATTGAAAATGGTTCGGTAACGGGGCGTGAAGTCGGCGGATGCAGTACAAGCGAAGGTTTGGAATTATTACAGGGAAATGGTGTTATAAATGATAGATATAACTATCTCACTCAAACGAAGGATGGGAAAACTCTGCGGTCTACATCCATATACTTAAAAGACGACGATGAAAAACTTATTGGCTCAATCTGTATCAATTATGACATTTCCAGTTTTATTATGACAAAAAAAGCTATAGACAATATTGTGAGCTGTAATGCCGAATCAAACGTCGATTATGAAGAAATCATTAACACAGACGTTAACGAATTGCTGGAAGATTTAATTCACAGGTCTATTCAGCATGTTGGAACGCCGGTGGCTATGATGACAAGAGAAGATAAGATAAAAGGAATAAAATTTCTTTACGACAAAGGCGCGTTCTTAATTAAAAAATCTCCTGACCGCATTGCTGAAAGTTACAATTTTTCTCGCTTCACTTTATACAGCTATCTTGGTCTATGCCAGAATAAAGGCGAGACTGAGTGATACGATTCTATGGACGGAACGGCGGCTAATACGGCAGATTGGTTAGTGAAGAGCCTGTTGTCATATGGTGGGAGCAAAAAAGTTAATTGAGGCAATGCAGGGATAAGAAAGGGAGATCCCTTTTTTTATAAAAAGTCCGTAAAAGCACGAAAGTTATTCCTGTGACATGCTAGGGGACTACTCGTTTTTGCAGCTTTAGAACAGAATTATGCTCTATAAGGCCTGTTTTATAGACATTCGGCTATAAAAATGGGACTTACTCTCATAAATATCGTCAGCGATTCGTCTAAAATAGTAATCGAAACGAATCGTCAATGCTTTTGTTGGATACTAACGATTGAAGCGAACCTGTAACCCCTGATATTTCAAGGGATTAGCCAGCAATCGTTATGGAATCGTCACGGAATCGTTATGAAATTACGATTCCGTGACGATTCGAAGCGAGAATGATGGTTTCATTTATTTAGTCTATATAGTCGAAGGTTGTCGCAATTATTCTAACACTTTTCTTTGACAAGAATGGTTAGAATGTGTTAGAATGTGTGTTAGAATAAGCCGGGCTGGTCGCATTCTTCGAATGCTGCTCGCCCAAGCAACCCGAGAGGTGCTAATTATGCAGTTTAAAGAGAGTTCAACCCTTGAGTTAAAACGTCAGGTGATTGATGATATTCGCAAAACAGTAATCGCTTTTGCAAATTCTGAAGGCGGTACTATTTATATTGGAATTGATGATGACGGCACAGTTGTCGGTGTAAAAGACATTGGAGATGAGATGCTGAGGCTGTCCAACATGATTCGAGATGCAATCAAGCCGGATGTTACCATGTTTGTTTCTTTTACACAGGAAAAAGAAAAGGGCAAGGACATTATAAAAGTTACTGTGCAGAAAGGTACGGAATGTCCGTATTATTTGCAAGCTAAAGGCTTGCGTCCCGAAGGAGTTTTTGTCCGCCAGGGTGCTTCTTCCGTTCCCGCAACAGAAAGCTCCATCCGCCGTATGATTATGGAGACAGATGGAGACAGCTTTGAGGAAATGCGTTCTCTGAATCAGGATTTGACCTTTGATGCGGCAGCTCAGGAATTCCAAGTCCGAAGTGTACCCTTTGGCGCGAACCATTTGAAAACATTACATCTTGTCAATGAGGATGGGATTTATACTAATCTTGGTCTGCTGTTTTCTGATCAGTGTGCCCATACAATAAAAGCTGCTGTATTTGAAGGCAAAGATAAAATGGTTTTCAAAGACCGCCGGGAATTCACAGGTTCGCTATTAAAGCAGCTTAACGACGCCTTTGCATATATCTCACAGTATAACAGGGTTCGGGCTGAATTCAATGGACTGTATCGCAACGATAAAAAAGACTATCCCGAAGAGGCCTTGAGAGAAGCACTGCTTAATGTTTTAGTACACAGGGACTATGCCTATAGCGCAAGTACCCTCATTAGCATCTTTGATGACCGGATTGAATTTATATCGGTAGGAGGATTGGTTAAGGGAATTAATCTTTCAGATATCATGCTTGGCGTATCGGCGACCCGCAATGAACGGCTCGCCAATATCTTTTACCGCCTGACCCTTATAGAAGCCTATGGCACAGGTGTACCGAAGATTTTGAATAGTTATAAAGGCTTTACTGCACAGCCGGAAATTGAGGTAACTGATAACGCTTTCAAGATTACCCTTCCAAATCAGAATGAGCAAAAACAGGATGCCGGAACGACATCGGATGAAAAAAGAATCATTCAGCTTGCGGAACGGCTTGGCAAACTTAAGAGGAAGGATGTCGAATCAGAACTTAATATTTCACAAAGCATGTCGGGCAGAATTCTCAAAGCCATGGTTAATAAGATGATTCTTGAGACTGTCGGGCAGGGCAAAAACACGGTATATGTTTTGAGAAAGTGAGTTGACGCTAAGGGGGGTATCCAGCAATCGTTATCGAATCGTTATGAAATTTCGATTGAGACGATTGCATAACGATTGGCATTTTATTTTAATTTAGTCAGATAAGTTGAAAGATCGCATTACTTTTCATACCGCTTATTTTAATTTGAGCCGCCCTTCGGGGTGGTTTTTTCATGCTCTGAAGGAGGTGACCATGACGGGATAGATGAGATTAACCCGTCGAGAGTGAAGTATTACGGCGAGATCCAGAACCGCATCGAAAAAGTACAGAAAGAAAATCCGAAGTGCAAGGTACGAAAGGATAGCATTAAGTTCATTGACACCATTGTTACCGCAAGTCCGGAGTTTTTTGATCGCCGTTCAGCGGAGGAAACAGAAAAACATTTTAAACATGCGCTGGAGTTTTTACAGGAGGAAGTCGACGCGGACAATATTTTCTCGGCGATGGTCCATATGGATGAGCGGAATCCGCACATGCATTTTTGCTTTGTGCCGCTTACAAAAGATAAACGCCTTACTGCCAAGGAAGTTATGGGTGACCGCAACAAGCTCATCGAGTGGCAGGATAAGTTTCATGAACACATGTCTAAGGAGTTTTCCGAATTGGAGCACGGAGAATCCGCTGCAATTACCAAACGCAAGCACATCCCGACCTGGCTTTATAAGCAGGCTAACCGCCTGACTGAGCAGATGGAGCAGATGAAGCGGGAGATAGAAGGCATCGGTACCTTTAACGCGCAGAAAAAGAAAGAGAGCCTTCTGGATATGTTCTGCAAATGGTATCCCCGCATCAATGCCTTTGAGAACCAGCTGAAGCCTTATGCCCAGCAGCTTGAAATCCTGCAGTATAACGAGGCTGCTCTGGAAACAAAGACAAGACAGGCACAGCGCACCGCACAGGTCGTGCAGAATGAGAACAGCTCGCTAATTTATCAGCTGCGTGATGTTATATCACTTTTCGGAAGTTCACTTTCTGCAACATTCTCCGATTCAGCCATTTGTCGCTAAGGTATATAAGCGGCATAAAAGTTCCTCTGGTTGATGAAGAATAAAGGCAGGTAATGGGCAGATATCTTATTTTCATAAAATCATATGCCTCTCTTCAGTCGGGTAACTATTTTTATAAATATTACATGTTATAGTGAGGCTTTTTCTTATCAGTTCTGTAACAACGGTTTCTGATATTTTCCCTTGTGATATTGTCATTTCAACACCTCCAGCACACACAATTCGCTGGTGGAGTATCTGGCAAGTCCCGAAGGTCAGCGCATTGTCCGGCCATCTCAGAAGTATCAGGAAATTATTGAAGCCTTTACTGACAGAGAACAAAAAAGCGGCATGGCGTTTGGTTCCATGACGCTGTACTAATCCTAATATATGTTCAAGCACCCAATGTCTTTTTACAATAAGCCTTCAGCACCGGAATGTCAGTCGTTATAGTGTCCCATACATCAGGGATGCTGATGCTGCCATAAGCGTGTGCAGCAATATTGCGCATTCCCTTTATACTTCTCCACGGGACATCAGGATGAGTCGCTGTAAACTCGGGTGACAGGCGGCCGGCCAGCTCGCCAATTTGCAGAATACACATGGTAGCAGCATTACGGTAAATCTTATCCGTTTCAAAGCTTTCAAAGGTATCACCAAAACGCGTAACTGTCTGCTCGATTTCAGTGCAGTATGCAAGGATATGCTCTATGATGCTCAAATCCTTCTTAGCTTTATCCATAAATCTGCACCTCCTCGGATGCAATTTCTTTCCTGAAAGCTTCGTCCAGACTGTCGGTGGTGAGCAGATCTACAGGTACGCCGAAGGCTTCTTCGAGATCAGCATACAGCCCGCCGAGGGCAAACAATCCACGGATGCGGCCTTTGTCAATGCGAAAATCCAAATCGCTGCCCGGCTTGGCATTCCCTCTGGCATAAGAGCCAAAAAGGAACATCCGCTCCACGCCATGGCGCTTTGCAATTTCACCGGCGATGTTTTTGATTTCATCAACAGTATAAATTCTCTCCATGAATGTCTCCCTCCTTTATGGTTAGTAAAAGGGCCTGTCAAATAGACAGGCCCTTAGTTTAGGGGGCAAGGCCCCAAAGTGGCGGAGAGGGCGGGATTCGAACCCGCGTGCCGTTTCCGACAAACTGATTTCGAGTCAGCCCCGTTATGACCTCTTCGATACCTCTCCGTATATGGTTTGTTGCGTCGTACCAGAATTTGCTCATTGCACTTAATACTAAATAAAAAATGCTTAATACCTAATGCTTAAATGACTACTGTCCTGCCTTTTGAACCCTGAGCTCCCGGAAAAACTCCTTTAATATCCCGGAGCATTGCTCCTCTAATATTCCCCAGTTAACCTCGACCCGGTGGTTGAAGGCATCCACCCTGAAAACGTCGATAACCGAACCTGCGGCGCCGGCTTTCAAATCCGAGGTGCCGATATATAAATTCCTCAGCCTGGCCTGGATTATTGCGCCTGCGCACATAGTACAGGGCTCCAGGGTCACATACAGGTCACAGCCATTGAGCCGCCATGAACCAAGCTTTTTACAAGCCTTACGGATGGCCGTCATTTCAGCATGAAGTGTGGCGTCATTTTTTAACTCCCTTTCGTTGTGACCTCTGGCGATAATCGCACCATCCTTCACCACGACTGCTCCAACAGGTGCTTCGCCTTTCTTCCGGGCTTTTTCCGCTTCCTTCAATGCGAATGACATATAACGTTCATGCGTATGATAAGGGCGAAACCCTGCTTCATGCTTCACTCTTGGACCTCCGGAATATAAAGCGGAAACGCGCATATCTGCTATATCAGACACTCTGCAGCAATAGATTGCAGAAGAGTCGCTTTTCCTATTGTACTACAAAGATTTGCAACAATCAATTCCCAATCTGGTTGCATTATATGGATGACTGCTGTACTGGCCGAAAGCTGCCAGAGGCGTCGGCCGGAATAATTCATCTGGAGATTAACCGATTTCCCAGACGATACAATACCCTGAACGGGAGTATCAACAGGTAGATTAAGCTCATAATTACAAACTCAATTAGGGTGCTTACATAATTACTAAACCTTTCCATTAAATCACCTATCCCAATATAAGTGCCTTTATCCTTTGAATATGCATTTCAGTAGGTTGTCCAAACTAATCTTCGTCATTATTATATGCTTTTATAACATACATTATGTTAAAAATTGATGACATTATCATTACCTTTATTATATAGAGATTTTGGTTATCCTTTCACCTTTCAAAAGGGGAATAACAAGCGGATGTCGAATATGTTATTTGAAGTGATTAGATTGAATGGATTTATTATAGTAATATTCATCATACTTTATTTCGCGTTCAGATTTCTGAAGGCGAAGGATTCGGAAGAAAATTCCGGCAGATATTCAAGGCGGCCTTATGACGCGGGGTACCCATGGAACAGAGTTGTGCCGCCGCAGGAGGATGAGCCGGAGGACTTTGAGGAAGGGGAAAGCATGGAAGAAGAACTGGGAGACGAACAGGAAGAAGAGTATGAAGAAGAGTATGAAGAAGAGTATGAAGAAGAGTACGAAGAAGAGTACGAAGAAGAGTACGAAGAAGGGGAAAGCATAGAAACAGAGTTCTCGCAGACACCTGACCCTGAGATATCCGCCTCAAAAGAACCTGCGCCGGAGATACATGCCGCGAAGGCACCTGCGCCCCAAGCAAATAGCCAGAAAGTACCTGCCCCGGAGACATTTACCCAGCAGATGCCTACAGTGGAAGTACCTGCCCAGCAGGCACCTTATGCGGAGAAACCCACACTGGAAGTACCTGCGCCGGAAGCTTTTGGATTAAAAATGCCGGAACCCATGTCGATAGCAACAACGGAAATTGTCGTTGACTCGGAAGTAGAACTGGATGCAGAAATGTCTTTTGACAAATTAAAGAAATAGTATGAGGGGGGATTTAATGAAAGCATTATTTATCGGTGGAACCGGGACGATCAGTACTGCCATTACAGAATTGTTTGCAAAGGAAGGCGGGGAGCTTTACTTGCTCAACCGTGGGAACCGAAATGACATTTTGCCGGGAAATGTTCATTGGATTAAGGGCGATATCAGTGATGAAGAGGGTGTGGCAAAACTGATTGCTGATATGAGCTTTGATGTGGTTGCAGATTTTATTGCCTTCACGGTGGATCAGGTGGAGCGCGATTACCGACTGTTCAGGGATAAAACAAAGCAATATGTTTTTATTAGCTCCGCTTCGGCCTATCAGAAGCCGCCCCTGAGCTATCCTATTACGGAGAGTACACCGTTGATCAATCCTTACTGGCAGTATTCACGCAATAAGATCCAATGTGAGGAATATCTGATGAAGCAACACCGTGAAAATGGTTTTCCAATTACCATCATAAGGCCGAGCCATACCTATGACAACAGAAAATTGCCGCTGGGTGGTTGGCAGGTCGCGAGACGCATGCTGGCAGGCAAACGAGTCATTATTCATGGCGACGGTACGTCGCTTTGGACGCTGACGCACAGCAGTGACTTTGCAAAAGGGTTCGTCGGACTGATGGGAAATGTGCATGCCATTGGCGAGGCCATTCATATCACCTCGGATGAGAGGCTGACCTGGAACCAGATTTTTGGAATCGTCGCTGATGCCTTGGGGGTCGAGCTTAAGGCGGTCCATGTATCCTCTGAGTTTCTTGCTGCATGCAGTTTGAATGATCATCTTGGGAGCTTGATTGGCGACAAGGCAAACAATGCCATTTATGATAATACGAAGCTGAAAAGGCTGGTGCCGGGCTTTGTTGCCACTACTCGCTTTGACCAGGGAATACGTAGAACAATCGCTAATATCCTGAATCATCCTGAACTGCAGGATGAGAATCCTGCATATGACGACTGGTGCGACCGAATCATTGAGGCCATGGACACTGCGTTGAAAACTGTAATGGCCGGAAACGGGAAGTAAAAAGGGAGTAAAGGTATGTAGTTGGCAGGCAGACGAGAAAGCTGCTGAAAAGTAAACCGGAAGCAGCAGAGAAGTAAACCGGAAGTAAGCAGGAAAGCGACATGTAAATTTTTATTGAAACAGCCTGTGAGAATGGTATAATCTGCTTATATGTTTTTTAAGGAGGCAGATTATCGATGTATAAAAGAGAGAGGCTCATTACACCTGCTGGATACAAGTCGGGTATGACAATCAAGGAAACTGAGATCGCGATCAAATTTATAAAGGATCATTTTGAAAATATACTGGCCAGGGAGATGAAGCTGACCAGGGTGTCTGCTCCGTTGTTTGTCAGACCGGAATCAGGGCTGAACGATAATCTGAACGGTGTTGAAAGGCCTGTTTCCTTTGATGTTCCGGATGCCGGAGGCAAGGATGTGGAAATCATTCATTCTCTTGCCAAGTGGAAGCGGATGGCACTGCAGCGCTACGAGTTTAGGGCCGGAGAAGGGCTATACACTGATATGAACGCCGTCAGGCGGGATGAAGTGATGGATAATTTGCATTCCATTTATGTGGATCAATGGGATTGGGAGCTGATTCTTGACAAAAAGGACCGAACTGAGGAAATGCTCAGAAACATAGTCTGCAGGTTATTTAAAGTATTTAAAGAGACAGAGGACGTTGTTTGCAATGCTTTTCCATCACTGGAGAGATATCTGCCGGACGAGATCAGCTTTATTACTGCACAAGAGCTTGAAGACCTGTATCCCGGCCTGGATGCCAAGGAACGTGAGGACAGGATCTTAAAGGAGAAAAAAGCCGTATTTATAATGAAAATTGGTTCATTATTGAAGTCGGGGAAAAAGCATGACGGAAGAGCGCCGGATTACGATGACTGGGAGCTCAACGGGGATATCCTCTTCTGGTATCCTGTGCTGGGTAAAGCCGTAGAGGTTTCGTCCATGGGCATCAGAGTGGATGAGGATTCCCTTGTAAAGCAGCTGAAAATCGCGGGCTGTGAGGAAAGGCTAGAGCTGCCCTTCCACAGAGACGTTTACGAAAAAAGGCTGCCATATACCGTGGGTGGCGGAATCGGGCAGTCAAGAATATGTATGTTTTATCTGGGTAAGGCGCATGTGGGCGAGGTTCAGTCTTCCATATGGCCGGAGGGAATGCTGGGGGATTGCAGGGAAGCAGGAATCCAGCTGCTGTAGAGAAAAGACATGGAGACAAGGGTTGGGACAGGGAATAGGTTTAGGTTAACTCCCTTACTTTTTCCACTTGGACAGAGCATCTGCAAGGGCGGAGTTGATGGACTCATCCTCCTGCTGATGAAGGAATTTGCCCACTTCCTTTTTATTAACCTGCTCACCTTTTCGTTTGTTGAAGGCTTCCAGCTTCTCGCGGTAACCGCAGGAGCAAAAGAAGCCTTTTTTATCACCCTCACCCCGGATTTCCATCTTTTTATGGCATTCCGGGCAGCGTGCATTGGATGTCATGGAAACGCCTTTCCGGTAGCCGCATTCCCTATCCTGGCAAACGAGCATCCTTCCCTTTTTCCCGTTCACTTCCAGCAGGTATTTTCCGCATTCCGGGCATTTTTCCCGGGTCATATTATCATGCTTGTAAACGTCGGAGCTGGCAATTACGTTTGAAACCAGCTTGGCAGCGTAATTTTTCATTTCGTTGACGAATTCGCGGGGGTTTTCTTTTCCCCTGCTGATCGAAGAAAGTCGCTGCTCCCACTTTGCCGTAAGCTCAGGAGATTTCAGCTCACCAGGCGCCATGTCTATCAGTTGGATTCCCTTGGAAGTCGGATGAATCTCCTTGCCCCTTCTTTCCATATAAAACGAGTTAAACAGCTTTTCGATGATATCCGCTCTGGTTGCGGGTGTTCCCAGACCGCTGGTTTTGTCCATTGCCTCCCGCAGGGCATCGTTCTCAATAAACTTGCCCGGGTGCTCCATTGCGGTGAGCAGGGTAGCCTCTGTATAGCGCGCGGGCGGCTTCGTTTTGCCGTTGATTAAATGTACGGAACCCGGCTTCAGCTTATCTCCCTTTTTCAACTCAGGCAGATCCTGCTCCTGTTCGTCATCAGAGGAGGCATCCGAGGTGTCCTGTCCACTGCCAGGCTGCCCTGTGCTGCCGGTATATCCTGTGTTTGCTGATCCTTCATAGACGCCTTTCCAGCCCTTTGATTTTACGATCTTCCCCTTCGCGCTGAACAGTTCACCATTGATATCAACTTTAATGGTTGTTTGTTCGTACTCAAAGGACGGACTCAGGACGGCTATAAATCTTTTGACGATCAGATCGTAGATACTGCGCTCCTCCCGGTCCAGAGCGTTCAGGTTTACATATTGTTCCGTAGGGATGATGGCGTGATGGTCGGTGACCTTACTGTTGTCAACAAACCTTTTTGTTGTTTTGAATCTGTTTCTGAGAACCGTCCTTGCCGCTTCTGCATAAGGGCCGATTGCGACGCTCTTCAGGCGTTCCGGCAATGTCGGCACGATATCTTCGGTGATATGCCTGGAATCTGTACGCGGATAAGTGACAATTTTATGGACTTCATAAAGCTTTTGCATAATTCCGAGCGTTTGCTTGGCGGAATAGCCGTATTTGCGATTGGCATCCCGCTGCAGCTCTGTAAGGTCGTAAGCCAACGGAGGCTGTTCTTCCTTTGACTCTTTTTTAACATCAATGATCGTACCTTCCCGTCCCTGTGTTTTCGACAGAATTCCCTCCGCCTGCTGCTTGCTGAAGAGCCGGGTCTGGCCGCCTGCCTTGTCCTGCCACTGTATTGCAAATCCGTTTACAGCTGCGTTGATGGTCCAGTAGTCCTTTGGTACAAATCGCCTGATTTCATTTTCCCTCTCAACGATCATAGCCAGAGTAGGAGTCTGCACTCTGCCGGCCGAAAGCTGCGCATTGTGCTTACAGGTCAGTGCCCGGGTCACATTCAGACCGATCAGCCAATCGGCCTCTGCACGGCATTGCGCTGACATATAAAGGTTTTCATATTCACGTCCCGGCTTGAGGTTATTGAAGCCGTCTTTAATGGATTTATCGGTTTGTGAAGATATCCACAGGCGCTTGATAGGCTTGGAAAAACCGGCCTTCATGAGGATCCACCTTGCAACCAGTTCACCTTCCCGCCCGGCATCAGTGGCAATGACCAGTTCATCAACGTCCGGCCGTTTCAGAAGACTTTTTACAATGCCGAACTGCTTGGAGGTCTCTCTGATCACAACAAGCTCCATTTTTTTTGGCAGCATCGGCAATGTTTCCAGACTCCAGGTTTTATACTGATCTCCGTAAACCTCCGGATCAGCCAGTGTAACCAGGTGGCCTAAGGCCCAAGTGACTATATATTTACTTCCAATCAGGCAGCCATTGCCGCCTTGGCTGCAATTCAAAACCTTGGCCAGATCCCTCCCGACGGAGGGCTTTTCTGCCAGAACAAGTATTTTTCCCATGTATCAAGCCTCATTTCATATGAATCATCAGTACTCCCTATTCATCATAACCTATTTGGCACAATCTTGTCTAATTACTGAAAACAAAGGATAAACAAAGGGCGCCCCTATAAGCGCATATCCATAAGGACGTTATATGAACAGTAGAAATTGGGTAAGGCAGAGGTGTTTGGAGCAAATTATTTATTTACTATTATACAGAAATAATTTTTGAGGAGAATTTGCAGCGTTTTTGACGTCTAAAGAGTATATAGGTTGGAGGAGGTGAATCACATGGCATATAAGTCCTATCGGCCGGAGGACTTTGAGGCGTTTGTAACAAAACATGAAAATAAACTTTATCGCACCGCGCTTGTGATTTCTGGTAATGTATCCGACGCAGAGGACATAGTGCAGGAGGCGTTTCTACGTGCTTATAAGAAGGCTCCTGAGTTTGAATCAGACGAGCATGAAAAGGCATGGCTCATAAGGGTTACAGTAAACCTATGCAAGAGCCATTTGCATTCCCCCTGGCATAAGCGGACGGAACAGCTTCTCGATTCTTATCCGGCAACTGAGCCGGAACAGTATGATCTATTGGAACAAATCATGACCTTGTTACCAAAATACCGCACAGCAATCCATCTATTTTATTACGAGGGATATTCCATTAAGGACATTTCCGAGCTGACCGGGCAAAGGGAAGCTACAGTGAGAAGTCTTCTGACTCGCGCCCGTCAGAAGCTCAAATCCGTTTTGAAGGAGGACGATTATGAAAGCATATAACGAATACATGAATAAAATATTGGTTTCAGACACGCTGCATACAAAGCTTGTGTCCTGTGCCGCAAATCCTAAACCTCATCGCCATCCTGTTACGGTTAGACGGTATGCCGCAGCCTTAGGCAGTCTTGCCGTGGTGTTGATTGGTGTTTATGCAATTCCTAAATTAATGCGGAATAATCTAACGCCGATGCCGGGTGAAATAACGTCCGTTTCGCAGACAACTAAAGACGCACCCGTGCCCGACACGTCAAGCAAATATACTCTGCATTTCAACAAAACGCAGTCTCAAGCCGCAGACAAGATCGCTATTCCGGGGCATTTCTGGCAGGAGCTGACCGACGAAGAACTGAAGGCGGTTTTTCCATGTCTGACAGAGACGTACAGTATTACAGCCACCGCTAATTTTCAAAGCGATGATAGCGGAGCCTCCCTATTCAATATTGATGCCCACGCCTTATCCTCCTCCGGACTCAAAACCTATATCCAGATCGCACCCGGCAAAGTCGTGCTTGACTATGGGTTTGACGCTGAAACAAAAACTTCAGATGTCCTCGGAACGGCGGTAACAGCTGGGTATTTTGAAACTAAACCGAATAGCAATGGCCTGCGTAATGTCATATATTTTGCATCCTTTAATCTCTCCAGTCTTGGCTATTATGTGGAGCTTGGCGGCGCGGAAGCTGATAAAGAAACACTCAAGGAAGAATTCATCGAGCTTATTGGCGCTCTCATAAAGGGCAGAACTGCTGACATCAGTGTCCTTCATCCCACCATACCTGAGTTGCGCAATGATCGATTAAGTCTTGATGAAGCTCGTACAGATGCCGATTTTGGCGCGTATCTGCCGCAGTATGTACCATCCGGATTTATCTTCGAGTCCGCCACGCGCTTTATTAATCAGAAGAGTAATTACCTTAGTGCGCTGTGGATTAAGGGAATGGGTAATATACATTGGCGTGTTTCACCGCTTGAGGAGGACGATAAGGTACGGATTACCTCTGTAGATGATACGAAAAATTACGACCTCGCACTTTATCCTATACCACGCGCCGAATCAGTGCCGGGAGAATTACGAAAAATTGTAGAGAATCCTATCTTCCGTATAGAAGAGTTGACGCTCGATACAGTTCGGACACGGACTTATGAAGTTCAGGATACCGGTGATATTTCGGGCCCACGAATGCGCTTCAGCGTACTGTACGGGGATACTCTGGTGGAACTCAATGTCAAAGGCGTTTCGGCGCAAGTGATGTTTGATATCTTACAGCAGATTGAAATCCGTTGAAAAAAGCGTTATCCCATTGAGAGACAACGCTTTTCCCTTGCTTTTTTTCAATTTCTATATTTTATCCAAGTATTGCCTTAAGGTCTGCATCAGCAGTAGTAGTCGGCTTCAGACCGAATTTTTCTACCAGTACGTTGAGTACGCTGGAGGAGAAAAATGCAGGGATCGAAGGCCCTATATATATGTTTTTAATACCCAGCGCCAGCAGTGTCAGCAGTATGCAAACCGCCTTCTGTTCGTACCAGGAGAGTACCAGTGTCAATGGCAGTTCATTGACACCACAGTTGAATGCGCCGGCCAGTGCAACGGCTACCTGTATTGCTGAGTATGCGTCATTGCATTGTCCCATGTCCATAATCCTTGGCAATCCGCCGATTTCACCCAGATCGAGGTCATTAAAACGGAATTTGCCGCAGGCAAGTGTCAATATGACAGTGTCCTTGGGTGTTTTCTGTACAAAGTCCGTATAATAATTTCTACCCGGCTTCGCGCCATCGCAGCCACCCACAAGGAAGAAATGTTTAATTGCGCCGCCCTTCACAGCCTGAATCACTGTATCTGCCGCACCCAGAACTGTATTGCGTGCAAAGCCTGTAGTTAGCACGCTGCCACCGTTGATGCCTGTAAAGTGTTTGTCCTCATTCCAGCCGCCAAGCTCCAGAGACTTATTGATCACGGGAGCGAAATCCTTTTTGCCATTGACCTCCGGTATGTGAACCAATCCCGGATAAGCAACGACCGCCGTTGTGAAGACCCGATCAATATAAGAGGTCTTCGGGGGCATCAGGCAATTGGTGGTAAAGAGGAATGCACCGGGAACGTCATTAAATTCCTTCTGCTGATTCTGCCATGCAGTTCCGAAGTTGCCCTTGAGATGAGTGTATTTTTTCAATTCAGGGTAACCGTGTGCCGGCAGCATCTCGCCATGGGTGTAGATGTTGACGCCTCTGCCTTCGGTCTGCTCCAGCAGCTGCTTCAGATCATGCAGGTCATGACCGCTGACAACGATAAACGGACCCTTTTCCACATTGGTGGTCACCTTTGCGGGAACCGGATGCCCGAACAATCCCGTATTTGCCTCGTCCAGCAAAGCCATGCACTTCAGGTTGATCTGACCGAACTCCATCAAGAGGTTTAGCCACTCCTCTACAGTATGCTCTTCACCCATTGCTCTCATACCCTTATAGAACCAGGCTGTTACCTCGGGATCCTCCTTGCCAAGTACATAAGCATGCCAGCTATATGCAGCCATTCCGCGAAGCCCAAGCAGCAGTGTGGAACGCAGGGAAACAATGTCTTCGTCACCGGTCCAAAGAGTGTCCGCAGCAAGGTCATCTGCCCCGCCAAGCTTTTCCTTCTCATTCCTGACCGCTTTTATCATTTCATTCACCCGGCCAATATCAAAATTAACGTTTGTTATTGTTGTGAAAAGTCCCTGCAGCATCAGCTCATCTGCCTGTTTACTGGAACTGCCCGCTTTTCCCGCTGCTCTTGCGAGTCCGACCAGCGCGCCGGTCAGCTCATCCTGCCCATTAGCCACGACAGCGTTTTTGCCGCAAACGCCGGCTTTGGTACAACCCTTTCCCCCTGCTGCCTGCTCACACTGAAAACAAAACATATCACTCATCTTTTGAAAACCTCCCTTAATTTATATTTAGATAATCATTACCCGGTTTTTTTGTTCTGACACTGTAATTATAGTATAATGTGATTGCAGTATCGGTAACTAAGGTTACAAAAATCGGGGAGACGGTGAAGATGTATCATCAGAATATTAACAGTGTCATGAAGTGTGCTCTTTTTCATGGGATGACACAGCAGGAAACGATCTTGCTGCTGGATTGCCTGAAGCCAAGAGTAAGAAGCTTCGGCAGAAATGTCATACTAAATGCGGCCGGGGATTCTTTTGAAGGCGTTGGCGTTGTATTATCCGGACAGGTTGCCATAGTGAAAGAAAGTAATGCTGGGGAAAGAATGATCCTTTCGATATTGAAGCCGGGAGATCTTTTTGGAGAGATGGCGGCTTTCTCAGGGAGAGGGTCATGGCCTGCAACCGTTATCGCGCAATCCGCGTGCAGCATAATGTATCTTCCGCCTGATAAAATAATCGGACAATGCGCACTTTCCTGTCAGGGTCATCGAACACTGATAATGAACATGCTCGGAATATTGTCGAGGAAAGCGTTGAAACTGAGCCAAAAGCTGGAGTACCTGTCCATCAGAAGCCTGCGGGCCAGAATTGCGGCTTTTCTCCTTGAGCAGATAGGGAAAAATGGCCAAACCACCTTCATGCTTTCCATGAACAGAAACGAAATGGCTGATTTCCTGAATGTCTCACGACCGTCTTTGTCCCGTGAGATGTGCAGGATGCGGGAGAAGGGGATACTGGATTTCCACCGCTCTTCCGTACAAATCAGGGATATTGAGGCGCTCGAGGCCTGCACGCGATCATAGCAGGTGTAACTGTTTATTAAATGATTGTATAAATGATTGTATAAAGCGGTAGTTATAATGAACGATAATTATAATGTGCCGCCAAAATTTCAAGGAGGGGATATGTATGAAATTGAAATCACCGCGTGAGTCCATGGTTGAAATGACGGAGCTTGTATTGCCCAATGATACGAACCTGCTGGGAAACCTGCTCGGGGGACGTTTAATGCATCTTGTGGACGTAGCCGGAGCCATGGCAGCACAAAGGCATAGCAACCGTATTGTTGTGACGGCGGCTATTGACAGTGTGGAATTCAAACGACCTGTAAAGCAGGGCCAAATAATCACATTGAAGTCACGGGTTACATGGGTGGGCAGAACCTCGATGGAAGTAGTTGTGGAGGTTTTCTCCGAAGATTTTATGACAGGTGAACGGAAATTCACTAACAGGGCTTATCTAACGTTTGTAGCTGTCGACTCGGATTCAAAGCCTGTTGAGGTCTGTGGACTGCTGCTGGAAACAGAGGAGGAAAAGAAAGAGTACGAGAGGGCTGCCAAAAGGTGCTGTGAGAGGTTGAAGAAAAAGGAGCAGCAATAAGCTGTCAGAACATATGTTTGATTTTTTGCTATTCATGTGATAAACTATAGAAGTAGCAAGTGCCGGAAATATGCAATGATTTCTGGAGCAGACTAAACGAAAGATTGAATTTTTGTATGGGTTTAAGGTGACCACATGGATATGATGGAAAAACTCAGGGTGCTGGCTGATAGCGCAAAATATGATGTGTCCTGTGTCTCCAGCGGCAGCTCGAGAAAAAACACACCCGGAGGGATCGGCAGCAGCTTTGCAGCTGGTATCTGTCATACATTTACCGGCGATGGGCGCTGTGTTTCGCTGTTAAAAATATTGATGACCAACCACTGTATTTATGATTGCGCCTACTGCGTCAACAGGTCTTCCAACGATGTGCCGCGGGCGGCTTTTTCACCTGAGGAGATTGCGGAGCTTACCATCAATTTTTATAGAAGGAATTATATTGAGGGGCTGTTCCTCAGCTCCGCCGTAGTGAAATCTCCCGACCATACCATGGAACTGATTATCCGTGCCGTAAGACTTCTTCGCGAGCAATACCGCTTCAACGGTTATATACACATCAAGGCCATACCCGGAGCAAATTCTTCGTTGATTGAAACAGCAGGCGGATATGTAGACAGGATGAGCGTCAACATCGAGCTGCCAACCAGTGAAGGACTGAAGCTATTGGCTCCGCAGAAGAAGAAGGAGGCCATTCTGGAGCCAATGGGCTTTATCAGCGGAAAGATCAAAGAGACTGGGGAATACAGACAGCGTTTTAAAAGTACGCCGCAGTTTGTGCCTGCCGGGCAAAGTACCCAATTGATCGTTGGAGCTACTGAGGATCATGATCTTGGTATTCTCAAGCTTTCAGAAGGGTTATATAAACGCTTTGGCATGAGGAGGGTATTCTATTCGGCCTATGTTCCGGTTTCAAACCATCCCGCTCTCCCAAAGGCAGTTAAGCCGCCTCTGCTCCGTGAACACCGCATCTACCAGGCGGATTGGCTGCTCAGGTTTTATGGGTTCAAGGCGGATGAACTGCTGGACGAAACTCACAGGGATTTTGACATGCAACTGGATCCAAAATGCGACTGGGCGCTGAGAAATCTTCACCAGTTTCCTGTGGAGATCAATAAAGCAGAGTATTTAGTATTGCTTCGCGTTCCTGGTATTGGCGTCCGCTCGGCTCAGAGAATTATCAGGGCAAGAATGATACAGAAGCTTGACTTTGCCGACATTAAAAAGATGGGTGTCGTATTGAAACGGGCGCGATTCTTCATCACCTGCAAGGGGAAATATATCGATAAGCTGGGGGCAGCGGAAGGCTTTGTCAGGACGAATATGCTAATGGCAGGAGCGCGGCTTCCGGCGTTGGACACCGGCTATAAGCAGCTCAGCTTTTTTTCATCCTCTGTATCATTGCTTCCATCCTCTGAGGATGTGACAGCAAGTCTGACGGGTGAACTGTGATGCTGACGTATGTTTATGACGGCAGTTTTGAAGGACTACTGACTGCCGTGTTTGAGGCTTTCTACAGGAAAGAGGAGCCGGATGCCATTTTAGCGGAGCAGGGGATGCAGCAGGATCTCGTGACAAAGTATTTTTTTATTGCGACCGATCCTGTGAAATCTGACAGGGTCTATGCCTCCATCCGGAGCAAGATTTCTGAGGACGCCTTAAAAAATGTATATCATATACTGCTTTCGGAAGAGGCTGACGCGGGCACTCTCATATACCGATACCTGAAACTTGGATGGAAGATGGGGGGCAGGGTTGATCTGCATTTGTCGGACAATACGGTTTTCAGGGTGATGGATATCAACCGCAGGCTTGAGTATGAGGTTCATAGACTGATGGGCTTTGTCAGGTTCCGTCAGGTGGAGGGCGGTATTTTCTATTCATCCATCAGTCCGGACAACAATGTGGTTGAGCTGCTGGCACCCCATTTTGCAGAACGGCTTTCCGACCAGAAGTGGATCATCCATGATGTCAGGCGGGAGGTTGCCGCCCTGTACAACAGTAAGAGCTGGATCGTTTCTGAGTTTTCAGCGGGTGACATCCCCGGCAGCACAGAGGATGAAAAAAGATTCGCCGGTCTGTGGAAGGAGTTTTTCAACACACTTGAGATTCCGAGCCGCAAGAATCCAAAGCTTCAAAGACAGCTGATGCCGCGCCGCTATTGGGACCACCTTACCGAGAAGTGGTAGGATTCTATTTCCATGACAGAAGGTGTCATAAAAGGCCGCCGTATAAGGAATTTTATGGATCAAACTTTCTATTGACTTTATGTTGATCCATCTGCTACAATAGTAAAGCGCGTTAAAGCGCCATTGCTTATATGGCGGCGTAGCTCAGGTGGCTAGAGCATGCGGTTCATACCCGCAGTGTCGTTGGTTCAAATCCGACCGCCGCTACCATTAAAGCAGAGAACAGATAGCAACAAGCTCTGTATCTGGCGCAGGTTATTCGCATACATGGCCCATTGGTCAAGCGGTTAAGACACCGCCCTTTCACGGCGGTAACAGGGGTTCGAGTCCCCTATGGGTCACCACTGTTTATCCGCCTTTGGCGGTATAAACAACATCTGTTGCTTTTTGCAGAGCAAAAAGCTTTGTTATCTGCCACAGGCAGCATAACTAACCTTTAAAAGCCTCACGCAGTGAGGTTAACAGACAGTCTATAAGACAGTCTGTTTTTTTGTGCTTTAATATTTTGGGACTCGAACCCGGGAGGGCACGAGCTAAAAGGAAAATGCAGAGTATTTTCCAGCGATGCATCAACCTAAACTCCAGCATAATTATACTATGCACAGGCAAGTCGGACAGGTAAATAAATGACATCTCATTTGCTTCAAATAAAAATGGCACCGCACTACCCGTTATTGCAACTTTAGAACAGAAGTATGCTTTATAAAGTCAATTTTATGGTCTAACGGCAATAAAATAAGGCCTATTCCCAGCAAATATAGTCCTAAAACTGCAAAAGTGAGTAGCGAGGTCCCTTCACCATTGTAAAAACGAGCAGCGGGGGAGTTTATGCCTCGATCAATGCATATCCTGCCTCGTTCAATGCATATTTTTCCTCGTTCAATGTATATTCCTCCTCGTTCATTGCATATCTTTTTTCGGACTTTGTATACTCAATTCATGATATAATAGGCTGTATAACTTTTAAATTCTGGAACTTCACAATAAGTAATGACGTCTATATAATTTGTAGTTGTCTTGCCATTGAATTGATGAACGGTTCCGAAAGGCGGGTTATTAACAGCGTGAATATATCAAGGAAATATTTAATCATACTTTTTTTAGTTTTAGCGGCGGTATTTTTCCCTGTTTTTGCATATGCCGATGATGCAGTGATCGGAAGAACGCCTGCAGGTGTTTATCCAATGATGGACGCGATAGTTGAGATGGCGTCGGAAGAGATTGTTATTGATATGGATAGAAATACCGTTGAGTGTACTTTCGAATTCCGTAATACAGGAGAGGCAAGAGATGTGCTGATGGGCTTTCCGGGCAAACTCAGGGAAGAGCTGGGCAGTTCGTTTTCCGATGATGTCAGTCTTTCTCTGGATAATTTCAAAGCCTTTGTCAACGGCGAGGAATTGCCTGTAAAAAGGGAAAAGGGGATACAACCCGACATAGCCATGCCGGATTACAGCGAATGGTTCACCTTTACGGTTCCTTTTAAAGAGGGGGAAACCGTAATCGTCCGTAATACATATGACTACGTACCTTCCTACAATTCAATAGGGGATGTGACAACGGGATACGTCCTTCAAACAGGAGCGACCTGGAAGGGCAAAATAGGAAAGGCAAGAGTGGAGTTTAAACTTGGCTCCATACAGCCCTGGCAGATCGAGCAGCTCAAACCCGGAGGATTTAAATTTGAGGGAAATTCCATCGTATGGGAGAGAAAGAACATTGAGCCTGCCTATGACCTTCAGGTGCTTTATAATATCTGGCATTACAGCGAGGATTATCTTGCAATGATGGAGGCGAACGGTGAGGACGCCGGTGACATTCTGTCAAAAATAGAAAAATATAAGGAGATACAGCAGCTCGCGCAGGCAAAGGATGAAGTGACGTTGCTGGCTGAATACGGCATGGCTGCGGAAAACAAGGATCCGGTGCTGACAGCCTATATTGCGGGTTTTTTGCCAAATACGCAGATCCCGGATGATGCTCCTGTTCTCGGAGAAATCGAAATTATCCCGTATGGAACTGCCTACCATATTTCGTGTGATGTGAAAAGTCTGTATTCTCCGGACGTGATGCTCATGATCACTCATGAGGAAGAGGGGAACGCCGTTATTGATTCGCAGGTTGAGAAAGCATCTACGTATATCATTCTGAAGCCTGAGATTGAATATGATATTTCCATTACTGTGAAAGACTGGCTGGACAGAACAGCTGTAAAAACAACTAAGTTCAGGATACCTTCTGAAGAAGCCGGGCAGGAAGAGAATCCGGATAGGGCCGGGACGGATGAGACCGGCAATGCCGGTAATGGAACTAATGGAACTAATGAAACGGACAAAACCGATAATACCGGTGATGCGAGTAATGTGCCTAAAGGAACCAATGAGCCAAATGGAACAGTTAAGGCCGCTGAGACTCTGGCTGCTGATACTGCCGGAGCCAACACCACCGACAATGAACACCAACGCGATGGAACCGATGAAGCCATGGGGAAGAATGCTGGCCAAAACTCCGGTGACACAGGGCTTGAACCGGCTGAAAGCACCAATTACCCAGGTAATTCTACATCAAAAGCGGAGGAATCCGATACAAAAAACAAAACACTTCTTTGGATATTAGCGGCTTTTGTTGCGCTTGGTTGCCTGGCTGCGGGGTTTTACTCCTATATGAGGAGCGTAAGGTAAAAAAATTATTTGAAGGATAGTGTAAAAGTAGCGTATGAAAAACAGGGAGGAAGCGGATATGAGAAAAAATGTGAGGATCATAGGTGCTTTAGCGGTGATGGCAATTATGATTTTTTTAGTTGCGTTTACCGCATTCTCAGAGACATCGACGACGACTGCCGCAGGAAATATCGCTGATAATACCGCTGATAATACCGCAGGAAAAGGCATGGGAAATACCTTGGAATATTCAGGAACAGTTGCCGCAGCAGATACTGCTAAAGCAACTGTCGAGGTAAGCATTGCTTTATATGTAGGAAGTCCTCTGGCGCATGTTGCTGGTGTACAAACACAGATAGACCCCGGCAATATCGAAGTCACCCCTGTGATTATCAACAACGTCGAAATGGTTCCAATAAGATTTATTGCTGAAAGCCTGGGCGGGGTTGTCAGGTGGGATCAGAAAACACTTACTGCTACCATAGTACTCGGTGGTAAAAGCTATCATTTCACACAGGGCAGTGATAAAATGGCCGTTGGGCAATCGAAGCTTGACCTGGGTGCGGAAGTACAGTCATACAAGGGAAGAACCTTTGTCCCGCTGGATACGTTTGTGGAGATTCTGGGAAAAAAGGCCTTTTATGACCGCGGTCTCATTATTATCAGTGATGAAGAGAATGTCTTTGACCCGGCTAAAGACAAAGAACTGATCAACGACTGGATCCGGAAGCTGAGTTATCTTCCGGCAGTTGAATCTTATGATAAGCTGGTAAGTCTGCTCGAAGAAGGCCGTAGAATGGGGTCAAATATAATCAAAGGGATGGATGAAAACACTATCCTGATGGATATGCCCGATATGGCGGTTACTCAGGAATCCGTGCAGACAAATGAGGCTTTGCCGCCGCAGGCAAAAACGTCTGCTTCTGATGGCTTGCAGGCAGTGGAATCAGAGTCAATAACCGGGACGGGCTCCGAACGCAATGATTATTCGGCCACAAATGTTCAGGTACAGGGTGTGGATGAAGGCGACATCGTTAAAACGGACGGCAATTATATCTATCAGGTCAACAGGGAGAGAGTCGTCATCACAAAGGTAGATGCGCCTGAGAGCATGAAGGTTGTCAGCACACTGGCGTTTACAGAAAAGAACCTTAACCCGCAGGAACTTTATCTGCATGATCAGAAGCTCATTGTCATAGGCACTTCCAGAGCATCCTTCCCGGTCGGGATTATGGAGGATGGGATCCTGAAGGAAATATATCCGGCGCCGCGGTATTCGCAAGGAAGCGTAAAGGTGCTTATCTATGACATGTCTGACAGAGAGAACCTGAAGCTGCTGCGTGAGGTGGAGCTGGAGGGGCGCTATGTTTCGTCGAGAAAGGTTGGCCCGGCGCTTTATCTGATAGCCAATGATGAGTTGAATTATTACCGTATCCAAAACGATGAAATGAATATTACACCATCCTATCGCGATACAGCGCTCAAGGAGGATTATATAAATATTGGGTATGAGTCCATACGATATTTCCCCTCATCCGTCTATGATAATTACATGATCGTTGCCGGCATTGATGTTGAAGGGAACGAGGCTGCAAATGTTTCCACCTATCTTGGTGCGGGTCATAACATATATGCGTCAACTGAAAATCTGTATGTTGCAGTATCCGATTATACCAGAGCTACCGGCAAATCTGTCCGTGAAGAGATAACACAGATATATAAATTTGCCATGAAGGATGCACAGTTAACCTACCTGTGCAAGGGAGAGGTTCCGGGGAATATCCTGAATCAGTTCTCAATGGATGAACAGGAAAATACCTTCCGCATTGCCACCACAAAAGGTGATATGTGGGCGACAGATGAAAGGATATCCAAAAACGCTTTGTATGTCCTGGACAGTATGCTTTCCATTACAGGCAGGTTAGAGGATATGGCGCCGGGTGAGAGAATTTACTCAGTCCGCTTTATGGGGGACAGGGCGTATGTGGTGACCTTCAAAACCGTCGATCCGTTGTTTGTGATCGATCTGAAGAATCCTGAAAAACCAGCCATTCTTGGAGCTCTAAAGATACCGGGATATAGCGATTATCTGCATCCGTATGATGAGAACCATATACTTGGCTTTGGTAAGGATACGGTCGAAATAAAGGGGCAGGCATATTATCTTGGCATGAAGGTTGCATTGTTTGATGTGACTGATGTCAGCAATCCCATACAGAAATTTTCTGAGAATATTGGCGACAGGGGCACGGATTCGGAGTTGCTCAGCAACCACAAAGCGCTTCTGTTCTCTAAGGAAAAGAACCTGCTTGCCTTCCCGGTGACGCTGATGGAGATCAGGGACAGCTCCGATAAGGTGAAAATGGATTCACTCCAATATGGAAAGTTCACATTCCAGGGCGCGCTGGTGTATCAACTTGATATCACTAATGGATTTCAGCTGAAAGGCAGAATAACCCACATTTCGGATGAGGAATACAAAAAGGCCGGAAACAGTTGGTACAACAGTGATAAAAACGTTCAGAGGATACTATATATTGGGGATGATTTGTTTACGCTTTCCAACGGAATGATTAAGGCGAACGCGATGAAGGATTTGAAAGAGAAGGGCAGTGTTGTGATTTACTAATAGCTATGAGGTAATCGGCAGGAAATATATCATTTGTGCTTTAGTAAACCTTTTTGTCCGAATTGGAGTATAATATATAGTTATATAGTTATATAGTTGAGATAGACTGTCACAGGCTTGTGTGAATTGAGGTGGTTAGCGTGGATTCTTTATTGCTGTTTATCGAACTAAACTGGATCCCATTACTATGTGTCATAGCCGGCCTTGTTTTTGTGATCATTGAAATGAATATCCCGGGATTTGGCGTACCGGGCATCATTGGCGTAATACTTCTGGCTGTCGGTGTGATCCTATGCGCGGATACACTTCTTCAGGCGCTTATTATGATCATTATTATTCTGGCTATACTTGGGGTGGCACTGACATTGATTTTGCAGTCAGCATCAAGGGGCGGGCTTTCAAGACGTTTAGTTTTAAGTGATCCGCTGGAGGACGATGTAAGATTTTCAACCGGAGACGACCCGTATTCTATCGGCAGCGAGGGCACTGCAATCACTGTCCTGAGACCTTCAGGCTCCGCGGACTTTACCGGGATCAGGCTGGATGTTGTTTCAGAGGGCGAGTTTATCCCAAAGAATTCCACAGTAATTATCACAAAAATTGAAGGAAACAGGATTGTAGTGAAACAAAAGCCCAGCGTGTAGCGTATTCAGAAGTGTGAAATATTATGAATTATCTTTATGATGAAAGGGGTTATTATTTATGGAAGCATTTTTTATTTCGCTCATCATTATTGTGGTCCTTGTGGTCCTGTTTCTGTTTTTTAATTTTATCCCGGCGGGTCTATGGATATCAGCTGCAGCAGCGGGAGTTCATGTAAATATTTTCACGCTGATTGGAATGAGGCTGAGAAGAGTAAGCCCATCCAAAATCATCCTGCCGCTGATTAAAGCTTCCAAGGCCGGGCTTGATGTCAATGTAAACCAATTGGAAGCGCACCTTTTGGCGGGGGGGAATGTGGACCGGGTCGTAAACGCACTTATCGCCGCCTTCAGAGCAGAACTGAATCTTCAATTCGTAAGAGCTGCGGCCATTGATCTGGCGGGCAGGGACGTATTGGACGCCGTAAAGATGAGCGTGAACCCGAAGGTCATTGAAACACCAAATATATCAGCCATGGCAAAGGATGGGATCGAGCTTCTGGTAAAAGCCAGAGTCACCGTGAGAACCAATCTTGACAGACTGATCGGAGGCGCCGGGGAAGCGACTATTATTGCCAGGGTCGGTGAAGGTATTGTCACAACGGTAGGCAGTTCATTATCCCATAAGGACGTACTTGAGAACCCGGATCTGATTTCTCAGACAGTATTGAACAAGGGTCTGGACGCAGGGACTGCTTTTGAAATATTGTCCATAGACATAGCGGATGTTGATGTCGGCAGGAATCTTGGCGCACAGCTCCAGACGCTGCAGGCAGAGGCGGATAAAAATATAGCACAGGCAAGGGCTGAAGAAAGACGCGCTATGGCCGTGGCGAAGGAACAGGAAATGCATGCGCTGGTACAGGAAATGCGCGCAAAAGTGGTGGAATCCGAAGCCGAGGTGCCAAAAGCTATGGCAAATGCCCTTAATAACGGCAAGCTGGGCGTCATGGATTATTACAACATGCAGAATCTTATTTCCGATTCACAGATGCGGGATTCCATAGCAAAAATAAACAAGCCTGCTGCGGTTGAGGACGGCGCAAAAAAGTAAACGGGAAAGGAACAAAGTAATTGAACAGGAAAGGAACATTGCTATGGCTCGATCAGGTTCGGCAAGAGTAATCAATAACAGCTTAAACAAGCTTATGTCAATAGAGTCAAATGAATCGCCAAAAGTGAAGCCGGAGCAGGAATCAACCGGCACAGCTTTAAACCTTGATTTCTCGTATGATGGCCTGCTCAATGCTATTGTGCTGTCTGAAGTACTCGGAAAGCCGAAATGTCTAAAAAGAGGCCGGAGGTAAAGGTTTGATCATTCATAAGCTGCATACCGGCGATGACGCCGGTATGCAGCTTGTTTTGTGGTATTTACATTATATGGTCCAATCAGTTATAAAAATAGATAACTCTTCAAATTAGTTGGTATTCTTGTCCACATTTGTCTATTCTGTTATACTTATAATAAAATTAAGGATGATAATGTCAAACAGGAGTCAGAAGTGAGAAAGATCTCTGCTTTCATCAGTAACCTTAGTGTCAGTTGGAAGTTTATACTTGCCTATTATTTAGTTCTCATAATTCCCATGGCTTTTTTTGGTGTCTATTTTTACAGGAGGATAGCGGACAATTCAATTTCACAGGCAAAACTGGTTATGGAGAGGAACCTGCTTCAGACCCGTTCGAGCATCCTGCAAAAAATGACGCTGATTGAGAATCTATCGCAGATTATCACTGCTAATGATGAAGTGCAGTCTGTTTTCTATTATGATTACAAAAACGAACACGATAGGCTCAGCGATTACCAGTTCGAGGTCTCTCCCGTTCTTGAAAGTGCATACAGGCAGAACAGCCTGATTTATGCCATAAGAATATACACTCCTCAGACAATATTCTCAGAAATGGTTGGAAGCTATTACAGCATACGCAAAAAGGATTCGCCGCAATGGTATGATGAGGTAGCACAGGCAAGGCCGCAAAAAAACGGCTGGATTTCAGCGCATGAGTCCATGGGTAATGCCGTTCGGGGCATGTCCAAAAAATCAGAAGTGGTATTTTCCTATTCAAATTCGATTTTATCACCCGTTCCTGCTTCTGAAGTAAAAATTGGACTTGTTGAAATAGAAGTAAGAGAGAGCTTGCTGTTTGACATGCTCAGAGACCCTGTTATCAGCAAATGGGGAAAGATCTTTGTGACAGATGATACAGGAAAAATTGTTTCAAACAATATCCCTTCTCTTTTTTATAAGAATGTTACGGACCTTGGTTTTTATAGTTATGAAGCAGGCAGTGCGCTGAGCAAAGTAGAAGAACTCCTTGGTATTCAGTCCATCGTCATTACCACGCCGATAGAGGATATTGGGTGCAGTATTGTCGGTATATTTCCCGTAGGGAATTTTGAAAGTGACGCAAGAGATTCCCTCAGAAATCTTCTCGTCATACTCGCAGTATTATCCGTATTCCTGGGTGTTGTTGTTTATATAGTTACCAATGTGCTGCTCAGACGTGTGAAAAAGCTTGTTAGGGCAATGAAACAGGTTGAGGAAAACAATCTGAATGTGTCTGTTACGGTTCATGCAATGGACGAGTTTGGTGAGCTTGCTTTGAACTTTAACCATATGATCAACAGGATACATGAACTGGTTGAGACTGTATATAAAATACAGTTGATGGAACGGAATGCGGAACTGAAAGCACTTGAAGCACAAATAAACCCGCACTTTTTGTATAATACCCTCGCAACGATCTCATGGGTTGCAAGAAGGAACGGTGCAAGTGAAATAGTACGTATTTCCAATTCACTTGCTAAGTTTTACAGACTTGTTTTAAGCAAGGGCGGAAGGACCATAACAGTGAAGGATGAAATTGATATGGTAAAATCCTATCTTGATGTCCAAAAAATTCGGTTTGGAGAGATGTTTGATGTTGTTTTCAGGCTTGAAGAAAATGCAATGGAATGCATGGTTATGAAAAATCTTCTTCAGCCGTTGGTAGAAAATGCACTGAACCATGGAATTGAACCTAAACGAGCGCATGGCACACTGATAGTAAACGTTGGACGTAAGCAGGAATGCCTGGTATTACAGGTGATTGACGATGGAGTTGGTATGGACAGCCGGACACTCGCCGATGTTACAGCCGGAAGGGTCGAAAGATCCGCCGGCGGATATGCAGTCAAAAATGTTATTGAGAGACTGAAAGCCTATTACAACAGTGGACATTCCTTCGAAGTTTTCAGTCGGCCGGGTATTGGGTCTCAATTTATTATTACCATCAGGCTGGAGGAATCGTGAATGTTGAAAATGTTGATTGTTGAAGATGAAAGGTGGGAACGTGAAGGCCTTAAAAATTTTCTTGACTGGAGCAGCCTTGGCATTGCAGAGCCTGAAGTTGCCTGCGACGGGATCGAAGGAGTTGAAAAAGCCTGTTATATCCGACCCGACATCATTATTACCGATATTAAGATGCCGGGAATGAACGGATTAAAAATGAGCAGCAAAATTCAGGAATTCCTCCCCAATGTCAAAATTGTCATTTTAACGGGTTATGATGACTTCGAACTTGCCAGGGAAGCAATTGGAATAAGTGCAAATGCTTACATCCTCAAACCGGTCGAAGAAGATGAGATGCTGACTGTTTTAGAGAAAGTGGTGAAGGAGTGCAGAGATGACAGGAAAAAACAAGAGGAAAAGAGGCTGCTGGAAGAGTTGATTGACGGAAATACAGCTGTAACCAGGAGAGAGCTTTTGCTGGCTATGTTGAAGGACGGTATTAAACAAGAAGCTCTTCAGCATATATTGGATCTTGATTTCATACCTTATTACGGCAACTATACGGTTATTGCGGCAGACGTTTATCTGCGGGACGGATCCGGTCAGCCGGAGAAGGGGATGATGATCGATCTGGATGGGCCGGATGCTGCGTTGAAACCGGAGCTTCTTAATTGCGGGATGGACTTTATTGCTGCTGTGTGTGATGCAGATGGCACAACGCTGTTTATTACAGGTCGGAAAAACATGGCGCAGGACATTTCAAAAAGTGCGAAGGCAGTTGTCGGATGCCTTTCCGGTAAGGGATTTGAGGCGATGGCAGGCGTGGGAACGACAGTTGATTGTATTGCCGGATTACACCTTTCCTGCCGGCAGGCAAAGGAAGCGCTTAACTATGGATTGTTCTGGGGAGATCAAAGGGTTACTGCATATTCCGCGCTTGAGAACATTCAACGAAACAGCGCGTCGAAAGTCGCAGACTTCCTGACAAAAGGCAGTTATTACACAAAACAGATGATGCGCGCCCTCAGGGCTGCCGACAGTGAAAGTATGACAAATCTGCTGGAGCAGTTGTACCGGTTCATTGACATCAACAGGTGGGCGGATGTGAACATGATCAAAAATTTCTTCTATAGTCTGCTCAATGAGACGCATCTCCTTTTTTACAACACAAATTTTCCGGATCCGGAAGCAGCAATTTCGGGCGACCTTTTTCTTATCCCGGACGATATCGCTTCTATCAGGGAATATGTTTCATGCTTTTTTGAAAAGCTGCTCGATATAATCCGTGACAGAAGAACAAACAAGGTCGAATATGTCATAAAGAAGGTTCAGCAAATCATTACGGAAAAGTACAACCTTGACATAAATATAAAAACAATAGCGGCTGAGATATATCTTTCTCCTAATTATCTGGGAAACGTTTTTAAAAATAGCACCGGCAAGTCATTAGTCGAATATCTTTGCCAATACCGTATGGAGAAAGCAAGAGAGCTTCTGCAATCACCAAAAATCAAAGTTTCACAGGTGGCAAAAGATGTGGGAGTTCCTAATACTACATACTTCTGTACCTTATTTAAGGACAGGTATGGGGTCACACCGGGAGAATATCAGGAAATGTCGAGCCATGGCAGGAAGTAAACTGCATTGATTTTTGAAATGTGAATTGGTTTTTTATATATACACACGCAACTCCGTATTTTAGAATTGAGCCATATGGATCAATATGATACGGAGGCCTGTCAAAATGCAGAACGTTACAGAGATATCACCGGTTGTGGTGTCAAAAGCCAGAAAAAAAATTAATCCTGGTGTCAAGCTGTTTCTAATGATATCTCCTTTTCTCATATTAACATTTGTCTTTTCATATTTCCCATTGTACGGCTGGGTGTATTCATTTTTTAATTACAGACCGCCGCTCAGCCTATCCCAGTGTGAATTTGTCGGACTGAAATGGTTTAAAATGATTTTCGGAAATGTTGGCCAGATTAAGCAGATCATGAGTATCTTGCGCAATACATTTGCAATAAGCGGACTTGGGATCCTTACATCTGTTCTGCCTATTACTTTTGCCATATTCCTGTCTGAAATCAAGGCTTCGAAGTTTAAAAGGTTTGTACAGACATTTACTACAATACCCAACTTTATCAGCTGGGTCTTAGTATACTCGGTCGCTTTTTCATTGTTCTCAAGCAGTGGTATGTTCAATAGCTTTGGCCAGTCTATCGGGCTGCTTGATCAACCTGTTAAAATTCTGGATTCTGACGATTATACATGGATCAAAATGTGCCTGTGGGGTATCTGGAAAGGACTTGGATGGAACGCCATCATGTATCTTGCCGCAATCGCGGGGATTGATCAGGAGCTATACGAAGCCGCAACTGTCGATGGTGCAGGCCGATTTAAGCTTATGTGGCATATTACGCTTCCGGGGCTGCTTCCTACATACTCTGTTCTGCTTTTGCTTTCGGTTGCAGGCTTCTTGAATAACGGTCTGGAACAGTACTATGTGTTCCAAAATGCGTTCAACAGGGAACATATCCAGGTGCTGGATTCCTATGTCTTTAATATCAGTGTAGAGGGACAAAATATGTATTCTTTGGCTACCGCGCTGAGTATGCTGAAAAGTATTACCAGTGTTGTACTCTTATTTGTAGTAAACAGGTTGTCAAAGTTGACCCGCGGCGAGACGATTGTTTGACAGACATACTCAGGGGATTTGTAAAGTGGAGGTGCTTTTTTTATGAGAAAAGCCAGATTTAGATTGAACACAGGAAGCATATTATTTGACATATTAAACTATACTGCTTTTGCTCTGTTTACGCTTATATGCATTTATCCTTTTTATTACCTTATTATTAACACGATAAGTGCAAATAATTTGAGTGAGAACGGATTTATCAATTTTATTCCGAAAGAGATCCATTTAAGCAACTACGTTGAGGTGCTGAAGCTGAAGGGATTAGGACAGGCAGCGATTATTTCCCTGCTCAGGACTACGATAGGCACTACACTGACTGTTATTGCATCAGCTTTTCTCGGCTTCATGTTTATACAAAAAAGGATGTGGAAACGGAAGCTTTGGTATCGTTATATGGTTATTACCATGTATTTCAACGCAGGATTGATTCCGACTTTTATCACTATGCATCTTTTGGGTCTTACCAATAACTTTTTGGTGTATATCATTCCTGTTATTGTGCAGCCCTTCAACATTATTCTGGCCAAAACCTATCTGGAATCCATACCTGATTCTCTGCAGCAAGCTGCGGAAATTGATGGGGCGGGTATTCTCAGGATTTTTATACAGATCATGCTGCCGCTTTCACTTCCTATTCTTGCGACAATCGCCATATTTTCCGCAGTTGGGCAATGGAATTCCTTTCAGGATACACTGATCTACGTAACAGATCAAAAGCTGTATTCGCTGCAATATGTACTCTACCAATATATCAACCAATCCAATTCGCTTGCTCAATTGATCAGAACAAGTACGATTGTGAACAGCGAAGCAATGCTGGCGCTTGCAACAAAGCAAACGCCTACCTCGGTCAGGATGACAGTCTCTATTATAGTTGTTATTCCGATCCTATTAGTTTATCCAATGTTCCAGGGGTTTTTCATAAAGGGCATCATGATCGGGTCAATAAAAGGTTGATCATGCCATTAACCGGGGTTGGATCATCCGCTCCGTTTTAATAGGAGAAATAAAGGGAGGATATGAGTAATGAGAAAAAATTTATTCAGAGTCTTATGCTGCCTGCTGATGGTTTGTATGCTGGGTATGGCGGCAGCAGGCTGTGCCGGCGGCAAAACAGAGGAACCGGCAGTGTCGACAACCGAGTCGACTCCGGCTCCTGAGGCCGAAAAAACTGCGACAGATGACAACGCAGCGCCGGCGGAAAAAAGCTATGAAAATTTTATTACGATCGACGTTTTTGACAGTCAGGCAAACTACCAGGGAATAGCAAGCGGCTGGTTTGCAGAGTATGTTAAAAAGAAATTCAATATGGAGATGAACATTATTGCTCCAAATGTAGCAGGTGGCGGAGACACCCTGTTCCAGACCCGCTCTGCTGCCGGGAATCTTGGCGATCTGATCATGATCGGCTCTGATAACGGCAGGCTTGCCGATACAATCACGGCAGGTCTTCTGACCGATATCACAGACATGGTCAATGCAAGTGAAAACATAACTCAGTACCCTGCTGCAATAAAAATGATTCAGGACTTGATCAAATCCGACAGAATCTATGCTATTGCCTCACAGGCTTCGTCAAATTCACCGACCACTCCCTCCGAGGGTCTGGATCTGACCTATGGTCCTTATATCCGTTGGGACATGTATGCCGCGGTAGGCAGCCCGGAAATGAAGACACTTGAAGATCTTCTCCCCGTTCTTAAGCAGATGCAGGAAAAGTTCCCAACCAGTGATTCAGGTAAAAAGACCTATGGTATTTCGCTATTCAAGGATTGGGACGGAAACATGATGTGTCTGGCAAAACAGCCTACCTGTATGTATGGATTTGATGAAAACGGATTTCAGCTCCTTTCGGCTGATGGAAAGACAACTCAGAGTATTATTGACAGCGATTCCGAATATGTCAGAACTTTGAAGTTCTTCTTCCAGGCCAACCAGATGGGTATTCTTGATCCCGATTCATCAACGCAGAATTGGGATACATTGTATACGAAATACCAGGACGGAGCTGTTCTTTGGTCGCCATGGCCATGGCTTGGTCAATCTGCCTACAATACAATTGAGCGTAAAGCTGAAGGCAAAGGGTTCATGTATGCTCCTGTGCAGGATATGAAAATTTTCTCCTATGGCTGCAAGCCTGGTGACAAATATGTGATTTGTGTCGGTTCACAGGCTCAGGACACCCAGAGAATGGTTGACTTTATTGACTGGCTGTATTCTCCGGAAGGAATTATGTACTCCTGTGCGCAGACGTCAGGAACCTGCGGACCGGAAGGCTTGACATGGGAAATGAAGGATGGAAGACCTGTTCTGACGGAATTTGGCATCAAAGTATTTAGTGGGGATGACAAGCTTACTATGCCGGACGGATGGGGAAGCGGTACATATAAGGATGGTATTTCACAGCTGAATTTCCAGGCTGTATCAACCCTGAATATCAATCCGGTTAATAATGAGCCGTATAATTATTCGCTTTGGCCCTCATACCTTGAATCAAACGTTACTCCTCTTGACAAGTCATGGCAGGAGTTTATGAAAGCAACCACAACGCTTGACTACCTGAAGCAGCACAATATGTACGAGGTCGCAGCGGGCAACGCATATATTCCTCCGGCGTCTCCGCCTGAAATAGACGCAGCCCGGACTCAGTGCAAGCAAATTATTGTACAAAATTCCTGGAAGATGGTATTTGCAAAGAATCAGGCCGAGTTTGACAGCTTCCTGAAGGACATGCAGGACACGGTTAAAGGACTTGGCTATGACGACGTTCTCGCCTTTGATCAGACGATTTCAGATGCGCACAGAGCCGCCCGCGAGGCTGCGATTGCTGCGGCAAAATAATAAAGCTGTTCGCCTCATAATAGTAATCTCTATTCAGAAAGGCTGCCCAATGGCAGCCTTTTTGAGTAACAGACAGTATAGAAGAAATTTGCTTGTTGATTGTATAATTCCCATACTTTTGATATGATGTAGGTACGTTTGATATGATATCGATGCAAAAAAAGCCAACAAAGATCTCTTTGCGGTTTGGAGGTCAGATAATGAATAAGCTGACTAGAGATGCTATTTTTATTGTTTTACTTTGTTTTATTGTAAATTTTGCCGCGTGCAGCGGAAGCACAAACAATCATAATGCAGATATAACAGATACCGGCACGGGTAGTAATGCGGATATTTCGGGACAAAATATTACCGGGCATGAAGAGCCATACAGGATCGATGTTTTTACAATGCTGGCGAACTACTCGGGATTGCAAACAGGTTGGTTTGGTAAGATTGTAAAAGACAAATTCAATATGGAATTAAATCTCATTGCCTCCAATGTGGATGGGGGAGACGTGAAATTCACTTCATTACTGGCATCCGGAGATCTTGGGGATATTATCATATTTGGGGATGACGACTCCAAATACCTGAATGCCATATCGGGAGGATTACTGCTTGATATGACACGAAATGGGCTGCTCGACCGGTATGGGCAGGAAATAGCAACGAATTATCCAAAGGTTCTGCAAAAAGCGAAGATTCATGCAGGAAAGGGAATTAGCGTATATGGGTTAGGCTATAATGCTGCTAATATGTCCGGCGGGCCGTCAGAAGGAGAGGAAATGACTTGGGGTCCAGACCTCCGTTGGGATCTTTATGCGAGCCTCGGCTATCCAAAAATAGATAAAATGGAAGACTATTTGCCAGTCCTTAAACAAATGCAGGTGCTTGAACCGGTGAGTGAATCGGGAAGACCGGTATATGGATTTTCATTGTGGAGGGACTGGGATGGGAATAAAATGTGCCTGGCAAAGCAGTATTGCAATGTATATGGCTATGATGAATCGGATAACTTCAATCCATATGGATTTGCTTTGATATCAGCGACAGGTGATCAATATCAAAGCCTTCTGGATTCCAACAGCTTTTATATCAGATGCCTCAGGTTGTATTATAATGCTAATCAAATGGGGCTGATGGATCCGGATTCAATCTCTCAAACGTATGAAGATGCCATCAATAAGATGAAAGATGGACAGACCCTATTTTCATGGTTTCCCTGGATGGATAATATTTACAATACACAGGAAAGACAGGCTGAAGGTAAGGGCTTCAGACTTGTTCCATTCAGCGAAGAGGTTGTTTATTCGGTCGGATACAATCCATACGGCGGCAACAGGCTGATCTCCATAGGCGCAGAGGCAAAGCAGCCTGAAAGGATTATGCAGCTGATAAATTGGATGTATTCTCCGGAGGGCTTTCAGACCAATGAGACAGGACCGAAGGGACTTACATGGGATATTGATGAAAAAGGGAAGCCATACTTGACCAGCTATGGGATGAAAGCGCTTCCCAACAATCCTGAATCGGTTCCTGAGGAATACGGCGCCGGTACATTCAGAGACGGACAGAATCAGATGAATATTGACCTTATACAGCCGACGGCGATTAACCCCGAAACAGGGGAAGCATACGATTTCCATTTATGGACATCTTACCTGAATACCAGTCCGACAAAGCTTGTGAAGGACTGGAGAGAGAAGATGGGTGTTTTGACGGCTAAAGAGTATTTTATGAAGAAGGGGCAAATTGCTATTGCTGAGCCTGTATTCATAGGAGTGGCTCCTGAAACTATGAGCAAAGAGCTTGAGCAGAAAAAGGGTCAGGTATCTAATGTAATAAAGGAATACTCATGGAAAATGGTATTTGCGAAAAATCAGGCGGAATTTGACCAGTTGTATGATGAAATGCTTGTAAAGGCAAAAGGGCTTGGCTATAATGATGTTCTAATGTGGAACATCGAGCAGGCAAAGAAAATAGCCGAATGCAAAAAGAGCGGCAATTAGCCGGAAGGCCCTGTCTCCGGCTTGAAGACGACCGTAGCCAGCGGCGGAACCTGTATCCTGATGGAATAAGGCTTCTGCTGGTAAGATGAGTGTTCGGCGTATACCCCGCCAAGGTTGCCGATATTGCTGCCGCCATAAATCTCGGAGTCGCTGTTCAGAAGCTCTTTGTAGAAAGCATCATATGGAACACCGATCATATGATCGTTGTATACCACCGGTGTGAAATTACATACAAATAACAGTGTGTCTTCAGGCCGGCTGGTCTTTCGCAGGAAAGAGATGACGCTATGGTCGCTGTCGTTGCAATCGAGCCATTCAAAGCCGTCATAGCTGAAATCAATCTCATAGCAGGCCCTTTCCGAGGTGTACAGCTTATTCAGATCGCGTACATAATCCTTCAACTGCCTGTGCTTATCGTAGCCTAGCAGGTTCCAGTCCAGTCCCTGCTTGAAATTCCACTCAATAAACTGCCCGAATTCATTTCCCATAAAAAGCAGCTTTTTGCCGGGATGTCCATACATATAGCCATAGGCTACCCTGAGTCCGGCAAATTTCTGCCAGTAGTCTCCCGGCATTTTTTCGATCATGGAGCACTTTCCATGTACCACCTCATCATGAGAGAGGACAAGGATGAAATTTTCAGTCATGGCATACATGATTGAAAAGGTAATATAGTTGTGGTGGAATTTGCGATAGACCGGGTCCATGGATACATATCGGAGGAAATCATTCATCCAGCCCATGTTCCATTTATATGTAAAGCCCAGACCGCCTGTATATGGGGGCTTTGTGACCATGGGCCAGGAGGTGGATTCCTCGGCGATCATCATGATTCCCGGGAAATATTGATATACCGTCGAGTTAAGCTGCTTCAGAAAATCGACGGCGCCGAGATTTTCTTTACCGCCATACTTGTTTGGGATCCACTCTCCGGCCTTTCTGCCATAATTCAGATACAGCATGGAGGCCACGGCATCTACGCGGATTCCGTCTATATGGTATTTCTCCAGCCAGAAGACGGCATTTGAGATCAGAAAATTTTTGACTTCATTTCGGTCATAGTTGAAGATCAAGGTTCCCCAGTCGGGATGTTCGCCCTGACGCGGATCCTTATGTTCATACAAAGCAGTGCCATCGAACCGGGCCAGTCCGTGACTGTCCTTGGGGAAATGAGCCGGAACCCAGTCCAATATGACGCCGATGTTGTGCTTATGGCATTCATCGACCAGAAACATAAAATCCTCAGGACGGCCGTACCGGCTTGTTACCGAATAATAGCCGGTTACCTGATAACCCCATGAATCATCCAATGGGTGCTCCGCAACGGGGAGCAGCTCAATATGAGTATAGCCCATATCGACGACATACGATACAAGCTTGTCTGCATATTCTCTATATTTTATAAAGCCGTTTTCATCTGTGCGTAACCAGGAGCCGAGATGCACCTCGTATATGGACACAGGTTTGTTGAAAGTGCTTCCTGTATCCCTGCGCTCAATCCAGTCTGTATCCTGCCATTCGTAACTGTTGTCCAGGTCAAATACAATAGAAGCGGTGCCGGGACGCAATTCGCTGTAAAATGCGTATGGATCGGCCTTCTTCAGATAATCTCCTGACTGAGTCCTGATTTCATATTTATACATCTCGCCTGGGCCGATATCCGGGATAAACAGTGCCCAAACGCCTGAAGAGCCGACAGGTTTCATAGGGTGGCTTCCGCTGTCCCAATAATTGTAATTACAGATCACACTGACACTCAAAGCCGAGGGTGCCCAGACCGCAAAATGCGTTCCTTCTACCCCGTCCTGTGTCATTAGATGCGCGCCAAGCTTTTCAAACGCTTTATGGTGAGTTCCTTCATTGAACAGATGCAGGTCAAGGCCGGTGATAAACGGGGATAATGAATCAGACTCATGAGGACTCATGTTCATTCGCATTCCTTCCATGTGTGAATAGTTACCAATTCAATTATATAGCTTTTGACGTGATCCTGCTACTGTATTTGCCGAGTTTTTGTTTAATAACAGTACAAAAGTCATGATTACGTTTCCTAATGCGGCCTATACTTGAATTATTGACCATCATGACCCACTGGATTGCCTGTTCGTGCATGTCCAATGGAGTGATAAAAAATTCACATATACTTTTTTGCAATAATATAGTAGAATATTTGTTGATACGGCTGCCAGGCTTTCTAAATAATAGCCGATTAATTAAAAAATTATCATACTAATTTGTACATGGAAAGGGGTCAGAGAATGATTTATTCACATGAAGTTGAAAGAATGACGTGTGTGGCAAAGGGAACCAATCACGGGTCTGCGCCAATTCCTGAAGAAGGAAAATGGGTACAGTCAAAGGAAGTCAAGGACATCTCCGGTCTTACACATGGGGTGGGCTGGTGTGCTCCGCAACAGGGCGCTTGTAAGCTGACGCTGAATGTAAAGGAAGGAATTATTCAGGAAGCGTTGGTTGAAACGTTAGGCTGCTCGGGTATGACGCATTCAGCAGCCATGGCATCTGAAATTCTTCCCGGCAAGACTATTTTGGAAGCATTGAACACAGATCTGGTTTGTGACGCGATCAATACGGCAATGAGAGAATTATTCCTGCAGATTGCCTACGGAAGAACCCAGACAGCATTTTCAGAAGGCGGCTTGCCCATCGGAGCGGGTCTGGAAGATCTGGGCAAGGGCCTCAGAAGCCAGATTGGAACTACATATGGAACACTGGCAAAGGGTCCAAGATACCTGGAATTGGCCGAAGGCTACATAACCCGCACAGCGCTTGATAAGAACAACGAGATCATTGGATATGAGTTTGTGCACCTTGGCAAGATGATGGATATGATCAAAAAGGGCACGGATGCAAATGAAGCGGTGAAGAAAGCAACAAGCAAATACGGCCGGTTCGATGACGCTGCAAAGTATATCGATCCGCGTCAGGAATAATGAGGGGGAGGGTTAAAAGTCATGGCATTGTTTGAAAGTTATGAAAGAAGAATAGAGCAGGTAAATGCCGCATTGAACAAGTATGGCATTTCTTCCTTGGAAGAAGCAAAGAAATTATGTGACGAAAAAGGCATCGACGCTTACAATATAGTGAAGAATATCCAGCCGATCTGCTTTGAAAATGCCTGCTGGGCTTATGTAGCAGGAGCGGCGATCGCTGTGAAGAAGGGCTGTAAAAAAGCCGCAGATGCAGCAAAGGCAATCGGGGAGGGCTTGCAGTCATTTTGTATCCCTGGTTCAGTCGCCGATGACAGGAAGGTTGGATTGGGACACGGTAATCTCGGCGCTATGCTGCTCACAGAAGAGACCAAATGCTTTGCATTCCTTGCAGGCCATGAATCCTTTGCGGCGGCAGAGGGGGCCATTGGTATTGCAAGATCTGCAAACAAGGTCAGAACCGAGCCGCTGAGAGTTATTCTTAACGGGCTTGGCAAGGACGCTGCGCAGATTATTTCAAGGATAAATGGATTTACATATGTCCAGACTAAATTCGATTACTTTACAGGCAAGCTGGACATCGTTAAAGAAATAAAGTATTCCGACGGTGAGAGGTCGAAGGTCAGGTGCTATGGTGCTGATGACGTCAGAGAAGGTGTTGCCATTATGCATATGGAAGGCGTTGATGTTTCCATTACCGGCAATTCCACCAATCCGACCAGATTCCAGCATCCTGTCGCAGGCACTTACAAGAAGGAATGCCAGGAGCTGGGCAAAAAATACTTCTCTGTTGCATCCGGCGGCGGTACGGGAAGAACGCTTCATCCGGACAATATGGCGGCGGGACCGGCTTCATATGGTATGACCGACACCATGGGAAGAATGCACTCCGACGCTCAATTCGCAGGCTCATCCTCCGTACCGGCTCACGTTGAAATGATGGGCTTGATCGGAATGGGCAACAACCCGATGGTCGGCGCTACAGTATCTGTTGCGGTTGCAGTAGAAGAGGCCATGAAATAAGTACAGATGAAATAAATAAAGAGCTGTCCAAAATAAACTTTGAGACAGCAGATAGTTCACAAAAAGTTCGGTGTCAGACACCGGACTTTTTTAATTATAGTCATTCCGCCACCATTTGCACAGCAAATCCGGCAAAGGTTTTTTCACATAAGTCACCCGATTGCTATTTCACGGCGGTATACCCGCACACAGTCCCTGCCGGATGCTTTAGCCACGTATAAAGCAAGTTCGGAGCTTCTGATCGGCGACGAATTATCGTCATAGAGCACAGGATAGGTCGCTACACCGACACTGCAATGAATGGACGAAACTACTACATCATCAACCGGGGGGATATATGTATTTGCAACCTCGGACCGGATTTTTTCTGCGATCGCTGCAGCCATCGCTGTATCGGTATCCGGCAGGATCACAATGAGCGCGTCTCCCGAATACTGTGTGATGATGTCTATCGGTCTCAGGCACTTCAAAACCACTTGGGTGAAAATCGTAATGATATGATCGCCAACAATATGACCGTAGGTATCATTGATGACATTAAAATGATCCAAATCAGCCATGATGATACTGACCGGTTTGTTTTCCTTGTCTGCAGCATCCATTTCAGCCTTCAGAAATGGATCCAGGCTGCTTCGGTCATATGCTTCATTCCGCTTGTTCTGGGAAGACCGGTTTTTAAGCTCTTCTATTGACTTGAGGCTTCTTTTGTAAAATGAAAAATACTGCGCGCCAATCGACAAGGAAACGAATAATGAACCTGCCAATAGACCCGTCACCGCACACCAGGCTGAAGATTTGCCTGCGGCAGCATAGTTAGATAAATAAAAGAAGAGAATACCAAGAAGACAGCCGATTGGAATAAACACAAATACTCTATCCCTGCGAATTTTTATATCCTTCTTTTTCATTAACATTACTCCAATTATTACCGAATTGCCGGAATTTATGACTAAGCCATATGAAAGTATATCACAAATATGCAATAATTGGAAAGTAATATTGATATTTTCCCGAGACAATGTTTCGACAAAATAAAACAAAAATTTACATGGTTTGCATGTACTCCAGTCCTGACACCTCAGAATGAATTTCATCCAGTGTCCGGCCTGCGTTTATTAGTGGCTGAATCACATCGGCCTTAAGATCAGGTACGTATGCCTTCAATGCAGTGAAATCGCCTTGCAGAGAATATTCTCCCATAGCGGCAGGAATCAAAACGGATTCACCCGCGCGGATCGGAAGCTGACCTCCATCCCAGAGGATGGCTCCGCTGCCATCAGTAAATATATATGTGCAGAACTTGCGCCCATCCGCGTTTTCCCGGACTGACCCCTTTACAGTATAGATTTCAGTACAGAAATACCGGTTGGCCACGACAATCCTTTTTGTACATCCGCCGCCAAGGCTCATTTCAAGGCCCCTGCTTTTGGCTCTGCGACCGGCGGAGTTGAAATCAATAACATCCAGTGCTTTCTGAATATGCAGTTCTCTGCCCACTCGTCCATAATCGAATACTCTGTATGTTGTATCTGAGTTTTGCTGGATTTCTGCTAAGATAATACCCTCACCGATGGCATGCACCAAGCCGGCCGGAATATTGATTACATCTCCCGTGCTCACTTCTACGGTTTGCAGGCAGTTTTCCACCGTATTTTCAGCCACTGCGGCGGCGAACTTTTCCCTTGTCGTGCCCGGTACGACATCATAAACCAGTTTTGCGCCCGGTTTTGCGCTAACGATATACCACATTTCATTCTTGCCGTATTCCCCGTTTTCATTTGCATTAGCGTATGCGTCGTCAGGATGCACCTGGACGGATAGATTGTTTTGCGCATCGATAAATTTGATCAGCAGGGGAAATCGATCAACGTCCTTTTGCGGTAAAGCAGTACCGATGACGTCTCTGCCAAGGCTGTTGATCAACTCCGGCAATGAAGTGCCTTCATACGCTCCGTTTGCAACGATGCTTGAACCGTTCTTGTGGCAGGAGATTTCCCAGCTTTCCGCGACGATTCCTTCCGAAGGCAGCACCTTTCCCAGAACGGCCAGATTCCGTCCGCCCCAGACATAGTCTTTGTATAGCGGCTTAAATTTCAATGGATACAGCATAAGTTCTCCTTCCGTACAACAAGATTCTCCCAGGAAATAGTATAGCATTGATTTGTGTTATTAAACAGCCATGCTTTTAAGTTTTCAGATACACGGCCTTCACGGTGTGGCAAACTACTTTAAGTTTTCAGGTGATGCCCGTTGTGGTAGAATGATATGAGAAATGTGAAGAACATACAGGTCTGAACGGAGAACTATTTACATATGGATAATGTGTTGATCGAAGTCAGGGGACTGACAAAAAAATATGGCAGGAATACTGCGCTTCAGGAGCTGGATTTTGGGATCACAAGAGGTGAGATATTCGGCCTGTTCGGACCGAATGGCGCCGGAAAGTCCACTCTGATATCGATAATGGCCACACTTCTGAAACCTACAGCGGGAGATATCCTTATCAACGGTGTAAGCGTGCGCGAACAGCCTGACAGGATCAAAACCGACATAGGCTTCGTGCCTCAGGAAATTGCATTGTACCCAATGCTCTCCGGCAAGGATAACCTCGACTTCTGGGCAGGAATATACGGCCTGCGCGGTAAGCTCAGGAAAGAGCGGATTGCTGAGGCGACGGCTGTCGCAAGACTTGAGGACAGGATCAGGGACCGTGTTTGTGAATATTCCGGCGGAATGAAGCGGCGCCTGAACATAGCTGTTTCCCTGCTGCACCATCCCGGGATTCTTGTCATGGATGAACCGACGGTTGGGGTGGATATCCAGTCGCGCAGGGTTATACTGGATACGCTGATTGCCTTGAAAAAGCAGGGTAGAACCATTGTATTCACCAGTCACTATGTGGACGAACTGGAAACGCTCTGTGACAGAATAGCTGTGATGGATAAGGGGAAAATACTGGCAGTGGGAGCGGCAGAAGATTTAAAGAAGACATATGGGGTGAGCGATCTTGAGTCGCTGCTATTACGGCTGGCCGATGATACCGGCAGCCAGGTGTAATAATCAGATGCGGCAGCAACAGCCGGTGACAGCCAGGGGTAGCCGTCTGCATCAGTAAGAAGCAAGGGAGTGGAGTAATTGCGTCTGAGAAAGCGAAAAAGTAATAATAGGAATCTGTTGATAGCCGTGGGAATACTTGCGGTTATCGCTATTATTGTTTTTACAATCAGGTTTTTCCTGCCAGAGCCTGCGGAAGCTCTCTACCTGAGGGCGGAAAAGAACAGTTTTGAAAAGACAGTAAAGTGGGTGGAGGAAAGCTATATAGGTTTTCTGGAAAAACAAACGCCATACCTGCAGGAAGCTCATCGCAGACGGGTCGAGATCACAGCGCAGATCGATTCGGGCGGTGAAGCCTTTGGATCAACGGATATGGGCGGGCTTTCCGGCTTGATAGAGAAAAGTAAACTGGTGGTAGATATGAGGAAGCAGCCCAGGGAGGGCAATTCGCTTACGAATGTGTCCCTGCTGCTGGAAAAGGTGCCTTTTCTCGATGCCGAGCTATTTACTAACCGGCAGAAGCTTTACTTTTCCGTTCCGGTGCTGCTGCCCGGGAAATATTTCAGCGCAGAACTGGATCAGATGGAGGAGGTTTACAATAAGTTTTCCATTCCGATTCAGCCTAAAAGACTTGTGACCGGAGCAGTGATCGCCGACGCATTGGAGTTTGATGCCGTAGCTTTTAAAGCCTCAGCCGGAAAGCTTGGCAGCGCTGCCGCAAAATATTTCACAAAGGATACTGTGAAATATGGCCAGGAAAAGGCGTTGTCAATTTCGGGAGAAACGGTCAGGGGCAGAGAAGTTATGGTTTCACTTGATGAAGAGTCTGCAACATCGTTGCTTCATGAACTGGCCGACCTGATTGTGCGTGAGGATGCGCTGCTTCAATACACTTATGGGAATATTGCGCGTCTGTCGTCGCTTTCGGAAGAGGCGGGTCTGTTCCGGCTGTTTGAGTATTTGGATGAGACAGGCGCTGCGGCGATGAACGAGGTTGAAAGGAACCTGCTTGAAAGACTGAAGGTGGAAAAGAATCCCGAGGTTTTCAGAAATGCTTTGAGGGAGGCCCTGAGCGGATACAGAGTGAAGGACGGTCTGCAGATGACGACCGTCATCGACAAGGATGGCAATATTCTGGATCGGAAGCTGGTATTGGATTTGCAGGGTACAAAGGGGTACGGCGGGTTAGCGCTGGATATCTCCTCGGGCTGTAGCAATACAGTATTTGAAGATGCAAGGAACAGGTTTGCAGACATTATAGTTTCCGGCGCTTCCAGGACTATGGAGCTGCATATCAGGCCTGATTTTGAAAAAGCAGGGGAGAACGAAACCAGCGGAAGTATAGCTGTCGAATATGCTATCACGCCTCAGGGTGGCGGCCGGACCGGGATCCGGCTCGAAATGGAACTCTTGTCCAAACCGGATGAACTGACGTTGAAAACAAACCGGAACATGGATTTTAGGGCAAAGTTCTTTGGGGACACCGGAGAAGGCACTCTGGAGGGCGAATGGAGCAATACGGCATGGGAGAACAACAAGCTCAACTCCAGGAATAGCGCCTCGGAGATACGCTTCAGGGCTGATTTGCCGTTTTTAGGGATCCACAGCTTCTCCGGCGTTTTGAATTTAGCCGGGGAGGACAGATTTTCCATAGAGCCGTTTACTTTGCCGAATGTTCAGCAGAGCAGCATTATGGATCTGAACGCGGCGACACAAAAAGATCTGGACAGGATCGAAATGGAGATCATGGCTTCCTTCGGAGCGTTTTACCTGAACAACAAGCAGATCTTTGACGCTTTTCTGGGGCAGTAATGATGTCCAGGCAGGATTGAAATCTCGGCAATGATGCAGGAGGCATAACTCAAAGAATGACTTCATTTTTAACACTGCTGAAAAATGATGCAAGACTGTTCCTGAAGGACTGGAAAGCCTGTCTGCTGCTGCTTGCGGCACCGCTGCTTTTCATTTCTTTTTTTACGTATGCCTTGTCGCCCTATCTTGACAAGAGCAGCTTTATCGAGCCCTTTCCGATAGCTTTGGTGGATATGGAGGATACCACGCAAACCAGAATGCTTGAGAATCAACTAAAAGAGATCAGCTTGTTCAGTGAGATCCGGCGGTTGCGTGAGGATGAGGCCATACAGCAGCTTTCTGATCAGATTGTGGGCGGAGTTATCATCATCCCTGTTGATTTTACTAACAGCGTGGCTGTCGGTGAGAACAGACCCGTGACCGTTGTGGGCAGCAGCGCCAAGCCATTGCAGGCCTATATAGTAAAAAACATTATACAGAGTGCGGCGAATCTGGTATCAGCGGCACAGAGTGCCATCATCACCATTTACCATTATGATTATGAGGCAGGACTCGCCGGAGCGGAGCTGGATGCCCGATACAACAATGCTATTATGGAATACTTCATGGAGGCCCTGGCGAGAAATGAGGTTTTTACTACGGTGGACAGGCAGTCTGGCTATGATTTGACGCCGGTGGAGTATTTTACAGCGGCGCTGATCGTTGTTTTCTTAATGTTCGCCGGAATGCCGGGGATGAAAATGCTGGTGACGGAAAGAAGCGAAGGTATCACCAGAAGGCTGTCCGCCGCACCGGTGGGAATGTGGAAGGTCGTACTGTCAAAGCTGCTGGTGTCCGTTTTGCTGCTGATACTGCAGTTTGGACTCATCATAGCTGTTACGTCAAAATTGTTCAATAACTACTGGGGAGCGCCGATTAAAAATATATTGATGCTATTTGGCGGGATTATTCTTGCAGTCAGTGCCTGGTCGTTATTTGTGGCGGCGGTTTCTTCATCGCCTGCCTCTGCTGATATCATCGGGAATCTGGGTATCCTTCTGATGGCTGTGGTTGGAGGCAGTATTTATCCGCTTTCGTCCATGCCGGCCTTCATCAGGAACCTTAGCAGGCTGACGATCAATCGATGGGCAATGGACGGATTTATGGTGCTGTTTTCTGGAAATGATGCGATGGGCACCGACCTTTATGCTATGGTACTTGCAGCAATGGGTTGTGTCTTTCTGGCTGCATCTGTGCTGATTATGAAGTCTGTGAGAAGGGGGTAGGTCGTATTAAACTGATTTCTACAGCCTTTTATAAACTGAAAATGATGTTGGGCGACAAGCTCCTTTTTTCGGCAATGATCCTGATTCCGTTGATGATTACTATCGCTGCAGGATATTCCTTCCGGCATGAAAAGCTGGATATTATTCCGGTGGCTGTGGTGGATGAGGATGCATCAGCGTATTCGGCGCTGCTGTTAGAGAGGCTTTCCGGCAAGGAAGGCCTGGCGTTGATTACGACTGACCGGGAAACCGCGGCAGCCTTACTGGAAGACAATAAGGCAGAGCAGGTCTTTATCATTAAAAAGGGCTTTGACGAAGCCGTCCGCAGAGGTGTGAGTGACGGACTGATTGAGCTTGTCAGTTCTGCATCTTCATATTCCGCAGGGTATACCTCGGAGGTTGTCGCGGGTGAGGTCATCCGGATTGTTACTGCAAATATGGCTGCCAACAATGTGACTAAACAGTATGCGGAGCTTGGGATCTCGGCGGGAAGCGATTTTTGGGATGAGGTTTATGCTTATGCTGATAATCTTTGGGAACCGGAGCCTCTGATGACAATCGAATACAAGGAACTGAAGGCCGGGGTGGTGGAGCAGGTATCGCAGACTTCTCTTCCTGCGGCTTCTGCGTCGTCCGCAGGGCTGATCGTCGCGTTTATCAGTTTTTACATGCTGTTTGCAGGGGGATGGCTTATTGAGGAGAGAGTGAATGGGACGATCAAAAGGCTTGGTGTTGGAACCGGAGCTATTGCTTTGTCGTTTCAGGGGAGCATACTGGCCCTGTTCGCCGCCGGAATTCTGCAGATAGTCATGTTTACTGCTGTTCTGAGGTTATTCTTCGGTATTTCGTTATTCACAGGTCCGCTGTCATGGCTAGTATTGGTTGCTTATCTATTGGCCGTAATCGCTATAAGCATGTTCCTGTCATCAGTACTGAAGACACAGGCACAGCTGCAGGTGGGGGCGCCGGTACTGGCGTTGTTGACAGGCTTTGTTGGCGGGTGCTTTTGGAATTATGTAGAAATGCCGCAGGGAGTACAGGTTCTATCCCTGTTCACGCCTCAGGGATGGGCTCTAAGAGCGCTCAACAGGCTGCTGACCGATCCGGCCGCCCTGTCTTATGCAGGGAGATCGCTGCTGGTATTATTTGCGATATCGTTGATTTTACTGCCGGCAAGCTATATGATTATTAATATGCAGCTAAGACGAGGCTAGGGCTTATAAAAAGAAGGAGACGATGATGAAGAAATTCATGAATATTTTGATTGACATATTTGCTTTTCCTGTACGTTTTTTCGAAAAGCTGACAGATAATAAAATTACTCTGGCATTGGGTATTATACTGGTTGGTGCGATTGACCTGTTATTACCGGATGTCGCAAATACTTTTAAGGTGATTTTCTCCGGCAGATCTGCCGGCGATGTCAGGTTTAATGCTGTGATGACGGTGGTTGTCATTTTGGCGCTTGGCATCATCGATGTTGTTTTTATTGGAGTTCCGCTTTTTGATATTTTTAAGTATCTGAAGAAAAAGGAAACCACAATGGCCGTGGAATTGAGTGCTCAGATTAATGCGAGCGGTGATAATGAAGGGGAGGAGAATCCGCTGCTGCGACTAAAACGTACAGGGAGTGCTGAGCATACAGCTTCCTACATAAAGGTCATGAAGGTTTATATTATGTCCCATTTTTTCATTGTTCCTGTTTCTACGCTTCTTTACTACACATTTACGCGCGACATAACCGCCGACAGCGCTTCATGGCTGATAAATCTTTACATGGTAATATTTATGGGAATATCTCTATGGTCTGCCGGGGTCATTTCCAGAGGCGTTAATGTGTTGTTCCGCTTTAATCTCCTGTTCAGGCGGCTGACATTTATCATCGTATTCATCTGGAATTTTATCTTCAGTTCGGTATTTAGCGCGTTGATTATGAATTGGATGCTCATGTTGTTCAGGTGATTTTGTTCGGTAATTTGGTAATTTTGTTCCCGGTCAATGACAGTTGTAAAAATATCTGATATAGACTATAATATTCAGTAGTGCAATACGTCCCGGTGGCCTAATGGATAAGGTAATGGATTCCGGTTCCATTGATGCGGGTTCGATTCCTGTCCGGGACGCCAAAAAAGACCACGACAAAAGTCGTGGTCTTTTAAATTCTTCAGCACAGCAATCGAACCCGAGAGGGCGCACAGTTTATGTGGAAGGTTGCTTTTGCTCCAAGATATTTGCGGATACAGCCCCAATTTTTCAGTGCACTGCTCATTAATTCAATTGTGGTAGTGCTTTTTCAAGTTAATTGCTAATATCTAACTTAATAGAAGCATATTAATAGAAAATTACACCACAATACTTGTAAATCTGAGCACCGTATTGTATAATACTTATATGGAAAAATATGTAAGTCATACGTCTGCCGCCAAAATGTGGGATATCCCCTATTTTGAAGCCGTCTTCGGCAGAACCGAACAAACAGATTCGGTTGATATAACGGTTTCAGAGCGTAAAGCGAGATATCGCACAAAAAATAAAAAAATCCATTCGAGCGAACTTGTGCTTCCGGTTGGAGCGATTAGATTTCATAAGGGCAAAATGGTCGCGTCTCCTGAGTTGCTCTTTCTTGAGCTTGCAAGCAAATTAAGCATCCACAGACTCATCCTTCTGGGGCTGCAGCTGTGCTCGCATCCGCCGGGCAACCCTTTCGAAGCGATCACGACAAAGCAAAAACTCAACAAATTTCTCGAAAAAACTCCGGGGCACATTGGACACCGAAAAGCCTTACGAGCAGCGAAATATACGGAAAACGGCTCCGCATCAATTATGGAATCGCTATCTTACATGATTCTGACATTGCCTCACTCTCTGGGAGGATACGGACTTAACGACGCAGTTTTTAATTATGAGGTAATTGTTAAAAGCAAAGCGAGTATGAGTCTTGGAGAAGTTCGCTGCTATACGGATCTGTACTACAAGCATGCGAAATTGGCAGTCGAATATGAGAGCTTCGCCTTTCACAGCAGTCCCTCAAAACTGGGTAAAGATGCGCTGCGCTCGTCCTTGCTTGAAAGGCAGGGTGTAAAAGTGATGCATTTGAGCACCATACAGTTATATGACAGGGATGCCTGCAGAGTTTTTGCGTTTAATCTGGCAGCCCGTCTCGGAAAACGCTTGCAAATACGCGCAAAGAGCTTTGATGAGAAGCACGCGCTCCTCCGGGCATTATTGCCAGTCGGAAAACCTGTCACTGAACTCGATGGCGGGGAACTATAGTTAGAAAACTCCATGCACCAGGGACGAGGCTACGTTTTGACGGCCAGAGCAGTAAGGGTGAATATTGAAGGATATCCTGGAGGGAAATAATGATTGAAAGCAAAGTACCGTTATGGTAGCATGATGGTACTTTACTTTATATTGCAGGTTGGTAAGATAAGGCGAATTAAATGGAGGATATTATGGTAGGAAAGTATAAAGTAATAACTTTGTGCGGGAGTACGAGGTTTAATGATGAGTTCTTGAAAGTACAAAAACAATTAACTCTAGAAGGGAATATAGTTATTTCAGTAGGATTTTTTGAACATGCTGATCGTGAGTTTGAAAATGTCATCACTCCTGAAATTAAAGTAATGCTTGACGATATACATAAAAGAAAAATCGATATGTCTGATGAAATTTATGTGATTAACGAAAACGGATATATAGGCGAAAGTACAAAGGTGAAATAGAATACGCTATAAAGACTGGAAAAAGGGTTGATTATTTAGAGTGCCATAATGCTTAGTCTGTTTCGCAATATTTTTATAATACGGAACGTCATAATAAGCGAAGGAGAACTTGAGTTACGATTACTATTTATGATTGGTTTGGCTATGAATTGCCGATAAAAGAACGTTATCAGTTAATAAAGGAGGCCGGATTTGACGGCGTTTTATTATGGTGGAGCGAACACCTTGGCCGGAACGATTACCGCAGCGGACCGCAAATTGTGCGCGCAGCGGGTCTTTTTATAGAAAATATCCACACGCCGTTCCAAGTCCAAGACAACATCTGGCTTGACAATCTGGATGGCGAATCCGCAATCAATTGCTATTTGCAATGCGTTGCAGATTGCACCGAATTTGAGATCCCGACAATGGTGGTCCACCTGCCCGACGAAGACAAGCCATATAACGCATTGGGACTGGATAGAATCAAGAAAATCGCTGAAAAAGCGGAAAAGCTTGGCATCAATGTTGCGCTGGAGAATTTACAGAATCTTACCAATTTAGTGAATATACTGGAGCAAGTGGATTCCCCTCGTATCGGGTTTTGTTATGACTGCGCACATCACTACCGCCATTATCCGGGCAATGATTTATTATCTATGTACGGTTCCCGGATGATGGCACTACATTTACATGATAATGACGGGAGCCATATCCACCGGTTACCCTTTGACGGTACGCTTGATTGGTCTTTAATTATGGAAAAAATCGCGGAAACTGGTTACTCAGGTGCGACTGCAATAGAGGCTATGAATTGGGATTATAAGAATTTACCGGCAGAGGAGTTTTTACATGAAGCGTTTGAACGGGCGAAAAGGCTGGAAGCATTAAGACTCAAGCTGCACTAATGATGAAGGGAATTTCGGAGGCTGTTGATTTGCATGAAAATAGGCCCAATCAATCTTGAAAACAATATTTTTCTTGCGCCTATGGCGGGTGTGACCGACCTGCCCTTCAGAGTGCTCTGCAAAGAGCAGGGCTGTGGTCTGACCTACACGGAAATGATTAGTGCGAAGGGAATGTATTATAAAGACGAGAAGAGCTGGAAGCTAGCGCAGCTCAGCGGCTCGGAGCTGCCTGCCGCAATACAGATATTTGGCTCGGAGCCTGACATTCTGGCTTATGCGGCAGAAAAGCTGAATGACACAGAGGCGGCGATTCTGGATATCAATATGGGCTGCCCCACTCCCAAGATCACAAAAAACGGTGAGGGCAGTGCGCTGATGCTGAAGCCGGAGCTGTCGGCCGGGCTGATCAGGGCGGTTGTCACTGTGTCGAAAAAGCCTGTTACCGTCAAGATTCGTAAGGGCTGGGATGAGGAGCATGTCAATGCGGTTGAATTTGCGCTCATGGCCGAAAAAAGCGGTGCTGCGGCAATTGCTGTGCATGGCAGGACGAGAGAGCAGTTTTACAGCGGCAAGGCCGACTGGGACATAATCAAGAAAGTAAAAAATGCCGTATCCATCCCTGTGATCGGAAACGGCGATATCTATAAGCCGGAGGATGCGGCTCGTATGATGGATGAAACCGGCTGCGACGCTGTGATGGTGGGAAGAGGAGCCCAGGGCAATCCATGGTTGTTCCGGAGCATCAACCACTACATCAGCACAGGTGAGCTGCCGGCGAACCCGGACATGGAAGAGAAAAAGCAGATGATGCTCCGCCACCTTGAGATTCTGGTTGAGCTGAAAGGTGAGTACACCGGTGTTAGGGAAATGCGCAAGCATATTTCCTGGTATGTCAAGGGCAGCAAAAACTCAGCACAGTTCAAGGACAAGGTCTTCAGGGCCGTGTCGCATGAGGAAATGGCGGAGCTGGTACAGGGGCTTTAGGTTACTGCCCATGCTCCGGCGGTGCTGTTTGTGAGGCTGACGATATCTGAACAGTCACTGCTATTCAGCTCAAGCAAATGAAGCTCTTGTTTTCGTTGTTGCACATTAACCACATTGCAAAACAATAACAGTCCAGATCGTCACCGCCAATTTACCAATATGTCTTTCTTTACAACGCATAAATAATATACTAAAATAAAGAGAGAATATATGTTCGGAGACTGCTATGAATTTAGAGCAAATGCTGGATTATTTCAAGGCATCTGAAAAGATGATGAAAAATATCACCTCCTGGGTGGAGCTGCCCGCGCGTGAGCCGGTTTATGCTGAGTATCCGGAGTTCATTGACGAGAGGATCAGGACGGCGCTGGAAAGTAGAGGCGTACGAAAGCTTTATTCCCATCAGGCCAGCGCCATCCAGGCGATACATGACGGCAGCAGCGTGGTAGTCGTGACGCCTACGGCATCGGGCAAGACCATGTGCTACAACGTGCCTGTGCTGGATGCCATTTTAAAGGATGAAGAGTCAAGGGCGCTTTTTCTGTTTCCGACTAAGGCGCTTTCGCAGGATCAGACCTCCGAGCTCCATGAGCTGATAACGGAAGCGGGTGTGGATGTCAAAACGTTCACCTACGACGGAGATACGCCCCAATCCGCCAGAAAGGCTATACGGCAGGCAGGGCACATTGTTGTGACAAATCCGGATATGCTCCACAGCGGTATCCTGCCTCATCATACAAAGTGGACCAAGCTATTTGAAAATCTTAAGTTTATTGTCATCGATGAAGTTCATCATTACCGCGGGGTATTCGGAAGCCATCTGGCCAATGTCATCAGAAGGCTCAGGAGGATCTGTGAATTTTACGGCTCAAGCCCGCAGTTCATATGCTGTTCAGCAACCATTGCCAATCCCGGAGAACTGGCTTCCAGAATTACCGGCGCGGAGATTAAGCTGATTGATAATAACGGAGCGCCAAGCTGTGCAAAGCACATCATATTTTATAATCCGCCTCTGGTCAATAAGGAGCTCGGTATCCGAAGAAGCAGCATGCTGGAAGCGGAAGGGCTTGCGGAGGCCTTGATCCGCAATGGCGTGCAGACCATAGTTTTTACCAGAAGCAGGCTGAATGTGGAGGTGCTGGTCACTTATCTCAAGGACATTTACCATGGGACGAAGGATGGGGACAGAAAGGTCCGCGGCTACAGGGGCGGCTATCTGCCAAACCTCCGGCGAGAGATTGAGAAGGGGCTAAGAGAGGGCAGCATTACAGGGGTTGTGTCGACCAACGCATTGGAACTGGGGATCGACATCGGCGCGTTGGAAGCGTGTATTATTTGCGGCTATCCGGGCACCATCGCCAGCACATGGCAGCAGGCAGGCCGTGCAGGACGAAGGAATGGTGTGTCGGCAGCGTTCCTGGTCGCGAACAGCAGCCCTTTGGATCAGTATATTATAAGTCACCCGGACTATTTTTTCGGAAAAAGTCCGGAAAATGGCCTGATCAACCCGGATAATCTGGTCATTCTTTACAATCATATGAAATGCGCCGCTTTTGAACTGCCCTTTACGGACGAAGAGAGGTTCGGTGTGGAAACCACCGAAGATGTTCTGAGTTTTATGGAGGAGGCAAGACTGGTGCGGCATGTGGGCGACCGCTGGCATTGGATGTCAGATGTGTTTCCTGCGGATGAAATCAGTCTGCGAAGTGCGTCAAATGAAAACTTCATCATTATTGACATATCGGATCCGAAGCCTGTGGTTATAGGAGAGACAGACCGTTTCAGCGCGCCTATGCTGGTTCATGAGGAAGCGATTTATAATGCATGAGGGCGTTCAATACCAGGTGGAGAAGCTGGACTTTGACGATAAGAAGGCCTATGTGCGCAGGGTGAATGTGGATTATTATACGGATGCTAATCTGGCAGTGGATCTGAAGGTGATCGACGTTTTCCGGGAGGATACCGGGAGGGCTGTTCACAGGAGCAGCGGAGAGGTTTCGGTCAGTTCGCTCGTCACCATGTTCAAGAAGATCAAGCTGCATACCCATGAAAACATCGGATCCGGACCTGTCACGCTTCCCGAGCTTGAGATGCATACCACCTCCTATTGGGTCAGCCTGCCGGAGACAATGCCGGAGCTGTCCCAGACGGATGTGCAGAACGGGCTTCTGGGTATCTCCAATGTCCTTGCCAATGCAGCTCCAATCTATCTGATGTGTGATCCGGGAGATATCCGGGTGGTCCATCAGGTCCGCGCGACCTTCACGCAGCGCCCTACAATATATATCTATGACAGCTATCCCGGAGGAGTCGGTTTCAGTGATAAATTGTATGAGCTGCACGATGAGCTGTTCGAGACGGCGGCCGGTATGGTGACCGGCTGTGGCTGTGAGTCCGGATGTCCGTCCTGTGTCGGACCGCTCAACGAGTTTACAGGCACAGGTAATCCGAAGGAACTTACCCTGAAGCTGATTGGTATCATCCGGCAGGGTGGGATGATACTGGGGGGCAAGGATAGGAGTTTACAGTAAAAGGAGTGGCAGAAACCGGAAATTACTCTGAAACAGCGACAAAAACGAATAAATGGTATAACCGAAAGAATACTGTAATATTGATCATAAAGGATAGGAGAAGGGCAAGTGGATTTAAGGAGCAAGCTCGGATTGTATCGGGAAGGGATTGGCAGATCCGCTGAAGCACTGCAGCACAAAAGCAGTTGTGATGTTGATGATGTGGTGCGGGGGCGTATTCAGACCAACGGATATGGCAGCTTCTATCTAATTGAGAAGAGAATTCCCCTGTCCTTTTTACACGGAGGATATAAGCTTGGCGCCGCGCTGGCTGTGAGCAGCGATGTGATCACAGCGCTTGGCGGTGAGGATTGTGTCGGGCTCCGGGCAGGGCAACTGTTATATCTTGATACCGAGACCACCGGTCTGTCAGGTGGCGCCGGAACGGTAGCTTTTCTGATCGGGACAGGCTTTTTTGAGCAGGATGAATTTGTCATCCGGCAGTATTTCATGAGGGACTACAACGAAGAGGCTGCCATGCTTGCAGAGCTGCAGCAGCTTTTTGCCGCTCATAAGGGATTTGTGACGTTCAATGGAAAAGCCTTTGATATCAACCTGCTCCAGAGCAGGTTCATTTCCAACCGTCTCAGGCCATCCTTTAAGGATTTTCCGAATGTGGACCTGCTGTATCCTTCCCGGCGGGTATGGGGGCTCAAGCTGGAAAGCTGCAGGCTTTCATCCCTCGAAGAATTCATACTTGGGCAATACAGAGAGGATGATATACCCGGCGCGCAGATCCCCTCTGTTTATTTTAAATATGTCGAAGACAGAGATGCCACTGAGATCAAAAGAGTAATCAGTCATAACGAACAGGATATTCTTTCAATGGTTTCACTGCTGTCAAAGCTGTCTTCCATGATGAACAGCCCGTTTTCAGAGACGGACTGCGGTTTTGAGCTCCTTGGCATGGGCAGGCTTTTTGAAGCGAGCGGGAAGACGGATGAAATGTTGGAATGCCTTGAGGCCTGCGCGAGCTCCGAGCTTTTTTCCGTCAGGATGCGCGCGGTGAGAAAGCTTACCGGTGTTTACAAAAGAAACGGCAGCTATGAGCAGGCACTGGAGCACTGGAGGGCCGTAGAGGCGGAAAATCCGGAATTTGAACTATTTCACCTGATTGAGATGGCCAAGTATTACGAGCATAAGGCAAATGACCCGAAACAGGCTCTGCAGATCGCTGAAAAGGCAGTAAAAAACTGCCTGCATTCGGGGTTGTCAGGCACCAGACAGTTTGGGGAGCTAAAAAAGCGTTGCGACAGATTAAGAAGGAAGTGTCAGGCTATTCGGGAGCGTCGGACAAATCCGGAGAACCGGGCTCAGAATTCCTGATTTTTTCAACAAATATTATTGCCAGTTCCGGATCGAACTGCGTTCCGGCACATCTTTCTATTTCCCGAAGAGCTTCCTCAACGGGTATGCCCTTATGATACGGCCGGTCATTGGTCATTGCGTCAAAGGCATCAACAATGGCAAGTATTCTGCATTCCAGAGGGATTTCTTCTCCTTTGAGCGAATCGGGATACCCTTTTCCATTCCAGTGCTCGTGATGGTGAAGGATCAGAGGCGCAATGGTAACCAGTTCCCGCGAGCGGTTGGCAATGTTGTAGCCCACTTTGACATGAAGCTTCATTCTCTCATATTCCTTTGCAGTCAACCTGGCAGGTTTATTGAGGATATCGTCAGGTATACCGATCTTCCCAAGATCATGTACTTTTGAAAGCAGTATAAGATCTCTTTTTTGATTCTCATGCAGATTCATTGATTCGGCCAGCAGCAGGCACAAATCAGATATTCTCTCCACATGGCCCTGTGAGACATAGTCCTTTTCAGATAACGCCGTAAGTAACATATCGATGACCTTACTTTTTTCGCTGCTGGTCTGGCTCATTTTGTAGCGGTACATATCATCATCAGCCCTGCGGTATATGCTGTAGATATCTTCATTGCTATCCTCATCCGAGGAGGCGATTCCGACCGACATACTTATCGGGATCATCGAATTGCGACTATTGGAGGTCTCCATCATTTTAACAATCCGTTCCGTATATTCCTGCGCTGTGACAAAACTAGTACAGGGCAGAATGATACAGAATTCATCCCCTCCGATCCTTGCAATAGGCACATCCGTACCGAATACATCAGTGAGGATTCTGGCCGCCTTCCTTATCAGATTGTCACCGGCATCATGGCCGAAGGTGTCATTGGTTATTTTAAGGCCGTCTATATCAATGGCAATAATACTTAACGGCTTTACGACACTCATCATGCTGTTCATTCCTGAAAGAATCTCTTCAAAATAGGTCCGGCTGAAGACCCCGGTCATGTTATCGGTGTAGGCCTGACGCCTGATGGTTTCCTCAGCTTTTTTCATTACACTGATATCCGAAAGGATGATATTGAGGGTTCCTGCTGTCGGGCAAAAAGCGGACACCCTGAACCATTTGTCCCCGAGCATCAGGACATCATTCTGACAATCGGTATCGGAGAGAACATCCTGGTCTAAAACGGCAGCTGTTTCGTCATATTTATTGACGCAATACTGAGCGTGTTTTCTTATACCCGGATAAAGCTCAAACAAATCGGATCCAATCAGCTCTTCTTTTGGCTTCCCTGTTTCTAAAATAAATGCATCGTTAGCTTCAAGAATGGTGCAGTATTTCATATTGCCTTCCTGGTCATAATCCAGGCGGCTGTAAATGAACCCGTCAGCCATATTTGTAAAGAGCGATGTGTAGTTTGTTTCATTTTCATTGGAGATACTTTTCAGCGTACTGTATAATGTGTTGAATTCCCTGATTGTGCAAATAAGCAGTGTAATCAAAAAGTACAGCATACCTGCATAGCTGAGCTTGAATACAGTAGTCAGCGGAGAGGTTAGCAAAGCCTGCCTGTGGGCGTCAAACAACCCTGTCAGTCCAAACACCAGCAATCCCGACAGAAGAAGCGTCTGACCCTTACGGCCTTTACGTATTTCATTTACTGTAATAAATGCAATGCCTCCAATTCCTAAGACCATCAGGTAGTTGATGATCAGGTTATAATACAGCACAGAGACCAGGTCCAGCATATCCAGAGTAAATGCGCCAAAAGCTGCTGCCGCAAACAGGATCCACAATGCTCGGATTAGAAGGAAGGCACGAGGAGATAAATGTTCAAGTCTGCGTTCAAGATATATCAATAGCCATACAGGAGTCAGACTGACAAAGTAATGCAGCAGATAAGTCGTTGAAATGGGCAGGTCATAGAAAATCTGAATAATATTCGTATCGAGTATATACCACATACCAATAAAAACGGAGGCCAGCGCAAGAAACTTCAGATCGCGCCATTCCCTGGGTCCCAGTATCTGAATCAATAGAATGGCACTTCCGGTGAATACGAACAGGAGTCCGAAAATCAGATAAACAAGACTGGATTTTAATATATCAAGATAGAGAGAGTCTATATTGCCAAGAACAGGCTGCGAGAGGTAACCGGCGTATTGTGCAAAGGGGGTGGATGTACGAAGCATCATGGTTTTGCCGGCATAATCGGAGGGCAATTGCACGAAATGCCAGGTACTGCCCAATGTTCTTACGTTCTCAGAAGTGTCGAATTCGCCGTATTTATATATTAATCGGTCAGCCAGATAAACCTCAACAGACTGCTGGGGCATTCGGAATTTGATGAAAGGATTGCTGACGCCTGTATATGGAAGAGTTGTTTTTATCCAGATTGATTTATATTTCTCAGGGTTTTCCGGCCTTCCGGGGAATTGAAATTCTATCCAGCCTTCTTCAGATGAGGAGGGGTTGAGCCATTGAAAATTTCCGTCGCTGTCCACCGGAGAGTCGCCCCAGTGATACTGCCATCCAGAGATCCTGCTTATTGCTTCGGAGGGTTGATAAGTTTTGTACTCTAAAGTGGCCTGTTGGTCAAGGTCAGCGATGAACATCCACAATATGGCGGAAAATACGAGGAAAAGTGCCACAAGAGTAATCTTGAAAATAAAAACTCTTTTCTTTATCATTAGTATCCCCCATCACTAAGATGCAACTACTTTGACAATTTATTATAATTATTCTAATAATACCAGTTATTCGCAGAAAAATAAAGCATAATAAAAAAAACTTTTAATAATTATTAGAAGTAACTAATTTACGGAGCACAACTTTGCGAAAATCTTTTATTGGCGGAGCAGTCATTCTGATGGCGGCCGGACTGGTGGCAAGAATCTTCGGATTTGTATACAGGATTTATTTGTCCAATTTGATCGGAGCCGAGGGAATGGGCTTGTACGAGTTGATCGTCCCGGTTTATACGGCAGTGGTTTTAACAATAACAGCAGGAATCACCATAGCCGTTTCAAAAATGATCGCTGAGCAAACGGCAGGAAGCAATCAGGCAAATTACGGCAAAATAACCGCTTGTGCACTTGCCGTTGTAACCATGGCAGGGATGGCCGTTTCATTGCTTATATTCATAAATGTGAACCTGATCAGCGCCGGATTGCTTGGCGATGAAAGGACCCGCGCTGCGCTGCTGGTACTTGTGCCCTGTCTTCCGGCTGTTGTCTGTGCATCCGCATTAAAAGGGTACTTTTATGGCATCCAGCAGGTGGTACCCACAGCGTTTTCACAGGTAGCTGAGCAAACGGTTAAAATTCTAATCCTGCTTCTTCTTGCCGGGAGTATTTCTCTAAAGGGCGCTGCTTTTGCCTGCGCCGCAGCGACATTTTCTGCCGCCGCCGGAGAAATTGTAAATTTATTTGTGCTTTCTATAGCTTATGTATTAAGGAAAAAGCGTACTTCGGGCATCAGGAGAACAGGAAAACCGATTAGAAGGCGAAAAATTATCACTGATCTACTGAAGTCGGCCGCGCCGGTTTCAGCCAACAGACTGGTCAGTTCCTCCCTGTCGGCGGCTGAATATATTTTGATCCCTGCTATGCTGACGCTGGGCGGGCTGGATGACAAGAGCAGCATGGAGATATTCGGACGTTTGACCGGAATGGTACTCCCGCTCATCCTGTTTCCGTCAATTGTCACAAATTCTCTTGCCACGACACTGGTGCCGGCGATCTCCGAATCCATATCGCTTAAAAAAAACCGTGCAGTCAATTATCAGATTTCGAAATCCATCCAGGTAACTTTTGTACTTGGAGTAATTTTTTCCGCCTTATTCATCTGTTATTCGAATGAAATCGGTGCATTGGTCTACAGGCGTGAAAAAATTGGAGACCTTCTACTTCTGATGTCCTTCTCCTGTGTATTCGTATATTTGCAGCAGACGCTGACGGGGGTGCTCAATGGGCTTGGAAGGCAGGGCATTTTGCTAAGGAACACGATTATTGGTTCAATCCTGAGAATTGCCGCAGTATGTTTTCTGATTCCGGCTTTTGGCATAAAAAGCTATATTCTGGGCTTCACGATCAGCCTGATTGTCGCAGAAGGCCTTAATCTGATCACGATCAATAAAATTACCGGCCTGGTCTTCGATTTGAGGGGATGGCTTTTAAAGCCCGGATTGATTTGGATAGTCATGGTCTTGGTCGGCAGATACATTTACGCCTTTTTTGGGATATTCCATTTGGGAACAGCGTCTATGACATTACTGACATTGGCGGCTAATCTTTTTATCGCGGTATTTCTGATAATGCTGACTGGTGTTTTGAAGACAGAGGAAATATTCAAAATCGTCGGACTGAAGAAGGGTCGAATGCAGCAATAATAGGTTAAAAACAACAAAAAATTGAGATTTCAGGATGTATTTCATGGAAACGGGTGATTTTTGAGCCAGAAGGTCAAAGATAGTCAAAATCAGATTTTGATTATATTCAGGAGGTGACTTAAAATATAACTAAGGTCAAAGATAGTCAAAGACTAAAGACTATCCAAGGCGTTCATATAAAACAATTAATATTATCTGGAGGTGTTATATATGTTCGGATTAGTACCATTTAGCAGGAGATCCAATCATCTGGGAACCAGGGATAACATTTTTAATTTGGGAAGTGTATTTGACGAGTTCTTCAATGAGCCGTTCGCAGCAGGATTCTTTACCTCGGCTCAGCCGATCAGGGCCGACATTCGCGAGACAGACAAGGAGTACATTATTGAGGCGGATATGCCGGGTGTAAAGAAGGAAGATATCAAGCTTGAATTAAGAGATGGTGTACTTACCGTCGGTATGGAGCAAAAGGAACAGGTTGATGAGGAGAGAGAGAACTACGTACGGAAGGAAAGAAGATACGGTTCCTGCAGCAGATCGTTCCGTGTGGACGGCATTAAGCAGGAGAATGTTTCCGCGAAGTATAATGATGGCGTACTGACAGTAATATTGCCCAAGTCAGAGGAAGTAAAGGAAAAATCTCATAAGATCGATATAAACTGACTTAATTCTCCTTGTGATACCGGTGTGCGGGAAATGATCCCGCATGCCGGTTTTTAATATGTTTGCAGCTTTGCCGCAGTATGATACAATGGTATTGCTTATGCACAGATATGAACGGAGAAGGTGATTTGGTTGATGAATGTTTTGTACCTGCTGAACCACGCGGGTAAGGCCGGTACGGAGAGATATGTGCAAACTCTGATCGAGCAGCTGAACGGCAAAAAGATCAAGGCTTTTTTTGTGTACAACGAAGAGGGCCTTTTGGCGGAACGGCTCAAGGAGCTCGGCATTGAGACGTATCGCATTGAAATGCGAAGCCGGTTTGATCTGAAGGCAGCAAGGAAGCTTGCAGATCTGTGCAGAAGACTGAATATCGATCTTGTACATACACATTTTCTCAGGGAGAACTATATCGCAATGCTTGCACGTCTATTTGGCTCCCGGGCGAAAGTGGCCTACACCAATCATTTTATTATGCGCAACAATCTGATCACCAGGATTTCCAACCGCCTTATGAATCCTTTGGAGGCAGGCGTGATCGCTGTGTGCAACAGAGGCAGGGAAATGATGATCTCAAATTGGGTCGACGCTTCAAAGATCAAGGTTCTGTTCAATGCGGTAGATCCGGAATACTGGGGAAAGCGTGAACATTCAACCTTCAGAGAGGAAACCGGCATTGACGAGGATACCTTCGTGATCCTGTGTGCGGCCAGATTTGCCCATGACAAGGGTCACAGATACCTGGTAAGGACGATTTCGGAGCTTAAAAAAATTACAGATAAGAAATTCAGATGTGTGCTGGCCGGAGACGGTCCTCTGTTGGACGAGATCAAGCAAATGACCGCAGATCTGAAGCTGGAAGAGGACGTCCTTTTCATCGGGTTCAGAAAGGACATCAAAAACCTTTTTAATGCCTCCGACCTGTATTTTAATTCATCAGAGCATGAAGCCTCGAGCTTTCTCATTCTGGAAGCGCTTGCGAGCGGTTTGCCTGTAGTAGCTACCGATATGGGCGGCAATAACGATATTATCAATGAAAAGACTGCATGCGGGCGGCTGGTGCAATACGAAGACGCTGCAGGGACAGCCCGGGTAATAAAAAGTATAATGGAGGATAACGCGCTCCTGAAGGAACTTGGAGAAAACGCCTTGAAGGCCGTTGAGGAAAAATTCAACCTTGTAAAAATGGCCAATCAAACATATAATTTTTATGAGGAATTCATTGAGAAATAAGCGAAATCGATCGAAAAGGAGATCACGGGAATGATATTGGATAAAAAGGGGAAACTTTTCGGCAAGATCAGCATCGTAGATGTACTTGTAGTTGTGATTATCGTTGCTATTGCATGCGGGCTATATTACAAATTCAACAAATCAGGCACCGTAACACCATTTACGGCTACGCAGCCCATTCAGATGAGTCTTTATCTGGAATCGGTAAATACCTATATGATTGAAAACATTGAGGTTGGGGATGAGGTAAGGGACAGAGTGCAGAATGTGGTACTGGGCAAGGTCACGGACGTCATCGTCGGTCCTGATATAAGCTATTTCATAAATGATAAGGGGCTGGCCGTCCAAGGTTCCAAAGAAGGGTACAATTCGGTTACGATTGTTTTTGAGGGTGAGGGCATCTATAAGGATACCGGCGTATTCTTCAGCGGGATCGAGTATTATATCAATAAGAATGGTACGGAGTGGAGAATCGGAAATACGTTCTGCTACGCCAAGATATCGGGTATCAAACTGTTAAAGGAGTAAAGCTCATTGATACAGGAAAGTTTGATATACAGATTAATAAATAGGATACTTGTCTTTTTCAATAAGTTTGGGCAGGACAGCGTTATTGTAAAAGGCTTGAGACGGTGCGGCGCCTTTTTAGGCACATTGTTTTCCAACAGCGCTGCAGTAAATTTTGTTACAAGAGAGGGAGCTCTCAACCGTTCCTATGAGGGCAGTGCCCTGTACAAAATGGTGGATGGGCTAATCAGCCTTCCGCAGCGGATCCTGCATCCCCTTTATAAAAAGGCTGAGATAGTTTTTGGCGGGAGCATTTTCTTCCGAGCCCTGGTTTTCCTGTTGGATAAGCTGCATCTTCTGACGGGAGGCTTTTTATTTATCGCTCTGGTCGTTCCATACAAGTACTGGGACAACTGGTACAGCACAATAGCAATGATAACCCTGTTTGTTCTTTATTTTTTAAGAACAATCGTTGAGGGCCGGACGAATTTTAAAACCGGTGTATTCAATATATTTTTAGTATTGTTTATGATTTGTGTCCTGCTTGCGGAGATATTTTCCATTATGCCGGCAGCCAGCCTTCGTTTCCTCGTTTTTTATCTGACCTGCTTTCTGATGGTGATTGTCCTAATCGCGGTGATCCGATCAAAAGAGGAACTGATGCAGGTGATCAATATAGCTTTGGCCGGCTTGACTATTGCGGGAATATACGGTGTCTACCAGTACATCATCAAGGTGCCGGTGAATCCTGCCTGGATCGACACGAAGATAAATCAAGGCAACTTGACCAGGGTGTTTTCGTTTTTTAACAATCCCAATGACTTTGCGGAAGTTATTTTGATATTTGTACCGTTTTATTGTGCGGCTTTTTTCAATACAAAGAATGTTTTCGCAAGGCTTGTTTATCTGGCGATGGCTGTTCCTCCGGTTCTGTCAATGCTGATGACGCTCTCGCGCGGCGCGTGGGTTGCCCTTGCGCTTGCCGCTTTGGTTTATGTGTTTTTTATGGAGAAAAGGCTGATCCCGGTGTTTATTCTGCTTGGAATTGCGGCGGTACCGTTTTTGCCGCAATCCATCCTGCTCCGTCTGCGGACGCTGATGAATCCTGCAGATTCCTCCTATAGCACAAGAATTGAGATATGGCAGACAGTCGCTCCGATTATAAAAGACTATTGGCTGACAGGTTTGGGGCTTGGGAATGAAACGTTGCTGAGGGTCTCAAAGAATTATTACTCATTTGTTGTAAAAGGCTCCATCCCATCCCACAGTCACAACCTTTACCTGCAAATCTGGGTAGAAACAGGCATATTTGGGATCACCTCATTTCTGGCGTTTATACTCACTACGGTCAAGAAAAGTATAAAATCTATTGTGCGTCCCGTAGATCAGGGGATAAAAAATGTTCTGATCGCGGGACTTGCGTCGCTGACGGGGATACTGGCCAACGGAATGATAGAATATGTCTGGTTTGACCGCAGGGTCATGCTTTTCTTCTGGGCTGCTGTTGGAATCATACTTGCCGCATTGGCCATCCAGACTAAGGCAGATCATACAAATGATCTGGAAGCGGCTAAGGAAGGACCGAAAACCATCTGAGAAGGAAGTGGCCTGATGACGCAGATAATATGTGAAGAAAGACTATGTACAGGCTGTGGAGCCTGTTTCCAGATATGCTCCCAGAGCGCCATTTCGATGACAGCCAATGAGGAGGGCTTTCTTTATCCGCATATTGATGCAGCACTCTGCAATGACTGTGGATTGTGCAGGAGGACATGCCCTGTCAACAGGACTGTGCAGGCTGCACCCGCAGCGGAGCACAAGGTTTACGCCTGTTATTCCAAAGAGGAAGATATGAGAGCGAGAAGTTCTTCGGGCGGTGTGTTTACAGAGCTTGCTCTGAGCATACTGCGTGAACACGGCGTGGTGTTCGGCGCCGAATTTGACGGTGATTTCAGAGTCAGGCATTCTTTTGTTGACAATGAGCTGGACTTAGATGGTCTGAGACGTTCAAAATATGTACAAAGTGATACGGAAACTACCTTTTGCGAGGTCCGGGCATTTCTGAAGGAGGGCAGGAGAGTCCTATACTGCGGTACGCCCTGCCAGATCGCGGGTCTTAAGGCGTATCTGAACCGTGAAGACCCGAAGCTGCTCACTTGTGACCTGGCCTGCCATGGGGTTCCATCTCCAAAGGTATGGGGTATGTATCTGGGCTATATACGGGACAAGTATCGCAATACAATCAAGGATGTCTCCTTCAGGGATAAATCTACCGGCTGGAATGACAGCAGTATGCGCATAGACTTTGAAGGCGGACGTCGGTATATGGACAGGGTAAGGAGAGAAACCTTTTTCATAGGTTTTGGGAAGAGTGTGTTCAACAGAAAATCCTGTTTTGACTGTCGATTCAGGATCGATCATACAAAGGCCGATATAACGTTGGCTGATTTCTGGGGCATCGACCGGCAGGAAGACAAAGAATATTCCGACAACAAGGGAGTTTCATTGGTCATAGCACATTCAGCAGCCGGAGAAGAGGCGCTGTCCCGTATCGCAAATCAACTGTTTATGGAGGAACGCAATCTCGATGAAGCGGTTAAATACAACCCGAGGCTTGTCAGCTCAGTGAAGGAGCCGACTGGGCGCAGCAGATTTTTTAATGACATGCAGGCCGGATACAGCTTCGACAGGTTGAGAAGAAAGTACATGGACAATGATAGTATCCGCTACAGGCTGAAATGCCTTCTGAAGAAAATACTGAGCAAAGGGTAACGCATGAGGGTTGACGAATGAGGACAAAGCTTTCCATATACAATTCAATCAGTGCCGTAATTCTTCAGCTTGTAAATATGGCGGTGAATCTTGTCCTGCCGCAGATTATGATCACGGTCTACGGATCCTCTGTGAACGGCCTGGTGACCTCAATCAGGCAGTTCATTTCCTATTTTAATTTAGTGGAGGCGGGCTTGTCGGGAGCCGCAGTTTATGCGCTTTATAAGCCGCTGGCAGACAAGAATGAGGAGGATATCAACGGGATTCTTTCTGCATCCAACCGATTTTACAATATTTCCGGTTTCATTTTTTCCGCATTGGTTTTGGTTACCGCCTTTATATATCCGATGTTTACCTCCGGTCAGGGCATCAGCGTTATTACTATAGCCGCTTTGGTTCTGATTATAGGTGCTTCAGGCGCACTGGAGTTTTTTGCGGTCGGAAAATATAAGGTACTGTATACCGCAGATCAGAAGAGCTACGTAATATCGCTCATAAACGCTGCCGCAGTGGCGGTCAATGCTGTCATTGTTCTAGTCCTGGCGAGTCTGAGGATGGATATTGTGATTGTTCAACTGGTCGCGCTGATCAGTTTTATAGCACGCTCCGCATTGTATATGCTGTATGGAAAGCTGAAATATCCGCGGCTCAATCTGAAGGTGCGTCCCATGAACGAGGCGCTGGATAAGCGCTGGGACTCATTGATACTTCAGGTGCTTGGCGTCGCTTCTACGGCAACTCCCGTCGTGGTGACCTCCCTTATGCTCGGATTCAGGGAAGCCAGCGTATTTGTTGTTTACAATATGGTGTTTGTCAGTGTTCTTGCCCTGCTGACGACCTTCAGCAACGGACTGAGCGCCATGTTCGGCGACCTGCTGGTGCGAAAGGAGCTGGACATCCTCCAGAAGGCCTACCGGCAGTATGAATATCTCTATTACGCCCTTGTGACATGGGGGTATTCCTGCGCGGCGATTCTGATAATGCCATTTATGAGGATTTACACGATGCGGTTCACCGATGCGGAATATATACGCCCGGTCATAGCGGCGCTTTTTGTAGCGGTTGGGATTATATCCAATATAAAGACGCCCCAGGGAATGCTGGTCATCTCAGCCGGGCTGTATAAGGAGACAAAGCTGCAATCTCTTATTCAGGCGGTGATTATTGTTGTATTTTCAGTTGCGCTGGCGCCGTTTCTCGGTATGGCAGGAGTGTTAATCGGTTCTGTTCTGTCAAACCTTTACAGGGATATTGATCTGATTTTCTATATCCCCAAAACAGTTACAAAGCTAAAACCGATAATGACGATCAGAAGAGTTCTGAGAATCTTTGTCCTGTTTTTTGCCACTGTATTGCCAGTGCTTTATTTTATTGATATTGAGCCGGACAATCTGGTGCAATGGGCGATATATGCGATCCCTGTAGCAGCATGGTCATTTCTTGTCATTGGTGGGGGAAATCTGCTGATCGAACGAAAAACAGCCGGTGAGATCGCCCACAGGATTCTCTGGATGCTCAAGAGGAGGCGGAAATCATGAAAGCCGGAATACTGACATTCCACCATGCCCATCACTATGGCGCTCAGCTTCAGGCATATGCGCTGATGAAAGCGATTACTGACCAGGGCGTGGATTGCGAAGTCATTAATTATGTCAGGAAGGATACCACAGAAGGCAACAGACTTTTTAAGAAAGGGCTGTCCGCCAGGTCGCTGCTGTCAAATGCCAATACACTGCTTAACTACGGGAAGCTGAGGAAAAGATACCGGCGTTTTGAGAGCTTTGTCCATGAGAATATGAAGCTCTCTGAGAAATTTTACGGAACCTGTGCTCAGCTAAGTGCGGATGCCCCGCCATATGACGTTTATGTCTGCGGAAGCGATCAGATCTGGAATCCTTTGATTTATAAGGAAAATACCTTTGACCCGGCTTTTTTTGCGGATTTTGCACAGACCGGAAGAAGAGTGGCTTATGCCCCCAGCTTTGGCATCAGTTATATTCCGGAGGATAAACGGGAGCTGCTGAAAAGTTACCTGGAGAAATTCGACTGCCTGTCGGTCAGGGAAATGCAGGGCGAGAAGATCATTCGGGACATCACGGGAAGGGATTCCTGCACGGTGCTGGATCCTACGCTTTTACTGGCGGGAGAGCAATGGAACGAGCTTGCTTCGGCGCCTGTATTTAATGAGCCCTATCTGCTGTGCTATTTTATTACGGATGCCAGAAAATATAGCGGCTTTGTACAGACGCTGGCGCAAAAATACGGTCTGCCTGTAGTTTCATTGTGCGGCTCGAGGAGAGTGGTTCCCCAGACCCGGCACAGGATACTGGATGCGGGACCGCGGGAATTCCTCGGACTTTTCAGAAACGCCCGTGCCGTTTGCACTGATTCCTTTCACGGCACTGTTTTCTCGATCAATTTTAAAAAAGAATTTTTCTGTTTTGAATCATCCCAAAAGGCTGAAAAGGCCGTCAACTCAAGACTGAGCAACATATTGGGCAAGCTGGGCCTTCCGGAAAGGATTTTCTCGACTAAAACGGATCTTCATGAGTTTACAGCCCGTATATCAGATAGTGTTGCTCCGATAGATTACCAACAGGTTGACAGACTCCTTCAGAAGGAATGCGAGCAGTCTTTAAGTTATCTGCGGGATTCGCTGCGGGTATGAGATGATGCGTGCTGTGTTTTCTGATTAATTTGGTAGGCGAAATTGCTCATTGTATAAAGTTGATTGAAAAACTATAATTAAATAAAGTAAACTTCTGAAATGAGGGTGACAGCATGCCGGGATTGCCTTGGAAATCGAACCGCAATAAAAAGTTCGATACGAAGACATTGAGAAAGAATGATATCTCGCTGCTTATTCTGGACGAGCGCTGGAATATGCTCTTTAGCAATACGCAGAAAACGCCCGCTATCGAGCGCAGTGAAGAAAGACTTAAGGAACTTCTGAAGCAGGAGGCTCGTCTTACTGCTGAGAAGAGGGAGATCGCGGCCTCCAAGAAGCGCCACATGGACAATATAATAAAGCTTACGGCGGATGTATTTGAGAAAAATGACGCCGATGCAAAAAAGCAAATGCAGGCTTCCGAGCATGAGATCAAGAGGATCAACGACAGGGCGGTCCAAATTGAAGAGCTGCTGGACGCGATGCCTGACAGGCTGAAACAGGCGAATCTTGAACTGCTGGAGCAGACGGTGAACATTGTTTATTATAAGATCCGCGCCAGCAAAAAGCGGGTCGAGGAGTTGGAAAAGCTGATCGAAGAGACCAGGAACAGATTGAAAGGATATATAGACGAAAAAGAATCACTTTCGCAGGATGACACGGATATTTATTCCTATTTCCATGATCTGCTTGGGGCAGATGAACTTGAAAAGCTGGACAAGGAATTTTTCGGATAAGGAAGTCAGATAAAATGAAAATTGCAACACCTGAGCAAATGAACGCCATTGATGGCTGTTCCATAAATGGATATGGAATTCCCGGGATTCTGCTGATGGAAAATGCCGCAAGTGCAGTCGTATCGGAAGCGGTTTCCATGATGGGGGGCTGCAGAGGCAGGATGGTGACAGCAGTTGCAGGAAGAGGAAACAACGGCGGCGACGCATTTGCTGCTGCCAGATTGCTCTATAGCCGGGGTGCGGCGGTCAAGGTTTATTTGGTCGGGCAGAAGGCGGGTATTTCCGGCGATGCTCTTTTTAATATGACCCTTCTTGAGAAAACAGGCAGCGCTGTAATTGAACTGATGGAAGATCGGGATTTAGAAATGCTTACTGCCGACATGAACAGGTCCCAACTGGTCCTGGACGGCATATTCGGAACCGGTCTGGGCAGGGAGGTCAGCGGGCTTACCGCTCTGGTCATCGAGAGAATGAATGCATCCGGAAAAGCAATATTGGCCATTGATATACCATCAGGCATCGACGGAGCGGATGGAACGGTCAGAGGCATCTGTATTAAGGCCGACGCAACGGTTACTTTTTGTATGCCGAAAATCGGACTGGTAGTGAACCCGGGCTGTGAGTACGCCGGTAAGCTGGTCGTGGCGGAGATCGGGACGCTTCCCGGCGCGATTGATAAACAGAATATCCACACTGAGCTGACAGATCGCGAGCAGGTTTCCGGGCTGATAACGATAAGAAGGTCTGACAGTAACAAAGGGGACTACGGAAGGGTCATGATCCTAACCGGCTCTACCGGCATGACCGGCTGCGGATGTCTCTCTTCCATGGCGGCGCTCCGCTGTGGAGCAGGCCTGGTGTATACAGCCGTTCCCGGCAGCCTTGCAGCTATATATGGCGCTGCGGCTGTGGAACCGGTCGTTTTACCGCTGGAGGATGATGGCAGAGGTTGCCTGTCGGTAAAGAGTGTGGGGCAGATCCTCAAACACTTGGAAAGAATGGATGCAGCTGCGATCGGCCCTGGATTAACAGCATCAGATGATATAAGATTGATCGTTGAGCAAATCATAGAAAATAGCACGATTCCGCTGGTGTTGGATGCGGACGCGCTGAATTCCATATCAGGGAATCCGGCCATATTGAAGAAGCTCAAAGCAGCGGCCGTTATAACGCCCCATCCGGGAGAAATGGCCAGATTGACTGGGCTTGGCATTGCTGATGTCCAAAGGGACAGGATTGGCACAGCAAGCCGGTTTGCAGCGGAATATGGCGTTACTGTGGCACTCAAAGGGAGTAGGACGGTCATTGCAATACCGGACGGCCGAATATTTATCAACCCGACAGGAAATGCCGGAATGGCCACCGCAGGCGCCGGAGATGTACTGACCGGAATAATCGCGGGTCTTGCGGCGCAGGGTGTCTGTGTCTGCGATGCCGCTGTGGCGGGTGTTTTTCTGCATGGACTAGCGGGAGATAATGCCGCCGACAGTCTTGGGATGCATGGAATGGTGGCGGGGGATATTTTGATTCGGATGCCTCAAGTCATAAAGGAACTGACGGGCATATTTTAAGGAATAGCTAAAATTTAAGGACTAATATTTTAGCCGATTCCTAACGGAGGATAAAGGGGACAAAATGGATTATAAACTGAACAGAGCATGGGCGGAAATCGATTTAAATGCTATTGCACATAATGTGCGTGAAATAAGAAAACTTACAGGCAGCCGCGTGGAAATGATGGGAGTCGTAAAGGCTGACGCGTACGGCCATGGGGTATTGGAGGTCGTCAGGACACTGCTGGACAACGGAGTCACACAGCTGGCTGTATCAATGCTGGATGAAGCGATTCAGATAAGGAAAATGGGCATCGACGTGCCGATTCTGATCCTGAGCTATACCGACCCGGCACGGGCTGAGGAAATCGTAGAGAATGAACTGACGCAGACAGTGTTCAGCTTTGATTTGCCGCAAGCGCTTTCTGCGGCGTCTGTAAAGCTTGAAAAAAGTGTAAAGATTCACATAAAGGTCGATACGGGTATGACCCGGGTAGGCTTTATGCCTGGCTACAATGCGGTGAAGAACATCATGGAGATCGGCAGAATGCCCGGATTGATCCTTGAGGGTATTTTCACGCATTTCGCTTCGGCGGATGAGAGGGAGAAGGACTATACGTATATGCAGTTCGAAAGGTTTATGAGCCTTTGCACCGAGCTTGGCAGGGTGGGTATCCATATTCCGCTCAAGCATGTGTGCAACAGCGCGGGAACTATTCAGTACCCTGAAATGCATCTGGACATGGTCAGACCCGGCGTGATTCTTTACGGGCTTTATCCTTCCCAGGAGGTCGACAGGGACAAGATACATCTGAAACCTGCGATGACGCTTAAGGCCAACGTGATATTTGTCAAGGATGTTGAGCCGGATGTCTGTATCAGCTACGGCAGAACCTTCCGCACATCCCGGCCGAGCAAGATCGCTACCATACCGATCGGATATGCTGACGGATATACAAGACTCCTTTCCAATAAAGGCAGGATGCTGGTGAATGGTGAATTTGCCCCGATCGTTGGCAGGGTTTGTATGGATCAGTGTATGATCGACGTAACAGACTTGAAGCATGAGGTTCGTGCAGGTGACGAGGTGGTGCTCTTCGGCAGCCAGAATGGCGTTTGTATCAACGTGGAAGAGCTCGCCGCAGAGATCGGAACGATCAACTATGAGCTGGTGTGCATTATAGGGAAAAGGATTCCCAGAGTATATCTGAAGAGCGGAGAGATTTGCAGCGTACTCAACTATCTCATCTGAAATGCCATACAGGTATCGGAAAGTAATAAAATTTTAATTTGACCATGCATACATGAGGATATATAATAATATATATAGTTGACCCACATATTTTTTATGCAGACAGTTAAAATAACATCATTCGCTGTCGAGTACGCTGCACAGCATTTAATTACACAACTCAAAAATATTTGAATCTCTACAAAAAATGGGGGATTTATTTTGGCGGAATTGAAGAAAATACTGATAAGCCTTCCAGACAACCTGCTAAAGGAAATAGATACTATTGTGTCTGTTGAGAAGACCAACAGGAGTGAATTTGTCCGGGAAGCGATGAAACTGTATATCCGTGAAAAGAGAAAGATACAGATGAGAGACAGGATGAAAAGAGGCTATCAGGAGATGGCTGAGATCAACATCAGATTTGCGGAGTTGTGTATGGATGCCGACTGCGGCCAACAGCAAAAATATGAAGAACGCCTTGGGGAGCTGGAGTAAACGTGATTATTAAACGCGGAGATATCTATTATGCTGATTTAAGCCCAGTGATCGGTTCGGAGCAGGGAGGGGTCAGACCGGTGCTGGTAGTTCAAAACGACATCGGGAACAAATACAGTCCGACGGTAATAGCGGCGGCGATTACATCACAGATTAATAAAGCAAAGCTGCCGACACACATCGAGATCAGTGCTCAGGATTACGTGCTGCAGAAGGATTCGGTGATCCTGCTGGAGCAGATCAGAACCATTGACAAAAAGAGGCTTAAGGAAAAAATTGGGCATCTGGACGATGAACTGATGGAGAAGGTGAATGAAGCACTAAGCATCAGTTTTGGTCTGGCCGATATATGATTTGAACGGCAGAAAAGGACAAATTTCGTACATATCAATTTAAGACAAGGGGAGTCATGTTTAAGACCAGTGGAGTTAAAATGAAAAAAGAAGGTATCTTTAGGCTTGCTCTTGTAGCAGGTATTATCTTCTTTACATACCAATATGGGTTTGAACCGTTTCAATCCGGAAAAAACAAGGACGTGGGATCAGGCAGGAAATACTGGTCTGAGCAGCTTGCACAAAGCGGGGAAGCCGACTATGACGTGGTCGTATACGGCGCCGAACCGCAGGGGATATCGGCTGCATTGTCGGCCGCACGTCTTGGCGCTCATACACTGTTGATCAGTAATGATGAGGATGCTGGAGGAATCATAACCAAATGCCTTGTTCCTGAGCTTGAATTGCCTTACGGTCAGGATGAAAAAATCCTCAACGGCGGTTTGCTTGCGGAATTGGATAAAGAGCTTGGTGACAGATTCTCAGATAAAGAGTATCTGGGAGTGGTTGATAAATTACTTTCTGCGGAGGAAAGCCTGGAGGTTCAATATAACGCGGAAATATCCGACGTTTCAATGTCCGGCGTCTATCTTGACGCGGTGAAGCTAAAGCTTGGAGAAGGAACAAGGGCCGTTTCGGGCAAAATGTTTATCGACGCCTCCGATAGCGCCGATTTGCTTGAGGCGTGCCGGATACCTTATTATACAGGATCCGGCGATTTGAATATGGAGGACAGCTTCATGCCGGTCAGCCTGAATTTCGAGCTGTCCGTAAAAGAAGGGGCGAAAGTCGACAGTAAAGAGATCAATTCTCTGGTGAGCAGCAGCACATTCTATGAGGAGCTGAAAAAGTATCCGGCGTTGAACAGCAATGTTGGAGTGGACGGGTTTTCTATTTTCTCGACAGATGACGATAAGGTCGTAATCAGCGGGCTCCAGTTCTCAGGAGTGAACGTGCTGGATGACGATGCACTGGACGAGGCTTATAAAAATGCCGCAGATGAAGCAAAAAATCTGGCAGCGTTCCTTTCCGAAGAATTTAAACAGTTTAGCGGCTATTCGTTTTCAAGAGCGGCGCAAAGTCTTCGCGTAAGAGAATCCAAACATTACTACGGAAAATATATGCTGACAGTGCAGGATATCATGGACAACAGATTTTTTGAGGATACAGTTTCCATGGGATCCTACCCGGTCTGGATTGATAAATTCGCCGCCAAAGGTTCGTTTATTGCAGGCAGAGGTGTGCAGTACGGTATCCCGCTGAGATGTCTGATCCCGGAAAAAACATCGAATCTGCTGATGGCAGGGCCAAGGAGCTCCTACTCCTCATTGGCAGCGAGCAGCGCAGGAACCATCGGAACGAGTATCGGAACCGGAGAGGCCGCAGGGGCGCTGGCGGTGTTCTGTGCCGCAAGGAATGAGAATCCCGGGTTTGTGAATACGAAACATGAAAGATATGCTGAGTTTGAAGAGATGTTGAAAGAAAAAAGCATGCATCTTCCCGAAAAAGAAATCGAAACCGCGTACAAGGATAACTGGTCATATCCGGCGGCAGGAAAGCTTGTCACGTTGGGACTGGTGGCGGGTGGCAGCGATAATAATCTGAAATATGATCAAAAGGCTGCTCAAAAGGATCTTGCGTTTATTTTGGTCAATGGTATTTACCGTGTTGATAAAACAATCTATAGCAGAGAGCTGTATGATCGCCTGCGCCCCTTTATCACAAACGACAGCCTGACATTTGACAGGGCAGTCGGCCTCATCGGCGCACTGTACGGCTTTGAAGGAACAACGCAGGAGGTTTACGAAAAGCTTTGTCACCAGCACCGGATCAATGATATCATGCAACAGCGGCTGGAGGACAGGGAGGTTCTCACCATGGACGAGGTGTATTATTTGGGAGCCTACAGCATCGAGCACTATACTGGGAAGGATATTTCGGAATAAAAATTGTTTGGAAAAACCGGCCATGGCCGGTTTTTATAACATGTGCCTTTTATGGATAGCTCTCCATAAACGACATTCGTTTGCGACGCATTTGCTGGAAAGCGACACAGACTTGCGTTATAAGTCCTCCCGATATTCTCGACCTTTGGTTAGGAATACAGTCTGAGCGAAGGCAGTTTTCCGGCAAAGATTGCTTTCCCGACATGCGTCGCATTTACTCCTTTGTTGGGTTTTAACACGACATGTCGTGAAATTATTAAGAAGGTGATAGATTACACGACATGTGTCGCTGTAGAAGGAGTTATATGCAATGTGCCCCCTCGAACGACACCCCGGGCCTCCGGCCGGCGGGGTGTAATCAGTCTATATATGTGTTTTTTGCACTTGAAGGATTTTGTAAATATATGAAGAATATACTTATATATGTTTGATTGATGTCAGGGCATCAACAGCGGGTCGGATTCCCTTGAATATGATGTCAGGGCATGAACAGTGGGTCAGATTTCCTTGGATATGATGTCAGGGCATGAACAGCGGGTCGGATTCCTTTTTGAATATGATGTCAGGATATTAACAACTGGTATAGTGTCAGCCTCGACTCCGCCGTGCGGCTGACAGAGGGGGCACACTCCACATAACAAAGCTGTCAGCGCAAGGGTGCCAGAGGAAAAGCATCCGGTCTTATACCATTGACAGCGGAGTGCAGTCAGGCACCACACCGATTTGCTGGGTGGCAAGCACCGCCAGGGAGAAGGGCTAGCGCGGGTCACAGCTCATCGGCGTCGCGACTGCTGAGCCGTTACACAAAATGCCGACCGGTTACGTCGCCCGGGCCTTCGGCCGTCGGGCGAAATAGAAAAACTTTTATATGGAGATATTGCTATGGAGTTTTATCAGATAATAAAACTTGACCCATTGGATTATAGGAAGTGTAACAACATTTGGGATATGGACAGGGATCCCATCAGAACAAACAGATGGTATGATGAACTGATAACCGGGAATAGGATTATCTTTGTTTATACCGAAAATGGTGAGTTTCTGGGAGAGGGTTCGCTTGTTTTATCCAACAATGATCCAGACTATACGATACCTAATAAGAGAGTATATTTGTCCCGCATGATTGTAAAGAAAGAAGCTAGGAATCGTGGGATTGGGGGCATTATACTAGATTTCCTGATTGACTATGCAAAGAAGCTAGGTTTTAATGAAATGTCATTGGGCGTTGATATTGATAACCTGAATGCAAGACACTTATATGAAAAGAAGGGGTTTGATCAGATTATATTCGAAGGCGAAGATGATATGGGTAAATATGTAAAACTATTAAAAACTTTATAAAAGATAAAAAGGTCTCCGGCCTTGACTCCGCCGAGCGGCCGGAGACCGGTCGGTACCTCGTGTAACAAAGCAGTCGGCGCAAGGGTGCCAGGGGAAAGTCATCCGACCTTATACCATTGGCAGCAGGAGCGCGAGCAGGCACCACACCGATTCGCAGAGCGGTGACGGAGCACCGCCCACCTCTATCTTCGCCGGGCAGGGGCTGGTCGCGGGCAAAGCCTGCTGCTCACCTATGCAGCCTGGCTTGCCCTTGACAGACTTGGCACGGCTCAGCTAGAGGCTTTTCTGCTCATCGGCGTCGCGACTGCTGAGACGTTATATGCAATACCATCCACCGACGTCGTCCTGCCTCCGGCCACGGGCGAATAATGTACGCTCTGCGCAATAGATATTATTGATGTAATTATTAACAGGAATTTTATCGGGTGGTTTCGTTATTCGGATTGATTATATAATTGGCAGGTGTAAAGATGACAAGAGGAATAATTGTCTTTGGAGCAAACGGAAGCGGAAAGTCTACTCTTGGACGAGAGCTTGCGCGTGCTTTGAATTACAAGTATATGGATATTGAAGATTATCACTTTATTAAATCAGAAATTCCATACACTTTAGAGCGTACACGTGAAGAATGTTTAGATTTAATGCTTGCTGATATCGAAAAATATTGTTCATTTGTTATTTCTGCCGTAATTGGAGATTTTGGCGAAGAGATTTCTTCGATGTATACCTTTGCTGTATTTATATCAGCACCGCTTGAAACTCGTATTGAACGCATAAGACAACGAGCTTATGAACAGCATGGAGAACGCATCCATGAAGGCGGTGATATGTACGAGCATCACTTGAAGTTTGTTGATTTTGTGGCATCACGTTCTCTATCGAGAATCGAACAATGGGCAGAAACTCTCGTATGTCCTGTAATATATGTGGATGGCACAAAATCCATTTCTGAAAACACCGAAATGGTTGTCGAAAAATATCTAAATATTTTATCCGCTAAATAGCTAACAAATTCCAATTTGTTGCTGAGTGGACTGAGATAATATGGTATATTTATATGTGATAAGAAAATTAGTATTCCAGCCTTGGCCTTGCCGTGCGGCTGGAAGGTGGATGGTACTGCGTATAACAAAGCAGTAAGCGCAAGGGCATGGATGGTCTGAGTCCCGGATTTGGCTCCCGATATGATAGTCCCGGCACCACGCCACACCGATTCGCTGGGTGGCAAGCACCGCCAGGGAGAAGGGCTAGCACGGGTCGCTGCTCATCGGCGTCGCGACTGCCGAGCCGTTATATGAAATGCATTCCACCGACGTCGCCCGGGCCTCCAGCCGTCGGGCGAAATAAGGGCGCTCTGCGTGATAATTATATATGTGGTAGTATAAAACGAAATTTCATCATATTGGGAGGCAAGTAATGAGAAAAACTTACACTAGTATTATTAATAAAACAGTACTTGTTGGTCTTTCTTTTACCGATTCTAATGATGAAGTTATCGAGAGGAAACAGTTATATGGGAAAATAGTAAGCGCAGACAAGCATACTGGAATTTCTATTTTAATAGATGAGACAGTAGAGATTTTCAATTTACCTCCTGATTTATCTTCATTAAATATTGCTTCTCCAGGGGAATATAGACTTCGTTCAACAGGCAAAGTTGTTGTTGATCCAGATTTTATTTCAACTTGGTTTATAAAAAAGCCTGAGCAATCAAGTTAGTAATGTATATTGTGATTTTATTTATTTGTAGAAAGGAATTCGGCCTTGACTCCGCAGAGCGGCCGGAGGGTGGAATGCACTTCAGATAACAAAGCAGTCAGCGTAAAGGCGTGCATGGTCTGAGTCCCTGATTTTGCTCCCGAAATGATGGTCCCGGCAGCACACCACACCGATTCGCTGGGTGCAAGCACCGCCAGGGAGAAGGGCTAGCGCGGGTCCAGCTCATCGGCGTCGCGACTGCTGAGCCGTTAGGCAAAATCGGTCGTAACAGGATCGCGCCGTCCATGGCGCGATATTACAGCAGGACTTCGTAGTAAACTAATACAGGGGGTAAGATCAAATAATGGAGAATACTCTCACATCTAGAAGCTATTATTTAAAATGCTGGAATATTAGTATGTTTTGGGTTGTACTTGGCAGCTTTTCGATAATAGTTATGATAGGATTTTTAATTTATTCTTTAATTGATGGTGATCGAAATAGAAGCCCTTTATATTATCTTGTAATTTCACTTATTATTATTTTTTGGGCTTTCATCCTACTATTTGTAGGTTATGTTCCTAAACGAAAAAGAAATGGATTATATTTACTTATAAATGAAAGAGCGCTAGAATTGAATGAAAAGAAAAAGGTGATTATTAACTGGGAAGCTATGTTTTTAATTGACAAGCATAAGTATATGTCGGGAGGTCCGGGAGGAATGGTTAACTATAATACAATTGATATATCCTATTATCATAGCATTAATAAGCATGAAACGATTGACCGTATAGGGAATAAATTCGAAACAAAGATACTTCGAATTGGTATAGATAATTATAAGAATAGAGGGAGCTTAATTAAGAATATAAAATTGGCTGCTAGCCATTATCATATAAGGACAGATGGTTTTTAATATATTTGCTTTGAGGGCTGCCGTCCATGGCAGCTGCCGAGTAAAGGGACGACCGACTTCATCTAACAAATTAGAGATTCATGATGTTCAGTGAAAAAAACATCCTTTGAAGAGCTGTGAAGTACCTCAAAGGACGAGAACCGGGATAAACGCTGATAGGAACATTATGAATCTCTTGTTGTACTGAGCC
>JAEZMD010000012.1 GCA_023435745.1 Bacillota bacterium | reverse complement strand
GCTCAGGCGAGGGGGCATCAGGTTCTACTTCATCATTTGTGTCCATTTGAGAAAGATACTCCGCTATATGTTCATCTATCCTTTTAAGTTTCTTTTCTAGGATCTGAGTGTTATATGTATTGTCCTTGCTGTTGACTGCGCGGAACTTCGATCCATCAATAGCTAGAAGCTCTTTTTGGTACAAATTCAGCTTAACACACAGCTTCACAAAAGCGCTGAAAACTTTCTTCAATGCTTTGGCGTTGTCCTTTCTAAAATCCGATATGGTTCTAAAATCAGGAGTCAGTTTACCCAAAAGATAGAAAAGCTCGATGTTTCGTGTACACTCTGTCATAAGCTTTCTGCTAGAGCGTATTTTATTGAAGTAACCGTATACATACAGTTTCAGTAGATCCCTTGGATCATAGGGGGGACGTCCCGTCTCCTTCGGCATGGTTCGCATAAAGCCTGCAAGATCGAGGTCGAGACTGTCAACAAATGCGTCTATTACACGGACGGGGTTTTCTTCAGATATGTACTCCTCCAGACATTCTGTTACCATAGTCATTTGGTCTCTTGGTTGTCCCTTTTTATATTTCATAAGAGCACCTCTGTCACTTGTATGATATATACATTATATCATATTTATGTAAAGTTCGTCAGACGAAATGCTTATTTCGTGCACTTTTCGGACAGTCTGGCCATCGTGAAAGCCTTGAAAATATTCGGGTTACAGGGTCAGCAGAAAATGCAATGAAGATGTCGGGCAAAGCGGTGATAGCTTTGTTTAACCAATACCGCGTCATAGATTATATCCGATCATATTATGAGGCTCTGCATACGACGGGGCGGCAGTATATTGTCGATGACATCAATCTGTATATCAATGCCCGTCAGCCGGTTTAATCATCAAGACTCCGGAAAGTTATGCGGTTACAACCAGATAGACCTATCTATAATCGGTACTTTTGTGGAAATGAAGCTATCCGTCAAAGCCTTGTGTTCCACCGCTGACAGGCTGCCCTGAGGTTGCTACGATGAGGAATGAATGGGAAAAACGTGAGATGATTTTTTATCTGAATACGAAAAGAACGTGCGTCTTCTCTTGAATGTCTGAGCAGGCGCACGTTGTTCTAAGGTGCGGTTTATATGGCTGGGTGCCCCTAAAAGGGAATCAAAGCGTCAAATCAGTCCGGACTTCTGAAGTAAACGCTGAACCATGACAGCTACCTCGGCGCGGGTGATGTCCGCCTTCGGCGAAAGCGTCGCGGTGCTTGTGCCGGTGGCAATGCTGATTTTGAGGCACGCGGCTATACTGTCCCTTGCGTAAGCAGAAATAGCGGAGCTGTCCGTATAGGCACTCAGCAACGCGTCTGACATATTGTCGGTCAGGCCTGAATCTGGGCCGGTCAGTGCCATGGCTCTAGCGATCATTGTCATGGCCTGTTCACGGGTGATGGCGTCATTGGGGCCGAAGGTCCCGTCCGAGTAACCTTTAATAATCCCGTATAATGCCGCCGTCTTAATGTATCCGCAGTACCACTCCGCCGAGGAGACATCGCCGAAGCCGCTTTCGCCCGTACCCGGTTCAAGGCCCAGGGCTCTTACCATGATCGCGGCGAATTCAGCGCGGGTCATACTCCTGTCAGGTGTGTAATTGCCGCTCCCGACACCGGTGACGATCATTCTGGAGCCCATGTCGTTGACGGCATCCTTTGCCCAGTGATTTGCGACATCGGCAAATTCCACCGGGTTCCAGACGACGGAATAGGTGCTGTTCGTGAGGCTGCTGATCACGGCGTAATATTTGCCGTCGATGACGGTGACGCGGGTCGGCACATGATGGACGGTACCGTCCGGATCAACCTCGAAGCCGGTGGTTATCTTCTCCGGGTCGACGCCGTTCGGTATGGCGACCGTGCGCTCCACATAGGTGCTAAACGTGTTGACGGTTACCGTTTGGCCGCCATAGGTGCAGGTAATTGTGTAATCCACAGCCGGTATCATCAACGTGAAGCCTCCATCCTGGGCGGCGTTCTCGACGACCTGCGCCATGGCTTGCGAGGGTTCTGAAATACTGACCGTAACCGTAATATCATCAAGGGAGACGTTCGTGCCAAGCTGTTGAGAGATTGCGCCGATGTTGATTTCCGAGGCGGGAATTGTATAGCTGCCGGAGTCCGTTTGAATAACCAGCGTCGCATCCTTGTCCTCCATGGTTTGAACCATCCCGCCCGTGAGAACGCCGGATGCGGCATCGGCTCCGCCCGTTATGGGGACCGTTACCGTCGCGCCGGTTTCCTGACTGTTCAGAATGCTTTCAAGCCTGTCGGTGTTGACCGTCACGGTCGTCGTCCTTCTGCCGTCCGAGCCGGTCGTAGTCCGAGCGGTTCCTGCCGTCTGGGATTGGCCGTTAACGATGATCTCCGCACCGTTACTGGTACTCGTACCGGAGCCGCCGGTATGGACGGACTTCCACGCGGAGATCGTTTTTCCGCTGCTGTCGGACGCAAGGGCGTTGCCCGCGAGGTCGGCAATCGTCCCATTGATTCCTGGCGCATAGATAACCGTGACGCCCGCCATCCCCGCCGAATCCATGTCGGCGACCGTAAGCAGCACATGGCTGTCATCGGCGCCCTGTGCCGTCGCGAAAACTGTGTAGGCGGTCGCCGTACCGGTTTTCCTTACCGTAAATCCGCCGTCGTTTATTTTTACAAGATTTTGGCATGGCTCACTCAGCGTCACCGTGATATGGGTGTCGTCGGTCCGCACGGCTCCGGTCAGCGTCGGAATAACGGCGTCCACAAGGATGCTCGCTGTGCTCCCGACGCTGCCCAACGTCATACCCGCGTCGTTGTCAGCCTCGTCCCGTATCGTTCCGCCGTTTAAATCGATGGCCGCACCGATGGAGATACCGTTCTCGTCAAGCTGCCCGGAGGAAACGGTGAGCCGGAAGAGCAGCGCTCCTGTTCCGCTGCCGCTGAAATAAGTGGCATATACCGTGCCGCCCGTATCCAGCGTCGCCGGGATACGGGGCACGCCGCCCGAGCTATCCACGGTCACGTTTTCGCTGTAATGAACTGTAAAATCCAAATTCTGTCCCACCGTATACATTCCGTTTGCCGGAACGGCAACCGAGGTGATCGTGGGGGCGATGCCGTCGATCACAAGGTTTTTGTTCGTACCCAGAGAGCCTGCAGCTCCGGGGGCGGGCAGCGTGAGGTCGGCGGTTGTCCCGTCTACGGACCGAATCGTTCCGCCGCTAAGGGTCAAAGCTTCTGTTGAAGGATAGTCAAGATCGGAGGCGCTTTGACCCGAGCCGACGGCGTAAGAGAAGGTCAGGACAGTGGTGCCGCTGCCGCTCGCGTAGGCTGCGGTGCCACCGGAATTCAGTGTCAGAACGGGGGTTCCCGTCACGGTCACGTTCTGGCTGAAGGCAACTTGGATGGGTACTGTATCGCCCGCTTTGTACGTTCTGTCGGCGGAAGAAGAGGTCACGGAGCTCACTGTCGGGACGGGAAGCCGCACGGTGACGGACACCGTATCCGTATCAATCTGCGCTCCGCCGCCGCCGGAAAGGCCCAGATCATTTGTCACGATTTGCACGGAAGCCGGCCCGTAATAGTTCGCCGCCGGTTGAAAGCTAAGGCCGTTCAGGGCTTCGTTGATATCGGATAAAGTACCCTCAAAAGTCATTGTCATATCGCCCGTGCCTTCTCCTACCAAGAACGTAAGCCCCGTTGTGACGTTAAGGGCGAGCGTGCCGTTTGTGGTTGTCAGGGTTACCCGGACGGCGCCCGCCCCCGCGTCCAGGTCGGAAACGGAAATCTGGTTGCTGTTTTCGCCGCTAAATACCAGAGGGCCGGGCTGCACGACCGACTGCGCCGAGGGCACGGCGTTGACCGGCGCGTCGTTGACGGCGGTGACGATCAGGGACGCTTGCGCTGTTCCCGTGCTGAACGCGGTGTTTCCCCCGTTCGTGCTTGTGTCCGCCAAGCTTCTGATTGCGTTTGTGGAGGACGAGCCCGAGGCGCCGTCCCATGTACGGAAGGCGAGAGTGGCGGTTTCACCGTTTGCTCCGTCCGGCACATATCTGATTTGGGTTCCGTTGGACAGGAGCAGCGCAGCAGTGCCTGACACTGAGCCAACCCCATTCCATGTGATGGTGTCCGTCGAATACTGCCAAGTGCCGTTACCCGCCGCCGCCGTAATGGCAATCCCAAGGATGTTTCCATCCGCATCAGCGGCGGTCAGGCCTGCCAGGATGGTTGAAACAGAAGTGCCTGCGCTGGTGGTATCTTCGTTGGTGCCCAAGAGCGAAAAAGGACCACCGGAAAGCGTCGGCGCGTCGTTGACGGGTGTGACCGTGACAGTGGAAGAAATCGACAGGCTCGCGGTATCATTGCCGCCGTTTGCCGTACCTTCGCTGTCCCGAAGGGATGTAAGGGTGACCACCCGATTTCCTGCTGCGGGAGTTTCGCTGGTGTTCTGATAGGTGATTGCGTTTATAATCGTTTGCATTAAGGCGGCCGTTATCCCGCTGGATTTGGAAACCGTTACTGTTGCCGTGCCGCCGGAAACACTGACAGAATACGACACGGCGTTTCCTGTTGTCGTTCCTGAAGCTTCGTTTGTGAGCGCAATGTCCGTCCCGTCAACTTTTAAAACTTCGCTCGCTCCGTCCGACAGGTTGCCGACGGTGATTGTCAGTGCCGTTATTGACTGCCCATCCTCAATAGTGCTGACCGTGGTGCCGCTGAACAGGGAAACGGGGGAGCCGTTTTCAACAAAGGTCGGGTTCTGAGCTGTGGCCGTAAGCGTCGGTGCGTCGTTGACGGGTGTGACCATGATGCTCACCGTCTGAGCCGCCGATTCCGTGCCGTGCGCATCCGTCACCTTGTATGTAAAGCTGTCGGAGCCGCTGAAATTCGCGGCGGGCATGTAGGTGAACTGGTTTCCGGAGCTGACCGACGCGGTTCCGTGCGCGCCGTTTGTCACAATGGAATACGTCAGCGCGTCCCCGTCGACGTCGGAGCCAATGAGATAGCCGGATACCGCCGTATCCTCGGCGGTGGTAAAGGTCTGAGTAACCGAGTCGACCCATATGCCGTCCGTGCTTGTGCCGACGGCGTTCAAAACGTTGCCGGAGGCTTCTTTGACGGACTCCGCAACGGTCTGGCCGCTGCCCTCATTAAAGCCGCAATAGAGGATAAGCCCCGCGGCGGACGCCGCCGCCCCCCGATACATGCTTTCCAAAAGCTGCGCCTGCGTACGGCAGGTATTCCAAATACGCACTTCGTCCAGCGTCGAGTACGCAAAATTGCTGAGCGCGCCGCTCCCATTCCTCGTGCCGCCGATGTAAATATTGTCGTCGGTTGCCGGTAGGGAAAACGTAACAGGATAGCTGCCGGTCAGGACATCGTCTTTATAAGCGCTGAAGGTGGATCCGTCGTAAGTAAAGGCGATATGATGCCAGCTTGTGTCGGTCAGCGGGATTGTCGGAAGACTAGCTTGCGAACCCGGCGAATAGCTAGTGCCGGTGCTGGTGTAAAACTGTACCTTTCCGGCGTTGGAATAATGGGCGGCCCATTGATTGGCTGCGTTATCCTTCCCATTGCGGGACACAAGATACTGGCTTTTGGTCAGGTCTGACACCTTGAGCCAGAACTCTATTGTAAAGCTGTTTGTAATATCGTAAGAATCGTTGTGCGGAATCTCCGCCAGACTGCTTCCGTTAAAGCTCATCGCCTGGCCGAAGCCCGCCGTGGGCACGGTGTTGGAGGCGTATGTGAACAGACCCGCGCCTGTGCCGGTTCCGCCCGCTGTTGTCACCGTGACGTTCACTGCGCCCGCCGCGTGCGCGGGCGTTGTCGCGGTAATCTGCGTGGCGGAGTCGACTATATAGGACGCCGCGCTCGTGCCGCCGAAGCTGACCCCCGTCGCCCCCGTGAAGTTTGTGCCTGTGATCGTGACGCTCGTGCCGCCCGTGGTTGGGCCGATGTCGGGGGAAATCCCCGTCACCGTCGGGACGGGCGCGGGTGGATCGATTATGACTTTAAAATATGCGTCAAAATCGGAGTAACCGACCCCGTCCTGATATGCTTGTCCACCGGAATAAATGCTGCTGGCACTGCCATCGAAATACATTGAGCATATCGTATTGTTAAAATAAAACGTATACATGCTGCCGCTGGTTACGGAAATATTCAACGAAGAAACGTCGATTTCCTTCCAATCCGTCTCAGTTATAGAGTCGCTTAGTATCAGCCCAGTCTTTGTACCAAGAGTCGCTCCGCCGATTCCATCTCCGGAAAATATCGTCAGTTCCCTGTCGATCCACGGGCCGCTAACGGTTCCTTCAATTAACAAGTATATCTTCGACAATACCCCGCTGGTATTGGCAGTGAAGCTCTGCCCCAAAGAAGAACTACTCACTACAAAAAGTTTGTCCGGATCGTCACAAGGCACCTCTATCACCGCCCCCGATATCGTCACCGCCGGCAGCAGGCTCAAAAGCAGGGCAAGGGTTAGCGCGAGGGACGCGGCTTTTTTCAGAATTCTGCGTTTCATTTTGTATCCTCCCCGTTATATGATAAATCATGTTGTGCCTGCTCCTTCAGGTGCTCCCGGCGGATCTGCGATGAAAATTCAGAGTACGCGCGCACACCGCGCGATACCCCATTGCCGCGCCCATAACGCCGACTGATAGAGCTGGTTCCCGGGCGACAGGCCGACCAGCGCCACGAGCGTATCCCTGTTCTGCATAAAGCTTTCCTCCACCCCGCACAGCAGCGCCTCGTTGTTTTCAAGCTGCGTATCGATCAGCTTAAGCTGATCCTCCCGGCTCAGAGCGCCGGAGAGAAAAAGCAGCATCGTGTACGGTTCGCGCAGAAGGAAGTCGGCCGTCGTGTTATCCCGCAACGCGCGCAGCAGCGCTTCCCGGCCAGAATTGGTGATCGCGTAAACCTTCCGGTCGACAGTATGTTCCTTTTTCTGTCTCCAAAGTCCCACCAAGCCGCCCTTTCCAGCTTTTTCAGCGTCCGATAAATCTGTGTCTGATCCGCTGGACAGAAGTAGGCTGCGGACAGGTCGAACAGCTTTTTAATATCGTAGCCGGACATGAGCTTCATCGAGAGTAAAACCCAGGATTCCGTTTTCCAAAGACAAGCCGTAATCATACCGCTTAATATAAGAAATGTATGATATTTAATTATATATACGCACAGAGTTTTTGTCAATTTCTGTCGATACGTTTTTTTTCCGCCCCGAAAAATGTTTAAAGGATAACTTACGATATGCTTGAAATCCTCTTTTTGAGTAAACGGTCGAACTCACTTTGTACGTTGACTCCGCCGGTAGATCTTGGTAGTATAATGCCGTTCAGTTGGGGTTTTAATGGCATTGGAGCGTCCCTTTAATTCCATTCATTCGCCCGCAAAAACAATAATGTATTCTCTACAATCTTTAGAGGAATAGAGTAGGGCTTAACTCGTTTTTTTTGTTGGATTCAATGTAAAAAGAACTTTTGCAGTTTTAGGACTATATTTGCTGTGAATATTCCTTTTTTTATAGCCAGTAGTCTATAATATTAATCTTTTTAAACATAATCGTGTTCTAAAGTTGCAAAAACGAGTAGTCACGTATACTTAGCAACGTAAATGTTTTGTGCAGTAAGTGGTTTTCGGGCAGTCTGGCCACCCATTACGCCATACAAGCATATGCTTACCCTGTAACGAAGTAAATCCGTCGCAACCTACTTGACAAACCGTTCGGTGCGCAGCTCAGGAGTGATTTCGGAAGCATCCTACTTGTGCCGGGTTTTCTCTGGTTCCGGCTCGCTGCTACGTTTGAATACAGCTTACTCTCTCCATCGTCGTTTTTATGCAAGTATTTTATACAGCTTTTGATAAAAGTCAAATATGCAGCAAAAAATTTGATATCTACTTAGACGTATTATTCGCTAAAAGGGGAAGCAATTCCAGAACGTCATATATAACATGCTTAGGCGTGATGGATGAATTCCGAGGCAACCCGGCTCTGTTATAATCATACCATATAGCGTTTATACCCAAAGCCTGGGGAGCCTGTACATCCCATACGAGATTATCACCTATCATCCAGCAATCATGCGGCAGGACATTAAACAGAGAAAAAGCCAGTATATAAATTCGCTCATCCGGCTTGCCAAAACCGACTTCGCCTTCTACTAGAATATGCTCAAAATATTGCGTCAAAGCAAATCGGTCAAGCTTGCCGCGTTGGGATTCGTTTGTTCCGTTCGTAATCACTCCAAGCCTGATACCCATCAACTTCAGCTCATTTAAAATGCTGAGCGTATGCGGAAACAGGCAAATGAGCTTTTCACGACAATTTGAATATGAATCCGCCAATTCGTTTGAAAGTGTTCCATCATGAATATTTAGCTTCTGCATAGCAAGCGCTACGATTTCCCGCCTAGCTGCAAGCATGTCGAGTCTGCCGCGTTTATGTCGTTCAGGGTCACTCCAAAACCATTTTCGAGTGGCGCTTATATATTCCAATAACTCTGTGGCGTCATACTGGATTTCGTGATGGCTTATAAAATCGGCGCAGCATTCCACCCATGCCTGCCCGGACACTCCCTCAAACGAAATAAGCGTATCGTCTAAATCAAACAGGATAACTTTTGGATATGGCAACATACACACCCCTCCTAAGGCAAAATCATATTCGCCCTGCTCGGCCCGTTTCCGATATACCGGATCGGTACGCCGATATGTTCGCTGATCGTTTTCACATATTTCTTTGCGTTTTTAGGCAGATCATTGAAAGAATTGCAGCACGAAGTATCAGATAGCCACCCAGGCATGGATTCATAGATCGGTTCCACCCGATAGAGGTCATCAGTATTAGGCATATTCTTAAATGACTTGCCATTAAGCGCATAATGAGTACATATATTGATTTCTGGCAGTGAGTCCAATTTATCAAGTTTCGTCAGAGCCAATTCATCAAAACCGTTTATTGCGTTTGTATATTGTAAAACAGGCAAATCAAGCCATCCAATGCGGCGGGCGCGCCCCGTTCTTGCTCCATATTCATCATCCGCATTTGCTCCAGAGCCACGAAGCAGTGAAGCATCTGCTTCAGCCATTTCGGTAGGAAACGGCCCGTCACCCACTGCGCTGGAAAACGCTTTGCACACACCGGTAATACAATCAATCAATTTGGGCGAAAATCCTCCGCTAACTGCGGCATAAGCGGCAACAGGATTTGACGATGTGACAAAGGGATAAATGCCGAGGTCAATATCTTTCATTGCCCCAAGCTGTCCCTCGAATATGATATTAGCTCTTTTATCAAGATCAGAATGAATGGTATCAAAAGAATCACAGAGTAAGGGCATTAATTTTTCTTGCCAGCTTAAGGATTTGTCCATAATATCGTCAAGGTAGAACGCCTCTGCCCCATAAAATGCAAGCCGCGCATTTACAAACTCAAGATGCCAAGACAGTTTCTCTTTGAATGCATCCATATTAAGCAAATCTTCGGCACGGAAGTTTTTACGCAGAAATTTATCTGCATAAGCCTGACCGACGCCGCGCTTAGTGGTTCCTATGCCGCCGGAGTGTTCCATCGCCTCATCCAATGCAACATGCCACGGCATAATGAGCTGCGCTTTCTCCGAAAGGAGGAGATTTGCTAAGCTAATGCCTGCGTTATGAAGCATTTTCATCTCGGCAATCAATACGTCCGGATTTACGACTGTGCCGGTTCCTATAAGACACTTGCATCCTGGATGGAATATTCCGCATGGGATGATATGCAGCTTGAAAACTCCATACTCATTGATAACCGTGTGCCCGGCGTTATCCCCTCCCTGAAAGCGCACGACCATATCGGCTTCTTTAGCGAACCAGTCAACCATTTTGCCCTTTCCTTCGTCGCCAAACTGAGCTCCGACTACTACTTTAACTGACATAGAATACATCTCCTCTCAGAAGATCTCATTGTTCTATTTACAGTATATCCGGTTGACAAAGATAAATAAAATATATAATATGTATCATATCAATAAATCCAGGTTATGGATGTGACAATATGAAGGGTACCTCATTGGAGCTATATAGGGTGTTCTATGAGATTGGAAAAACATGCAATCTGACTCGCGCGGCTGAAAATCTGTATGTGTCACAGCCGAATATCAGCACCGCATTGAAAGTGTTGGAAGAGCAATTGCATACGGCTCTTTGCATCAGATCGAAGAAAGGGATCACCTTGACTTATGAAGGACATGCGCTTTTTAATGAGCTTGAAAAAGCATTTTCACACATTGCATTAGCTGAAACCAAGATTGAAAAGCTGGTGCATTTGGATAATGGAATAATATCCATAAGCGCCAGCGATACAATTTGCAACTATTATCTTCTGCCGTATATCATCAGATTCACAAAAAAATATCCGGGGATCAGATTAGAAATCACAAATCGGACGTCTCTTGAAACTGTTGATTTACTTAAAATCGGACATGTAGACTTTGGCTTTATAAACTTACCCTTTGAGGATGATTCGCTATCCATAACGAAATGTTGTGATATCCACGATATATTAATCGGCGGCGCGATATATAAAGACTTGGTAAAGGACAGCATGTCTTATTCTGAACTATCCCGATATCCGCTTGTTATGCTGGAACGTAAAAGCATTAGCCGCTTATGTATTGACGATTTTTTTGAAAAAGCCGGTATATCCTTATCACCAGTTCTCGAGCTTGGCAGTCTCGATTTGATTATCAGTTTTGTCAGGAACAACATGGGTCTGGCTTTCATTCCAATGGAGCTGTGCAGACAGTTTATCGATAATATTGAGGTGTTTCAAATCAAGCTGAATAATCCGCTTCCTGCAAGAGGCATTGGACTTATTGAGCTGAAAAACGCAATACACTCGAATGCCGCTGATAAATTCAAGGAGATCATATTATCAAAGCAATCTTAGTCGCGTTTTGCGTATCCATTCGCGGCATTATTACGACCTATGCTGCATGGACAAGCCTCCTATGAAAGCAAAGGCCTATGCCGATCCTCAGTAAGAATACCGTAGACAAGCCATGTCCTGCCTGCGGAACCATTATCAAAAAAGAAGCCTACATGGGCGGCAGCATTTACTATTGTGAAGTGTGTCAGAAAAAGGATGATTTTATACAAGGAGGCTGAAAAATGCTCGATACTAAAAGGTTTAAAGGATTAATTGATTCTTTCCATGAGCAAGTACTTAAAACTCGGGATGAAATAACAAAAATAAAATTAGCAGAGGACAAATGGTCCCTGAGAGAAATCATTGGACATCTGATTGACTCTGCATCAAACAACCATCAAAGGTTTGTGAGGCTGCAATTCGGAGACCTGCTGGATTTTCCAGCATACGATGCAGAAGAATGGATAAGGACTCAGAAATATAATATCATGAACTGGGATGTCCTTGTTACACTATGGTATAACTATAATTGCGTACTCCTTCATATTATTGAAAACACTGATGACATAATGCTTGGAAATGTATGGGTTGAAAGCAAAGATACTATCTCGCTGGAACAATTGATAAATGATTATTATAAACATTTGGAATTGCATATGGAACATTTCAACAAAAGACGGGAGGAGTTACCTTGATAAATAAAATGTGGTAAAATATACGGAAAATCTTGACAAAATCCAAGTACTATGGAAATATATTAAAAAGTGACTTTGCTTTATATAGTTCCAGGCGAAGTCAGTTGTCAAGCTGGGATAGCCAACCCTGTGGAGTCGCTTTTTAGCGATTTTGCGGGGTTTTTACTTGTGGGGGGTAGAAAATTGATAAAAGCTTTGTTTTTTGATCTTGACGGTACATTGCTTACATCCACAAAGAAGCTATCGGGTAAAACAAAAACTGCGTTAAAGACATGCAAAGACGCAGGAATAAAGGTTTTTGCTGCTACTGCAAGGCCTCCATTGCTTTCAAAAATGCTAAAGCTGACTACAGATGAAGAAGAAATTCTTCAGGATGGCGGGGTGTTTTATAATGGCGGATGCATTTGCTGTAACGACAATAAAATTTATACTTTTTTACCTGAAGAAGTAGTAAGCAGAAGCATTGAGGTCATTAAGCCGTATGAGTCAATAAGAAGCTGGCAATCGATAGATTAATAAGTCAGTGTGAATTGAATCATGATGATGCTGCAGTATTCGGTGATGATTTTAATGACATTGAGATGTTGAGAGGGTTCAAGCATTCTATTGCTATGGGAAATGCATGCGATGAGGTTAAGTCTTGTGCCGGTTATATAACTCTTAGTAATGATGAGGAAGGCATTTCTTATGCACTGAGCAATATTTTGAAATTGATATGAAAGAAGATTAATGAAATGAGGATTATATAAGGGGTGGCAGATATATGAAAGTGATAGGAATATCAGGCAGTCCAAGAAAAGACGGGAACACAGAGATTCTGGTCAAGGAGGCACTTAAGCCTTTTTACGAAAAAGGATGGGAAGTACTTTTAGTACAGGGCGTGGTTAGCGTTAATCAAATCCGCTGAATTGAAAAGTTAAAGTCTGTATTGAAGGTTGGTAGTTCCCATATGACAAAGAATAAAGTCTGCTTTTTTCAGAAAGGTTCAATAGAAATTGTTGACGGTGAAGGAACACATGAGTTTCCGTACCACACACATGACAGTTTTATGATTGGAGTTGTAAAAAGTGGCGAAGCGAGATTCGTTATAGGAAACAATGAATACATATTAGGAAAAGGAATGACATATCTTGTACCGCCCAACGTGGGAATGTCAATAACTCCTCTCAGACCTTACAGCTATCTGACCATCTGCATTAAGAATGAAAGGAAAACTCGGCTTGGTCAATATAAATTGGAATTATACGTTCTGCAAAATCCGGGAGAGCGGGTTATCAGTTTGTGTAAAAGGTTCAAATCAGAGAAATTATCCGGTGAGAAATTTGTTGATAAACTGGTAGAAACGCTTGAATTACAGGAAAGTAAAGAAGAATTAAATAAGGAATATACAAGCGTTGCTGTAAAGGATGCGCTAAAATACATAAAAGAACACGTTAAAGACAAATTTCTGCTTGATGAACTGGCAAAGGCAGTTCACCTCTCAAAATATCATCTGGTCCGGGTTTTTAAAAATGAAATGGGCGTTACTCCAAAGCAGTATGACCAGCAGTGTAAAATTCGAAAAGCCAAGGAAAGTGTTCTGTATGAAGAAGCGGAAGTGGATATTGCCGGCGATTTGAATTTTTCAGATCAAAGCCATTTATGCAGTATGTTTAAACGGTATATGGGTATTTCCATGAATGAATACAAGAGTAATGTTGAAAAAGATGAGCAATAATTTGAAATACTAATACCTCCGTGTTTGAGAGAATTAAAACATAAAACATCGGAGGTATTCTTATGAAGTATTTTGTTTCAGAAAAGGTAGGACGTACTTTTATTATCAGGCTTGAAAAGGGAGATTTATTGCGAGAGTCTATTACAAAACTGGTTCAGAAAGAAGGCGCAGAAAACGCTGTTATCATATCGGGAATAGCTACCTTTGATGAGGCAAATCTGCAAATGACAACTACTTTTGGATATCCAATTGAATACCATGTTCATCATCTGAAAGAACCTTTAGAACTTGCCAGCCTTGACGGTACGGTAATAAACTTCGAACCGCACCTCCATGGTGTTATAAGTAACCCCGGACACACGTGGGCCGGACATCTTCTTGACGGTTGCAGGATTTTATATTTGGCTGAAATTGTGATACAGGAGGTAAGCTGTAATAACCTGATACGAGAAGTAAATGAAAACGGGGTATTTCTAATATCAGAAAAGAAAGCATGAAATGACAATCGGTTAGAAACCATATGATGTAAAATAATCTGTATATAATCATTGAAATTCAGTTAAAATGAAGTTATCTTCAATGCATTATTTGTCATTTTATGCTATATGTTTATTATCACGCAAAAAGCAATGAAGCAAATTGAAATAATTTCACTGTTGACGAAGGTCATGAATGATGTTAGAATTTGATCAATATAAAAACCTATGAGCAAGACGAGTAAGAATGATTACTTGTACAAAGAGAGCCGCCTCGGATGTTGAGTGCGTAAGCACGCATTTCATTGTACTACATCCAAGAAATGGTGAGAATGCGGTTACAAAGGTTATTCTGAATGGACTTGTGAGGGAAGCCCGAAATGATTAAAGAGTAGGCGCTTACGGAGATCCCTTTCCGTTAACAGTTGGGATGTATATGATAGTATACATTAAAAGCGGACGATTTATCGTCAATTTGGGTGGTACCGCAGAAGTTTATAAGCTTTTGTCCCTGGTTTCAGGGATGAGAGCTTTTCTATTTAAATTATTATAAGATAAGGAGTTGACGACGATGTCAAGAGGGCTGTTCGGAATATACGGAGGGCAGTATATTCCCGAGACACTGATGAATGCCGTGATTGAGCTTGAACAAGCGTATAACCGATTCAAGGATGACCCTGAGTTTAACGCGGAATTGAAGTCGTTGCTGGATAATTATGCGGGACGTCCGTCCCTGCTGTATTTTGCGGAGAAGATGACGAAGGATCTTGGTGGTGCCAGGATTTATCTCAAACGTGAGGATCTCAACCATACCGGTTCTCATAAAATCAACAATGTGCTGGGGCAGGTGCTGCTTGCCAAACGCATGGGCAAAACAAGGGTCATAGCGGAGACCGGCGCAGGGCAGCACGGGGTAGCAACGGCAACCGCCGCCACATTAATGGGAATGGAATGTGAGATATTCATGGGAAAGGAGGATACCGACCGCCAGGCACTCAACGTTTTCCGCATGGAACTGCTTGGGGCAAAGGTACACGCGGTGACAAGCGGTACGCAAACCCTCAAGGATGCGGTGAATGAAACAATGAAAGAGTGGACTAAGCGTGTTGAGGATACTCATTATGTGCTAGGTTCAGTAATGGGGCCGCATCCCTTTCCAACTATTGTCCGGGACTTTCAAAGCGTCATAGGCCGCGAAGTGAAAGCTCAGATGCTGGAGAAGGAAGGCAGACTTCCCGACATTGTAATGGCATGTGTCGGGGGCGGCAGTAATGCAATGGGACTGTTTTTCGACTTTATTGAAGACAAAGATGTCCGCCTGATTGGCTGCGAAGCGGCTGGACATGGGGTTGATACAGTGATGAATGCCGCGACAATGGCGACAGGAACACCTGGGATATTTCACGGTATGAAATCATATTTTTGTCAGGATCAGTACGGCCAGATAGCACCGGTCTACTCTATTTCGGCGGGGCTTGACTATCCCGGCGTAGGCCCGGAGCATGCGAATCTGAAGGATATCGGCAGAGCTGAATATGTACCGGTTACTGATGATGAGGCAGTAGAAGCGTTCGAATACCTCTCGAGAACCGAGGGAATCATCCCGGCAATTGAGAGTGCGCACGCTGTTGCACATGCAAAAAAAATTGCGCCGGCGTTGGGTCGGGATCAAATCATTGTCATTTGCCTCTCCGGCAGAGGTGATAAGGATGTCGCCGCTATTGCACGCTATAAGGGGGCTCAGATTTATGAATAATTTACGACAGGTGTTTCAGGGAGGAAAAGCATTTATACCATTTATCACCGCAGGTGATCCAAACATGGAAATTACGGAGCAGCTGGTCATTCAAATGGCGCAGGCCGGCGCTGATTTAGTAGAGATCGGGATCCCGTTCTCAGATCCGGTTGCGGAGGGAGAGGTGATTCAAAGGGCGGATGCTCGCGCCCTCGCAGGTGGTGTTACAACAGATAAAATATTCGAAATGGTGGGTCGGATTCGTAAGTCATGCAGTGTGCCTATTGCATTTATGTCTTATGTAAATCCGATATTCACTTATGGTGTCGAAAGGTTTATGAAAGCTTGCGAAAGTGTGGGAGTTCAGGCAGTCATCGTACCTGATGTGCCCTTCGAAGAAAAAAATGAGCTGCTTCCTATTTGTTTGAAATACAATGTTGCTTTGATATCCATGATTGCTCCAACGTCCAGCGAAAGGATACGAATGATTGCCAAAGAGGCGCAGGGATTCATTTACTGTGTATCCTCAATGGGCGTGACCGGTGTTAGGCAGGAAATAAGCACAGATGCAAGAGAAATGATAAGGCTTGTTAAGGAAGTCAGCGATATTCCGTGCGCAGTGGGATTCGGGATCTCAACGCCGGAACAGGCCGCGAAAATCGTTGAGTTTTCCGACGGCGTGATTGTGGGTAGCGCAATTGTTAAAATCGCGGAGCAATACGGGACGGATTGCGTATCGCATGTTGTAGAATATGTACGGATGATGAAGAATGCAATAAAGGCGACGGATGCGTCGGATGCATCGGATGCACCAGGCACGCCGGGAAATGGAGGTCAATAGGTTTAAAGCATAATGCGGAAATTGGCCGCAAAAAAAGACACGTGCATCCTTTGAGTTGTCAAAAACAGGTTCCCGCCTTTATACAATTTTTACATCGAAAGACTCAATCTTAGCATTATGTTAATAAAAGCATAATGCTTTTTTATACAATCTTAATATCTGAAACAGTAGAATAGTAAATAATGCAACTGACGAGAAGGTGAATATATGTGGCTTTTACTTATTATCTGCACGTTGGTTCCGGTTGCTTTCATTGGATATTACATTGCAAAGCTTGACAGGTTTTTGGAAAAGGGCGGGTTTAAAAAAGCGGAAAATGAGATTCCCCCGGTTGCGATTGTGTTTGGCGCAAGCGCGCTGGCAAAGGATATCACCGGGCTTCTGCAGGAGAATAGAATTCAGGTATTCTCTTTAGACGAGCCACTCCTGCTTGAACAAGGGCGGAATTTTTGCTGCCTGTTCGCATTATCGGAAAAGGATACAGACAATATTGTAATTTGTAAAATCTGTAGGAGAGTGTACGGTATGGAGAAAATGATCAGTCTTTGCAATGATCGATTGAATGAGCGCATATTCATTAGCGAAGGCATCCGGTATATGCCATTAAAAGAGACAACTGCGCAGATGCTTTATCAGCTTGTGCTGACAGAGTCGGAGGTGGGTTTATGAGAGACTTGACTGAATATTTAAAAAAGCTGACATATCCCCAACTAATTGCACTCGGATATCTGATGCTTATTGCTATGGGTACGCTGCTATTATCCTTACCGGTATCAAGCCGTGACCATATTTCAGCTGGACTTATCGGAGCCCTTTTTACGGCAACCTCCGCTACCTGTGTTACAGGACTTGTAGTTTTTGATACGTATACGCAATGGTCGGTTTTCGGACAAATAATCATCATATTGCTGATACAGATTGGCGGATTAGGCTTTATGACAATTGTTACTCTGTTTTCCTTTCTTCTGAAGAGAAAAATAGGACTCAAAGAAAGAGGCTTACTGCGCGAAAGTGTAAATACCATGTATGTCGGTGGTATCGTGAGACTTATAAAAAAAATCCTGGTTGGAACTCTGCTCTTTGAGGGGCTTGGCGCGGTGCTGCTTTCAATCAGATTTATACCTCAGATGGGGCTCGCGGAAGGGATTTATAACGGATTTTTTCATTCAGTCTCCGCTTTCTGCAATGCAGGCTTTGATATATTGGGGAAGTATGGAAAATATTCATCGCTTATCACATATTCTGACGACGCCGTTGTGTGTCTGACGATTGCAGCACTTATTGTCATTGGTGGAATAGGCTTTTTTGTATGGGATGATGTCTCAAAAAACAAGCTGCATTTTAAAAAATATCAACTGCATACAAAACTTGTTTTATCAATGACTGCGATTCTTTTAGTCGTAGGATCGGTATTATTCTATATTTTTGAAAATCGAAACACACTTTCTCAAATGCCGATAGGAGAGAAAATCACAGCATCTGTTTTTGGCGCAATAACACCCAGAACAGCAGGGTTTAACTCTGTAGATGTAATGGCTCTGACTCCTGCGGCCAAGCTCCTTACGATGCTGCTCATGTTTATAGGCGGCAGTCCCGGATCTACTGCCGGCGGCATTAAGACAATCACCTTTGCGGTAATATTGATCTCGTTATGGTCCAGCCTTCGTAATTCCAAGGGAGATAATATATTCAGACGGCGGTTGGAGGATAACGCATTAAAGAGGGCTTCCTCTATTGTGACAGCCAATCTGATCCTCATATTTTGTGCAGCGTTTGTTATCGGCGCCGTAAACATATCCTTACCTATTGACGATGTTTTGTTCGAATGCCTTTCCGCCATAGGTACTGTTGGTCTTTCTTCCGGAGTTACAGGCGTTGTCGGTGACCTTTCGCTGGTCATTCTTGCATTATTGATGTATGCGGGCAGGGTAGGGAGTGTCTCCTTCGCGCTGCTTTTTACAGAACACAGAGTTCCGTCCTCTGTTCAAAGTCCGACGGAGAAAATCAGTTTAGGATAGGAGAGGTCATTATGAAATCGATATTGGTAATAGGAATCGGACGGTTTGGAAGTTTTTTGAGCAGAAAGCTGGCTGAGCTTGGAAACGAAGTTATGGTTGTAGACAGTGATGAAGAAAATATCAGGGAGCTTTTGCCGATGGTAACGAATGCACAGATAGGTGATTGCAAGAAGGAGGATGTTCTGCGCTCACTTGGAGTCGCAAATTTTGATCTTTGTTTTGTTTGCATAGGAGACGATTTTCAGAGCAGTCTTGAGATAACAAGCCTGCTTAAGGAGCTGGGGGCAAAACACGTTATCAGCAAAGCCAGTCGAGATATACACGCTAAGTTTTTACTGCGTAACGGCGCGGACGAGGTTACCGATCCCGAAAAGGAGATTGCTGAGAAGCTGGCTGTGCGGTATAGCGAGAAAAACGTCTTTAACTATATTGAGCTTACTAAGGACGTCTCGATTTATGAGATACCCCCGGTCGAAAGCTGGATCGGGAAGAGTATAAGAGAGCTTAATTTCAGGGTCAGATACCATGCCAGCATACTGGCGACTAAAGATGGGGACACTGTTTTGCCTTTACCTTCCGCCGAGCATATTTTCAGATCGGATGAACATCTTATGATTATGGGGCATCATGCAGATGTCGAAAAAATATTGAAGCTACTCCATTGAGAATGTGCTAAAATATTGGTGTGAGGTTCACCAAATGAGAGATAGAAGTTATCTGAATATGCTGCTGATCATATCAGGAGCCACGCTTTGTTCCCTTGCCCTTAACAGAGTGGGTATAGACAAGAACAACATCCTGTTGGTTTTCATGGTCGGAGTTTTGCTTGTGGCCGCCTTCACAAGGGGATACCGTTTCGGCGTTATCGCATCATGTATCAGTGTTATGGTTTTCAACTTCTTTTTTACAGTGCCTTTGCATACTTTTGCCATTGGTAACAAGAATGATGCCATTTTGATTTTCTTTTTTCTGATTGCATCACTGATCTCTTCGAGTATGACTGCAAGATTTCAGAGTCAGCTGCAGATTTCACAGAAAAACGAACGAACGGCAAAGCTGTTGTACAATGTATCGCAGCGGCTTCTTAATGTTGCCGGAGAAAGTAATATTATTCAACAGGGAATACAATGTATCGAAGAATATACGGGTTACGGAAACACTGTTGAACTGAATGAAAACAGGCAAACCTACCGGAACGATAATTTTTTCCCATTTGATGATGAAAAGCATATTGATCTTGCAATAACGGGTCTTGTGAACAAGCTTGGAACGCTGAGAGTCTACACAAAAGGCGCGGCCCTAAATCTGGAGCAGGAATGGCTTGTCAATACCATTGCCGCACAGCTGGGGATTGCTCTTGACCGTGAGTTTGTTTATAATGAACGGGAAAAAATACGGATCGCCATGGAACGGGAGCATCTAAAGAGCAATTTACTGCGGAGCATCAGCCATGATTTGCGCACTCCTCTTACAGGAATTGTGGGAGCAAGCAGTTATATGCTGCAGCGTGGTGAAAACCTTGAGCGGGAAAACGTGCTTCACTTATTGAAGGATATTAACGAGCAGGCGGTTTGGCTGACAACCATGGTTGAAAATATGCTGAATATGACCAGAATTGACAATGGAAATTTGGAAGTAAAAAAACAGATAGAAGTGGTGGACGACGTTGTAAATGAGGCGATAACCCATGTAATCGGGCTTAATGTCAGACCGTTCAGCAAAATATTGCCTATAGAGTTAGTTGCCATACCTATGGACGGGAAAATGATCGTTCAGGTTCTCATCAATCTTTTGGATAATGCCGTAAAGCACACACCGGATGGATGCCCGATTGAGATTTCGGTAAAGCAGACAGAGGACTGTGTCGAATTCGGCGTCGCAGACGGCGGACCGGGAATTGATCCACTGATAGCTGAGCATCTGTTTGAGGCTTTTGTTACGAATGGCAGAACAGGGCCGGATGGCAAAACTGGAATAGGTCTTGGCCTTGCAATTTGTAAAGCAATAGTACAGGCGCACGGCGGCAGCATCAGCACGGGAACTTCACATCTTGGTGGAGCGCTGTTTGAATTTACGCTGCCCAGTTAAGGAGGAGAGCTGATGGGAAACACAGTAACGGTATTGGTCGTAGAGGATGACAAATATATCATGTCCCTCATTACTATGCTTTTAAAGGATGAGGGCTATAAAACCATTTTAACGGCGACAGGAAAAGAAGCTGTCTCGTTGTTTTATTCAAATAATCCGGACATCATTTTATTGGATCTTGGCCTGCCAGATATGAATGGAATAGCGGTTATCGAGCGGATAAGGGAAAAGAGCAATGTGCCGATTATCGTTGTCTCTGCCAGGGAGGAAGAAAGTGAGAAGATTCAGGCTCTTGACTGTGGAGCAGACGACTATATCACCAAGCCCTTTCACACGGGTGAGCTCCTGGCACGAATCCGGGTTGCGGAACGCAAGCTTAATAATATGGCTGCAATGATGAATAAGGAGATATTTACATGCGACTATTTAACTGTGGACTATACAAAGGGTATTGTTTTTATTGATACAGAAGAAGTCCATCTGACGCCTACGGAATATAAGCTGCTTAATTTGCTGATAACCAATCGGGGGAAGGTACTTACACACAACTATATCCTTAATCAGATTTGGGGCTACGGAGAGGTTGGCGATGCCAAAAGCCTGCGTGTATTTATGGCAAGCCTGCGCAGGAAAATTGAAAGAGACACTGCAAGCCCACGTTTTATTCTTACACAGGTAGGCATTGGCTATCGATTTACCGATAAATGAGGGTATCGCGGTAATAAACCGGGCTTGCTGCATAAAAATGATGCTGAAAAGAAGGAAAAGGACTGCTTTACGGCGAAAATAATGGCAAATAAAGTGAATGAATTAATACAGTGGGGGTAAGCCATGGGGAAGCCGTCGCCATATGAGCAGGGAACCATATTTTGGACAGGAATGGTTAGAAAGATAAATGATTATATGTCCAAAGCAATATTGAATGAACCGGTAAAAAAGGAAGTCAGTGACGGAATACGTTCCGCCGCTTTATATGAGGTTTTGTGCTTTGCTGCGTATTGCGCATATGTAGAAGGTTCCAGAATATTTATCAGGCTGATAAGGGGCTTTGATAAGAAAGCGTGGGCAGAATTCACAGAAGGAATAGATGAAGGCTTGTGCACCCATATTGCCAACCTGCCGGATCAGAGTGCCGATTCCATCCTTTCACTGCCTGAAGCGGCGAAACTAACAGTTATTCAATATATGCAGACCTTTACAAAAGGCAATGCACAGGCAAATATTCCATTGATACTTACAATTGACAGGAGTACATTGAAGGAAACCTTCGATAATTTTATGGAAAGCCTTGAAGTTAGCGTAAGCGTCTTATTGCCGGATGGAGAATACCCGGCGGAACTAATGGGATGGTGTCCGGATGCCCGGTTTATTTACAATTGCGCTGTTGAATGCGCCGGGTAAGACCAGAAACATCCAATAGGAGGCGTGCTTATGCAGTGGAAAACGGTCCGGATTTTTATAAGCTCAACCTTTAACGATATGCACGCAGAACGGGACTATCTTGTGAAATATGTTTTTCCTGAGCTGTCGCTCTGGTGTGAAAAGCGCAAGCTCAGACTTATAGATATTGACCTGCGATGGGGTGTATCAACTGCGGATTCAATGGCGCACAATACCGTTTTGGCCTGTCTGAACAACATTGATGAGAGCCGGCCTTTTTTTCTATGCTTTCTGGGGCAGCGGCGAGGTTGGGTTCCTGAGTCGGAAGACATAAGTGAAAATACATATAAAAACTATCCCTGTATTGAAGAATATGTCGGAAAATGCTCGGTTACCGAGATGGAGATTGAGCATGCTCTGCTTCGGCCTATGCTTCGGATAGCGGATGGAAATAATATTGTACAGCAGCCTGTAAAGCATGCTCTGTTCTTTTTCCGGAGCGATCCGTTTACTAACATTGCGTTGAGCGATGTGCAAAGAAAAATCTATACTAATTCAGCAGCAGAAGATCAGCTGCTTGCAGACCGGGAGTTAGCATGCTTCAAAGAGAAGGTGCGAAGCAGATGGGTCGTATGTGATTATGATTGCCGCTGGGACGAAGCCTTTATTTCTCCCGAGCTTCAAACTGAGGGCGAGGGAGCCTCAAGGGGCCGTCTGACGGACTTTAAAGCAAATGGAGCTCCGTTACAGGAGGCCGTCATAGAGGCGCTAAAAAGAGAAATAGAGCTTGAATTTCCCGATAATTGTGCCGCCGCTGAGATAAGTCCAATTGAGAAAGATCTTGAGCAGCAGGAACAATTTATTATCCATTGTTCGGAAGGGTTTATACCGAGGCAAAATGATTTTCTCGCATTGAATGAATATATTTCCTCCCAAAGCAGAAAGCTTTTTATACTTACGGCAGAGTCCGGCCTGGGGAAATCGACGCTGCTGGCAAATTCTGTCTTGAGCGCAGGCCGATCACACCGTAATATCACGGCGCGTTTTTGCTGTGCTTCGGATTTATCCTCATCACAGTTTGGCTTGTGGAAAAGCATTTTTGACCAGCACGGTATAAAGTATAAGGGCGGGTTGGAGGAAATCAAAAGAGACATTGCAAATTTGTTGTCTCAATTGGGGGGTATCCTGATCATTGACGGGATCAACCAGCTCCCAAACGGCACAGATATGTTATCCTGGCTGCCGCATGAGCTTCCGGACGGTTTGAAGCTGATTATCAGCCTTAAAGATGATGCTTTGTCTAGTTTAGCTATAAAGGCAGTATCTCAGCATGCGATTGTACATAAAATCGAGCCGTTTTACACATATGATGCTAAGAAAAGCCTGATAGATGAATATCTTAAGCATTATTTAAAAAAGCTGGATGAATCTCATATAGAGGCTATCTGCGAGGCAAAAAGCTCAGAGAATCCACTGTTTCTAAAAATTGTCCTTTCCAGCCTCAGGGTATTCGGCTCATATAAGCAGCTTGAGTCTGAGATCATTGCCTTTGGGGAGGACCCGGTTTCAGCATTTGATGAGGTTCTTTCAGGTTTGGAGCAGGACACTTCTTATGTCACAAGGCTTTCCGGAAGGATGTGCGTTCCGTTGCTGTTCGGCCTGCTGGCCTGTGCCAGGCGAGGCCTTACAGAGGACGAGCTCACATTCTGTTTCAGAAACAGGTTTCCTGATGCCGATGAGGAAATGATTCGTTGCGCCTTGCGTGTATATCTTCGCAGGGTGCGCGTTTTTTCCGCCAGCCGTGAGGGCCGTACCGATTTTTTGTATGAAAGCTTCCGGATTGCGGCGGATAAACGTTACCGGGATTCAAGGACCGAAAATCACAAGCTTCTTGCAGCGTGCTTTTCTTCTTATTGTTACTGCGAAGGAACAGGGAGTTTTCTGACAGAAAACCCCAGAGCTCTGACGGAGCTTTTGTATCACCTGTGCCAATCGGATATTCGTCTGGGAGAAGAACTTCTGACCAACTGTGCATACGTTAATGCGCGCTGCTCTACATGCGGAAGCGGGGAACTGATATCTGATTATGATTTTCTTCCGAAGCTCAATTCCGACGCCAAAAAATTCAGAGATCTGCTTATTCGGTTTTCAGACATATTTACGAAATATAAAAATTCATTTTTCTCTACGGCGCTTTCATGTGATTTTGCAAACGCATGGGATATGCTGAAGGCTCCGGGCAGACCCATGCCGCATATTATCCCGCAGAGGCTGGCTTCGCCGTCCTATTGTCAAACTTCCGCGGATGCGGCAGGCCTTCAGCTTAAAATCTCCGCGGCGTACAAGCTGGATAAAACAGTCGCGGTCTGTATTCCCCAAAATGCAGCCTTTGCAATTTTTTCAGAGGGTCTCGGCCGCCTGAGGTTAATTTATACAGATACAATGACGCCGGATGAAAAAGTGATTGCAACAGCACCAAAACGGCCGCTGGGTATTTTCGCATCCTCCGGCGGCGATCGGATCGCCGTTACCTATGACGACGAGACAGCAGAGGTCATAAGGCTTATTTTCAATGGGCCGACTCTCGCTGCTTCACAAAGCGAGCTCTTATTGGATTATTATCTGCCTATGTTCTCCGACGCTGTGTTTGCTTTTGACCGCGGCTGTCTGTGGTATCAAAAGGACATGCATACCATAGTAAAGCTGAGCACCAATGGAGAAGCGAGGATATCTGATGGAGAAGAGAAAATATCTTTGCCTGAAGAAGGGGATGTCACCGCTTTGGCTGTCGGAGGAACCGTCAATGTATTTGCGTTGAGAACATCGCATGGGACAAAGCTTTATCGTGAGGATGAAGGAAAGGCACTAATAATGTTTGAATTGCCGGAGTGCGAAATACTTGGCATTGTGGTGCTGAAAGGCGGAGGTATCGCCATTGCATCAAGTGATGCGACGATCCGCCTGCTTGACGCCAACGGCAGTGAAAAGAGCCGGATTAAAACCGGTATGTCATACGCGCTGCTGCTGGAGGTTGAGAATGGGATCTTGTGCATAGCTGAAAGCAGGCGCAATGCTTTTCTGTGGGATATGAAGGAGAGCTTAAAGTCAGGCGAATTTGCTGAACTGGAGCACAACAGGAAAATATCAGCGTCGTATGACGGACGATTGATCCGCATCATTTCCGACCAGCATGTGATGACTGCCTCGGTGACGGAGGATATTACGGCTTCTGCGATTCTTGTGACCGTGTTTTTAAATGGGGACGATCTTATACAGGTGTTCAGTGAGCGCTCGGGCAGACAAATCACTGTCCTTTGCGGCGGACAGGCTGCGAAGGTTCAACTTGACGCCGGAATTTTATCTATATTGAAAATCAATAAAGATCTGATTATCTTTGATATAATTGGCAATATGTCAATCGTTGACCTGGCACAGCTAACAGTTCATAAGCGCGCTGCGAAGTTTCAGCCGGTTTCTGTGGCGGCTGTAAGGGACGGCTATTACTGTGCGGATACATCCGGCTTTCTGCATCAATTTCCGGAGGGTATCAAGCTTCCGTCGCTTTCCGACTATTGGCTGTCTTCCATTTCTTTGCACGTTTTCGGTGATCTTCTGGTTCTGACAGGAGTATCGGTAAATGCGCGTGCAGTAAACAGTAGTATTCCCTATCTGCTGCTTCTGTATAGAATAAATGAGGACAAATCACTCAAGCTAATCTGTGAGCGGTACTTTTCTAAAGACAGAGGGATGTTCATCGATACCTGCTTCAGCGAAAATGACGGCATGCTGTATGTTTTCTTTTCCACACCGTATTCGGGCAGCGACGTTACAATTCCGACAGTAAGCTACGGTACGGCGGATGAGTTTGCCGGCTGCCGGGAAAAAAGTATGGACATTCCATTTGAACGAAAAAACAACAGCTTCTGCGTTTTTCAAAATACATTGGTCGTCTGCGGAGGCGGAGTGATATCGGCTTATGAGGCGGGAAGCCTGAAATACATGGCATCCATCGCTTCTGAGGGCGGGTTTCGTCTGCTTGCCCGGAGGGATAGGGACAGGCTATTGGCGCTCAGCGGCAGCAGCCATATCTATTCGCTGAATATTAATTACGATAGTGTTAACTAACTTATAGGGAGGGAAATTAAATGGATGTCAATACATTCACTGCAAAATCACAGCAGCAAATTGCTGCCCACAAGGTCAGAGAAGCGCTTGACTACGCATTGAATTCGGCAAGAGAGGCAGATTACCCGCAGTTCAAGATACTATGCCTTCATACTGTATTGGAAGCGTGCCATTATTATGCCGGAGACGGCGAGGCATGCCGGGCGTGGTGCCTTGCGCTGCTTGACTGGACGGGCAAGAATCCGGGCGTAATATCGGACATTCCTTCCTTGAGGGAGGTAATGGAGGATATGTATATAAAACAGTGCGAAATAATGGCGGACATTGCTTTATCATATGATGAATATTTTGAATACATGGAAAAGATTAAGTCTGTCAGGCCGCACACAGCACTGCAAAGCAGTCAGGTGGATCTGATCGCAAGCATGCGTGATGAAGGGCAGCCATGGAGTGTGAACATGCTCCTTCTTGCAGCACGTTATGCCGGCGCCAATGGAAGCACGGGCCAATCAAGTACAATGTATGGCTCGGCTGCATCGCTCTATGGACTTATGCTGCAAAACCGGCGTAAGCTGCGCCTGTCACGTACAGACTTAAAAATGTGTGCGACGAATTATTCTGCATCAATTGGCAATCTTGTAGCTCAGGCGGACAATTATCATAAAAATATTTCAGGATACTTAGATCCCAATGATTATCTCTTTATGCTTGATAAAGCTATCCGTATAATCAATGAAAGCAAAAGCGATATCATGGAACCTGATGCAGGCGAAGAAGAAATCGGTTACCTGACCGAACAAAGCAGAGCTTTATTGAATATGGCCTCAACCAGTAATACGGTCATGTCGGTTCCGGATGCAATGAAAATTATTGAGAATTCTGAGCTGATTAATGAAATAATGCAGGGCTATGGTTCAAATGCATCTTCTTTGAAATCACGCCGGGAAGGGCGCAGCGGCGGTTCCCCCCTATTGAGTGTCACTCTTGCTGCTGCCTCTTGGTACTTTGCTTTCAAACTGGGACAATGGTGGTGGTATGTTGCTGCCGTACTATTATCCTTGTCGGCTGTCGGGGGGTTCATAGGCAGAAGCAGAAGTAATAACACAGAGGCAAAATGATATAAGATTGTGAGGACGGAATAAATGCGAGATATGATAAAAAAACTTGTTGAAGCTTTTTTCGATAATTTAGAAGTGTTTGAAGATAAGGAACGGGGACATTTTTACAAGATCTTCATGCGTCAGGCCATCAGGGAGTTTCTGGATAATGGAACAAAAGGAACAGCCCTGGCTGTTTACAGGACATTTTTCGACAGCTACCGAATTGTGCTCGAGGGCAGTTCGAATCCATTTATTGACCTGCTTGACGTACTGAAAAGCTATGAGGAAAATGCTTCAGTTCTTATCGATAAGCAGCGCGACCATTATGTCCATTCCGTAAATGTCTTTATTCTTGGCTTATGTATTTACGCGGGCAATTCCAGATTTCGTGCTGCTTTTGAAAAAATTATTATGGACAAGAAGGAATACCCATTATCATACGATACCAGAAACGAAGAATTCTACTACCGCTGGGGTCTTGCATCCTTATTCCATGATGTGGGCTACCCTGTGGAAATTGTCGGACGGCAAATCAACAAATACATCGATTTTGCTACAGAGGTGGGAGGCAGGGAGAAACCGGTCAACGTGCAGCTTTCGTTTGAAAATTTTGAGGAGCTCAATCGGATAGCTGAGATCACACCCAAAGGAATTTTTGCAAAATGCTACTTTGACAGATATGAGGACAGCCTCTGCATAGATGCTCTTAAACCCGTTGATCTGTTGGCTCACAAGATTCACTCATCTTTAGGCGTTGAACTGAAAGCGGCAAAATATGCTTTGGATGATTTTGTAAATGTTATGGCGCGCTTCGGCTTTATTGATCATGGATATTATAGCTCAATCATCGTACTCAAATGGTATGGCTACCTTATCCAGTCAGCAAAATATAAGCCCGAATATTTTTATTGGCCGGTGCTGGACAGCGCCAGTGCCATACTTCTTCATAACTGCTATAAAAACATGTTTATGAAAAAACCGTTTAACCTTGGCGCGCTTTCTCCGCACACACACCCGATTGCTTATCTGCTTATACTGTGCGATGAGCTGCAGGAGTGGAACCGGAAAGCTTATGGTAAGAAGGACAGGCTCCGTGCCCAAGCGTCAGAAGCCGGGCTTGAAGTGACAGATGAAAAGCTTTCGCTGACTCTGATTGCGCGCAACGGTGCACTACCCGCAGATTTTAGCCGTGAAAAGAGGAAGCTTTTGTTCAAATTGCTTGATATGGATGCACTGTTTGATAGGGTCTCAATTCAATGCAAATCAGTTGGGAAGCGCGTCCTTCCCGAACCTAAGGATGAAATACTTCCGCGCCCGGAGCTTAAGGACATTGAAAAGCTTGCACGGGCAATACATGAGTTGTATAACGAAAAACAGCTTGAGCGCTATCCGGACAAGCCTCTCAAGTATCCTGATTATGATAAGCTCTCGGATTCGCTGAAATACTCCAATCTTCGGCAGGCTATGGATATACCGGAGAAACTTCGTCAAATGAATTTTGTAATGCGCCGTGAGGGCGGCGGTGATCCCATTATGAAAATCCCGGAGGAATATGTTGAGTATCTTGCTGAAAAGGAGCATGATGCCTGGACGGCCGAGAGGATAGCTAACGGATGGGTGGCGGGAGAGCATGTGTATGCTGAAAATAAGACCACGCCATATCTTGTTCCATATAATAAGCTGCCGGAGGATATAAAGCAACTGGACCGTGACCCGGTACAGAATATTCCGCTGCTGCTCAAACGGATTGGCATGGCGGTATATCATGCTGAACAAAATAAATAATGCAGTTGGCCTGCCGATATAGAGAATCTGCCGGTTATTGAAATCTGCCGGTTTTCGCTATATAATGGAGAAAAACAAGACAGGTGATGCCGTGCAGAAAGATTTAACATCAATCAAATATCGAAGATTAACTATTATAGTCTTTTCCCTGTTTTTTGCATGGCTTTTGGCCTTTCCGTTTGAAGGCCGGATTCTTTATGCTCTTGCAGATTATTATAACGTTCCCGTCCATCAATTTGTTTTCAGCACAATGGCCTCTCATTTTGCCGGACTGATTTTATGCGGTTTTATTATAAAAACCATGAAGGCTGCGAAAAGACTTATGCTTGGATCCATTGCATTTTGCGCCGCCGCTTCCGGCGTATTTTTTCTGCCACCCTCATTCCTATGGACAGCGGCATTGCTTACGGCCTCATTACTGGCAGGATGTAGTGTAGCAGCGTGGGGCTTCTTTCTAAAAAGCGGAACACCGAAAAACGAACGTATCAAAACTATGGCGGACGGACTGATCTGCTCCAACATACTAATGATCCTGCTTAATATGGCGGCTATACATGTATCTCCTCATGTGGGGCTTGGTCTGTCCATGCTGGTGCTGGGGATGGCGTTCCTATTCGCTCTGAGGCTCCCTCAGAAGGAAGAGGCTGACAATCATGAGCAGATAACTGTGTCTGCTGATCAACCGGAGAGTCCGGCCAGAATTACGAAACCCCTCTTTTTTCTGTGCCTGTTCATTGTGGTCATCACCATCAATTCCGGTCTTATGTACCAGGTGCAGGGACCTGCCTTTTCGCATCTTGAATGGCTGACAAGCTGGTATTGGGCCGTTCCGTACATTGCTGCCCTGTTTATTATGAGGAATCTGTCCCGCAAAACAAACCGCGCATATATTCTATATATTGCTATTGCTATGATCGGCTTTTCCTTCATTGCATTCCTGGTGCTTGACCGCTCTGCCCAGGGCTATCTTGTTGTGAATACCCTGATGCTGGGAGCTTGCGGCGTTTATGACCTGTTCTGGTGGAGTATCCTGGGAGAAATGCTGGAGCTTCACAAGAATCCCGCCAGGGTTCTCGGCGTTGGCCTCTCCGCCAATGTGCTGGGTGTATTACTGGGCGGGTTGATCGGAAACGCATTATTTTCTGAAAACATGCAAGGCCAGAATTCCACTCTGCTGGCGCTGGGCGTCGTATGTGTTACTCTCGTGATGCTTCCTCCATTAAATAAGCGCCTCACTGCACTATTAGAAAACCATGCCTATTTGACGGTGCTTTTTGAAATGTCGCATCAGGAACAAACACGTCTGATTCGAGATTTCTCAATCTCGGAGAAGCTAACGGAACGCGAGAGTGAAATTGCCTCATTGCTGCTCACGGGCAAGACTTACAGGATGATCGCCGGCGAGCTGCATGTGAGCGAAAATACGGTAAAAACACATGTGAGGAATCTTTATTCAAAAGCCGGAGTTCAGAACAGGACAGAATTGATTAATATATTTCTAAACAGACAGCCTCCTTCCATAGGATCATCGAAATCTTCATAAATAGCATTTCTCACGAGTCTCTCACCTGAAAGGGTGAGGGGCTTTTTTACGCGAAATCACCCGATTGGATGATACGATACAAGTCAGGAATTACTTAAAATGAAATAAGGACGCATCTGCTGGATTAGCGGTCATGTCTGCTATTGAATCGGTATTATGCTAACAGTTAAAAGGAACAAGGGGGATAACATATGTATTGTAAACATTGCGGTAGCATTTTGCCAGAAAACGCCAGATTTTGTCGTTCCTGCGGGACGGAGGTTAACGCGGCCGCCGAATCGCCAAAGGCTGCGCCTGCCAAGGAGCGCCCTGCTCCTGTACCGGAGCGCCCTGTCCCGGAGCGCCCTGTTTCACATGTCGAGCGATCTACGCCTGCATGGAAACGGAAGCGTTCTGCAGGAAAGCTTGTGATTTCCGCCATCGCGGTGCTGCTGGTGATTGTGTTAGCGGTTGTAATCCTGCCGAGAATCGGCGGAAACCCTGAAGCCGGAGTCAACACGGACAGCAAGGCGTTAGATTTGAGTGCCCTCTCCTACACAGAGAAGGATTATAAGACAAATGCGAAAGAGTTAACAGTCACTGCGGAGAATCCGGTTGCATCGGCTTACGATGTAACGATTGATTTTGGCGAGTATGGCATCGACGGGTCAGAAAAGCTGCAAATCAGAGAGCTTCCAGAAAAGATTGATAAGTCGAATGGAGTGAAGGTCACTGCATATGATTTTTATCTTGGAGAGCAAAGCGCCTTTGGCGATGTGATTACCATTGCTATCCCATATGATGAAAAATACGTTGAGACGGGCGCCGAGGGCGAGTGTATCGGCGCAAAATACTATAACCGGAGCACCGGCGAATGGGAGGGCGTTTTGTACGAGGTAGACGCCGAAAACCGGCAGGTTCTCATTTATACAACACATCTTTCCACATATGGCGTGTTCCAGGTGAAGAATGAAAATACCCGTAAAGCCTATATCACTGATGTATATGCTATTGCCAGCCAGATGAACACCGGGAAATCCTTTGAGGTGCTGCAGGAACTTGCTGATAGTGGAGAACCCGGTAATGCGGCGTTTGAGGCGGGTTTTGAAGCCATCAACGCCGTGACGGGAAACACCGGAACAGCCGTAACGGCAATCACACTAGGCGGACAGTATGATGGTGCGCTTGTCGAGGCACTGGACAACGGGACGCAGCATCTAGGGCTTGCGTTGGCAGTTGTGCAGACCTGTTATGATTTTACTTACAATTTTTCCGATGACGCCGGAAAGCTAAGTACTCTGTCCAACCTTGCAAAGAACATCGCCAACAACGCTGTGGGATACCTCGGATCGTCTGCTTTAAAGGTAGGCTTTGCAGGCATCGCCGTATTTGATATTATTCTATCCACTGTTCAGAGCGATATGATGGAACTCAAGCTTGAAAACATCGGAGATGTATATCAGTATTACAATGATGTGGAGGCTCCGCGCTCCAATAAGGAATGGCGCAGAATAATGATTCGGATCCTGAACGAAAACCAGGATGATCCGCAAAAGGCTCAGCAGCTAATCGAACAGGAAATCGACAATTACTGCAACCGGTTCTGGGAGCTCGGCTACGGCAAGGTCAAGGAGATTGCCGGAGTTTCGGGTAAGAAATATTCCTTCGATGAACGGGAATGGACAAAGGACCGAGAGGTGCTTACACAGCAGTACAGGGCTCATTTATTAACAAGGCTGCAAGCACCCATGATCTCCGCACGCAAATATCTTTTAAATAAGGCCATGGAACAGGCACAGCGTGAATTTGAGAAACAGCTTCGAAGCCTGCAGCTGGAGCTTAACAAAACAGTCAGGGTTCAAATCATTGATCAGGCCGATAGTGAGGGAGAGTATAAGTACACCGGATATACCATCCGTTTCGCACCCCTTTCAAACGCCGCTAATGTAAAAAACTGGACAGGAAAGATGCCGGGAAGCGGTACAATGAACACTTCGTTTACAATACTCGGACATATGCAGAGCGGAGGCCCGAATACCGTTGAGCTATATGCTCCCGGAAAGGATACGCCGGAGCTGACTGTTCCCTTTAAGGTGTCCTATCCCACCACAACCATTCAGCTTGCCGGTAACGATGAAGAAAAGACTGAGCAGGTGGAAATCGATGTCCCTGAGGAGACTACTGAAGAGCAATCCGCTGCGCCTGCCGCTCAAAAGGAATACGCATGGGTGCTTGTTAACACAATCAACGAGGTGTATCAGGATAATCTGGACAGTACGAATAAGAACGGTGTTTATCAGGTTGCAGCCGGCGCTTCGCCCGGTAGTTATACCTACTCGCAAAAATACGTGGGGGATAGTGACACATGGTATGATCCGGACATGCTCAATGGAGAAAGCTATGCTACTCAATTAACAATGTCGGTTCCTCCCGAGGTAATCCGGGGCGGAGAAACGGTAAGTCTCAGCTTTAACCTCGCTTTTACGGAAACTAACCTTTCCTACTTTGATGGAAACGGAAGCTGCAGGGCGGATTTTGGTTCGACCCGTTTTGCAAATGAGGACGGAAAGAGTGCATTTGAGATTTATTCCTCTGTAAAGTACAGCGAGAAAAATGTTTCATCTGTAAGCGGTACAATTTCGGCTGAAATCCCCGTCGGTTATTCCGAAGGACAGCAGGAGGAGCTTTGGACAGGCAGCGGCACCGGTGGCACTTACTATATTTACGAATGGCGGCCAATTTCCTGATGTGCATGCGCACTAATTCTTTCTGCGGTACAGGAAATTAATTTGGATTTTATGCTATGTATAACGAAAGAGGGGTTTTGTATGATACAACAAATTCTAACCGAGATCAACAGCAGGCTGTCGGCATTGGGAGTATCCGCACAATATGGAAACGGCACCGATATCACCATCAGTACTGAATTTCTTGATGCCGGATGGAGTACGGGAAACAAAAAAATAAGGTATGAAGCGGCGATTTTTGCTAATGGGCAGGATAAAACCGTTTACATGTACGAGAAGACGACTCAGACAGGACAAGGGCTATCCTTTGGCGGTGACAGCGAGTCATCGTTTCAAAGTGGAAAAACGCTGTTTCGTAAGGTGAAGAGCGTACAATACGGCCCTGACGGAAAAGCTTATGAATATACGATCGATCTGGGAGCAATTCCGACTGCGGCTAAAGAGACTGCGAAGATGCATGGATGGAAGTTTAAGACTGTGATCAATAAAAACAAGGCCATGTACCCGGTCGGATACGTGCCGGCATTTGTTCAGTCTGCCGGGCAAGTGAAGGTAGATGAACAGTATATAGTGGGACAGACCGTAAAACAAAGTGGCGTGTTTTGTTCCAATTGTGGCACACAGCTATCTGGAGGATCGGTATTTTGCAATAAATGCGGAAAGCCGGTACATCCGCAGCCGCAGTCACAGCCGCAGTCACAGCCTCAACCTCAATCGTCTTATGTACCTGTGCAGCCGCAGTACGGCAATCCGCAGTATGGCAATCCGCAGGGGACGTTTTATGCGGGTGCTTCAAAAAAAAGTGGCGTCAAAGGCGGCATCTTAGGGCTTATTGGCTTTTTAATCCTCGGCTTGCTGCTTATTGTGATGCTTTTGGTCGGCCGGGCTACTCTCGTCGGCTGGATAATATCGCTTGTTATTTTTTCGATTGCTTTTATCATCCAGCGTAAATTATCGAAAAAGGGCTGCATCCTCCACCTGATTTTATGGATCGTAACAGGTTTTATTTTGCTCGTTGTTATGACAATGGTGACGACAGAGGATATAAATATAACCACTGCGGGTGTCAAAAATGCGCAAATGACCACTGGGATGGATACGTCATCACAGTCCATAGCCTCGCAGCTGCCGTATGAAAAAAGCTTTCCTTTGAACGACGGAAAAAGCATAGGAAAATTCAAGGTGTTTATTTCAGACGGAACTGGACTATATGAGTCAGGCAGAGCAGTATGTGAATTTTACGTGATGTTTGATACAAGCACGCTGCCTGCTGATTTCAAGATGAAACCGGAGCAAGCTATAGAAAACGACGCGATGGGAAATCCGGCACTTGACGGTTTAATCATGGCTGTTTGTTCTGATACGCAGGCACTGCACAAAAGCAGCTTAAGCTCGGGCGAATACATATACAACAATAATAATATCAGACCATTTTCAGAAACTGAGGGAGCAACAGTAACGGAAATTGACTCGGTGGGATCCAACATCAAAGATATTGCAGCGAACTATCCTAAAATGCAGGTGCTTAGATATAACGTCAATGAGGTTGGTATGACACAGGAGGGCGATGGCTGGTTAACGCATGCTGAAAAGGCATTCGGGCTGCATCCGCCAATTACTGAAGGCAATATCCCCTGGGAGGAGATATTGAGCGATCTAGGACTTGATTGAGCACAACGGCTTTACTGTGCAATTGGTTACCGTGATTGAACATACTTTTTCTTGAAAACATTAAGACGGACATATATAATAGATCTATCATTTATGGAATATTTTATGTAGATCTGACAGGAGGCATCTTCAGATGATCCCCAAAGATACGGCGAAGCCAGTTGGATCCGAAAGAAATCGTACAAGTACGACCTCTTTCTTAAGTTGCTTGCTCAAAGCACCGGATTTAGAGCAGTTTATAAAAAACAACGCGGATGAAATGCAAATGCCGCCCTTTAACGAATACATAACGCAATTATGTAAAAAGCGGGGCGAAGTGCCGGAACATATCATCAGGCGGGCAAACATCGAACGTTCCTATGGACATCAGATTTTTAGGGGGGCAAGGAATCCCTCGCGTGACACTGTTCTGCAGCTTGCATTCGGGTTTGAGGCTAATGTTGACGAAGCGCAGGAGCTCTTGAAATACGCCGGAAAGAACACCCTATATCCCAGGGTAAAGCGAGATGCAGCATTGATATACTGCCTGCGTGACCATTTTACGATAGTAGAGACACAACGGGTTTTGCATGAAATGGGACTGCCTTTGCTTGGCACGGGAGAGATGAAATGAAGGATATAAAAGCGGCTGTCGCCGATATTTTAAATACCTTTGACGATGCGTATCCCGCGGGTTTTCTGGAGAAATACGATCAGATGGAACGTCTGGCAAGCAGCCACGGTACAGAAACTTTTTTAGTTCGACAAAAAGGCAGTGAACAGATGTATGTGGCAAAATGCTACAACAAAAATCTTTATTCAACCGTACATGAGAGCAGCATACTGAAGTCGCTGAACCATAGCGGCCTACCTGCCTTTGCAGACGAATTCCAAAACGATAATGCGCTGTGCATTGTACGCGAATATGTCGTGGGGGAACCGCTCGATCAATACATTTTGGAAAACACTCTATCCCAGAAGGATATTGCAAATATCTGCGTTCAGCTTTGTGATGTTCTGATCTATCTGCACGGGCAGGAACATCCCATTATCCACAGGGACATCAAGCCGCAAAACATTATCGTAAAGCCGGATGGAAAAATCAGTCTGATTGACTTCGACATAGCACGTGTATACCATTCCGAATCAAAGAGCGACACACAATTCATCGGGACAAGAGAATATGCACCGCCGGAGCAATATGGCTTTTCACAGACAGATGCCCGCACAGACATTTATTCTGTTGGCGTCGTTTTGGGCTGGCTGCTTACCTGCGAGACGGACGCGAAAGAGGTATGCCGCAAAGCAGGCCGTAACAGGCTGACAAGTATATATAAAAAGTGTACGGCTTTTTCTCCGGAGCACAGATTTGAGTCGGCGAAAAAACTAAAAGCTGCGCTGATCCATTCCGATGGCAGACGAAAAACAGCTGTGCTTCGATATATTGCGGTTTTACTTTCATGTATGTTATTCCTTTGTGCGGGTTTTGTCCTGGGACGCTTTACTGACTTACTGGGAGCGGACCCGGAGACGGGCGAAGGCACTTCCTTCGAAGAGCCGCTGATTGAACAGGCTGTCCGGCTTCAGCTTGGCAAAACGACTGGCGAACCTCTTACACAGGATGATTTATTATCAGTCGATAGGCTGTATATTTACGGAGATTCTCTGATTTCCGGGAATGAAGAAGAGCTGAATGCCGGAGTGAAGGAACTCTTTGAAAGCAATCAGGTAAGGGAAGGACCGATCCGCTCGCTGACTGATCTTGAAAAAATGCCGAATCTGAAGCAAATATCCATTTCCATGCAGAAGATAACTGATGTATCTCCGCTTGCTTCCTTGCAGAACCTTGAGGCGGTGGAAATAAAGAATAACCCGGTTATAGATATTTCACCCTTGAGCGGATTGAAGTTTTTGAAGAGGGTCTCCCTGTTTGATACCCGTGTCACGGATTTGTCGCCGCTTGTTAACTGCCCCATGCTCAATGAACTGGATGCCGGCAAGCTGCCAATCCGCTCTCTCGAGGTGTTTGACGGACTAAAGGGTCTGCAGAAGCTGAGTCTCTATGAAACTACCATTGACACGCTCGCCGGGATGAGTAATCTGACACAGCTAAAATTCTTTGAAGTGACAGGCATCATAGATGGTGATCTCACGCCGCTGCTCTCATTACCGCACCTTGATAACGTCATCCTGGGAGAGGATATGCGGCAGGCGGCTCAAGCTATCGAAGGAAAAGCGGAATTCACAATATCATATCAATAAACAATTAACAAATATATATAAAACAGCCCGCTATTTATCCCGATCGATTCGCATGTATTATGGCAGGCATTTTTTGAAGAAATATGTCAAATGTGGGCTGATAGCTCACCTTTTTTTATTTAATGTCTTGTAAAATGAAGATGTCAATGACAGATTGACAAATTATTTATATAAGGAGAAAGACTATGAAGAAAACTGCGAATGGTATACTTTCCCTCGTGCTGGCTCTTACTCTAATCTTTGCAATGGTTTTGCAGGCTTATGCGGCTGACATCAATGCGGCACAGACAAAAGCTACGGCACTGAAAAAGCTTGGATTGTTCAAAGGTGTATCCGAGACTGATTTTGCGCTTGACAGAGCACCAACCCGCATCGAAGCAATGGTTATGCTGATACGCGCACTGGGTAAGGAAGCGGAGGCATTGGATGTGGGCGGTAAGCACCCATTCACTGATGTGCCGGCCTGGGCGGACAAGTACATAGGTTACGCTTATGAAAAGGGACTGACCAAAGGCGTATCTGCCACAAGCTTCGGCACGGGCAACGCGGGTTCGGATATGTATCTGACCTTTATACTCAGAGCACTTGGTTATAGCGACACGACGGGCGATTTTTCGTGGGACGAGCCGGATGTACTGGCAAAGGCGGTTGGTATTCTTCCTGACGATGTGGATACGGTGAATTTTCTGCGATCAGATGTAGTTCTGGTCTCATGGGCTTCTCTGGAGGCCGATCAGAAAGGCGGCAGCCAGATGATGGCAAATAAATTGATTGCGGAAGGCGTATTCAAAAAGGAGGATTTCGGGAAGGCGATAGATTTTGTAAACGAGCCCAAGCCGGATTTTGTATCTGTTTCTTCTTTTGATGCACTTAAGACAGCTTTAGCTGACAATACCGTGAAGGCAATATCCATTGATTCTATCGGGACTCCCGTGGTTGTTACGGGCGAGCTGACCATACCGGCCGCAGTTACATTAATGGTAAACCGTGGGAATGATTTTTATATCGAAGGTACGCTCATAAATAACGGCTCGATCCTGGTCATGGGAGCCGATTCATTCACTGATGATTTTATCAACTACTCCGTCATGTCGGTTCAAAAAGGCGGCAAGGTCATCAATAATGGGGATATAAGGTTGTGTGCATCCGTTATCAAAGATAATGTGGATCGCGGTCCGGTTGGCGGGCAGCTGCGTGTTTTTGACGGCTCGTTTGAAAACAAAGGATCCGTTTACCTTGAAAAGGGAATGGTCAACACGCATGGAGGCATGGCGGTAGTCGTCGGAGGGACGTTCACCAATGATGAGCTTGTTGTTATTGATGGTTTCTTCCTTCGCGTTGATGAAGGTAATTTTACCAACAATAAAGGTGCTGTTATAATCAACAGTTCACACATTTTTGTCGAAGATAAAGGAACATTTACTAACAACGGAAAGATCTCCGGGGCAGGAGCCAACGAGCAGAGTAATGTTATCGAATTCAATGACGGGGTACTTGAAGCTAAAATTCGTACGGCTATGAACAAGCCGGACGGCGAGATCACAAAGGAAGAAGCGGCAGCAGTCACTTCCCTGAATTTGAGCAACGAGAGCTTTGACGATATGAACAGCAAGAACGGAGGCGTCCGTAATATCAGTGCGCTGCAGTATTTTACCAACTTAAAAGAGTTGAATCTATCGTTTAATGAGATAGCGGATTTTTCGCCGTTGGCAGGTCTGACGAAATTAGAGAGTTTAGGCTTCACAGGTGTTCCGGTCAAGGATTTGTCCCCTTTAGAAGGCCTGACGAATTTGACCTGCCTTGTATTTGATTGGAACTATTCTCCTGACCAAGGGCGCAATGGATTTGAAAACCTTGATTTTATGTCAGATATGAAAAACCTTGAGATATTTGAGGCAAAGGGTGCAGGAATCAAGGATATTACCGCTCTTGGCAATTTGCCAAAACTGTGGAGCGTATTCTTATCAGACAATCTGATTACAGATGTCAGCCCGCTTGCAAAACTAGCGAACTTGAAAGAACTGGCACTGAGTAACAATCTAGTAACAGATTACAGCCCGCTCAAGGATATTTATGGGAAGCTTGAATATAAGGATTTTGAGATGAAATAACCGGGGGGGGAATCTGCCATGACGAGCCCCGGTAAAAACCTGAAATCGGTCATTGAATATTTCGGGGTAAGTAAGAACGAAATGGCCAGGGCACTGGGCGTCGATCCCTCTCTGATCAGCCGCTGGATCAGCGGCGAGCGCAGGCTTAGGGCTGCAAGCCCGCAGATGGACGTTCTTGCCGAATATATACTGGAACACAGCAAGCACATTCATGATTTGGAATGGCTGAAAGAACGGTTTGAAGCAGAGGGTTTGCCGATAGATATTTCTTCTGTTTACCGTGTTAGACAGAATCTGATTATGTGGCTGGCCTCTGATGGAGAAGCTTTGCGCCGTAATATTGGAGGCCAGCCGCCGGTTGCCGCCGCGAAGACCGCAGCGCCGGGAAAACCGCGGACAGCCTCGCATCAGGAGGATAGTGCGGTCAGGCTCGGCTGTCTTGATATTGCGCTGGAGCTTGAGCCGATTTTATCCGGACTTCCTGCCAAAAGCGCTGTGGAAATTTTTCTGTCCAGCGATCAGATTACAACGGTAGTAAACGAGGATATTGCAGCTCTCTTGCTTCGCAGTATCGAAAAAAATGATATCAATTTCCGTCTGATCGTGTGTGTGTCAGGCGATACACAGGCTATGTCCGTATTGATCGTAACTTATATGGGCGCGCTGGTCTCGGGGCATGTTCGGTTGTCTGTGGTGCATGGACTGACACAGACCGTTACCAATCAGATGCACCTGATTATCGCCGGAATTGCGGTGATGCTTGTGACAGAAACGCCGGGCGTCACCGCGCCTCCTGTGGCTGTTGTTATCAGAGAACCGGCCTTTATCGAGGAGGTTCAAAAGAGCTTTGCACAGGCCGTCCGCTACGCACAGCCTGTGCTGAACATCTATGGAGACGACTTTTCCCGCAATATCCTTGAAATCATTTACCGGGAATTTTGCACCCCGGGCGCGCTTGATGTGGTGAAGGACAGTATCAACCCAATGTATATGCCGGAGCATGCCTATAACCGTGTTCTGTCAACGCACGGGCACAGCGAAGCTGAATATGCATGGCGCAGCGCGGAATTCGCACGATTTAAGTCAGGCATGGATGAAGCGTTGAAGGGCGGGTCTGTGTTTCGCGAAATTCTTTCGCTTTCCAGGCTGAACCAGATTTCGGAGGATGGATTTTGCCGTATGCCAGGTCTGTATTTTATTAAAAAGGGATTTGTTCTCCTGGATACTGAGGGCTGTATCAATATTTTGGACGGCTATATCCGTTACCTCGAAACAGTCCCCAATTTTCATTTGTTAATCCTTGACGACATCACAATACTTCACACGAGCAACTGCTGGCAGCTCAAGCAGAACCAACATCTTGCCATTAACCACTGGAGCGGACCGGAGCCGGTGATGATCCACTCTGACCAGCTCATGCTGCTCAGGGAGTTCCAAGCTCACTTCGACAAGCTGTGGGCTCGGGGCGCGGGCGCGATTGGCAGCCGCACAGGGGTTATCGCCATTTTACAGAATGTTTCTGAACGGCTGAAAACAAATGCTGAACAATTAAACGTCAGGAGGAGACCATATGAAAATACTCGGATACATCATAATCATCGCGGGCATCGGGATAATGGCTTTTAACGGCAGCCCCCGCCGCTGGGAAAAGGGAACATATCTAAAACACATCTCGATAGACATGGGCGGTGTGCTAGTGGCGTTAGCAGGATTGTGGCTGCTGGATAAATAGCTGAAAGGAAGTTGAATGAAGAAGGATAAAAGGAGGTTTTTTAAATGAAAAAGACACTATTCGCTTTACTAGCATTATTATTGGTGCTGAGCCTGGCCGCTTGCGGCGAGCCTACTTCGATAGAGACATTGTCACCGGAGGTGTTGGAGTCCGCACCTGTGGAAACGCCCGAGCCCACAGTGGAGCCGACACCCGAATCCACAGAGGAGTCGACGCCCGAACCGGTCGTCGTATTTACCGATCCAGTTCTTGAAGAGTTGGTGCGCAAAGCGATGGACAAGCCGGAGGGTGACATTACGCTCGCCGAGGCTGCAGCTGTTAAGGATTTGAACATGGAGATGGAAGGTGCTGCCCCGCTCGCCAGAGTTGCGGATGTCAGTGACCTCAAACAGTTCCCTAACCTGACCGGCCTTAACTTGAACTGGGCGCTTTCCGATGGCGACGGGGTCTTTGACATCAGTCCGCTGGCCGGTTTGACCAAGCTGGAATGTCTCTATGTCTGCTGCACCAATATTAACGATATAAGTGCGCTTGCAGGCATGACCAACATGAAGGACCTTTGGATATGGGGCAACAATATTACCGATATAAGTGCACTCGCCGGCATGACGCAGATGGAAAGTCTTTGGATCAAGGGCAACCAGATCACCAACATCAGCACGCTCGCCAACATGAAAAACCTGGTCTACCTTTACATGGAGGATAATCACGTGGCGGATCTGTCGCCGCTGGCCGGGCTGTCCAAACTGACGCACATCCTGCTGTCCGGCAACCCAGCCACCGATTATTCGCCGCTGGAGGACGTGTATCCCAACCTTGAAGAAAAGGATTTTGAGATGAAATAAAGCGACTGATTTCACTAACGGGGAGGCTATAGAATGAAACGATTTGGAAGGGTAATGTCTTTTCTGATCTCGGTAACATTGGTTTTCTCTATTTTAGTACTGTCTGGCCATGCTGCCTACGAGGTTCAATACGGTTATGCCGCCGAAGCTTTGTGGGAAGATGGTCTATTTCTTGGAACCGGAAGTTCCTTTGACCTCGACAAATCTCTGACCCGTGCGGCAGGCGCCACAATGATTGTCCGGCTGTTGGGGAAGGAAGCGGAAGCCAAGTACAAGGCCGGGGGCTATAACATGCCATTTACTGATGTGCCTGAATGGGCAAAACCTTATGTTGGGTATTGCTATACAAACGGAATTACAAAAGGAGTTTCTGCCACCAGTTTCGGTAGTAATAACAACATGAGCGCATCTCAATATATAACTCTCGTTCTTCGGATACTGGGTTACAACGATGCAGCAGGGGATTTCTCATGGGATAAAGCGCCTGCGAAGGCGCTGGAGATCGGGCTTATCGGCCAAAGCTGCTATACTCAGTACACAACTACCGACCTGTTCCTGCGTGACAACGTAGCGGTTATCGCTTATAATGCCCTTTCGCAGAAGCTCAAGGGTACTGATACGGTTCTGAAATCCACCATTGTTGTTCCGGGCAGACCTGCGGGTGAAATGCCAGCTCCCACAGCGGTGAGTGCGGCGGATAAAGCAGCAGAGAATAAGGCTGGGAAGGCTACCAAGTCCGGTGCTTCAACAGAAGAAAACATCAAAGAACTTATGAACGTACTCAGACACATCGAGGGCGCCATGTACCTCAAAGCTACCAAGGCTTCAAGCAGGTCATCTGACGATGGTAAGACCGTCACCAGTACCACCTATCCCAATAGCTCCATCGGCGGGCTCTTTTCCTATGGCTTCAAGACCGCATGTAAATTCAGCTCACCTAGAATTACTAGCTCTGATGATGATACGGCATCTGACGCAATGCTCACAGCTGCAGATGCGGTGCGCTCCGGCAACTATGACTTCAACGCCGACCTGGTTGGGCTGCGGGTTGTATATTCCGCAAACAGCCTGTTTTTGGACAGCGATCTGGCTGGCCTGCAAAAGATATTTAATAACTCCACTCTTAATGAGCAGAGTACCAAAATAATAAGCGAAAACATCACGAGCAGCGGATTGTCAGCCATCATTTATCTCCCCGACAGCAAGGGCATCCTGCGAGGACAATACCTTTTATGCAACGCCGCCTATATCGGAGATTATTCGGTGTACCGCGATATAAACTGTAACCTTCTGTGCTTTAATTCTGAAGACAAAGTCTGGACTTTCAATGATAAACAGACGACTATCTTTTCAAGCGGCAGTGTGAAGCTCGCTAAAGCAAGATAATTGACAGGTTAAAAAATAATAAGGATATACAAAGCAGGCTGATCCGCTAAGGGACGGCCTGCTTCGTCTGAAGATACTAATTGTTTTCTTTATAGATCAGTGGTATGATTTATGATGTCAGTTTATGGATGCGGAAATTGAAGGGGCTTACAATGAACGATATTGGGAAGTATGGCATAACCTATTTTGGAGAGTTTATTGATAAGACATTAGAAGATGAGTTTTTTGCCTATGATATGAAGCGCTATACCAGGCTTATCGGAGCGGTTGTCCTTGTGTTCGGGATAGTGTTTTTTCTTTTTCTCATATTTGATTACAATGCAATCGAGAATATCTATTCTTTTTCAATCATTTTAGTCATCATGGCCATCTTATGGGTGACAGTGTGATACAAAACATAACATCTATTGTAAAAAGGAATGTTCGCAGCACAGATATTTTTGCCAGGTGGGGTGGAGAGGAATTTGTATTGCTTCTTCCTCATACAGAAATAGGGAAGGCCGCAGAGATGGCGGAAAGGATGAGGAACTGCATACAGGATAACAAATATCACTTGGATCAAAATATTACCTGCAGTTTCGGACTGGTCTCACTAAATAAAAATGAAGAAGCTGAAGCCTTGATACAGAGGGCCGATAAGCTCCTTTACAATGCGAAGAATAAGGGAAAGAACGTTGTGGTGTGTGACAACCACATATAATTTGTTTCCATTGTGTTATTAATTTTTCAACAAAATAATTAAAAAGTTTCTATTTTCATGGATGATTGTGTTTCCCAAATCATGTGTCCACGGTATGCTAAAAACATTCGGTGACGGTCTTGTCACTACAGATTTAGCGAGGTGGATGCAGCAAATGAGGGAAAAAACCGTAACGTCAGTTATCCGTATGGGAATCGGACGGCATCGCAAAACGAACCCATTTATAAAGGAAATGATAACAAATAAAGCCTTATATCTAATGCTGCTGCCCGGCACCGTACTTGTATTTCTTTTTTCATATCTGCCAATGCCGGGTGTTCTGCTTGCTTTTAAAGACTTCAAGCACCACGGGAATATTTTTCAGAGCTTTATGCAAAGCGAATGGGTCGGCCTGAAAAACTTTTTGTTTCTGTTCCGTGGAGACATCGCTATCATCGCGACACGCAACACCTTGCTGTACAATATGGTTTTTATTGTACTTGGCCTGGTATTTGCGGTTATTCTTGCAATTTTGATTAATGAAGTTAAGAATAAGAAGCTTGTGAAATTTTATCAGACATCCTTTCTTTTACCTTATTTTTTATCATGGATCATAGTTGCTTATTTCGGATACAGCCTTCTCAATAATGAAAGCGGCATCATAAACAGGAACATATTGTCCGCGCTTGACATATCACCGGTGAATTGGTATTTTCAGCCGAAATATTGGCCGTATATATTGGTGACTGCCGGGATTTGGAAATATCTCGGATACAACACGATTATCTATACCGCATCCATCACAACATTTGATACAGAACTGTATGAGGCAGCCACAATTGACGGCGCCAACAAGGTGCAGCAGGCAAGGTACATTACTATTCCGCTGCTGACGCCATTAATGGTTATAATGTCTATCCTTGCTATAGGAAGGATTTTCAATTCAGATTTCGGATTGTTTTACAATGTACCTATGAATATGGGATCGCTGACAACAGCAACTGAAGTCATTGACACCTATGTTTACAGGATGCTGAGTACCAATGATTTCGGCATGGCGACAGCATCCGGATTATATCAGGCGCTTGTTGGCTTTACACTTGTTATTACTACAAATGCTATTGTCAAAAAGATTGATAAAGACTATTCGCTTTTTTAGAAAGGTTGGAAGATATTTATGACCGGTTTAGTGAAAGGTTCGAAATTCAAGATGTCCAGCGTTGCCATTAATTCGCTGTTTATGGTGTATGCAGCCATTTGTATACTGCCGATCCTGATTGTGCTGTCTGTTTCTTTTTCGAAGGAATCAGACATCATATATAATGGATACAACCTGATTCCAAGACAATTTTCACTTGATGCGTACGGTTTCATATTCAGAGATGGTAAAAACGTTATCAATTCGTATGTTGTCACGATTCGCAATACTATAGTGGGAACATTGTTAAGCGTCACCGTCATATCACTGTTTGCTTATCCTCTTTCAAGGAACACCCTGAAATATAAAAAATTTTTTACAATGTACATATTTATTACAATGCTTTTTTCCGGAGGACTTGTACCATGGTTTATTGTATGTTCACAGGTTCTTCATATAAGAAACACCTATATTGCGCTATTTCTTCCTACCTTGTTTAATGCATGGTATGTGATCATTATGAGAACTTTTTACAAGACAACCATTCCTGATTCGGTTATAGAATCTGCCAAGATTGACGGAGCGGGCGAATTGAGGATTTTCTTGAGGATTGTCTCACCTATGGCGCTGCCGGCTTACGCAACAGTTGCTTTGTTTTGCACATTAAACTACTGGAACGACTGGTGGCTGTCATTTATTCTGACCAGCGATACACAGTACAGGACGCTCCAATACTTCATTTACAAGGTGCTTGTCGATTCATCGATAATACAGCAAATGCAGAACAGGATGTCATTCAGTGCGCAAAGCATGCTTGTTAATCTTCCCGATGAAACGGCAAGGTTTGCAATGTGCGTTATCGCAATGGGCCCCATACTTTTCATATATCCGTTTTTCCAGAAGTATTTCGTGAAAGGGCTCACGGTTGGAGCAATAAAAGGTTGATACTGGCTCTTTTCGGCCGGTTGATATATAGTAAATATAAGGAGGATTAACGATGTACAGACTTAAGAAGGTATTAGGGATTTTAGTGGCTGCATTGCTGGTTTTCAGCCTTATGCTGACAGGCTGCGGTTCGGCGAAAGACGCGGGAGGAGATGCGCCGGATCAGAATCCGGAACAGGCGCAGGATACGCAGGATTCAGTTGCTGAGCCAGAGGCAGAGAAGCTTGATCCTGTTGAATTGAGCTGGTACTTCCTGGGCAATACACCAGGAGTTGGTCAGCCCAATGTGGAAGCGGCGATTGGAGAATATCTGAAGGATAAAATCAATGTGACTGTGAAATTTTATCCGCTGGGCTGGGATGAGTTCTTTACAAAGACCGGCGCAATGACTGCGGCAAACGAACCGTTTGACATTACTTTCTCACCGGCGTGGATGGGATTTGCCGATTCTGCGGCAAAAAATGCATACATGGATATTACTGAGCTTTTCCCAAAATACTGTCCGGGAACAAAAGAACTTCTGGGTGATGATTTCCTGAAAGGCGGCTATTACAACGGTAAACTGCTTGCAATACCGACAAACAAGGAGAAAGCGCACTCAACAGGATTGATGCTCAACAAACAGCTAATGGACAAATACAATCTGGACATGAACAGTATCAACACGATCAATGACATCGAGCCCATGCTGAAAACGATAAAAGAGAATGAACCTGATATCGTTCCATTCATGGTAGGCACTGGAACGAACATCCTTATGCTTCCGCAGTTTGATTATGTCACCGGAGACGATACATACGGTGCGGCTGCCAGATATGGGGACACCAAGCTGCTATGTCCCACCGAAACGCAGGAAATGGCTGACGCATACAGACTTACACGCGACTGGTATTTGAAAGGTTATGTGTATAAGGACGCGGCAACAGAAGCTGCATCAGGTGATTCAAGCAAATCCACGTCACTTCAGAATGACGGACTCGTTTTTGCATATGTAAGCAATCTCATTCCACAGCAGGATGCTAACAGATCCAATGAAAAGGTTACATGGATACAGAAGGAATTAGTGAAGCCGAGAATTTCCGCAAAAGACCTCGGCGGTTCCATGAACTCTATTTCCAGCACATGCAGGAACCCCGAAAGGGCTTTGATGTTCCTTGAATTGGTCAATACGGACAAGACGCTCAACAACCTGATAGCATGGGGTATAGAAGGGACTAACTATACCATAGTATCGGAAAATGTGATTCACCAGGATGATAAGAGCGATTATGTTCACACAAACCAGTGGGTGTTCGGGAACCAGTTTTTGAATTACCTGAAGGATACTGAATCTCCGACAAAATGGGACGAATTCAAAAGCTTCAATGAGAAAGCCGTAAGCGACAAATCCCTTGGATTTGTATTCACAAAGGCTGACGATATTAAGACAGAGATCGCAGCTGTCAGACTTGCGTATTCAAAGACATACTTATGGAGCGGTTGCCAGGACGTGGATGAAGAGCTGCCCAAGCTGATAGACCAGCTTAAGAAGGCCGGCGTTGACACAATAATTTCAACGGTTCAGACCGAATACGACGCATGGCTGGCAAGCAAATAAACAGTTTTCATAAAATAATAAATTTTTCGGAAGGGGTACACAATACCCCTTCTGTTTCCTTTTTTATGACAGAATATGATATAATATATTTGATAAACGGCGCCGGGGTGCCTGATTAGACACTGATAAGGAGCGCAAGGCCATATGCATAGGCTGAGAAGCTTGATCAGCAACTACTTCAAGAGTGATAACGTATATCAGAAAATACTGTTTACCCTTGTCATTCTGATTTGTGTTACCATTTTGGTGACATCAATGTCTTTATACATAGCGTTTGAAAATATTGTACAGTATCAGATATTTGTCTCTGAAAACGAAAACCTTTCTCAGGCCAGCTACAGCGCGGATGTTCTATTTACAAATGCGACAATGGCAGCAAAGCAGGTTTATTACGACAGACGGATTTCAATCCTGCGCATTTACAATGATATCAACATTGATGAAATCTCAAATATCCTCACTGATTTTGGAGCTTACAAGTATCATAATGATTCCATTTCGTCCATCTATATATACAACGGAAGGTCAAAAACCCTGGCGACGGCGGCATTCAATTATTCTGGCTTTGATAGCATTTCTTCTTTTTATGATAAGGAAGCTCTTGAGTTTATACGAAATTTTCCGGACTATCCCTGTATGACGCCGATTCCCCGTAAAATACCTGTATGGTCTTCCCAAACCCAAAATGTCTTTTCTGACGGATATACCTTCATTTTTTATGAAAATCCCGGAACCACAGCTAATTTAGACAGTGCTGTCATCCTCAATATTGATGAGTCCTGGATGAGGCAGACTGTCAATCAGTTAAGTCCTGGCCTGGCAAGGGATACCTATATTATTGACGGTACGGGGAAGACGATCATAAATTCCAACCGTTATTCAATGCTGGAGGATTTATCGGGTAAGCCTCATATCGTGAAGATATTGGCACAGAACGACTTATCAGGTTATTTTATCGATGAAATAGACGGTGTAAAATCTCTGATTATTTATGCCCCTTACAAGAAGCTTGGCTGGACCTATGTCAGGACGATTTCGTACGATCTTATTATGAATAAGGTCAATGAATTACGCCGTACGACAATCATCATAGTCATAGCCATATTTGCGGCTGCTTTGCTGATTGCATTTTTGCAATCGGGGAATTTGTACCGTCCAATCGGGAAGGCAATGTCAAAACTGAATAAGCTGGAAACGGAGAAAAGGAAAAGCTATCTGTCACGCCGTCAGGAATTCCTTAAGAAGCTTCTTCAGGGCAGAATACGGGTTGGATCTGATGAGTATGCGGATATGTGTAAGGAATTCAACCTGAATCTTGCGCCGGAGAATGAATTCATGCTGCTGCTGTTTGCCATTGACGGCTATAAAGCGTTTTGTGATTATAATAGTCTGGAAGACAGGAGCCTGTGCAAATTCGGAAGCATGAACATTGTGTCGGAGCTTTTCTCAGAGGCTTATCTGAATGAAGCTGTGGATGCGGATGAAAATATCATTGTACTCATTTTAAACAGGAGTCTGGCGGCAGAAGCCTTTTGCAATGAGAAAGTGCGAAGTATCGTACAGGATGCCCAGCTTAGAATTGAAGAATATTTGAATATTTCTTTGTCCTGCTTTATCAGCCATACATTCATTGGCGTTAATAAAATTCCGCAAATATATGATGAGCTTTTCTACTCATCCAATTACAAGCTGCTTTATGGGAAGAAGTGCGTACTATTCAGTTCAGCGCTGGCGGACACAAGAAATACGGAGTATTCATATCCCCTGAAAAATGAAAAGATCCTGCTTGAAGCGCTGATCGCAGGAAATGCTAATGAAACGAAGCAAGTGTTCAATGAAATTATTGACAAGGCAAGCAAGTGCTCTTACTCATTTTTCATACTCACGGTAAACAGGCTTATATTCGCAATCCTTGGAGCGCTTACCGACACAGCGGCCGGTCACGGCCTGCATATCAGCATCAACCATCTGATAGATGAAATCAACCGGCTGGAGTCGCTTGAGGATATCAAAAGCGCATTTTATAAGATTTTTGATGATCTGGAGACCAGGGCGGGGGAAAGGAAGAAGCAAAAACACGATGCTATAACAGAGAAAATCATATTGATGATCCATGAGAAATACAATGACCCGAATTTGTCTATTCAGATGATAGGGGATAGCCTGAACTTTTCTTCCGGATATACGGGCTTGCTGTTCAAACAGTCCACGGGCAAATCGATTGTGGATTATATCAATGAAGTAAGGATCATGAAAGCTAAGAGCCTTTTGATGTCCACGAATTTGAGCGTGAATGAAATTTACGAGAAGACGGGCTTTACAAACGCCCAGTATTTCCGCAAGGTGTTCAGGAAGAATTTTGGGATTTCACCCAGTGAAATGAGAAGGGATCACTGAAGGCTTTGGGTAAAATAAGGCTTTCAGCAAGGTTTTCAGTAAAATATCGAATTTGTGGGAGATGTGTGGTATAATCCGGAAGTGAAGGGTTGCTTCAATCGGTGGAAGTGGGAGATGATTCGGAATGTTGGATGAGCATATATTGAGCATGAAAGAGGATATTGTTCGGAGCGTACAGGAGGCAATCCGGATAAGGAGTGTGGAAGGCACACCAAAAGAAGGAATGCCCTTTGGAGAAGGTGTGCACAGAGCTTTGGAACAGTGCATGAAGCTGTCGGAATCATTGGGATTCAGAACAGTAAATGTGGATAACAGGTTAGGCTATGCGGAATATGGACAGGGCGATGAAATGGTCGCGGTTCTGGGACATCTGGATATAGTGCCTGAAGGCGGCGGGTGGAAGTACCCTCCCTTTGCCGCGGAAATACATGATGGGAAGATCTATGGAAGAGGCGCCACTGATGACAAAGGGCCAATCATAGGAGCGCTTTATGCGCTGAAGGCAATAAAGGATCTGCAACTCCCGCTCAATAGAAGGGTCAGGATTATATTCGGACTGAATGAGGAGACAGGATGCAGCTGTGTCGAGCACTATGTCTCAAGCGGACAGGAGCTGCCGGTATGCGGGTTTACACCTGATGCCCAGTATCCCATCATCAATGGTGAAAAAGGGATCGTAACCTGCAAGTATAAAAGAAAACTGGATCAGCAGGGAGATATTCGGATTCTGTCTGTTATGGGCGGGATCGCCTCAAATGTGGTGCCGGATTATGCGCAGGCTGTGATATCTCTATCTAAGGGCAAAGTCGCCGATATCAAAAAAATGGCTGATAAGACACAGGAGATAGAAATCGAAGAGAAAGAGGGTTCTCTGAGCATAAAGGCCTTTGGAGTATCAGCCCATGGAAGTACTCCTGAAAAAGGGAAAAATGCCATTTCACATCTTTTGTTGTTTTTGGGCTGTCTGGGTCTTGAAGGGGACACAAAGGAATTTGTCGATTTCATGAATCATTATATAGGGCTGGATGTTAACGCGGAAGGGTTAGGCATCTATCTTGAAGATGAAATATCGGGCAAATTCATTCTCAACCTTGGCACGATTTCCGGGAATTCGGAAGAAATCGACGTTGAGATTAATATGAGATATCCGGTGATGAAAAGCTACGGAGATTTTATTGACATTTTTAAAGATAAGATGAACATGGGAAAAATGGAGGAAGTCTATCTATGGCATAAAAAAAGCCTGTATATCTCTCCGGATACAGAATTCATCAAAAAGCTGCAGAAGGTATATGAGGAGAAAATGGGAGAAAAGGCTGAACTTATATCCATAGGCGGCGGGACGTATGCAAAAGCTATGGAGAACATCGTTGCGTTCGGGCCGATATTCAAAGGAGAACCAATGGTAGAGCATAAACCGGATGAGTATATCGAAATTGATTCTCTGATAAAGAATGTCCGGATTATGGCAGCTGCAATTCGCGCACTCGCAACATAATATTTTAAACAGGGAGGAAGCTATCCGCATGACGAAATTTATTATCAATGCCTGCAACAAAAAAAGTAAAATCAACAAAGAAATCTATGGGCATTTTTCTGAACATCTGGGCAGATGTATCTATGAGGGGGTATATGTCGGCGAAGACTCTCCTATAGCAAATACAAACGGAATGCGCAATGACGTGATTAATGCTTTGAAGGAGATCAAAATTCCCGTCCTGCGTTGGCCCGGAGGCTGCTTTGCAGACGAGTATCACTGGAAGGACGGCATTGGTCCGAAGGAAACCAGAAAGAAGATGATCAACACGCATTGGGGCGGCGTATTGGAAGACAACAGCTTCGGAACACATGAGTTTATGGAGCTTTGCCGTCAACTGGGCTGCGAGCCTTATGTGAATGGGAACGTAGGAAGCGGAACTGTTGAGGAAATGCAAAACTGGGTGGAGTATATGACCTTTGACGGCGTATCCCCGATGGCGGAATTGCGGACGAAAAACGGAAGAGCAAAGCCCTGGAAGCTGAAGTACTTTGGAGTCGGCAACGAAAACTGGGGCTGCGGCGGCAACATGCGGCCTGAATACTATGCCGATCTGTACAGAAGATATCAGACATATGTTCGTAATTATGGTGACAATAAGATATATCGTATTGCATGCGGTGCCAATTCATTTGATTACAACTGGACCAAAGTTGTGACGGAGTCTGCCGGTCAGTTTATGGATGCAATTTCGCTGCATTATTATACCGTTCCCGGTGACTGGAACAAAAAGGGGAGTGCTACTAAGTTTGGAGAAGTGGAATGGTATTCCACGCTCTTCAATACATTGAGGATGGAAGAGCTTGTCACCAAGCACGCAGCCATTATGAAAATGTATGATCCGCAAAACCGGGTCGGCCTGATCGTAGACGAATGGGGAACCTGGTATGACGTGGAACCCGGTACAAACCCCGGTTTCCTGTACCAGCAGAACACAATGCGTGACGCTCTCGTAGCCGGCATCAATCTGAATATCTTCAACAAACACAGCGATGTTGTAGTAATGGCCAACATCGCACAATTGGCCAATGTGCTTCAGGCTGTCATACTGACGGAAGGGGAGAAAATGCTTCTAACCCCGACATACCACGTTTTTGATATGTATAAAGCGCATCAGGATGCTGTCCTTCTTGAGAGCTTTATTGAAACCAAACGTGTCGGAACTGATACGAACACTGTACCAAACCTGCACGAATCTGTTTCCGTCACACAGGACGGCAGGATTAATATTACATTGTGCAACCTGTCGCTTAATGAAAGCTACCGCATTGATACTGAAATCGCCGGATTTAGGGCGGCGGATATTCAGGGACGTATATTGACGGGAGCGATTTCCGATCATAATACCTTTGAAACACCTGAGCAAGTAAAACCAAAGGAATTTGCGCAATTTTCCGCGACAGACAGGGGACTTACCCTTGAAATTCCTGCGGTCAGTGTGGTTTCTCTTACCTTGAAGTAATATGGAAAAGTACTGTAGAAATTGCTTATTCAGTGATCAGGAAAAAGAAAAGATGCAAAAGAGCATAGAAGAATATGTCAGCAGCCTTTCACCGGAGAACAAAGCCGGTGAAGGGCTGTTTGAAGAGCGGTTGAAGCTGTGCGCAGACTGTCCCGATCAACGCGAGGGACTATGCCGGATATGCGGCTGCTTTGTAATGGCGCGGGCAGCAAAAAAGCAGGCTTATTGCCCTTCTTTTGTACGCAAATGGTAAGCCGCCGGGATAAAGTGAAGTTTTAATATTACGTTTTTATTACGTTTGAAAATCACCCAAAAAATTCTTCCTGAGGTGCGAATTGTATTACATCAAAATACCAAAGGAGGAAAAGGATCATGAATAGAAAATTGAAAGGACTCATCACACTTTTATTATGTATGGCGCTGGTGATATCCTCGACAGCCGCTGTATTTGCTTCTAAAAACAACAGTGGAAACAAATCTTACAAATCTTTAAATTCTGCTTTTAATTCAAAGGGCTTCAAGGATGTAAAAGAAAACCACTGGGCATACAAATACATTAACTGGATGCTGGACAATAATATCATTGACGGCATCGGCGATAATAAGTTTGATCCCAATGGAACGGTAACCAGAGCGCAGTTTGCGAAAATGATGGTCAATACGCTCGATTTGCAATTGTATTCTCCGGAGACACCAACCTTCAGCGATGTGAAAAAGGGCTCATGGGAATATCAATATGTGGAATCGGCAAAGAACTATCTTACCTATTACAAACAGTCCAATACATTCAAACCGTCGGAAAATGCTGTCAGGGAAGACATGGCAGTAGCGCTGGTAAAAGCGCTGGGCTATGAGGATGAAGATGCGGATATGAGTCTGCTAAATCAGTTTGCGGATGCAGGAAGCATTAATACCGCTCTTAGAAAATATGTAGCTCTTTCCGTAGAATATGGGCTCATAACGGGATATAATGAAAACGGCAAGACCTTATTCGGCCCCCAGACAAATTTGACCCGTGCTCAGGCTTCTGCGCTGCTGTACAGAGCATTCAGAGTCAATGAAGACAAGGTGCCGTACGAAGATGATAAGATACCTTACGATGACGACGATGACGAGGATACAGATGAAACAGGAACATATGTAAAGCCGTCCGTATCGGTAGCAGACGAGAATAATACCACCGTTATAAGGTGGAACAGGATCAATTCCTCCAAGCTGCAGGGATATAAAGTGGTCATATCAAAATATGACTCCACCCCGAGCTATCCCGATAACGGATACCTTTACCATATCACTGACCTGAACAAGGATTATGCACTGATCAACAACAGTACTGCCTACAACAACGGCGATTTTGGCAAATACCTTACAAAGGGCGAAAAGTACTACTTCAGCGTAACAGCCATTTACACGGATAAGAACGTGGCAGGAAATGCAGTCCAGTTTGAGTATAAAGGAACTGAAAATCCTGAGGCATATGTGGCGCCGGTTGTCACCGCTGCCGAGGAGAACGGCAAGCTTGTGCTCAGATGGAGCAAGATCAATTCTTCGAAATTTAAAAACTACAGGGTTGTTGCTTCTAAAGGCGATTCCACACCGTCGTACCCTGATGACGGATATTTATACTCCTTCTCAGACAGCAATAGAAATTATGCCGTGATCGATAATACAACAGCTTATACTGACGGCGATTTTGGAAACTTCTTTACAAAAGGAGAGAAGTACTATTTCAGCGTAACTGCTGTTTATGAGGATAGGAACGTGGCAGGAAATGCAGTCCAGTTTGAGTATAGAGGTACTGAAAATCCTGAGGCATATGTGGTGCCGGTTGTCACCGCTGCCGAGGAGAACGGCAAGCTTGTGCTCAGATGGAACAGGATCGATTCTACGAAGTTCAAAAACTACAGGGTTGTGGCTTCAAAAGGCGATTCCACACCGTCGTACCCTGATGACGGATATTTATACTCATTCTCAGACAGCAACAGAAATTATGCCGTGATCGACAATACAACAGCTTATACTGACGGCGATTTCGGAGGCTACTTTGTAAAGGGAGAGAAGTATTACTTCAATATAACCGCAGTGTATGAAGACAGGGTAATCGCAGGAAATACGATCCAGGTTCAGTACAATGGCGAGGATAGCGCCGTAATCTTCCCGGTTCCCAAGGTAACAGCCGCATATGAAGACGGCAAGCTTTTGGTCAAATGGGATAAAATTGACTCAGCCAGGCTGGTTGAGTACCGGGTAGTGATTTCACAGAATAACCAGACACCTGTTTATCCTGCCAACGGCTACTATGACATCGCTTTCGGCAAGGATGTTACCTCGGTTGAAATCAATGGGACCAAGACATACACCGGCGGTGATTTTGCAGAGTTGACCTACGGCACGGAATACAATTTCAGCGTGACTGCTGTTTACGACAACGGCAAATATGTGGCAGGCAACGCTGTTAAGGTACTGTATCTCATTTCTGCAGGGGAATAGAATTGATTTTGCATACCGGAAGCGGGAGAAACCCAAGCCGGTATAGAAATGTAAAGAGAGGCGTTGTCCCGCATGGGATAGCGCCTCTCGATTTATGCTGTGTTTTCTTCGGCTGCATTGTGATCTGTGAAGTAAGGCATTATTCACATAAAATTTTTAAAACGACTTGACATATGAAATATTAAAAATACAATGTAATTATTGCAAAATATTATGTATGTAAATATTCATACAAAAGATATGAAGGGGTTATTATGGGCGGATTGTTTGGTGTTGTTTCCAGGGAAGATTGTGTGATGGATTTATATTTCGGAACCGATTACCATTCCCATCTTGGCACTAGCCGGGGCGGGATGGCTGTATGGACCGGAAACGGGTTTTCCAGATATATTCATAACATAGAGAATATTCAGTTCAGAGCCAAATTTGAAGAGGATCTGGCCGAGATGGCAGGCAATATGGGTATAGGTTGTATCAGCGATACGGAGGCGCAGCCGCTGACCGTATGCTCCCATCATGGCCATTATGCCGTCACAACGGTAGGACGCATCAACAATCTTGATGCATTGGTGAAAAAGGCGTTTGCCAATAACTATATACACTTTCTTGAAATGAGCAGGGGGGAGATCAACCCGACTGAGATGGTCGCCGCGCTCATCGATCAGGAGGATACGATCAGTGAAGGCATACTTAGGGCGCAGCAGGAGATTGATGGTTCCTGCACGATGCTTGTTTTAAATCACGAAGGCATCTATGCCTCCAGGGATCGCTTCGGCAGGACGCCTCTGGTAATTGGTGAAAGAGAAGGTTCTTACTGCGTTTCATTCGAATCGAGCGCATTGCCGAATCTGGGATATCATCAGTGTTATGAGTTGGGGCCGGGCGAGGTGGTTTTACTTACGACGGACGGTATTGAAAAAATATCGCCTCCTCGGGAGAAAATGAAGATATGCGCCTTTCTGTGGGTCTATTACGGTTATCCTGCCTCCTCTTATGAAGGAAAAAATGTGGAAATAATGCGATACCGAAGCGGAGCGGCATTGGCGCGGAACGACGATGTAGAGTTGGATATGACCGCCGGGATACCTGATTCGGGAGTGGCTCATGCGATCGGGTATTCCAACGGCTCCGGAGTACCCTATGTCAGACCTTTTGTAAAATATACCCCGACCTGGTCCAGGAGCTTTATGCCGCAAGAGCAAAGCATACGCAACCTGGTTGCAAAAATGAAGCTGATCCCCATACCGGAACTGGTTGAAGGGAAGCGTATCCTGTTCTGCGATGATTCCATCGTGCGCGGAACACAACTGCGTGAGACCGCGGAGCTCCTGTATGGCTTCCGGGCGAAAGAGGTTCATATCAGACCCGCATGTCCGCCTCTGCTTTTTGGCTGCAAATATTTGAACTTCTCAAGATCGCGTTCGGAAATGGACCTCATCACGCGCAGGGTCATAAAGAAACTGGAAGGCAGCGAAGAAGCCAGTCTGGATGAGTATTGCGATCCTGACAGTGAAAAGTACGACTGTATGCTTCGCTGTATTAAAGATGAGCTCAAGGTGACCAGCCTGAAATATCAAAAGCTTCAGGACATGATCGACGCCATCGGTATACCGGCTGACAGGGTATGTACCTTCTGCTGGAACGGCAGGGAATAAGTACAGAGTGCTTTAAAGCCCAATGGTGTTCATCATCATCTGTTCAATAAGCTCAGCCATCTTTTTTGGGCTCTCCTTCATTCCGTTCATGAACCATGAACGAAGGACGCCTACACAGCCTGAGGTAATGAAGGAATAATAAAATTCGTATAGGCCTTCCTTTCCTTCTCCAAAGACCAGCTTCCATTCCTCAGGATTCTTTGGCTTGTTCATTTCAATGAGCCTTGACAAAAACGCCGTGTCATTTGTCCGCAGAATAGCAAGACAGGTATCGGCATTTCCCGTCATGAACTCGAGTGCATCCTGGACGGCGGGAAAGGGGATGCCCTTTGAGGTCTTTCGCTGATGTTTTTTTATGATGCTATTGAACTTATCAAGGATTTCGTTCTCCGTCTTTTCATAAAGATCATAAATATCCTTGTAATGCAGATAAAATGTACCTCTGTTGACGTCGGCCAGATCAGTCAGCTCAAGTACGCTGATATCCTTCAGTTCCTTTTCCATCAGAAGTCTGGTGAGGGACTGTATCAGGAGCGTTTTTGTTCTGCGCACCCTTCGGTCAGTTTTTTTCTCAGACATCTTTCTCCCACCTTTTTTATTGATTTCAAACACTTTTGCATTTTCTGTCCACTAATAAACAAATCCCAAAATGATGATGATTGAATGCTCTGTTTACATTAAATATAATATACATGTGGCTGAAAATCAACACGATGTTTAGTGTATATCGTTGCACTTACTGCATAAAGAAGAAGGTGGCAAATAATGCATAAAATTGCTGAGAGCATTTTAAAGCATAGAAAGAGTATTTTGATTGTAAGTATAATACTGGTGGTTACGGGTGCGGCGCTGATGCCGACGATCGGCATCAATTTCAACCTGTCCGATTATCTGCCAGGCGATGCGCCGTCTACGAAGGCGCTTGAGATCATGGAGGGCAGCTTTCCTGACGGAATCCCAAATGTAAGGCTTGCCATTCACGATGTGAGCATCCCCGAAGCTCTGGAATATAAGGAAAAGCTGGCGGAAATACCGGGTGTATCTGCAGTGCTGTGGCTTGATGATACAGCTGATCTTAGAGAACCGCTGGAAATACAGGATAAGGATATGGTAGAAACCTGGTACAGTAACGGCAGCGCGCTGTTTCTGCTGACTGTGGATCAGGACAATTCTGTAGCAATCGTAGAAGATATAAGGGAGGCTGCAGGTGAAGGAGCTGCACTGTCCGGCGAGGCTGTGAATCAGGCGGAAGCCCGATCCACTACAATGGGCGAGATATCAATGATTATGCTGTATGTGATTCCACTTGTGCTCATCATATTACTGCTATCCACAAGCAGCTGGTTTGAACCGGTGCTGTTTCTGATCACCATTGGCACGGCAATCCTTATCAATGAAGGAACAAACATTTTTTTAGGGGAAATCTCCTATGTGACACGCGCGACAAGCGCAATCCTGCAGCTTGCTGTGTCCATTGACTACGCAGTTTTCCTGCTGCACCGGTTTGCCGAATACCGAAGTGAAGGGATGGACGTAAAGGAATCAATGCATAAGGCCATGGTCAAGTCTTCCTCAGCGATCGCAGCCAGTGCTGCCACTACGGTTTTCGGATTTCTCGCACTGACACTGATGCGGTTTAAGATCGGGCCGGATATGGGCTTTGTCCTGGCAAAGGGAGTACTGATCAGCTACATATCAGTGATGGTGCTATTGCCGGTTTTGTCCCTCTATACAACCAAAATCATGGATAAAACACATCACAGACCGTTTTTACCGTCCTTCAAAGGATTTGGGAAGCTGGCGGTGAGAATATGTATTCCGCTTGCGGTCATAATAGTCTTGGCGATCATGCCGAGTTTTCTGGCACAACAAAAAAATGAATTTCTGTATGGCTCTTCGGGTATGCACAGCGAGGGATCACAGGTCGGAAAAGAAGCGGAGATGATCGAAAGCATCTTCGGAGAGGCGCAGCAGATGATGCTGCTCGTTCCGCAGGGAGATATTGCATGCGAAGAGGCACTGACAAAGGAGCTTGAAACGCTGAGAAACATCACATCTGTCATTTCATATACAAATACCGCGGGAAAAGAAATTCCGGTGGAATTTCCGGATGAAGAGCAGATCTCGCAGTTCTATTCCAACGGGTTTAGTCGGATGATCCTCTATGCTGCGGTTCCTGACGAGGGGAATGAGTCCTTCGCGGTAACGCAGGCTGTCAGAGATACGGCACAGAAGTACTATGGAGACGGCTACCATTTGCTTGGGCAGAATGTCATAAATTACGACCTGAAGGAGACTATCACAGGGGACTATCTTCCTGTTACACTGGCGTCCGTGATTGCTATCGGCCTGGTGCTGGTGCTGACCTTCCGGTCGCTTTCAATCCCGCTGATTCTGCTGCTGACTATAGAGGGGGCCGTGTGGATCAATCTCGGGCTGCCGTATTTTATAGGTGATAGCTTGAATTATATCGGATACCAGATCATCAGCTCAGTTCAGCTGGGAGCCACCGTTGACTATGGGATCCTGTTTGTTCAGCGTTACCTTGACCACAGAAAAACGGCAGATAAAAAAGAAGCGGCCCGTCTGGCAGTAGCGGGCACCGCTGCGTCAATCCTCACGCCGGCCGGTATCCTGACCTTTGCGGGTCTTGCGCTTGGGTTTGTCTCCACCAATGGCATCATCAGTCAATTGGGAGGTATTCTGGGGCGCGGCGCGGCAATATCGGCAGCGATGGTACTGCTTTTCCTGCCTGCACTGCTGATACTGTTCGATGGGATTATTCAAAAAACGACTATGAAGAGTTTTAATAGAGACAATGAGAGAAAGGGTGTATTGGAATGAAAAGAAAAGCTGTATTAAAAAGAACAAATTTACATTATAAAATAACCGTTCTTGTCCTGCTTACGGCTATGCTGTCTGTCATACCGGCGATGGCGATGGCTCAACAGGCGAATGGCGGCACGGTACAAAAGGAAGAGAATATATACGCTTCACTGGGCAGCGACGGATCCTTCAGAAACGCTTATGTTGTAAACAGCTTTGTATTGGATCAGCCAGGCCTGGTCGAGGATTACGGTGAATATGACGCGGTCAGGAACCTGACTACGACAGATGAATTGGGAATCAAGGAAGGAAAGGTCACCATAAATGCTCCGGCGGGACAGTTTTATTACCAGGGGAATATCAACGGTCTGGAATTGCCCTGGCTTGTTACGGTTTCCTATCTGTTGGACGGAAAGGAAACCGGTGCGGAAAAACTATCCGGTGCGGACGGACAGTTGCAGATACGGATCAGAATACGAAAAAATCCTGCTGCCGGAGGTGACTTTGAAAAACATTACGCCGTACAGACCTCTGTGACATTAAATACCAAGGTTGCAAGCGGAATCACAGCCGAAGGGGCGACCATTGCTAACGCAGGCGGCAGCAAGGTGATCACCTGGACTATGCTTCCGGGTAGTGAGGCTGATTATACTATATCGGCTAAAATCGCCGGTTTTCATATGGATGGCATACAGCTTAGCGCCGTACCGTTTTCCATGGATATTGAGACACCTGATACTGGAATTTTTACGGATAAGCTGTCCCAGCTGACAGACGGCATAGAAAAACTGGATAATGGCGCATCAGATCTAAAGGTCGGAGCGGAGGATTTGAAAAAGGGTACCGGGGAGCTTAAAAACGGGATGCAGGCAATACAGCCCGGGGTATCGGGTATCAGTGAAGGTCTGCAGATGCTGGCGGGGCAGAATGCATCACTGACAGGAGGTTCACAGGAGTTCCTGACGGGCCTGACAGCTCTGCGGGATTCGCTGCCGGAGCAGATGGCCCAATTGAAAGGCACTCTAACCCAGTTGATCACATCCTATGAAATATTGAACAGCGGCCTGCAAGCTTATACCGAAGGAGTAGCAGAGCTTGGGAGAAACAGTACGGCGGTAAAAGAAGGGTACGCTGCCTTGGTGAATGGGGCTCAGTCGCTGTATTCCGGTATCTCAAAATATTCCGAAGGCGCGGGTCAGCTTGCGGGAGGGATAGCACAGCTCAGAAAAGGCACCTCATCAATAGACAGCGAGGTGGACGCAGCTGTGTCAGAATTGATGGCTTCGTTTACGGGCGGCGAATTTGAACCTGTTTCGTTCATCTCTGCGAAGAATACCGATGTTGAGGCCGTTCAGTTCATCCTGCTGACGGACGGGATCGATGAGCCCGACCCGGAGGTACCGGAAAAGGCCGAGGAAAAAAAGCTCACTTTCTGGGAACGGCTTCTGGCATTGTTTGGACTGTGATTTCTTCAGTCTACATCGGGTTCCAGATTCTCAGGCGCTGATTCAAGCCTTTCGGGATGCTGCACAAGAGAGCGGAACAGCTTGAAGGCTGAAGCATAATAGTGACCGTCAACGGTTCTCTCGTCTGTGACGACCTTCATGGTTATGTATTTTCTTTCCACAAAGTTATTGTTGGCGTCGATTTCTCTTTCTTTGAGCTTAACGCCAAAGGCGACAAAAATCGAGGTCGTTCCAAAATCATAAAGGTGATGATGGATCGGCTTAATCCCCAGAGAACCCAGGTCGGTAATGAAAAAACTGGTATGGAAGGGACTCAGTTTATTGATGATACGGGGCATACAGCCAATATAATCGAGAGATCTCAGGAAAAAGACGACAAATTTGAGTAAAAAGCCCGGGCAAAGCATGAGCAACCGAGCCAACTTGTCCGTATCATTCTTTGTATCCGGAACCTTGTTCTCTGCGATCAGCGCGTTCATTTTTTCGGCGATCTCTGAAAGGGTATCGGTGGGCTCAAAGCTGCATTTGATTGTAGTCTCCGGGCTGTCAACCGTCAACTCCTTTTTGATTGCCAGCGATACAAGGATTTCGTTTCGTGCAAAAATCTTCTGCCCGGCAATAAACCGGTTCAATGCAGGTCTGAGCGCAATGGTTCTGACCATGGCTGCCACCAGCACATGAAGCATACCAATGCTTGTCCCGGAGGTTTTTTTCAGCCTTCGCAGAAAAGCCTCCGTATGGCTGATTTCAATCTTGTCCTCAAAAAAGTTTTGAGAGTCCGAGCGATATCTCATGATAAATGGGATGATCCTGTAAAAAGGATCCAGGGATCTGAGCCGCCTGCCATCGTATCTGTCACCGAAACGCCTTTTGTGGTTTGCCATTAGGGACATCCTCCTGTTTGTCATGAATGTTCTATACTGCAAATTATACTGATAATACTTTCTCAAAAAGTACATCTAATATATTGCATCTAATAAACTGCATCTCATATAATAAATATCATAATGCCCCATAGACCACAGCGCGTATTCTTGGTGCATGATACTCCTCAAGGCTTGGCTGCAGCTGCTGCATATATACTACAGTCAGATCCTCGCTGCGGTCGATCATCATCCATGTGCCCAGTACACCGGACCAGCCGAATTCTCCGATGCTTCCGTTACAGCCGCCCTTTACAGGATCTGTCATGACCCGCACACCGAGACCGTATCCATAACCGGTATGATGAGGCCAGGAATAATCGGCCTGCTGTAGGTTATCAAGGTGATTTGCCGCCATCAGATCAATCGTCTTGCGGCTGAGAATCCTCTCTCCGTCCAACTCGCCATTGTTGCACAGCATCCGTACAAAGCGCTGGTAATCGCCAAGCGTCGACAGTAAGCCGGAGCCGCCGCCCTCAAAGACATCATCGGCATGAGTATACTGATCTCTTTCCAGGGTCTTGATCATGGTTCCATCCCCTGATTGGTTGTAAAGACTGCAGAGCAGCTTTCTTTTATCCCCGGAAATGCGGTGAGAGGTATTTTTCATTCCCAGCGGGTCAAATATTTCATCCTTCAGGTACTGCCCATATTTTTTGCCGGACACCACTTCGACAAGCGCAGCCAGGACATCATGGCTAAACCCATAGCGCCAGTGGGTTCCGGGATCGAAGCAAAGAGGTATGGAGGCCAGCATTTTTACCGCTGTCCGCAGGTCATAATTGAAACCGGACGCATCCCATTCATCCAATTTCTTTTTGATATCACGACCGGTTTGAGTATCGTCTCCGGCATACGGGAGGCCTGAGGTCATGGTGAACAGATCTCTGACACGAATAGGGGTGAGGGCGGACGATACGGATAGCATGCTATTTGGAGAAGTCCGGTAGACCATGGGATTGCTGAACTCGGGCAGATATTCCGATAATGGATCGTTAAGCGAATAAAGTCCGCGCTCATACAATTTCAGCGCAGCCGTGCAGGTAATGACCTTTGTCATGGAAAAAATGCGATACAACGTATCGGCAGTAACAGGCGTATTCGTTTCCAGATCGGCGAGGCCAAAATATTCCTCGTATTCAGTTTTTCCCTTGTGAACTACGGAGCATGCACACCCGGAAGGACCCTTCTCCACAAAGCTTTTTAGCAACGGTGTCAAACGCGCGAATCGGTTCATTTGCTAAACCTCCCTCACAAAATACTATTGATAGTTTAGCATCAGCAGTACATTTTTGCAAATCAAATTACCGATTTAGTACATGACGATCGAGTTCAATTTGTTGACGCTTGTTTAAATATTTGATATGATCAAGACAACTTGTTATAACGTTATAATAAGTGTATAATATTAAGAATAGCGAAAGGGACAAATTCAGATAATATGTATCGAAAGGCGGTAGATTTGTGACACTGACAGTAAAGGACATAGCGCAGATGTTTGATTTAAGCTGTGTCAGGACGGACAGCGATGAAAATGACATAAGGGCGCTTGCGGAGTGTGCCAGACAATATGATTGCGGACATGTTTCCGTGATGCAGTGCTTTATCCCTGAAGTGAAGGAACTGTTGAAAGACCGGCCTGATATAAAGGTAGTAGGTAACGTTAGTTTCCCATCAGGTTCGGACACGACAAGCCTGAAGGTTTTTCAGGCCGGGGAGATGGTCGCGGCGGGCTGTGATGAGATCGATATGGTCATCAATGTTGGATGGCTGCTTTCCGGACGATATGAAGCGGTTGAGAAGGATGTGAAGGCAGTTGTGTCTGCCGCCGGAGGTCTGCCGGTAAAGGTGATTATTGAGATATCGTGCCTTGAACCAAAAATTGTTGAAAAAGCCTGTGAAATATGCATCCGGGCGGGCGCAGCATTTGTGAAGACAGGGACCGGATGGATGGCGAAGGGAACCACCGCGGATGATGTCAGGCTGATAAAAGCGATTGTCGCAGATAGAATTAAAATTAAAGCATCAGGAGGAATCAGGAACCTTGAAACACTTGCAGAAATGTACAAGCTTGGCGCAGTGAGATTTGGCGTGAACCTGAAAAGCGGAAAGGCGATCCTGGATGAGTGCATTGAAATGGGAGGAAGGATAACAATATTGTGATCTGAGGAAGGAGACAACATGGACAGCCTTATTATTTCTTACGATCTGGGCACCGGCGGGAACAAGGCTTCTCTTTATGACTCGGAAGGAAATTGCCTGTCATGGGTTTTTGTACCGTATGATACGGAATATCCGCATATAGGCTGGCACGAACAGCGTCCTGAGGATTGGTGGAAGGCTGTGGTTGAGAGCACCAGACAACTGCTCGAGAAAACCGGTGTGAGCGGTGAACAGATAGAAGGTCTTGCAATATCGGGACACAGCCTGGGAGCGGTGCCGGTGGACAGAAACGGAGAGCTGCTGCGCCAAACTACTCCTATATGGTCCGATATCAGAGCGCAAAAGGAAGCGGAAGTTTTTTTTACCGGAGTGGATGCTGATCAATGGTACATGACGACAGGCAATGGGTTTCCTGCTCCGTGCTATACCGTTTTTAAAATCATGTGGTACAAGAACAATGAGCCGGAGATGTTCAGGAAAACATACAGGATACTTGGCACCAAGGACTATATTAACTACAAGCTGACCGGCATCATGAAAACTGATCACTCCTATGCATCGGGCACAGGCGTGTATGATTTAAAAAATAACAGGTATCATCAGGGCTTCATTGAGGCCGCCGGAATCCCTGCAGACATCTTTCCTGATATTGTACCGTCCGACTTTATACTGGGCACAATTACTCACGAGGCGGCCCGGATTACCGGACTGGGCAGCAATGTAAAGGTGGTATGCGGCGGCGTTGACAATTCTTGTATGGCGCTGGGAGCTAAGAATATTGAAGAGGGCAGGGTATATACTTCCTTGGGCTCGTCAGCCTGGATCGCCGTATCTTCAACCGATCCGGTACTGGATCTGAAGGCCAGGCCCTATGTATTCGCCCATGTCATTCCAGGCATGTACACTTCGGCTGTGAGCATATTCTCTGCAGGAACCACTTTTACATGGCTGAGGGACAACATCTGCGGCGATTTGAAAGCACAGGAGAAGTCGGGCGGAAGAAATGCATACCAACTGATGGATATGCTGGCGGAAAAAGCGCCAGCCGGCTCAAACAGACTTATTTTCAACCCAAGTCTGGCCGGAGGCACTTCCCAGGATGCCAGCGCGAACCTTCGAGGCGCATATATGGGTCTTGATCTGAAGCATGGCAGGCAAGAGCTCATCCGGGCTTGTATGGAAGGAATAGCAATGAATCTGAGACTCAGGCTGGATGTGTTGAAGAAAAAATGCGCTCTCCAGGATGAAATGCTCATGGTGGGCGGAGGCAGCAAAAGCGCTCTGTACAGAAGAATATTTGCGGATGTGTATAATATGGATATCGTCAAGACCAATATCGATCAGGATGCAGGAGCGTTGGGCGCCGCAGCGATAGCTGCTGTCGGATGCGGCTTGTGGAAGGATTTTAGCACGATCGACAGCATACACAAAACATTGGAGGTCGTTACCCCCGTTCCTGCAAACAATCAGATATATGAGCAGCTGCTTCCGGTATTTGAATTTGCGGCGGTCCAGCAGGCGGCAATATCGGATCGTTTGCATGAGTTGGGGGAGTGAATATATTGATTGATAAGTCACAGCCCATGCCTTTGTATTATCAGGTTAAAGAAAGTCTTCTGGAAAAAATAAAAAGCGGTCAATTCTGTGTAGGGGACCTGGTCCCTTCGGAAACGGAGCTGCAGGAGAATTACCAGGTCAGCCGGATCACGATCCGGCGTGCAGTACAGGAATTGGTTTCTGAAGGATATCTTTATACACAGCAGGGTAAGGGAACGTTTGTCAGTAAGCCGAAAGCAGCTCAGGAGCTCAATATGATATCAAGCTGGGCTGAAACGGTGACTGCGCTTGGCATGCATCCGCAATCCAGAGTCATCCACCTCTCTGAGGAGCCTGCGCCGGCAAATGTCGCCCAAATGCTGGAACTACCTGCAGGAGAAAAGGTATTCCGTATGGAGAGGATCAGATATGCGGACGATGAACCTGTCTGCCTGATGACAAATTATCTGGTGCCTGCGTTTGTACCAGGTTTTTTGTCGACGGGGTTAAAAGGAGAATCATTGTATGAGATGCTTGAGAGAGAATATCATATTGTTTTTGGCAGAGCAGAGGAAACTGTTGAAGCGAAAGCAGCTAAACCTAATGAGGCGGCTTTGCTGAATATAAAAAAAGGAGCGCCTCTTTTATACGCAACTCGCATCACCCGTGATACCGCCGACCGGCCTGTAGAAGTAGTTATTACCATCACACGGTCTGACCGGTATTCTTATAAAATAAGGCTTCAGGGCAGATACACTAAAAAATAAAAACAGGGAGAGGTCATTATGTCCCCTCTCATAGGGACATTTTGTGAACCTTGGTAGTTTGGCGAGGCAGACAGCAGATTAAGCTGTCTGCCTTTGCCGTTGTTCGGCTATTTTCTCGGCTTCTTCGGTGAAGGCACCGATGACGCCGATGTCACGGTAGTGGATTATAACCTTCTGCTCCGACATTCTTGAGTATCGTTCAGCCCGTTCTCCGACCTCAATCTTCTCTATGAAGAGGTTAAGTAGCTCGCCGCTTAGCTCATTAATCTCTGTATACCTTTTCGCCTTATCGATGAACCGGGTGACGTTGGCGATGGAGTTTTGCAGTTCCTCAATGCGCTCAGCCGCTTTAGGGATTTGCTCTTTCAGATTTTTTTGTTCTGCGTTGTAATCGCCGGACAGCATTCTGAAGTACCTTATAGCAGGGGCAATGGACAAAGGAAGATATGAGGAAACAGACAAAGGACTTGTACAGGGAGGGTCAATCAGTCCGCTATGCAGCAACATCATGCTAAACGAACTTGACCGTGAACTGGAAAGACGAGGGATAAAATTTGTGCGATATTCAGATGATATGCAGCTCTTCGCTAAAACCAAAAGAAGCGCCAAAAAAATGCTGGAACATATCTTGCCATTCATTGAAAAGAAGCCACTGGAAGATCGAGAGTATGCATTGGAGCCTGGATTATCCCAGAAGTTTCGTTATCCGAGAAGAAAAGCCATACAGTCGATTCTACCTGCATTGTGCATAGCTTCTTCTCGGATAACTTCACAAATGCTTACCAGTGTTTTTTTGCCCCTCCTAAAAAAGGCAAACGAACGGATATCTTTTTTTCCACAGAATTATCTATTAACCCCTCCGACCGGATATCCCTATCTCTCAAATATTTATTGGCAAGCTCAGGTGTGACACTTGCGTATATAATAGTTGATGAAATTGACTCATGTCCAAGGAAGGCTTGAATTACAGGAAGCGAATTGCCGCATTCAAGCATATGGACAGCAATTGAGTGCCTGAAACTATGTGGTGAGTAGTTTTGATTGCGATATTGCTCTGGATGCTTCTTTTTGGCTTGCTCAACATACTTCTTTACAATTTCTTCAACGCAGGAGACAGTCATTTTTTCATGTGTTTGGCTTGAAAAGACATGCCTTGATCTGGATTCTTTCTCTGTAATAACAAGTTTCCTGCTTTCAAGGTACTTCATAAGAAGATGAGCGCAGTTGTCTGGGATAGTAACAGACCGTCCTTTACAGCCCTTGCCAAAAAGCCGGAGTATCGCCTGCTTCCCAAATGAGATATCATTCACGGTCAAATCGCAGAGTTCCTGTGCCCTGGCACCACTTGAATAAAGCACGCTTAACAGAACAGCGTCACGCTGACCGATTTTTCTTCTTGTATCTGGAAGTTTGAGCAAGATGGCTACTTCTTCTTTTGAAAAGTATTTGATGGTATTATTCTTTGGGGTTTTCTTTTTAGGGATCTCAATAACCTCTGAACTAAAGGCGATGGATTCTTTGAAGGCTTTTTTTACAGCATACTTTGCAAAGGACAATATAGCAGCACGACGCTGATTGCGTGTCTTTGCACTGCATCCACGTGAAGTTTCAAGCCAGTTGAGAAACCGGATCACAGTTCCGCCTGTGAGGTTTTCGAATGTCACTTTTTCAGGCGGCAGCTCTCCAGTTTCAAATATAAACTCAAACAATAGCTGAAATGCGTATTGGTAAGATGTTATGGTGTTATGGCTTACTCCACGGACGGTAGGTAAGTATATTGAAAAAAAGTCACACAGCAATTGGATCAGGCTAACAGGCTTCTTTTTCATTCAAAACTCACCTCCGGGAAAACACTGCCAATATGCTCGTTAACCCTCTGATGCGACTGAGTGTAAAGGATATAACTGACGCGAAGATATTTTTGGGTTTCCAGTATCCCTTCGTGGCCGAGATATGCAGAAAGGAATGGGACTGTATTTTCTAAATCCCTGCCTTCAGTCTCGGATTTCATAAACGAATGAATAACGAACATATGCCTTAGGCAATGGGGGCAAGGTCCACGCTCATGTGTAGAGTTCCGGGTGAAACTTATGCCAGCTTCACACAATATTTTAGAGAACCACCTCCAAAACGTGCTGTTGTCATATGGGCTACAAGGATTGTGGTGGCTTTCAAATACATATTCGTGGCAACTGCCATTGGACAATACTAGCCTCTGATACAGTACCAGCATACTTTTTAACGAATCGCTGATTGGAACCGCCCGTTGCTTTTGGTTCTTTGCTTTATGTATCGTGATCACGCCATTATTAAGGTTAATTTCCTTCCATGTTATTGTCAGTGCCTCTCTTAAGCGAAGCCCACACCCATAAAGCACACGAAGCAGAATCGGAAATTGGATATCGGTAGAGAGACAATGTGAATGAGCCTGATGATTATCGGCCGCATGGAAGATTCTTGCCAACTCCTCGTTTGAAAATATGTACGGTATATAGTCCTGATGTAAAAGTGGTGTGTCAGGCAAACAAACTTGATGGCCAATCGATGTCAAATATTTTCCGAAACCCCTGACATCCTTGAGTATTCCTGCTTTGGTCTGTGGCTTGACATTTTTTCCATCCAACCATGATCTTACCAGAGATTCCGTCAGGATATTGTCTGGTGAAGGGTGGCTGGTTAAGTATCTGTCAAGGCTCTTCAGGCTACTTTCGATTTTTCCCACATACCTACCGGATACAATAACCAGTTTCAAATAGTCATTTATCTCATTGGTAAAGACGCTGCTAAACACATACCCCATCGCTGCTCCCCCCCTCAAAGATGCTGAGTTTTTCTGCTATGATCCCACTTAGATGTGGCACCTCCAAAGCACAGGCTCTGAGCATTTCAATATCGAATTTCACATAATGTTTAGCAACATTCGGGTCTTCATGGCCAAGTATTTTCCCAACTACCATGTAAGGTGCATTTTCAGATACCAATTCACTGGCTAAGGTCATGCGCAATGAATGTGGACCGTGCTTTTTCCCGGCAACGCATATTCCGGACACTTTAAAAGCCTTCCGCACAACGTTGTTGACAACAGTTCTAGTGATTCTTATGTATGGTGGGACGGCTCTTAAAAAAATGTGTTCGCAACCAGAACTAGGCCGCCTTGCAGTAAGATGTTCTAAAAAAGCATCCTCTATCTCGGGCAGGAGTTCCAGCCGATGTGGCACAAGTGTTTTCTCTTGGATGAACTCTATTGTTTTCGCCTGGAAATTCATGTCACCATATTTCAGTTTTGCGATATCACCTGAACGCATACCAAGTTTTTGTGCCAATAAAATGATTAAGTAATCCCGTTTGCCCATACCTGTTGATCTGTCAACGCTTGATAATAGTCTGAACATTTCTTCCTTTGTATATATTGATGGCAGCACTTGCGGCTTACGAACCGATGGCACAAACAATGACAAATCAATACTGTGTATACCGGATCTGTACAGATATCTGAAAAAACTTCTAAGTGAAGTCGGCAAGTTTGATTTATCTTTACTTGCCATGAAGGCATCATAAATATCCCGGGGGGTAATGTCCGATAGTTTACGTATGTTCCGTTTCCAGAAGAAAAGTAGGGCTTTTTCAATGCAATTGACGTTTCGTGCGATTGTTGATTCGCGTAAGCCATGTAATTTAGAAAACTCAATATATCCTTCTAGATGTTCTTGAAAAGGCTTCGGGAGTTTTGGCTTTTGACCGGACGCACGTAGGACACATTTACCTTCAGTAAGGAAGTTGTCCAGTCTTCTGATTACAGTTCTGACGACTTTAAGACTGTCAGAACCAAGGGTATTACACATTTCTTTTGTAAATACTTTGCCAATTCTAGCGGAATAGCTGTCTTGGCTACGACTTTGCATGAAATCTTCCAGCCTGTTGAATATCCAGTTGTAGTTTGATAGTTGTCTTTTACTAAGCTGCATGTCCACCAAAAACTTGAATAAATCCTCCCTTATATTCTGCCAGATACATTCTTTGGTATTTGTACCCATAATATCAACCCTTCCATAATTAATGGCGTATTTTTCTGCAATACGCCATTAAAGCCTATAACGGAGGGACTAATACTGCAACAGTTATCCGAGAAGAAGCTATGCACAATGCAGGTAGAATCGACTGTATGGCTTTTCTTCTCGGATAACGAAACTTCTGGGATAATCCAGGTTATCTGAGAACTCAGATAACCTGGATGTTACCTATGGCGATGACGCTAACCGGACAAGAAAGGGCACAGCACCCCAAAATATGGCTTTACTGAAAAGAATAGCATTCAATTTGGTTAAGAGTGATACCAAAGAAGACATTATGCTTTATATTCTGTTGGAAGTCTATATAATTCGTTATGCTATTTCTGCACCTTGTTGTATTAGCTGGATTTGCTATTTGTTGCGACTATTTTGTTTTTTCTGATTTTAGGTATCTTCTTGGGGTAAGCCCGCAATACAGGGCGACATGAAAAGGAAGGTAGCCGTTTTCGGCTTCCTCCCGTTAAACTCTATTGTTTTCGAATCTATGGTTTGCTCCTGAAGCGCTTATTAAAACCATGCTCTTTGCCGCCAGTTTTTACATCTTCGCTAAAAGCTCCAGACAGCGGTCAAAAAGTACTTTCAGGTATATTGATACTACTTGCCGCCTGAAAAGCGCTCACAGAGCCACACAGCCGCAGAAGCAAATATGCCGTAGAGACTGCCTTATTAAAATGCTGTTGTACAGGAACGGTATCCACTATGATATTTTTTAGGATGTCCAGTTCATCCCGTATTCATTTTTCCTTGCCAACATGCCATGTATTTTCAGCATTCTGGATCGTGGGCATAACTCCAAAAAAACTGACGCCGTGCAGGTTTAACCGTATGGCATCCCTTTTTATCTAACATGATACGTTGAGGATACGAAAAAAATGCCGCTTGAGCCTAGTGGGGCCTTGACGGTAGGCTATGATCACTCTAAACATTTACCTTCATAATTGAGTCAAATGAATAACAATGGAGCCTCACCAAAAGTGACTAGATTTCTTATTCGACGTTCAACATCATCGGAAAAAGGAGAAGGTTCATTATCTTATGGAAGAATCAATCATCTCAAGGTATCTTTAAGAATAGAGAAATTCCTTGATTATGGAGGATAATATTGTATATAATTGATGTATTATGAAAAGCAAAATCCTATCCCATTTAGTTAGGAGTTGATATGATGAGTACTAAATTCGGGGAGGTTATCTCAAAAATATGTTTCGTGCAAAGTCCTATCGAATCTATTGCCTGCACCTCCGACAGCCAAAGGTTGATTGTTGGCCAAGTGGCAACATATGAGGATACACCTACATTGTCGATTGTAGATATTAACACGGGCAATATCGATAGAATTATTGAGAAGTCCGATAATATTGAGAATTCCATATGGCGCCTGGTAATCGATAAAAAGGATGGCTATGTAATATATTTGAAACAATATGAAGGTAACCGCCAAATTATCATATATAATATGAAAACTAATGAAAAGCGAACAATTCTTGAAACAGAAGATATCTATAAATATAAAGGGTTTATTGTTAGTCCTCGGAATGAACTTGTAATTGGTGATGATAATGTTATCTCTTTTTGGAGTATAGAAGAGGCGCGAAAATTTAGAGAAATAAAAATCGGTGAACCTAAAACAATTGTAGATCTCCATTGTTACACTTCATTAGCCTTTTCTTCCGACGATGTATTAGCAATTGGAGGACTAAACAAAGGTGAAGTGCTATTATATGATCTTCAAAAAGAAAAAATAATTAATCGTTTATCTGCAAAATTTAGTTATCCAGGGAAAATAATTTTTGATCCAACCGGAAAGTATATATTTGTCTTGGACTATTGGACTAAAGGAATATTTATCTGGAATCTGCAAACAGATAATTGGCATATGAAAGATATTTTTAGTGAGAATTGGCCGCATGTTACATCAGTAGATTTTTATAAAAAGGATCCCAGAAAAGTTGTAATGGGATCGCTTAACTCGTTTATCGTAATGTTGGATTTTGAAGAATTAGAAGAAACGTTTAGTGATGGAGCACATCAAGGCAGAATCTATGATGTGCTATTCACCCCGGATGGAAAGCGGCTAATATCATCAGGTGAAGATTGGCACATTATTGTAAGAAACGCAGAATAGGAACTCCGTCGTGTTATGGGGACGGTTCCTTTGACACAGAAACCCTCCTCACCATCTCGCGGTTGAGTCTTAGTTCAGTTGCAATCCCTCTTCCGGGCAGGCTGGAGTTCTTTAACGTGTGTGTCAGTAGAACCGTCCCTGCGACATTTTCCTCGATTGCTCAGTCTTCCATATCTCTAATATATGGGACATATTGTATATTCCCTTCAACTCTTGCTTTTCCCGATTCAATAACTGTATGCACTAACCGTTCAACTTCACTTCTTGCCAGTTCCAGCTCGCTGTGGAATTTAGTTTTGAAACTGTAATTATTGAGGTAACAAGCAAATTTACTTTTGTTATCTTGATCTTGCAAGATAAATATTGAATGCAAATAGTAAAACTCACCGTTTCCAACGAGCCTTTGTTTGGTGGAGATGAGAGGACTTGAACCCACGGTCTTCTGCTCATTACAAATCAGACATTCTACTGGCTTAAGCTATGCCAGCATACAAGAAGAGACATATCACAATTGTTGATATGCCTCTCCTGTTGTTTTTCCGTATCGGTTTAGGGTATGGTTCACTAAGTTTCCCTATTGAACCGCCCCTTTTGACCACTCCCTATTTTTATGTGTTTCTTTACGTGATATATGCGTCCTTTAATGTCTTTTGTGAGTCACTTTATTTGTCCGTGTTCATTCAAGAAGTGTTCTTTCTTTTGCAGACGGATCAACGAAGACCTTGATCAGATTCTTATTTGTCCTTAGCTCCTGAAGTGCCTGTTCAAGCTCTTCGAGAGGTACTATCATCGAAAACATCGGACTTGGGTCTACTCTCTTGTGCTTGAGCAGTGTTAGTACGTCACCCCAGTCATTTCCGATACCTGCGCAGGAGCCGCTGACCTTCTTTTCACCCAGAACAAACTCATAGGGGGAGAAGCAAGCCTTTTCATCGGGAGGACAGATTCCGAAGGCTTCTATCTTGCCGCCTCTTCTGACCATTTGAAATGCCTGTTCGTATGTTTCGGTTGTTCCTACTGATTCAAGGACATAGTCTGCGCCTACGCCGTTGGTCAGTCTCATGACTTCGGCAACCGGGTCGGTCTTGGTGGCGTCAATGACAAAATCCGCACCGAGCTCCTTCGCCATTTTCAGCTTTACCTCGCTTCTTCCGATCACAATAACCGGCGCAGCACCGCGCAGCCTGGCAAGCGTTCCATGGAGAATGCCCAGTCCGGTGCCGATAATGACAACACTTGAGGCTATTTTAACGTCCATACGTTTTGCCGCCTGCATAACGGCTGTCAACGGTTCGATGAAGGCTGCGGACATTGCGTCCACTTCGTCAGGGATGGGGTAGCAGTTTTTCCAGGGCGCCTTGACGAATTCCGCAAAGGCGCCGTCTGTATGAATGCCTAATTGTGTAAAGGTCTCGCAAAGCAGGTGATCGCCTCTGCGGCAGAAATAACAGGTACCGCAGGGAAGACAAATATCCACGGATACCCTGTCGCCTTTTTTCAGGCCCTTTGCGTTACTTCCGACTTCCTCCACATAGCCCCAGAATTCGTGCCCCGAAATCATCGGAAGAAATTCGGAGGCATATTCGCCTTTATATATTTTCCAGTCAGTTCCGCAGATGCCGCACATCGCAACCTTGATAAGGACTTCGTCGGCGGATATTTCGGGGACCGGGACTTGCTTTAAAACCATCTTGCCAGGTTTTTCAACAACCTGCGCTCTCATTGTTCGTGCCATAGCAGAACCCTCCTTTATTATTCAATTCCTTTAAACAGCTTGTCATGACGGCCTTCGTACGGGGCGTTGATGAGCAGAGGCTTGAGGAATGCAGCTGTCTTGACGACGCCGTCGGCGCGGCTCATGGTCACATCCTCATGCTCGTAGCTGAGCACATAGTTGTATCCGACCATAGAGAGCTCTGTGATGACCTTCTTCCATTGTACGCTGCCCCAGCCGGGTATCCTGAACCTGAAAGCGCGGTCAAGTCTCTGCCAGTCGCCCTGCATCAGAATGCCGCCGACTTCGATGTTATGTTCAACAATTTCACCGTCTTTTGCGTGTACGTGGAATATTCTGTCGCCAAGTCTGTCAATGAAGTTCTCAACCTTGAGGCCGAGGTAAATCAAGTTGGCAGGATCCAGATTGTAGCCGAGGCAGGGATGGTTGTCCACTAGCTTGATGGCTCTTTCTGCGGTATGGATATCATAGATGAGGTTGTTTGGGTGGGGCTCAACAGCGAACTTCACACCGTATTCTTTAAATTTGTCAAGGATAGGGACAAATTTTTCAGCAAATTCCTTCTCCATAACGGACCAGCCCTGACTGTAAGGGAAAGGGAAGTAACGGCCAAAGTTCTCTACGCCGGTAAAGCCGTTTACTACGGGAACCTCAAGGGCACTTGCTGCCTGCGCAGTCCTGAGCAGACTTTCAGTACCGAATTTAATTTTTTCTTCCTTTGTTCCTTTATATATGCCGTCCGTATCTACGCCATGAGGGCCAAGGATTAACAGAGAATCTGCATGGTTGCTCAAAGCAGAAATTGACAAGCCGTAGCCTTCGACCATGGATTTGATCTTTTTGGCATTGCTGCCCTTCAGTACTTCCTTTGGGTCAAATTGACCGTTATCTTCGTAGGCGGGGATTTCCAGCGCCTCGTATCCATTTTCTGCTGCAAGCCTTGCAACATCCTCGAGCGGTTTTTCAGTATAATTTGCTGTGAAAAAACCAAGTTTCATTTGATCATCCTCCATTTGATAAAGTAGTAAAAACATAATAGTAGTATTTACTAAAGATGCTATGTTTATTTTAGCCCGAAATTGTTGCAATGTCAATGAATTATGTTATAATAAGAATAATAAATGTGAATTATTGTTTGATTTTTTGAATTCATATTTAAATGCGGTGTTTATACTATTTATCAGGAGGAAAATACAATGGATTACAAGAAAACACTTCTTTCACCGGTCAAAATCGGGAACAGAACATGTCCCAACCGCTTTTTTGTTCAAGCGATGGAATGCACGGATGCCGATAAGGATGGCAATCCGTCGGATTTGACCTATCAGCGCTATGAGAACCTCTTCCGCGGCGAAGCCGGCATGGTTACGCTGGAGGCTATTTCAATAACAGATGAGAGCCGGTCGAGAATCGAACAGCTTTTGATAATGCCAAAGAATGAGAAGGCGCTGACACAGTTTGTAAAACGTATGAAGGAGATCAATCCAAATACCCTGTTTGTATTTCAGCTCACCCATTCCGGCGAACTGAGCCATCCGGGCTTCTCGCGCCGTGTGTGTGTCAAGCCGCTTCCCGGATATGGAGGCGATGTTCTGTCGGAAGAAGAATTTGATGATATCATGGATAAATTTGTGCTGGCCGCAAAGATTGCCCATAGCGCCGGCGCTGACGGGATCGATATGAAGCTGTGCCACGGCTACCTGGGCTCGCAGGTCCTGCGTCCTTATAATGACCGCAAATGGAAATACGGCGGAACGTGGGAAAACAGACGTCAGTTTGCTTTTGACCTTTATGAGAGAATACAAAAAGAAGTAAATGATAAGAACTTTCTGATCGGTTCCAAGGTCTCAGCATGGGAAGGCTTTCCGGGAGGCTTTGGCACTATGGGCCCGGACAACCCGATTATAGATCTGACAGAGCCGATCGACCTGATCAAAGGGCTTGAGGAGAGAGGGGCACAGTACTTTGTGCAGTCTGCTGGCAGTCCGTCTATAACGGTTAGTCTGACACAGGCTGATAAAAGTTCTCCATATTTTGCATATTTGCATATGGGATTTGCAAAAGCCTTCAGAGACAATTTGAAACCGGAGACTGTTGTAATCGGATCCAACTATTCACTGTTCCGTGACGGCAGGAATAAGCTATGTGCCGTTACAGAGGAGCAAAGCTCATTATTTAACTTTGGCGCAATGAATATCGAAAGAGGGTATGTGGATATGCTTGCCCTTGGACGTCAGTCGTTTGCTGATCCTCTGCTTCCCTTAAAGCTGAGAGAGGGCCGCGAGAATGAAATCAAGTATTGTACCGTATGTGACAACTGCCTTGAGCTTTTGATCCAGCAAAGCCCGATCGGATGCTGTACTTACAATAAATACTATACGGACGTACTCGTAAAAACACGTAAAGAAAAAGGTAAGCTGAAAGTAAATCACACTTGAGCTGTATTTGCTGAGTAAGCGAGATATGCCGCGTAAGAAAAGGAGCCTGCGCGCTGGGTAAAGGGCTCCTTTTTTTATGTATGACGGGCATGCCGGCATAATATGGTGAAACCGACCGTATATTTAATGTTGATAAAAATCTGGAGATGACCGCAAATGTTGCAAAAAATTTAAATATGTTGATTTTATATTGATTTATTGGTATAATGAGCTTGAGAGAGTTAAGCAAGTTGAAATATCACTCCCGGAGGCAATAATATATGGTAATCACAGTAACAATAAATCCGGCAATGGACAGAGTTCTAACAATTGATAAATTTCGTCAGAATGTGACAAACCGCATCCAAAAACAGTTTAAATGTGTTGGAGGGAAGGGCACCCATGTTTCGATCAACTTAAGTCTTATGGGTATCAGAAGCATAGCAGTCGGCGTTGTGATGGGACCGACGGGTGAGGACATTCTCAGGGAGCTGTCTGCCTTTGATATAGACTTGAGATTTATCAGACTCAAAAAGGGCAGTTCACGGACAAATTATGTTTTGGTGGATGCTGATGGAAACAGCAGCCTGATATCGGAAAAGGGCGAGCTGATGGAACAGGATATTATCGAAAGACTAATCCGGCAGTATACAGATGTCATAAGCAGCGGTGACACAGTCGTGATATCGGGTGATGCATCCAATCAGAAAGATACCGCTCTTCAGGACAGACTCATTGACATTGCGTTGTCCAACAAAGCCAGATTCTGTCTAGACGCGAGCGGAGAACATCTTGCGGCAGGAATCAGAAGGGGGCCGTTTCTTATCAAGCCAAACCTGGACGAACTGGGATTCCTGTACGGAAAGGAGTTGTTCGGGCAGGAGGATATATTGGCGGCGCTCAGGCAGGTTCATGAAGCAGGCGCAGAAAATATCGTTGCCTCGTGCGGCGCTGACGGCTCCTTTGCATTGCTTGGGGAAAAGCTTTACCGCGTAAGATCCGCCACGGTTGAGGTGAAGAATACGGTCGGCTGCGGCGATGCGTTGCTTTCAGGCATTATTGCCGGTTTTGAGATGAAGCTGAACGATGTGGATAACCTTAGGCGTGCAACAGCAATAGCAGCGGCGACTGCCATGAATGAGTCGACAGTCGGTTTTGATCCTGCAGTGGCCCGAGAGCTTATAGCAGATATTGAAGTAACAGAGCTTCGTTTTTAAAACTGCTTTAAGACTTTATATTGATCGGAACAAATATTAAATTCAGGAGAATGAATATGGCTATCGCATATTATGAGGAAAGAAATAGATTAGCATGTACAATGAAGCTTTTATTCGACAGAAAGCTGACGAATGCAGCCGGAGGAAACGCAGCGATGCGTGTTGCGGAAAACCGCATTCTTGTTACGCCTTCCATGATGTCGGAGCACAAGCATTGCGTTCTCAGACCGGAGGAGATATTGGTGTGTGACTATGATCTGAATATAATTGAAGGAGAAGGCGTACTGTCCAGAGAATGTAAAATGCATGCCCTGATGCTCAGGAATATTCCGGAGATTGGCGCAGTTATCCATGCCCATCCCGAGTATACCATGGTATACGTTTCTGCTTGTAAGCCCATCCCGTCAGTAACGGAGGCAACCCAAAAAATGGGCGACTGCGGGCTGATTGAGCAGGCAAGGGCTTATTCGCAGGATTTGGCGGATCATGTTTATGATTATTTCAAGGACAAGAGAGAGCTGCTGACAAGGACGGGACTTTGCGCTTTACTTCCGCTTCATGGGACGGTCGCGGTTGGCAAGCATCTTGAGCAGGCTTTCAGTGTTGTGGAACGGATTGAGTGCGATGCAAAATGTAATATTTTCCGAAAGATAATATAGTGATATAATGTATCTGCAAATAACCATAACGCAGATGCATTAAAATGTCGGAGGTTGCGTATGCTTGCATATGAGAGAAAAAGCAGAATTATTGAATATCTCGAGCAGAACGGAAAGGCGGAAGTGAATTTCCTTGCGGAAATGCTTAGCGTTGTTACAGAGACGATTCGAAGGGATCTGCGTGAGCTCGAGCTTCAGGGAGTGCTCAAAAGAACTCACGGCGGCGCCATCATGCAAAACCGTAAGGAGAAGGAGTATCCAGTACAGGTACGGGTTATGAAAAATAGCGTCGAGAAGGACAGACTGTGCCAGAAAGCTGCGGGGTATATCAATGAAGGAGATCTGATATTTATTGATAATAGTACAACGCTTGTGAATCTGATCAAATACATCGACAACAATATTCAGATGACGATTCTGACTAATTCAATCAAAGTGCTGCAGGAATATACGCAATACCACAAAGACAATGTAACCATTATCTGTACGGGAGGGGTATTTAACAAGAGCAATCTTTCACTCTCCGGGACAATTTCAGATAAATCCGCAAGGGAATTTTTCCCCAACAAGGCGTTTCTGTCCTGCCACGGAATATCATCAGAGTATGGCTTTACGGACGGCAACCTGCTGGAGGTTGGGTTTAAACGGGATATGATCAGACTGGCGGAGAAGGTTTATTTCCTGATCGACCATACTAAGTTCGGAAAGCTGGGACCGATCAGACTGGGTGACCTTGAGATTTGTGATGTGCTGATCACGGATCTGAAGCCGGACGAAGAAATTTCGGCTCAACTAAAGCTGGCAAATCCCAAAATGGAGATTGCAGTCATATAACAAATGGGGGTTTGAAGAATGAGCACAGGTGTCTCGATAAACGTACTGGCTTTTGATGCCGGCGGCGGAAGCACCAGGATACAGCAGATCGGGTTCACCGGTAAGAAATTGTTTCTGAAGCAGCTTGCAAGATTTGATAATGGTCCCATCACTGTGGGGGACACTCTTCACTGGGATATACTCGGAATCTACAGAGACCTGAAAAACGGTATTCAGATAGCTTCAAAACAGGGAACGGAGATTTCTTCCCTGGGAATCGATACATGGGGAAATGATTTTGTATTACTGGACAAGTCTCAAAGTATGCTCGAAAATCCGTACAGTTATCGGGATAAACGGACTATCGGCTGTGTGGAACAGGTCAATCAGAGGATTGGCGGCAGGGAACTGTTTTCACGCAACGGCATACAGCAGGTGAGGATGAATACCCTCTACCAGCTGTTTTCGCTTGCAAAGAGCAGACCGCACATGCTGGAGATTGCAGACAGACTTCTGTTTATACCGGAATTGCTGGCGTGGTTTCTCACGGGAGAGCTGCATAATGAATATACAATGGCCACCATATCACAGCTTTACAGCTATGAAGCCGCCGACTGGGATTATCCGCTCATGTCCGAGTTGGGCGTGCCGGGCAGGCTGTTTTCTCCTGTTGTTATGCCCGGAGCGGATATTGGCTGCCTGCTGCCTTCTGTCTGCAATGATCTTGGGATCGAGCCTATGAAGCTTATTGCGGTGGGCTCTCATGATACCGCCTCCGCGGTTGCCGCTGTTCCTGCACCTGAGGGCTCGCCGCTGTATATCAGCAGCGGGACCTGGTCCATTGTAGGCACGGAGACAGAGACGCCTGTGATCAATTCGCAATCCTATGAATTTAATTGTGCTAATGAGGGCGGAGTAAACGGTAAAATTCGACTGTTGAAAAATGTCATGGGCTTATGGATAATGCAGGAGGTACAAAGAAGGTTTGCGATTGAGGGGAGGGACTATACTTTCGAGGAGCTCGGTCAGCTTGCAGCTGCATCAAAGCCCTTCGGAGCGGTGATCGATCCTGATGACGGATCCTTCTATGAACCTGTCGATATGCCTGATATGATTCGGGAGTACTGCCGCGAAACGGGACAACCCATACCTCCGGATGACGGAAGTCTTGTAAGGACGGTACTGGAAAGTCTTGCCTTCAAATACCGATTTGTCATTGAGGGTTTGGAGAGACTGACACGGAGAACCTATGACAGCATCCACATTATTGGGGGAGGGGCGGCAAATAAGCTGCTGTGCACCTTTACAGCCAACTGCTGCAACAAAACAGTGCTTGCGGGTCCCGCAGAGGCCACGGCGCTGGGCAACGGACTGGTACAGCTGGTTTCTCTCGGTGAGATTGCGAACTATGACCAGGCCAGAGCTCTGGTAAAGAGCAGCCTTCCGCAGACGGAATATCCTCCGCAGGATACGGAGCAGTGGGAGGAGCAATACCACAGGTTCCTCACGACGACCGGCCTCTGAAATAACAATAATTAAAATCTCGGGGGCATCGAGCCCCACTCGATTTTAGCCAGATTCCGCTATAGCGGAATGACTATAAGCAAAATAAACCCTCCGACTATGCAATCGGAGGGTTTATCTGTTTGACTTTACTTATTTCTTGCTTCTTTGATCTTTGCTACAAATTCAACCGCTAACCTTGTTATGCTGGCATAGTCGCCCGTTTTGGCGCCTGCCGTCAGGCTTCCGCCTGCGCCGACTGCCACCGCGCCTGCCTTGATCCATTCTCCCACATTGTCAATGCTGACTCCGCCGGTGGGCATCATGTTAGCCTGCGGCAGAGGTCCCTTGATCGCTTTGATGATCTTCGGGCCGAAGGCTTCCCCCGGGAAGACCTTGAGGATATCGGCGCCAAGCTCCATCGCTTCCACAACGCCTTCAATCGTCATGACGCCGGGCATGCAGGGAACCTGATATCTGTTGCACAATCTGAGCGTTTCACGGCTCAAATACGGACTGACAACGTACTGTGCGCCTGAGAGGATTGCGATTCTTGCTGTTTCGGGATCAAGAACAGTGCCGGCGCCGATGATGATCTTACCGGAATATTCTTTTGCCAGCTCTTCGATTACTTTTGTTGCACCGGGAACGGTATAGGTAATCTCAATTGCAGCCGCGCCGCCTTCAAGGCAGGCATCGGTGATCTTTTTGGCCATATCCGGATTGTCTGCCCTTACGACGACAACCAGACCGGAATCTGTGATTTTCTTAATGATATCCCATTTCTTGCTCATGCTGCTTCCTCCTGTATGTGTTTTTCGGTGACCGATCGATTCATTTCCACTTAGGATTGTCTACGATCACGGGCTGGCCATCTTGTTCGACGATCAGCTTTCTGTAACCTTTTGTCTCTATTGTACCATAATCATGACCTGCATCGGCACGAAATACGAAGAAAGTTACAAGTTTTTCATTTCCCACGTTGATACTTCTGTGAGCATATCTCTTCGGCACATAGACTGCTTTGCCCGGCGTCATCAACTGGGCGTCCCAGTCGCCCTCCGGGCTTTCCATCAGCATGTAGCCCTTGCCGCTGAGACAATAGTAAACCTCGGCGGTATCAAGTATGGTGTGGAAGTGGCCTTTTGTCATAAAGTATTCATTCCCGACCTTGCCCGGATAAACAATACTTGTGCCAAACAGCAGGTCACCCGGCGTTTCCGGCAGTTTCAGTTCATAAAATTCATAGACCAGCTCGTCATTTGTCTTCACTGCCGCATCAAAAGCCGCATCATCGGCATACATGCCCTTCATATTCGAAAGGATACGCCTGGTTGGCTCCTTCTCATCGGACATACCTGTTTTGAGATCAAAAAACATATTAAAAGGTGTTACATTTAATTCGCTCATAAATTTCTCCTTCTACATTAATTATTATCATCCTTTGCGGATTTCATTTGCGATTCTGTCACATTCATCAAAAAGCTTTCCTGAGATGTCAACATGGAACACTTCTGCGATGACCTGGGTCCAGCCGTGTACGAAATAAATCCAGCCGTCCTCTACGTGAAGATTCTTCTTTTCTTTCTGAGCCAGCGCCTGGTGCATGAACAACAGGTCGCCCCTGTAGTTGATTTCCCAGATGAGGCTGTTTTCAGGGAATTCGACTGCATCCGTCAGAGGTGAGCCGGGTCTGTCCTTGCCAAGACCGGTGGCGTTGACAATCAGTGAGTAAGGCTTCAGGCTTTTGACCAGCGCGTCGTTTTGTTCAGGCTCGGGCGTCAGGAAAAATTCTGCGTTTGCATCGGGGTTGATTACGCCGACATGTTTTTGAATTTCATCGAGTCTTGGCTTGCTTCTGTTGCCTACAACAAGTCTGGAGGGGATGTTATCGCCCTTGTTTTTATCAAGAAGATAAGCGCTCATGGCAATTGCGCTGCCACCTGCGCCAAGCAGAAGGACCTCTCCGCCGTGATCCCTGAAGAAGTTCTCCGGAACGAAGGCCTCCATTGCAAGACCGCTGGAAATCGGATCCTTTGCATATCCCTCAAGTCTTCCGTCCTTCTTGGAAATGGAGGAGAGCTCGCCAAACATGGACGCATAGGGATCCAGATACTCAAACATATCGTGGCAGGCATTGTACAGATCGATTTTATGAGTGGTAACAAGAGCGCCGAGGGACAGTTCATCATTTTTAATAAAATCGACGACTTCTCTGTACACCTCCGGTTTTGCATGGATCTCAATGTCGATCCCTTTGATTACAGCGTCCTTGAGCCCCAGTACTTCAGCCCATCTGGGGAACACCTTCATAATGGAGGATTTTGTTGTTGTTACACCAATGAAATAAATGGTTGGTTGTGTTGCTTTTGCTGGCAGATTCATAGTTGGTCTCCCTTCAGTTTCATATTTTTTGTCCAAATCAGTTTCTAATTTTATTGTCCCAGCAATTCTAATAGATTGTGTGTTGAAACGAGTGCCATTTTTTCTCCGGCTTCGGCTGTAAATGCGCCTATATGCGGTGTCAGTATAAAATTGTGAAGCGTCAGGAGCTTTTCATCCTTTGCGGGCGGCTCGCTGGAGAATACATCCTGTGCCGCTCCGGCGATCTGACCGGATACCAGGGCGTCATACAGGGCTTGCTCATCTACAAGTTCACCTCTGGAAGTATTGATGAGGATCGCGTTTGATTTCATCCGGCTGAGAGAGTCCTTGTTGATGATATTCCTCGTTTCGGCTGTGGCAGGCACATGCAGCGAGATGATATCGCTTTGTGAAAAAAGCGCATCCAGATCGTCAAGCCTGGTGATACCGTATTGATCCAGGAATTGTTCATCCTTGAACCAGGGATCATAGATGGAAACCTGCATTTCAAGCCCGCGCGACCTCCTTGCAACCTCGCGCCCAATCATTCCGCCGCCGACCAGACCCAGCTTTTTACCCGTCAGTTCAAATCCGCAGGTGCGGCTCCAACCTCCGTTTTTTACACCCGCCGAAATGACCGGAATATCGCGCGCCAAAGTAAATATCAGCGCAATAGCCAGCTCGGCTACAGAGACATTATTGGTACCGACAGCATTTTGAACCTTAATTCCTAACTCTGCAGCCTTGACCAGATCGATGTTGTCCATACCGACGCCGTATTTCGATATGGCCTTCAAATCCTTCAGTTCCTGAAGCACTGAGGCAGACAGGGGATCAATTCCGATAATTATGCCGACCACGTCTTCCTTTGCGCATTCAATAATCTCAGCCTCAGTCATTGTTCGTCCAAGATTGTTTTCAATGATTTCATATCCTTTTGATTCGAGAAGTGGATAGGCCTTCTGTTTGTGATTCCTGAACGATTTCGGTGTGATTAGAATTTTTTTACTCATTGTACGCCAATCCTTTCTTTCAATAGTCTGTCACTTATTTATTATTTTATTGATCCCATCGCTATCTGTAATAATGTATATATGTAATTACATATATACGAATAAGTCTATCTCATAAAATAAATTTTCTAATCCAAGCAAACCTTCTTATCCGAACAAATCATCTGAACTGCCGCTTAAGTTCAAATGTAAATTTGCTGCGGTCGCTTCTGTATTTTGCAAGTGAGTATTCAACAGGAGTACCGTTCTCCAGGGATATTACACTCTCAAAATATTGAACAGGAGCACCCTTTGGGATATTAAGCAGCTTTGCTTCAAAATCGCCCGCGATCATGGATTCCAGTGATCTGGTAGCGTTGGAGATCAGCATGCCGCATTCTTTCTCGATGATCTCATATATGGACTCTACTTCCAAATTGCGCGTCATCAGTCCCGGACAGATGCTGTAAGGAACATAGGTGATGACGAATACAATAGGTTCATCGTTTGCAAATCTTAATCTGCTAAGCTTGATCACATTGTCGCCTTCATTGATCTTCAGAGTCTGGGCTACCTTTTCATCACATTTGACCAGTTCTGTTGCCAGTATTTTAGTGGAAGGGTTCAGACCCTTTTTTTTCATCTCATTATTGAAGCTGTCCAGAACATGCAGAAAATCCTGTGCAATTTTTGGTTTAGCTATAAAAGTCCCTTTGGCTTTGATACGATAGAGGTAACCCTCCACTACCAATTCATTGATGGCTTGGCGAACAGTCGGCCTGCTGATGCCAAAGTACTCGCTGATTTCGATCTCTGTCGGAATCGGAGCCTCAGAATCATCGACGCGCTCTTTAATATACTCCAGCAAAATGCTCTTCAGCTGGTAGTAAAGGGGAATCGGTATATTTTTATTAAGAGTCCTGTTGCCACTAAAAAGCATTCTATAGCCCTCAATTCATGGAGTGAAGTTTCGTTTTGTTATTATGTAATTACATTACACTGCAATTATTATACACTGTAAAGCAATAAAAGTCTACAGACAATTTGTCATTAAATACGTGAGTTTTGTCATCATAAATTATTGAAAAATGTAATTAATTTAGTTCACTGCTCAGAAGGGGATGGCGAATCAGAGGAAATCCCGCCGATTCACCATCCTGATGATTAGCTTACGATGCCTGCGGCTGGCGCCTTGATGCAAGGTACGCCGCTATACTGAGAATGACCGATGCAGCAATAAAATTGATCGGGGCCAGAAGAATGCCGTGCTCAGCTCCGACGCGGAAGAATGACGTAATGGCTTTGGCAATCACCTTAAAGGTATTCATATCAATAAGTGCGGGCAGTCCAATGAATGCCAGCCCAAAACAAACCCAAAACAGTGTGATGAAAACATTGCCTAATTTATAGGCCAGTGCGCTGTATAGCAGCGAAAACGAGCATATCAGGAAGAAAAATGCCGCAAGCCATAGGGATTCGGAAAATAAACCGGTATCCTTGTATATCAGGTTTAATAAACTGATGCTATCCGGTCGGCCCAGACCGAATACTTTTGATACAGCTTCTTCTGCCAGCGTCACAAGTGTTGATATGACGGAAAAAAAGACTGACATGACCGCTGATGTAATTATTGATGAGAGAAGAATGTTTTTTCTCGTATTGCCAAACATCAGCAGGTAGTTGAACATTTCCTTGTAAGCAGCAATAACATAGACAAATATAAATATCCCGCCGCCGATATATAAGCCGGAGGTGAAACTTCCGCCTGAGCCATTACCTAAAGAGAGTATAAACATGGATAATAGTGCCACGGATGCGGCAAAATAAATTATCAGGAAAATCACTGAGCTTCTTACCATAGACTTCATTTGAAAATTGATGCATGCAGTAAGTCGGTTCATTCTTTTTTACCTCCCATTGAATCAGCCTTCCCAAGATTCTGTCCGGTCAGATAAATAAAGATTTTCTGGACCGGAACAGGTGAAATGTCGACATCATGCCTCAGGAGCTCCTCCCGCTTATCTTCACTGAGCTTATCATAGATGACGCACACTTTAACATTTCCCACCATTTCAGTGTGCAGTATGTTCAGACCGGCTGCTGCATTATCCACTGCATCGGCTTTACCTGAGACGTAGCAGGCTCTTTCCTTAAGTTCCTCCACGGTCAAATGCCCGATCAGAGCGCCTTCCTTGATGATAAGAACCTCCTCAAATACATCGGCGGATTCTTCTATCAGATGGGTGGACACGATGTAGGTACGGGGAGCATTCGCATAGTCCTCGATCAATTCTCTATAGAACAGATCCCTTACCGCTGCATCCAGCCCAAGCACGGGTTCGTCAAAAATTGTGACGGGAGCTCTGGAGGCAAGACCTATAATGACCTTGATGATGGACTCATAGCCGCGGGACAATGCCTTGAATTTTTTCTTTACGTTCAGGTCGAACTTTTCACAAAGTCTTTGCGCATACGCTATGTCGAAGGTTTCATAAAACCTGGCTGCAGAGCTGATGATTTCTGAAACCCTCATCGACGGTATAAACAGATTTTTCTCCGGCATATAGCACATTTTCGCAAGGAGATCCTGATTTTCAACCGCATTCTGTCCGAATAATGTAACATCGCCTCTGTCAGCGAATATCCGGGAGGAGATAAGGTTTAAAAATGTTGTTTTTCCGGCTCCGTTACGTCCGAGAAGACCGTATATCTTATTGCCTTCAAGTCTAACGCTGAAGTCTTTCAGAGCGCGAACAGCGCCGTAATTTTTTGATAGGTTTTTTGTTTCCAGTACCACTTCACCCATTCTTGCTGCCCCCTTTTCTGATAAGCTCAATCAATTCGTCCATTCCTATCCCCAGGTTTTTGGCTTCGTCGAGGAGTGATTTAATGTACTTCTCATAGAAGCTGTTTTTCCGTGTATCCTGGATTGATTTTTTTGCTCCGCTTGAAACAAACATGCCTATTCCTCTCTTCTTATACAGAATTTGCCGGTCAACCAGAATGTTAATTCCTTTGCCGGCAGTTGCAGGATTAATTTTGTAGATCACAGCCATTTGGTTAGTGGACGGGATCTGGGTTTCCTCTTCAATATTGCCCTTTACTATGTCATCTTCAATGTTTTCGGCAATTTGAAGATATATTGACTTTTCATTGCTGAAATCCAGCTTCACTCTTTGCACCTCCATCTGCTAGTTTGTTGGTTAGTTACTTATGTAATTAACCATACAACAGACGAAGCGGTTTGTCAAGTAAAAAATGAAAAATCTCTTATACAGATATTTGTATGTCTACTTCCAAACATAGACCGCCTGTTATCAGACAATACATTTCATATCTCGTATTGCTATTTGTCGAAATAATTGCTAATCATCCGAGAAAAACGAGTAAAGTGAGTGTGAATAGAATGAATAATGGATCAAGATATTCGAGGATAACCCTGATTACAGGCCTGAGCTGGTTGTCGAAAAGAACGGATCCGAGCTCGGAGTGGATAGAGGCGGAGAAAGCCGGTTTGAGTACCACTTCCGGGGAAACAAGGTTATCTGGTAAATTTGAAAGCTTCAAATTCACAACGATCTCAGGGAATCTTATCTCTGACGACTTTACATCAAAAGAGACCGCGCTCAATACGACATCAGGAGAGATCACGCTGTCGGGACAGCCGGGTAATGTTAACTCAGAAGCCATCAGCGGCAACCTGAATTTCTCCTATTCAGATTTTGAAAATACCATTGGAAGCCAAAACTGTGTCCGGTGAGGTTGGGATAATGCTTCCCGGGGACGCTGGCTTTGAACTGGAATATGGTACTGTGTCGGGTGAGGCCCAAAGTGACTTTGCAGTATCAGACAGACAGGGAGAGAAAGGTTTGAAGGACACTGTCGGCAACGGCGATGGATCTGTACGTGTCAATACGGTCTCAGGCAATCTGAAAATACGCGAGTAAATTCTCGTGTAACTAAAAAAGCCCGTTTTGGCATATGATAGTGCGGGAGGGGATGGTATGCCAAAGGGTAAAGTCAGAAATATGTTTCCGGGAGGGAATACATCAAAAGGATTTTTCAGTTACTACCAGTACATTATCAATGAAGAAGATGCTAGAAGGGTTTTTATATTGAAGGGCGGCCCCGGCGTGGGCAAAAGCAGCTTTATGAAAAAGGCTTCCGAAGTGATGGTACAACGCGGATATGATGTGGAGCACATGCATTGCTCCAGCGATAATCACAGTCTTGATGGGGTTGTAATACCGGGTCTTGGTGTTGCTTTGATTGATGGAACCGCACCGCATGTGGTGGATCCAAAGAGTCCGGGTGTTGTGGATGAAATCATCAATCTGGGGGATTTTTGGGACGAAGCCGCTCTGAGCCGGAATCGCGAAAAGGTCGTCAGAATAAAAAACGAAATAAGCGGTTGCTTTGCCAGAGCATACAGGTATCTGGCTGCGGCCTCCTGCATCTATGAGGACAGCGCAGCGTTATACAGGCCGGTTATTGATGAGGCGAAGGGAAATATTCTTGCACATGAATTGATCAGCGAGCTTCTGGAGGGCATCCCGGTGTCGGTTGAAACGGGCAGGGAGAGGCGTATGTTTGCCAGCGCTATTACGCCGGATGGATTAGTTAATTATCTGGATGATCTGATGATTGCGGATAACATTTATAAGCTGGATGGATTTCCTGGGGCAGGTACGGAAAAGCTTCTGGAAAAGCTTAAATCAGCAGCGCTGGAAAGGGGACTCCATATAGAGGCTTTTTATTGCGCCTTTGACCCGCTCAAGCTTGAACATCTGATAATACCGGCCTTGAATGCTGTATTTACAACAGTGAACAGATACCATTCAACAGATGCCTGTTCGTTGAGAGAAATTGATTTTTCGGAGTATGTGAATGACAGGCTGACTGCAATGCACAGAAGTGAACTGGCGTATAACCAGGCCCAGTTTGACGGTCTGCTCAACAAGTCGATCGATTTGATACATAGTGCGAAAGGCCTACATGACGAACTGGAATCCTGCTACATTCCGGCTATGGATTTTGAGGGGGTGCAACGGAAATGGAAAATGATCATGGAAAGGATTATTGGCTATATTTGTGCTGACTAATCCATCCCATGAATTTTAATCCGTTTGAGTGACGGAGGAGATCAGCTCTACCGCAACTCTGGCATTCTCGCGCGCCTTTTCCTTCAATGCAGGAATACTTACCTTCAACTGATTGCTAATGGCTTCGCGCTCTTGCCACACCTTTTCCGACAGATCAAGAAGATGCCGGTATTCCAGAGTACGAACATCACCGGCTGAAGGCTGGCCAATGTAGTCGAGGAATCCCTGGATCTTTGGGTCATAGACGAGACCTACCATGGGGACTGCGGCAACTGCGGCAAAAACCAGCGCATGGAGTCTCATACCAAGTAACATGCGCATTTTTGAGATTAGATCAAAGGTCTGGAAAATACTCAGCTTTTCCTTAACAATGGTACATTCGTTCTTCATCATTGCTGCGACATTTTCCAAAATGGGCACGTCGTCCGGATGCTGCATTGGAAAGAAAACAGGCCATGCGCCGTATTTACAGACCATGCTGTCAATAGCCTGGGCAATTGCGGACTCATATTTTTCATGCTCAACCTTTTCATGTCCCGGATATTTTCGCAGCGATATGCCAAGCAAGGGCCTATCGCCCGTCAGGTTAAGCTGCCGCAATATATCGGTATCAAAGCTTTTGCGGCAATCGGTAACCGTAAATGCGGCATCGGAGGTGAGCAGGATTTTAGGCTTTCCGATATCCAGGCTCTTTAGCTCTTCAAACGATAAAGCTTCCCGGAGTGTGATCACATCCACCTGGTTCATTATTTTCTTTGTAATTAGCCTATTCATTCTTTTTTTTAGCGGACCGATGCCGTTGGCATAGAACATGATTTTCAAGCGAAGCTTTTTCGCCAGCCAAACCGTGCTGAGGTAAAAGAACAGAGAACGCGTGCTGGTGTTGTCCTGAAGCAGATTTCCGCCGCCGTATATGAACACTCTGGCGTTTTTCATGCCTTTATAAATGCGCAGTACGCTGATCCTGCTGATGGAAGCAACATAAAAATCCTTTGAAGTACCAATCGGATCTTTCGACAGGATCATGAGACGTATGTCCGGCTTGTAGCGTTTCAAATCATTGATAATTGACATCAAAAGGGCGTCGTCACCTATGTTGCGAAACCCGTAATAGCCTTGAATAATGGCATCGTAAGGCTTCTGTCCCTTGCGAAGCGCGGCCTGTTTCTCAAGGATACCGGTGTAGATCCCGGTTTGAGTCTTAGCCATGCTTTCGACAGAAAATTCATTGAGCGCTTTTTCATACAGCAGCTCACCCATGACAGCCCGTTTGTCCCCATCCTCCGCCAGTTCAAGAATCAGTCCTGCGAAGCGTTCGACATCACCCGGCTCAAACAAATAGCCGTTTTTACCGTGCTCGATAAGATCGGGGATACCGCCGACGCGGGTACTGATGGTCGCCTTTTTAAATCTGGCTCCCTCCAGGATAGAGTAGGGGAAGCTCTCGCTTATGGAAGTGAGCACACTGATGTCAATACTGCTCATCAGCTCATTGGGGTCCTCCAGCCAGCCAAGGAAAAACACCGTATCCTTCAAATCAAGGCTGGCAGTCAATGCCTCAAGACGTTTGCGGTCTTCGCCGTCTCCTCCGATCAGAAATTTGACCTTTTGGCTCTTATCCTTGACAAGCCTTGCCGTGCGCACAATGGTTTCGATGCTTTTTACGGGATAGAGCCGTGCGGCGATACCGACGATGATATGATCCTCTTCTATGTTAAGACGGTATTTTTCAATAAGTTTGGTTCGCGAATATTTTGCTGTCGGAATGGAAAAATCCATCCCGTTATACAAGACATAAATATCAAGGGGATTGAATTTTCTGCTGATCAGCATATCGCGAAAATTGCCCGAAACGGCTATATGGTTATGCATGAAACGCAATGCAATGGAGTTGATGAGGCCGATAGTCAACCTCTTTGAAAGGCTGTGCATATAGTCCAGGCGATAATCGCTATGTACGGTGGTAACAGTCGGAAGTCCTGTTTTTCGCCGCGCCGCCAGGGAAAACATATTAGCCTTTGCACCATGAGAGTGGACGATATCGTAGCTGCCTTGACAGATGATCTCGGCGACCTTGCGGATATCCGAAAAAATGTTTCCTGATTTGATAACTGTAACATCAATGCCCATTTCGCGGGCTTCATCGGCAAAAACACCCGGCCGCAGGCTGATGAGTTTGACTTCCATGTGCCGGGACAGTTCTTTGAGGAGGTATAACACATGCGTTTTTGCTCCTCCGGTATCGCCGCCGCCGATTATATGTACAATTTTCATCACGGACCTCCCGCCGAAAACAAATTGCTTAAATTTATCGATCTTCGTTATTCTTTATGATCTTCCTGGCAGCGATGACGCGGCATGCTTTCTCAAATTGCTCGGAAAGCAGCTGTGCGTTGCCGTCGGGGACATAGCAGAGGGCTTCCTGTGAACTTTCGGTTTCATTTTCCGACAACAATTTGTCATAGGTTTCCCTGCTGCCGGTAATAACGCAGTCCGCTTCGTTCATGATCCTGTCCTTCAGCTTCCTGTCAAAGCGCTCTCTTATCTTTCGGCTGATCCCCGGCAGCGGATCGCATATATCCGCTACCCATGGAACACCGGGATATTTCTTCTTCAGCCGCAGGCCAATGAGATGTGCGCTGGATGGGGGAGATACGGTATAGATCATATCTACGCCGTCATATTTTGCCATACGGACAGCTTTGCGTACAGAAAATAATTCCCAGAGCCGTTCAGCATCGGGAATCAGCAAGGATGATAATGCTTTCCCGATTGGCTGAAGGATTCCGGGTAAATTTTCAGGTTCCCAGGGACTGGTCCGAATGACATCGGTGTCCTCGGGAACCTGTATAGCCATATCTTTATTTGTGTCTGCACGAACTGTGTGCGTCAGCACAAGCGGCTCCCATCCATAGTTGGCGAGCTGTCCGACAAAGTCGGCAGATCTTGCGGCTCCCGCATTTTTCACAGGCGGGAAGGAGTAAGCAATCATTAATACCTTCTTCATATCTATTACTGCTCGTTGATCTCTTCCGGTTTATAAGGGAAAATCTTTGTAAAGAGTCTAATGATCAGGTAGAAGACGATCAGTACAAAAAATACGCCCAGCATTCCGATCAATGTTACAAAAAGACCTTTCCCAAAATCCGTACCATTTATTAATGCATCAAACATATATTATATCCTCCTGAAAAATTATGCATGTTGATTCTAGCCTACAAGCATTGGAACCAGTACGAGGATCAGACCACCGGCTATAATGGAGCCAAGCTGGCCGGAAACATTAGCGCTGACTGCCTGCATCAGTACAAAGTTCGTAGGGTCTTCCTTTTGCGCCATTCTCTGAATGACTCTTGCCGACATTGGGAATGCTGATATTCCGGCTGCGCCGATCATAGGGTTGAACTTATTGCCCTCCTTGCGGAACAGGTTGAGGAACTTGGCGAACAGGACGCCGCCGGCAGTATCAAATACAAACGCGACCAGACCCATGCCAAGGATCAGCAATGTTGTGGGCTGGAGGAAATCCTCCGCAAGCATTGTCGCACCGATTGTAATACCGAGCAGCAGTGTGACGAGATTTGAAAGCTCGTTCTGAGCCGCCTGTGAAAGCCTTTCAAGGACACCGCATTCGCGGATCAGATTACCAAACATCAGAGAGCCGACAAGAGGAACGCTCATGGGTGAGACAATACCTGCAATGATTGTTACAGCTATAGGGAATGCGATCAATACAAATCTGGATACTTTTTCTTCCTTGTAGTCCATTCTGATCATACGCTCTTTTTTGGAAGTCAGAAGCTTTATTACAGGAGGCTGTATGATCGGGACCAGTGACATGTATGAGTATGCCGCAACAGATATTGGGGCAAAATACTCCTTTGCAAACTTACTTGCCACATAGATCGCTGTCGGACCATCTGCAGCGCCAATGATGCCGATGGCAGCGGCTGGTTTAAGGTCAAAGCCCAGCAGGACGGCGACCAGCATTGTGGCAAATATTCCGAACTGTGCAGCCGCACCGAAGAAGATCATGACCGGATTTTTGAAAAGAGGCGTAAAATCGATCATGGCGCCGACACCGACAAATATCAATACCGGGAACAGCTCTGTTAGTATACCTGCGTTGAGAAGGATATCAAGAAAACCCGGATCGTACTTAAAAGCCTGACCGTTTTCAAAAACATAGTTGAGCTTATCTTCAAACAGGCTCCTTGCTTCCGGATTGTTCATGACCAATTGGGTCACATATGGATCCAGTTCTTTTGCAGTTGCAAACTTCACAACCGCCTGAGGCAAATTGACAAGAATTGCGCCGAAACCGATCGGCAGAAGCAGCATAGGTTCATAATTCTTTTTGATAGCCAAAACTATCAAAACCAAACCAACCACATACATAATGACCATCTGGATATTGATTTCCGTAAAACCCGCAATTAAATCCTTAAATTCCATGTTATCTCTCCTGTATCTGATAGTGTGTAGAAATATAATGTGCATACCCTTATTTCCATCCTATAGTATAACGAATAGCCGGACATTAATCAAATAAAAAAAGCAGGAGATGAAAAAAAATTGTGGAATAATGCAATAACGGAGAAAAATGAGACGGATTAAGCTGGTACTGTGGGGGTTCATAATGGATATTTCAGCTGGTGATGACGTTGTATCATTGATTCCTTTAACGAAGAGCTTCCTGAGGGAGGCCGCTTTTCTGTACAACAGCAGTGATATGCGCTTCGCGACAGGTTATGCGGAGCAGGTGACAGAGGAGCGGTTAACCTGTTATCTGGATCATATAAGCTCATGTGAACGTGAATTCATATCAGGTGTTTTTATTAAGAGTGCTTCCGGCATCCCGCAGTTTGTCGGAATAGTTACAGGCATGCTGCAGGGAAATGAGCTCTGGATCAAGCTTCTAGCTGTGTTGCCAGCCTTTCGCAACGCCGGGATCGGCGCGAGAGCAATCGGTCTTATTTTTCAATACTTTAAGGAAATATTTCATACCGTCGGAGCATTTGTTTCCGTTGCCGAAAAAAATACAAAGGGGCTGCGCTTCTGGACAAAACAGGGATTTTCAGAGGTTGGGAGTTTATACAAGGCATTATTTGGCGAAAATCTTGAGTATAAGGTTGTAATCATGAGTAAGAGGTTGTGAAGGCCATGTAGATGCACTGAATAACTGAAGTATACATAATATGGATTGAGATAATATTATTTCTACCGATTTGACAAAGCTTTTATGCACAGGTATAATATTCATGCATCGGTGTTCATTACCGAAAAAGCTTAATCTCCTGAAAAGGAGTACGGAGGAACCAAGACAGGGGTTAATCCGTTCGATGGAACTTCCACGAACGGTAGGGTGATCCTATACCCGCACCCGCCAGCTAACTTCGGAGGCTTAAAATAGGAGGGCGTAATGTCACTTTTCAGAAAGTTACTGTTCACCATATCTGCCTTGCTTGTTTTTACATTTTTTGCGACTGGCGCAGTATTTGCTGCCGCGGAAAAGACAGGCATCATCACAGAGGATGCGGTCAATTTCAGGGCTAGTCCGGACACTTCCTCCAAAATTCTCAATCAACTGTCAAAAGGAACAAAGGTATCTGTTGTGGCCAGCGAGGGCGATTGGTTTCAGGTCAGTTACAGTGATGCCACAGGTTGGGTAAACGGCAATTATATCACCGTCCGTGACGAGCAGATTTCCGCGGGAGTAGTAAGCGCTCCTGTCCTGAACGTCAGAAGCGAGCCGAATACAACCTCGGAGATTCTTTCCAAGCTTGAAAAGGGAGCTATGGTTGAAATAGTTGAGCAGTCAGGTGACTGGTACCGGATCTTCATCGGAGAAAACAGATATGGCTGGATACACAGCGATTATATTACAATCAGGGAAGAGAGAGTATCCAGAGGAACCGAAAAGATACAGACGCCTGGGAATCCAGTTGTTGAAGCCGGTACGGATTTGAGGAAGCAAATCGTAGATTATTCTAAAAAGCTGCTGGGGATTAAATATGTATATGGAGGCTCCACAACGAAAGGCTTTGATTGCTCTGGATTTGTCAGCTTTGTGTATAAGAAATTCGGGATGACATTGCCCAGATCTTCGAGAGATATGGGCAATGGCGGAGTTGCGGTTAAAAAGACAGATCTGAAGCCGGGCGATCTTGTGTTTTTTGATACCAATGGCGGACTGAACGGCATCAATCACGTCGGGATATACATAGGCGGCGGCAAATTCATCCATGCCTCATCAAGCCTCGGCAGGAAGGTCACCATCAGCAATCTCAGTGACAAGTATTACACCAAGACATATATGAGAGCTCGCGACTATTTGTCGAAATAGGTCCATTACTCTGGTTCCAAATTTTAATGTAAAATATTTACAATTACATAAACGTGTTATATAATAAATGCAAAAAGGTATCGGAATGACTATAGTTTGTAAACGTCCTGTCGTATCTTTCTGCATTATGCATATTATAGGAATACTTACGGCATTCCTGTCGAATTCCATACTGGCGGCGACAGGTCTGTTCCTGCTGATGTCGGCCTGCTTGTACGTTTTTAGAGAAAAACGTACAAGCGGTTTTTTTGTGCCCGCAGGAATGCTGGTCTTTTTTCTTTTGGGGTCGCTGGAATTTCTGGCCATCGACAATATCCAGCTAAGGAGCTTTTACGAATATGAAGGCAGAGAGGTTGCCATCAGGGGATTTATTGCATCAGAAGCACAGGTAAAGGGAGAAAGGATCACCTATGTAATAAACGTCGCCGGGATAAGACAGGGCTACCGTGGAGCATTCAAACATCAAAAGGGACGGATCCTGCTGACCACCCTGCTGAAGGAAGACTCTGCTATTTTGGAATATGGCAGGGAAGTGTTTTTTGACGGCTTACTGACGCAGCCTCAAGGAGTAAGAAATCCGGGAGGATTTGATTATAGGCGTTATTTGGCTCAGAAAGGCGTAGGCGCATCAGTTTTCGCCTATCCATACACCATTGAGGCGGGCGAGGGCAAAAGGGGAAATTTTCTGGTACGAGCCGGTTTGAGTATCCGTGACAGGATTGTTTCTGTGATTGATAACAGTTTGCCACGCCAGCAGGCCGGGTTGTTGAACGGGATGTTGATCGGCTACCGGGAAGGCTTATCCGAGGAGGTGCAGACAGCGTTCGGCAATGCGGGCCTAACGCATATTATGGCGGTCTCAGGGGCAAATATTGCCTTCCTGATATTGCCGCTTTCCTTCTTATTTAAACTGATGAAGATCGGGAAAAAAGCAGCGAACCTGCTGATCATAGGTTTATTGGCCCTGTTTGTGTTTGTTACGGGTTTCGAGCCATCTGTGCTTCGAGCTGTTTTGATGGCCGATATTATCTTGATGGCTTCAATTTTATATAAAAAGCCGGATGTATATGCTGCTATTGCATTCTCCTGCATCATTCTGCTTGTCATCAGTCCTTGCATGCTCTTCAATGCAGGCTTTCAATTGTCCTATGCCGCAACGCTGGGGATTGTCATGCTTTATAAAAACATAAGCACGCTTATTTTGCGATGTCATATTCCGGAAAAGCTCACGCAGGTCATGGCTGCTGCTATGGCAGCGCAACTGGGAGTGTTGCCTGTCACGCTGATTAATTTTAACAGGGTGTCACTTATCTCGATCATTCCTAATATGCTGGTGGCTCCCATGTTGGAGCTCATCACGATACTTGGCATGCTGATGGCGCTGTTGGGACAGTTCAGCCTTTTTTTGTCCAGACTTATCGGATATCTGAACAGTATCTTCCTCAGCGCAGTCCTCTATATTACAAAATGGACGTCCGAACTATCCTTCGCCAAGGTTACTACAGTAACACCGCCGCTGCTTTTGGCTGCAGCGTATTATGCTGTCATCTGGTTTTTGTTATGGTATAAGCCCCTGAAGATGATATCCCTGCGACCGCGTCATGCAGCGATTGTACTGTCGTTTACCGCAGCTTTCCTGCTTGCGGGAAGCCTGAGGCCTGCCACTCTTGAGGTTGTATTCCTTGATATCGGCCAGGGGGATTCAGCTTTTGTCAGAACCTATGCCGGAAAGACAGTATTGATCGATGGCGGCGGCAGTAACAATCCGGATGTAAAATCCGGCGTAGGGGAGAAGGTGGTGGTACCGTTCCTGCTCGATAACGGCACTGACAGGCTTGACGCTGTCATTGCGACTCATCCGCACACTGATCATATCCAGGGTCTGGAAGATGTATTGGAGCAGATAAAGACAGACAGACTCATTATCCCTTCCATGAAAGACGAATCAGGCTTCGACGCTCTGCTGCAGTCAGCCGGAGCAAAAGGAATCCCGGTTTCAAGGTGTGCCCGGGGAGACGTCATCCGTCTGGACGACAGGACTGTCATGCAGGTCCTGAACCCGGAAGCGGACTGTGATTCAGATGAGAAGTCTTCCAATAATGTTTCACTCGTGATAAAATTATGCTATGAACAGACCTCGATTTTGCTGACGGGCGATGCTGAGTCGGAGGTCGAGGATCGGATGCTGAAGGAAGCCTTGGATTTGGATGCGGATGTGATCAAGATCGCACATCACGGTTCTCCGACCTCTACGGGCAAAGCCTTTCTAGCCGCTGTGAATCCGGAGGCCGCCATTATAAGCGTCGGCAGAAATAACTTCGGACATCCTTCAGATGAGGTGCTGGATATTCTTGAAGAGCGCAGTGTTAATTACTTCAGGACAGATGAATGCGGAGCTGTGATGCTCAGAAGTAACGGAAGAACCATTTCGGTCAGAAGGACTGTGACAGGAAAGTGAGATGAGTGCAGTTGGCGTTAAAGGAGAATACGGCAGAGAATGAGAAGCTTCTATGGAAACAGATAAGAAATAGAGAGATCGGTTCTTTGTACCTGTTTTACGGGCCGGAGGAATACCTTATAAGGAATTATACAGAACAAATTGAAAAGACGCTGCTGTCAAAGGAATATATATTACTGAATAAGGTTGTGCTTGAAGGGAAAACAACGCCGTCAGCCATTATTGACAATTGCCGGACCTCGCCTGTGTTTTCCGACAGAAAACTGGTTGTCGTTAAAAATTCAGGTTTGTTTAAAGGGTCTAAAAAAGCCGATGTATCGGGTAAGAGCTCAGAGAACACAGAGGGTGCGGAAACGTCGGAGAAAGCGGGCAAGAAGGCGAAGAATGATAATAAAAAGAAAAATGATGAGCTGCCGGATTTACTGCAGCAGCTACCGGAGCATGTTTGCCTGATTTTTATAGAGACTGAAATTGATAAACGGCTTAAAATCATTGACCTGATCAAAACAAATGGTTTAATCGTGGAATTTGACTATAAAAAACCGAATGAACTGACCGACTGGGTCGTGAAAAGGATGAGAGAGCTTGGTTATGAAACGGATGCGCGTACGGCGGCAATGATTGTAGAATATTGCGAAAGTGGAATGGATGATATTCTCAATGAGGTGAAAAAGCTGTGCGCCTATGCAGGGGACAGAACGAAGGTCACTGAATCGGATGTGATAAAGGTCTGCACTAAATCCGTCAAAAGCAGGGTTTTTGACCTGACGGATGCGATCGGCGCAAAGCAGACGGCAAAGGCTCTATCGCTTCTCAACGATATGGATGTCCTGAAGGAACCCATGCCCAAGATTATGTTCATGATCGCCAGGCAATTCCGACAGCTTGTTCAGGTCAAGCTGCTAATAGAGGACGGAGCAAATCAGGCCAGGATCGCATCGCATTTCAAAGTGCCCCCGTTTATAGCGGGAAAGCTTATGGATCAAGCGAAGCGTTATTCAATGGATAAACTGGAGCAGGCGATCGCCACCGGGCTGGAATTGGACCTTGCCATAAAAACAGGCCAACTGCGTGATAAAGCTGCAGTTGAGCTGATGATAACCGGCCTGTCAACATAGCCTTACAAAACAAAAAGCCCGGCCACCTGGAATATCCATACGATGCTCGTGCTTTTTCTTGTTTTAAAATGTTAGTGATTTTTTGCTGCGCGGTAATAAAAATTACTGGTTAGCGGAGTTCAGCGCTTTTGCCAACTTGGATTTTCTTCTCGCAGCGGTGTTCTTATGAATTACGTTTTTTGCAGCTGCCTTGTCGATGCTTTTTGCGGTAGCGCTTAAAACTGATGAAGCAGATGAATCTTTTGATTCGATTACTTCGCTGCATTTCTTTATAGCAGTCTTCAAAGCAGACTTCCTCATAGAATTCTTGAGAGTCTTTGACTTTGTTACTTCTACTCTTTTAATAGCGGACTTGATATTTGGCAAACCTTTCACCTCCTGCGATCTTATTGTCTATATTGACATCGAATATTCTACCATGAACAATTTTAAAATGCAAGGATGAATGTGGATCTGATGAATGCGGATCTGATGTGAAATCTACGGCAAAACTATGGAGAAACTACGGCGAGCTAGGGAGGGAAAGGAACGCCTCAAAAAAGGAACGGCTAACTTGTAACGCTCATGCAGCAAATACGCCATTATACGGACATAACTCTCAAGACGGGTCAATAATTCAAATATGCTCATTAGTTTAGAACAAATGTTTGATTTTATATTGCTTGTCTATAATTAATGGTATATAATGGGATGGTAAATACGTTCAGGTTTAAATTGAGTTGCAGTTTCTGCAAGGAGGTCAGGCTCTGGAACGCCAAGCATCTTCACAGTATTTTTATAGAAGCATGCTGAGCGAAGTGCGGTCGTCGTTCGGGTTCGGAAAAGATCTATTATATAAACATGTAAGTGACTGAGTTGTAACCGCTTGGCGGGCATGAATTTTGAGAGAGGCAAAAGTAATGACAGGAGCACATATGATTAATGTTGAAATAAATAAAATACAATTGAAATTTATGACCTCAAGCAAGGTATTTTCACCAATGTCGATTGATAAGGGTACTATGGCAATGCTGACATTGGCCGATATTAAAAGCCATGATAAGGTTCTGGATTTGGGATGTGGATACGGTGTAGTTGGAATTTATTCATCAAAAATTGTCGGACCCCAAAATGTTGTTATGATTGATATAGATGATGACGCCATACGATTAGCAAAGGAAAATGTCATTCTCAATGAGGTTGAGGGAATACAGATTATACGAAGTGAAGGGTTTCGAAATCTTAATGAAAAAGGCTTCACTATTATATTGTCAAACCCTCCATATCATGAAGATTTTTCTGTGCCGAAAGAATTCATCGAAAAAGGGTTTAACCGTTTGCAGGTAGGTGGCCGAATTATGATGGTTACTAAAAGAAAGGAATGGTACAAAAACAAATTGAATTCAATATTCGGCGGATGCAAAATTTTTGAAGTTGGTGGGTATTTTGTCTTTAGCGCTGAAAAAAGAAGTGAAAAATACGCAAAGGCGAAATAAGCTATGCAGAAAGGGGCAGGTATGAGATATAATTCAAAAAAAGACTGGTGGATAGGACTTATTATTTGGATTCCAATGATACTTGGTTTATACACAACGGGCTATGTAACCTTTATCAAGAATCAATCATTTATTCCTTTTTCGATATTTGCTTTATTTATTGGATTTGTCTCATGGGTATGGTTTGGCACATACTATGTTTTTGACAATGAGAGCCTTATTATAAGGTGCGGGCCAATCAGGGAAATGGTACCATACAATAAAATAGTATCGGTAAAAAAGACAAGGAACCCACTTTCATCAGCAGCTTTATCAATAAATAGGATAGAAATCAGATATGGGAAGCTCACTCTGATTTCGCCTGAAAATTGTGATGACTTTATGGCGGAGCTTTCAAAGAGATGCAATTGTAATATCGTAGGGCTGTAATGCATTTCCGGACTGCTGCTTCGCTATTGACAAACAAGCTGTTTTCTCATATCATTTAATACATATAATTAATATATGAAAACAATATTGTCATGTGAAATGAGGCTATATATATGAGAATTTCAGCAAAGGGAAGATATGCGCTGGCAGCTGTTATCAGCATGGCACAGCAATATAATAATGGGGAACATATCACGGTAATCAGCATTTCTGAAAAACTTGGCATATCCAAGATCTATCTGGAACAGGTCTTTTCGCTGCTGAAACGCGGCAAGATCGTTAACTCGATAAAGGGGGCCCAGGGCGGGTATCAACTGATACGGAAGCCCGGTCAGATAACTGTGCTGGATGTTTTGTCTGCAGTTGAGACATCGCTGTTTGAAAAAGCTGAAGACACGGTTTTAGGTAAGGCGCCCGATATAGAAGAGGCCATGCGGTCCTGTGCCTTTGATTCTCTGGACAAATCAGTAAAGAAAACCTTGAGCGGGATTACGCTCGAAATGCTGGCCGTAGAAGCGGAAAAGCAAAAGGGCGGCGACTCGCTGATGTTCTATATATAGGTTGATAGCCATTCAACTGTAACGACTGATGCTTTAATATATCGTTGTACTGAATCAACCCCTCACTTTTTTTGGCATAACCTTTCACTTGTTATTTCGGCGGGTCTTCTCGCTTATTTTTTATGCATTATTGTGGAAAGCTATATAAATCACAATACGATTGCACTGCACCAAGTCGCTAAGCTTGTTGCGGCAAAATCAATACTGCAAGCATGCACAGAAAAGAAAGAGAGAGGATAAAATGGCCGGATTGAAAAATGTAAGAACGGATTTAACGCTGGAGGCTCATGAGCTGTTGCGGGAGCAGTCCTTAAAGGAAAAAAACGAGCAGCAGGAAATCCCCGGTATCAGGCTGGAAAATGCGGGAAACGACGAGATAAAAATCACAAGAGTTGTAGTGGAGACGCCAGCCGGAGAAAAGGCGATCGGCAAGCCCATGGGAAACTATGTCACGCTGGAGATCCCCGGGCTGAGAGACAATGACCAGGAGCTGTATGAGAACACCTGTAAGGCTCTTGGTCAGGAGTTGGCAGGGATATTGAAGCTGGGTGAAAAATCAATGACGCTGGTCGTCGGTCTGGGCAACTGGAATGTGACGCCGGACGCGCTGGGACCGAAGGTGGTTTCGAGTATGATGGTCACCAGACATCTGCTGGAATATCTGCCGGAACAGGTGGACGAAGGGGTGAGGCCGGTTTGCGCAGTGGCGCCCGGCGTGCTTGGAATCACCGGAATCGAGACAGGAGAAATCATCCGGGGAATCGTTGAGCGAATCAGACCGGATTATGTGATTGCCATCGATGCGCTGGCATCTCGGAAGATGGAGCGTGTCAACACAACTATTCAGATCGCCGATACCGGTATCTCGCCGGGCTCAGGTGTTGGAAACAAACGCATGGAGCTGTCCAGAGCTACGCTCGGGATCCCGGTTATAGCGATCGGAGTTCCGACGGTGGTTGATGCTGCTACCATGGCAAACGACACCATCGACCTTGTCCTTGACAGTATGATCGAGCAGGCGCCTCAGGGCACTGAGTTCTACAACATGATGAAGAGTATTGACAGAGATGAGAAATATAACATGATCAAAGAGGTTCTGGAGCCTTATATTGGCAACCTGATCGTCACGCCGAAGGAAATAGACGAAGTAGTAAAGAAGGTTGCCAAGGTTATCGCCAACGGCCTGAATATAGCGCTGCATCAGGGAATCACACTCAACGATGTGAACAGGTATGTGAATTGACGGATTTTTTAATAACAATATCATATTAGAAAAGCAGTGTGATCAAGCTTAATATATCCATGAAGGAATTGTCCGGATGAAATGTATAATATGTAATTGGTTATTGTGGTAAATACAACTGACCGGGCTTGCATGATTGTTTAAAAAAAACTTTTCTGTTATACTGATTTCATATTTAAATACCGGTTGGTGACAATATGAAAATAACAATAAAAGATATAGCAAAGGCATGCGGTGTATCTGCTGCGGCAGTGTCGTTGGCTCTCTCTGATAAGCCGAGCCGCGTTTCGAAAGAGACAAAGGCCAGGATTCTGGAAACTGCCAAACAGATGAAATATACGCCCAATAGGGCTGCCGTTAGCCTTGCCACAAATAGGAGCAAACTGATTGGTTTGATTATTTCTGATCTTAGGAATACTCATATAGCTTCGCAATTTATGGCAATTGAAGAAAATCTACAAAAACATGGTTATACTTTGCTGTGTCATATAATTAATGATAAAAATACGGATGTTCAGAAAATGGTAAGTGAACTTGTAGCAGCCGGTGTTGAAGGGATTATATATGCTCAGCCTGCTTTACTCACAACAAAAATGAATGGCGTCTCTCCGGAAGTTTTCCTTGACGCGGCGGGAGTTCCGGTTATGTGTAATGACCATTTCGCACTTACATGCTCAGGCGCAAATATTTGCTTTAACTATAGCAAAGGCGGTTACCTCGCGACAAAGCATATGATCGAATGCGGACATAAGCGTATAGGGTGTGTTAGCGGACCGTTGGATTTCCGTGTAACGTTATCACGTCTTGAAGGGTATAAACAGGCATTACAGGAGGCAGAAATCCCATTTGCCGAGGAACTTGTTTATCAGGGCGACTATTCAATGAGCAGCGGCAGTAAAGCGCTTTCTTACCTATTGGGACAGAACGCTACGGCAATATTTTCTTTTAATGATGAAATGGCATTTGGCCTTTATCAGAGTGCAAGGCAGTATGGTGTTAAGATCCCAAGGGATATATCGATAATAGGCTTCGATAACGTACCTTTTTCCGATGTTTTAGAGGTGCCGCTCTCAACTATTAATGTACCTACCAAAGAAATGGGTAAGCTTCTAGCAAAAGAACTTGTTAAAGAAATAGAAAACGGGTGCGGCGAACGAAAAACAATTTTGTATGAACCTGCCCTTATTTTGCGCGGTAGTATCAGCCGACGATCATAACTATATTACCGGATATTCACGATTTTTTACTCAGAAAACCTGTTGTAATATTCTTACATGACAAGTTAAACGATTTAGCAAAGTAACGGTTCTTTAATTATGAAAAGATATTATAAAAAAATTGTAAGAATATTATCCTTTATGTTTCATTTAGAAAAAAATCTATAAAAACTATTGATATGCTGATAATTCAATGCTATACTTGTGCCATAAAATTGCTTTTATAAAAATTTCTAATTCATTTATTTTGTGGTTAAGCGGTTTAACAGGTTGAACTCAAAGGAGAGAATTAGGTGAGTGATCAGATAATCGTTGAGTTAAAAAATATCCGAAAAGAATTCCCCGGAGTTGTGGCACTGGATAATGTCAATCTGGCTTTAAAAGCCGGTAGGGTGCATGCACTCGTCGGAGAAAATGGCGCAGGCAAATCTACGTTGATGAAAATACTCTCAGGGACATATGCCAACTATGAAGGACAGGTATTTGTTGACGGCGGGGAAGTACATTTCAAATCGGAAAAAGATGCATTAAATATGGGAATTGCAATTGTACCACAGGAATTAAATCCGATCCCTGATCTTACCTTAGCGGAAAACATCTTTCTAGGACGCGAACCACTTAAATGTAAAGGAATAGTAGATAAAAAAAAGCGTCTTCAGCTTACTCAGGAATTTTTAGCAAACTTGTGTCTGGATTATGATCCTAATACGATTATGCGTAATCTAAGCGTAGCTCAGAAGCAAATGATCGAAATCATAAAAGCCATATCCCGAAATAGCAGAGTGATAATTTTTGACGAGCCGACTTCTGCTTTGACAAGTATTGAGACCAAGTACCTGTTTGAACAAATTGCGGTTCTGAAGAAAAAAGGAATTGCCATGGTTTTCATATCCCACAAGTTGGATGAAGTATTCGCTGTGTGTGATGAAGTAACGGTTCTTCGCGATGGAGAGTATATCGGACACTCTACGATCAGAGACATAGATCAGGACACATTGATCAGCATGATGGTGGGTAGGAAGATGAAGGATATTTATCCACCGCTGAATCAGCCCGGCAAGAATAAATTGCTGGAGGTGAAAAATCTGACAACAAGTGGCATATTCAAAAACGTGGGCTTTTCACTGAATAAGGGTGAGATATTGGGCTTTGCCGGGATGATGGGGGCCGGACGCAGCGAAATTGTCCGTGCGATATTCGGCTTGGAACGGTATGACGAAGGAGAAATATTTCTTGAGGGTAAACCATTGACAGTCAAAAATACAAGGGATGCTATCAAAGCCGGAATTGCCATGGTGACGGAAGATCGCAGCATATACGGTTTTGCAGGTGTGCGAAGTATAAAAGATAATATAACCTTGCCAAACAGTGATATTTTTGCCGATAAAGGTATCCTGAAACATTTTCTGATAAAGCAAAGGGTCGAGGAGATATGCCGGATACTGTCTGTTAAAGCACCGGGTATAGATACAATCGTCGGCATGCTCAGCGGAGGAAACCAGCAGAAGGTTGTCCTTTCAAAATGGCTGGTCCGGGATGTCAAACTGCTGATATTGGATGAGCCGACCAGGGGAATTGACGTTGGTGCAAAACAGGAAATTTACAAACTTATAGTAAAGCTTGCTGAGGAAGGTATGTCTATTATACTGATTTCTTCCGAAATGTCTGAAGTCCTTGCAATGAGTCATAGGATAAAGGTTATTGCAGATGGTCGGATTATTGGTGAATTAAGTAGAGAAGAGGCAACACAGGATAAAATAATGAAAATGATTGTGGAGGGTGGATCAAAAAATGAAAAGCAGTAGACTCAAAGAGGTAAGCTTTGCATCCGTTTACCGTAAGTACGGGATTTTTATTATTTTGATTATTTTGTTCGCAGCCTCGGCTATGATAAACCAAAATTTTGTAAAGCCGCAGAACCTGATCAACATTATGAAACAGATCAGTGTAGTGACGATTATTGCTTGTGCTGAAACAATGCTGATCGTATCAGGCATGATAGACTTATCCGCCGGACTTGTATGCACCATGTCGGCCTGCTTTTCCGCTGGAGTACTGGCTTCCACCGGCAGTGTGCCGCTGGCCTTTGCAACTGGCATCGGACTGGGTATGTCGGCTGGATGGATAAATGGATTTTTGGTCACACGTTACAAATTACAACCTTTTATCGCAACACTCGCCATGACGAATATAGCAAAAGGTATCACACAGATATATACAAACGGTCAGGCTATAAACGGCGTTGAAAAGATACGATGGCTCGGCCAAGGCGACTTGTTTGGTATCCCAGCTCCTGTTATCGTTATGATATTTTCCGTATTTATTGTTGCAATGCTGATGCGTAATACTACATTAGGACTGCATATATATTCCATCGGCGGGAATGAAAAAGCAACTATTGCCTCCGGTGTCAACGTGAACCGCTCCAAACGTATCATTTTCACATTGAGCGGTGCGCTGATCGGGCTTGCCGGTGTGGTGCTGATGTCCCGCTTGATGTCCGGACAGCCGAGCGTTGGCAGTGGATACGAATTTGATGCCATCACGGCCGTTATCGTTGGAGGTACCAGCTTTTTGGGCGGTATCGGTACAGTGGGCGGCACTCTGATCGGATCCATTATTGTAGGTCTCATCAACAATATCTTAAACTTGCTCCATGTCCCGACGCAGTATCAGTTGATTGTAAAGGGTTTACTTATTGCGGGTGCTGTTATAGTTGATATTAAGACGAAGCAAAACAAAAAAAGTGCTTAATAATCAGGCAAATGAGCATACCAGTGGTAATTGCACTGTTGCTATAAAAAAAAGGAGGATATGTAAATGAAAAAAGTTGTAAGAACTTTCACACTAATGATGGTAATAGGCATACTTACTCTGAGTTTGGCAGCATGCGGCCAGGCGGCGGACAAAAATGCGAATACGGAATCCAGCCAGGGGATCACTGCTGAACCAACTCCGGCAGACACCGGTAAAGAAGCTTTTGTTGTCGGCTTTGCAAACAATAACGATCTATACGATTACTGTGCGAAATTTAGGGATTATCTTGTTGAGGAAAGTAAATCACAAGGGATTGAAATAATTGTAACTGACGCAAAGGGCGACACAAATGTTCAGAACGGTCAGATCGACGACTTTCTGGTACAAGATGCGAAAATAATTTCTGCAATCAGCAATGATCTGGATGGTTCTGTTCCGGCACTCGAAGCTGCTAAGAACGCGAAAGTTCCTTATATTTCTTTTCTTACAACCATTAGGGGCGCCAATGAATATCCCGGCTTTATCTATATTGGCTCACAGAATTATGATGCAGGTGTTATGCAGGGAGAGTATCTTGTAGATGCTTTGCCTGAAAATGCTAAAATTATTTACTTTACCGGCCAGCCGAACGACCAGCAGTATACAGACCGTAAAGCGGGTTTGATGGATACGCTGCTGGCACAGAGGAAAGATGTGCAGATACTTGCCGAGTATAATGTTGAAAATAAAAAGGATCTTGGTATGAGTACAACTGAAGACTGTTTACAGGCTTTCACGGAATTTGATGCTATTGTCTGCCAGAACGACGATGCAGCTCTGGGTGTTGTTGAAGCTCTGAAAGCTGCAAAGCGTCTTGATGGTGTGATAACTGTCGGTCTTGATGGCAGTAATTCCGCGCTGACTTCCATTGAAGAGGGAGAACTGTCAATGTCAGTCCTGCAAAATGCAAAGGCCCAGGCAAAAGCTGGCGCCGAAGTATTTGCAAAAATCCGTGATGGCGTTGATCCGGCAACAATTGAAGATATTATGGTGCCATTTGAAATCATAACTAAGGAAAATGTAACGAATTTCAAATAGAGCAGAAAAGCATTCAGTTCGGATAGCAGCATTTATGTTGCAAAATTTTTAAGTGCCACGGGATAGCCGCTCCTATCGGCTATCCCGGTATTATAATTCAAGTATATAAATTGTTCCATCCCAGGATTGTTATTTTATTTTTTGAATCAAGTATTGAATGTGAAATTGATATGCACATCATGTGTATTTTGTTATATAAGTTATGGGAAAAGGAGTACTCTAATGCATAAATATAAAGACCCATCGGCCGATATACAGGAACGTGTAGACGATTTAATCGGACGTATGAGCTTTGAGCAAAAAATTGACCAGATCACCTGCCTTGTAACAATCAGCAGGGATATCCCTGATTTCAAAGATTACATTCCAAACGGAATTGGGAATGTAGGTGCTTTTACAGTATCAGAAAATGCAGAATTAATCGCCGAGTATTCCTATCAGCTGCAAAAATTTCTGATTGAAGAGACTGAGCTTGGAATTCCGGCCTTGATTCATTGCGAAGCGTCGGCGGGAGCACAATTTACGGAAGCTGATGTATTTCCAAGCCCTATTGCTCAAAGTTCTTCCTTTAATACGGGAAATGTACGTGGGATGGCAGAATTGATCCGTGAACAGCTTTTTGCCGTTGGGTTCCGGCAGGCGCTTTCACCGGTAATTGACATTACCCGTGATCCGCGATGGGGCCGTGTCACAGAAACATACGGAGAGGACCCGACCCTTACTGCCGCCATGGGGAGTGCATTTATAGGAGGATTGAAGGGAGATGACAGGAGAAAGGGAATTGCCGCTACTGCAAAACACTATATCGGACACGGTGTTACTGAAGGCGGTCTGAATATGAGCCGAAGCGTAATTACTGAACGTGATCTTGAGGAAGTTCACTGTAAACCTTTTCAGGCAGCTATTATAGAAGAAGACCTGATGAGTGTCATGAATTCATACTGTTCACTTAACGGGGAGCCGGTCGCATGTTCCCACAAGCTGCTGACGGATCTTTTAAGGGGGAGACTTGGGTTTAGAGGTTTTGTGGTATCGGATTATGTATCTATCGATCGTATCGTTGATCCGTTCTGTGTTGCAGATACCTTTGAACAAGCGGGCATTAGTGCTTTGAAAGCAGGTCTGGATGTTGAATACCCACGTCCTAAGGGGTATACCTATAGGTTGAAAGAGGCTGTTGAACGTGGTGAAATTTCAATAGAGACAATTGACCAGTCTGTACGACGTGTTCTGAGGGCTAAATTTGAACTTGGATTGTTTGAAAACCCTTATCCGGATAAAAAACTGCTAAAAAAGGTCCTTCACACGAAAAAGGCTGATGAATTGAAATTTAAAATGGCTAAAGAGGGAATAACCCTGCTGAAGAATGACAATGATATGCTGCCTCTGTCGAAAGAGGTTAAAAAGATTGCTGTTATCGGGCCGCATGCGGATAGAGTACGCAGTTATTTCGCTACTTTCTCCTATCCCGCTGTACTTGACATGACAATGAGCAGGGAAGAGGATGGGCAGGAGTTTGACGAACCGGGTCTGATCGTTTATGATATCATTCAGCGTCATCCCGGAGATATCCGGGAGTCGTCGGTTCGGGTCGAAAAAAAGATCCGTAAGGAATTTCCGAATGCAAGGTCATTGGTGCAGGCAATCAGAGAGTATTTACCACAGGCGGAAGTACGTTATGCCGAAGGTATCAATTATGCAGGCAGCGATGTCTCCGGTATTGAATATGCTTTACAAACAGCGGCAGGTGCTGATGTTATCATTATGACGATAGGCGGAAAAAACGGCTGGGGTATTACTTCTACCGTAGGAGAGGGCGTTGATTCCACATGTATCGATCTGCCGGGAAGACAGGAGGAGTTTGCCCGGGCCGTACGTGCGTTGAATAAAAAGACGGTTGTTATACACTTTGACGGACGTCCTCTTTCGAACGAATATGTCGCAACGCACTTTGATGCGATCCTCGAAGTATGGCAATCCGGCGAGCTTGGTGGGCAGGCCATAACCAGCGTACTGTTTGGCGATTACAACCCGGCGGGCAGACTACCGTTGACAGCAGCGAGAAACGTGGGGCAGATCCCTATATACTACGGACTTCCTAGAGGCAGCGGTTATGTTTCTGCAGGACATACAGGCATGATTAGAAATCCTAACGGTTATATTAACGATACGGCCTTTCCGCTTTACTATTTCGGACATGGTCTTTCGTACACCAGTTTTTCATACAGCAATTTTGTTATTGCTTGTAAAGAGGTAAAGGCAGACAAGTTAGTAACTGTCACAGTTGACATTACAAATACGGGTCTGCGGGACGGCGATGAGGTAGTGCAGCTCTATGGTTCGGACATTGTAGCATCCATGGTTCGTCCTGAACGGGAACTGCTTGGTTTTGCCCGTATTGGATTAAAAGCAGGTGAAACGAAAACGGTAGAGTTTAGCTTTATGCCAAGCCAGCTTGCTTTTATTGACAAAGATATGAATTGGATAATAGAGTCCGGAACCATCAAATTAATGATCGGCGCGTCCTCCAACGATATCCGGTGTGAAGATTCTTTCGAAATAATAAACAGTATTGTGATAGATCCCAGGCAACGCGGTTTCTATGCAAAAGTCAGAATATTGTAAATGTTACTGGCCTGGCTTTGAATTCACTTTTCATAATCCGGAAACACTCTTTGATCTCCCAGCTCACCAAGGAAAACGCGTGAATTAAATTAAAGGTAAAAAGATTGTCGAGGCAATCTTTTTCTTTTTGAACAAATAACAACGTAAACTGCAAAATTGCTTGCTCACAATGCATGCTGGTATGGCGTATCTTTGAAAAATTCCCAACTGAATTTTGACAAAGATTAAATTCATGCGTTAACCGTGCCCAGCTAACGGGAAAGCCTTTCTTTTGACCTGAAAATAACGTATAATTTATGAAGGGTTTTAATGATGGGGGTCTTACAATGAAACAACAGGGTAGATATGTGATCATCCTCATTGCGATGATTGCGCTATGGAACACGATTGTGATCAAGCCATTAAAGATATTTGCCGTATTTCTTCATGAGATGGGCCATTCATTGATGGCTGTCATATTTGGGAATGGGATCAAAGGCTTCAGGATCAATCTGGATGAAAGCGGGTATGCGCTGACGCTTCCAAAGAATGCATTGTCGTCCTTTATAATCGCCAACGGCGGCTATCTGGGCAGCGTGCTGTTTGCGCTTCTGATTCTCTCCCTGAAAAGAACCGCTTTTAAAAAGTATATTCTCGGTGCGTCTGCGATCTTGCTGCTGGGGGTCTCTATAGCATACGGACACTCAGTTTTTACCATCATCTATGCAGCTATATTTGCGGGCATCATTCTGCTGCTCTACATGCTGCGAAACGACAAGGTTAACGACTGGGTCATTGACATTCTTGGAATATGCAGCGCCGCCTATGCGGTATACGACACCTTTGTGGACACGATTCTGCTTCAGATCAATCTGCGTCTTCAATGGTTCCGCGGCTGGAAACCGGTACAACCCCTGACGGATGCGGTACAGCTTCAGAACATGACGGGCGTTCCGGCGGTGGTCTGGGGGATTATCTGGTTTTCGATTGCCTGTATCGCCCTATATTCCATGGTTCTTGGCACAAAGAAGTCTGCCCGGTCAAGAAAGCCGGCTGCTTCAAAAGGCAAGAAGCAATCGGCGTAAATAACATTGAACATTACAGAACTGGCGATCATTCTCATAGAATAAGGCAAATACTAATGAGTTAGACTAAATCAGGCCAAGTATAATAAAAATGGAGATATTTTATGGACACAAACAAAAGGATAGAAGAGCTTGTTTCAAAATTAAACAAAGCTTCCGAGGTGTATTATAACGGACAGGAAGAAATTATGTCCAATTATGAATGGGATGCCATGTACGATGAATTGGTGTCTTTGGAAGCTGAAACAGGATTTGTCCTGCCTGACAGTCCAACCCAGAGCGTAGGATTTCAGGAAAACAACGGGGAGAAGGAACCGCATGAGTTTCCCACCCTTTCATTAGCTAAAACCAAAAAGGTTGCAGATTTGCAGAAATGGGCGGAGAACAGACCTGTCTGGGTCACCTGGAAGCTTGACGGTTCAACACTGGTGTTAACCTACGATAACGGAAAGCTCACAAAAATTCTTACGAGAGGTAATGGCTCGATCGGAACCAATATCACATTTTTGAAAAGCGCTATAAAGGGATTTCCTTTATCAATCAGCTATAAAGGCCATTTGGTTGTTCGCGGCGAAGCGACGATCTCATATAAGGATTTTGAGCTGATCAACGATACCATTGAGGATGACGATGGGAAGTATGCAAACCCTCGTAATTTGGCGGCGGGCTCGCTTAATCTTGATGATCCCGAAAAGGTGAAGGAAAGACACATTCATTTCAATGCGTTCACTCTTGTTCATATCGATCACGACATCAAATCCTGGGGAGAAAGGATGGATTATCTTCAAAAGCTCGGATTCGCCGCAATAGACAGAGAGCCTGCAACAGCAGATAATCTTCCGGATATTGTCAATAAATGGACTAAAAGGGTTGAGAACGGTGAGATGGATAATCCCGTTGACGGGCTTGTCATTTGCTTTGACGATACCGAATATGCAGCTACGGGCAGTATTACCGCTCACCATGCCACAAGAGCGGGCCTGGCCTTCAAGTGGCAGGACGAGTCGGCACAAACCGAGCTTGAGTATATAGAATGGTCCTGTGCCGTTTCTACAATATCTCCTATTGCGGTATTCAAGCCGGTAAAGCTGGAGGGAACAACCGTGACAAGGGCGTCCCTGTGCAATATCAGCGAAATGGAGCGTCTCGGTATAGGGAGGACGAATACCGTCCTGGAGGTCATTAAAAGCAATAAAATCATACCAAAAGTGATTTCTGTAAAGAAAACTGAGGGTATGTTTGAAATACCAAGCGAATGCCCGGTGTGTCACGCCGAGACTGAAATCAGAATCAGCCAAAGCAATACAAAGACGCTGCATTGTAAAAATCCGGACTGTACGGCAAAGCATGTAAAGAAATTTACGCGTTTTGTCAGTAAATCAGGCATGGATATTGATGGGCTATCCATTCAGACGATACTTAAGTTTATCAATAAAGGCTATATTTCTAAATTTGCCGACATCTATCATATTAAAGAGCATATGGACGAAATAATGAAAATGGAAGGCTTCGGCGAAAAATCCTGTAACAACATGATAAATGCAATAGAGAAGAGCAGGAAAGTCCATCCTGTCAACTTTATCTATTCGTTGTGTATTCCCATGATCGGTACGGATGCAGGGAAGAAGATTACCGGAGCAATTGGATTTGATGAATTTGTCGGCAGACTATCCGCCGGGGAAGGGTTTGATGATATTGATGGAATTGGGCCTGAAAAGTCAAATTCCATCATTGAATGGTATCAAGCCTCGGACAACAAGGCCGTGTTTGAAGCATTACTCAAAGAAGTATCGATCGAAAAGGTCGAAATGAATACTTCTTCCGCCGGTAGATGCTCAGGTCTTACCTTTGTAATCACAGGTGATGTTAATAAATTTAAAAACCGTGATGAATTCACAGCTTATGTCGAAAGCCAGAACGGGTCTGTTACAGGTTCAGTGTCAAAGAAGACAAGCTACCTTGTAAACAACGACATCGAGTCGGATTCATCAAAGAACAAAAAAGCCAAAGAGCTCGGTATTCCTATCATTTCAGAGGATCAGTTTATTGAAATGTTTGGGTAGTCGATGTCTATAATGAAAGAAGCCTTACGCGCATAAATTCTGAAGAGTATTTTGTAATTCAAATTGGCTGGCAAAAATATGATCTTGTTGAACTGGGACGTGATACAAAAGCCGCATCGCTTGGCGGAAGTGTAACACTATTTCAATATACTCTTTTGGGGTAACGAAAGTATCGGAACAGGACAAAAGGATATGTGTACAATGGGTGTAAAGGGTCTCCGGCTTCCCCTGTGATGAACGGGCAAAAACTACCCGCCCTTGACATCCACGAGTGTTATGGTGAAAATTAAACACAGGGGTAGAATTTAACTTGTCAACTGACATATAGACACTTTTATAGATATTTTTTGCAACAACAATAGACAGGCGATAGATTTTATGGTATGATTTGGTTATAAAGTTATTTGATACTATAAGCATTTAAATTATACAAATAAAGGTGATTAATGGATGAAATGAGGTGGTTAAGTTCAATCTACAGATAGATTTTGATATGAAGCAATTTGTATCCTTAGAAAAATGAGTTTATAGCTTAATAAAAAGGAGGATGAGAATAACGTATTATCGTGCAATACCAAAAAGTGATACATATAAAGATTTATTTAGTTCTGTAATTTTCATAATAAAAACATTCCGGAAAAAGGGGTGTTTATGGGGGAATATTCCTGAAAATCATATAAAAACAAACTTTGTTGGTTCAAAACAGATTTTACAGACTGCGGTAGATCTTATATGTGATGGGGTTGATACTTCTATATTTAAATTTATTATTGAATTAGAATTTAATAAAGCAATATGCCGAAATTCACTGGTTTCTGAGTCGGAATTATTTGAACTAACATTAGCAAAAGAACTACTGTATTACATTAGAACAAATGATCCGGATTCTATTTATAATTTGCTTTGCTATGTTTGCACTAGCACAGTTAGAGAGGAGTTAGTACCAACTGTTAATTGGGTTGATACACCAATATAAAAATATTCAAATTATGTTGGGTTACTTGTATTTTGGATGAGAATGCATATGAAAATTAAAACGATTAAGTTATTTAGTGTTCTTTTGACTCTTTGTATATTTTTTACCATAAGTATTCCTGTGTATGCAGGTGATATGAAACCAGTTAATACAGGAAGTAATGTTCAGATTGTTAATATTGATATTTCACAGCTACCAAGATTTGATATTAATAATTATAATGAATATAGACCATTATTTGAACAATATGGTGTAGATGTTGATAAAATATTCGCAATTATTCCAATGGAAGGTAGTGCCCTACAATCCCAAGAGAATGCCCTACAATCCGAAAATGTCACAAGTTCTTCAAGTACATCAGTTCCTGCAGGAATTCTTGTTTTAACAGGGACATATTTATCTGATTATACTTGGAAACTTACCGTATTAAATATGGGAATACTCAATGTTTATAACATGGAAGCAGATGTTATACTTATTAATAGTTCTTATGGTCCGGTATTAAATACACAAAGAGTGCTGGGAGGATTATCAAAATTTGGTTCTTTGTCAGAAACCTTCTCTGCGGGAGGGTATACTATCGATGTTGCTATTGTAACTGTGACGGGAATTACAGAGCAAGGTGATTATTTTTCTATGGGTGGAACTGATTATAGATAGTTTGTTAGTCTTGATTAATGTTATTTATATATAGATTTCGATTCAGTAACCAGTGAATTTTGGTATATTGCTTTATTAACAATGCTTTCGCACAATTAAAATATTTTCCAGCCCTGCTAGAATACAAAGTCCAGCAGGGCATCTTTTACTTCGGAATTTTTGTGAGAATTCTGTTTTCAGCGGAACTATGAAGGATTGAGAAATGTCTGGAGTGCTTCATTTATACAGTCCCTTTCTTCATTTCCTTGCCCCATGAATCCTTTAGCCCGACGGTTCTGTTGAAAACAAGCTTATCAGGCGTTGAGTCCAGGTCGGTGCAGAAGTAGCCCATGCGCAGGAACTGGTAATGATCGCCCGGTTTCGTAGAGGCAAGACTCGGTTCCACCTTGCAGTCGGTCAGCACCTCAAGAGACGTGGGGTTGAGGATGAAGTGCAGGTCTTCGGCAGCGCCGGGATCCGGCTCCGTGAAGAGGTGGTCATACAGCCGCACCTCGGCGTTGAGCGCATGAGAGGCCGATACCCAGTGCAGAGTTCCTTTGACCTTGCGCCCGTCCGGCGAGTTGCCGCCCCTTGATGCAGGGTCATAAGTGCAATGGAGCTCGGTGATATTTCCTGCGGCATCCTTGACGATACGCTCACATTTAATGAAATAGGTGTTTTTCAGGCGAACCTCATTGCCGGGGTAGAGCCTGAAGTATTTGTTTGGAGGATTTTCCATAAAATCATCCTGCTCGATGTAAAGCTCGCGGGAGAAGGGAACCTTCCTTGTGCCCATATCCGGATTCTCCGGGTTGTTTTCAACATCGAACCATTCCACCTGACCATCGGGATAATTATCAATAATGATCTTCAACGGGCGCAGAACGGCCATAATTCTTGGCGCGTCTGCATTCATATCTTCACGGGCGCAATGCTCCAGCAATGCATAATCCACCATACTGTTGGTTTTGGCAACACCGATCCGGTCACAGAAATCCCTGATGGCAGCGGGCGTGTAGCCTCTTCTTCTCAGACCGGATAATGTGGGCATCCTGGGGTCATCCCAACCTGACACGATCTTCTCGTTGACCAATTGGAGCAGCTTTCTCTTGCTCATCATGGTGTATGCAAGGTTCAGGCGTGCAAACTCTATCTGGCGCGGTCTTGCATCGAGGCCAGCATTGTCCACAACCCAATCGTACAGCGGCCTGTGATCCTCATACTCCAGAGAACAGAGGGAGTGGGTGATATTTTCAATCATATCCTCAATAGGGTGTGCAAAGTCATACATGGGGTAAATGCACCATTTGTCGCCGATGCGGTAATGCTCCACCCGCATGATGCGGTAAATGACAGGATCTCTCATGTTAATATTCGGTGAGGCCATATCGATCTTTGCACGGAGTACTCTGGAGCCTTCGGCGAATTCACCGGCCTTCATCCTTTCAAGCAGATCCAGATTTTCTTCTACAGAACGGTTCCTATAAGGGCTTTCTTTACCGGGTTCAGTAAGAGTGCCTCTGTACTGCCGGATTTCCTCGGCGCTAAGGTCGCATACATAGGCAAGGCCGTTTTTAATTAGTCTGACGGCACATTCATACATAATGTCAAAATAGTCGGAGGCATAATACAGGGCGTCCCACTGGAAGCCAAGCCACTTGATGTCTTCCTGCATGGATTGGGCATATTCGACATTTTCCTTAATGGGATTGGTATCGTCATAGCGAAGGTTACAGCGGCCGTTGAATTTCTGTGCGGTTAAAAAGTCGATGCAAAGCGCCTTTGCATGTCCGATATGCAGATAGCCGTTAGGCTCTGGGGGAAAACGCGTAGTGATGGCGTTCCTGTCAACCTTTCCGCTGAAGATGTCTTCATTTATAAAGTCGTATATGAAATTTGAACTGATATCCGCTGCTGTATTATTCGTTATTTCGTTAGCCATGTCAATTCCTCCGCTATGTTTTTTGTACTCTTTGTACGCTTTTCTTTGTACCTTTTCTCTTTTCTCTGTTCACAGTTTTCCGTTCACTGTACCATTGCCTTGCCGCTTAACTTTTCGATCCCAATCCGGATTCTTCTAAGAGATTCTTGTTTGCCGAGGATATCGGCCAGCTCTGTCGCTCCGCCGGGTGTGACATCCTTTCCGGAGAGGGCTGTGCGTATCGGCCACAGCAGCCGGCTGTTTTTTACGCCAAGCTTTTGAGCCAGCTCCACAACAGTGTTGTAAAGCGTGTCATTTTCCCACCTGTCTATGTTTTCCAGCACGGGGAGAACTGCCTCAAGTGCTGTCAGTGAATTTTCCGTATCTGTTTTCATTTTCTTATGCTCATACAAGGCGATATCGTATTGAGGCAGTTCCTCAAGAAAATTGATCTTGGCCGGTATTTCTGTCAGTATTTCGGTTCTTGGCTGCAAAAGCTTGCTGACCTTGGCAATGCTGATGCCCGAATCGTGCAGAGCCTTGGAATAATAAGTCTCCGCGACAGCATTAAATTGCTCCGGCGTCATTTTACGGATATATTCGCCGTTCATCCAGTTCAGCTTGTTGACATCAAATACGGCAGGGGATTTGCTGATGCCGTGGATGTCAAAAGCCTGCTCCAGCTCATTCAAAGAGAATATTTCCTGTGTGGCTCCCGGGCTCCAGCCGAGCAGTGCGACATAATTGATTACCGCCTCCACCAGATACCCTTGTGAGACCAGGTCCTCAAAGGAGGGATCGCCGTTTCGCTTCGACATCTTATGTCCGTCGGGCTTGATGATGGTCGATACATGGACATATGTCGGAACCTCCCAGCCGAAGGCCTGATACAGAAGGTTATACTTCGGAGCGGAGGAAAGGTATTCATTCCCTCTGACCACATGAGTGATATGCATCAGGTGGTCGTCGATTACGTTTGCAAAGTTGTATGTTGGCAGTCCATCGGACTTGATCAGCACCTGATCCTCCAACTCGCTGTTTTCAACGGTGATTGTTCCGTACACTGCGTCCTCGAAGCTGGTGCTCCCGGTGTCGGGCATTTTCTGGCGAATGACAAAGGACTCTCCTGCGGCGAGCTTCCTCTCAATCTCCTGTTTGTTCAGGCTTAGGCAATGTCTGTCATACTTATAAGCCCCTCCAGCCTTTTCGAGATCTTCCTTCATCGCTGTCAGCCGTTCCTTTGTGCAGAAGCAGTAATATGCGCCGCCAAGCTCTATAAGCTTTTTTGCGTATTCCATATAGGAGCCTTTGCGTTCGCTTTGTATATAGGGACCGAATGGACCGCCGATGTCAGGCCCTTCATCATGCTGCAGCCCAGCCATTTTCAAGGTTTTATAGATCACCTCGGTGGCTCCTTCGACATACCTGTCCTGATCTGTATCTTCAATTCTTAGTATAAATTTTCCGCCGTGCCTTTTGGCAATCAGATATTCATACAGGGCTGTTCGCAGGTTGCCTATATGCATATAGCCTGTCGGGCTGGGCGCAAATCTGGTTCTGATTTCACCGGCCATGCTTTGTTCTCCTTTTCGATTACAGACAATTGGTTCTGTGCTGACATTTTCCTTTGATTATATTATTCACATTAATATTAGTCAAGAAACAGGGCAAAATGGGTCTATCAATAAAGTTATTGTATTTGAGGGTGCAATGGCATAATATATTAGTAATGTAAAGGATTGCGCTGAAAGGAGTGATGAACGTGTCGGTACTGGACAATATAACCAAAAAGGTAACAGACACGGCCAAGGCTGCTGCGAAGAAATCCGGCAGTGTTGTAGAGGTTACCAGACTGAATATAAACATCAATGCTGAAGAGGAAAAGATCAGAAAAATATACTCTGAAATGGGAAAACAGCTCTATGAAGATTATAATGAAGGCAAGATCGTAGGAGAGAAGCTGCTGGAGCACTGTCTTAAGATCGATGAGATCATTGGAGGCATTGCGGATATGAGGGAAAAGATTCTGGAGCTCAAGAATATTAAAGCTTGTCCCAACTGCGGCATGGAGCTGGATATCGAGATGGAATACTGCTACAAATGCGGCAGAAAGCAGGACGAACCTCAACGGGAGGAGATTGCGGAGAAGAGTGAGTCCGGTCGGGAGGAAAGCAATTCAGACAAGGGATAGGACTGCCGAAAAAAAGGATTTTTTGTTTTATAAAGCGAATAGTAGTATTTAAAACTTGTAATGGGGAGGAATCTTTTTGGCAGATTATAATTCGCTGAAAAAATGCGGGTTTTGTGGTGAGAGCATACCGTCGGGTGCTGGTCGCTGCCCTTATTGCGGAAGTATTCTTGAGGTGACAATTGAGGACAGCTATCAGATCGACCCCAACGGGCATCTGAACAATAATATATCAGCACAGGACGCTGACGGGCAGCCAAACACCGACGGGCAACAGAACGCTGATGCACAGCAGGATCAGACAAGCCATTACGGTGTAAGCGAGGACACCGGCGCCGTGCCGCAAGAGCCCGTGCATCAGGAACCACAGCAACAGGGAACCTGGCCGCAGGGACCACAGCCGCAACAGCCGCAGCCCCAGGGACCCGGTCCTCAGCAGCAGCACCAAATGCAGCCTTACAGGCCGATACAGGGCGACGGAAGGTCACCTTATCAAAACAATTATCAGAATCGGACGGCAAATGACAGGTCAAGTCTGAGCAACGGCCTAAAAGTGTTTCTGACGATACTATTCACGGTGATACCGGGCATAGGGCAGATCGCCGGTATCATAACTGCAATTATATTCATGGGTTCGACGGATCAGGACAGAAAGTCCTTTGGCGTAGCAATATTGGTGGCAAGTCTAATAATGTTTGTGCTCTCGTGCCTTGGATGCTTCATTTTCTCGATTGCTGCTTCTAACCTCCCTTCCATGTACTGATGAGGAGTATAAGTAATGGAAGAGTTTTTTAATCGAATGGGCTCGCTGATATGTCATCAGCTGCCGTCCAGGACACTATCAGCAGGGGATAGGTTGTTGCCTGTCTGTGCGAGGGATATGGGGATTTATGCGGGGATTTTTATTTCGGCATTGTTCCTGATGGCGCTCAGACGACTGAGGGCACAAAAGCCGCCCGGCATTGCTCCGACTGTGGTTATGTGCGCGCTGATGCTTCCGATGGTTTTCGACGGAGTTCTGTCATACACCGGTGCGGTAGAAACTAACAATGCCGCAAGATTGTTTACGGGACTGCTTTTTGGCCTTCCGATCCCTTTTTTACTGATACCGGCGGCGCATTACAGCGTTTCGGGACAGAATGAAAGGCCGGTATTGAGGCACATACTTGAACTGCTGCCGGTTTACGTCATTGGAGTCATACTGGGTCTTCTGCTGTTATATAGCCTGGTACCGTATGATCTGGCTGGTATGGTTTATGTTTTTGGGCTTGTTTTTTTGTTGTCAAGGATTACTTATACTATTTTAGCAAGAATGCGGCGGGTTCAGCGTAAAACACTTTATCCGCTGACTGTGGCAGGCACGTTATGTGTCCTGACGTTTTTATATTTACTTTCGGGATATGTGCTTCAGCCGTTGAAGGAAATACTGCTCAAAGGGTGAATCAGGTAGCAAACGGATAGTAGGTGGCCAGGCACAGGCAGTATGCAGACTGTAGTCAGTTGACAGTTGACATGCAGCATGCATACAGATTTGATGGAGCTTTGTCATACATGATTGAAACAAAGGCAATGATACGCAAAAGAATAATTGATCAAAGAGGCTTGATGAGTTTTCAGGAGGTTTCAGAAAAAAGCAGTGAGATTACCGGACGGCTCTGTTCTCTAAGCCAATATGCCAGCGCAGGTACGGTAATGGCATATATGTCCTTCCGAAATGAGGTCGCAACAAGCGCTTTTATCAATCGCTGCATCCTTGACGGGAAGAGGGTCGTGATACCGAAGGTACAGAAGAGCCCTGATATGGCACTGCTGCCATATGAGATAAAGGATCCGGAACAGGATGTACTGCCGGGCTTATGGGGCATTCCCGAGCCTGACGCATCAAGACTGCACAGGGTAGATCCGCTGGAGATAGATATTGTTGTCGTTCCCGGTGTTGCTTTTGACGGAAGAAGGTATAGGATCGGTTATGGAGCGGGCTACTATGACAGATTTTTGCTTTCATTGAGGCCCGATTGCCTTAAGGTGGGGATCGCATTTGATATGCAGATGCTTGAACAATTTTACGCCGAGAGGTATGATATTCCGATGGATTTGGTCATAACAGAGTTCAGGATCGTTTGAGCTAAACGAAAGGATGAGCGGATGAATAATAAACTAACCTTTACAGGAGCAAATATCCTCTTTCTGATTTTTACGCTGTTGTTTTTAGCATATCAGCTGGTATTGGGGTTTATCCTGGGAGAGGCGCTGACAGACTATGTCTATCTCATTGTAGTGATCAATCAGTTGATCATACTGGCATCAGTATTGATTTACTGCTTTATTAAAAGAATCAACATTATAAAGACCTTCAGGTTCAACAATCCGGGGCTCGTTCCCATATTGGTTATCACATTACTGGCGCTTCCGGCTACTTTCGCTGCAGGAATGTTCAACACGATAGTGGTTTATCTGTTGCAGTTCATCGGTGATATTCCTTCGGCAGGGATCCCGGTGCCTCAGAATGTGCAGGAGTGGCTGCTTGGGATCCTGATCATCGGAGTGATGCCGGGTGTTTGTGAGGAGATGCTTCACAGGGGATTGCTGCTCAGGTCATATGAAAGACGCGGAACCTATAAGGCTGTGGTTATTGTGGCGATTCTTTTCGGATTGTTTCACTTTGACATCACCAATTTATTCGGGCCGATTCTACTTGGACTTATTATCGGCTACTATGTTGTCAGAACAAATTCCATATGGGCAGGCATATATGCTCATTTTATAAATAACGCCATCTCAGTGACCATCCAGTTCATGATGAAGCAGCCTCAACCTGAAACGCTTACCGTTTCGGAGCAGGAACTGATATCATCGGTTGTCATCGGGATCGTATCCATGGGTATTACTGCGGGGCTGCTGATTCTGTTCAAAACTGTCACGGAAAACAGGGCTGTTATAGTTCCGCCGATCTCACGGATCGGGGGGGATGTGAAGGCGGTGCTGACACACTGGCCGATTATCGTGTATGGCCTTTTGTACTTTTTGATGATGATGCTGTATTTTCTGACGATCATACTCACGAAAAGGCTTGGACTGTAATATATCACCACTGCAATATTTCATGCTTGGCATCACTAATAAAGTCGCCTCAGAGGTTATATAATACTATATAACCCTTTTTCGAGGTGAGCCCATTTGGATTTCAACATTGATTTTAATCTGGTTCGTTCTCAAAAGCTTCTACTGATCCCCCAATTGAAACAGGCCATTGAAATACTTGAAATGAATTCTCAGGAGTTATTTCACTATATTGAAAGCCAACTCGAGAGCAATCCTGCGCTGGAGGTGGCCATCGATAACGCAATTCCGGCAGGTGTGCGTCACAGCACAGGGGTGACCGACGGTGCTGAGGATGATGCGGAAAACCCGCTTGGAGATGTACAGCAGACAACCTTGTCGCTCAAGGAGCATCTTCTGATCCGGATGGATGCCGGTTGCTCGGATAGAGCCAGTTATCTGATCGGGGAATACCTGATAGACAATACGGATGAAAATGGCTATCTGAAGATTGACATCAGCGAGGTCGCAGAGCATTTGGAGGTATCTGAGGAAATGGTCCTTTCGGTTCTTGAGAAGCTCCAGTCACTTGAACCGCCGGGTATTTGCGCCAGAGACCTGAGGGAGTGCCTCCTGCTGCAGCTCAGAGCGCAGGAAGGGACGGATGCGGATTCGGAAGGGAGCGAGGCGGCGGATGGTGAGACAGAAGAAGCCATTCTGATTGTTGACAGTTATCTGAATGCACTTGCAAGCAATGATGCGGAGTCTGTTGCACTTGATACGGGGATCCCGGTTGAAAGGGTCAGAAAATTATTCAACAAAATAAAGCAGCTTGAGCCAAGACCGGGAAGAGAGTTCTTTGAAAACGAGGCGGAAAGCCCAGTCATTGCCGACATCATAATTCGGGAAACTCAGGAGGGCCTTGTTGTTCTGTTCAACGAAGTGGCCTGCCCGGATATCTGTATATCAGAGAGCTATAATTCAAACCGGGTGTTTTTTGAAAATGACAGGGAGGACAGCGGCGTTAAGGACTGGCTCAACGATGCAGTATGGCTCATTAAGTGTCTTGAACAACGGGAGGATATCCTGTTTACTATTGCTCAAAAGCTTTGCGAGGAAGAAAAGTCGTTTTTTCTCAAAGGGGAAAAAGAAATCAGAATGCTTGATAAATCTATCTTTGCAGCATCACTGAGCATGCATGAATCTATTGTGGATAAGGCAGTGAACGGTAAGTACCTGCAATGCAGATGGGGCATGTATGAACTGTCAGACTTTTTTGAAGAGCAACTCTTTTAGGTAATCCGGCAGGCTAAAATGACAATACGGGATTTCAAAAAGTCCGCAATAACTTATCAGAAAGGCCATACGGGCTTTTCGGGTTGACCGTGATCCGCTTTTAGGTACCCGGGAATCCCTCTTGTCCCAAAATGTTCCTTTTCAATTTCCAGAATCCGCTCCCGGGAGTAGTGGTTGATCTCACCTACTGTTTTCACTTCATCCGCGTATTCCCGCAGGGCATCTATTTCCTTGGTGGACAGCACCTGCTGGCAATCGTCCGAATTCAATATACGCCTCAATTCAGACGAATACTCAAAACCGTCGTCTACATCATCCAAAGCAGTTTTTAAGAAAGTCATAAGCTTATCGGGAATTTCTCTCGACATAAATGCCAGCCTCCTTTTCGCCATAAATCTATTATACAACGAATAAAAAAGAATTAAAGAGTTTTTATGATAAAGGACAAATTTGCTGAAATATAATTACAATATGGAGCCTGTGATCCCTTGGAGGTGTCTGTGCAATGAGCGGAAGAAGGGCCGGGGACAGAAGGATAGTGATCCGCAGCCAGGGTTGTATCTCAAAAGCAGAAATAAGGCAGAGTATACTGAGGTATCTCTTGCAGGAGTATGATATTCAAAGGCATAGCGTACAGGAACACAAGCTAAAGGAGCATCCTATACAGAAGCACCCTTTACAGGAGCATGACACAGGAGTGGAGATGGGAAGGGGAAGGGAATCCGATGCGGGAGACCGGGAATAATCATATCGGAATATATGTGAGGATCAGCAGGGATGACAACGGAGAGAATTTTGAGACCGTTGAAAATCAAAGGGAAATGCTTCTGGATTACGTTGAGAAAAAGCAATTGGGTGAGGTTGCAGCCGTATATACCGATGATAATGTATCCGGCTCGGCTTTTGACAGAAGAGGCCTGAAAAGGCTCAAAAGGGATGTACTTGAGGGGAGAATACAGCTTCTTCTTTTAAAGGATCTTTCAAGACTCGGCAGAAACAATGCCAAAACACTGCAATGGATCGATTTTCTTGAGGAATACGGCATACGTATCCTTACGGCGGACAGCCGGTATGACAGCCTTGAGGACAACGATATGCTGGGGATTGAGACCTGGGCAAATGAAAGATATGTGCGCGATATTTCCAGAAAGATCCGCTCGTGCCTCCGCTTTAAGATAGAACGGGGCGAATATCTTGGCAATGCGCCTTACGGCTATAAGAAATCCGTTGTTGAAAGAAACAGGCTTGTCAAGGAGGAAGAGCAGGCGCAGGTGATCCGGTTGATCTATAGTCTTTACCGCTCAGGGTTTGGGTATTCTTCCATTGCAGGCAAGCTCAATGAAAGAGGGATTCCATCTCCGGAAGGGAAGGAGTGGAACAGGATATCGGTCAGACGGATTCTGATTTCACGCGTATATATTGGTGATACGGTTCAGGGTATAAGTGAGAAGGTCAGTTTTAAAAGTAAGAAGACAAGGCGCTTACCGCAAGAGAAGTGGGTCATCACAGAGGACACCCATGAGGGGATCGTTTCAAGGGAGGAATTCGCGCAGGTCCAGCAGATGAGGCAGAGTAGGACTGCCGGAAATGGATCCGGGAGCGGACCGCATCACAGACCGTACACAGTAGGCTGCCATACACTCCATGGCGTTATTTTTTGCGGCAGGTGCGCAAGCGCCATGTATGCGAGGAAAAGGGCGGGAGGCATGGCATACGTCTGCGGAAGCTATTGCAGGAAGGGTAGCAGCGTTTGCTCCAGCCATTTTGTATATGAAGCGCCGATTGTGCAGTTTATCTGTGAGGAAATAATGAAACTGTTCCGGGAAAGCGATTTCCGCAAGGAGCTTTTAGTTATGACGCAGACGGGAGAACTTTACGGCGGCAACGACCCGGACAGGATTGAAAAAACGCGCAGGCAGCTGGAGGCAATCATGAGGCAGCATGAAATGATTTATAAAGACCGGCTGGAAGGAAGAATATCCGAACAGCTTTTCGACAGGATGAACAAGCGATATGAAGCCCGCATCAACCTGCTAAGGTCCGAGGCGGAAGATATTCAGAGCCGGGGAAGGAGCGATCCGGACGCTGATGAATTCATTGAGCAGGCGCTGCGGGGTATCGAGGCGGGACAGCTTTCCAACGACCTTGCGAGGCTTGTCATTGAAAAAGTGGAGGTCTATGATGAGATAGACTGGGGTGAGCACGGTGAAATTGGCAGCACGGTACAATTGACATTGATTTGAAGTTTGACTTGTGGGTATAATGGATGTAAGAGAAGCTATCGGAGGAATTCAAATGAAAAAGATATTGCTGGTCTACAACCCGCTTTCTGGAAATAGGAATGTTCCGAGGAAACTTGACTATATCGTTGGCCGTTTTATGCAGAAGGATATTCTTGCAGTTCCCTTCAGAATCGAAGGAGACTGTTCAGACAAGCTGCAGGAGGTTCTTTTACAGGATGAGTACAGCTATGTGGTGGTTTCAGGGGGGGACGGCACTGTAAATTCTATCGCCGGTACATTGCTCTCGGCGGGATTGGATATCCCTATTGGCATTATTCCTGCCGGAACCTGCAATGACTTTGCACGGAGCCTCAGCCTGCCGCCGGACTTAAGAAGGTGCCTGGATATTATCCTTGCGGGAAACATAACACAGGTCGATGCCGGTCTTATCAATAAGGAAAAATACTGCCTTAACACCTGTGCGGGCGGAAATTTCGTTGATGTTTCGTACAGCACCAACAGCGAATTCAAGAGGAACTTCGGCCCGCTGGCCTATTATCTGACTGCTCTTGGCGAATTTACCAATCTGAAAACCGTCAATCTTAAGCTGACTACGGACGATGAGATCGTAGAGGGTGAATTCCTGCTGTTTCTCATTTTGAACGGAAAACATGCGGCAGGCTTGTCAAATCTGGTTAGCGCTGCGGATCTGTCCGATGGCTATATGGATATCGTACTTCTAAAAAACTGTTTACATATCGAGATGGCCGGCTTGCTCTTCAAGGTGCTGAATAATGATTTTGTAAATGACAGAAATGTAAAATGGCTAAGAACAAAGAAATGCACCATCGAGGGCGATAAGGGCTTCAATCTCAGCGTTGACGGAGAAGAGTGGAAAGGTCTGCCAATTACGATTGAATTCTTCCGTCAGGTATTAAAGATCTTTGTGAAATAGGATTCTACCCGTGAACTACTTCTTTTTTGTAATAATCGCATGCTTCGGACATATATTTATATTGTTCATGCTTTGCTTATTGATTAAGGGGGGTTAGCTGGTGGAAAAATACAGTATATATCAGCAGATTGCTGAGCGGACTCAGGGAGATATTTATATAGGTGTTGTCGGGCCTGTCAGAACAGGGAAGTCGACCTTGATAAAAAGGTTCATGGACTTATTGGTGATTCCTAACATAGAAAATGTGTACAGCCGTGAGAGGGCAAAAGATGAACTCCCACAGAGTGCAACGGGGCGGACGATCATGACGACTGAGCCCAAATTTGTGCCCAATGAAGCGGTTGAAATCACGTTGGATGAAGCCCTGAAGCTCAAGGTCAGAATGGTGGACTGTGTAGGTTACCTTGTTAAGGGTGCGCTTGGTTATCTGGAGAATAACTCCCCAAGAATGGTCTCCACGCCATGGTTTGATTATCAGATACCCTTTGAGCAGGCTGCCGAGCTGGGTACCAGAAAGGTGATAAATGATCACTCAACCATTGGCCTGGTAGTTACGACAGACGGCAGTATCACCGACATCCCAAGAGAGGACTATATTGAGGCGGAAAAAAGAGTTATCAGTGAGCTGAAGGCAATCAACAAGCCCTTTGTGGTCGTATTGAACTCTGTGATCCCAAGAGAACCGGAAACGGAAAATCTGAGGCTGGAGCTGGAGGAAAAGTATGAGGTGCCGGTCATCAGTGTGAACTGCGCACAGATGAGAAATGATGAATTGGCCGATATCATGGAGCGTATTCTGTATGAATTCCCGATCTGTGAAATCGGTGTCAACATTCCAAGGTGGGTCGAGACGCTGGAGCGGGATCACTGGCTCAGGGTCGATATGCTGCAGTCCATCCGGGATACCTTCAGAGGCATTCAGAAAATACGTGAAGCAAAGGATTCCATCAGTAAGTTTGCGGACTATGAGTTTGTTAAAAAAGTGAACCTTTCTGAAATCAATGCCGGTATGGGGAATATGCTTCTGAATATTGAGACGCCGGATAACCTGTTCTACAAGGTGCTCAGCGACTCGACGGGACTTCAGATCGAAGGGGAACACCGTTTGATAGCACTGATGAAGGATCTGGCCAGAATAAGGAAGGAATATGAGCGGGTGGAGTTTGCGCTGCATGAGGTGAAGGTGAAGGGATATGGCGTTGTGACGCCGCAGATGGAAGAAATGACACTCAATGAGCCGGAAATCATCAAGCAGGGGAACCGGTTCGGCGTCAAGCTCAGGGCCAGCGCGCCTTCCGTCCATATGATCCGGGCGGATATCGAAACGGAGATCGCTCCGCTGGTCGGTACGGAAAAGCAGTCCGAAGAGCTTGTAAATTACCTGCTGAAGGAGTTTGAAAGCGAACCGGGCAAGATATGGGAGTCTAATATCTTTGGAAAATCACTGCACGAGTTGGTCAGCGAAGGGCTCCACAACAAGCTGAACAAGATGCCTGAGGATGCGCAGTTCAAGCTTCAGGAGACGCTGCAGCGGATCATCAACGAGGGCAGCGGAGGGCTGATCTGCATTATACTGTAACCGGCAGCTTGACGTTATAGCCATACGGGACATTTAATCGCATATTTGTGATTATGCACCGTATGGCTTTCTTAGCTTTATGTAAATCGGCTTTTGGGTAAAAAATGTGCAGAATATTCGTTTGTGTTCAGATATAATCAAGTATTAAAGGATAATTTGTGCAAAATTTTCGTTTGTGTTTAAATCTTCCATATGTTTTTGAGCTTAACTTGAACACATTCGAAATTTATGCTCATTTTTCATTATAAGACTCGAAAGGAACTGAACAAATTCGAAATATCTGCTCACCTCACTCCGGAAAAATGGAATGGCCTTGAGTTTTGTACAGGTTCGTTTCGCAAGTTTTTTTTGCTATTTTCCGAACATATGGTAAAATAAGCATGGTATTTTATTAGCGTTGAAAATATCAAACTATATATGAAAATTTTGGAAAACACCATTCGGAGGGTATCATGGACAGCAGAAAAACATATGATTTTTGGATGCAGAGCAATTACTTTGATGCGGCGACCAAAAAGGAACTGGTGCAAATAAAGGATAATCAGGGAGAGATCGAGGAACGGTTTTACAGGGATCTGGAATTTGGCACGGGAGGCCTTAGGGGAGTCATTGGCGCCGGTACCAACAGGATCAACATATATACGGTCAGGAAGGCATCCCAGGGTCTGGCAAATTACCTGACTAAAAATGTTAAGGATGCTCAAAAACGCGGCATTGCGATTGCCTACGACTGCAGGCGTATGTCGCCGGAATTTGCGCGAGAGGCGGCCGGAGTCTTTGCAGCAAACGGCATTGTCGCGTATCTGTTTGATGAGCTTCGCCCGACTCCCGAGCTTTCATTTGCTGTGAGGCATTTGAATGCAGCGGCAGGAATCGTTATCACCGCGAGCCACAACCCGAAGCAGTACAATGGATACAAGGTTTATGGGGAGGATGGGGGGCAGCTTCCGCTGGAAGGCTCCGAAGCCGTTTTGAATGAAATCGAGGCGATCACCGATATTACAACGATCAAACCAATTGTGCATAATGAAGCCATAGAAAAAGGTCTGATCATAAAAATCGGAAGCGAGATTGACGACGCTTATATTAATAGTCTGAAAACGCTGGTAGTAAACCCGCAAGCCGTTGCCTGCGCCGCAGACGATATGAAAATTGTCTACACTCCTTTGCATGGCGCCGGTAACAAGCCTGTCAGAAGGATCCTGAAGGAAATTGGCTTTAAAAACGTGCTTGTCGTTCCGGAACAGGAGCTGCCCGATTCTGAATTCAGTACGGTCAAATCCCCTAATCCTGAAGAAAAGGATGCGTTCAAGCTGGCGATTGAGCTGGCAAAGAAGGAAGGCGTCGATCTGATTATCGGTACAGACCCGGACAGCGACAGGGTTGGTGTTGTTGTAAAAAGCTCTTCCGGCGACTATGTGGTGCTTTCAGGTAACCAGACAGGCTGCTTGCTTATGGAGTACATTCTCTCTCAGAAGAAGGCGGCGGGAACGCTTCCGGCCAATGGGTTTGTTGTCAAAACCATTGTCACCAGCGAGCTCTCGCGTAAAATAGCAGAATACTATAACGTAGAACTGATCGAAGTCCTCACGGGCTTTAAATTCATCGGTGAGAAAATAAAGGAACTGGACGAAACAGGACGGATGAAGTATCTCTTTGGCTTTGAGGAAAGCTATGGCTATCTCGCCGGCACCTTTGCAAGAGATAAGGACGCGGTAGTTGCAAGCATGCTGATCGGTGAAATGGCCGCATATTATAAAAATCGTGGGGTGTCGCTGTATGAAGGGCTCCAGGAAATATTCGAAAAGTATGGCTATTTTATAGAAGGCATAACTTCTTTCACGCTCGAAGGAAAGGAAGGTGTTGAGAAGATTGCCGCGGCTATGGAAACACTGAGATCACGAAAGATGTCAGCGGCCTTCGGAGCCTGTAAGCTGTCGGCAGTAAGGGATTATCAGGAAAAGGAGATCATTCGTTTCCAGACAGGGGCGAAGGAAACGCTGGATCTTCCCGAATCCAACGTGCTGTACTATGAATTGGCGGACGGATCATGGTTCTGCATCAGACCATCCGGCACCGAGCCGAAGATAAAAATTTACTGCGGCGTATCGGAGGCATCACCGCAGAAGGCACAGCAAAAGCTTGACGCTATCAGAGAATCGATTATCGGGGAGATAAAGAAGCTGCTTTATTGAGACAGCTTAAAACAACTGCGATAACAACTGCGAAAACAGCTATTGGAGCGGTTGTTAAGTCGCTTGTTTCGATTGTGCTATTTGCAGCTGAGAGTCGAAAATCTCCTCCAACTTTGCTTTTATCCTGTGGCAGGGAGTATTTTCATTAAAATCTTCCTGTCTTGAGCATTCCCGATAAAGCTCATAATTTACCGACGCACAGATGTGGCAGGGCTTGGTGTTTGAGCAAAGCCCTGTTTCAAGCCCTTCCAGGATTTCAAGATGGTGGATTCCTACAGGACTGAGCATGGGATAGATATTTTTGTGATACCGGGCAAGCGGCAATCTGCTGAAATGGTAGCAGGGCTTCCTGTAGTACCAGGGAATCGGTATGTTTTCTGTCTCGTCGCAATAGCCGTCTTCTTTATAGATCGCTCCGGGAAGGGAAGGGCTGCACCTGATATATGTGCCGACACTGCATTTCAGACAGTTGCTGTGACACCGGGAACGGACAAGATAGGAGCAAAAAATACAGCTTGCATATTCTTCACATGTGTGCTTCTGATATAGCCCGGGGAGATATTCCTTGATAAAATACCGCTTGTATTGTGCGTCATCAGTTAGTAAACTGACAGGACTAAGGGAAGCTGCCGCTTTGAACAGCTTTTTCAACAAATGATTAAGTCGTTCCGTCCTATCCTGCTGCAGGATGTTTTCAGATGACATCTTGGGAACCAAGCCTCCTCATAAAAAACGTGACATACATATATTACCATAAATAACTCAAAACAACAGTTATTGCCCGATACAAGGCACTGTCCGGGAAATATTTCATTTCTGCGTTTACAAAAAAAGAATAATTTGTTCGTGAATTTGTGTTATTTGAAGGAATCGGGTCAATAATGTCGAATAATGTATAAAGTTATTTACTAAAGAGAATTCCTTGGAGGACGAAATGCGCAGAGTAAGCATCGACTCGATACAGACCGGTGTAAAACTGGCTCGCACCATATTCAGCTCAGACGGGGCCGTATTACTGGCAGAGGGTGTGGAACTGACAAAGGCTAATGCAGGACGGCTCAAGATGTATGGAATAAATGATATTTATCTTCAGGATGACATCTCGGCAGGCATTGAAGCCAAAGACGTGATCGAAGAGCAGACTCACAACGAAGCCGTGGTTCTTGTAAAGAAAACGATGAATAATTACCAGTTTTCACCTTCATTGGATGTAACAGAAGTGAAAACGGTCGTAAATAAGATATTAGATGAACTGCTGAAAAATAAAGATATTCTTTTCAATCTTTCACAGATAAGATCCGTGGATGACTATACGTTTGAGCATTCGGTGAATGTTTGTATTCTTTCGTTGATCACAGGGATCGGACTGGGGTTTGACCGGCAACGGCTGCGGGAGCTTGGTATCGGAGCAATGCTGCATGATATCGGAAAGCTCTGCATTCCCAGAGAAATATTGAAAAAACCGTTGCAGCTTACAGTCGAAGAGTTTGAAGAAATCAAAAAGCATACGATCCTTGGATATGAGCTTTTGAAAAAAAGCGGTCAGGTTGATCTTGTCTCGGCCTATATTGCCTTTGGACATCATGAAAGGTATGACGGAAGCGGATACCCGCTTCAGCTGAAAAACGAAAACATTCAGATCTGCGCCAGAATCGTAGCGGTCGCAGACGTTTACGACGCGCTGACTTCAGACCGTGTATACAGGAAGAAGCTCAAGCCCAACGAGGTCTATGAATATATTACAACTCTTGGAGTACACCATTTTGATCCCAGAGTCATTGAGAGCTTTGTCAAATACGTCTCTATTTATCCTATCGGAACAGGCGTGCTGTTAAACACGAAGGAGCGCGGCATCGTCGTGCGTGATAACAGACTCATGCCAACCAGGCCTGTGGTACGGATTGTCTATAATGACGCCATGAAAAAACTAAATATTTTCAAAGAAATTGACCTTTCCGAGCTGACCAATGTTTTCATTGTCGACGGTTGTGAGTTATAACGAGGTTGTTATTTTTCAGAGTCTTGTTTTCTTGGTATTGTGCAATAAAAGGAAACTTTTGCGGAATGCAGCTTAGAGATGTATAGTCAGAGCGAGGAGCAGCAAGCCGACTGTTTGAGTAAAAATGCTACAAACAATATTTTTTTATGCATTTTTGCGAGTTTCGGCTTGCCTGAGCTGAACTATACAGCTCTTGCAAATGAAGCTCTTGTTTCCGTTATTGCACAATACCAAGAATGTTCTGAATAGTAACACACTGCTAAAGAAATGAAGTTATCTAATTTCCCTTTTGAACCGAAAACGTTATAATAATATAAGGAGACAGTTTGGAGGGTTGATTCATGGACGGAGCAACTACGGCAGCGCCGGGCTTTGTACATTTGCATGTTCATACGGAGTACAGCCTGCTCGACGGAGCCAACAGAATACCGGATCTGATCGAGCGAACGGCGCAGCTTGGTATGAACAGCATTGCGATCACAGATCACGGTGTGATGTATGGTGTAATAGATTTTTATAAAACCGCAAAGAAAAATGGTATTAAGCCTATATTAGGCTGTGAGGTCTATACGGCAAAACGGTCGCGCCTTGACAAGCAGCCCGGTGTGGATGCGGACCAGGGACATCTTCTGCTGCTGGCAAGAGACAACGAGGGATGGAAAAACCTCATGAAAATAGTTTCCGCCGGCTTTACTGAGGGCTTTTATTATAAACCCAGAATCGATATTGAGGTACTAAGGCGTTTCTCGGGAGGGATCACAGCACTGAGCGCATGCCTGTCGGGCGATATCCCGGCGGCTATCCTGGAGGGCGACTACAGGAAAGCTAAGAAACTGGCTCTGGACTTTAATGAAATCTTCGGACAGGGAAATTTCTACCTTGAACTTCAGAGTAATGGGATTGAAGAGCAAAATCTGGTTAATCAGAGTCTGATAAAGCTTTCCAGAGAGACGGGCATTCCGCTTGTTGCCACCAACGATGCACATTACCTCAGACGGGAGGACGCAAAAGCCCACGAGGTTCTCCTTTGTATACAGACGGGTAAAAAGATTACTGACGAAGAAAGAATGAAATTTAGCTCTGATGACTTTTATATAAAAACCCCGGAGGAAATGGAAGCCGCCTTTAAAAACATCCCGGAAGCGCTTGAAAATACAGTAAAAATCGCCGAGAGCTGTAATGTCGAGCTGGAGTTCGGAAAGCTGCATCTGCCTCAATTTGAGGTGCCCGAGGGAAGGGAGCCCTTTGAATATCTGACAGGTCTTTGTTATGAAGGCCTTAAACGCGTGTATGGTGAGGATGCCACCAACCCGGAGTATACACAAAGACTGGAATATGAACTCCGGGTGATCCGACAGATGGGATATGTGGACTATTTTCTGATCGTCTGGGACTTCATCAAATTTGCAAAAGACAATGGCATCATGGTGGGCCCCGGCAGAGGATCCGCCGCAGGAAGTCTTGCTTCCTATTGCCTTGGAATTACCAGCATAGACCCCCTGAAATATAATCTGCTTTTTGAAAGATTCCTCAATCCGGAAAGAGTTACTATGCCGGATATCGATGTTGATTTCTGCTATGAGCGAAGGCAGGAGGTCATTGACTATGTCGTGCGCAAATATGGAGAGGACAGGGTGGCTCAGATCATCACCTTCGGAACCATGGCTGCAAGAGCGGCCATCAGGGATGTGGGAAGGGCGCTGGACATCCCATACGGAGAAGTGGATCAGATAGCAAAAATGATTCCCTTCCAGATTGGCATGAATATCGATAAAGCACTTGAGCTGAATCCGGAGCTTAAGATGAAGGTTGAGGAAGACGAAAAAGCGGCAGAACTGATCCATACCGCCAGACTCCTTGAGGGCATGCCAAGACACGCAAGCACTCATGCGGCCGGTGTTGTTATTTCTAAGGAGCCGATTACTGAGTATGTTCCGCTGCAGAAAAATGATGAAAGTATCACAACACAGTTTACGATGGGACTGCTGGAAGAGCTTGGCCTGCTGAAAATGGACTTTTTAGGGCTTCGGACGCTGACGGTGATAAGGGACGCGGCAGAGCTGATTTTTAAGAACCACGCAATCCGTATAGACATGGATAAACTGAATATGGAGGATTCTGATGTCTATAAAATGATCGGGGAAGGGAAGACGTCAGGTGTGTTCCAGTTGGAAAGCGCAGGGATGACGCAGTTCATGAAGGATCTGCAGCCGGCTTCGCTTGAGGATATCATAGCAGGCATTTCACTGTACAGACCGGGTCCGATGGAGTCAATCCCAAAATACATCAGAAATAAGAATAATCCTGAGGATATCATCTTTGAGCACCCCCTGCTGAATAAGATACTGGATGTGACATACGGCTGCATGGTTTATCAGGAGCAGGTCATGCAGATCGTACGAGAGCTGGGAGGTTATTCCTTTGGCCGCTCAGACCTTGTCAGACGCGCCATGTCCAAAAAGAAGCATGAGGTAATGCAAAAGGAAAGAGAGAACTTCATCCATGGGATCGTGGACGAGGATGGGACGGTTCTGGTCAAGGGCGCCGTCAGAAACGGGGTGGATGAGAATACCGCTAACCGTATTTTTGATCAGATGATGGATTTCGCCAGCTATGCGTTCAACAAGTCCCATGCCGCCGCATATGCAGTGGTGGCGTACCAGACAGCCTGGCTCAAATACTATTACCCCGTGGAGTTTATGGCGGCGTCGCTCAACAGCTTCCTGGGTTCCGGTGAAAAGGTGTCCCATTATGTACACGAATGTAAACAGATGGGCATAGAGGTGCTTCCGCCCGACGTCAATGAAAGTGATGTCAAATTTACGGTGATTAACAAAAAAATCAGATTTGGTATGGCGGCAGTCAAAAATGTCGGAGAAAATGCTGTCAGAGAGTTGAAGAAAGAGCGGAATGAAAAAGGGCCCTTTAAAAGCTTTGGGGATTTTTGCGAGAGGATCGGCAGCAAGGATTTTAATAAAAGATGTGTTGAGAGCCTGATCAAATGCGGCGCATTCGATTCGTTCGGCGTATACAGATCGAAGATGATGGCGGTATACGAAAAGCTGCTCGAAGGAGCACAGCAGAGTAACAGAAGCAAGCTTGAGGGGCAGCTTTCCCTCTTTGAAATACCCGGGAAGGTTCAGAGCATAAAAAGCGAGGAAAGCTATCCGGAGCTCAACGAGTTTACACCCAGGATGCTGCTGACAATGGAAAAGGAAATGCTGGGACTGTATGTTTCAGGCCATCCCCTCAACGAATATGAGGATGAGATTCTGGAGCAGACAACGATCAACAGCTCTGATTTCGGCGAGGTCGGCACGGAAGGGGCCGGGCAGGCCGCAAATGAAGAGGCTTCAGATGGGAAAAACCTGATAGACGGCAGGTTGGTCACAGTGGGAGGGATCATCACAGAGAAAAAAACCAAGACGACAAAAAGTAATAATCTGATGGCTTTTATCACGCTTGAGGATCTTTACGGAAGCATGGAGGTCATTGTATTTCCGAATATACTGATCAGATACGGCAGCATTCTGGTAAATGAGAATGCCGTCTTTGTCGATGGGCGGCTCAGTATAAGAGAAGAGGAGCAGCCTAAGATCATCTGTGAATCGGTGCGGTTAATCAAAAAGAATGATGGTACCGACAGCAGGCAGGCGGGGTTTTCAGGATCGGAAGGTCATCAAAGTGCAAACGGGTCGGATAAAATTTTTATCAGGACCGATGCTTCTCCGGACAGCGGCCGGATGCAATCGGCTTTTTCATTATTGAAGTATTTCCATGGGACTACGCCGGTACAATTTTGCAGCGCTGATGGCGTGGGAAATATTACCAAAACGAAAACGGAGGAATATTGCGTACAGATGTGTGAAACACTGCATAAGGAGCTTGTGGAGCGTTTTGGGGAAGAAAACGTGAAGATTATATCAAAGCATAGATAAATAGAGGCTTTTAGCGGTTTTACGGACAAATTGTGTTGATTTTTCAAATGAAATAATATATAGTTATTTCGAGGTGGTTGCATGGAAAACGAAGTGGAAAAGATACTTGGAGAATACGTAGTAATAAAGGCCGAAGAAAATGGGGTCAATGTGATTGGACTTACCAGAGGCAGGGATACCAAGTTCCACCATACAGAAAAACTTGACAAGGGAGAGGTTTTACTGGCTCAATTTACGGAAAACACTTCCGCTATTAAAGTGAGAGGAAAATCCAGAATACTAAGCCGCCATGGAGAAATTATATCCGGGGATTAGTCCGAAAAGGGGCGTGTTAAAATGTGGACAGTAGTATATATGGCTCAAAGCAAAGAGATCGCAACAGCGTTGGAGGAGCTTCTTGCTAAAGAAGGAATACTTGTCAAGCTCAGACCGATAAGCAAAAACCACGATAATAACGATAACTATTATGAGGTACTTGTACCTGAGGCAGAAGTAGAAGAGGCGCACAGCGTCATTATTGAAAAGGGTTACTGATGGTGAAACAATCATATAAATACAAAATGCTAATCCCGTGTGAATAAAAAAGCACGGGCTTACTATTATTCAGGGCACAATTAAGGAGGAGTCAATGTTCGAATCTCAGACACGATTGACGGTCCGATATGCAGAAACGGATCAGATGGGGGTTGTACATCATTCCAACTATCCGATATGGTTTGAAGCAGGCAGAACAGATTTTATCAGAAAAATGGGATTACCTTATTCGAAGATTGAGGAAACCGGAGCCAAGCTGCCGCTGCTTGAGCTAAAATGCCAATTCAAAGGGTTTGCACGATATGAAGATGAAGTCATTGTTAAAACTTATATCAGCGAGTACACGGCTTCCAGACTCGTGTTTCATTATGAAGTCTTTAGACATGGCAGCGAGCGCGCTATAACGGACGGCGAAACGATGCATTGCTGGACCGATGGCAATCTGAAGCCTGTCAACATCAAAAAATTCAGGCCTGAAATTTACGAACTGATCGAAAAAGCCGCAAATCAGGCATAATGTTTGCAATATATTGTTTTTATATGGTAAACTATTGAGTATTAAAGCGTAGGTGGTGGATCATGAACGTACCGAATATTCTGACGGCTTTGCGTTTTATTATCATACCCGTGTTTGCATATTACCTGAGCACCCGGCATTATGTTCTTGCAGTGATTCTGTTCCTCGCAGGAGGCTTAACCGATATACTGGACGGTTATATTGCCAGAAAGTGCAATCTGATCACCTCATGGGGTAAAATCGCAGATCCGTTGGCTGATAAGCTGATGCAGATAACAGCGTTGGTGATTCTGTCTCTTGTACTGAATATAGTTCCTGTTGAGCTGCTGCTTGTCATCATGGCAAAGGAATTGCTGATGGGAATCGGCGCGCTTGTATTATACAAACAAGACCACTTTGTCGTATCGGCCAATTGGTATGGGAAAATGGCTACGGTCATTTTTTATCTGGCCATAGTCCTGCTATTATTTAATGAACCGTTCGGCCGGTGGAACTTTTTTGGATTGGCTTTCAATCAGTTGTTTTTTATAATGGCAGTCATCGTAGCATTGTTTGCATTCTTCATGTATGTCAGCGCATATGTGAAAATAAAGCGGCAGAATGCTGAAAGAAGATAAACTATGTTTGGTTACATCGTTCCGGAAAAGCCGGAATTGAAGATAAAAGAGTATGAGGCATTCAGGGCGTATTACTGCGGAGTATGCAGGTCAATCGGCAAAAGGCACGGTCAGCTGAAGAGATTGACATTGAATTATGACTCCGCTTTTTTGGCTGTTCTGTTATCCTCGGTGGCAAATGAGCCCGACAAGGTCATGAGAAGGCGCTGCCCCGCACATCCGCTGGAAAAAAGACATATGATTGAGGAAAGCCATATTATTGATTATGCCTCAGACATTAACCTGCTGCTGGCGTATTATAATCTGGAAGACAAGAAGCGGGACGACGGTAAGATTGCGCCTGCCGCGGCCATGGTGATGATAAAGAGAGCATTCCGGAAGCTGCGCAGGAAATACGCTGAAAAATGCTCTGTCATGGAGAAGAGACTGAGCGATCTGGTGAGGCTTGAAAAAGAGCAGTGCGCGTCGATGGATATGGCAGCCGAACCCTTTGCAAAGCTGATGGAAGAGGTTACGGCGTATGGGCCGCTTTGCACTGATGAAAACACAGAGCAGACATTGAGATGGATAGGGTATCATCTGGGGAAGTGGATCTACATATTGGATGCTTATGACGATCTGGAGAAGGATATAAAAGAAAAAAGCTACAATCCGCTGATCTATCAGTATCATTATACGGATCAGATCATAGGTCAGTTCAGGGAGCAGATACGCGGACGGGTTGAATTTAATCTGATGTATTGCCTGAATCAGATATCAAAGGCATTTGAATTACTTGAGATCAAAATAAATCGGGAAATTATTGAGAACATAATATATATGGGCATGAGAAGAAAGACTGAAAATATTCTTGGAATGGGGAGCTGCAAACAAAGTGAAGAATCCGTATGAAGTTCTTGGCATCAAAGAAGGCTCAAGTGAGGAAGAAATAAAGAAAGCATACAGGGACATGGTGAAAAAGTACCACCCTGATCAATATCAGAACAATCCGCTGTCAAAACTGGCCGAGGAAAAGCTGAGAGAAGTTAATGAAGCCTACGATTACCTGATGAAAAATGCCGCACCCGGGTATGAGTCGCGTCAAAGGAGCGGCAGCGGAGGCAATAACACAGGCTGGAGAGGTCAGAGCGGCCAGAACAGCGATTTTTACAACCAGGTCAAATCCCATATCAACACCGGAAACATACAATTGGCGGAAGAAATGCTCGATCGCGACGGGAAGCATACCGCAGCCTGGTTTTATCTTAAAGGCTTGATATTTGCCCGCAGAGGCTGGTATGACGAGGCTTACACACATATTCAGAGGGCTGTGACGATGGATCCGACCAATTATGAATACAGAAATGCGCTCAACAGCATGAACAATGCGAATAATGCATACAGGGCCAATTCCTACAACAGAGGCTATAGCAGCAATAATGCGGATTTCTGCCAGATATGTCAGGCTTTATGGTGTGCGGACTGCTGCTGTGAATGTGCCGGAGGAGATTTGATCGGCTGCTGCTGATACAAATGTCCTTGTGTATGAATATTGCGGAGGAATTGGATGAAGTCTGATTTGCTGAAAACAAAAAGAATTGCTTTGAACGGTATTCTAGGAGCTTTTGCGGTCATATGCCTTGTGTTGGCGACTGTTCTGCCAACTAACAGGATTTCGTTATATGCGCTGAGCTCCTTTTTTGTTGCGGTTTCCATTATTGAGAGCGGTGTGAAGTCAGGCTGGATCTTTTATACGGCGACAAGCATGCTTGCACTAATCCTCGTGCCGAACAAGTTTGGGGTTATCCCATATGTAATATTCTTCGGGATATACGGCATTGTGAAATACTACGTTGAGAAACTGAATAAAATCGCACCGGAGTATGTGATCAAATTTATTTTTTTCAACATCTCCGCCGGGATCGCCGCACTTACGGTAAGGCAGCTGTTCAGCGTCAATCTGACGATAGTGCTGCCCTGGTGGGTCCTGGTCATCGCACTTGAAATAGTATTCTTTCTTTACGATTTTGTATATACTCTGTTTATCAAGTATTACAGAGAAAAGCTCAGGAAATGGGTTAAGTGAATGGAAAGGAATAAAACTGTATTGCCATGGATGACAGAGCAATTAGGATATTAGAGTTTGATAAAATCATTAGCAGGCTTTCCGAGCTGTGTACCTCCGAGCTTGGCAGGGAGCTTGCCAATGAACTGGCGCCGCGCTGTGAGATGGCTGTTGTGTCTGAAATGCTCAAAGAAACTACTGATGCAACTGATTTTATACTCAGGCGGGGGAATCCGCCGCTGGGAGGAATACATGACATCAGAAGCAGTCTGAAGAGAGTGGAGATCGGCTCAGTACTGAACCCCGGCGAACTGCTCCACATCGCGGATACACTGCGTACCGCGAGGACATTGAAAAACTACTCCGCGTCCGTCGACCCAAAGGACTCCGAGGAGTCGAACCGCATCAGCGGTCTGATTGCTTCGGTCACGCCCAATAAGCGGATTGAAGACAAAATCAATATTGCCATTGTCAGCGATGAGGAAATCTCAGACGGAGCCAGCAGTACGCTGGCCAATATCAGAAGGCAGATCAGGGAGCAGCAGAGCACAATCAAGGATAGACTCAACAGCATGACCCGTTCGGAAAAATATAAAAAAATGATGCAGGATTCAATCGTAACACTTCGGGGAGACCGTTATGTGGTGCCGGTCAAGGCGGAGTACAGGAATGATGTGCCGGGGCTTGTCCATGACTCGTCCGCCAGCGGTGCGACGATTTATGTAGAGCCGATGGCCGTTGTGGAAGCAAATAATAACATCAGGCAGCTGAAGGTGAAGGAACAGCTGGAAATCGACCGGATTCTTGCCGAGCTGACTGCGGATGTTTCAGAATTCCTGGAGCAGCTGAAGGTAAATATTACGATTTTTGCAGATCTGGATTTTGCGTTTGCGAAAGCGAAACTCAGTCTGGAATATAAATGTGTCTGTCCAAAGCTGAATAGGGAAAAAAAGGTGAATATCAAAAAGGGAAGACATCCTCTTTTGGACAGCAAAACAGTTGTGCCGATCAATATGTGGGTGGGAGACAGCTTCAGCACTCTTGTTGTCACGGGCCCCAATACCGGAGGCAAAACCGTCACGCTCAAAACGCTTGGATTGTTTACGTTAATGGCCCAGGCCGGGCTGCATGTCCCGGCGTCGGAAGGAACGGAGCTTTGTGTTTTTAACAGGGTATTTGCGGACATTGGTGACGAACAGAGTATAGAACAGAGCTTGAGTACGTTTTCCTCCCATATGAAAAACATTGTTCATATTCTCTCTGAGGCGGACGAGCATTCTCTGGTGCTCTTTGATGAACTCGGAGCAGGAACCGACCCAACGGAAGGTGCGGCGCTTGCCATGGCGATCCTCGAGAGACTGCACGGGATCGGAGCTATCACTGTCGCAACAACTCATTACAGTGAGCTCAAGGTTTATGCATTGACGACGCAGGGCGTTGAAAACGCCTGTTGCGAATTCGACGTGGAAACGCTCAGGCCGACCTACAACCTGCTCATCGGCGTTCCCGGAAAAAGCAACGCGTTTGCCATCTCGAAAAGACTCGGCCTGCAGCAGGAGATTCTGGACAAGGCTAAAGAGTTTTTGTCGGGGGAAGAAATAAAATTTGAAGATGTTCTCATGAGTATTGAGAAAAACCGTACCGATTCCGAAAAGGAAAGACTGCAGGCGGAAAGCTACAGACTTGAAATAGAATCCGTGAAGAAGGAGCTGGAGGGACAGAAGCAAAAGCTGTCTGCCCAGAAGGACAAGCTGCTTCGCGAAGCACGCGAGGAAGCCAGAAGGATCCTGCTGGATACAAAGCAGGATGTGGAGAGCATGCTTGACGAGATGAAGAGGGCCGCAAAAGAACAGGATGAGTTGATCAGAAACAAGGCGGCGGAAGAGATCAGGACAAAGCTGAGAAACAGTATCGGCACTCTGGAGGGCTCTCTGTCTGAAGGCCTTTTCCCGCGCCAGGGATTTGTAAATCCTCCTGAGAACCTGAAGCCCGGTGACAGTGTACTGATTATAAATCTGAACCAAAAGGGTACTGTCGTGACACCTCCGGACAAGGATGGAGAAGCCCTGATTCAGGCAGGCATTATGAAAATAAACGTGCATGTGACCAACCTGAAGCTGGTCGATGAACAGGCGGCCGAAATACGGAAAATCGGGTCCGGCCGTATCAGCATGTCGAAAGCGATGAATATTTCAACCCAAACAGATGTCAGAGGGATGAACGTAGAGGAAGCGACACAGGTGCTTGGGAAATTTTTAGATGACGCAGCTATAGCCGGGCTTACGGAGGTTACCGTTGTACATGGCAAAGGTACGGGCGTTTTGAGAACCGGTATCCATCAATTTTTAAAGAGAAACGGCCACGTAAAGAGCTTCAGGCTTGGGAAATATGGTGAGGGGGAATCAGGGGTAACAATAGTCACAATGCAGTAATATCATGCTGTAACACAAGTTTAACCAAATTTTCTCAGATTTCTCTTGTATTCGACTGGAATTATCAATATAATGCTAGTTAAGAGCAGTTTTATGTCATTGTGCTGTTATATTACAGCTATATCTTACTAATGATAATGGGGTGTAAATCATGCAGCAGAATTGTGAGTATTACCCACTAACTCATCCTCAGAGGGGTATATGGTATACTGAAAAACTATATCCCGGTACCAGTATTGGTATTATCGCAGCAACCTTAAAAATACATGGCAATGTTGATTATGCCATATTGGAGAAGGCTGTAAACTTACTGATTGAAAAAAACGACGCCATACGATTTCGTATCACAGAACGAGACAATGAACCATATCAATACGTAGAACCTTACAAATATCAGAACCTGGATTTCGTGGATTTCAGCAATCGAAGTGATGAAGAATTATTTAGTTGGGATAAATGTAAATCTGAAGAACCATTTGTACTATATAACAATGATTTGTTTTATTTTGCGCTGATAAAGATCAGTGAAGACGTCGGCGGCTTTTTTGTCAAAATGCACCACCTTATTTCCGATGCATGGTCAATGAGCATAGTAGGAAACAGCATTGTTGAGTATTATTCCAGATTAAAAAACGGCGAACAAATCGATCCGGCTATGAAGCCGTCATATGTCGATTTCATTTTGAGGGAAAACGACTATTTCGAATCGGAGAGGTATATTTCAGATAAAGAATTCTGGACCGGTAAATTATCGGACTTCCAGGACGTGACTTCCATCAAGCCCAGGACAGCATTGAGCCTTGATGTAAAAGCCAGACGCAGAACATTTATACTGCCTCAAAAATTAACCGATAAATTGCGCAAATATTGCGCCGAAAACAGGGTTTCTGAATATACTTTGTTTTTTGCTGCTTTATCGATGTATATCACCAGGATTTCAGGTAAGGAAGATCTGACCATCGGCACGACATTACTGAACAGGACAAATGCAAGGGAAAAAGCAACTTTCGGCATGTTTGTCAGTACTGCGGTACCGGTCCGGATCAATATGAATGCGCAATGGGATCTGCAAACATTTACAGAGTCTATCTCAAAGGAGATTCTGTCGGTTTTCAGACATCAGAAATATCCGTACAGTCAAATGCTCAAGCAAGTCAGAGGGAAAAACAACGCGGATAACATCTTTGATATTGTACTGACTTACCAAAATTCTAAATTCCAGAATAAGAGCTATGAGCAATTTACAACGAGATGGCATTTCAGCGGATATCAGATAGAATCTCTTATTGTGAATATCAACGACCGGGATAATGATGACAGGTTTATACTTGATTATGATTATCTGGTCAGCATGTTCAGCGCTACTGAAATCGACTTCATCCATCAGCACATTGTGAATATATTATGGCATGCTATAGACGACCCTTATAAACGAATATCAAAGCTGGAAATGATATCGGAACTGGAAAAACACAAAATAGTGAAAGATTTTAATGACACCGCATGTTTTTACACGCGGGACAAAACCATACATCAGTTGTTTGAGGAGCAGGTAAGGAAGATGCCTGATAAAACAGCCGCCTTTTTTGAAGGGGAAACGATCACATATTCAGAGCTGAACAGGAAAGCCAACCAGCTTGCCGGATTACTGCGTCAAAAAGGAGTCGCGGCAAATCAGGCAGTAGCGATCATGGTACACAGGTCACTCGACATGATCATCGGAATTCTTGGCATTCTGAAGGCCGGTGGGGCTTATCTCCCGATAGATCCCAAATATCCTGCCGAAAGAAAAGAGTATATTTTTAAAAACAGCAAGGCAAGGGTGTTAATTACACATGACCCGTATTTCAAGCATTGCGATTTTAACGGGACGATCGTTAATTTAAGCGACGAACTGACTTTTGCTCAGGAGCGCACAAATTTGAATTGTTTCAACAAGCCCAATGATCTGGCTTACATAATATACACATCGGGATCGACCGGGAATCCAAAGGGCGTTATGATAGAACATCACAGTCTGATCAACCGGTTGAGCTGGATGCAGAAAAAGTATCCGCTGGATGATAAAAGTAAAATTCTGCAAAAGACGACCTATACGTTTGACGTATCGGTATGGGAGCTTTTGTGGGCTTTGCTGGAGGGGGCGGCACTGTGCTTCCTGATTCCGGAAGGCGAGAAGGATCCGGAGGAAATCATCAAGGCAATCCATAGATATGGCATAACGACGATTCATTTTGTACCGTCCATGCTTAATATGTTTTTGGGATATCTTGAAGAGACGAACAGCATGCATCGGGTATCTTCGCTCAAACAGGTTTTTGCAAGCGGTGAAGCACTATCCGTACAGCAGGTTCAGAAATTCAACCGGCTGCTCAACGAAACAAACGGCACTGCTTTAGCAAACTTATACGGCCCGACGGAGGCGTCTATCGATGTCACATATTTTGATTGCTCACCGGAAATCAGACAACTGAAGACAGTTCCGATCGGAAAGCCGATAGATAATACAAAAATCTATATTCTGGACAAAAACATGACCCTGCTGCCGATCGGCATCGCAGGAGAATTATATATCGGCGGTGTCGGTGTTGCCCGGGGATATATCAATAATGAAGAATTGACTAAAGAAAAGTTTGTAGATAATCCGTTTTGTCAGGGCGAAATCATCTATCGTACCGGAGATCTGGCCAGATGGTACCCAAAGGGGGATATTGAATATCTCGGGAGGATAGATTCACAGATAAAGATAAGAGGCTTCAGAATAGAGCTCGGCGAGGTTGAAAAGAGATTGTCTGAACATGAACTGATCAATGAAACCGTGGTCATTGGGAAATCGAGACCGGATGGAGAGAATTATTTGTGTGCCTATTATATATCTGATACGCAGATTGCTGCTGAGGAACTGAAAGCTCATCTCCTGACCAGATTACCGGACTATATGGTTCCTTCCTGTTTCATCAGGATAGAGAGCCTGCCTTTGCTTCCAAATGGGAAAATTGACCGGAAAGCCTTGCCTGATGCAGATCCTGGTCAAAAAGAAACTGTTATGTATGAAGCCCCGTCAAATGATATCGAAAGCATTTTACTTGGAATTTGTCAGGAATGCCTTAAACGGAACGATTTTGGCATTAGTGAAAATATTTTTGATCTGGGCGGAGATTCCCTTGCGATCATCGACATGCTGATAAGAGTTCACAAATACAATTGGGGACTGGCCGCAGCTGATTTTTACAATTACCAGACAATAAAACTATTGGCCGGCAAAATTCTGGGAAACATATCTGAAGAAGAGTTGGACAGCGAATTGACCGACATGATGGATCTAAAGCAGTTCAGTACGGAATATCACAGCAAGAGAGCCGGAAAAATGAAAAATGTACTCATAACCGGCGCGACAGGCTATCTGGGAATGCACATCCTCAAAGAGCTCCTTGATAATACAAAGGCAACAATATATTGCCTCATCAGGGGACACAGTCAAAAGAATGCTGAAGAAAGACTTAAAAATGCTTTGAAAGATTACTTCTCTTCCGAATATATTAAGCATATCGGCAGCCGGATCCATGTGATAAAGGGAGATATTGCATATGACAGATTTCATCTGTCAAACGAGCAATATATGGAGATATCTGAAACGATTGATACGGTGGTTCATTCAGCAGCCATCGTAAAATACTACGGTAAATATTCCGATTTTGCCAATACCAACGTGTTAGGTACTAAAAGAATCACTGACTTTGCCCTGGAACACGATAAAAAGCTTTACCATATTTCAACCCTTGCTATAGCCGGAAGCTATCTGGCCGGCTATGACGGCGGTGAATACAGGTTTACTGAGGAAGACTATTATATCGGGCAGGACTATAAAGAAAATGTCTACGTGAGAAGTAAATTTGAAGCGGAAATGGTCGTATATAAGGCAATCAGGCAGGGGTTGGATGCAACAATTTTCAGGATGGGAAATCTTACCGGAAGATTCTCTGACGGCCAATTCCAAAACAACATACAGGACAATGCATTTTATAGTATCATTAGATCCATCTGTCTCCTGTCTGCGATCCCTGAGGATCAGTTAAGCATTGATGTCGAGTTTACGCCTGTTGATTTGGCTGGGAAGGCCATATTTACCCTCATGAATGATCCGGCAGACCAAAGGCTTCTGTATCATATTATGAATCATCATGAGGTTACGATTGGGCAATTGATTCATATGTTTTCCAAACTGGGTATGAAAATACAGGTACTAAGCAAAGAAGATTTTAAAAAAGCTGTTCATGAAGTTTCGGAGGACAAATCACTTCGGAATATCCTTGGCGGTATCATAGCGGACATGAGCAAGGATGATGCTTTGGACTACAGCTCGCCAGTGAGCGTAGATTCAAAGTTGTCGCAGAAGTGTCTTGCGGAGGCAGGGTTTGAATGGCCGGAAATATCATTGGAATATATAAGGAAAGTGATTGGATATATGCAGACAATCGGGTTCATCGAAAAAGTGAGTTGAGGTGATATAAATCAATAATAAAATGGATTTGCTATTTTTGCTGCTACTTTTATCAGTATTGCTTATATCTTTAATCGGAGCTTATATTTTCAGAATGAAAAATAAACAGCAGATCCACTATGTTTTTCTTTTAAATGTATTGTTTATGTTCATATGGAGTATTTGCAGGCTGATTCAGATATCTGTGCAGGAAAACAAAGAGCTTGTAATCCTATTAGAGCATATTTCTTATATAGGCGTAATACTTGTGCCCATTTCCCTGCTATTTACAGGCATCATTTATGCAAAAACCAAAATCAATATTTCGATAAAATATCTTCCTCTAATCATTATACCGCTGATATCTCTTGTGATTGTGTTTACAAATGAGTTTCATCATTTATTTATAGTTGAGTACAGCTTCATCAGTACCGGATTTATCTATGGGAAATACTACATTGTGCATGAGATTTATTCGTATGTCTGTATTGTAATAGGGCTGTACTATTTGCTGTACTTTTCAATTAAGAGCTCCGGCTTCTTTTCAAAGCAATCGATGTTAATCTTCGTAGGGGTTTTGTTTCCGCTGGTTGTCGTTCTGTTTAGCACGCAAGGCATCATAGAAATGCCGGTTTTTTATGAAAACATCTCATTTTCTTTTGCAGTCGTCTGTTTTGCCATATCAATATTCAGGTATAAGTTTCTCAATGTCATTCCGATTGCACTGAAGAATGTAGTGGATAATATATCCGATGCATTTGTTGTTATCGATGAACAAGCTAATATTATTGAATATAACAAAATGTTCAGTCAATTTTGCGATGAGGCGCTCAATGAGAACAAACCTGAAAACCTTTATTCATTAATACGTTCCATTCCAAATACGAATCTGGATGCCGATAAGCTGCGAAAGCTGGTTAATATTACTAAAAATAAGAAAAAGCTTTCACTTGAGGTAAATATAGTACTTAATGATATAAGCAGGTTCTTTACCCTTGAAATTACTCAGATTACTTCACATAATAATAATCTGGGTACGCTTATTCTGCTGAAGGATATAACGGAGCATAAGAAGAATATTGAAGCCATAAAGGAGCAGCAGGCCATTTTGCTTGAACAGGAACGTCTGGCCTCGTTGGGGCAGTTGATCGGAGGAATTGCGCACAATCTCAAGACGCCGATCATGTCGATATCCGGCGGGATTGAAGCGCTTAAGGATCTGACTTTTGAATACAGGGATTCCATTGACGATAAAAGTGTGACGGAGCAGGATCACAAGGAAATCGCAAGAGAGATGATGAACTGGCTGGATAAGATGAAGCCCTACTGCACCTATATGTCTGATGTTATTTCAGCTGTTAAGGGACAGGCGGTCCAGATGATCGCTTCAGGCACGGTTAAATTTACCGTTGACGAGGTTGTCAAGAGGGTAGATCTGCTGCTGAAGCATGAACTGAAACGGTATCACTGTGTAATGAATATAGATTCGCATATTGATATGAGCACTGAAATCAGGGGAGAGGTAAATAATCTGGTGCAGGTGTTCGATAATATTATTATAAATGCCATGCAGGCCTATGAAGGCCGCAGTGGGGTTATTGAATTATCTATTGTACGCAGCGGAGACAATGTGGAATTCACCTTCAAGGATTACGGGAAGGGTATTCCAAAGAACGTTGCAGACAGGTTATTCAAGGAAATGATCACTACAAAAGGAAAAAACGGTACAGGGCTGGGGTTGTATATGTCCTATTCCACCATAAAAGGCCGCTTCGGAGGGAATATGTCCTTCACGACAAAAGAAGGCAGCGGCACAACATTTTTTATTTCCATACCGTGCATTGTGTACAACAATCAGGAGGCAGAGTAAATGAGAAAAAGAGCCCAAACCGCACAATCAAATTACAAAATACTGGTAGTAGACGATGAGATAGGCATCATTGACTCGCTTTCCGTCGTATTACGACGAAGCGGCTATGACTTCACAGGGATCGTTGATCCGGTGGAGGCGATTGAAAGAGTGAGAAAGGAACACTTTGACCTGATGATTCTGGATTTTCTTATGTATCCGCTGCATGGAGACAAGGTGGTTGAGACGATCAGGGAATTCAACAGTGAGTTATATATTCTTCTTCTCACAGGACATAAGGATCTGGCTCCTCCGCTTGAGACCATCAAGGCGCTGGACATCCAGGGGTATTGTGAGAAAAGCGACCGGTTTGACCAATTGCTGCTGCTTGTGGAATCGGGCATCAAATCCATCTCACAGATGAGAACGATCAAGAAATTCAGGGACGGACTCAATGAAATATTGCAGGCTGTGCCGAAGATCTATTCGCTCCAGCCAATTGATTCGATACTGGAGGATATTCTGTCGGAGATCATGCCTCTTGTGGACAGTGAAAATGCGTTTATTCTGGTAGATGATACTACTGACATCATTGCCGGAAATAAGAGCATCTTCAAAGGCATCGGCAAATACAAGGCTGAGATTAATTATTTCATGGAAATGCTCAGCCCAAGCCTGATGGAGCATATCGGGTTTGCACGCATATCCAGGCAACGGGTGAATCTGGAGGGAGGCGCAATATTTCCTCTGATCAATGAATATCATCAGACTATCGGTGTGATATATGTGGAAAGCAAAAATCTGGATGAAGGCATCAAGCTGCTCGAGATTTATACCAATCAGGCTGCGTCCTCCATTAATAACGCATTTCTTCATTCTCTGGTCAACATGAAAAATGACGAACTAAACAAGACATATGATCAACTGAAGCTCAGGTACATGGATACAATAGAAGCGCTCAGGCAGGCGGTCGACGCAAAGGACTTCTATACCAGGGGGCATTCCGACAGGGTGGCATATTATGCGGTCAAAATAGGGGAAGCAGCCGGATTAGCTATGCAGGATATGGAAACGCTGAGGATAAGCGGGATCTTTCATGATATTGGCAAGATAGGTACTGCAGATGACATTTTATTAAAAACAGACAAGCTCAATGATAAAGAATTGCATGAGATTCAGAAGCACCCTCTGAAGGGGGCCAGGATATTGTCTGCGGTCTCCATGTTCAAGGATGTGGTTCCCGTTGTCAAATGTCATCATGAAAGAGTGGACGGAACAGGATATCCTGAAGGCCTGAAGGGCGAAGAGATCCCTTTGCTGGCCAGGATCATATCCGTTTCGGATGCATTTGACGCAATGATGTCGGACCGTCTATACAGGACGAAGTTGAATCTGGAAGAAGCCCGTCAGCAGTTGCTCAACGGAGCGGGCACACAATTTGATGAAAAGATTGTAGAGCTGTTTCTTAAGCTGATTGATGGCGTGGGATACGGTGAGATGCTGAGGGAAACAGCAGCTACTTATGAGTGAAAGACGACCTATTGTACAATAGTCTGTACAATACTTATGTCTGAACAGATGCCCGGATTGACAATATAAATACAATAATTTAAAATCTAACTTGCAACAAAAAATCAGATTGAATAGTCGAATATAATAGTTAAGACGCTTATATGGACTGGAAGGGAAAATTTGTGATTAATAAGAGAGACGACATTAGAAACATTGCGATAATAGCACATGTCGATCACGGCAAGACGACGCTGGTGGATGGTATGCTTCGCCAAAGCGGTATTTTCAGAGAGAATGAACAGGTTCAGGAACGTGTGATGGACTCCAACGACCTCGAAAGAGAACGGGGAATAACAATACTTGCGAAGAACACGGCGGTTGGTTATAAAGGAAAGAAGATCAATATAGTGGATACGCCCGGTCATGCCGATTTCGGCGGTGAAGTGGAGCGTGTGCTGAAAATGGTGGATGGTGTTCTGCTGCTTGTGGATGCTTTTGAAGGGCCGATGCCGCAGACGCGGTTTGTGCTCCGGAAGGCGCTGCAGCTTGATTTGAAGCCGATTGTCGTCGTAAACAAGATCGACAGGCCTGAAGCCAGACCGGTAGAGGTGGTTGACGAGGTGCTGGAGCTTTTCATCGAGCTTGGCGCCGATGATGACCAGTTGGAATTCCCCGTAATTTATGCTTCCTCCAGAGAAGGATATGCGGTGCTCCATTTGGAAGACGAGCGGAAGGATCTGGAACCGCTGCTCGATGCGATCATAGAGCATGTGCCTGCCCCTGTGGGCGACATGGACAAGCCGCTGCAGCTTCTGGTTTCCAACATTGATTATGACGAATACGTAGGCAGAGTCGGTATAGGCAGGATTGACAGAGGCAGGATCAGATTGGGACAGCAATGCGTTGTCTGCAAGAAGGACGGTAAAACGGTACAATCCAAGGTCAGCAAGCTTTATACGTTTCAGGGTCTCAAAAGAGCGGATGCGACCGAAGCATCGCTGGGAGATATTGTTGCCGTTTCAGGCCTTGGAGAAATCAATATCGGCGAGACTATTTGCGATGTGGAAGCACCGGAGCCATTGCCGTTTGTCAATATCGACGAACCGACGATCAATATGACGTTTTCCGTCAACAACAGCCCGCTTGCAGGCAGAGAGGGAACATATGTAACCTCAAGGCATTTGCGGGACCGCCTGTTCAAGGAGCTTGAGACAAATGTCAGCCTCAGGGTGGAGGAGACGGAGACACCCGATTCCTTTAATGTATCGGGAAGAGGCGAGCTGCACCTTTCCATACTGATTGAGACGATGAGGAGACAGGGGTATGAATTTCAGGTATCAAAACCCAAGGTTATCATGAAGCAGATTGATGAGGTTCAATATGAACCGATCGAGCTGCTGATGATCGATGTACCTGAAGAGTTCATGGGTGTTGTGATGGAAAAGCTCGGTGTCAGAAAGGCGGAAATGGTGAATATGCACTCCGCCTCGGAAGGATATATGCGGCTGGAGTTTAAAATCCCGGCCAGGGGATTGATCGGTTATCGGTCTGAGTTTTTGACCGACACCAAAGGCAACGGTATCATGAATCATATATTCAACGGTCATGAGCCATACAAGGGAGAGATCTCCAGCAGACAAAGAGGTTCCCTGGTGGCGTGGGAGGATGGGGAGTCCATAACCTACGGCCTGTACAATGCCCAAGAGAGAGGAAACCTCTTTATCCCGGCAGGTATTAAGGTATACGAGGGAATGATTGTCGGTGAAAATGCACGGAACGAAGATATCGTTGTAAACGTCTGTAAAAGAAAGCATGTGACCAATATGAGGGCATCCGGTTCCGATGAGGCGCTCAGATTGACGCCGCCAAGGATATTGAGCCTGGAACAGGCACTGGAGTTTATATCGGATGATGAACTTGTTGAGATCACACCAAAGAATATCAGACTGAGGAAGAGAATACTGGATACAGAGCTCAGAGCAAAGGCAAAAAGCAAACTGTGACGAGCGCTGGTACTTTGGTTTCGGGAGGATATTGAATGGAAAGACAAAAAAACCAGACTCAGGCGCCTAAGAGGAAAAAAAGAAAATGGGTGAAAAGACTGGTGATCTGGCTGCTTGTTATTGCATTACTCGGCATCGTAACCTATGTCAGCGGCAGGCTGTCATATAACTATGTCATGGACAAATACGCCGATACCAGCAAGGATGTTCCGATCATAGTAGATGAAAAGGAAGGCGTTGAATTCATTATCAAGAGAGGCTCGACAACCTCACAAATTTCCGCGCAGCTGTTTGAGATGGGACTAATCAAAAATGAAACCATTTTTAAATTGCTTTCGAAGATCAATGGGTTTGACGGGACCTATCAGTCAGGCACCCATATTGTCAGCAGCGAGTTGAGCTATGATGAAATGATGCGGGTATTGTCATCCGACGCGGCTACCAGAATGGTTACAATCCCGGAAGGCAAAACCCTGACACAGATTGCGGATATTCTGTATGAAAAGAAAATCATAAAGGATAAGGCGAAATTCCTGAAATCTGCAAATACAGAGGAGTTTGACTACGATTTTCTCAAAAATCTGCCGCAAAGAGACAACAAGCTTGAGGGGTACCTTTTCCCGGATACTTATGAATATGACTACAATGCCAGTGATCGGGAGATCATCACAAAAATGCTGAACAATTTTGACAATAAATTCAAGCAGGCATACAGAGACATGATCGCAGAGCTTCCGGCCACAATGACGCTCGATGATGTGGTCATTATGGCATCCATCATCGAAAGAGAAGCTAAAGATCCTGACGACCGCTATCTGATCGCAGGTGTGCTGTACAACAGGCTGACCGGGAAGGATACCGCGCTGCGCAAGCTTCAGGTGGACGCGACGATCCAGTATATCATGCTTAAAAAGACGGGAGCCTATAAGGACAGGGTACTGTACGCGGACCTTGAGGTGGATGACCCGTATAACACTTATCTATACGAAGGGCTTCCTCCCGGACCCATCTGCAACCCCGGAGAAGCATCCATCAAGGCGGCGGTCAACCCTGACGATACCAACTACTATTACTATGTAGCAAAGGGCGACGAGGCAGGCAGTCATGCATTTGCCAGGACATTTAAGGAACATCAGGCAAATATAAAGAAATATTCGGCGAAATAATGCGGAAGGGCTGTAAAAGCAGCAGCCCTTCTGTTTGCAGCGCGGTACCCGCGCCCTTGATTGAAAGGGACTCCGATGGCAAATCAGGACATTATCAGTCAGTATATCAGAAGTACGTTAAGAAGAAGCGAGGGCTTGCTCAGGGAACTTGAACAGTATGCGGCGGAGCATCACGTGCCCATCGTCACCCCGGAGGTAGCGCAGCTGCTGATCGTGCTCGGAAAAATGCTACGACCCGTGCGTATTCTGGAGATTGGTACCGCCATTGGCTATTCAGCTATCCTGCTGGCCGGAGTATTGGGGGACAGGGGCAGGATGGATACCATTGAGCGTCAGGAGGAAATGCTGATCAAAGCCCGTGAAAACATTAAAAAAGCAGGCCTGGAGCATACTATCAGTATTATCGCCGGCGATGCGCAAGAGGTGCTGATGTGTCTGGACAAGCAATATGACATGATTTTTTTGGACGCGGCAAAAGGCCAATATCCCGAATTTCTGCCGGAATGCCTGAGAATGTTGAGAAACGGAGGTATTCTGGTGTCGGACAATGTGCTTTATAAGGGAATGATCGCAGGCGAAGAACCGGTGGCCAGAAGAAAGAGGACGATCGTTAACAGGATGCGGACTTATCTGGACAGCCTTTGCAGCGATCCGTCCCTGGATACGAGCATACTGCCGGTCGGCGACGGCGTCGCACTGACGTATAAGCGGTTGGAAACTGATGTATAAGCATTTGAATCGGAGATAAACAGATGAACGGAGCAGGAAATACAGCAAAGAATGAGACGTGTTCTAAGGGTGCGGCCGGGAAGAGAGTAACCGGAAAGGGTACAGCCGGAAAAGTTGAGCTGCTGGCTCCCGCAGGCAATCCGGAGAAGCTGAAAATGGCTATACTCTACGGAGCTGATGCGGTATACCTTGGCGGAGAAGAATTTGGTCTTCGTGCAGGCGCGGGCAACTTCGGACTCGAAGAGCTGAGGGAGGGCATTGAATTTGCGCATGCCCGCGGGAAAAAGGTTTATCTGACAATGAATATTATTCCTCACAATGAGGATTTTGAGAGTATGCCGGAATATATACGGCAGGTGAGGCAAGCCGGCGTGGATGCGGTCATATTCTCAGATGCCGGTATATTCGACCTGCTGCGGCAGGAAGCACCTGAGATGGAGCTTCACCTCAGCACACAGGCAAACAACACCAACTGGCGCAGCGCCGCATTCTGGCACAGGCAGGGCGTGAAACGGATCGTACTGGCCAGAGAGCTTTCCATGACAGAAATAAGGGAGATCAGAGAAAATGTGCCGGAGGACCTTGAGCTTGAGATGTTCGTCCATGGCGCCATGTGCATTTCCTATTCGGGCAGGTGCCTGCTCAGCAATTACCTGGCAGGCAGGGATGCCAACCGCGGCGCATGTGCCCATCCTTGCAGGTGGAAATATCATCTGGTTGAGGAAAAGAGACCGGGCGAATATCTGCCGGTGATCGAAGATGAGCGGGGCACTTATATATTCAACTCCAAGGATCTGTGCCTGATCAGTTATCTGCCGGACATCATCGAAAGCGGTGTTACCAGCTTGAAAATTGAGGGCAGAATGAAAAGCTCCTATTATGTGGCAACTGTTGTCAAGTCTTATCGGGAAGCTCTGGATGCCTATTATAAAGACCCGCTCAATTATGAATATGACAATACCTGGTTGGATGAAATGTCAAAAGCCAGCCACCGGGAATATACAACAGGTTTCTCATTAGGAAAGCCATCAGGCAAGGAGCAGAATTACAAATCCAGTTCCTATATCAGGGAGTATGATTTTGTCGGACTTGTCACAGCCTATGATGCAGCTTCCGGAATTGCGACAATAGAGCAGAGAAACCGGTTTGCGGCCGGTGAGGTTTTGGAGGTTGTAAGCCCTCATGGACCCTATTGGCTCCAGAAGGCAGGATCAATGAGAAATGCCGACGGAGAAGATATCGAGGTGGCGCCGCACCCGCAGATGACTGTAACCATGCCCGTGGACAAGCCGGTCGAGCCTTATACGATGCTCAGACGCAAGGCTTCGGAATAAATTTAATGAATATACGCCCTCTTCAACGGCAAGAATGTCATTATTACCGCAGAAGGGGGTATTTCATTGTCAACCAAAAGGCTCCATATCCTGTGCAGCGTTATTCTAGTCATATTTGCCGGTATGATAGCAAGAGTAGCCATAATTCAATTCTTCTCAACCAAATCTCTCTCAGAGGCGGCGTTTGAGCAAAGGCTGTCCAATACCCGCATTGAAAAGCTGCGCGGCAATATCGTTGACCGTAACGGAATTGCTTTTACAAACAGGAATCAAATTTATACTGCGTTTATAAAGCCTTCAGCCATGCCGGATTCGGAAAGTGAAAGAGAGAAGGTTTGCACTGCGCTGGGCATTGATCCGGCGATTCTGAATGGACTGACGTCAAAGAGCAAGCCATTGCTGCTCAAGACTGAGGAGGCCGGAGGCAACGAAATCCTTAAGCTGAATACAGACTGGGTTTCAATTTTGAAATCATTGGAACGGTATAACGACAACACACTGGCAAAGCATGTGATCGGTTATCTGAACAAGAGAGACCAGGTGGGGCAGGCCGGGATTGAAAAAAAATTTGAAAATGAATTGCGGAATCAATCCGTATTTGAAATCGGCACGATAACAGATGCAGTGAATAAGCCGATCAAGGGACTTGGCTACAGGCTTAAAAGTCTGAGCGCGGATGAAAAGCTGAATGTGCGATTGACGCTGGACTACCAAATCCAGAAGCTGACTGAGGAAGCCATTGAGAGGCATGGCATCTCGGGAGCGGTGGTGGTTGAAGATGTGGTAACGGGTGACATCCTTTCAATGGCAAGCAGACCGGATTTTGACCAGAACGCCGTGGAAAACTATCTGGACAGCGACGGTAAGGAGCTTTTCAACAAAGCGACCGCAGCCTACAATCTGGGATCTGTGTTTAAAATCATCGATGCGGCGGCCTTTTTTGAAAATGAATACGGGAACGCATTCGGCGGGCTCGATCCCAATGATCCCGATGTCCATACTAATGAACTTTATCCTGAGGATCAAACTGCCCGTAAAGACTTTAGCGACCCTGAACACTATTACTGCAGCGGCGCCGTGGATATCGGCAGTCTGGTATTCCGGTGTTCCTCCTATTATGAAGGCGGACACGGCGACATTAATATGGAACGGGCTTTTGCCCTCTCCTGCAATTCTTATTTTATCGAACTGAGCCGAAAGGTAGGCTATCGGAATCTGATTGAAATGGCCAACAAATTTGGGCTTGGGAGAAAAACCGGCATCTCGGAACAGGGAATCATTGAGGCGGGCGGAGCTCTTCCTGCCGCGGATGTCAATTACAGTCAGGCAGATATCGCCAATCTGTCCATCGGCCAGGGCGCGCTGCTTGCCACCCCGATGCAGGTTGCGGATATGGTGGCTGTCGTGGCAAATGGCGGGATTAAAAATAGTGTAAATATCGTGGATGCAATCGTTGACAATAAGGGAGAGGTCGTAAAAGAAATCAGGGAGAATAATGGCCATCGTGTCATCTCAAAAAGCACTGCCGATAAAATCTGTAATCTGATGAAGGCCGTAACCTCCTACGGCACCGGAACAGAGGCGATCATGGGCTATTTCGGCGGGGCTGCAGGAAAGACCGGCAGCGCAGAAACCGGCTCAGACGGTGTGGTGCACGCGTGGTTCGCAGGTTATTTTCCAACCTCTGAGCCGCGCTACTCTGTAGCCGTTTTCGTAGAAAACGGCCGCCTTGGCGGTAAAGTGGCCGCGCCGGTTTTTGCGGAGATTGCCAAGGGGATGCTGGAGAAGGGGTATTGAGGGGGGAAATATCGAAAAAGTATAAGGGTTTCGACCGTAAGGAGAATTAATGAATATCTAAATATTGTGTTATTAAAAATAAAAATGCAGCTTGTACATAAGATACATGCATGGCATAATGTTGTTGTTAACATAAATACATTGTTTCTATATAAGAAAATTATCAAATTTTTCTAATAATATATCATATAGCAGAGATCAGGAATCTGTTATTCCATCGGATTATTGCCAAAACCGTATTAATAGCGAGTAGCTGTAGTTGATAAATGCATTCTTGGAGAGCGAGTAGTGAATGTAATTGAATCAACTGTAACACTATTTACAGGGGGTATGAAATGGAGATATTAATTGAGTCGCCCAAAAAGAGGTCTCGGATAAAAATTGCACTGTTTGATTTCGACGGTACAATCTCCACATTGAGACATGGCTGGGAGGGGATTATGGAACCTCTGATGCTGGAGATGATTACAGGTGGGACAAAGGCAAACAGAGAATTGGTACATGAAGTAAAAGAGTACATAGATCAGTCCACCGGGATCCAAACCTACTACCAGATGAAGTGGCTGGCAGAAGCAGTAAAAAGGCATGGTAGAAATCCAGAAGCAGTCGATGACCCCTGGTGGTATAAGGCAGAATACAACAGGAGGTTGATGGAGATTGTTGAAAAGAGGATTGCTTACATCCGTAATGAGCAAAAATCAAATTCCGATTTCATGATAAAAGGCAGTGAAGAATTTCTCAAAGCTTTAACTAAAAATGGAACTGAAGTCTATGTTGCAAGTGGGACCGATGACCCTGATGTAAAAAGAGAGGCAGAAATATTGGGGTTAAGTAGATATTTCAAGGAAATTGCCGGTGCACCTCTCGGAATAGCGGATTGCTCAAAGGAAACTGTCTTAAAGAGGTTGGTGGAGGAGTATGGACTCACAGGTTCCGAAGTGGTTGTGATTGGAGACGGAAAGGTGGAAATTACTTTGGGACGAAAAGTCGGGGCAGTAACACTCGGTATCGCCAGTGATGAGGATATACTTTGTGGGGTCAACCCTATAAAAAGGGAGAGGCTTGTGAAGGCAGGGGCACATGCCATTACAGGGGATTTTGAAGACAGTAATGAAATATTGAGTTGGCTGGGTTTTTGAATAGTAAATGAAGGAGAATGCAAGTCATGAATGACAGGAATGTGAAAGTGAACGGTCAGCTGGATTTTGCCAACATCAGGACCTATTCGGTAAAGGGAAGGCATAACCTGGTGACTATTGACAACATGGCAAAGCCGGGAATCGATGAAATACCGGAATGGGGAAACGAAGATTTTGACGAACTTGTGGACAGGATCGTGGAAGCCAGGAGAGAAAGAAGACCGGTTATATGGTCTTTGGGAGCCCATGTAATCAAAAACGGGATGTCCAGGTATATCATCGAACTAATAAAGCGGGGTTTTATCACACATATTTCAAGTAATGGCGCGGGGAGTATCCATGACTTTGAGCTTGCATACAACGGCGCGACCTCAGAGGATGTTCCAACAGCGATTGAAGACGGATCCTTTGGGATGTGGGAGGAAACCGGCAGGTGGATGAACGAGGCTATCCAGACTGGTACTAAAGAAGGCTTGGGTTATGGGGAAAGCCTTGCAGTATACATAATAAAGAATGTTGACAGGTTTCCATATAAGGAAGACTGCATACTATACCAGGCTTACAAAAACAAGATTCCTGCTACTTACCATATAGCACTCGGGACAGATATCATACACCAGCACCCCTCCGTGGATTTTGCAGCAATAGGGGCTACCAGCGGGGTGGATTTCCATAAAATATGTCATTCGGTGTCTGAAATGGATGGTGGCGTTTTCCTAAACTTTGGTTCAGGTGTCATTGGACCTGAGGTTTTTCTGAAAGCGTTATCAATATCCAGAAACCTGAAGTATCCGACCTTTAGGATCACCACTGCCAATTTCGACCTGATTAACCTTGGTGACTACCGTTCAAAAGTAGGGTACAGTGACCCCAAATATTATTACAGGCCGATAAAGAACATAGTAAACCGGCCTACAAGTGTGGGCGGTAAGGGCTGGCACTTCTGCGGCGACCATAAAGAGACTATACCCAATTTGTATAAGAAACTAATATTGAAAGCAACGGAAGCAGGGAAGGAGATTGATGACTGATATGGAAGTGTTTCAGGGTATCAGCCGTGAAAGGCTGGAGGAGCTCTTAAGCAGGATTAAAAATGTCAATATTGCCCTAATCGGCGACATATGTCTCGATGTTTACTGGGAGGCGGATATGACAAAAAGTGAGCTTTCTAGGGAAACCCCTCATTTTCCTCTTCCAATTGTGAATGAAAGGATGTCCCTGGGCGGTGGAGGAAATGTAGCTGCCAATATAGCCGCGTTGGAACCTAAAACCATTAAAGTGCTTGGAGTGATAGGACGAGATTGGAGAGGGGATGCACTTATCCGCAAACTACTGGAGGAGGGAATCGACACAAGCAGCGTGGTCATCAGTGAAACTATGGTGACCAATACTTACTGCAAACCTGTGAAAAAAGGGATATCCCACGTGGAATACGAAGATCCGAGGTTGGATTTCACCAATTATGAAAACCTGCACGAGAAAGATGAGGCAAGGCTATTTGAGTTACTGGAACAATGTACCGGCAGTGTGGATGTTTTATGTGTTTCCGACCAACTCCCTTACGGATGCATTACTCCCGCAGTCAGAGAAAAGATCATGACATTTGCTAAAGAAGGCCTGAAGGTTATAGTTGACAGTCGTGACAGAATCAGCCTCTATTCGGGAGTTACTTTAAAACCAAATGAAGTGGAGGTAGCAAGAGCCGTAAACAAGGAGGCAATGCCAGTCGCAGTTGCATTTGGGGATCACATTCGTGCAGCAAAAATCCTTGCGGAATGCAATAAATCCAATGTGTGCATGACACTGGGACCAAAAGGCTGTGTTTATACCGATTCACAGACCGTCACTCACATCCCTTCCTGCGATGTTACTCCACCAATTGACATATGTGGTGCTGGCGATACATTCCTTTCAGCATTTGCATGTGCCCTTGCCGCAGGAGCAGAACCATGGGAGGCCGGATCGCTCGCCAACATGGCAGCAAATGTGACGATTGGAAAAATTGGCATAACAGGCACGGCAAGCCCTGAAGAAATTAGGATTAGGCATAGTCAGGTATTTTCAGGTTCCAATCAATAAAGCAAAGCAGGTTGATAGTAATAGACGTTCAAGAAATACTGATCATGGGAAGGTGATATTTTGTGTAACTTAATTGGAATTGATATAGGCGGCACAAAATGTGCTGTCATTTTAGGGGATTATACAGAGCATAAAGAAATAAGTACTATTGATAAGGTTTCTTTTTCAACCGAAGTGCATAAAAAACCTCAATATACACTGGACAAAATTAGCCGTTCAATTGAAGAAGTTCTTCAGAAAAACAGCAAAATGACATACAGTATTTACGGCATAGGTATCAGTTGCGGAGGACCGTTGGACAGCAAAAGAGGTATTATCCTGTCCCCTCCTAATCTGATTGCCTGGGACGACATACCTATTACCGATATGTTGCAAAAAAGGTTCGGAATAAGGGCATATTTGCAGAATGATGCCAATGCCTGTGCACTTGCTGAATGGAAGTTCGGTGCGGCTAAAGGATATAAAAACATAATATTCCTCACATTCGGAACTGGTATGGGAGCAGGACTGATATTGGATGGAAGGCTATACAGCGGCACAAACGATATGGCGGGAGAAGTAGGACATATACGGTTAGCTGATAATGGTCCTGTTGGATATGGGAAAGTCGGATCTTTTGAAGGCTTCTGTAGCGGTGGAGGTATTGCCCAGCTTGCAAGGACTATGGCTCTGGGAAAGCTGCAGATAGGAGAAAAGGCAGCCTTCTGCAATAGTATTGACAAACTGGGTGATATTAATGCAAAGATGGTAGGAGATGCTGCTGAAGCTGGAGATGAACTGGCTAAGGAAATATACTGTATTTGTGGAAACTATCTTGGAAAAGGCCTGTCTATTCTTATTGATATACTAAACCCTGAGATTATCGTTTTGGGCAGTATCTTTGCAAGGGTCAAGGGCTTGTTGTACGATACGGCATTGGAAGTAATCGAAAAAGAGGCTCTGTACCATTCACGGAATGTATGCAGGATTGTACCTGCAGGATTGGGCGAAAAGATTGGCGATTATGCTGCATTAGCGGTCGCAGTTGGTGATTATTATTAGCTGAGGGAGGGTGGTTATAAAAGTGAAGCATAAATCGAAGGATATTTTAGAACATATGATACAATGCTATCCTCAATTAGAGGGCTGTAAAGAGGATATTGAAAATGCGTTTTATATCTTGAAGCAGACATATGAAAATGGGGGTAAAGTTCTTATCTGCGGAAATGGTGGAAGTGCTGCAGATTCTGAGCATATTGTCGGCGAGTTGATGAAAGGCTTTCTACTGAAACGAAGTCTTCCTAAAGAGCACAAGGATAAACTGACAGCAGCTTTTTGTGAAGCTGGACAATATATGATTGATAACCTACAGGGCGCTCTTCCTGCTATTTCACTTGTGAGCCAAACATCCCTTGCTTTTGCTTACATTAACGACGTTGCACCTGATATGGTATTTGCACAGCAGGTATATGGATACGGACGGGAAGGGGATGTATTAATTGGATTAAGTACTTCGGGCAAATCAAAAAATGTTATGAATGCCATAAAGGTCGCAAAGGTTTTCGGTTTAAAAACAATAGGCATGACTGGCGAAAAAAGCGGAGATATAAAGGAGCTTTGTGATGTGACCATAGAAGTGCCTGCTAATGAGACTTATAAGATACAGGAGTATCATCTGCCAGTATATCATGTGTTATGTGCAATGATAGAGGAAGAGTTTTTCGGTTGTGTACAATCTGTTCTATCAGTATTTTGATGAAATTTTGGTTGGTGAAAAGAAAAGGGGATCTTGCTGGAATAGTTTTTGGTATTGCTGTGGCGTGTAGCCAGTATGTTTACAGAACAGCTTGGCAAAATAAGAAACATTTTCAATACCACAACTTACACCGGCTTGAGTGACGGTCATGCCGTGCAGCAGCATGCGCTTAGCATTTTCGATACGTACCTGGTTCAGATATGTGAGATAGGAAAGCCCTGTAACTTTTTTGAAATAACTGCAGAAGTAACATTTGCTGTATCCCATTTGAGCGGCAGCATCTTCCAGCCGTATGTTTTCCGCACTATGCTGCACTGTCCATTTGATAAGGTGGTCGATCCCCGGTTCATCAGAGGAAAATTCCCGGGTATTATTTCGTGGACCGGTGTTGGTGCAACTGTCGTTGGTCAATATCTCTAAAATGTGTAGGATGTTTCGCAAGCGGGAAAAGGGGTTTTCATCTTCGTCTATCAAGCACTGCAAAGCTGTAAGCATGCTATTGAAATTATCTATCAATACCGGTAAGTTCTGAATATCACACTCGGCAAAAGAAAGGATTTTAGAGGCGTTAAGAAAATTGCCAAGGGCTTCATAGCTTAAGTTAAGGTGATACATTTTTCCCTTACATGCCTGCAAACGGGAGGAATGCAATACATAGGGTGCAATATATAGTATCATATTTCCATCTATCGTGAATTGGTTGGTACCGACAATAGCCTCGCCTTTCATTTCTTGAAAAAGGATTAGCTCCATTGTATTGCCGTAATGCAGAGGACCGAAATCACCCAGTTGAAACTCTGGCTCCCGAAAATCCTTAATACGTACTCCATAGGGAACTTCAGCACTGTAACTGATGCGTTCATCGAAAAAATGATAAGGATTTCGACCGTATTTAATACGCTGGGAATTCATGAAAACACCTTCTTTCAAAAATTACGATCCATATTTGGACGCTTGGACATTTTCAAATATATGTAAAAGCGAAATTTCTGAGTATCTAAATATTGTGTTATTACAGAAAAATATCCAGCTTGTACATGTAATGCATGTATACGTTGGGAATGCATAAAAACACCTTCCTTCAAATAATTGTATACAGCTAAGTTGCGGACACATGGTTAATTCAATTATAAAAGAAAGAAAAAAATTTGTAAATGGGGAATCGCTGAACATCTAAATATTGTGTTATTACAAAAAAATATGCAGCTTGCGCACGAGATGCACACATGACATACTATTGTTGTTAACATAAATATTTCATTATGAGTTTTAAAGATATTCATGACAAAAAAATTATTTGAATGACGACAGAAGTGAAGTAGGTATGGCAATTATGGATGGGCTGATTGTTGCAAAGTTTCCACTTTCAAAGAACTATATGGGAGATGAATAATTTGCTTGATGTCAATGCTTACACTTATGGTATTGTTTTCGACATAGAACGTTTTTCTACCGAGGATGGGCCAGGAATTCGTACCAGTGCTTTTTTAAAGGGATGCAACATGCACTGTTGGTGGTGCCATAACTACGAAGGAATTTCCCCAAAGCCACAGCTGCGTTTCGAAAAGGAGAAGTGTATCGGCTGCGGTGCCTGTGCGGCTGTTTGCCCAGTAGGTGCTCATGTCTCAGCAGCAGATGGTTCTCATGAACTGAACCGTTCCCTTTGTCAAAAATGTTTCGCATGTACAGCTACTTGTTATACTGGCGCCTTGGAAACAGTAGGAAAAAAAATGAGCAGCCTGGAGCTTTTTAAACAATTAGCTGAAGACGTCGAATTTTATAAAAAATCTGGTGGGGGTGTTACTCTTACTGGGGGCGAGGTACTGTGCCAGCCGGAATTTGCCCTAGAGGTGCTGTCACTTTGCCGGAAAACAGATATTCACACAGCGATTGAAACCAACCTCTGTTTCTCATGGGAAAGAGTCGAATATCTTTTGTCGGCGTTGGATCTTATAATGTTCGATATTAAGTCTATGGATGACATAAAACATAGGGAGGGCACAGGCCTTTCCAACCATCTGGTATTAGAGAATGCAAAAAGACTGTCAGCGACAGATATACCATTGATTGTGCGTACGCCAGTGATACCGGGTTTTAACGACACTAGAGAGGATATTTATCAAATAGCTGCTTTCTTAAAGACACTGCCTTCACTGGTATATTATGAACTGCTTCCTTATAATCCTCTTGGAAGTATTAAGCCTCAATTATTAGGAGAATGCCACTCTCTTCGGGAAGTGGAAACCCCATCAAAAGCCCATATGCGGACATTGGCATCCACTGCTGAGGCAATAGGGATTCCTGTACGTCTGAATGGGAAAACGGTGTATGGCTGAATTGTTGTGTATACTCACCTACTATATAAAGTAAATGTTAAAAATGCTAACATGAGAAACCAGCAAGAAAGGAAAGGTATCAATCATGGCTTACGACAAACGGTACAATGAGAGAATATCGTATCTGCGAAAGCGCAAAGAGGAGCAAACACAAGAAAAACTTCGGCTGGGCGGATATATGGATGAGGATGATTACGGCAGCATTCCGCCGCCAGAGGATTTCGAGTTCTATCCCGAATTCAATGACCCTGCCCACAGCACTTTTTACGGAGCCAAGCTTTGGGGACAAAACTTCCGGAGGCTTTTAGAATGCCATCCGGTCTATGTGGATCCTCAGGATGCCTTGGCAGGACGCTGGATGTTTATTTTGCAAAGGTTCCGTCCTTTCCATAGCGCAGTAGCGCTGGACAATATGGAAATTGCTCCTGTTTTTGATTATTCCTTTCTCAAAGAAGATCAGGAAAAGTATAATATTGTACCAGGGATTGGGAAAATGCACCATTTTGCGCCGGATTACCAGATTGGTCTTCATTTAGGGTGGGGTGGTCTGTTGAAAAAGGTTCGTAAATACCGTGATCTAAACGCAGCAGGCGATCCTGATAAAGAGGAGCTTTATAATGCGGAGGAAGATGTGCTGCTTGGCATTCGCAATTGGATGGAGCGGACTGTGGCGGAAATACGCCGCAAAGAGTCGGAGGAAAAAGACCCTATGATCAAGGAAAACTTGCATTCGATGGGAGATTGTAACGAGTGGCTCATTGAGAATCCGCCACGTACTTATCGGGAAGTCTGTCAGTGGATTTCCTGGTTTAATCTGGTCACGCGCACTTACAACCGTGACGGCTCGGGGAATCAGTTAGATGAGACACTGCGCCCATATTATGAACGTGATAAAGCCGCAGGTATCCTCACTGATGAGGACGCTATCTTTTATTTAGCCTGCCTCTTTATCAGCGATACCCACTATTATCAAATCGGTGGTCCCAACAGGGAAGGAAGAGATATGACCAGCCATCTCTCTTATTTAATTCTGGAGGCGGCACACCGTCTTAAAACTTCCTGCAACCTGACGATCAGGGTATTTGATGGTCTGGACGAAAACCTTTTTCGCCGTGGGATGGAAATACTGCTGGAAGACCAGAAGGGATGTCCGCGGTTTTCCGGGGATAAGGCGTTGGTGGAAGGATTTATGAAGAACGGCTTCAGTGTCGAGGATGCCAGGGATCGCATTGCGGTGGGCTGTCATTGGATGTCGCTGCCGGGAAGAGAATACACCCTCAATGATTTAATCAAGATCAATATTGCAAAGGTTTTTGAGGTAGCCTATTGGGAGTATGTGGAGAAAGAAAGCTCTCCTACCGTAGCCGGGCTTTATGAGCTTTATCAGGAGCATCTCAAACGAGCCATCCTTTGTGTTGCAAAGGGGATTGACTTCCATCTGTCCAATCAATATAAGAATGCACCGGAATTAATCTTAAATCTGCTGAGCCATGGTCCGATTGAAAAGGGTTTGGATGCTTCCAATGGTGGTCTGGAGTTTTACAACATGTGTGTCGATGCCGCAGGGCTTGCCACAGTAGCAGACTCTTTTGCGGCACTGGAACAGCGTATTGAACGTGAAGGAGTACTTACCTGGGAAGGCTGCAGCGCAGCCCTAAGAAACAACTTTGAAGACTTAGAAGGCGAAGTAATCCGCAGAATGCTCGAATCCAGCGAACACTTTGGATATGGTGGTTCTCTGGGCGATCAGTGGGCTGAACGCATCTCAAAAAATTTCACTGATTTGGTGGTAGCGAATCGCACCCCCGGAGGAAGATTGATGATCCCCGGGCTTTTCTCCTGGGCCAACACTATCATCCTAGGAACGGGATTAGGTGCTGCTCCTAACGGCCGAAAAGCCGGTCAGCCTATCTCCCATGGTGCTAACCCGGACCCCGGTTTCCGCAAAGACGGAGCTTTTACAGCAATGGCCAAAGCTATAGCGCGGGTTCAGCCCGGCTATGGAAACACGGCGCCTTTCCAGTTGGAGCTATGTCCGGCTATGCTTAATGACGAGGATGCCATTGATAAAATCAGCGCAGTTCTTAGAACCCACTTCGATATGGGTGGCACTCTTATAAATATTAATGTGCTTGACAAGGATACAATTCTGGAAGCGAACAAAGACCCGCAGAAATATCCTGATTTGGTAGTCCGCGTAACGGGATTCACAGCATATTTTGTTACATTGTCTCCTGAATTTCGTCAGCTTGTAGTGGATCGAGTAATTGATGGCTAGTAGCCATGTGGTAATCGAAAGTATAGTTAAATTTTTGTACAAAGGAGGTTAGCTGAAGGGAATGGATAAGAATACCATAAAGGTAAAAAAATGCTCCAGCCTTAGTACCCGAATAATAAAGGATTTGAAAAAAAATACGTGTATCTATATTATGATGGCTCCTGTAATAGTTTACTTCATACTGTTCCGCTATTTCGCTATGGGATGGCTCAGCATCGCTTTTTATGATTTTAAGTTGCTTAAGGGTTTTTCCGGCAGCGAATTTGTAGGATTTAAAAACTTTGTTGATTTCTTTAGCAGCCGTAATTTCGGAGAAATCCTTTCCAATACAGTAGTGTTTAATATATATGCCATTTTCTTTCAGATGCTGGCACCTATCATATTTGCATTGCTTCTTAATGAGCTAAGGAATGCCAAGGTAAAGCGTACAATTCAAACTATCAGCTTTATGCCATACTTTATTTCTACTGTTGTAGTGGTTTCCATAATTATGAACTTTTTATCACCATCTATTGGTGTTTTCAATACAGTTCGTCAAGTTATGGGACTGCCAACGATTTATTACTTGGGTATTCCGGAATATTTCCGTACGATCAACATTGTTTCTGGCGTGTGGCAGATGATGGGATGGAATGCTGTTATCTATATCTCTTCGCTAACCACCATTGACCCACAGCTATATGAGGCAGCAGTAGTAGACGGTGCAAACCGTCTGAGACGCTTGTGGAGCATTACAATTCCGGGCATACGTACGACTATTGCCATTATGCTGGCCTTGAATATCGGAAATCTGCTTTCGGCAAATGTAGAAAAGGTGTTACTGCTACAGAACGATTTGAATCTCTCTATTTCTGAAATGCTGCCGACCTATGTTTATAAGTTGGGAATTGTGCGTGGTGACTATAGTTACGGCACAACAGTAGGTCTTTTTACCGCCCTGGTAAGCTGCATATTGGTTATAATTGCCAATAGGGCGGCGAAAAAAATCTCTGACTCTGAGGTCGGTGTATTTTGAAAGGAAGTGTTTCCATGGTTAAGAAAAGAAATAAAGACGATATTATTTTTGACACGGTTGTAATTTCATTGCTTATCTTGACAACAATTTGTATTTTGTTGCCGTTTTTCAATATTATCTCTATGTCAGTAAGCGATGAATATGCCATTATGCGCGGAGATGTCTTCTTTTGGCCAGAGGGTTTCAGTCTGAGATCTTATCAAAAGGTTTTTGCCACAAATACCATAATAAATGCTTATGGCAATACTATTTTTGTTGCGTTTGCCGGATGCTTTTTTAGCCTTATAATGACAAGCCTTGCAGCTTATCCATTAGTTTTTGGTGATTTCAGTTGGAGAAAGCTATACTCTATATTTATAATGATTACAATGTGGTTTAACGGAGGCCTGATCCCTGCCTTTTTGGTCATGAATGCACTTGATCTGACAGACACACTTTGGGCATTGATTTTGGTAAGCCTTATTAATCCGTACCATGTGTTAGTGCTCAAAGCCTTTTTTGCATCTCTACCTGCCTCTATGGCAGAATCAGCCAGGATAGATGGTGCTAATGATTTTTATATTCTATGGCGTATTGTTACTCCCCTTTCCAAGGCAGCATTCGCTACCATTGGCTTGTGGGTCATTGTGCTGCACTGGAATGATTATCTGAATCCTTTGGTTTATCTGCGGACTTATAACAAATATACTCTCCAGCTTATCTTGAGGGATTTGCTTCTTTCGACCAGCTTTGCCAATTCTCTTTCAGAAATGGTGGATGGCAATAGCACGGCTTTGCCGGAACAGCTCAAGTATGCCATTGTGGTGGTTGCCATGGCTCCCATGTTGATCATATATCCGTTTTTCCAGCGGTATTTTGTTAAGGGTGTTATGATTGGAGCGGTCAAGGGATGACCTTAAAAGGCATTCCTTACTATAAAGTAAAATTCTAATTATAGAAGGAGGATTTTTATGAAAAAGTTACTGGTATTACTACTTGCACTTACTCTGTTGTGTGGCTGTTCCAAAGCAGTCGATCCGGGCTCTTCTTCTTCGACATCTGGGAAGACTTCCCCTGCAACTTCTTCTGGTGTTGCAAAGGAGGACGTCATCCCCTTTGATGAAACCTTTAAGTTCAGCTATTTAACCTCTGTATGGGATCCTTATTCCGCAGATGAAAACTTGATTTCCGATATGGAAAAAGCAACTAACGTTAAAATCAACATCGAATATGCCCCGGTAGATAATTATGAAACCCGTATAAACACAGTCATTGCTTCAAACAAAATACCCGATGCTATCCGTTTACCGTTGCTTACCTCTGTGACTAGTCTAATAGACCAGGGAGCGGTCATTGCCATCGATGAGTTGTTAGAAAAGTATGGGCAAAACATTATGTCACATGTGAACGAAGAAGACTATCCATTTCTGCGCAATTCCAGCGATGGACTTATGTATATGATTCCGTATATGCAGGACATTCCAGTAGCTTATTCCTGGTATATTCGGCAGGATTGGATGGAAAACCTTGGATTGGATACTCCAAAAACCTGGGAGGATTGGCTCAAGGTCTGGCGTGCTTTCCGTGATAATGATTGTAATGGAAATGGCAATACAAAGGACGAAATTCCCTATACAGGCCAAATTTATCCCTTCCTACGCTGCTTTGACATTATAACATCCAGTGACAACTACTTCTGTGTGACAGATGACAATAAGTATACCTTGGTCTTTGAGCATCCTAATTACAAGAGTTTCCTAACCAGTATGGCAAATCTTTACGCTGAAGGTATCTTAGATCCAGAGTTCTCTACTCGTGTGGATGCAGAGATGCGTACTGTGATGAATGCCGACATTGGCGGCAGTGGTTATGGATGGGCTGAGCAGGCGAAGCTTTCCACTATTGCTTTGCGTGACGGAGGCAACGCTGATGCCACGTGGCTGTGTCCTGAACCAATTCCGGGGCCTGGCGGCGCACAGTCTATTCCTTCTCGTCCTAAGATGTATCAATATCCCACTGTAATTACTGTTGGGGCAGAGAAAAGCGGCAATACTGAAAAAATCATGCAATTCTGGAACTGGATCTATAGTGATGAAGGCATTAGAATGACTAACTACGGTGTTGAGGGCACCCACTACAATCTGAAAGATAATAAACCTGCACTGATAGAGCCTTATAACGAAGGATTTGTCAATTACCGCGGTGCTGGTATGAACTTTCAGCCCATTTCTCACCTTTGGACAGAAGAAGCTTATATGCAAGTGCTTCTTACCGGTAAAACCTATGAAGATCTGGATGAGCCTACCAAGATCTTTTATGACGGGCTTTACGCAGGAGAACCTTATTTTAAGGCATCTGTTCCAACCTTGGTGACCGATGCGTATACAAAATATTCCACTGATTTGCTGGCTAAAGCTTTAGAGCTTCAGGCGAATACTGTTGCAGGCAATATCTCTGTTGATACCTTCTTTTCTGAATACGAGAAATTAAAGGCTGATGGTATACAGGAAGTTATTGATCAAGCTGCCGAAGCATGGAGCAAAGTCAAATAACATGGGACATCTACAGCTAGAAAACAGTTGGTTATCTATTAGGGTAAATCTATTGGGAGCGGAGCTGCAAAGCCTCCGTTCCCGCCCTTTAGACAGGGAATATCTTTGGCAGCCGGATGATATGCTTTGGGATCGCCAAGCACTGCTTCTTTTTCCCAATGTTGGGAGGGTAGCAGGAGGGTATGCTATTATTGGAGGGAAAGAATATCCGCAACAGATGCACGGCTTTGCCAAGGATTTGGTATTTACGCTGATTGAACAGGACGAAAATCATTTATTGCTGGCTCTTACTGAGAGTGAAAAGACGCGCGAGAGCTTTCCGTTTTCTTTCCGCATGGAAGTGGAATATATCCTGCAGGAGGATTCTCTGTTGCAGGTTGTTAGAGTGCGAAATACCGATACAATACCCTTCTGGTTTGCTGTTGGCGTCCACCCTGGCTTTATCTGTCCTATATTCTCGACAGATAAGGCGGAGGATTATTTTCTGCGTTTTTCTGTACCGCAAACCTTAACATATTATCCTCGAGACGAAGAAAGTGGTTTGTGTACTGGAGAAACACGATCTTTTGCCATCAGGGCGGAGGAGATACCGCTTCACGATCATTTTTTTGATGGCGGCGCATTCATTACAGGGAGCTATACTACTGACACCATTTGGCTCTGCCATCGTACCTTGGATCATTTTGTGGAGTTGAGATTTGAAAACTTCTCATATATGGTAATATGGGGTCCGCCGGAACGGCTGCATTTTGTTTGTCTGGAGCCTTGGAGCGGATTGCCGGACTTTGTGGGGACAGATCACATTTGGGAGAAAAAGCCCGGTAATATCAGGCTTAATCCCGGAGATACCTACACAGGCTCTCTTTGGTTTCGGGTAGGTTGATTCCTGATCAAATAAATGATAATTAATGGACGAAATCAATACACAGCCAGAAATGCCCTTGCTGCCTTAAATTTCGGCAGCTTGGGCATTTATATTTGTGCAAATAGCACTGGTGGCAACTAACTTTATTCACATCTTCTAACATATGAGAAAATTCGCCTGAAAGCGACCTCCCTTGAAAGGGATATCGGTCAAGAGTGGGTATTAGAAAATAGTTGAAAAACGTAATTTCGTGCTTTTTAACGCCGTAGATAAGGATACATGAAACGATAAAAATAATAAAATTATTACTTTTTATCCAACAATGATATAATATATTGTGTAATATTTTTTATTATTCGTTAGCTGTATTTATAGTTTCCGTGATAGTGAGCATGATGAAAAAGAGGTGCGACAAAATGAATTCGATTTTTGCTGCACACATTAAGGATGATGGAACCATTCAATATGTAAAAAGACATTTAGAGGAGACGGCAGAGCTTGCAAAAAGGTTTGGCGGCTGCTTTAATAGCGGAGATTATGCTTTTATATGTGGTTTCCTCCACGATATTGGCAAGTACTCAGATAAATTTCAAAAGAGGATCTTTGAAGGTGGCAACCGAGCAGATCATTCTACAGCGGGTGCAGTTGAGATAAATAGTAATCTGCAGACGATAGGATTTATGTTGGCTTATTGCATCGCAGGTCATCACACAGGGCTGCCCGATGGGGGTAGTCTGATAGACACTGCTGATGAACCAACTCTTAACGGTAGATTAAAACGAAAAATCGAGCCATATTTTCATTTCACGGAGGAAATCGACTTTGAGGCTTTTATGCCAAATCGAGCTTTACCTATACGCCCTATGGAGAGATACGGATTTTCGGTAGCATTTTATATTCGGATGCTCTTTTCCTGCTTGGTTGATGGAGATTATCTTGATACTGAAAGATTTATGTCTGATGCTTTTGACAGAGATACCGGAGAAAGCCTTGACGTATTGTGCACTAAGTTTGATGAGTACATAAATGCATTTAGAACTCCAGCAATAGAGATCAATAAGAAACGCACAGAAATTTTACACAACTGTATTGAAAAATCTATTTGGGATAGGGGGCTTTATACACTGACTGTTCCAACTGGAGGAGGAAAAACAATTTCTTCTCTTGCATTTGCACTGAATCATGCAAAAAAACATAACATGAACAGAATTATTTATGTGATACCATATAATACAATTATTGAACAAAATGCTGCTGTTTTCAAGGAAATACTGGGAGATAGAAATGTATTGGAGCACCACTCTAATTTTGCCTATGAAGATGAAAGTGAAGATAATAATGAGACTATAGCACAGCTTCTATCAAAATATAGATTGGCATCTGAAAACTGGGACATGCCTATCATAGTAACCACTACTGTACAGTTTTTTGAGTCACTTTTTGCAAATAAAACATCAAAATGCCGCAAGCTACATAATATAGCGAATAGTGTAATCATATTTGATGAAGCACAAATGCTCCCGACCCAATATCTCCGGCCGTGCGTCAGAGCAATAGCTGAGCTTGTATATAATTATAAAAGCACAGTTGTATTATGCAGTGCAACACAACCTTCATTAAGCGACGTGTTTCCGAAAGAGGTCATAATCAGAGAGTTATGTGAAAATACAGAGGAATTGTTCAGGTTTTTCAAGAGAACGAAAATCCTTCCAATTGGTCAAGTGGATGATTCTGGACTTGCTGAACGTTTGAACTTCGAAAGTCAAGTGCTATGCATAGTTAACACCAGAAAGCAGGCTCAAAATGTTTTCATGCTACTAAGTGAGCAAAATAGCTTTCATCTTTCAACTTTTATGTACCCGCTGCACAGGAAGAGGGTATTGAAAGAAATAAAAGAGAGGCTGAAAGATGGCTTACAATGCCGCGTTGTATCGACAAGTCTGATTGAGGCGGGAGTTGACGTAGATTTTCCTGTAGTGTATCGCGCTGAAGCAGGCCTGGATTCAGAGATCCAGGCAGCAGGACGTTGTAACCGTGAGGGAAAAAGAGAAGAGAGCCCTGTATATATTTTCAAACCTTCCGAGGAGTACCGAAAGCATATGCCTTCTATGCTTAAAAGGCCTTCAGAAATTGCTCGCTCCATTGCAAATCAGTTTGAGGATATATCCTCTCCAGAAGCAATATCTGAATATTTTACTCAATTATATAAATTTGAAGGGGATGGAATTGATACCAAAAAAATAGTAGAGAGCTTTGAAAATGGTTTTGATAAGGATTTTAGCTTCCCATTTGCAGAAACAGCTTCCAAATTCAGATTAATTGAGAATGCTACCTATTCGATTATAATACCGGATACAGATGAAGCTCGTGCGCTGATAATAAGGCTTAGAAACGGGGAACGCAACAGACAACTTCTGCGTCGTATCCAACAATATACTGTGAATGTATACAAGTGCAATTATGATGCTCTTTATGGCACTGGGAGTATTGAACCGCTGGATGAAGAACTTGCTGTTCTAATTGATATGAACAAGTACGATGCAAAAACGGGATTGGATGCAAGCACTGACAGTGGACAGGGGATTTTTGTATAATACTAAAAGTCAAAGCGGCAGAACTGATGTCTGCCGCTTTGAACTAATGAATAATCATCAATCACAATATTTCAACCCACAGATCATTACCTAAAGAAACAATCTGACAAAACGATTATAGCTTAAAAACAAATTATTGACAATTAGAAAATGGCAGAGTAATATGAATATTATATTAATCTTCAATAACAATGAAGGAAAGGAGATGCATGAATGGGCTACGGAGTAAAAGTAGAAGTGTGGGGTGATTACGCTCTTTTTACGCGCCCGGAGATGAAGGTGGAACGGGTTAGCTATGATGTGATTACCCCTTCAGCTTCAAGAGGCTTGATTGAAGCCATATATTGGAAACCTGCAATTAAATGGGTCATTGACAGGATTCATATATGCAACCCAATTGAGTTTACAAATGTACGCCGAAACGAGGTGAAGTCAAAGCTTCTTGCAAGTAACGCAAAGGCGGCTATGAGTGGCACGGCAGAAGTGAACCCGATTTATACCACCTCTGACATTCAGCAACGTGCTTCACTGCTACTGAAAAATGTCCGTTATGTCATTGAAGCACATTTTGAACTGACGGATAAAGCGGGTGAAAGTGATACGAAGGAAAAGCATTATAATATAGCGCTTCGTAGGCTTAGAAACGGACAATGCTTTCACCAGCCGTGTTTTGGTTGCCGCGAATTTCCAGCAAGTTTCAGATTATTTGAGGGTGACAATGTAGAGAAGGCTTGTTATGACAGCAGGGATCTGGGCTATATGCTTTATGATACGGATTTTTCAGATCCTGAGGACATTAAGCACATTTTTTTCCGGGCAGTAATAAAAGATGGCGTAATTGACCTGACTGATTGCGAGGTGGTTCGATGATTCTTGGGTCTTTGGTTGATTATTATGAAATCCTTGCATCATCAGGTGAAATATCAAAGCCTGGCTATTGTATAGTAAATGTATCTTATGCTCTGAATTTGTCTGAGAACGGTGACCTTTTAGGGGTTATACCTTTGAGAGTTCCGGCGATCAGAGGTAAGAAAACAGTTGATGTTCCACAGCAATTGGAGGTACCGGAACAGGAGAAAAAAACCGTTGGCATTAGAGCTAATTTCCTTTGTGAAAACTCTGGATATGTTTTGGGTGTAGACAACAAAGGAAAACCTGAACGATCATTGCAATGTTTTGAGGAATTCAGAAAAGTGCACCACAGTATCTTGGATAATGTCGAGTGTATGCAGGCAAAAGCTGTACTCTCATTTCTTGATTATTGGCAACCGGAGTATGCTGTTGTTTGTCCTGCTATTATGGATTATCTGGATGAGCTTACCTCAGGTGTTAATATTGTTTTCAGTATTGAAGGAAAAGGCTTTGTTCACGAAGATGCCAAGATAAAGCTGGCATGGGAGAGATATAGAGAAAGCAAATCTGATTCAGTGCAGAAGCAATGTCTAGTAACTGGAGAAATTAAATCCATTGCTCGCCTGCACCCTAGTATTAAGGGTGTAAAAGGCGCTCAGTCGATGGGCGCTTCCGTTGTGTCCTTTAATGCAAAGGCATATGAGTCCTATGGTCACGATGATCAGAAGGGACTAAACGCACCAGTCAGCGAATATGCAACCTTTGCGTACACAACTGCGCTTAACCAACTGCTGTCGGACAATGAGCACAAACAATTCTATGGAGATACAACAGTTGTTTATTGGGCTAAAAGCTCTAAGTCGATTTATAGAGATATATTTACATTTTCTCTCAACCCAATAGAACAAACTGATGAATCGTTAGTGGACAGAAGTGCTGAAGGCCTTATTGGGGCCATATTTAAGAAGCTGGTGGATGGAAAACCGGTCGGGGATTTTGAAGCATATTTTAATAAGGATACGCGGTTTTATATTCTAGGGCTTGCGCCAAATGCAGCTAGGCTTTCTGTGCGATTCTTTTATGAAAATTCCTTTGGTAATATTTTGGAAAAGGTAGTAAAACATCACAGGGACCTGGAAATTGAAAGACAGCAGAATGAATTTGAATATTTACCGCTCTGGAAACTGATGGCAGAAACCGTATCGCCCATGTCAAAAGACAAAGCTTCATCGCCGTTATTATCTGGCTCAGTTCTACGATCAATTTTCTCTGGAACACTTTATCCGGAAGCACTGTATAACAGTGTGATGGTGAGAATCCGTGCTGAGCGCGACATCAGTCGTGGAAAAGCTGCGATTATTAAGGTGTGCTTAACAAGAAAGCATAGAAAAAAATATAAGGAGGAGCTGACTGTGTCATTAAATGAACAGAGTAAAAATGGAGCGTATATTTTAGGCAGGCTTTTTGCTGTGCTTGAAAAGGCTCAGCAGGATGCAAATCAAGGAATTAAATCCACAATCAAAGACAGATATTTTTCATCGGCGTGTGCAACACCGGCAACTGTATTTCCAATCTTACTTAGACTTTCACATCACCATACCACAAAATCTGATAATAAGTATGGATATATTAGCGAACGAAGAATCAGTGAACTTATGGACAAGATGGATATTGAAAACAACCCATTCCCTACACATTTATCGCTTGATGAACAAGGAATATTCATTCTTGGTTATTACCATCAACAAAAAGCAAATTTTGCGAAAAAAGAAAAGGAGGAAAAGTAAAATGACAGAGGTAATCAAAAACAGATATGAGTTTATAGTTATTTTTGAGGTGGAAAACGGTAACCCCAATGGAGATCCGGATGCGGGCAATATGCCCCGGATCGACCCTGAGACAGGTTATGGAATAGTTACGGATGTTTGCCTAAAACGCAAGATCCGGAACTATGTGGAGGATGTTAAGGGAGGAATACCTGGTTATGAGATATACATAAAGGATAGTGTTGCATTAAATACAAGCGATAAAAGAGCCTTTGATTACCTTCGAGTCGACGATAAGACAATTAAGGACAAGAAGAAGGATGATCCGGATATTGATCTGAAAATCAAGAACTTTATGTGTGAAAACTTTTTTGATATCCGTACTTTTGGGGCTGTGATGACAACCTTTGTAAAAGCATCTCTTAACTGTGGGCAGGTAAGAGGACCTGTTCAGCTTGGGTTTGCTCGCAGTATTGATCCTGTTGTTCAGCAGGAGGTTACTATTACACGCATTGCCATTACAACAGAAGCAGATGCAGAAAAAAAGGATACCGAAATGGGCAGGAAATATATCATACCTTATGCACTGTACCGTGTTGAAGGCTTCATTTCTGCCAACCTTGCACAGAAGTCTACCGGATTTTCTGAAGATGATTTAAAATTGCTTTGGGACGCAATTATAAATATGTTTGAAAATGATCATTCGGCAGCCAGGGGAAAGATGGCAGTCCGCGAACTGATTGTATTCAAACACGACAGTGTGCTGGGTAATGCACCATCATATAAGCTGTTCGATACAGTGAAGGTTGAGCGCATTGATAAGAATACTCCTGCACGTAAATACAATGACTATGTCGTTAAGGTTGATACAGATGCTATTCCGGACGGTGTTACATGCACCAGAATGATATAGTAATGGACTATAATGAAGAAGATTTCCTTTCTCTTTCCGGCATTCAACATTTTGAGTTTTGCCGCCGTCAATGGGCGCTTATACATATTGAACAGCAGTGGCAGGAAAACTTGAGAACCGTCGAAGGGGAGATATTGCACGAAAAGGCACATAATAACCTGTTGAAAGAGAAACGCGGTGACTTAATACTATCGCGTGGGATGGCTATTTTCTCCAAGTCTTTGGGAGTCAATGGAGTCTGTGACGTAGTTGAACTGCAAAAAGACAAGAATGGCGTGTCAATATTCGGGAGGGAGGGTTTATATAAACCTGTCCCTGTCGAATATAAGCGCGGTAAGCCAAAAGAAGACGATATTGATATTTTACAATTAACAGCGCAGGCAATGTGTTTGGAGGAAATGCTAAGCTGTGAAATTGATGCCGGCTACTTGTTCTATGGAGATATTAACCATAGGATTAAAGTTGATATCGGTGATGAATTGAAGAATAGGGTAGTGGAGATATGCAAAGAAATGCATCAGATTTATGACAGACGCTATACACCGAAGGTTAAGCCCAATAAAAGGTGTAAGGCGTGCTCCCTTAAGAATATTTGCTTACCGCAGCTTTGTAAAAATGTGTCGGCTAGAGATTACATTGAGAGGAGTCTGAAAGAATGAGAAAACTCTTGAATACTCTTTATGTAACTTCACCTGATACATACCTTTCACTGGATGGAGAAAACATAGTTATACTAAAAGAAAATGTTGAAGTCAGAAGGCTGCCTTTACATAATCTGGAGGGTATAGTTGCATTTGGATATACCGGAGCCAGTCCGGCTTTAATGGGCGCTTGTGCAAAAAGAGGGATATCGTTGTCATTCATGACACAAAGCGGAAAGTTTCTTGCAAGAGTAGTTGGTGAAAACTATGGGAATGTAACATTAAGAAAATCACAGTACCGTTTTTCAGATAGTGAAGAGAGAAGTGTATACATTGCCAAAAATTTGATTATTGGAAAGGTTTTCAATGCCAGGTGGATTGTTGAAAGGGCTACTAGAGATTACCCGTTAAGGCTCGATGTTGAAAAGCTGAAAAGAGTATCACAGTTTATGGCGAAGACCATTGAAAGCATTTCACAGTGCGAATGTCTGGATCAACTGCGGGGCCTTGAAGGTGAAGCGGCGAGCCAATACTTTAGCGTAGTGGATGACTTGATTCTGCAACAGAAAGATCAGTTTTTCTTCAAGAATAGGAATAAACGACCCCCACTTGACAACGTAAACGCGATGTTATCTTTTGTATATACCCTCTTAGCGCACGACGCTGCCGGGGCTCTTGAGACAGTGGGATTAGATGCATACGTCGGATTCCTGCACAGAGACAGACCGGGGAGGATATCGCTAGCCTTGGATATGATGGAAGAACTGCGTCCGATATTTGCTGACCGATTTGTTTTGTCATTAATTAATAAGAAGGTTGTGAACGGGAGTGGATTTATCCAAAAAGAAAATGGAGCTGTCATTATGGATGATAATACTCGGAAGATTATCCTGTCATCATGGCAGGAAAGAAAGCAGGAAACCATAAAGCATCCTTTTCTCGATGAGAAAATTGAGTGGGGACTTGTGCCGTATGTGCAGGCTATGTTGCTTGCAAGATATATTCGGGGAGATTTGGATGAGTACCCTCCATTTTTATGGAAGTAGGTGAAGAATGTTAGTCTTGATAACGTATGATGTCAACACTGAAACTCCGGCCGGGAAAAAGCGTTTGAGGCAAGTGGCAAAGCAGTGTGTCAATTACGGTCAGCGTGTGCAGCACTCGGTATTCGAATGCGTACTTGATGCTGCAAAATGCCGTGAGGTTCAGCATACTCTAGAGAAAATCATTGATAAAGAAAAAGACAGCTTGCGCTTTTATTACTTGGGTAATAATTACAAAAGCAAAGTCGAGCACATCGGAGCAAAGGAAGGTTTTAATGTTGAAGGCACCCTTATAGTTTAAGTGCGAATATGAAGCAAACAGAGATTTACTGGGGGATTCGCACCGAAAAAGCTGAAGAAATTAAGTATACTTTACTAATTCTATGCTTGATCTAAACTTATTATTGAAGGTTTTTGGTAAATAGCAACAAAAAAGCTTGTTAATTTATTGAAAGTTTTATACATGTTTGCTGTCGCTCCCTTCGCGGGGAGCGTGGATTGAAATAAAAATGTCAAATATTAAAAAGTTTATCGGAGAATGTCGCTCCCTTCGCGGGGAGCGTGGATTGAAATTGTATCTGCCAAATCTACCACAGATTCGGCGTTGGTCGCTCCCTTCGCGGGGAGCGTGGATTGAAATGGACCAAATGCGGCGGAACCACTAATAATGCAGTCGCTCCCTTCGCGGGGAGCGTGGATTGAAATTATAAATTCCTCAAGTCAGTGTATCCCAAAGCAATGTCGCTCCCTTCGCGGGGAGCGTGGATTGAAATTGGCCCGGTACGCGAAGCAAAGCTACTCAGATATGTCGCTCCCTTCGCGGGGAGCGTGGATTGAAATTTGATTGGCTGATAAAAAAAGAAATGATTGAAAGTCGCTCCCTTCGCGGGGAGCGTGGATTGAAATGTTCCGATCGAGAAAATAACAAAAGGGAATCCGGGTCGCTCCCTTCGCGGGGAGCGTGGATTGAAATAACATAGTCCGCTATCTGCTCACAGCAATAGTCTCGTCGCTCCCTTCGCGGGGAGCGTGGATTGAAATATTTTTATTTTCTCCCATAATTCCACCCCTGCACCAGTCGCTCCCTTCGCGGGGAGCGTGGATTGAAATAATTCCTCAACAACCTCAGCTTCGGGCTTACCAATGTCGCTCCCTTCGCGGGGAGCGTGGATTGAAATATCAACAATGTCCCGCTTTTTAGCTCTCTTGACGCGTCGCTCCCTTCGCGGGGAGCGTGGATTGAAATACGCCATACCGAACGGCGGCAAAAGGAATGTGCGAGTCGCTCCCTTCGCGGGGAGCGTGGATTGAAATAATTACTTTTTATCTGGTTCGAACTCTATCAATTGTCGCTCCCTTCGCGGGGAGCGTGGATTGAAATTTTAGAACTTGCTGAAACTTGGGCTGAAGCACTGGTCGCTCCCTTCGCGGGGAGCGTGGATTGAAATCGGAAGGAAATATACTGGACGATGGAAAAGGTTATGTCGCTCCCTTCGCGGGGAGCGTGGATTGAAATAACCACCACTCTACTTAAAAGTCTTTGAACGGCTGGTCGCTCCCTTCGCGGGGAGCGTGGATTGAAATTGTTTTCTTTTTATAATAAACACAATTCTTTTTAGTCGCTCCCTTCGCGGGGAGCGTGGATTGAAATATCCAATGGAGATACATTCTTTTCACTGTTGCATGTCGCTCCCTTCGCGGGGAGCGTGGATTGAAATAGGTCTATGTATTGGCCTACAGTGTCGGGGTCAAGTCGCTCCCTTCGCGGGGAGCGTGGATTGAAATATGTTCAACATGTTGATGATCCAAGTAAATCCCCATGTCGCTCCCTTCGCGGGGAGCGTGGATTGAAATCACATTTAAAAGGTAAAAACATTTGTGATGAATGCAGGTCGCTCCCTTCGCGGGGAGCGTGGATTGAAATCAGTATCTGGAGAGGTTTCTACTTAATTTCTGTGTCGCTCCCTTCGCGGGGAGCGTGGATTGAAATCCTGAATAGGAGGACAAGCTAATGACAAATCTATGTCGCTCCCTTCGCGGGGAGCGTGGATTGAAATTTTATTGCCGGAGCAACAAAAGAGACTTGTGACCGTACCCCAATTTGATAGACACCCGGAATGGCTGGTATAATAAAACCAGTGGAGGGATCAACAATGTCAGTAAAACATTATGACAAAAATTACAAAATCGAGGTAGTTCGCAGAGCTATAT
>JAEZMD010000010.1 GCA_023435745.1 Bacillota bacterium | reverse complement strand
TCTGGATTAATATCTCTATTTAATTGTCTATGACCATAGGCTTATTTTAGCATGCCCATTTTTCTAGTGCCAATTTTTTTATGCTGAATCATCATTTTTTACTTGACAATTCATAGTTGGTCTCCCGATAAATTTTTTATGCACAGTATTGATATTATTACCCCACTGCTCAATATTTACACAAAAATTTACATATTATTCAACTTATAATATGATCTGATTTGCACAACATACTATTAATGTATCTCAGGAGGCTAATGATGGGTTTTCATATGCACAAGTACAAATTTGACTGCAAGATCGCTCAGGGACATGACCACCGAATACTGGGATATGCAGGAAATATGCTGGGTGTGGGCGGCTTGCATTTTCATTTTTATTACGGTATTTCCTCTTATAGAAATCATACTCATTATTTCTGCGGTATTACAGGAATGATGATCAAAACAGAAAACGGACATATTCACAAAATGGAGGGCTCCCTTGAAAGTAACAGCCTGCATACGCATGAATTCAGCGGGTTTACCTTTGAAGATATCTCCGCGGTTTCATCGACACAGGCTGCTGAGTTTACTCGTTGACTCAGTATTTCATTCCCAGCTCAAGAGCTTTCATTTCCTCGGGAATCATATAGTGTTTCTTTTCAGGCAGAACCTTTCTCAAGCCCTTTTCGAAGTATTCCGCAGAGACTGCGCCGGTCTGTGCAAGGAGCTTGCCAAGCATAATAATATTCGCATATGCAAGATTTCCCATATCGGAAGCGATCTGCGTCGCCGGAATCCCATAAGCCTTCACATCTGTCCGAACTAGGCTTCTGTTAACCAAAGAGCTGTCAAACAGGATTATTCCTCCCGGGATTACCCAATTCTCGAATTTGTCCAGAGAAGGCCTGTTCATTGCCAAAAGAACGGTTGCATTATTAATTATCGGTGATCCGACCGGATCATCCGAAATGATTACATGGCAATTGGATGTGCCGCCTCTCATTTCAGCGCCATATGACGGAAGAAATGATACATGCTTGTTTTCCAGCATGGCAGAATACGCGATCAGCTTGCCTGCAGCCTGTATTCCCTGGCCTCCGAAGCCGGATAAGATTATTTCATGCTGTGCCATAAGTCTACACCTCCAAATCCTTCCCCCTAAAATTGCCAAGAGGATACTGCGGGATCATCTTTTCCTCGATCCACTTCATTGACTTTAGCGGATCGATTCCCCAATTGGTCGGGCAGCTTGAAAGCACTTCGACGATCGAAAAGCCAAGACCGGCCTGCTGCACCTGGAAGGCTTTCTTTATAGCCTTTTTGGCATTTTTAATGTTTTTAATATCATGCATTGAAACACGCTCAACAAAAACAGCACCCTTTAGAGTCGCCAGCATTTCGCTCATATTAATCGGAAAGCCTTCGAACTCTGATCTCCTTCCAAAAGGGGATGTCGTTGTCACTTGCCCCAGCAGAGTCGTAGGCGCCATCTGTCCGGAGGTCATACCGTATATTCCATTATTGATAAAAATGGTCGTTATTTTTTCTCCCCTGTTTGCCGCGTGTACGATTTCGGCAGTCCCTATGGAAGCAAGGTCCCCGTCTCCCTGATATGTGAAAACAATATTACCCGGGTGAACGCGTTTGATACCGGTCGCCACAGCCGGAGCCCTGCCGTGGGCTGCCTGCACCATGTCACAGTTAAAATATAAATAATTATTATAAGCGCAGCCGACCGGTGAAACGCCTATTGTATTGCCCTCTATATCCAGTTCATCGATTACTTCCGCAACCAGCCTGTGCACAATACCATGAGTGCAGCCCGGACAATAATGCAGCGGTGTTTCCTTTAAGGCATGCGGTCTTTGAAATACGATAGCCATTGTCATTCCCCTTTACTTCAAAATTTCCCTGATTTTCTCCAAAATTTCTTTTTGAGTCGGAACCATGCCGCCCATTCTGCCATGGAAGAACACAGGACGCTTTCCGTTCACTGCGAGCCTGACGTCTTCAACCATCTGTCCTGCGCTCAATTCGACCGATAGGAACGCTTTGGGTACTTCGGCATATTTCTCATAAGCTGCAGCCGGAAAAGGCCACAGCGTGATCGGCCTGATAAGTCCAACCTTAATCCCTTCCTTAGCAGCTGAGTTGATTACATTTTTTATGATTCTCGATACGGTGCCATACGCTGTGACGATTATATCCGCATCCTCACAGTTGAAAGCTTCAACACGTGTCTCATTTTCGGTGATAGTCCTGTACTTGGCCTGCAGCTTGAGATTGTGCTTTTCAAGTACATCGGGTTCAATATATATCGAGGTGATATAATTATGCTCCCTCTTCATACCCGTTCCGGTCGCCGCCCAGCTTTTATCAGCCTGAAAAAGCTCTTCCTTATCTTTGAATTCAACGCCTTCCATCATCTGGCCCAGCATGCCGTCGCCAACAATCATGCAAAGCGTCCTGTATTTGTCCGCAATATTAAAAGCCTCTACAACAAGCTCATACAACTCCTGAACACTGCTCGGCGCAAGCACTACCAGCCTGTAATCCCCGTGGCCGCCGCCCTTGGTCGCCTGAAAATAATCGCCCTGCGCCGCCTGAATCCCACCGAGTCCCGGTCCGGCGCGCATTATATTGACAATAACAGCGGGCAGCTCGGCGCAGGCCGCGTATGAAATTGCCTCCTGCTTCAGACTGACGCCCGGACTCGACGAAGATGTCATAACTCTGGCTCCTGCACCAGCGGCGCCATATACCATATTCATGGCTGCTATTTCACTCTCCGCCTGTATAAAGGTACCTCCGTGCCTTTCCATTTTCTTTGCGAAATAATGTGCAATCTCTGTCTGAGGTGTTATGGGATAGCCGAAGTAAAACCTGCAGCCAGCTCTTAATGCAGCCTCGGCTATAACCTCGTTTCCCTTCATCAGAATTTTTTCTCCCATTATATGATCCCCCAATCAAGTTTCCTTACTTGGACGTTTTAAAGGTAATCCGCGCCTTTGAGGCGCTAAACGTCCTTACTTCTCGACTTCTATAACACAGTCCGGACAAATAGTCGCACAAAAAGCACACCCGATGCACTTTTCCATTTCTTTTACTCCTGCCGGATGAAATCCCTTCAGATTAAGCTTTTCTTCATCAATCAGGACTATGTTTTTAGGGCATACAGATACACAAAGCTTGCAGCCCTTGCAGCGTTCTTCATTAAAAGTAACCTTTGCCATATCGCACCTCACATTCTATAGCGATTTTTTTAATTATAAATCTCATTTCCGGCAATTGCAAGTCAATCCTGTGTTTCCAAAACCATTACTCCGTATTTTTCAAGCATCGTTAAACCGGATAGCTTCTTTTTCGTCAGCAGATCGGTCATTGGGAGCTTCAAATTAATTTCAGCATCGGATGCCGAATAATTCAATACAAACAGGTACGTCTTTCCTCCCTTTTTACGAACTGCCAGTTCAATCGTCTCCGGCAATTCAACCATATGTGCGTAAGGCTGTGTAAAGCCAAGCTTCTTCAAAAATACGCCTGCCGTATCCATACTGAAACCTGCTCCGAAATAGTATGCTGTACCGCTTCCGAGACTGTTTGCAGTTAATGCAGGCGCACCGTCATAATAGTTTCCTTTAAAGTACGCCAAAACCTTTGCCCCATTTTGTGCTTCAAGAATATCATTAAATATTGGGGCTTCCGTCGTTTCTGCATCCCACACTGCATATTCCGGGCTGTCAGTAGGCCCAACATGCGTATAATCTATTACCCTCACTGCGCAGAGCTCTTCTGCGAAGCCGGGCATTGGTCGCATTGGACACCTTCCATACTCATCCTTGTAGCCTGTGCGCGCTCCCATTACCAATATACCTCCCTGCTCTACATAGGCCTTCAACAGTTCGGCAGTTTCACGGATGAGGATCGTTGCATGAGGGTATATCAGCAGCTTGTATTTTTTCATCCCATCAAGACCGCTTTTTATTGAGCCGTTATTATGAAGGTATAATATGTCCATTGGAACATGGTTTTTCTGTGCCGCGTAAAACCAGCCATATTCACTGAACTGCTGAAGAGGTCCGTGCCATCTGTCCTGTTCTGCGTCCCAGAGATTATCGTAATCTCTGACCAGAGCGATATCCGCCTTGAATTCCGCCCCAGTCACATCGCCAAGCTTCTTTACGTCGTCCCGGATACGCTTCAGCTCCTCTAAACGACGGTTAGGCATATTGGAATAATCATTTAATCCATGCCAGTAGATCTCTGTTCCGACCCAACAGGTACGCCATCGGAAGTAGCTTATAAAATCAGCTCCATGCGCAATTGACTGCATACTCCACAATCTCATCTGCCCCGGCTTTGGCGCCGGCTGCCTCATTCGCGCATCCCATCCGCCCGCTCCCGATTGCTGTTCCATGATACCGAATATTGGCGAAATAGATCTTGTATTTGTCAGATTCCATGATGAATTACGGTCAAAAAAGCCGCCCTGCATGCCTGGATCAGCGACAGCGTCAAAATCAAACGCAAAGTTCGGATAACTGTCATAGGTTATGAAGTCCAGCGCGGTATCTGTCATTTCATGGCTGTCAACATGCCCAAACACACCATTTGTGGTGATAAACTGCCCTTTTCGCATATACCTTCTGATTATATCACTCTGCAGCCTGCAATAAGATATAGTCGAGTGTGATATAAACCGCTTTTCCTCCAGAGAAAGATGAGGATTGCTTACTCCATTAACTGTGGGTCTGGAAAGGAACAGCTCGTCCCATGACGTATATGTCTGATTCCAGAAAACTGTTCCCATAGCATCATTCAACGTATCAAGATCCTTAAATTTGTCCTTCATATATGTACGGAAAGCCTTATGGTCGGCTTCGGAATAAAAAACATTTGTCTCACAGTTAAGTTCATTGTCTATCTGCCAGCCAATAACAGCCGGATGAGCACAATAATGAGAGGCGATTTTTTCCACAATACGGGCGGTAAATGCTCTATAGACCTCCGAATTATAATTATAATGCCTACGAAGGCCATGACGGTACAGTGTACCATCTTTTGACGCATTAAGCACCTCTGGATATTTTTCGGTCAGCCATACAGGCGGGGTTGCGGTCGGAGTACAGAAAATCACCTTTATTCCTGATTTATTCGCCCGTTCCATAAACCGGTCAAAAAAATCGAAGGTGAAAATTCCCTCAACAGGCTCGAATTTGTTCCATGCAAACTCTGCAATGCGTACAACTTCTATCCCCAGCTCCAGCATCCGCCGTAAATCGCTCTCCCAGAGCTCTTCCTTCCAGTGCTCGGGATAATAGCAAACGCCAAGCGTTATTTTGTCAAACTTCAATGACCGTTCCGGCGAGTTTACCATGATTTTTCCCTCCTGATGTATATATTGTGGTACATTTGAAGCCTTAATCACAGCTTGAATGAAATGCGTGTCATATCATATCCCACGGCAGGCTGATGTATTTATTCAAGTACAGTCTCTCAATGTCCGGCTCTCCATTATATTTTCTCAGAACCTCTTCCATGCCGCATATCAGGCCGACAGGGATAGATAGCCTTTCAGAAACCGCACCGATGACGGATGAAGCCTCCTCAAGCACCTCCGGTGAGCTTGCCTCAAGCAAATTGGCGTTATTGACCAGTTGATCCACGTTGAGCTGTGCACTTGCCTGTATTTCAGAGATCATTCCTATGATTTCCTCAGGATTACGTGTCATCGGCCGGCGTGTATTGATGACAAAATAATGAATGTAGTCTTCTCTTATAATTTCTTCATGGTACCTGGAAAGCACCCTGGCTCCCAGATCATCCCCTCCCACATCCAGCACCACATGATAGCTTTTATCCTCAAATACAGTACTGATTTCGGCAGGCAGGGACGGCACATCCACATTCGTATTCGCATAAACCGGTGTAATGACCCTGATCCCCTTCTCTTCCAGCATATTTTTTGCGTCTGCCGTTCTGAAAAACGGGTTTACAATATCCAAATCGACAATCACAGTCTTTTTGCCGGATTCGGCCATAGCAAACGCATAATTCACTGAAACCTCAGTTTTACCACTGCCGAAATGGCCGGTAAAAATGGTGATTCTTTTTTCAAACATATCTGTTCTCCTCTCGATTTTCAGCTAAGAAATCGTTGCATACGACTTGATTCAAGATTCTTGATTCCACGCGCCGCCCAGCAGATCCTTTACAACCTCCGAAGCAATAATCAGTCCTGCTGCCGGCGGGACAAAAGCGCTGCTGCCGGGTATATTGCGCCTGTCCGTACACTTTCTGTCCGTACCGGCCGGACAGACACAATTTTCCTTACAGCTTGTCCGAACCGTTTCCCTGGTTTTTGAAGGGAGTTCTTCGGAGAAAAGCACCTTCAGAGAGGTGATACCCCTATCCCTAAGTTCTTTGCGCATCACTCTGGCGAGCGGATCAATGGTCGTTTTACTAATGTCTGTAATCATCAGCTTTGTCGGATCGAATTTATTTCCGGTCCCCATACTCGAGAGGATCGGAATTGATTTTTCTCCTGCTCTTATTACAAGATCAATTTTTGCAGTCACTGTATCTATCGCATCGATGATATAGTCTATTTCACCATCGAGCAGCGTACCTGCGGTCTGCGGCAGGTAAAAAAGCCTGTGTGTCACAACCTCCGCCTCCGGGTTGATGTCCAGGACTCTCTCCTTCATAACATCGACCTTCGGTGTTCCAATCGTTTTTCGTGTTGCATGCAGTTGTCTGTTCAGATTTGTCAGGCAGACCAGATCATCATCAACCAGAATAAATTTACCAACCCCGCTGCGCGCCAAGGCTTCCACTGCAAAGCTGCCCACTCCGCCGATTCCGAATACGGCTACCCTTGAATTCTTCAGCTTTTCTATTGCCTTTTGACCTACCAGCATTTCAAATCTTGAAAATGCATGCTGCATTATTGAACCCCATCCTCTATCAATACAATTTTATATTCCTTATTCACTTGAACCAGTTTTGCCGACATCAACTGCCGAACCTGAGAATCAGAAGACACCCCAAGGTTTTGGTAGTATGTGATGATCACGGTATTCTCATCTATTCTCGTTTCCTTTGCAATTGTATCAAGCTTTGCCGCTTTCAGCAAATCTTTATATAGCGAAACGCTCTCCTGATTATACTCCGCACCAATATCGCTTTTACTGATCTCCGGCACACCAAATTGCTTTAGCATAGCCATTCTGAGCTTGAATTCATCACCGAGCAAGTGCAAGGCCTTATCATAATCCTCTTCAGATTGCAGATACGTATAGAAAGTTTTCAATACCAGAACCGGGTCACTTACCGTCGGGTCATTTTTCACTGTTTGATCAACCGCCGCGTTTCCGTCCGCATCTGCACCTGCACCCGCATCTGTCGCTTCGGCATTCTCTCCCTGAGTATCACTGCTACTTTCCTGATGTCCGCTACCCTCCGTCTCGGCGTCTCCTGCTTCCTCTCCAAAACCCGGCGCGATTTTCCATTCGCCGCCGTCAGGGCTCATCAGCATGTTTTTCCTGACATCATACAGGACCTCCGATACCACCGGCTCAACATCCGGGTTGGTTATTTCTCTTATACCCTGCTTGATCCTAACGACATTCAGCGATTCCCATGCTACAAGCTCATAATCATAAAGATAACCTTTGCTATGGTTGATTCCTAGATATTGCCCATTTTGATCCTTGCTCCCTCTGACTGTATATTCTCCTTTTTTACAGTCGTAAACCTCCAGCAGTTTATCCTCCTGATATACGCTCATAACCGGAGGGTCGTCAAAGCTGTATGCCATCAAACTGAAGTCCCTGTTAAACAGTATTTTTCCATACAGACCCGGATAAGTAAAAAGCTTATGAACGGTCTTGTCAGCCAGTTCGATCCTGTAAAAGGAGGTCTGTGAGTATTCACCCGCCGGTCCGCCATGAATCAGCAGGTATATTTGCCCATAGACCGGATTCAACAATGATTGCTGAATTTGCTTCGTGTTTATGTCATCCTGTTGACTTGACGTGTTTTCCAATATTCCTGTGATCTCAGGTAACTGTTCCTCATCCAGTTCTTTCTCGATACTCATACCATTCAGGAAATATTCCATCCTGAGAAAGGTCTTCAAATCGGATGTTTCATATACCGTAATCCGCATATCGTACTCCGGGGTATTCCCTGTAACAGGAACAGGCTCACTCCTGATAATCGTTCGTGTATCGTCCTCTTGTGATTGCTCAGACCCCTCCGCAGCTATATCCTCAGCATTAATGCCGATCATACCGCCAACAGTATTGTCCGCCGCCGTATTACCTGTTATGGTATACTCAGACCCGCTCTGCGAATAACGGGTAGTTTGAGCCACATTCCTAAGCAGTGCCGCATCCCATATCATAAATGCGGCCGCAATGATTAGAACACCCGCAGTAATAAGAAGCATCCGCTTCATACAGTCCACCTGAAACCTTTCACATTCTATCCGTACACCATATCGCAGCTAGGCTGCAAGCCTTCGAAGTGTGAAAATCGCTGCGATAGGCTTTAAATGTTAATTATACCTGCAAAAACTTTTGCAGGATAATTATATATTTCGGGACGGATAATAATATGTTTATATTATACAGGAAGATTTATTCATCGGCAATTTTGATCGGGAATTTCACCTTTCCAACTTTTTCAATGTCTGCTATAATAGGTGGCGGGACACTCCTGCAAAGTCCATTACCGAGGAATGTCGCCGCTTTGACGCTAAAACAATCTGGTGGCGATACTGTTCTTCAAGCGATTTTATTACAGATAGGAGATATGACATACTATGAAATACATTGTTGTGCTGGGCGACGGAATGGCTGATTATCGAATAGCCCAGTTAGGAAACCGGACACCGCTGCAGTGCGCAAACAAGCCTCAGATAGATTTTCTTGCCGCAAATGGCGAAATCGGAATGGTCAAAACAATTCCCGAAGGTATCCCGCCTGGAAGTGATGCCGCCAATCTATCCGTTATGGGGTACGATCCAAAAAAATACTACACCGGCAGGTCCCCCTTGGAAGCTGTCAGCATGGGTGTTGAGCTCTCTGCCACAGACCTTGCTTTCAGGTGTAATCTTGTGAATCTGGATGTCAATGGAAGTTATGAATCCGCAACCATGATCGATTACAGCTCGGATGAGATCTCCACCGGTGAAGCTGCAGAACTGATTGCTGAAATAAATAAGCACCTGTCCGGCGACGATATCATATTTTATCCCGGTATCAGCTATAGACATTGCATGGTATGGCACAATGGCACCGGATCAAGAAATATGACTCCTCCTCATGACATTCTTGAAAAAAATATATCCAACTATCTTCCCACAGGTGACTTCAGTGAGATGTTCCTAACATTCCAGAAGAAGAGTTATGAAATATTGAAGGATCATCCGGTCAATCAAGCCAGAACAGCCCGTGGGCTTCGTCCTGCCAATTCCATCTGGCTCTGGGGCGAAGGCAAAAAACCGGCTATTCCAAAATTCATCGATAAGTATGGCATCGAAGGTTCCGTTGTCTCTGCAGTTGATCTGATCAAGGGGATCGGCCTGTGCGCCGGTTTAGAATCAATCGACGTCGAGGGCGCTACCGGTAACATCAACACCAACTTCAAGGGGAAAGCTGAAGCTGCACTGAAGGAACTGGACAAGGGCCGGGACTTCGTCTATGTCCATATAGAAGCGCCGGATGAATGCGGTCACCGATTTGAAATTGAAAATAAAGTCAAATCTATCGAATATATTGACGAGCTGGTAGTGCGAACCCTGCTTGAGGGTCTTGCAAGATATGATGATTACAGCATTATGGTTCTGCCGGATCATCCGACTCCTCTGTCGTTGAGAACACATACCTCGGAGCCGGTACCGTACATTATTTACAGAAAAAGCTGCGAAAAGCCCTCAGGCGTTGCCGGCTACGATGAGTTCCAGGCCGGCGGGACCGGCATTTTCATAGAAGACGGCTATACCCTGATGGACAGGTTTTTAGCGCGTTGATTTGGTTTCAGATTCCTTTTGCAATATACTGGTTTCTGATCTAAAAGCCTGATACACGACAAATAAATATGTTATCACAACCGGCAAAATGAGAGCCTGAAATGGATAAATCAGATAATAACCGGCCGTGTTGAATATTTCATGTATATTCTCGCTGAGCACAAACAATAACAGTGTCGGCATCATCATCAGGGCTGAAGCAGGCAGCAGATGCAAATACTTCTTCCTGCTTGCCCTGAGGCCATTTTTGAAGCAGTTGATAACTCCATCCTGTCTGTCGATAAATATTGTTGGCAGCCACATCAACAGCAATGGATAAAGGAAAGTCGTAATAACACTTGTGACGATTTGTACCATTCTCTGGCTCTCGATGATATCCTTTGCGTAAAAAGAGCCTGTGAGTGCACCCGCTATTATTAATGGCGTCGTGATCAATGAAGCAACAATACTAAAACCAATAATGATACCGGCAAGCAACAATGCGGACAACAATACCTTCCCGAAAAATTTTCTTAATCCATACAAAAAGACTTTAAGGCTTGCTTTCCCTTCGTTCATTACTGCCGCGATCATGTTCCCATAACCTGACAGAAATGCAAGACTAGCAAAGCCCAGTACTAACGAGTAAGCAAATACTATAAGGGAGGAAACCATCATATCTATTGAATCCTGAATGTCGAGTTGGGGATAGCTGCCGGAAGAATTATATAAACCGGAGTTAATATCCATTATTTTATTGGACTGGGTTATCATAGGCAGCGATATGACCGCCATGAGAAGCATAAATACAGCCATCATAATAAATATGATCGGATTATTTTTCAACACCATCAGCGATTTTTGCAGCATATTCCACCTCACAAATTTTTAACCCATTTTTAACCACAATTTCCTGTTAGTATTCTATCATAGAATTGAAACAAATACACCATTGAGGTTTTCAATATGAAAAAAAGCCAATTCCTCCTATTCCTATTGTTACTGTTCATATTTGTACTCTCCGCATGTCAGAATGGTTCTGAAAACTATACTGCTTCGACAGAAGCAGCTTCCTCAGGCGTTGAAAGTAACACGATCGCTGATCCGGACAGTGTACATATTAATGCACCCGATCAAACGCAATCCTCTGACGCCTCTACCCTCACAGAAATCAACGCCGCCGACATTTCACGCATAAGCATCAAGGATTCATCAGGACTTGAGTCAGAAATCACCGATCAAAACATGATTATTGAATTTTGTTCTCTTCTTGAAAACCAAAAATACACAGAAATAGAAAAAGTGTCGGGAGAGGCTTACAAGGCGGAGTTTTCTGACCTGTCGGGCAATACCTTACTTACAGCCATATTCAATGACAACACGGTATATTTTGACCGTAATATCTCGTTCGGAGATATTGATTTTCCAAAAGGAACATATTGGAGCAATGATTGGTCATGGAAAAGTTCCCCTTTTTATCTGAAGCATTTTATTGAAGGCATAGTGATGGATCCGGCAAACATTCAGTATCCGGCGGCAATCAGTACACCGGCTTCGTATGATGATGTTTCCAAGCTGGAACTTATCGACAAAGGGAACGAAAGAGTGAACACGTACGATGTATACCCTATGCTTTATGATTTCATATATAAATCCTTTATTGGCAATAGCTTTGAGATAACGAACAGTAAAAAGTACTACGATTATGAAGAATTACAATCTGAAGCGGACAGAACAAAGCAGGAAAACCAATGTATTTTGGTAACCTTCGGCTCAAGTGATACACGGCTCCCTATCAACTCAGCGAGTTCCTATGATGAATTTGTCATGACATATACAATCACCATCGCAAAAATTTCACAGGAGCCAAACGTGTTCAAACTAATCACAGACAAAATGGTTTTTAAGATAAAGGTAAACAGTGATTTTTGTGATGAATTTGAAGCCTTGTTTGCAGTAAATGAGAAAGCTAACCAACAGGTCGCCCCAGATGATATAAAAGCGCTGTTCGACAGCCAACAACCCTATTATATGGAATATGTCTGTAAAAACCTCGGCATTGAGGAGTGGGGCGGAAGACTACCCGACAGACTCGAAATTGATCAGATGGAGTTGAATCCTAAAAGCAAGCCTTATACTATTGTAAGCATCTATAGCACATTCAGCTTGAGGATGCTTGTCTATAAGAAGAACATTGACGGCAGTCTGAGCTTTATTGGAGATATGGATTTCAGAAATTGGCCCAATCAAGCGGAATATCATCTGGAGAAAACCGCAAATCAAATCTGGGTCGCCGGAACAAGATATCTTGGACATGGTACCGGAGAATTTCAAAACAGCCAGCTGTGGTACCGGGTCACGGATACAGAAGTAAAACCTGTACTTCTTTTTACCTACGACGATTATCATGTAGGTCCCTATGGAGGTTATACTATAAAAGCAAAAAAGGTTTCTCTGCAGAAAACCGATAGCATTAAAATCATAGCAGAGTACGACACATCAAAAATATACCATCTCTATCTGAATATTGCTGACGAACATGGAACTATAGAGCTGAAAGGCAGCAAAACAGTCGAATTTGTCTGGAATGAGCAGCAGGAAAGGTTCATATCGGAAGACGAAATATATGAGAACGGCGCTTTCAGTATTCTTGCCGATACTCCCGAAATCACAAAAAAATGTGATGAACTGCTCAAAGAGCATTTCATAGAATTAGACAGGGTCATCAGTGCGATCCCGGAACAGGAAAATGAGCACGAGAGAACCTGGAGAGCAGAGAGCATCAAAGCCTTTCTGAATGATTGCACCGTTTGCCCCGAAAAAGCGGAACTGCTAAATAAGCTTTCAAAGGTTTATCCGGAATGAAAATCTGTACGGTATTTGTACTGGCTTATACATTCTGCTTATCTTTCCGCCTCTATTTGTTAACTTCAATGGAATGCGTTCCACAGTTTGATTTCACCACAGGCGATGCGCTTGCCGGAATTGCCTGCGGGCTGTGACCTATAATCGTCAGGATTTTCATGAATCATCACGGATCTGCCCAATATCTCGCCCACAGTAAACCTTGACATGATAAAGCACATCCTTGCCCTCCCGTTATCTGCGACAAGCACCGGAAAATCTCCCGCATGGTTGCCATGGGGCTGATTAGTCGGATTCCAGTGGCCTCCGCTGGCTTCAAACGGCTTTGATGGATCACCTATCTCACAATGCCCCTTTTCATGGATATGAAAACCGAATGGTCCAATAGGCTGTTTATCACCTGTTCCTGGTTTATATGGCGGCAGACCCGCAACATCCGCACAGACCATGACGCCCCCCTGGATATCGGCAAAAGTCACCAAACCTTTTATAGACGGGTAATCAGGCCCAGCAACGAGTATTGCATATGCTGAGTTAAAGCGGTTAAATTGTGTTTCCTGAGGCATTTGCTGAATATACGGACTGACAGGTGGAAAGCCTGCATCTCTCAGATAATCATATTGATACATGGTATAGCCCCCTAATAAAACTTGAGATATACCATATTATGTTAAGCAATGACTTTTTGTTCGTTGAAATGCAATCTTGTACCTATCCAATAGTAAAAAATCAGTGGCTATTTTGCTAAAACTTTCTCATGCTCCAAAACAGCAACACCAATTGCATCCACTTTTTTTGCGAGATAGTCAAGCTTTTTATTTATTTCTTTGTTATCAGATCTTAATGAAGATATATCAGCTTCAACTTTATCAAATCTGCTGTCTATCTGCTCAAACCTGCTGTCTATCTGCTCAAACCTGCTTTCCATCCGATCAAATCTGCTATCATGCTGTTTGAGTTTTTCGAGTATTAAATCCAGTTTATCCATAACCTTTTACCCCCTAAGATGATATTCCAATTATATCATGAATTAATACTTATGTTGAATAGCTTTATCAAATTTTCCCATTCATAATAACGCGTTCACAATGTCAACTGCTTTCGGGGGACAGCCTCGGATGCAAGTCGTGAATCCCGAAGTGCAATTACCGATTCCAATGCCTTCGTTTTTCACCCCTTTAAATCCCTGACCTATACTTATTTTTTGATTAAGCCTGTTTAACCTGCCTGCTTCATCCAGACGGCTGAGCGCGTGTATCAGACTCCCGTAACATGCGGAACAGGCCTGATTTTCATTGATATGCTTTGACAGATGAGCTACCTTTCTGCTTGGCGAAAACGTCGCTGGTGACTTGTTCTCCGTGTTTATTTCACATATATTTGCATTAGCAAGGTTTGTACTCCCAACTCCAAGTTTTTCAGCTATCATGATATAATCCACATCCTCGGGCCGGTAACCCATTAGTGCGGCGACATAAGAATCTATCAATACCGGGTCACATCCGGCAATAACGCGATCCATCCTTACGGGCGTTCCGCCCTCTTCAAAGGTAAGATCCCCCATGATACCATCAACGATGACCAGAGATGAGCGCAGATACTTGTTCAGCAAAGCGATTGGTTTATGCAGACCCAACGTGTGAAAGTGCCTTTTTTCGCTATCGGGTATACATCCTTTGAGGTTCTTCAGCGCACATGTAATCATAGTCTGACAGTGGCCCTTCAGCACCGGAATATTGATCAGAAAATCGGTTTCCAAAGGAGCTTTGCAGATTTTCATCGTAATGCCGTCACTTGTGAATGAAGTGGTGTTGTCTGATTTCAGGTCCAGCAATGGAACTGAATATTTTTTACTAAGCGTATTGTATCCGCACACTTCAAAGGCATGTCTTGTATTATCTCCGACCCAGGAACCCTCCATTATCGTTATGTTGGAAAAGCCATTTTCCTTCAGGTACTGTATAACCCCTTCAACAATTCCCGGAGAGGTCGTCGCGCCGCTATCCGCTGGCCTGGCTACTACAAGATTCGGCTTTATGGCTATTTTCATATCTTTTCTGAGTATTGCCTTAACATCAAGGGCATCCATGATTTCAAATCCCATTTGAATTGGATTGCTGCCGTAGTTGACAATAATGTCTTCCAGTCTCACAAATATCTCTCCTATCCCTCTTCTGTTTTCTTCTGAATCCTTCCGGCTTCTCAAGCCTCACCAAATATCTTCAAGATCTTCATTCTCAAGTTCATGTGTTTTGTTTCTGCTCATCAGGTCAAATACCGCGCGTGCCGCATCCTTACCATTGAAAAGTATCTCATAGGCCTCTGTCGTAATCGGCATGCTGATACCAAGTTTCTGTGAAAGCTGGTATACGGGCTCAGTGGTGTATACACCCTCCACGATCATTTTTACTTCCGCAAGAGTCTGCTCCAGCGTTTTACCCTGACCGATCAGTATCCCGGCACGCCTGTTTCGGCTATGCATGCTTGTACAGGTAACGATAAGATCACCGATCCCCGCCAGTCCTGAAAAAGTCTGTCTTTTCGCTCCCAGGGCGCAGCCAAGTCTGGATATCTCCGCAATACCCCTGGTCATTAACGCGGACTTTGTATTGTCACCATATCCCAGACCATCAGAAATACCGGCACAAAGCGCGATGACATTCTTCACGGCTCCACCCAGCTCAACACCCAGAATATCCGGGTTCGTGTAAACTCTGAAAAGCGGAGACATAAAAATATCCTGAATCTGCTCTGCCGCAGCCCTGTTCTCAGACGCCGCCACATAAGCTGTCGGTATACCCTTTGACAGCTCCTCCGCATGGCATGGCCCGGACATTGCCACTACAGTTGCCTGCGGAAGCTCCTGCAAAATAACTTCCGACATACGCAGGCCGGTCCCCTTTTCCAGCCCTTTGGAAAAACAGCTGACGATCTTTTTTTTCTTTGTCACTGCGGCCATTTCTTTCATGTTCTCCCTGACAGTCTGAGACGGGATAACCACCACAAGTACATCAGAAAAATGCAGAGTCTGCTCCAGATCATCCGTGCAAACGACATTTTCAGGTATTGATGCTCCGGGCAGCTTGTCCTTCTGTTCCCGAATAGAATTGATCATTTCTACTTCTTCTATGAATTTAGACCACATCTTTATATTGTGACCGTTGCCTGCAAGCAGTATGGAAACGGCTGTCCCCATGCTTCCCGCACCGATAACGGAAATATTCATATCTATCAAGCCTCCGGTTCATTTTTTTCGTCAAGCTTTCGTTCCGGCTTTTTGCTGAATGAAAATTTTGATTCAGTTCCGTTAAGCAATCGCTGAATATTCGCTTGATGCCTGATAATGATCAGCACAGCAATAATGACCGCAAATACAATCGTTTCAATGCTTCTTCCAAACACAATCAAAGCAACGGGAAAAAGAAAAACCGCAATAACAGACCCAAGTGAAACATATCGGGTCAGGAGCAGAATAACAATGAAAACACCCAGCAGCCCAAGCGCTATCGGCCAATCAATCATCAGCACAACCGCCAGTGTTGTCAGTACACCCTTCCCGCCCTTGAAACCAAAAAACACAGGCCATAAATGTCCTAAAATAGCGGCAGTGCCTGTCAGCATTCCGCCTAAATGCCCCTGCGGATTCCCTCCACATATGTAGTAACCTGCTGAAAAAGCCAGAATTCCCTTGGCGGCATCTCCCAGCAGCACAAACAGGGCTGCTTTTTTACCCAGCGTCCGCATTGTATTGGTCATCCCGGCATTACCACTGCCATGATGCCTGACGTCGACACCGTAAAATTTGCCCACGATCAGGGAGGTGTTCAGGCTACCCAGCAAATAACCGATCAGAGCAGCCAGTATCAATTGAAAAATTATCATACTCCGTCCCCCACATTACATCAGATTATCTCCGAACCCTTTGTAAAACATAAACTAACGTTCCTATAACTCATTCTCACGTTCTCTGTGAATAAACCGGATCGGCGTTCCCTCAAACCCGTAGCTGCGCCTTAGCTGATTTTCAATATACCGTTCATATGAGTAATGGAACAGATCCACTCTGTTAACAAAAATAACAAACGTCGGCGGCTTCACTGAGGACTGGGTAGCGTAATACAGCTTCAGTTTCCGTCCCTTGTCCGACGGAGGCTGCACCATGGCTGTCGCCTCATTAAGCAAATCATTGAGCATGCCTGTGGATATCCTGAGCGCAGCCTGATCATTCACAAACTTAATCAACTCCAGCAGCTTTTGCACCCTTTGTCCTGTTTTGGCGGATATGAACAGAATCGGAGCATATTGCATAAAGCCCAGCTTCTCCATTACTGTTTTACGATACTCCTCGAGCGTTCCTGTTTCCTTCTCCACGAGATCCCACTTGTTCACGACGATTATTGAGGCCTTTCCCTGTTCATGGGCATATCCGGCGATTTTTGTGTCCTGCTCCGTCACGCCGTCCTGCGCGTCAATCATCATGACGCAAACATCGGCCCGTTCTATCGCTGTCCAGGAGCGCAATGCGCTGTACTTTTCGATGTTTTCCGTGATCCTGCTCTGCCTGCGTATGCCCGCAGTATCTATAAATACATATTTATCCTCGTCAATCTCTATGTATGTGTCGATTGCATCCCGTGTCGTACCGGGAATATCGCTGACAATGACGCGTTCCTCGCCAACAACCCTGTTGATCAGGGAGGATTTCCCCGAATTTGGCTTTCCGATCACTGCGACCTTAATGACATCCTCCTCGTAGTCTTCAGCGTCCTGATCGGGAAAATAGCTGAAGATCTCATCCAGCAGGTCGCCCATGCCAAGACCGTGAACCGATGAAACAGGCATCACATCGCCCATGGCAAGATTGTAAAACTCATACATTTCGGCAGGCGGCTCTCCTACACTGTCTGCTTTGTTCGCGGCAAGAATAACAGGCTTTTGGGATTTCCGCAGCATCGTTGCGATTTCCTTGTCAGATGCCGTCACACCTTCCTTGATGTCGACCAGAAATACAATAACGTCCGCCATTTCAACGGCAACCTCAGCCTGCCTGCGCATCTGCTGCAGTATTTTATCCTCTGTATAGGGTTCTATCCCGCCTGTATCAATCAATGTAAATTTCCTGTTTCTCCATTCGGCCTCGGCATAGATTCTGTCCCGGGTAACACCCGGTGTGTCCTCCACGATAGATATTCTTCTGCCGCAAATATAATTGAAAAATGTGGACTTTCCCACATTCGGCCTTCCAACTATAGCTACTACCGGCTTCGCCAATCAGTCCACCTCTCCTGTCAATCCAAGAATCCGTCTGACCAGATCCTCTCCATTATTTTTAACTATGATAATTTTTGAATTCAGCTCCTTACCGAGCTTTTCCACTGTATAATCGTCCAGAAGCACCTCTTCCCCGGACCGCAGCAAGCTTTCGGATAATAACAGTTCGCCTCCCAGCTCCCTGCCTTTCAACTGAGCTACGATGTCACAGCCGGTCAAAAGACCCGTTACTGTTACATTCTCTCCAAAATAATAATTTTCTATAGGATAAACGAGCACTTCAAGATTATTATACCGTTTTCCCAGGATCTGTGCCAATTGTTTTATATACATAAAGGCACATTTGCCCGTAGCAATACTCACCGTTCTGGCCTTAGCCCGTTTTCCCAGGCGCAGGTTAATTTCCTTCTGATGCTTCCTCAGATATTCATGAAATTCGTGGATCAACAGCGTCATGAGGCCGACACCATTTTCGATCTGTGGGAAATCCTCATACTCACTCAGTTCCGGCAGTTTTGCGCCTGCCTTGATGTAAAACTCATCCGCAAGATATACAAGTCTTGAGCCAAGCAACTTGTGCAGTTTTTGCTGCCATAGACCAACCTGTTCCAGAACGGCAGCAGATTCTTCTTTGTCAAAGGGCTCCAGCCTGGTCAGGCCTTCCCTCCATTTTGTCAATCCCACCGGCACTACGGAAATGCTCGCAACACCCGGAGCAAGCTCAGAGAGCTCTCTGATGGTTCTATCAAGCTCGGCTGCGTCATTGATCCCCTTGCACAACACAATCTGCGTATTGACCGTGATACCGCCCTGCGTAAGTATCCTGATTTTATCCAGCACATCCCCGGCAAACCGGTTTCTCAGCATTGTCTTTCTTAATTCCGGATTAGTGGTGTGGACCGATACATTGACCGGAGTCATTTTGTAACGAATAATCCGATCCAGTTCACTTTTTTTCATATTTGTCAGTGTGACATAGTTCCCCGAAAGAAAGGATAACCTTGAATCGTCATCCTTGAAATATAACGTATCTCGCATGCCCCTCGGGAGCTGGTCAATAAAACAGAAAACGCATTTATTGCTGCAGCTTTTAGCTTCTGCAATCATCGGATCCTCAAACTCCAGGCCCGGATCCTCATATTCATCCTTTTCGATTTCGATCTCCCAAAGTTCACCGTTCTTCTTTTCGATCTCAAGCACCAATCTGGTGTCTGTAGTTAAAAAGCGGTAATCAAAAATATCCTCAATCGCTTGCCCATTGACGGACAACAAAAAGTCGCCGGTTTCTATCCCCGCGTCCATAGCTGCACTATCCGGCTCTACACGACAGATGACTATACGGTTCTTCTCCATTCTCCTACCTCAATAAAAATTTCGACAATTACTAAAAAAGGCCGTCTTTTCAGACAGCCTCTTTCGCCTATACAGTATATCGATCCATAAAGCATCGCATTACTTTGCAGCTGCTTCCTTTATGACTTCCTTGCCGTCATAATATCCGCACTCTTTGCAAACGATGTGAGGAGCTTTCAATGTATGACACTGCGGGCAGCTGATTAAATTCGGCTGTGACAGTTTCCACTGAGACCTTCTGTTACCTGTTCTGGCCTTTGACCATTTACGTTTCGGGTTTGCCATATTCTACACCTCCCTGATAAAAGCGTATATCACAATTCTTTAAAATACTTGCTCAGACCTTCCATACGAGGATCGATGGCATCCTCTACACAATCGCACTGTTTTATGTTGAGATTCGCCCCGCATTTAGCGCACAAGCCTTTGCACTGTTCAGAACACAAATGCTTCATCGGAAGGTTTAAAATAATATTATCTTGAAGCGCTTTACCGATGTCAAGTATTTTCCCTTCAAATGGATACATGTCTGACTGTCCGGCTTCAGCGCTGTTAATAAAGTCTTCCTTTATTTTTAGATCAAGCGTTGTGCCTGTATTACTCAGACAGCGGTAGCATTCGCTGGCGTATTTCGCCAGAAGACGCCCGTCGAGATGCAGGATACCGGCTTCATTGGTCAGTCTACCGGAAAATGTAATGTCACCTTCCAACACACAGCCCTTCACGAGCTCTTTTTCAGGTGGTTCTTCTTTGAAGCTCAACTCCATCGAAGCGCCATTTAACCTTACAATATCTGATATGTCAACCTTCATGAATAATACCCCTCAAATCCGCGACAAATGATATTATACTAACTAATACCAGCATTGTCAAGGCAATTTTGCGCCGCGATTTTATCGGCCTCAGCCCGCGGTCCCGGCCTGGTTTTATGTCAGCCCAATCGTTTCTCTGGCAATTGCAAGCTCTTCATTTGTCGGAATAACCAACGTCCTGACCGTTGCATCAGAGGTGCTGATATCCATTTCCTTTCCTCTTATCTTATTCTTTCCCTGATCGATCCTGATTCCAATATACTCCATATTGTCTGTGATGTTTTTCCTGACAATGGCATTATTCTCGCCAATACCTGCAGTAAATATGATTGCGTCAACGCCATTCATAACCGCCGCATACTCTCCGATACATTTTTTTACCCTGTAACTGAATATATCGATGGCCAGCTGAGCTCTTACATTTCCTTCCTCCACGGCCGTATCAATATCACGGAAATCACTGCTAACCCCTGAAATACCAAGAATACCGGATTTTTTATTCAGATACTCATCGATTTCCTTTGGATTCATCTTTTCATTTTCCATGAGATATTTGACGACAGCAGGATCCACCGTACCACATCTGGTACCCATAGCAAGTCCGTCCAAAGGAGTAAAGCCCATACTTGTCTCTACCGATTTGCCATATTGCACTGCACATACGCTTGCCCCGTTGCCAAGGTGACACGAAATCAGCTTTAATTCTTTAAGTGGTTTTCCCAACATAACAGCAGCCCGCTCGGATACATATTTATGTGAAGTACCATGGAAACCGTACTTTCTAATACTGTGCTTTTCATACATCTCATATGGTAAGGCATAAATATATGCATATTTCGGAAGCGTCTGGTGGAAGGCCGTATCGAACACAGCCACCATCGGAGTACCGGGCATGATATGCTCACAGGCCTCAATACCGATGATGTTCGGCGGGTTGTGCAAGGGAGCCAGTTCAACACAATCCTTTATCGCTTTCATGACAACTTCATCAATGACAACTGATTCATGGAATTTTTCTCCCCCGTGTACCACACGATGTCCAACTGCCGAAATTTCTGACATATCGGATATCACCCCGATTTTTTTATCTGTCAGCGCTTTCACAACTTCCCTGATAGCAGCCTTGTGATTGGACATTTCAACATCAATAACTATCGTATCACTTCCTGTTTTTGTATGCTTGATGAATGAATTATCTATACCTATCCTGTCACAAAGGCCTTTTGCAAGAACCGACTCATTTTTCATATCGATCAGTTGATATTTCAGCGACGAACTTCCTGTATTGATTACCAGAACCTTTTTCATTTCTTTTGCTCCTTTATGTGTTTGTAATTGCGATTTACTATATATCTTTTACCCGCTTATCGTTGTTACAGACCACTCGTCTGCGCCTGCACTGCCGTAATCGCTACAACTCCCACGATATCCTCGGCGCTGCAGCCTCTCGAAAGATCGTTGACCGGTTTCGCAAGACCCTGAGTGATGGGTCCGTAAGCTTCTGCCTTGGCAAGCCTTTGCGTCAGCTTATATGCAATGTTGCCACAGTTTAGATCCGGGAACACAAGTACATTCGCTTTACCGGCCACCGGACTGCCCTTTGCTTTTGAAGCGCCAACAGATGGAACCAGTGCCGCATCCGCCTGCAATTCACCGTCCAGAAGAAGCTCGGGTGCCTTTTCCTTTGCAAGTCTGGTAGCTTCTACGACCTTCTGCGTCAATTCACTCTTTGCACTGCCATAAGTAGAGTAAGACAGCATTGCTACAACCGGATCATCCTGGATCAGGTTTTTAAAAGTCTTTGCCGATGCGATGGCAATCTCCGAAAGCTCGTCCGCATTGGGATTTTCCACCAGACCGCTGTCTGCATATATAAACGTGCCGTTGCTTCCATATTCACAATCCGGCACAGCCATGACAAAGAAAGCTGATACAAGCTTGGTGCCCGGCGCCGTTTTCAATATCTGAAGAGCCGGTCTCAATGTATCTGCGGTAGAGTGAATTGCTCCTGAAACCATTCCGTCCGCATCTCCCATTTTCACCATCATAACGCCCCAGTAAAGCTCGTCCTTCATGATTTCCCGGGCTTTTTCCGGTGTCATCCCCTTTGCTTTTCTTAACTCATAAAATGCATCAGCATATTTTTCAAAATTCGGTGAAGATTCGGGATCGATGATGGTAGCCTTTGTTATATCAAGATCACCTGCAAGCCTTTTAATCTCATTTTGCTTTCCTACAAGTATGATTCGGGCTATTCCCATCTCCTGTACCATTGCTGCCGCTTTCACGGTTCTGATATCAGAGGACTCCGGAAGTACAATCGTTTTTAGGTCACTTTTTGCACGTCCACTGATCTGCTCAAGAAATTTCATTGTTTAACCCCTTTCTGATCTGTTAAAATATTTTTGCCAAAGTGCATTTTTTTATTTATCATAAATTATTACCTGGTACTAACATCTGCTTATATCGAGCATTTCCCAGCCTTTTTATTATATACAAAACGTTTATTGTATACAAGAAGCAAATAATTTTTATTATCAATTTAAGCACACACAGACTTCACAAAGGCCCCTTTTTAATATAAACTGTTTATAATGCAAAAAAGACGTAGACATCAAGTTTTGGGGGGCAATTTTCCATGAAAAGAAATTTTTTTATTTACCTGACTTCATTTTTATGTGGTATGACCGTAATGGGTGTAGAGCTTTCGGCTACAAGGCTGCTTGCCCCATATTTCGGTACTTCCTCCATTGTGTACACCGTAGTCATCGGGCTGATCATGATTTCAATGAGCATCGGCAATGTTCTGGGCGGCCGTTCCGCAGACAAACACAATAATCTTGGCAGGCTCTTCGCTCTGTTGTGGGTCTCGGCTTTATGGGTCGCTGTCATTCCGCTGGTGGGCAAATACATTATCGCACTTTCAGCCGTAATCATGATGTGGCTGCTTCCTGGCAATCTGTTGGTTGCCGGTTCTGTCTTCTCCTGTCTGCTGGTCTTTTCAGCGCCGCTGCTGATCATGGGCATGGTTTCTCCGTATCTGGTCAAGCTGGGTATCAAGGACATGGAAAACAGCGGACGTACTACTGGAGAAATCTATGCAGCTTCTACCATAGGCAGTATCATCGGTACGTTTATTCCAACCTTCCTGACTATCCCATATATTGGTACGATGAAATCCTTTTGGGTATTTGCGCTGGCGCTAAATCTGATCTGCCTGTACTATTTCATAAAAACGAAAAAAGGATATGTAAAGGGAATCATTACCACTGCAGTGACCGCAGTAATGCTGCTGATGCCCATATCCAGCTCCTATGCCTTCTGGACCGACGTTGTTCTGGAGGACGAATCCATATACAATTACCTTCAGGTGACCGAGGATCAGGACTCTGTTATTCTCTCCACCAATGTGGCCTTCGGCGTACAATCCATATATAAGAAAAATAAGACACTTTCCGGTATGTATTACGACTATGCTGTGACATCCCCTCTGTTCCTCAAGGACGCCGGCGCTGAAAAGCCAATGGACGTACTGGTGCTGGGCATGGGTACGGGAACCTTCGCAAAGCATTGTAAAAATTTCTTTCCAAACAGCGTAATTGAAGGGGTTGAAATCGATGAAAAAATTGTTGATTTGTCCAGGGAATATTTCGAACTGAAAGAAGATGAAGCAACAATATATGTAAATGACGGCCGCACCTTTCTTGCGAGCGCCGAGGCAGGTATGTATGACATTATCATGGTCGATGCCTATCATGACGTCACAATTCCTTTTCACATGACGACAGCCGAATTTTTTGCCGAAGTCAAGGAGCATCTTAACCCCAACGGCGTCATACTCATCAATATCAATATGCGTTCCGAAAACAGCACTGAAATCGTGGACTACCTTACACAAACACTCAAGACCACAATGAACAGGGTATATAAATATAATGTGCCCTACTCAACCAATGTTTTCGTCTTCTCTTCAGACAATCCACAGATACTGGACACCTACAGAAGCAATGCTGCACAGCTTGCTGCCGACAGTCAGCTACTGCCGCTGGTCGAAAAAGTCCTCGCAGATACCTCGGAAGTCACGGATACGGAATACGTATTTACCGATGATCTGGCTCCTGTTGAAATATTGGGGCAGAAGGTCCTCAACGATATTGTGCTGGACAGCCTGGAATATTTCAAACAGGAACTGGAAGATTCAAAAAATGCGGTGCTTGATGTGTTTGACATGATCTCATAATATCATGATGGATCATACTGTATCTGAGTAGTGGATTATTGCTTGTCAGTTACAACTCATGACATTCTCATTATAAAACATCAGAAAAATGTCCCTGATCACTTCATTGTGGTTCTCAGGCGTCACAAGGTGCATTTGCCCCTCATTGACCTGTATTAAGACGTGTATCTGATATCTGTCGTTGTTATCCATAACTGCGCTGATTATGTCTACTGCCTCAAGCGGCTTCACATAATTGCAGGACCATTCTGCTGTACGCTCACATAAATTCATTTCTTTGTTATAATAGCTTTCGAGAAATCGCTTAAGATCCCCGCTCTTTCTTGTCCATAAATTTACTGTCAAACTCATGAAGCCTCTCCTTTAGTCCGTTTCAACGGTAGAAATAGTTCTAGCATATTTATTATATTGGACAAATTTCTTAAAAGTCCTTTATGTAATTTTTTCATTGATTGTATGAATATTTATCAATTTACTTATAATATGATTGATCAAATATTGGAGGAATGACTTTTGATAAATACAAAATCTATGATCAGGGTCAATGTTATATGGTTTTTATTCTTCTGCCTGTTCATAACAGGCTGCGCTAAAAAAGAGGAGCAGAAGGGTGCTCAGCTTCAGGCGTTAAAACAAAATCAGGCACAGGAGAAGGAATCAGAAAAGCTCAAGGACATCGAAGCCGATTTGGAGGCTGTGTTCGAAGCCCTTGGCGGACCCAGTGTGAAAATGGACAAGTCCGGCAGTGAAAAAGGCAGTGAGAAACAGGATCAACAGACCACCGGTGAGCAGGAAAAAACAGACCGGCAGCAGGGCGGCGGGCAGAAAACCGGCGAGCAGCAGTCAGATAAAGGTCAGGGAGAACAAACGCAGACTTCAAAGGATCAGGGAACACAAAAGGATCAGCAAAAAACGCAAGTACCCGATAAGTGGTCAAAGGCGGAAGAATTGATTCAAAAGCTCCATTATAAGTGGAATGATTTCAGCCCCGACCTTTCAAAGAAAGGTGCTGATATCAAGCTGATCGATAATTTTGACAGCGCACTCAATCAACTGACAACAACTGTCTCCTCCAAGGATACCCAAAAGGTGCTGACCTCTGCCAACACCCTGTACTCAAAGCTGCCTGACCTGTATTCCCTCTATCGCAGCAAGGTTTCACCCGAGGCAAAAAGAATGGTTTGCTATACCAGAAGCATCATATTAGAGGCTGCAAAGGACAATTGGAAGCAGGTTGTAAAGGACAATGAGGCTATCGAGAAATCCTGGTCGCTGTTTCGTAATACACTGGAAAGTAAACAGAAGGAACCCAGCGATAAACTTAACTTTTCAATTTATGAACTGAAAAAAGTTTCAGCCGAAAAAAACAAACAACTTACCGATATAAAAGGAAAAATTGTATTAGATAATATCAAGGATCTTCAAAAATCAATTGAAGAGAAAAAGTGATCCCTCCAAATGTACTCAAATAAAAGGCCGGATTTCATTTCCGGCCTGACTGATCTATTCATTTTCCGAAGAATTGCCCCCAGCGTCCATATCTTCGTCTTCCTGCTCCTTGCCTGCGCTCTCCATCTTTGAAATGGAAATCTCATAAGCTACCTTGGTGAGAATCTCTCCAGATTCAAGTTTTTTCTGGTAAGTCCTGCTCTGTATCCTTCCCCACACCTTTATATTGTCTCCTACAGAAAGCCTCTCGGAAAATCTGGCATTTCTTCCCCATGCGATGCATGGAATATAGTCAGATTTGTTGTACGGACGGTTTACCGCGAGCAATATGTCAGTAATCTCTCTGCCGAATGGCGTCGTCCTGTAGATCGGCTTTTTACAGATAAAACCGTTCAGGTAGATTTGATTTGGATTTTTAATCTTCTTCTCATCCTCCAAAAAGGTGATGTCTCTAGCAAAAACCGTCAGCAATAATCGGTTGCCCTCGTTGTTATAACTGTTGTAAGATCGAAACTGGCCTTCTACCTCAATGACCGTACCTATTTCCAGTTTGTCTCTGCTGGCAAGTCTTTCAGATATGGTGACAGGTATTTTGTCACTGCTGTCACTGAGTCTTGGCACATCCAGCATAAAATAGTAAAAACCCTCACCGTATACCTCGTGGCTGAACTCAACGTTAGAAACCACTTTCCCGGAAATAGTCGCCATATTGTTCTCTATAATGTTTCCGACCATCCGACCCCCACTCTCCTCTCAAGGTTCATCTGTATATCAACCGCATTTTTCTAATGTATGTTTATTCGAGAATGGCATGTTTTAGAATTAAAAAGTATTCTATCAACATTAACGCTCTTATCTATATAAACTGAACTAAAAAATCCGTCTGTTCAACCGGTGCTTGGGGTACTATTCTATATTATATTACATATTTCGCAACTTGCAAATCCCAGAATTCAAATTTTGGAATTTTTATAGTCACATTTGATGATTTTCTTGTAAATGGTTCAGATCTATCCCGTTTACAATGGCAAAAGAGGCCGCTGCGAGAACATTATGGCTGTCAAATTCGCCTGCATCCATATGAAGCTTATATTCCTGAGGCTCGATAATTTTTCCGTCCCTGGCAGGGATGGAGCGCTGCAGGCAGCAAATAAAGCCTTCCTTTGAAACAGCGTCGCCTATACTTGACGTTGTTACACTGGCCTTTGTATTGAATCCATAGGTGATAAACCTGTGTTTCATTCCCTGAAGAAGCCTGATCAGCTCATTATCGTCCACATTGACAATTGCTACGCCTTTTTCTGCCATCAGAGAGAGGGCCCGTTTAAACTTGTTTGAATACTCCGCTGTTTCAGAATCTGCGCTGTTTTCAGTTTTATCCGTATATATAAGGATATCAAACCGCACCTCATCGGATAGAAACCTGTCAATATCAACCGGTTCTGCTTTGAGAAGCAGCAGATCCACGTTGTTCTTCTTCAGCTCCCTGATATACTCCCTTATCCGTACACTGTCCAGGTTCAGCATATCGGCAGAGTCGATCACGCTCACCTTTTCCCCGTTTGTCGTAAGTATCGAGGTAATGATATTTGCGGTCTGTAACCTGCCTTCGCTGCCGAGTATCCCTGCAATAAGCATCCACACAACTCCATCTTTTACTGACTGATATTAAAATTTTATTGATTAATATTATAATGTGCGTTTTGACTTTTTTTATGTGCCGCTTTTTTGGCGTCCATCGCTGTCGATATAGTAGTTTTCACGCAGTATGAGTTCAGAAACCGGTACGAAAACAAAATTATCCGACTGAAGCTCAGAGATGACAGAATGCAGTAGCTTGGCAGTGTGCGGTGTGTCGTTATGGAACAGAAGGATGGACCCTGGCCTTGTTTTGGACCGTACCCTCTGCAATATTTCATCCCTGCTGATTCCCGGCTTCCAGTCAAGAGAATCAACGTCCCACTGTATTGTAAAATAGCCCAAGCGGCGCGCTTCCTCCAGCACGGCATTGTTATAATCTCCATAAGGAGCTCTGAATAATTCACATTTCATCCCCGTCAGTTTTTCAAGCAGGTCACCGCATTGTGCAATTTCTGTATTTATTTTTTCTCTGCCGAGAGATCCCATTCTGAAATGGCCATATGAATGATTTGCTATATCATGGCCATCCTGTGCAATCAATCTGACCGTTTCGGGGTTCTTTTCCGCCCATGTGCCCACCATAAAGAAGGTCGCCCTGATATCGGCCTCTTTCAGCGTATTCAATATGTCGGGGATATCCTCCGCTCCCCACGCGCAATCAAACGTAATAGAAACTCTTTTATCGGACACGTCAACACTGTAGACAGGGATCTGCCGCTGCTGTGAAAAGACCGTCAGCGCGCCCTGCTCTCTGAGAGATAATCCAAAGACAAGCAGCAGCGACGATGTCAGAATCAACAAGCCAATCAATAATCGTCTGCTGTTGAAAACATATAATTTCATATTACACTCCGTATGGAACAAGCCAATATAGATCCTGTACTATAGTATTGCGGATTCCGCCGGGATATGCCTGGGTATGAAAGGTTACTGTTCAGACGTAGGTATTGTTATGAGCTTTAGCTGCCTATCCGCCTGCTGCTCAAATTTGCAGGTCCTGGCTGCCTGCTGCTGCTCAAATTTGTAGGTCTAGGCTGCCAAACTGCCCGCCGTTGCTCAAATTCGTAAGTCTAGGGATAAATAACGTAATTCAGCTCTTGATTACGTAAACCAATCGAGGGAAAATGCTATATTTATAATTCTATCAATTGCAAATTTGAGCATCGCAGTGTATTGCTATTCCCATTAATCGCAAATTTGAGCGTGAGTTTGATAGCTGGAGACCATACTCATACAACATTCTCGAAAAGCAGAAAAGAGGCGCAAACCTTAAATTTTCAGCGCTTATCGCCTCTTATATATTCTTCACCTGTCAAACTCGGGATATTATAAGACTAAATCAGCAGTTTATAAGGAAACTTTAGCGGAATGAAATAGCTCTTAAAATATTTACGTCTGAACAATAACCTTGCTCTATGCCGCTTCGTATACGATTTTTCCCGCCTCATAAGGTGTCAGCAAGCCTTTTAGTTCAGCAACATCAGTGTTGTCGGCATCCATCCACGGGTTGATTCTTTCGGAAGGAAGTATGACCGGCATCCGGTCATGAATAAATGATATATCCTCATTTGCATTGGTAGTGATAACGGTAACCGCCGGATAAACAATGCCGCTTTTATCCGTGAACATGCTATATAAACCAGCCATGTAAAATAAGCTTTTGTCCTTTACTCTGATAAAGTATTTCGTTTTTCTCCTGTCCTCATGTGTCAGCCATTCATAATAGCCGTTGGCCGGCACAATGCAGCGTCTTGACATAAATGAGCCCTTGAACATTGGCTTTTCAGCTACCGATTCCGCCCTTGCATTTATTATTACACCATTTCCTTTGAAGTTTGGAAACCCCCATTTTGCAGCGCTTAATACATATTTACCATTGTGAGGATATACCACGGGAATATTATTTGTTGGGAACACTTCACCGTTTACCACAGAGGGCTCCTTATATCTTTCAGATATTTCGTTTACAATACCCTGTATTTCTTCAAACTCATCTTCCGATAAGACCAAATATCTCCCGCACATTTTCAACACCACCTGCTTAAATAGTCGCGGACGTTCCTGCCCACGCCTCATTATACCATTATTTACCCTCGAGAAACCATTGCTTTCCATCCTCAAGAAACAAATATACCGTCTTGTTCATAACCCTGCATGTATATCTTATCCCCTGTCCTCCGGCCTTTAAACTGGCTGCTTTTTTTATCTCAAGTACCCTGTCAATTACATACTGCCGTCCATTTTCCCACACAAACGCTGTGGGTATTATATCCCCATCTTTTGTGAAATGCACGTCCATATCAACATCCACCCTGCGCATTCCTTCACCTTCCTTACGCCGCCGAAATTCTACCTGAAGTATGAAACCGGGAATATTACGTTTTCTTCGATTGGGTTACTGTTTAGCCTGCTGTCGGTCAAAAGTAATCCTCTCTGCACGGAGTAATGCCCAAACCGCCTGCGTATATCATCAATACTATATTCCAGTTTTTCCATTTGTACCCTCCTGCTTTCGTCATCAAAAATGCTCAGCTGCCTGCAGCTATCCGCCGTTATGAGATCCGTAGCCCTCACGCCTATGCTGCGGATAGGCTTCTCCCATTTCCAGCTTGATTCAAAAATTTCAAATGCTTTCTCAGCTATCTCCCGGGACACAAAGCTATTGACCGCTAATTTCGCCTGACGTTCTATGCTCACAAGCTCATTGTCCCTGATGTGAATCTGAACGGTTCCGCCCTTGAAGTTGTGCCTTCTCAACCGCTCTGCAACGCTTTCAGCCAAAACATAAAACATCAGCTTAACATCCTCGTTAGTCTCCAAATCCCTTGGTGTTGTCATACTGTTTCCTATTCCTTTAATTGTGCCAACATGGTCGAGCTTTAATACCGGCGATGTGTCATAACCGTTTGCAAACGTCCAGAGGTATTCTCCCCATTTGCCCAGCATGTTCTTCAAAAAGCCCACCGGGCTGTTGGCAAGGTCGCCTATAGTTACAAGTCCTATGTTTGCAAGCTTTCTGAATGTTGACGTTCCGACATACAGTAAATCTTTGACCGGTAAACTCCATACAAGCTGCTTGAAGTTATCCTCTGTTATAACGGTTGTTGCGTCCGGTTTCCTGATATCACTGCCTATCTTCGCAAATATTTTATTGTACGACACGCCTATACTGGCTGTTATCCCCAGTTCCTCCCTGATTTTCTGCCGTATTTCGTTTGCTATCGTCTCCCCGCTGCCGAATAATTTCGTTGATTCAGTGGCGTCCATCCACGCTTCATCTATGCCGAAGCTCTCTATGAGATCTGTATAATACCGGTATATTTCCCGTGCCAGCTTGCTGAACCGTATATATCTGCTGTAATTCGGAGGCAGCACAATCAACTCCGGGCACTTCTGCTTCGCCTGCCAGATTGCCTGCCCTGCCTTAATGCCAAACCCCCTTTTTGCAACGATATTCGCCGTCAGTATGATACCGTGTCTGGCTTCGGGGTCACCGCCAACCGCTACCGGCTTATCCCTGATAGCAGGATTGTACAGGCACTCAACCGAAGCATAAAAACTATTCAAATCGCTGTGTAATATTACCCGCTCTGTCCCCATATTCCCGGCTCCATATTTCGAACATGTGTTCGGTATTATTATTATAAGCCCTCAGTTCAGCTTTTGTAAAGGGTAAATATATGGCAGACAAAAAAATCTCGGGGCTGGTCGATCACTGCGTCATCTGCTCGCCCATGCATCCGGGGCGTCGAGCCCCTTCGATTTTTGCCGGATTTGCTTCGCAAATGGCTATAACAAAAAACCAGCCACAAGATGCAGCTGGTTACATTGTTTAGAACCCATCTGGACTGAGAACACGGGGACAGAACACGGGAACGGTTCTGTCGCGCCTCCCCGGCTCTTCACCTCCCCGGCTCTTATGCCTGAGCGCCGGAAGCGTTGAGGCCTGGGGCAGGAATGTACACTCTTGCGGCAAACTCAGTGTCAAGCATGAGTATGCCTTTGCCGTCATCCTCTACACGTTCGTATCTTCTGATATTGTTTTCTGCGTTTTCCTCTTCCTCTACCTGCTCGTCAATAAACCATTTGAGGAAGGAATCTGTCTTGTAGTCCTTCTCCTGTTGTGCTGCCTCCACTATATTATTAATTGAATTGGTGACAAACTGTTCATGTGCCAAAGAAGCCTTCAGCGCTTCCATAATAGAAGCAAATTCTACCTGCGGGCCTCCGATTGGCATCAGCTTCACTCTGCCGTTGACCCTGTTGATGAACTCGAAAATGAGCAGCGCATGATCTCTCTCTTCCTGAGCCTGGACTCTAAACCAATGGGCAAAGCCGGGTAAATTGATTGATTCAAAATAAGCCTCAATGGAAAGGTAGAGATATCCTGAAAACAGCTCCTTGTTCAATTGGTCATTCAATAAACTCTCAATTTTTTCACTGATCATCATCAAAACCTCCTGTTGTTTTAATAGTCAATATATACCCTATTTAAACTCTCCTAAAAAATTATTTTTTATCACCTGGAAACCCGGGCGTCATATACTGGTATATATTTACGCAGATCAACAGGAGGCAGAAAATGTGTGCGATTATCGGCTGGATTAATTTGAAAGAAGTATTGACAGGAAGCGAGGCTATTGTCGCAGAGATGTCTGCGAAGCTCGCCGCCAGAGGTCCTGATTCATCCGGCGTCTGGAATGCCCCTCATGCACTGCTTGCGCACAGGCGGCTGGCTGTTATGGATCCGGCAGGCGGCTCCCAGCCGATGACCGGGTACAAAGGCGAGTATCCCTGCACGCTTGTCTATAACGGCGAGCTGTATAATGCCCCGGAGCTGAAAAAGGAATTGGAAGGCCGCGGGTTTGTGTTTTCGACAAACTGTGATACGGAGGTTCTGCTGAATTCATACCTCCAATGGGGTCCGGACTGTGTCGGACACCTGAATGGCATCTTTGCCTTTGGTGTGTGGGATGAGAAGGAACAAAGGCTTTTCCTCGCCAGAGACCCCTTTGGCGTGAAGCCTCTTTTTTATGCACAAGTCAGAGACAGTCTGCTATTTGCCTCTGAGATAAAGGCGCTGCTGATACATCCTGATATTCATGCAAGGATTGGAATGGAGGGGCTGTCTGAAATATTTGCTCTGGGACCTGCCAAAACACCCGGCATTGGGGTCTTTTGCAAGGTATCGGAGCTAAAGCCCGCCCATTGTATGGTGTTTGACAGGCGGGGCATGCATTTGCGCAGGTACTGGTCCCTGCAAAGCCATGAGCATAAAGACAACCCGGAAACTACCATAGCAACCGTAAGGGCTCTTGTGACCGACTCCATAGAACGTCAATTCGCCTCTGATGTTCCGCTGTGTACATTTTTATCCGGCGGATTGGATTCCAGTCTTATTTCTGTTCTGGCCGCAAAGCATTTCCGTGAAAAAGGAAAGGGACCACTTCAGACTTATTCCATTGATTACAAGGAAAATGAAAAGTATTTTGTCCCAAGCCTGTACCAGCCTGATCCAGACGCTCCATGGGTGAAAAAAATGGCAGATGTTTGCGGCTCGGTTCATCATTATATTACCGTTGATTCGCTCCAGGTAGCCGACGCACTTGAAAATGCCACCGCAGCAAGGGATCTGCCCGGCATGGCCGACATTGACTCTTCTCTGTGGCTCTTTTGCAAAGAAGTAAGGAAGGATGCAGTTGTCGCATTGTCCGGAGAATGCGCGGACGAAGTGTTTGGCGGCTACCCCTGGTTTCATCGGGAAGAACTGATGAATACAGGGACCTTTCCATGGGCACGCAGCACGGACCTTCGTATGGCTGTTATGTCCAATGACCTTATCCGCGCTGTCAGGCCAAAAGAATACATATTCAAAAGGTATAAAGAAACACTTTCAGAGGTGCCGGTCCTGCATGGTGAGGACGCAGCCGCCCGAAGAAGACGCGAGCTGTTTTACCTGAATTTTGCGTGGTTCATGCAGACACTGCTCGACAGAAAGGACCGCATGAGCATGGCCCACGGGCTGGAGGTCAGAGTACCCTACAGTGACTACCGGCTGGTACAGTATGTATGGAACATCCCATGGGAGCTTAAAATGCTTGCAGGACGCGAAAAAGGCCTGCTGAGAAAAGCTATGAAGGGAGTCCTTCCGGACGATGTTCTCTACAGAAAGAAGAGTCCCTATCCAAAAACTCATCACCCTTCCTACGAAAGGTGCGTTAAGCGAATGCTGCTGGAAATACTGCATGACCCAAATTCTCCTCTTATTCCCCTGGTCAATAAGAGGGCCCTGTTGAAAATGATTCAGGAAGACTCCTCTCCCGGCAATCCATTCTTCGGGCAGCTGATGTCGCTGCCTCAGCTATACGGATATCTGATCCAGATTAACCAATGGCTCAGGCTGTATCGCATATCCATATTGGCTTAATGAAAGTCAGAAAACTGGAGGCATTTTTACTGGTTGGAATGCTTTTGCAACCGCAAAGTATCATCGCTTGAGTATTACGATTTATATGGCGAGAAATGGCACTAAAGAAACGGTAAGTACTTCTGTCGAAGGTAACTACTAATTTATCGAGAGGTAGTGTAAATTAAGCTGTGAAAAATTGGAGTCAAAAAAAGGCGCTAGTGAACCTTGAAAATTGCAGATGCGTTGAGTAAATATTCTAGTTTATGGGATAGCTTACGGCCAGATTATTGTTTTCTTTGTTGACAGGTTAATGTCAAAAAGCCTTGAGGCTCTGCCCTCAAACAGCCGAAGTTTATCCGCTTAGAGCTTACAGGTGAAATGGAAAACGGCAGACTCAAAGTTCGCCGCTTCACCGTATATGCAGCAACAAGCGTTGGCTTACTCCTCAGCGTTGCCCTAACTATACTGTAGTAAAATTATTGACAGAATTTCTGTTGATTATTCCATCTACATAGAAGGCCGGTCATCCACGGCCGTTCAGGACTGCTAGTTCATGTCAACTAACTATGTCAACTGACTAATTTTATCATGTTTTAAAAAGATTGACAAAATGTATTGCATCTAATATAATGTAAAATATTGTTATCGATTGCAATAAACAGCATCTAATCCCATAGTAAGAATTTTGCAAAAAGTATCATTACTTTGGGAGAACCGACCTCTTCACAAGAGTGGTGGTTACTCTTAAGAATTATATAGCCACACAAGAAGGTGTTTGTGAGGGGAGATTTTTATGAAGGAGGTTTTTTATTAGAGATTTATACGAAATAAGCTTGTGTGAATAAACAGAAAATCCATCAGATTTGTCTCTGTATTGTTATTGAATAATTAATAATAATTCGTAAATAATTGTAACCCATAAACAATGACTTCCTTTTGTAAACTGTCGTGATATTGTTGGTGGTAATACAATTATTGACGAAAAATTAGGGGACATTGTTTTCTGAAAAAAGATGGTGTATCCCTTGAAAGTACAAGGTTTAATAAAAAACTTAGGGTGTAAAACTTTACACTCATAACGAGAATGCGAGGTATGATTATGAAAAATTTATTAAAAATAGTTATGCTTGTTGCTATGACAGTAGCGATAGGGTCAAACACAGTTTTATTCGCAGCAACTGACACGCCGTCAGGAACAAACTTATTTACCGAGGTAGATAAACCAAATGAAACACTAATACAACCGCTTATAAATAACGATGGAACTATGACTTTTAATGTAGGTGCACAAAGCCAACTTTGGTCTACAGAATTTAAAGTTAGTAATACTTCTACTAGATTTATCCATACTACAAGCCCTACTTTCCCAGACCAAGCAACAGAAACTACATTTCAAGTTACACTACAAAAGAAAGGTTTATTGGGTATTTGGTCGAACGTAGGGAGTGCAGTAACGATGACAGCTAATGGAACTAGCCGACAATATGACTGGACAGGTTTAGATACAAGTACTACTTATAGGCTTTATTTTTATTCTCCGTACTATGATATAACAGGTAGTGGGAGTTTATCCAATTACGTACATCCATAAGCTTTATATTAGTTATTGCTACAAAAAGCTACCACTATTGCTTTATGCAATAGTGGTAGCTTTTTGATAATTGATATTTTATTTGAAAATATCACGCCAACATGGTATATTTCGCATAAAGATAACAGAACGAAAAATTGCGTCTATTACAGAAAAACTTTGGTGGTTGCTATTGATGTTGGAAGTGTGACTCATTTTGCCAGAGCATTTGACTGGCGTAATGTTGTGCTCCCTGATATGGAACCAACCGGGCATTACTGGTTCAATCTTGGAGCTTTCCTGTAGGACAACGGAATGAAACCAGTTCATGTAAATCCGCATCATGTCAAAATCCAAGGGCTGAGATATGTATTGTATGAAGCTGCATCTCTGTCATTGGGAAGAATGAAGAGTTCAACGAATTACACTGCTATTACAAGACCCTGACGAAAAACCTATATCTTGCAACAAAAAATCACTAAATAGGGGGAGAATTATCTTGACAGCCTTTACGATTAAAATCATTACTTCAATATTCATGTTGCTAGACCATTTTGGGGCGATATTTCCTGTCTTTGGAGTATCCGAAATTTTTAAATTGATTGGGAGAATATCTTTTCCAATTTATGCCTACATGATAGCGCAAGGTTGTAAATACACAAAAAATATAGATAAGTATATATTAAGGCTGGGCTTATTTGCTATTATCTCTGAAATACCATATGATTTAGCTTTCTATAAATATTTTGGCAATCAATTTACTGTGAATTTTTTTGATGATACAAATGTTTTTTATACTCTTTTTTTAGGCGCGTCTTGTATTACAATTTATGAAAAACTAAAAACAAAGCAACATTCATGGGCAGCTTCATTGCTTTTACTCATAGCCTATGTGTTAGAATTTATTATTTCCATTTTAGAGGGTATAAATTCGAGCCTTTTTATTTCTATTATTTTATGTATATATTTGGTAACGATGTTAGGCGTAAGCAAAGTTTTGCCCGAAAGAAAGAATACTTCAAAAAACGTGGCGTTCTATAATATTTTGGCTTGTATACCATTGTTACCAATACTAAGCTTTGCTAATTTATTAAGAACAGATTATGGAATGTGTGGTGTAGTGTATATACTGTTATTCTACTTTATTAAACCTACAAGTAAATTAGCACGTAGTATTGTAATGACTGCTGTTGTAACCTACCACTATGCATATCCATATATCTATAGCCAAACTGGAGGTTTCTTATTATCCCCACCTACAATCAGAGGGATGTTTTATGATAGTAACCTAAATAACTTTTTCTTCGCTTTGATAGCTGTAATTCTCATATTCTTATATAATGATAAGCAGGGTCCAAAAGTCAAATGGATATTCTATATTTTTTATCCAGCACATATTGCCATTTTAGGTGTGATGCAATTCTTTTTATAGGATTTTAGTTTGAAATTAAACGGTGCCTGACACAGAATAAGGAGTTCTTGAATATGAATTCATATTTTGCACCTATGGAGGCCAGAATTGATACCTTCAAACGCAATGTTGGCATAATAATATTGTAAGCGACCTTGCCCGGCCGCAACTGACGCTTACATTAGAGAGACGTTGTCCTTGTGGGGCAACGTCTCTCTCTTGCATTTCCGTATCGGTTTGGGGTATGGTTAAATAAGTTTCCTATTAAAACGCGCCGTTAGGCTGCTTTTAGATTGCTATCATGGAGGTAGTGTTATTAATAATATGCTAGTCTGTGTTCTTTTCTTCATCCAGAACAACCGTCAATGAATGTGTTGCCTTGTCCTCGTATCTGTAAACCTTGATAACAACTGAATCTCCTGGTTTATGGGTATTCTTCTGATCCTCGAGTTCACTGAATGCAGTTATCTTCTTGCCGTCAAATTCAACGATAATATCTCCACGCTGTATACCGCCGTTGTAAGCTGCACTAAAGGGAGTAACCTGGCTTACAAGAAGTCCCTCCGGTACGTTAGCCTGTTCTGCCGTCTCTTTAGTAAAAGTTGTGTCAATAACTACACCAAGCTGCGGTCTTCCTTTTACATACTTGAATTCAATAAGGCTCTCCGCTATTTCATTGGCTGCATTGATCGGTATTGCAAACCCGATTCCTTCAACATCGGTCGCAGCGATCTTGACCGTGTTGATACCGATTACCTGACCCTGTGAATTCACCAGAGCGCCTCCGCTGTTGCCCGGATTGATTGCCGCATCCGTCTGAATCAGGGTGAAATCACGTCCGTTATCCAGTTGCAGAGTTCTGTCTATCCCACTTATGATCCCTGCCGTTACAGAGCCCATGTATTCCAATCCTCCGGGATTACCGATGGCCACTGCCAGCTCACCGACCTTAACCTTGTCTGAATCACCCAGCTCGGCTGCCGGCAGATTTGACGCATCAATTTTCAACACTGCAATGTCCGTTTTTGCATCTCTTCCAACAATCGTCGCCGGATACAGTTTCTCAGTATTTCCCGGTAAAATGATCTGAATGCTGGAGCCATCACTGAGCTTGTTGGTGTTATACGTCAAAGCATCCTCAATAACATGATTGTTTGTGAGGATATACCCGTCTTCCCGGATAATGATACCGGAACCGTATCCCACATTTTCCTGGCCCATATCGAAGAAGAAACCGCTGTTCTGGCCTTTTACGGTAATCTGGACGCCAACGATCGAAGGGCTGACCTTCTCTGAAATGGCTTCCACGGGCGAGGTAGATTGTGTGATCTCAACCTTCTTGTAGATACCGTTGTCGGCATATGAAACCTCCGACGCCTGCTCTGTGATACCAAGCCATCCGTTCACTGTCGGCTGTATCACCGGGGCAAGGAATGTCGTCGCCGCAAACATCAGGCATGCGCCTAGAATAGAGCTGAGCACTGCTACCAGAATCAGATGGCCTGCGCCGATCTTTTTCGTCTTGGTCTTTTTAATGTTTTCAGTGTAGTACGGCTGGCTTTTTTGCGACTGCGCACTGCTCATATTTTCGTTATTTCCATCATTCATGTTTGCGTCATTCATGTTTACACCATTAACGTTTGTGTCATTCACGTTTTCATTGTTCATACTTCCATTATTAAACTCATCCATATATACAACCTCCTGTCACAAATCTAGCTGATCTGCTGTCATCAATTCTCAACAAACTATCTTATACCATTATTTTAATGAACCTATTTGAAAAAACTATGAATAAATTGTTAACTTTAACCCTTCTTCATTCCTGTACTTCGATCGTTTTAGCTTCGCGGGCTAAAGTAAATATGAAGGCTGTCCCCTCTCCGGACCGGCTTTCTACTCTGACGCTCTGTCCATGCTCATTGATAATGTTCCTTACTATAGCAAGTCCAAGGCCGGTACCTGTTTTGTCCCTGCTCCTTGATTTATCGGATTTGTAAAACCTGTCCCAGATCATATCCAGTTCATTTTCGTCAATACCGACGCCACTGTCCCTGACAGTCACTTCGATCAGGTCTTTGTTTTTCCGGGTAATCAGGTTGATCCTTCCCCCCTGCGGTGTAAATTTAATAGCATTGTGCATCAGGTTGTACAACACTCTTTCAATCGCATCCGAATCGCCTTTTGCAAGCATGTCCTCCTCTTCGAAGTCGGCGTCGACGGAAAGCTCCTTCTCTATCAGCATGGTTTCAAACTTTATCACGCATTTCCTGAGCATTTCATTAATATCAAGTGTTGTCATCGTCAGCTTCAACTCGCCGGACTCCATCCTTGCAAGGTCAAGCAGGTCGTTGACCAGCCGGTTCAGGCGATTCGTCTCATCCCTGACAATAGTCAGATATTGGCTCTGCCTCTCCGGCGGAATAGTCCCGTCCAGAATCCCCTCGATAAACCCTCTGATAGATGTCATCGGCGTCCTCAACTCATGCGATACATTGGCAATAAAGCCTCTTCGCATCTGTTCAATATTTTGCAGCGCGACCGCCATCTGATTGAACGCTCCGGCCAGCTCACCGATCTCATCTCTGGATTTGATATCCACCCGCTTTTCAAATTCACCGTTTGCGATCCTTGCCGCGGCATTCTTGATTTGTTTCAGCGGGCGGGAAAGGCGCAGCGAGAAAATGTAGATCAGCAGCAATGCGATCGCAAGAGCGACGCCTCCAGAAATAAAGAAGTACTTGATTACCCGCATTCTGGCATCTATGACCTCCTCCACAGGCGTATGCATATATATGGCGATCATAAATTTCGTGCCGCTAGCGCCTTCGTATTGAAAGGAGCGGCCGACAGTCAGCCAGATATCCCCCGTATCTTCAAAATAAGGATCTTTAAAGAAGCCGTTGAAATCTCCAACCTCTCTTATAGTGGTCTCCTCCAGGAGCAATCCCGGCAATATCCTGCTGTCCGGTATTTTAACCTTCCCTTCCTCATTGGTGTATTTTTGTGTTATAGCGGAAGGCATGTTTGATTGGAACAGGTATCCCTGGTCCGTGACAATCCAGATATAGGAGTTCGTATAGCTGCCGTATGAGAGCAGCGTATCCTTCAGCAGCAATTCCGCCCTGGCAATGCTGAGATAATCGTTGATATCGATGTTTTGCAGATAATTGCTGAAAACCATATTGACCCAACCGCTTGCCGTCTCAAGTGTGTTGGCCTTTTCCTCCGTTACATAATCATCCAGTAAAAGGCTCATCATCACCCCGGTTATTGTAAAAGCAATGGCCAGGATCAATAGAAACATGGCAATCAGCTTGCTGAATATCGTCTTGAACATTTATTTTACCTCAAACTTGTATCCAACGCCCCAAACAGTCTTTAACTGCCATATCTGATTGGGAATGTCGATCTTCTCTCTGAGCCGTTTTACATGAACGTCCACAGTCCTGCTATCGCCATAAAAATCAAAACCCCATACATGCTCCAGCAGCTGTTCCCTTGTGAACACCTTGTTCGGGTTGGACGCAAGAAAATAAAGCAGCTCCAGCTCCTTTGGCGGCATCTCCATGTCTTTGCCGTTCAGCTTCACTACATAATTGGATTTGTTGATCACCAGGTTCGGGAAGATGAGCTCCTGCACATCGAAATCCTTCCGGTCGTATCGCCTGAGTATTGCCTTGACTCTGGCAACGAGCTCCTTCGGTTCAAAAGGCTTGACCATATAGTCGTCAGCGCCGAGTTCAAGTCCGAGCACCTTGTCAAAAGTTTCACCCTTTGCCGTCAGCATGATAATAGGTATATTGCTGGACTTCCTGATTTCACGGCACACCTGCCAGCCATCCACGCCCGGCAGCATAATGTCAAGAACGACGATACTCGGGGTAAATTCTCCGAACGCTTCAATGCCGCTCTTGCCGTTGTAAACGGTCTGCACCTCATAGCCGTCCTTCTCCAGATATAGACGGATCAGCTCGCATATATTCACATCATCATCGATAACCAGCACTCTTGTTTTGCTTATCATGTTCATCACTCCCGCTTATCAATACACCATTATCATAACATTTGCAAATTGATGCAACAACATGTGAAATGTGAACAATGTGAAAATTATTATACCCGTCTTAACCGCATTTTGGCCTCCAATTCGGAATCATGAACCTGTATCTTATATTTACCCATCCAGACCGGAATTTGTTTTAGTCCGCAGATCAACCGGGTCAGTTCCCTCTCATCCAGACTGAACTTCTGATCGCTCCCCCACATGCTTTTATCCAATGTGATATGTCTTTCAATCACTTCAGCTCCAACTGCTCCCGCTATCAGGCTGGCGTTTATCCCCTCTTCATGCCCGCTGTATCCGACCTTATGCTTCGGAAACATTTTTTTCAACGTTTTTATTACATTTAAGTTGACTTCATGATCCTTATTCGGATAACTGCTGTTGCAATGCAGTATCGTCAGATCCGTACCGGACAGCATCTTCACAGCCAGCTTTATCTCGCTTAAAGTACTCATACCTGTAGATATGATAACCGGTTTTTTCGAACGCCTGACTCTGCTGAGAAGGCACATATCAGTAATACATGCGCTTGGGATCTTAATAAAAGGAATACTATACTGCGAGACAAACTCCAAGCTTTCTATATCCCAGACACTGGCAGACCATTCTATCCCCAAATACCTGCAATATGAATCTATGATTTCATATTCCTTTCTTCCAAACTCCAACTTCTTTCTGTATTCCAGATAAGACATTTCACCCCAGGGCGTATGCCTGATTACATCTCGCATGCTAATCGGGACACTGGCATCGACATCTCTTTTCTGGAATTTCACCACATCTGCGCCTGCTCTTTTTGCCATGCTTATTAAGCTCCTGGCAATTTCAATATCCCCATTATGGTTTATACCTATCTCTGCAATAAACATATTCTCACCCATCCAAAACAAAAAGTTACCAGGCTTCCCTTAACGAATTTACAGCTCTGTCGTCGATATACCTGTCCGCGCTCGGTTTGCCGAAAATTAGCTCATGGTATTTAACGCCCCAGCTTTTCAACTGTGCCTTTGTTACGTCTTTCCAATCAAGCTTCGTATCGCTTCCTCTTGCTGTAAATAGCCAGATCGTATTCCCTTCGTCAAACAATTCGTTTACACGTTCAATAGCTTGGGTATATGGTTTAGCATCTTTATAATCCTTTCCCTGAGTGCACAGGGTTCCGTCGATATCAATCACAAATTTCATGCTTCCACCTCACGAATTCAAGGTCATCAGCCGTATCAACATCCAATGTTTCTTCTTCAGGAGTTGGCAGAAGCATATGACCCACCTTTAACATACAGCCGTCGCTAAAGAAATTGTTTTTATTAAAAATATGAAAACAGTGCGCGGCTTGAAATATGGGCTTGATTACCTTAGTGGATAGTGTTTTATAGTCGATTGGATTTATAGGTTTGCCGGATTCGTCAAACAACCAATTTCTAAATAGTTTTACGCTGGTTGCATATTCAGCCCCGGCATCTTGAAATTTTTCAAGTGAACGTATTACGGTTTCTATGCTCAAAAAGCTCTGACAGGGATTCAAAAACATAAGATACTGATCGCATACCTGCTTAAGGTCTTTAAAAATATACGAAAGAGGTCCGTCAACCAATGCAGTTTTCTTATCTCTTATAATTACCTGCAGATTCGTATAGCGTCTGGCCATTTCCGATAATATGCCTTCTTCAGCAAGAACATATTTATTGTACCTCTCCGGCAAAAGATTCAATTTTTCACATGCCATTTCCCACAAGCAAGTATCTCCAATGGGTAAGACTAATTTTGACGGCAGTCTTTCACTGCCCAGCCTTCCTGAAATAAAAATACCAACAGACATTTCGCTCCCCTTCCCATACCTCAGCATTTGATTATTTATCTTCATCCGGCCTGATCACCTCGTTACAGCCAAACTTAGTGCACAGCACCGACAATACACGGGTGTTCTCCTTAACCATTGCAGTATTCTCTCTCATACTTTTATTCAATGTGATTAAGGTGTAGAGGGCAATTGCAGCAGGAAAGCCCAGGTCTTTAACCAATTCAACAATTTCAATCTCCATATTCGTTTCTCCTCACATTAATCAATATTGTATTCGATACCACAGTTTTCTCTTGTATATCTTCCGGCACTCTTCTGGCAATATTTACAGGGGTCGGGATACCGGCTTGCGTTATAACTGCTCATCAAATCCCTAAAGTTCACAGCCTTCTTATCAAGCATGATTCCTGATAAACTTTGATGGTTCAGGTCACCTAGAATATATTTATTGTGCTTTGAAAAATCGCTTCTGATCTGGCAGCATGGAGTGACCCTTCCCGTGTAATCAATCCCTATGAAATTGTAAGGCTCAAAACAAGGATTACTGCGACGTTCTTTATTCTTCAGCCAATTCATTTTCTTGCCATCAAGCTTCACCGGCTTTTTCAGGAAGCCTCCACGATCAACAATTTCAACGTTTTTTGGCCAATCTACGTAATACAGGATATTGATATTCTTATATAGCGCATAAATGAATGGATAATCAACCAACGCCACTCTCGCGCCAACTCTTTTCAGTTTTTCCAGACATTGCTCCAGCCCCATGCAATCATAATCCATGACTGTAAGATCATCCAGCAATAACCGGTCCAGGCTTAAACAATCCAGATAATCGCCGTTTGTGTTGCTTACAAGCTTTACGCCGGGGAGTATGTTTTTTGCCTGTTCAACACGTTTTTTCAGCAGCTTGATATCCGCCATGGGTTCGTTATATCTGGAATAGCTGATAACGCCATTAAAACCTTTTTCCTTCAATTCATTCATGATTTTCAGATACAGATCTTCAGGCATGATTTTGATCTGGTCTCTTCTGAGCTTTGAATTCGGACACCACTGACACTTCCTGTTACAATAGCTGTGGATTTCGATCTCTACGCATCTGATACTTCTCAGCATTTTAATACCCCCTCCATTTTTTCCACGCTTCAATATCATTGATAACCGGACTTGGACTTATGGGCTCTCCATACTTCTGTCTGTATTCAAAGAACGCATTCCGAAGCAATAAACTTATACAAGACATTGCCAGATAACTGCCCTTATCGGATCTGAATTCGGCGAGCTCTTTATCAGTATCCGCATAAGTAAGCGGCTCTTTATCAAGTAGATCCTTATACATAAAAGAAAAGTTGTCTTTAAATTCTTCCTTCACCACCAGCGGCAGATAATAAACTGCCTGCTCTTTTTTTATGGGTGCTTCAACCTCTTCATTGGTCACGACAAGAATTTTTCTGTCCTTATCCCAGCAGCCCATATCCACTAGCTGTCTCATGGCAAACAGTCTATGGATACCATCCCGCAGCCTGTATGGAGCATCCCCGTCAACGGTCACAAATACAGGAAAATAGGTTCCGTTTTGATAAATGTCCATTGCAAGCTTCGTCTTGTCGTCTTTTGAATCTATGAGATATAGGTCTCCTATACATTCCCAGCCGGTGATCTCACGTTTCTCAATTTCATCCAAGGTCACCCATTTGCTTTTATAGGGACATGCTTTTAGGTTTTTCAAATAATAACCGTAGAATTTCTCCAGCTTCTCTTTTGTACAATAATCAGGAATACGATCTGTGTCAAAATAATTGTCAAGCACTTTCATCAGTAAAATTCCTCCTTCCGTCAGTCCTTAGGCTGTCAGCATTGATAGCTCCCGCCCGGATGTAATTTACAGTTCTATCCTAACATGCAATTTTCCGGTTGTCGTCCAGATTTAGTACCGTTAGTTTCTTGTTCCATAATAGGAGTGAATCATAGTTCTGTAATTTTAAGCATGTGTGTAAAATACTACTCCATTTACAAATCTAGAGCTTGAATGTTTAGACAGTATTCCATCGTTATAATTGCTGGATCCAGCTTGTGCAATATGTACTTCCCCGTCGCCGGATAGATTTGGCCTGACTATAACAATGTGACCGATTCCACCAGAATTTCGCCAAACTCCGGTAGTTGGTTTCCCTAAATTGGCTGAAGCTTGAGCCGCTTTTGCACTTGTCAAAAGAGTCCATCCATAGTATGATCCAAATCTATTGAGCCAGACAGCTACACTATTTGCACTCATTTCATGCGCTACTAAAGTATTTTCACTGTAGCTAATAGATGTGTCATATATATACGGTTCATTCGTATCATTTCTTACCCAGTGAGGAACCTCCGCATTCATTGCCAGAGTGACATCCCATGCAAAAATATTGCAGAAAGTTTCCTTAACACCATCATTGTTATTATCTCTTTTTGCATACCGCGGATTATTTACTACATCAAATTGGTTTATTACAGTATCATAATTAGCTGCACTTCTTGCTCCATTGTTAAAAATGAAAGGAATGATCGGTTTACTTGCTCCTGTGCCGGTTATATTTCCGTTTTTGTTATAGGTTAAGCCACCCTCGAATGGTATAGGATCCAGAGCAGCGTTTATTGCATTCATAGTGGCATGTCCTGCAATGCCGTCCCTAACTAAGCCCTTTGCACTCTGGAATGAATACACTGCATTATACGTGTTTGCCCCAAATTCGCCATCTGCTGCTCCACAGTGAAAGCCCAGCTTATTCAGCTCATTTTGCAGCTTCAGTACGTCCGTGCCTATCATACCAATTGATAACCATCCGTTCTTCTTGTTGCGGGCCACCACATCAAGCACACCTCTTGTTTTTATTCCGGGAATACCATCGACGCTAAGTCCCAATAGAATTTGAAGTATCTTCACTGCTGATTTTGTAGCAGCATCAAATTTGCCGGTAACGCTGAGATTGTATCCAACAAACCTAAGAGCCTGTTGTAGTTGTAGTACAGAAATCTCAGTTTCAGCCAGGCTAGAATCAGAAGAGCAAACCATAACAACACATCCTTATAAGCAATTGATAGAATAATTCTCTACCTGCTTTCAGCCTAGCACCTGAATATCCTAATGTCGTCCAGATTTTGTGCTGATTTGTAACAAAAAAATGGCGGTCATCGTTTAGGCAACCGTCTGTAATTATTAACATGCTATGCTTCGCTATTCCATCGCTAAGTTTACCTGCACATACAATACCATTGACAATCAGTCCCGTATATCAAATTCATCTGCAAAAATTTCCTCAAGTTTATATATGACGTTATTGATATTTGACTCGCGGTTATTTGTATCTTCTATAATAGTTATGACTAAATTACCTTTTTGGAAGCATACTTTATTAACAATTGAAACGTCTTCTATATAAATAATGCTGCTGATAAACCATTGATTATTTAATTCTTCTGACTGCTTCACAATTTCTTTAGAATACTTTAGCTCTAGTTTATACTCATCTTTTGCAATCTCATTTGAATGATAAATACTTATATTTATCGAAATATCGGATTCTTTTACATACTTACATGTTATCATTTCTACTAAACCATTATCGATCCTGAATTTGCCTTGCAAGTTTATACTATCAGAAGCCAAAAGCTTATAAGTATCAAATTCTGAAGATAATTTTTTTTTATTTCTATCCTTGATGCCTCTTAGATGTTGAGGTTGTGGTAGATCTGCAATAGCGGAAACATCCACTTCTGCTATTTTTACTTGTTCAAAGGTTTCCATATGGTTATTTTTCTTTTCAGTATGTATTTGAAGAGAATAATAATTATAGAACACAGCAGCAACAGCAAAAATACTAATACAGATAACAATAATCCTTTTTTTCATACATTCACCCTAAAATACTATATTATCAATACATTCAACGGTATATAAAAATCATTCAGACGGTTTACTGTATTTTTTTATCAGGTAATATTTGTACGTATTATGCGTTGTAAATAGGAAACAATAACCAAAAAGAAGTATAATAAAAGCGGTAACAATTAATTGTGATCTTGCATCAGAAAATTTATTGTATAATTTTTCTCCCATTATACCAAAATTGAAACAGATCAAAATTAAAGATATGAATATACCTTTTTGTTTTTTTCTTTTGAAGTTTCCTTTATTTAATAATTGATGTAAAATTAATAGATTCAAAGCAAGTATAAAGATATACAAAAAAATTATAATATAAATATAAACGAGTGATTTTATGTCTAATATCATATATATTATTTCATAAAATGCATAAATATACATTGCTGATAGGAAAAATGATACTAATCCTGAAAATAATATAAATTGATTTTGCTTGGTTTTAGTATCTAAAAGAATATAAATCGCCCATAAATCAAAAACAAGAGTTATGACAAAGAAAATAGCATTCACATACAGATTCAGCGCCTGTTTTAAATCCAGATCATATATAAATTTAAACATAAATGCATTAAAAATATTTAGCAATCCTAAAAATCCCCACAAAAACTTTTTTATAAGTAATGGAGGTATCACTGTCAAATATCCTCTTATGTTACTTAAATTTTTAACCATACGCCCTCCAAATACCTGATTATAGACATCTTGAGAGCAGGGTATGTACTACCCTACTCTCAAGACGTTTTCTATTAATATAGAATATTGTAACACAACTATAGCATAATATGCCAGATTATGCAATCAACTCCACGCATTTCCGGTAATAACTTGTTGATCCGCATTTTCAAAGAGTGCCGTTATCATATCAACTATTTGATCTCTTGCGTTATCTGTAAAAACACTCCATATATATCCTGCAAGTCCACCTGTTAAAGATCCAATAAGTGTCCCAAGACCAGGAGTGAGTACAAGCGATCCAAAGTATGCGCCAACAAATGTTCCAATAACTGCTCCAACAACTCCTATAGCAATATCATAAACAATAGACACTGCAATATCATACCATCTAACAGCTCTATTTTCCGCATTAGCCTCTTCAATCTCTGCTTTTATTCCTTCCCTTACATCTATCGCTATACCAATAAGACTAAGAGCGGCACCTAAAGTGGACTTAATACTGTCCAAGTAATTAGCTCTGCTGCTAAAATATTTCAGATATTGTGGAAACTCCTCTGCTTGATCAAGTGTATACCTTCCAATTACTCTAGCTGTTCCTCCAACCGTTTCTGTAACTTTGATGACCTTACCAAGCTTGTCTATTCGAATGTTCCCATAATTTTTATTCCATAACTCAATACCGCTTTGGAATATACCTGAAAATATTGACCATATCTCACCATTACCTAGAGTAAGATCTCCATCGTTAATTAAGAAATTCAATTTATCTATTAACTCATTATGACCTCCGTTTTCGGCTTGCGTTTCATCCAGCATAAGCGTTTTTTCCAGATCTGATGCTATAGGATTATCTCCATCTTTGATAATAGCAATATAGAATGTGTCTGGATTTAGTGCAGAAATTGAATACGTACATGTTATACCGTGTATAGTCATACTATCGAGTAAAGTATAGCTAACACTACCCGTTGGCGTGATTGTAGATTCATATGCCTCCAATGTTTTGTTATCAGCTGCTTCAATTTTCCATGTTATATTGCTATACCCAACGTCTATAGCCACTAAGCTCAAGCTTACAGTTCCCTGATGCAGTGTAGTAGTGCCTGTCTTGAACTCTATCGTACCTTGACTATTAATTAGTTCAAAAATGTAGGCCGTATTAGGAACAAGATTCTCAAAAAGTTTTTTACCTGTGTTAGCTTCTTGATCTGTGATGGGTATCTCTTGCTTTGTATACTCATAATTTGCTGCCTGATAATATTTAATCCGTTTTCCTATTCCTCTAATTATGTTCAGAGTTATACTGCTAGATGTTCTCTCATGAATTGTTATTATACCCGCTGGTGCGTTTAACGCAGCATTTATGGCACTCATTGTAGCAGGCCCTACAATCCCATCCTGCGTCAATCCTTTTGCAGCTTGAAACGAACGAACAGCATTGTAAGTATTTATGCCGAATTCACCATCCGCTGTTCCGCAATTATAACCAAGTGTATTAAGGTTATTCTGCAAGTGCAGTATATCCGATCCTTTCATACCTCTTGACAGCCAGCCATTATTTTTATTACTCACTACTTCAGCAAGCTTATTTCTTGTTTCCGGTCCAACAATCCCATCAACACCTATTCCGGTTAGAATTTGGAAAACCCTTACTGCTGATTCTGTAGCCGCATCATATGTCCCTGTTACACTTAGGCTATAACCTATATAGACTAGATCCTGCTGCAGTACTGTAACCTCAGATCCTGTGTCGCCAAGTTCAAGAGTACCGTCTCCTGGATTAGTAGTAGTACTGCTGCCTGAGCATGTATCAGAACAGTTAATTGCACAAGCTTCTACACAATTATCAATACATGTCTCCATACAGCCATCAAAACAGCCCTCACTACAACTGCTTGAGCATGTACCAGAACAGTCAACTGCGCAAGCTGCTACACAATTATCAATACATGTCCCCGAACAGCTTCCGAGACAACCTTCCTTACAGCCGCCACTGCATGTTTGTACACATTCAGCATCGCAATTTACAGTACACTCTGTTGAACAAACGTCCGAACAACTTCCCGCGCATGTTTGTACGCAGCTTTCCAGGCAGCTCCCTAAACAGGTCGTAGTACAGGCCGTCGAGCATCCACCGGCGCAACTGCCGGTACAGCTGTCCGCGCAGGCTATACTGCATGTATTATAGCAGCCGTCTGCGCAAAGGTCTGTGCAACTGCCACCACAAACTACTACACAAGAGCCCGAACAGGTTGTCGTACATGTTGTCAAGCAGCCGCCTGAGCAAGTATATGTACAACTGGTGCATTCATCGGAACAGGAATTCGCACACGTTCCCGTACATATATCAGTACAGCTGGTGCAATAGTCGGAACAGGTTCCCGTACAGCCGCTGCAGCCGCCTGAGCAAGTAAACGTGCAACTGGTGCATTCATCTGAGCAAGACGCCTGACAACCTCCCGTACATCCTGTACAGCCTCCGGAGCATGTTCCGGTACAGCTCGTGCACACATCCGAACAGGTCCCCGTGCAACCGCTGCAGCCGCCTGAGCAAGTATATGTACAACTGGTGCATTCATCTGAGCAAGACGCCTGACAACCTCCGGTGCACCCTGTACAGCCTCCGGAGCATGTTCCGGTACAGCTCGTACACACATCCGAACAGGTTCCCGTACAACCGCTGCAGCCGCCTGAACAAGTATATGTGCAACTGGTGCATTCATCGGAGCAGGATGCCTGACAACCTCCGGTACAGCTTCCTGAACAGGTGCCTGCACAGCCACCGGTGCAGTCCTGTGCACAATAAGCCTCACAGGTGCTTTGACATTGATAGGAACAATAATAACATGCCATTGATTTCACATCCTTATTAACCAATTGATAGAATCATTTTCTACCTGCCTTTATCCTAGCACCTGAATATCCTTATGTCGTCCGGACTTCGTACCATTTCCTTCTCGCTGTATAGCATATTTCGTTTACACTTCAAACCCCATATAAAAAAACGAAAGCCGGCATAAATTGCTTGCCGACCTTCGTCAGGATATGATTTGTCTATGTACTAATCAGCCTTACTACTCCTTTCGTATATTCATAATTCAAATCCTGCATTGCTATTTCCTTATAACCCCTTTTTTCAGCCAACTCCATGATACACTCCGATAGAAGCCTGTACTTTTCGACAAGGGTATCCGTCAGTCTTGAGTAATGCTCATCATTGTATTCATATATCTTTGTACTAAGAAATTGATTAACAGCTATTTGAATTCCCTGGAACTGATACATTCTGTATTCAAATACCTTTTCTTCTTCGGATGACAGCTCAATTTTCAGGTTGCGCATATTCCTCCCCCTCCATGTCCTGCAGGAATATAACCTTTTTAAAAATGTCATATCGGTACACATCCCTGTAGTACATTGCTTTTTCCTCTCCTACATATTTGATCAGAAGCTCACGCCAGAGTGCCTTGTGTTTCTTCAGAGCGCTCATGAAGCGATCCAGCACATCCTTCATTGCATGAGAAGAGTAATTCGGCTGCTTGACCGCCTTTTCATACAATTCCTTGCACGCTTCAACCTCAACGATCGTGTCTGCAAGCTCCCTTGCATCCTTTTCCTTTACCGGAACCAGTTCCTTTGAATTATTCATCTTTCATCCTCCTGCATACTCAATTTTTTTAACAGTGATAATTCATCCCTGTCGATTATCTCCAATGCCAATTCATCGGGCATATGAAAATCAAACCGCTTGTTAAGGTCAAGCTTTCTGTATAACATATTCCAATAGTATACATTTGCTAAGACTCTCGCTTTATGCATGCTGCAATGGAATGTCGTCCTTTTGTCCGCAGTGCCGTAGTAATCATAATTGTATGCACTGCACCAGGCGCAACCTTTCCCGACCTGGCAATAAAAGCATTCGTCAGTAGATTGACTGCGCCTGGTTATACAGTTCATGCACTGCATATCACAGGAATCCTCAACACTCAATATGCCTTTGTATATATCACCAATAACTACGGGTTTTCTGTCTTTGTTGGCAAATGAGTACTCCATATACCTGATACAAGGATAACAAACGCCGTCTGTGCCGATCGCCAGCATGCTTCCGGTTCCGCCACACCAGTTTGTGATTTCATCTTCCGGAAGAGGAGCTCCAATAGATTCTGAAAGAAAAGTAGAAAGATGAGACTTATACAGTGACTCCTTCAGCATAATATCAGCTAATTTTTTTAACTCGCTATAAAGCAATTTAGCCAGATCAATGCTCCAGACATCTTCAAAAACAACATTACAATAAAGGAACCTATAGCCTATGGAAAACAGATGTAATGTAGCCTCACAAAGATATTGAAGGTTTTCCGGCGCAATTGTGACTTTGGTGCTTGGATGTTCACCATTTTTAAACCGCATTTTTACGCTCTTTAGGACATCATCATATGTACCTCTTCCATCTCTGTACACTCTGCAGGTATCATGCAACTCTTTTGTGCCGTCAATGGTTATACCGATATGTACCCTGCCAGCGTATTTCCTCACAAAGTTCTGGACCTTTTTTGTCGGATACAATGAACCATTTGACGACATGCTTATAACATAATTATTCTTCCAGGGGTGATCGAGCAACATTGACTTATAGATAAAATACTCCATAAATACATCAATGGTATCGATCTCAAGCAAAGGCTCTCCGCCAATGAACTCCAGTATGATACATGGCGATTCTTCGGGGTTGATATAGCCGTTGCATTTTTCTTTATCCAGAACGAAATCAACTGCCTCCATCGCCGTTTTTTTACTCATTTTCTTTGGCTTTTTCCCGTGCATGTAACAATAGGTACATGCAAAATTACAATCCTCTGTAACTACAATAGTTACACTTTTGCACAATATGCCGCATGGCATCTCCTGGTGTACAAGCCTGTATGCCTCTGAAAACCAGCTATCAAAAGATGGTGCGTCTGCTTCGGTTAAATAGTATCCGTTATGCATTATTGACCTCCTGTATTTGAATTTGAAAAGTAAACTAACTGTATTGAGTATACTTTAGCAGAATATTTTCCAGTAATCGTCCGCGTTTTGTCCCGGATATGAATTAAATTGTAGCCCCAAAAATGACTTTAGCCATATAGCTAATTGCTTTGTTTTTTATTTCATAGCAAGAACTCCTGCTGATATGCATAGAGTCAGAAATATTCTCCATTCTGATTTTTTTGATATAGAAAGATTCAATGATCAACTTGTACTTCTCGTCGTAACCGGCAACCATAGCAAGCGCTAAGTCGACCTTCCCCAGTAGATAGGTTATTTTTGGCATTTCATTTTGAATGCTATGAAGCTCAATTGCGATTTCATCTTTAGCCTTATTCAGGTATTCATCCAAAGGCCCTTTATATATTCCTTTATCAAAATCATCTCCTTCATTTTCGATTAAACTTTGTAGATAAACACTTCTCCTTTCGAGCATCACCTTACGGTCTTTGTAAAAGCTATACTGTTTAAGCAAATCCTTCATGATTATTTCAGATTCCACAAATAACTCCCCCTCTTTACATAATTTATAAATATTAGCAAAATTATATCAGCTAATCTTCTACAATTTTTCTCTATTTTGTCCACTAATGGAATTTATGTAAATACTACATGCAGCTGTAAACATCAGAGGAGTGAAAATTATTATCCCCGAATCCCTGTTTAAAAGCCATTCCCTGAGGTAAATATCCCACGAGCAACAAACATAGGGAGGTGACGGTATGGAGATATTTTCAGTTATTATGGCCGGCGGAGGGGGCACCAGGTTCTGGCCTCTGTCCAGGCAGTGCAAGCCCAAGCAGCTGTTGAACCTTGGCGGGAACGATGCGATGATCAATGAAACCATTAAGCGCAACGCCGCTGTGATTTCTTATAAAAATACCTATATTGTGACTAATCGTTCGCAGGGAGATATCTTAAAAGAGATTCTAATAGATGGCGTCCCCCACGAAAATGTCCTGTTGGAGCCCGTGGGCAGAAACACCACAGCGTGCATAGCATACGCCGCATCCCGGATTCACAGGCTTCATGGGGACAGCGTTATATGCATATTCCCTTCTGACGCTTATATCAACAAAGAAGAAGAATACCATGCCGCGCTTCGTCTGGCCGTAAAATATGCATCTGAAAACGATTCCTTTATTACATTGGGGATCCATCCGGGCTTTGCGGCAACAGGATACGGATACATCAAGTATGATAGGGCTTCCGCGGTTGACGGGATGTCCTATGTTGAAGAATTCATTGAAAAGCCAAATCTAGAAAAGGCAAAGCAGTTTGTGAAATCCGGCAATTACCTTTGGAACAGCGGTATCCTGATCTGCCGGACCGGTGTGTTGATGGAAAACATTCAGAGATTCCTGCCAAAGCTTTACAAGAACATAGTAACTTTAAGCGAATACTATGGAACCGATAGCGAGAGTGAAAAGCTGAATGCCATTTATCCTCTGCTGCAAAGCGTATCGGTTGACTATGGGATTCTTGAGCGCAGCGACGATGTAAGAGTCGTCCCGGGAGATTTCGGCTGGAACGACGTTGGCTCATGGGATATGCTTGGCGTTGTATTTCCGCCTGATGAAAACGGCAATATCATCAAATCCGAGCATGTGGGTATTGACACTAAAAACACCATTGTTTACGGAAATTCTCTGATCACCACAGTCGGTGTGGAAAACATGATTATTATTCAAACGGACGATGCCCTTCTGATCTGCCCCAAATCCAGAGCCCAGGAGGTAAAGGACATCGTAGAGCTGCTGAAGGAGAGCGGGAAGCTGCACTATCTGTAAACTATAGCTGAACCTTTGCTGTTGATCGCCGATTCGTGTCCTATCGTTCACTCCCAACCAATGTCTCCTCTCTTGTCCGTTCTTCTGCCTATGCCTGGGCCTCTGCCTATACCTGCGCTTCAGCCTTTGCTTGAGCCTCCGCTTTAATCTGTCTTTTAACATAATCGATAAATAGGATCAGTACAATACTTCCAATCAGCCCCGACATCAGGCTCATGGCCATGTTTTGCACCGGCTTTGGGCTGTCAGGTCTGGTTGGTACAGCTGCTCTGTCGATTATTGAGACATTGTTGATTTTCAACAATTCAAGGGATTTAGCCTGAAACACCTCAGCAATTTTGTTGGCAATTGCCGCCGCATCATTGGGATTATTCTGCTCAACGCCTATCACGATCAGTCTGGTGCTCGGTCTTACTGTTACAGAGATACTGTCCTTCATCTGCTGTATCGTCATATTCCTCAAACGCGGAATTTCATTCTGAAGCTCATCCCTGACCGTCTGTATAATGATACTGGACTGAACAATTTCCTGGTAATCCTTTACCAGCAGATCGCTGGCAAGAAGATCCTGGTATACCGCATTAGGGTTTGGATTCGCCGCATCGTCCTGCGTTTTCAGGACATAAATGGTAGTCTCAGAGTAGTACACCTCCGGAAAATAAAAATAACTCAGGTACGCAGCCGATCCTGTTGTAATTGCGGTGATGATCAAAATAACCCACCAGTATCTCAAACATAATCTGATTTTTTCAAACATATGAATTCACCCCTATATACTTTTCATTCGCTCCTATATACTAAAAAGCTTTCTGTAAGCCCTATACAAGTTCTCTTTCTCATATTTCCATTCCAATTCATTTTTCACCCGTTCATACCCGAAGGCACCCATTCTTTCCCGTTGTTCGGGATCATCCAGAAGCAGGAGTATTTTCTCGGCCATATCCTTCGAGTCATTCGGCCTCGCATACAAAGAAGCCTCCTGAGCGGAAAACCTGCCCTCCTCCATGTCAAACTGAACAATGGGCTTTGCCAGTGCCATGTATTCCATGATCTTGTTCATGGTGGACTTACGGTTCATTTCGTTATATTCGTCCGGATTAACGCACACATCCACTGTGTTAAGCGCTTCCAACAGTTGTTGATCCGGCACCCTTCCCGTGAAAGTAAAGTACTCCTCCACGCCCTTCTCCGCCGCCAGTCCCTTGATGTTCTCCAGTTCAGTACCCCCGCCGACGCAGATAAAGTGAACGTCCTGCCTATTCCGCTCCTGCACGATATACTGCGCCGCATTGATCAGATAATCGAGGCCTTCCTGCTTCCCGATGACTCCCACATATCCCACCAGATACCTCCTGCCCTTTTTCAATGCTTCTACAGGCGGGATAATCTTCATCCGTTCCAGGCTCGGCCCGCTCCTTACCACAAAAACATCCTCCTCCTTCTTGCCGCCCCGTTCCATTGCAATTTTCTTATAAGACTCGTTGGTGGCAATGGATACCCTGGCGCTTTTAAAGGTTCTTCTTTCAAAGAACAGCATCATACGGTACATAAAATCCTTCCTGCCAAATTTTGCTTCATAAAGCTCCGGGTTGATGTCGTGGTGATCAAACAGGAATCTCTTTCCCAGCAGTTTAAAAGGCAGCGCAACAAGGTAAATCAGGTCCGGCGGATTGCAGGCGTGAATCACGTCAAATCCTCTGGTAAAAAGAACCTTGATCGCCAGTATAAACTCCATGAAGAGCGCCGCCGTGTATTCCGCCAGATACCCCAAAGCCCCATCGGCCTCTTTGGGCAGAGAATGCCGGTAAATAGCGATCTCATCTATAATCTCAAACTTTTTCTCATACCCCTTTCCCTTCGGGCATATAATGGAAACCAGCGCGCCGTTATCCCGCAGCGCGGTAGCCTCCTGCCAGACTCTCCTGTCGAACGGGGAAGGAAGGTTTTCTACTATGATCAGTATTTTCTTACCAGCTAATTCCTTCATAGTTGTCACCTGCTTTTGAAATATCCCCGATCCTGACCAGGTCAAAAATCTTCTGATCCGCTCCGGCATCTGTCAATATTCTTTCAAATTCCTTCTCTTTGTTCCCGATTATGATGATTTCCCGATCCTCCAGAAGCTCGTCGAGAGAATCCACCATTAGTGAGGAAATATGGGGGATCTTTTCCGTAATGTACTCCTTATTTGCGCCAAGAAGCCTTGAAAGGAATACGTTCCGGTCATAGAGCTTAATGTCGTAGCCCTTTCCCAGCAGGATTTCAATGAGCTCCACCATCGGGCTCTCTCTCAGGTCGTCCGTGCCTTCTTTAAAACTAAACCCGGCCATACCGATCTTCTTTTTCCCGAAGGACATGATTTTTTTCGCCGCGTTAGTCACCTGCATGGTATTGCTCACCATCAGCGAGTTCAGCAGCGGCGTCTCAATGTCGTGCATTCTGGCCAGGCAGCTGATTGCCCTCAAATCCTTTGGCAGGCACGAGCCGCCGAATGCGAAGCCCGGTCTCAGGTAGGTGGCTGAAATATTCAGCTTGGTATCCTTCATAAATATATTCATGACCTGATGGCTGTCCAGTCCCAGGTTCTTGCACAGCATCCCGATTTCATTTGCAAAGGTGATTTTCAAGGCGTGGAAGTTATTGTCAACATATTTCACCATCTCCGCGACCTCGATATCGGTCGTAATCCTCTCGCCCGTTACTTCACCGTAAATGGACAGTATTTTCTGCGCAACCTCCTCAGAATCTGCTCCGACCACTGTTTTCGGCGGGTTGTAAAAATCAAACACCGCTGTGGACTCCCGAAGAAATTCAGGGTTGAAGGCTGCGTCAAAGCCTTCTCCGTTGATCTTCCCGGAATAGCTCTCCAGCATGGGTATGACAATCCCACGCATTGTGCCCGGTATCATAGTGCTTCTGAAAATCAAAGTATGCTTTTCAGCTTTTTCCTTCAATACTTCACCGATCTCCCGGCAGACAGCCTCAATATATCTGGTGTCCAGACAGCCGTTTGATCTGCTTGGCGTTCCGACGCATATAATAGACATCTCTGTCTCCAATATTGCCTGCCTTGTGTCTATCGTTGCATGGATCAGGCCATTATTCCTGTTCTTCTCCAGCAGCTCGGGAAGGTCTTTTTCAATAATTGGCGACAATCCGTCACTGAGCATCTGCACCTTTACCTCGTTGATATCGACTCCCGTCACCCTATGCCCCATGGAAGCAAGACAGCCTGCGGTAACAACTCCTACATAGCCTAATCCGAAAATGCTGATATTCATGAATACACTCCCCTTTTACACAATTGTATTTCTGTGAAACAATGCTGTTTTGTGATAGTAACCAACTTTTATTACCTGCTAAACACAATTGAGAATCTTGTTGTGATTTTTATTGAACCATTTATGGGCACAGACAGCTTTAGCGTCACGGTTGGAACCTTCACGTCATAAGATGGAGAATACCAGCCCGACGGAAGCTCCTCATTCCCTTGATAGATCTCTAATGTCATGGCGCTGTCAAATTCAAACCGGCAAATGCCTCCGGCGAAACGGATTGTCAATCCATCAGCAATATCCCTTCCGGCCGCTGCCTCCTCAATACGACAGTCGGGGTGGAGGTGAAAGTACATCTCCACAAGATGGCGTCCTTCGCATTGGATCTGATCCTCGATCTCCCACACGCCCGCACCTTTCGAGTTTTCAACGGTTTCTTTATCATTTACGCTTTCTTTATCATTTACGGTCTCCTTGGACTTTAAAGTATCCTTGTCCTTTTCTGCTTCACTGGCATTTGCTTCTCCTATGTATCTCACCGTCCTGGTATGCAAAACGCCGTCCTTCAGGCAGGTGTAGCCGGTATGGAGGCCCTTTACCATGGTCAGGCTTTCGTGCTCTGTCATTTTAGCTTCTGCCTTGCTGCTCCACATGAAATTACCGGACATCAGAGACTGGTCCCTGCCATCTATACGAACAGTATTATGTGCTGCCGTGCTTCTGAAATAGCTGCGCCACTTTTTATCCGCATGATAGGCATAGGTACCGGTATCGATCAATATGGGGCTGCTCCCCGCCGAAAAGATAACAGCCAGGGCATCCGAATGGCCATGCGCCGCAAGAGAAAGATATCCCAGACTCCCACAGTCAAATATGAGCTTCTGCTCCGTCGGTGTACCAAAGTCGGTCCCTAAAATGTAATACCCACCGTCTATAAAAGTATCGGGTATTCTGTCTGAACGAGTCTGGATGTCTGTGGAATTACTCTGTGTAGGATGGATGTCCGTGGAATAAATGTCTGCGGGGCTGATATTTGCGGGGCTGGTGTCCGTGGAATAAATGTCTGAAGAACTGATGCCCGCAATACTAAGCAGCAGCGGATCTACAACTAAGCCGTCATCATCATCGCCGATCTGTGGCAGATTGCCGCCAACGTCCTTCATCGCGGCAAGAAAGGTCTGCATATTCCCGATGATGCTCCGGTAATCTTCAGGAAAGCCGATGCCATTGGCCTGCCCCGCAAGTCCTGAGAGAATCAGAAAGCTCAGAACAAACTGCTGGTATGCAATAGCCTGCTCCTTATTCACTCCATCGGGATAATTTTGTTTCACGCTTTCGCGTATCAGGATACGCCGGGCCTTTTCGCGCCACTTCTTCGAGGCTTTAAACCGAGGCATTGCGGTACTCCCTATAAACAACCCTGCCGCCTCGCCGATCAGGTGGTTATTTGCGGACGAGAAACGGCTCAGATTTCTGCCGATAAACCAGCAATGCTGATAAACACAGTCCAGCCATCTCTTTCTAAGCTCCGGCCTTACATCCCCTTCAATGAGGTGCCAGCAAACTGTCCAGTTGATCAGCCTTATACCCAGCTCCAGCGAACTGGCCCAGTTCACACCCAGCATAAAAGGATTCTGATCCATCCACCCGGACAGAAGCTGTTCAAATTTTTTCAGATATTTTGGCTGTTTAGTATGTGCATAAGCCAGTGCAAGGGGGACGAGAAACAAGTGCCTGTTCATCTCCCAAATGTACTTGATATCTCCGATGCGGTCACTGTCCCGGTAATTTATGCTCTTTCCGAAAACATCCGCAGGTGCGGATCGCCCGTTTTTATAGTCTGTGTGATAGTCGACCTCTCCATTTATCTGAAAGTCCTTCAGGGCAAATATATCAAAGCGGTTCTCACAAAGCCTGTCTGCTTTTTCAAGAATTCTTCGGACATCAGGACTGTTATCATCCATTAAGGAAATCGGCGCACTGAATAATTTAACCGGCTCTTCCGGAAGCGACATATCAAACCTATATCTTCCAAGCAAAGCCTTTTCCGCTCCGTCCACGGCCTTCTGTCCAACCCTGTACAGAATCTCCGCAACAGACATTCTCCGCAATCTATTAATGAAAAAATTCTTTGTCATAAAAACCCCTCCAAATACATGCCTTCCTCGTAAGCCTTACTTAAGCACCCGTTACAGCTCATGATACAACTCCTGCAGCTCCTGCCCGATCCGCTCTGTCGAGAACTTCTCCCGCGCTATTTCAAGGCTTTCACGCCCCATCCTTTCAACCAGCTCCGGCGATGTCAGCAGCATCCTGAGCCTGTCGGCCAACGCCTCAACATCTCCCGGCTCTATCAGAAAACCGTTTCTGCCGTCCTCTATGGCCTCCGGGATTCCTCCGACACGGGTGGAAACCACCGGTAACCCCTCACCTATCGCTTCCAGCAGCGACATGGGCAGGCCTTCCGCATAGGACGGCAGTACCATGACATCCGCTTTTTCATATATCTCCCGAATTTTGGAGTGGGACACCCATCCGCTTACCGAAACCTTCTCCTTCAGGTTCTCCTTTTCAACCAATTCCCTGACTTTCTCGATTTCTCCGTCTCCATACATATTCAGCTTAAAGGGAACCTCTCTCAGTTTCGCTGCCGCTCTGATCAGGTCATAGACTCCCTTGCGCCGGCCGAACCTGCCCATGAACAGCACCTGCATTACCGGCCTGCCGCCGGCTTGAGCATTTCCGGTTTTATAGAGCTTATAATACCCGCTTCTATAGGTAGAGGACGGATTATAGATGATACGCAGCCTTTCAGCGGGGACATATTTTTCAAAAAAGGAAAGCCAGGATCCGGAAAGCACAATAACGAGGTCCGCCCTGTTAAGCAGCGTAATGATTTTCTTCTTCTTTTCAGGGGCGGCGTTCTCCACGAACTGGTCGAACATGGAGCCATGAATATGCAGAATCAGCCGGTGTCCAAATGCAAGACAGCTTCTTGCAAGGATGGATTTTCTTAAATAGCTTCCCTTGGATGCCATGTGGATATGAAAAATGGGGCTGACAGAAAACAAGCTGGCCCAAAGCACACGAAAAAACGCAACGGCAAACATTACCACATCCATTATGCGGCTCCTGCCGCAATATGAGGAAATGAAGCGCAGATTCAGCAATTCCCGGAAGTTTCTGCTATAGATGTCCAGGACCGAGGAAATCCCGCCCTGGGTTTTTAGTGACGGGCCTATCATAAAAACCTTCGGTTTCTTCTGCGACATAAACACTCCTCCTCATGCTCGAAGCTCCATCCAAATCAATTTCCTGCTCCAAACTCCTTCCGAATCAAGCATTTTCAACCTTCCAGCCCTTCGTACAACTTTTTGAGCAAAACATAGTTCGCCTCGGTTGAAAATTTCCCACCTGCGATTTCAAGGCTCTTTCTCCCCATTTCTTCCCGCAGCGCGGCATCCCGGATGAGAATGCTCATTTTTTTCGCCAGCGCATCCACATCTCCGGGCGATATGATAAAGCCGTTATGTCCGTCGATGACCGCTTCAGGAATGCCTCCTACATTTGTCGAAATGACAGGCAGGCCCTTCCCGATCCCTTCCAGAACCGACATCGGCAGACCCTCTGAATAGGAGGGCAGCACCAGGATATCAGCCTTGGAGTAGAATCCGCCGATATCATTGTGGGATACCCAATCATATACATGTATGATTTTCTCCAGCCCATCAGCCCGGACGATTTCCCTTATTGCATCACCTTCTCCGTCCCCAACAAGATCCAGAGCAAAACTGAGGGAACGGATCCTCCCGACCGCTTCAATCAGGTCATACGCGCCCTTGCGCCGGCCGATTCTTCCGACGAACAGAACCTTTACCACTGTATTGCTCCGTTCTATGTAGCCCGGATCATATGTTGCGGACGGATTCACAATAACCCTTATCTTTTCCGCAGGTACATACGCCAAAAAAAACTCCTTCCAGCTTTCAGACAGCACTACCACACGATCTACCTTATTGAGTATCTTTATCACACGCTTTCTCCATCCTCTGCCGATATCATCGAGAAACGTGTCAAAATCGGCGCCATGGATATGCAGAATGACTTTTCTCCGAAATATCAGAGCGCACCTTGACAGCATTGATTTTCTGATGAAACTGGCGTAGGTAGAAGAATGGATGTGAAAAATTGCATGCTTTCTGAAAATGCACAAAAATAATACACGAATAAAAGCTGCGGCAAACAAGACCACATCCGCTGATCTTGAGTTCCCTGAGTAGGATGGGATAAAGCGCATATTCAGCGCGTCCCTGAAATTATTATGATAAATCAGCAGCACAGAGGATATGCCTCCCTGTGTCCTGAAGGACGGTCCAATTATATAAACTATACTTCCCTGCTTATGCTCTGTCATTGATATCACCCCCTGCCTGTTTATTTGCTCACACCGTCCGTAACCTGTAAAGTGGAATTTGCCACCTTCCCGTTCGCTCCTCTGGTCAAGGTTGGCGTCTCGTTCAATATGACCACCATATTTGGCGAGGTATGCTCCTTGATATTCCTGATGATTTTGAGCCTGTCTATCTCGGAGTATTTCTCCCCTTTGACGATGTTTACAATGATCTCACCCTTTTCTTTCTGGATAAACTGTGCTTCGCTAACATGGTCGTCAAAGTCAATGGTATCTGTCACTAAAAACAGCGAGATCTTTTTACCGTCCGGCGTCAGTATGTATTCCAGGCTTCTTCCCTGAATCCTGGCAATTTCTCTGAAGTTCCGGCCACAGGTACATTTGTTTTTCCCCAGTATCACCATGTCGCCTGTCCGGAACCGAAGCAGCGGCATTAAATAGTTATTCAGATTGGTTCCTACCAGCTCGCAGCCATGACCCGTATCTATCGTTTCCGTGATGGAGTAATCCTCGATAATGTGATATGTCCCCTTTTCGCATTGTCCGATGCCCGACACTCTTTCCACCTGTCCATACCAGTCATAAATTTTGCACATGAATACTTCTTCAACGACTTTTCTCTGCCAGTCCGAAATGTTCTCGGAGGATGTGAACACCGCTTTTAATTCAAGCTTTTTGCCGATCGCAGAAAAGTATTTCGCCAGCAGGTATACTGAGGATGGGAATGCGTAAATCGTCTCCGTACCGAATTCGACCATCTTCCGATAATAGTGCTCCGCATTCTCCGGGTTTATATGATATGAGGATAAATACAGCTCCTTATTCAGCGGATACTCCTTCCAGAAAGGCGGCGCATCCTGCTCTACCGGAACAATGATATCCCCCCTCAGAACCACTCTGCGCGTCCCGTTTCCGCCCACGGCCTCTCTGAACCGCCACAGCGCTGCGTTTTCAAAATTGACGGAATAAAAATCCCGGAGAAATTTTGACGGAGTTCCCGTTGTTCCGCTGGTTTCGGCAGTGTTACTGAAAATCCTCATTTTATTTCGCGCGATCAGCTGATTATAATTTTTCTTTACGATTTGCTTATCCAAATACGGCAGCTTGACCAGATCCGCCTTCGTCCTGATATCCTCTGGCCTGAGCTTCAATCTGTCAAACATCTCCGTATAATACGGCACATTTTTATAGCAATGCCCGACAAGTGCGGAAAGCTTTCTGTTTTGCAATGCCTCTAGCTGCTCTGCCGAATAGTACTCAGATTCGTTGAGCGACTTCAATATTTTTCTGAAAGTGCCTCCCTGCCTTAACAGAGAGTACAACAATACTCTTGCCTGGCTATCCATAACGCACCTCCTGTTTACCGGTGAAATGATTACTGCTGTAGGGTCCCTTCATTGATGATATGTCTGAATTTACCCCTGGCATCCCTCTCGATCCTCTCCGCATATTCAAGCGTAAACAGCTCAAAGGGGATGACGCTTGAAATATGGCCGATCAGCGCTTTTTCATTTTCACCGTCAAATTTTTCATCCCGTACGACCCTAATCAAGATTCGTTTATCCTTTTTTTGAATCACCTGGGCTTCCACGATATTCTCCATTCCCTTGAACAGACCCGCCAGCGGCGCCTCGGCAAGCCTGCGGCCAGGCAATTCGATATAGTCTGTGCTCCTGCCGTGGATCTTCACGATATTTCGTCCCCCGGCGCCGCACGGACAAGGCTCCTGTGATGTCTCGACCAGATCATGCATATTGAATCTGACCAACGGCATGATTTTATTATGCAGTGTTGTCCCAACAATTTCACAGGTGTTGTCCTGAACAGGCAGATACTCCATATGTGAATACCCCTCCATCTCATGGTAATGCCCGGCTTCGCACCTGACCAGCGCTGCGACCCTTTCCGCCTGGCCGTACCAATCCTTTACACTGCACTGGAAGGCTTTTTCAATGACATCCCTGCTGCGATCCATCAGGACCTCTGAGGAAAGCGCCACCACATCGAATTTCAACCGCTCATTATTTTTAAGGCAATACTCCGCCAGTGCATAGGCTGAAGACGGATAAGCCCAGAGGCTTTTTCTTCCTTTGACGGTCTTCAGCTTTTCCACCAGGTTCTTCAATGTACGATCATTGATATGGTAAGAGGAAACCAGCATCTCATTGATCAGCGGAATGGTCCTGTAGATTTTGTCCGACTGATGTCCGGGTCCAAATAATTTCTCTCCCCTGAATATCACCCTGTAGGTGCCGTTCCATTTGAAATACATATTCTGGAAGTATTGCTCCGCCGCCATGGAAGGGATATCCCGGTAATATTTTCCGGGTGTTCCGGTGGTTCCGCTGGTAATCCCGATGTTTTTGATCCGGGCTTTTTTGTTGGCGAAACGGTCGAAATCGTTCCTGAGCACCTTTTTATCAATAAAGGGGTAATTATCAAGCGAATCGCCCATTCCCCGATAAAAGTCAATATTCCTCGAACAATATGAAAGCATCTTCCCAAGAGATTTTTTCTCAGGCTTGAAAAAAAGTGTGATCAGATCAAAGATTTTACGGATCAAAAAGTTCTTATATCTTGTATAATAAAACATATCCATCACCTCCGAAGCAGATCAACATATTTGTTGACCATTCCGGCCGTATCAAACTGCTCCTTCGCTTTTTCAAAGGATTTCCGCCCCAGCGGCTCAAAGAGCTTTCCATCAATAATTTTCCGGATCGCCTCTGTAAGCTGGCCTACATTGCCCGCTTCGTACAAAAAGCCATTCTGACCGTCCTGCGCAAGCTCCGCCGCCCCGCCGATATTTGACAGGACTACCGGCTTTGCCAGCGCCATACTCTCAATGATCGCAATGGAGAGCGTTTCGACAGCAGTAGAAACCAAAACGGAAATGTCTACGCACGATAGTGCCGGACGAATATCCTGTACGAATCCGGTGATAACCACATGGCTTCCGGCGCCTTTTGCCTCGATTATCTTCTCCAGATAGTCCCGCTGCACACCGTCGCCGATAAAGAGCAGCTTAACCGGGTATCCCATGGAGCGAAGGAGCATCAGTGCTTCGATCAGATCCTCATGCTTCTTTTCCGGTCTCAGGTTGGCATTGATACCCACTACGATATCATCAGGAGTGAAACCAAATCCGGACCGGAGTGTTCCGGTATCCGCCCTGAACCCTTCAAATCTGCTTATGTCTATCCCGTTGTGTATAACCACGGCTTTTTGGGGGTCAATCCTGTACTTTCTTATCCAGTGCTCCATTTGATTGATGCTGACAAATACGACATTATCCATCCGCCTGATGGCTCTCATATAGTACAGGTTTTGAAATGCATCCACAAAGCCCTTGTGCAATGTTGTATGCTGTATGTTGATCATCCTAAACCTTCGGCCTGTAAAAAGGCTGGCAAGGTACCCATACATGGCCGGATAAGAGTTTATCATCAGAAAGCTTTGCGGTTCAAACTCCCGCAGCATACCAACCAGTTTCTTTAAAACCTTAGGGTCTGCATAATGCTTTTTGCCAAGCACAACTATTTCGACCCCCGGATCGACCCTTTGCCTGATGGAGAGGTCGGCGTCCATGCTCATGAGAAGAAGCTTATCCCCTCTGGCAGACAGATTGTTGACCAGTTCAACGGTTTGAACCTCAGCTCCCCCGAATCGCAGATTGCTGATTAAAACTGCTATCTTCATATTCATCCGCCCTCCTCTCCGATCGGTATAGATATACTATCGAGGTCCCTAATCCAAGATTAATCCACAAAAAAGCATTGGTCAGCGCCGGGAAGAAAAAGCTGTCAGTCACGCCTCTGATCAGAAATGCTGCTATGGAAATCTCGATCCCGATCATAATATCCAGGAATAATTGATCCTTAATATGCTTATGTGTGCTGATAAACTTTTTCATAAAGTGAAAAAAACTAACCAGAAAAAATCCGAGTCCTATCAGACCGGCATCCAGCATTGTATCCAGATACATACTGTGGGCATGCCCCACCTGGAGGATAAACCCATTTTTAAAGGCTACCGTGCCCATGACTGCATACCGGCCGGCGCCAATAAAAAGCTTCAGCGGCTCAGCTGCGAACTCTCTGATCAGCGGAATCCATATCTGGTCGACTCTGCCCGCCGAAATTGCACTCACATCGTTGTTGGCAAGACCAGTCAGCGCCCGCTCAATAATCGTCTGGGGGATAAGCAGCAAAGAGACCAGACCGGCTGCCCCGACCCAGGGCAGCAGCCTTGCCCTGTTGGAAAGCAGGAAAAAGGAAAAGGTGCATAAAACGATGACCAAATAGGCGCTTCTGGAATAAATAATGCCGACTGCAATCAGGGATAAGATTACCCCTGCCATCCAAAACCAGCTTTTCCGGCTGACAGCATACGCTAATAAAACGGGATATACCGCGATATAGAAATCCGCAAGATTATTGCTATGCATGCCCAGCACTCCGGCAAAGCCATGGCGCACCATTTCAAAATTTAGCTTGTTCGGTGTGAAAAATGCATAGACCAGCAGCAGGACGATTGATAGCAGCACGATGGAAAGCATCATACCGATAAGAATTTTTTCTATATCCTCTCTGCTGCGAACAAAGATACTGATCAGGATAAATAGCAGGAAAATCAGCAACGGCTTTACCAGATTTGAAAGAAGATACTTCATCATGCTGTATTCATCACTCCAGATCATACTGTATGTCTCTCCGATATAAGAAACAGAGCGAAAAACAGCCACAGTGAAAAGAATCAGCACGCCGAAGATAAAAATTTTGTCGTCCCTGTTAAGCTTCGCAGGCTTCTTCCCAAGCATCAGAAAGCCAACGGCAGCAATGGCAAGGAGATTGGCAGGCTTCATTCCGGGAATACCGGCAATCGTCGTATCCAGTATGCTTGTTGTCGAGAATGGAGTGACAAGGATCAGGAAAACGATACTGTAGACAGGCTTCTGAGCCAGAAACAGGATCATCGCAAGGGTCAGAGCGAGCCCGATGGATATCACGGGATTCACAAAGTTAACAGCAGAAAGGATGGCGGCTGCCACCAGAGCTAAAAAGAGCGTCTGTCCGGAAAAAGTTCCTTGCTCCGAAGCTTCCATTTATGCTTCCTCCCTTCCATACGTCAGCTTTTGTATGATTTCCTCATACATCAGGCCAATCCTGGCTATATCGTGGTTTTGTTTTACATAACCCAGCGCGTTCTCCCCCAGAGTCCTCATACTGCCCGGGGTGTAGTCTTTAATGAAATCTATCGCCCGCTCCGTATCATCCTGACAGAAATACCCCAGCTCATTGACGCCGATAAAATTATCCGGGTTGACATTAAAGGACAATATGGGCGTCTTTCCAAGACAGGCCTGTACAAAAGCGTTCGGGAAGCCCTCGTACTCCGATGTGTTCACAAACAGCTTTGCAGCGTCATAATACGGCTGTATTTGCGCGAAGGGCACATAATCAATAAACCGGAGGTTCGGGAGGCTTTTGGCCTCTTCTCTGATACTGGCCTGCAGCTCATTTTCCCCCGGCATAATCATTATGAATTGCTCCTGCGGCAGGCGCTTTACCAGTTCAAGGAACAACCCGGGCCGTTTCCAGCTTTGTGCCCTCGCAACCCATAATATGGCCTTTTTATCCTCATAAGAAATTTCCTCATTGATGAAAAATCCATTTTTGATAACCCTGCTGTCAATTCCCAGCTTGCTGTGCAGCAGCTCCTTTTGTATATCCGTCTGGCTGACAACGGCATCCGCTTTATTGATTCCAAATCTGTACAGCCGGTGATAAAGAAAGCCCTTGCTCTTCGCATCCTTCAGATCCGTGTCCAGATCATGCGCAAGCCTGAAAATAGTTTTGGTACCCTTCCGCCCGCCCTTGAGCAGTTTGACCCAGCCCAACATTTCATTATAGGCTTCGATGAAACAAACATCAGCATCCATCCTCATTACTTCCGCAATGATATTCCGGAGCCTTAAAAGCTTTGCTCGCAAGCTTGTGTAGACTTCCAGATTCATATATTTAAACTTTCGCACCCTTATTCTTCCGTACTGCTCCTCAACCGCCTGACCTAAATCCCCCACATAAAACGTGACGTCATACCGGTTACTCTGCGCAAGCATTCCGGCCAGATTAAACGCATCGATCTCAGCCCCGCCAAAAACAACATTTGCCTTCCCGTTAAACAGAGGATAGGCCAAAAATGATATAAAGCTTACCTTGATTTTTTTCATATGCTAACCACCATTGCCTTTCATAGGCCACTTTACACTATTGCTCTTGATTGAATTCTTACATTTACCACCATTATTCCGCTCGCAATCTACTTTTGGAAAGGACAAATTTAACAGCCTTTTCGATGATCCCCCGATTGATCCCGGTCGCATATCCGGCCAACAGATTCGCCAGTACGAATGCCAGCGCAACCCACGCGATATTGAAAAACTTCTCCAGAAAGCTCCCATCAGCTCCGGCTTTGATATTCAGCGCGTAAAATACAGCGGCAATAACAAAATTTAATAAAATGTTCAGCGAGAAATGAACAATTATCTTCTTTCTGTCTATAAATTCGAACTGGCTCTTCAAAAGGAAATACAGCAGCAGGAAAATATAGATATAGTCGGCTGCAAGCCCGCCGATCGGATAGCCTCTATACCCGAACAGCCGGATCACCGGCCACAGTATAAGGATATCGGCAATACTCTGTAGTGTCTGCCACCAGAAGGAAATCCGCTGTATCTGTTTGGCTATGATCAGTCTTACAACAAAGCTGTTCACAAATCCATACGGCAGGGAGAGAATGAAAAAGCGGAGAAAAAAGCTGGTCGGCGCAACTGATTCCCTCGTGAACTCCCCTCTTTCAAACAAAAGCGAGATAATGCCCTCGGCATTCAACGCAATGATAAAGCTGAAGGGAACAATCAGAAAGATGCCCATTTTAAGATAACTGACAAAGGTTTCGTTCAGCTTTTTCAAATCTTTTTTTGCGTACAGCTCGATAATATTCATCCCGACTACCGTAGCGATCTGTCCGACAATCACCATAGTGAAGACGGTACTGATCTTCTGTCCGTAGTCCATGGCCGTAAACACTCCGCTGCTGAAGCCCGACATCAGATACATGACGACAAAACCACTCAAAAAGGTTGTCATAAATCCCCCGATAACATACCCGATATTGCCCTTAATCTCACGATTCAGAGGATATAGCCTGAAGGAAGGCTTACACTTGAGGATAAAAAAGAGCATGAAATTCAACAGGAAAAACTGCGCCATATTTCCTATCAATACGCCCATTGCCAGGCTCGTCACAGAAAATGACTCCTTGAACAGTAAAACGAACACGATAATAATTATATTCTTCAGCATGTCCAGAAACATCGGAAGCGTAAAATACCGATAGGATGTAAAAATGTCCAGAATGAATGTATTAGCAATAATCAAAATAAAGGTCGGGATAATAAACTTCAGGATACTCAGATTACTAATGATGTCAGCCATGCTGAATTTGGAGATCAAACCCAGAATCCTCTCCGGCATGATCATGAGAAATGTGGTTACCACAGCGCCGATGGAAAGATATACGAAATAGATAAATGTGATGAACTTTTTAGAATCCTCCTCCGATTTATTGGTTCGGATATCTATGGCATTTGGGACGATCACCTGCTGGTTTACCGCACTTAAAAGCGTAGAGAGCAGAATTACCACGGACAGCATGTAAAGAAGGATATCCGTACTGGTCTGAGTTCCGAAGGCATAAGAGGCAACAAGGGACTGCGCAAAGTTGAAAACCTTTGCAAACATGCTCAGGGACATTGACAGAACAATTGCTTTATTTGTGCTCTCCGCCTTCAGAAGGTTCATTTTCATAGATAGTCCTCCAGTGTGACGCCCGTTTTGATTATTTTTGCAGGCACTCCGGCGGCGACGCTTCCCTCCGGGACATCCTTGATCACAACACTGTTCGCCCCAATGATGGCATTGTCTCCGATTCTTACATTGCCAAGTACTCTGGCTCCGGATGCGACATATACCTTGTTGCCGATCACAGGCACGTCCTCGATTTTAGACCGGCCTCCGATTGTGATGCCCTGTCCGAGGACACAGCTGTCACCGATCACAGCCCTTGCATGAATAACCACCCCAATACCGCCGTAGGAGCAATATGTACCCTTTCCGATCTCTGCCGTATAGGGCACAATGCTGTTAAAAAGCAGGAACTGGATGTAATAGATTAACCGGGGCAGCAACGGGATCTTTTTTTTATAAAAAAAATGTGCAAGCCTATAAAAGTGGATCACATTCATCTCCATCACCTCGATGCCATGTAAATACCCAAATAGAATACATTTGTAACAAAAACTACGGGCACCGGCAGTGCCGTTTATTCCGGTTGTGTTTCCAAGCACCCACTGTAGTGCACCCCTTTCACAAAAGATAATTTAAGGTGAGGAGTCATGGCAGTGCCGTTGTCCGTAGAAATTGCATCTGTATAACTACAAATAGGTCGCTGGAACTATGTAAATGAGGCCTCCTGCGTGATTGACATGCATAATACTGTATCGTATTATTTACATATATAAATGCAAACTTAAATAAAGCCAAACTAAAAAGGAGAGATCTCATTAAATGTCCTCATTTATTGCAAGGATTGCAATCATTTCGGCACTCGTACTGACACTTCTGACTTCATCCACTGTTTTCGCTTCAATTACAGACAACACTGTTTCTTATACACCCACAGAAATTTCATCCGTTCTTAACAACCCATATATGGGCTGGGCGCCATGGGCAAGCGGCGGACCTTACCAGCAGCCTCACAGGCTGGTCTATATCAATGCCACCTGGCGTGAACTTGAGCCCACAAAAGGAAATTATGCCTTTACCGCTCTGGAATCGAGAAACAAGTTCAGTTACTGGGACAGTAAAGGTGTAAAAATCATTATCCGTATCAACATGGACTACCCAGGTTCCACTTCCCATATGGATATCCCGGACTGGCTCTATGAAGAAATCGGCGCAGACGGCATATGGTATGACATTGACTGGGGAAAAGGCTTCAGCCCGAACTACAACAACCCGAAGCTGATCGCCTTGCACGGAAAGCTCATTAAGGCTTTGGCCGACAGGTACAATGATGATAACCGCGTAGCTATGATCGCGCTGGGAAGTCTCGGGCAATGGGGTGAATTCCATACAAAGAAGAGCGACAGCTTTACGATCCCATTTCCGAAAAAAGCGGTCTCCGACCAGTATGTACAACACTACATAGACAACTTTACGAATAAATATCTGCTAATGAGGAGGCCGTTCCAGATTGCCAAAGACAACGGCATGGGTCTTTTCAATGACTCCTTCGGCAGTAAAGCACAAACATACGATTATTTCAATGACTATATCAATAACGGCTATAAAGACTATCTGACCGGTGAAAATCATCCTTCAATGCCTGACTATTGGAAGACAGCTCCTTCGGGCGGCGAGATAGCTAACTATCCAGGCACAATGTATCTGCAGGATTCAACGATTGAAACATCTCTTAAGATGCTCAGAGACAGTCATACCAGCTGGCTCGGGCCATGCTCGCCGGGTCATCAGCCAACAGGCACAAGCCTGCAGAAAAATTTTGATAAAATGCTCACCACCATGGGTTATCGCTTTGTAATAGCGTCGGTTTCCCACCAGAGTGAGATCCTTTCCGGTAATGAGCTTTCCATTGACATGGACTGGGCAAACAAAGGCGTCGCGCCCTTCTATTACGAATGGCCTCTGGAATTATCCCTTGCGGATTCCTCCGGAAGCATAGTAGTGAAAAACATTGTGTCTGAAGATATCAGAACATGGCTTCCCGGCACAACGCAATTCACCTCTGTTATTGACATCCCATCTAATCTTGCCGCAGGCGTCTATACCCTATGCGTTGGAATTCTTGATCCTGAGACAGGCTTGCCGGGGATTGACCTGGCCATCGATGGAAGAAGAGCCGACGGCAGATATTCACTCAGCCAGGTAACGGTCGCACAGGAAGCTATCCCTGAACCTGAACCACAGCCTGAGCCTGAACCCGAGCCGCAGCCTGAGCCACAGCCCGAGCCAGAGCCTGAACCGCAGCCTGAACCGCAGCCTGAGCCGCAGCCTGAGCCACAGCCCGAACCACAGCCCGAACCACAGCCTGAGCCCGAGCCGCAGCCTGAGCCGGTAGCTACTTCAATAGAGATTACCGGGTCCACCTACATTGAGGTTCCGCGCAAGAATGTCACCTATTCCGATTATAAAGGTGCCGTGAAAGATCAGAACGGCGCAATAATGAACGGCGAAGCCGTGACATGGTCACTGAATACCACTTTAAAAGGTGTGACGCTGAACAGCGAAACCGGTAAAATAATTGTTGAGACCAATGCCGGATCTGCTTCCGCGACTCTGACCGCTGTCTCCAGGTCTGACGGGAAAGTGAAGGCGACGAAAAATCTGATTTTCATCCGCTGATCGGATACCTGTCTGCTGAAATATTGAAAATCCTCTGAAATACAGGAAAATCCTCTTTTAAAAGCCCTGGGCATCCAGATTACAGGATCCCGGGGCCTTTTTTTCTATCCCTGTTTGCTTCTGCAATAAGCGGGTAATAAAAAGAAAACGTACATGCGGGGAGTCCTGTTTATGAAGAAGCGCTTAACGACAACAATATCCAAACGATTCATAGTGTTCATGCTCCTTATATCACTGCTATGCTCCTGTTTACTTACAGTGCTTTACATCGTGCTGAACCCCATAGAGTATGAATCGAATACCTCCCTGTATATTTCCGCAGGCGACCTGCAGGACAGCACGCAAGGCGCCTATACAGACCTTTTGGTTGCGTTGCATCTGAGCGATAATTACAGCGAGATTGTAAAGAGTACCATGTTCGCCGAAAATATCATTCAAAGGCTAAGCTTGCAGGATACCACCCCTGAAAGGATTGCCGGCGCGATCCATGCAAAAAAGGTTAACAATGCAAACATACTTCATATAGCCGTTCAGCATGACAAAAAAGCACTGGCGGAGCAGATCGCGCATGCGATACCGTTTTTGCTTTCGGAAATGCCGTCATCCATTCCCGGAGCGCTGATAACGGTAATAAACAAGCCGACAGAAGCGGAACCTGCGGCCGGCGAAATCCTCTTCATTGCGGCTTTATCATTCATGGGCGCGTTTTTATTGGCTTTTGCGGCGGCGCTCCTGTTCCGTCCTGACAGCAATATAATCAGGACACCTGAGGATGTGGAAAGAACGCTTGGTATAAAGGTTACCGGAACCATTCCGGATTATAAGTTTTAGGAGGTTGGTTTATGTCAAATCTAACATACAACATACATCTTTATCAAAATCCTAATATTGAAGAAGCTTACACCGTATTGAGAACCAACCTTCAATATCAAGGGATAGACCGCAAAATCAAGAAGGTCCTTGTGACCAGCAGCGGACTTGGAGAAGGCAAAACATCAACAGCAATCAATCTATGCATCTCCTTTGCCCAAGCGGGGACCCGGGTTCTGCTGATTGATGCGGACCTTCACAAACCCATGCTGATCAAGCATCTTGGAAGCAACAGCTTTATTGGCATTACCAATTATATCTCCGGCAATGCGGAAATAGATGAAATCATCAGCAGCACAAACCTGGATAATTTTTATTTTATCACTTGCGGTCCAAAGCCCACAAAATCGGCCGACATCCTCTCTTCCAGGAAGTTTGCCGAGCTCCTCGAGAAAGTAGAGGATTCCTTTGACTTGATTGTCATAGATTCTCCTCCCCTGGGCAAGCACATTGATGCAGCTATTCTTGCTTCCCTTTCTGATTACGTTCTGCTGGTGGTCAGATCCAATGCCACGGATTACAGAAATGTGGCCACGGCAAAGGACCAGCTTGAGAAGGTCGGTGTGAAGGACATAGGCATCGTACTGAATAAAGTGGACAAGAAGTATTATAAGATTTACACAAACCATTACAATAGTCACGGGACGAGTAAAAAATTCAGCAACGGATGGTTTAAAAAGTTTTAGGCGAAAAAAGCTTTAGGGGCAAGGTGGTCAACAATGATCGATATTCACAGTCATATCATATATGGAATGGACGATGGTTCTCCAACTATGGACGAAACGGTAAGAATGCTGAGGAAAGCTCAGGAGATCGGCATTACCACCATTATCGCCACGCCCCATTACCAGGAGAACATTTTTGAGCTTGAGGGCATCCAACAGCATTATATGGAAACTGTCGAAAAAGCCTGGGAATTTGGAATTACTCTGAAACCGGGCTGTGAGGTTTATATCAACCCCTATATTGATAAGCTTGCCATTGATAACAAGCTACTTCTTTTGAACAGAGCGGACTATATCCTGTTGGAGCTCCCTTATGAATCGATCCCGCTGTATACATTTGACATGATCTACAAGCTTCAGCTGCAGAGGATTTCTATTATCATTGCACACCCTGAAAGGAATTTGAATCTGATAAGGGATTTTACCCTGTTTTCCCGTTTTATGGAAAGAGGATGCATGATGCAGGTGGATGCAGGAAGCATTGCCGGTGTGTATGGAACTGCAGTGGAGGAATATGCGAAAAAATTGATAAAGCTGAAAATGGTTCATTTTGTCGCATCAGATGCGCATTGTGCAAAGGACTACGATGACTGGTACCTCAAGGCATACAAAAAGGTGTGCCGGTGGCAGGGCTCCGAATACGCGGATAAACTGTTTACATCCAATCCCCGGTTGATATTGGACAATGATAAGGATAGTATTTATCGAATGATTTAATCCCGGCAGTACATTACCGGGACAGGTAAGGAGGATGGTTTTATGATGGAATCAAGCGAACTGCAATTACAGTCCCGTGTCGGAGATACGGTAAAAACCAGGGTGATAAGCCATAATGCACGGCTGCCCTATCGATTTGCAAAGCGCGCCTTTGATATTGCCGCAGCACTGTTTGCCCTCATCGTACTTTCCCCTGTTTTTTTAATCACAGCTCTTGCCATCCGGCTTGACAGCAAAGGTCCCGTGTTTTTTGCCCAGGACCGGCTTGGGCATAGGGGCAGATATTTTAAGATGTACAAATTTCGCTCCATGGTCGTGAATGCAGAGCAATTGTTAAAACAGCTTGAGTCGAAAAATGAAGTAAGCGGACATATGTTCAAGATGCGCAACGATCCCAGGATCACAAGAGTCGGCAGGGTCATCAGGAAAACAAGTATCGATGAGCTCCCCCAGCTCATAAACGTTCTAAAAGGCGACATGAGCCTGGTAGGACCCAGGCCGCCTCTTCCGCGAGAGGTGAATCTATATGACAAATGGCAGGATCTGCGTCTGTCCGTAAGGCCCGGCATTACAGGCCTCTGGCAGATAAGCGGGAGAAACGATATCGGTTTTGAAGAGATGATCAATCTGGATCTGAAATATATCCGCGAGAGATGCTTCTCCTATGATATAAAAATCATTTTGAAAACCATCCCGGTCCTTCTTGGGGACAGTAAGGCTTTTTAGGATTTGATGGCAGGATTGCCCTGTATATTAATAATTATATTAATACCTGATCTGCCTGTTTTTTCGAATAACCAGCAGAGCCAGCCTGCCCTTTAGTGTTCTCGCCTGGTAAAAGTGGTACAGTGTCCGGATCTCTCCGCCAAAGCCAAGTTTAAACTTATCTACGGAGTCCAGATCGGACGTCTCCTGGCCCATGCCCAGTCCGCCCATGTCCAGAATCGCAAATCCATGCTGCTTGCAGTGCCTTATCAATTGCCAATACAAATATTTGTTGGCATTGGATATCATGTTGCGCACCGTGTTGTCTTTATATCTTCTGAAATGCGAAAATGAATACATGCCAAGGGCGATCTCCCCATCGTGAATTTCTGCGGCGCCGCAAAGAATTTCTCCATTCATGCCCGATAGCATGGAAATACTCAAAGCATTCTGTTTTTGCGCCATCTTCAATAAATCTCTGTCGCTTACGGCTATGCCTTTTGTATTGGCAAACTCATCATAATTATTACAAAATTCATCTATTACCTGTGGATTGGGTGCATTATAAAACCGGATGGGAAACCCGCCGCTTTTCTCAGCCCTGCGGATCCGTTTTCGTGTTGTACCTTCCAGTTCACTGAAAAGCTGCTCTTCAGGCTTCAACAGATCAATTCTCAAGGTGTGAAAAACCCTTGCATTTGGCGTCTGAAGGGTTGACAGATAAAACAGCACAATATCCGCATCCGTTTCATACTTGAACGGATCATCAGCAAAATAAACCGTCTCCAATTTTAATGTCAGCTTTTTTCGCCTGTTCAGTATCAGCATGGCTCATATCAACTGCTTTCCGGAATTTGTATTGATGTATTCATACCCTTTCGATTCCGGTTGAAACAAATGGCTTGGGACATAAACAGAAAACCACCTGAATTCACAGGCGGCTCCGATACACAACGAATTGCTTTCCGTATGCAGCTTGAGCTTTGATCAAACCTTGCAGACATACTTAATTGTTTTGTTGCCGCAAACATGATCAATCGCCGGGATCTTCTCGAGGTATTCTACATTAACCAGCGTATAGCCCTCTACAATAAGGCCTTCCCAGTAATGTCCAACCTCCTTGGCTGCCTTTCCGTTTGCTCTGACGAATTTTTTTAATTCTTTCAGGTTGTCCACTCTGGATGTTTGGCTATCTATCATTTTAACATAAATGGATTTGTCATATTGTAATGATAATTTGCCTTCCTTGAGCAATCCGACTGTCTCATCGTAGTCTTTAACTGCGATGATGTACCTGTTTTCCTGTGCTGATTTTTTCCCAAACATAGTTGCTGCCACCTTTCATTTTAATTGTATATATCTCTGAAGAAAGCAAGATAGAGATTTATAATTATCTAATAGTATAACATTATGTAAATTTAAAATCTCGTTTGTGATAATAATTCTATCATTATTCACAATTTGTTAACAATTTTCCACATTATCTGCTCCATTCACACTCAATTGAGCCACTCAATTTTTTCCTCATGCTTCTTTTTCGCTTTATTGCATTGCAGACCCCGTTCATGTATAATTTACATGATTTATACTGCTGCATAAGGAAGGTCGGATAAGAAATGAAATTAGGCATAGTAGGCTTGCCCAACGTTGGCAAGAGCACACTTTTTAACGCAATCACAAAAGCGGGGGCTGAGATCGCCAATTATCCGTTTTGCACCATAGAACCCAATGTGGGGACAGTCGCCGTGCCAGATGAGCGGCTTGACAAGCTGGCGGAAATGTATAATCCTGTGAAGGTCACGCCAACCACTGTTGAATTTGTCGACATTGCCGGTCTTGTAAAAGGGGCAAGCAAAGGCGAAGGCCTGGGAAATAAATTTCTTTCACACATTCGCGAGGTGGATGCCATCATTCACGTGGTCCGCTGTTTTGAAGACGGAAATATCATTCATGTGGATGGTTCCATCGGTCCCGCCCGTGATATTGAGACCATAAATCTGGAACTGATATTTGCCGACCTGGAAATGCTGGACAAACGCATTGACAAGACACGCAAATTGCTAAAGTCAGGAGATAAAAAATTCCAGACCGAGCTGGAACTGTATGAGCGGATCAAGGCTGCTCTGGAAGGCGGAACACCAGTCCGGGCAATGACCTTCAGCGCCGAAGAGCTGACACTCGTGGAGCAATTGTTCCTTCTTACCTCCAAGCCGGTGTTATATGCTGCTAATATATCCGAGGACGATCTTTCGGCAGACAGCCCGAATCCTTTCATTGCAGAACTGCGCCAAATAGCGCAAAAGGAAGGTTCTGAGGTTTTGGTGATCTGTGCAAGGATCGAGGAAGAAATCGCGCAGCTTGAAGCGGATGAAAGATCTGTATTTCTGGAGGAACTTGGGTTAAAGGAATCCGGTCTGGACAGACTGATAAAGGCCAGCTACAAACTTCTCGGACTGATGAGCTTTTTAACGGCAGGCCAGCCTGAGGTCAGAGCCTGGACTATTGTCAGAGGCACCAAGGCTCCGCAGGCTGCAGGCAAGATTCACAGCGATTTCGAAAGAGGCTTCATCAGGGCAGAAATCGTCGCCTATCATGACCTTATAGCATGCGGCTCATACAACGCGGCCCGCGAAAAAGGGCTTGTGCGCTCTGAAGGCAAGGACTACGTCATGCAGGACGGAGACGTGACATTGTTCCGCTTTAATGTATAAAGAAAGGGTGGGTTGATATGTCGCAATTCAGGATAACTGTCCAAAAGATTATTGAGAATCCCGAGCTGGCAGAGGAATTCTGTCTTCATGGAAAAGCTGCCTGCCCATGTTCGGCCTTTACCGTCGGACAGCAGTTTAATACTGAAAACCTTGACCAACCGGAAAACTTTTGTACCTGGGCATGGGATGATATCTTCAAATATATTACCTTGCTTCATTGCGGCGGGGATATGAGTGATCATATGAAGCATAAAAATGTAATTATAGCCTGTTGCACCGACGGAATCAGGCCTGTCGTATTCAAAATCGAAAAAATTATGTGATCAGTCTTTCTTCAAGGTTTTTGCAAGCTTTTTGACCTCACTGTCGTTCAATACCTTTTCAAGATCGATGATGGAGATCAGCTTTTCCCCCCTGATCGCAACCTTTTTCAGGTATTGGGCGGCCTCGGTATTCATCATGGCCGGCGCCGCATCGATTTCATTTTCGGCAAACCGGAGAATCTCGGAGACGTCGTTGACAATGAACCCTGCGTAGTTATCGCCAATACGTGCAACAAGTATTTTGGTTTTCTTGTTGATCGTCGTATCTCCCATATCAAATCGTTTGGCCAGATTAATCACGGGTAGCACGGAATCTCTGAAATTCAGAATACCCTCTATGAATTTGGGCATTTTGGGCACCTTTGTGGCTTCCTGATATTTGATGATCTGAAATACCTGCCATGCTTCAGCGCCAAACAACTGACCGTTTATATCGAAAATCACCATCTGGATATCACCCATTTTCAAACCTCCTCAGTATATTTTCAGGGTCATTTCTTGTTAATGAACGCTCCTGGTTGTCAGGGACGCACCTATATATATTCGACATAATGTTACCAAAAATCCTCCTTGACAATTAAATCTCCCCATGCTACGATGATATAAATTTTATTGAAAAAGGCAATGACAAGGGAAAGTATGCAGGAATCCACTCGATCAGCGAGCCGGAAATGGTGTGAGCCCGGCGGAGTCGACCAGTTGAAGTTCCCCTTTGAGCTGCAGGCTGAAACAATTCATGTAGGCTGTGCCGGGAGTCCGCCGTTACAGGGAAAAGCGTATTATTTGTACGCTGTTAAGCAGGGTTTTACCAATTTGAGTGGTACCGCGCAGAGTATAGCTCTTCGTCTCATAGCAGACGAAGGGTTTTTTATTTTTATAAGGAGGTTTTGATATGATTATTGTAATGAGCAAGCAGGCAAGCAGGCAGGAAATCGATAACGTTGAGAAAAAGCTGGCCGAACTTGGGTTCAGGACCCACCCCATTATCGGTGAGATAAAAACTGTCATTGGAGCCATCGGTGACAAACGGATGCTGAATACCCACATCATCACTTCAATGCCAGGCGTGGAGAGTCTTGTCCCGATCATGAAGCCCTATAAACTGGCAGGAAAAGAGCTGAAGCACGATCCAACCATCGTTGATGTTGGCGATGTTAAATTTGGCTCAAATCAAATAGTAATCATTGCAGGTCCGTGCGCTATTGAAAGTGAAGAATCGTTTCTTGAAACAGCGCGCAAGGTCAAGGAAGCAGGCGCAAATATTCTTCGTGGCGGCGCTTTCAAGCCACGCTCCTCCCCTTACTCATTCCATGGGCTTGAAGAAGAGGGTCTGAAAATTCTGGCAAGCGCAAGAGCGCAGACCGGCCTTAAAATAGTTACAGAGGTTGTTGACACTCGTGATGTGGAGATGATCAACTCCTATGCTGATATTATCCAGATCGGCGCAAGAAATATGCAGAATTTCAGGCTGCTGCATGAGGTCGGTCTGACAAGTAAACCAATTTTGCTAAAAAGAGGGCTTGCCGCGACTATAGAAGAATGGCTGATGGCTGCGGAATATATCATGGCCGCGGGAAATCAAAACATCATACTGTGCGAAAGAGGCATCCGGACATACGAAACCTCCACCAGAAACACATTGGATCTGAGCGCAATACCGGTTATCAAGGAGCTGTCACACCTCCCTGTTATCGTTGATCCCAGCCATGCCGCCGGTAACTGGAAGTATGTAGGCGCACTGTCCAAGGGGGCTGTGGCAGCAGGAGCTGACGGATTGATCATCGAGGTTCATATAGATCCTCCCAATGCGCTCAGCGACGGTCCACAGTCTTTACGGCCTGCAAAATTTGCACAGCTGCTGGGAGAGATCCAGCCCGTAGCGCTTGCAGTTGGCAGAAGCATGAATATGGTGCAGACACAGTAGATTTAGGGTATAATAACCTCGACAAGCGAGGTTACTATATGCCTCCGGCGGAATTAGCCCGCCAGGATGCATGGGCGAGCAGATGACGTAGTCATCGACCAGCCCGTGCGAAATTTTCGGCTAATATATATTTCTGCTTTGCAGAAATGCTACACTAATGTAACATTTCGCTTTGCGAAATCTTTAGCCGAAACGCACATGGCTGTTTATACCATGATAAATCATGGTATAATAGTACCATGAAAACACTGATTATTATACCTGCATATAACGAGGCAAAAAATCTGGTCGGGCTGCTGGACAGGCTGAATTTAGTCTGCTCTGAGCATGACCTTGTTGTTATTAACGACAGTTCAAATGACAACACGCTGGCTGTCTGCGCAGATCGCGGCGTTAACGTCATTGATCTTCCCGTAAATCTTGGTATAGGGGGCGCCGTCCAGTCCGGTTACCGTTATGCTTTGTACAACCGGTATGATGCCGCCGTACAGGTCGACGGAGATGGCCAGCACAATCCCGAATACATAGGAACGCTGCTGTCTGAACTTGAAAATGGTGCAGATATTTGCGTCGGCTCCAGATTTATCACCAGGGAAGGTTACCAGTCGTCCGCAACAAGGCGTTTTGCCATCCGTTATTTCAGCTGTCTCATCCGTTTATTTTCCGGATACCGCGTGACAGACCCCACATCAGGCTTCAGGGCATGTGGCCGTAAAGCGCTAAGGCTCTTTGCAACGGATTATCCGCAGGACTACCCTGAGCCGGAATCCATCGTCAATGCGGCAAGACACAAGCTTCGTGTTGTTGAGGTGCCTGTCGTCATGAATGAGCGCAGAGAAGGGAAATCCTCAATTACCCGTATAAAATCCGTGTATTATATGATAAAAGTCAGTCTGGCCATTATTATCGCATCCTTTTATAATACGAGACACATGGAGGTTGATACGTGAATACTATACTTCAGATCATCATGATCTCATCTTCCCTGGTTTTTCTGTGCTACATCATCATCATGCTGCGTAATAAAAAGATCGAACTGAAGTATACGCTTATCTGGTTGTTTGCCGGGTTCAGTTTTCTGATAATAGCGATTTTTCCTAACCTTCTCCGGCTGATTTCGGATCTTCTGCACATTGTAGAGCCGGTTAACACGCTGTTTCTTTTCATAATATTCTTCATTCTGCTGATTATTTTCACTTTGACAATAGCGCTGTCAAGGAGCGCAAGTCGCGTGAAAACACTTACACAAGAAGTTGGCATCCTTAAAATGGAGATTGAAAAGCTAAAAAACTCAGACTAATCTGATCTGATCATTTTCAAGCGACTCTCTGGGCTGTCCTATCTCATCGACCATCACAACGATATTTTTCCCGATGCTCTTTGCGTAATAAAGAGCCTGATCCGCCTTTTCAATGACCTCCTTGATACTACTTGAATGGGTCGGGTATTGAGCCACACCGCAGCTAACCGTCACTTTCCGGCGCTCATCATGAGTTCCCATATGGATGCGTTGTTTCTCAAGCTGTCGCCTGATTCTGTCCCCTACGCTCTTTGCGATGATACTATCAAGATCGCGGATCAGGATCACAAACTCTTCACCGCCATATCGGACAGGTATATCCGCCCTTCTGATACATTGCCGTATAATATCTGAAAACAGCATCAGCAGCTTGTCACCGGATAAATGTCCGTATGTATCGTTGAATCCCTTGAAATTATCCAGGTCAAATAACAGCACATTTAGAACGCTCCCGGTTTTATCTGCATTTTCGACCTCCTCCGTGAGCTTCTGTTCAAAATAATGCCGGTTGGCAAGTCCGGTCAGCTTGTCCGTTCTTGCGATCCTGAACTCTTTTTTGATCAGGTCATCATTTTTTTTCACTTCAAAATTTATCCTGGTCGCAGCATAAGCTGCTAATAAAATTATAAAGTCTTTTACGATGAGCGGGAGAACGAACGAACCTTCTGTCTGAGGCTGCCCGGAAAGAATACTAACGGCAGTATATAGAACAGCAATGACCACACCAACTTTAACTGTATTGGAAATATCACTATAGATTCCGGATAAACCAATCAGGAAAAAGAAAAAGATATAAAGCTCGGACCTGATACCACCGGAAAAATAAATTAGCAGCATCAATAAAACAACATCGCAATATACAATAGCAACTGAGTATTTCTTGCCGCATCTTTGTAAATAAGCAGTCACAAATAAATTATAAATCGCTGCAACTGCCAGCGTCTCCAAAATAGCATACCATTGTATCTGAAGCATGTTGCCGCTTAGAGAAAACACAGCGGCAAATGAATAAAGTATCCAACGATAAACAAGTATTGTTACGTTATTATGCTTTTTGGGTTTGCTGCCGTTTTTTTGCTCTGCCATTATGTATTACAGTTCAATCCCTTCAACCGTAATGCCATTTGCAGAATAATCGACCCTGATAAATTTGTGATTACCATACTTCGCAGATAGTTCGCTGTCTGCGCGTATGTAAATGTCCACATTCTTTTTGACGTCAATGATGAGCCTGTCGAAGATATCAGCTTGCATGATCCGAACGATGACATCGATATATTTCAATGGTGAATGGCTGGTTTTGCTTTCAATCACAACAGGAATCTTCACGTTTTTGTCCGGAGCATACACTTTAATATGGACGCTTCCCGGTTCAAGAGTGTCGTCAGTGGGGTAAAGCATGTCTCGTTCAAATAGAATGTCAGAATTCATACAAAGACCTCCGATTTTACCTTTTTTTATAATATAGATTAAAAATACCATTAAAACTCATTTTCGTAAAGCCTTTTGCATGTTATATCTTTTGAGATGTAAGCATTTTTAATGCATTTTTGTATAACCGTCATGAATAATAAGCGCATCCAGTTTATGACCATCTTTGCATATATCACATTTGCCCGGGCTGAAAATTCGGTAATCAGGAATGTCTTCGCTCGTAAACATCGAATTAATTTCCAGTTCCGGTGTATCCTGACAGGCACTAAACAATGCCGATATCCCCACCACGATGCCTCCATAATAAGAAAGGCATTCTAATGCACTGTTGACGGTAGTTCCGCTGGATATTGAAGATACCAGAAGTATAATGTTTCTATTTAAAATCAATTCCTGCATATTGCTTTGAAAAATCAGTTTTCTATTGATGTTACTCATTGGCGTAACCACATGAATCTCTTTACCGCTGTTAATCACTGATGCTCCTTCCTGTAAAAGCTCCTGCGCCATATATGCACCAATGACTTCCGTCCCTTCCATGCACACGATGGTATCCACAAGTGTGGTGGTCAAGTATGGTATAGCTAATTCTACTGCCACGTCTCTGGCTAGCCTTGCATTTGTTTTTAAGTCATATAAGTCAAGAAAATGGGAAATGTGAAACTGGCTGGTCGTGAAATGGCCTGGAATTACATTCATCTTAATAACAGGGTTTTTTGTTAAAGAGACCGTGAATGATTTGTTCTTCATATCCAAATCTCCTTTACATATTATTATTTAGATGATATGATAGCTTTCCTCTATCATCATACCACAATCAGTATGTTTTTCATAGAAAATTCCCAGCAAATACATTTTTATAAAGTCTTTTATATATATCCAGATTTTTTTTGACTTTCACCAGGTATTGTTCGGTTTCCCTGAAGGGTATCTTGTCGAGGCTCTTCCCGTTTACACTGTATTTGCTGTTTTTCAGCCATTGTGATACATTACCGCTTCCCGCGTTGTAAGCTGCGAGCATCAAATCCAAATCTCCGAATTCCCGATACAACGTTGAAAGATACCAACATCCAATCATAATATTGGTCTGGGGATCAAAGAGCTTCTCTTCGGAATAATCGGCTATCTGAAGCTTTCCCGCAATCCATTCCCCCGTCTTGCCGGTAATTTGCATCAGCCCGCGCGCATTTTTGGGAGAAACCGCATCGTGTCTGAATCTGCTTTCCACATTGATGACTGCAAGGACAAGATAGGGATCCAAATCGTACTGCTCGGAATATTTTTCAACAATATCGCGGTATTCCAGCGGATATCTGAACCTGATCAGACGGCCTGCAGAATAAACTACAGCGGCTATGAGACCTGCAGCAAGCAGAAATATGATAATTTTTTTTATAATATTATGCTTCATACTATTTTCCCTAATGCTGCCATTCCTGCTTTTTTTGAAGGAACAGCTTTACAACTGTCTGCTCAAGCTCCTCCACTGTCCCGTTATTATAAATCACCTCATCCGCAATCCTGAGGTACTCCTCGTCGCACATCTGAGCATTGATCCTGTCGGTAACCGCTTCATATGTAAATCCAGACCTGTCCATGACTCTCTTGATTCTGGTCTCACGGTCGGCAATGACCACCCAGACCTCATCGGCAAGATCCAGAAATCCCTTTTCGATCGGGATAGGCGCATCTATCACAATAAAATCCCATTTAGCCGTGCTTTTCAGTACCTCTATAGTATCCCTGATCCGTTCAACAATATGTTTATGTGTGATGCTGTTTAAGGCATGCAGCTTCACCTGATCGCCAAACGCGATGGACGCCAGCTTTTCCCTGTCCAGCTCACCGGACTCCCTGATGATATCGTTCCCAAAATACTTCACCAATTCATTAACCGCCTCACTGCCGACGGTTGTCACACTTTTTGCAAGGATATCCGCATCAACCACTGCAGCCCCAAGATCTCTGAGCGTTCTGGATACTGTACTCTTTCCGCTGCCTATACCGCCTGTCACTCCGATAATTTTCATCTTTTCACCATCCCCAGCTGTCCTTCCTTTTTCTATTTCGTTTCATACCAACTGGAGCCTGTTTTCACCTCGGCAATAAGCGGCACTTCCAGTTTTACAGCGTTTTGCATGCAATCCTGCAAAAGCTTTTCCACTTGCGCTTTTTCGCTGATATGTGTTTCAATTATGAGTTCATCATGTACCTGCAGTATTAGTCTAGATTTCATGTTATGTTCCTTCAGCTCTTTATATACCTTAACCATCGCAATTTTTATGATATCTGCTGCGCTGCCCTGAATCGGCATATTCATAGCAACCCTCTCTCCGAAGGATCTCAGGTTAAAATTAGTGGACTTCAGTTCAGGCAGATACCTTCTTCTATGGAACAGTGTCTCTACAAATCCCCTGGTTTTTCCGTTTTCCACCGTATCGTGCATGTATTGCTTTACACCCGGATATCGCTCCAGATATTCGTCAATATATGTGCGTGCCTCTTTCCTGGTGATGCCGAGATCCTTTGCCAGGCTGAAATCACCTATCCCATAGACGATGCCGAAGTTTACAGCCTTAGCCCTGCTGCGCAGCAAAGACGTCACCTGATCCTTCGGAACGTTGAAAACACCGGAGGCTGTGGCAGTGTGAATGTCCTCATTGTTTCTGAACGCGGCAATCATATTTTCATCGCCTGTAATATGAGCCAGAACTCTCAGCTCGATCTGGGAATAGTCCGCGTCGGACAGCAGATAATTGTCATTTTCCGGAATAAAGACCTTCCGGATCTCTCTGCCCATTTCAAGCTTAATCGGTATGTTCTGCAAATTCGGTTCCGTACTGCTAATCCTGCCGGTTGCCGCAACCGTCTGGTTAAAGCTGGAATGGATGCGGCCTGTCGCCGGATTAACCACATGAAGCAATCCTTCTGCATAGGTGGACTTTAATTTGACAAGCTGTCTGTATTCCAGTATTTTAGAGACCGCCTCGTTCTTTGAGGCAAGCTGTTCGAGTACCTCAGCATCGGTGGAATAGCCTGTTTTAGTTTTTTTCAGCACCGGAAGGCCAAGCTTTTCAAAAAGGATAACGCCAAGCTGCTTGGGCGAATTTATATTGAAGGTCTCCCCCGCCAGCGCAAATATCTCTTCTTCACAAGATTTGATCCCGTCATCGAGTTTGGCTGAAAACTGCTTCAGCCCGCTAGCATTGACCTTGAAGCCCCTGTATTCCATATCTGCCAGCACCTCAACCAACGGCAGCTCGATTTCATAGTAAAGCCCCTCCTGACCATTTTGGAGGATTGTATCCCTTATCGCGTTTGTCAGCTCCAGAACGGTTCTGCTATGGCGTACGGCAGTTACTGCAAGCTGTTGTACCGGTATATCGGCAAAAGGAAGGAAGCTTTTTCCCTTACCTGACAGTTCCTGAACGGATTCAAAGGAATAACCCAGATACTCCTGCGAAAGCTCAGCTACGGTGTAAGTATCGCGTGATGCATTCAGGATATAGGCGCCAATCATAGTATCAAAGGCCAGGCCGTCGAACGTGACGTTTCTGCGCTTTAGATAGACAATCAGGTTCTTCATGTCATGCCCATAAATTTTAATCGATTTATCGGAAAAAACAGCAGAGAATTGCTGCAAAAACTGTTCTTCGCTGATCCCTTCGCCGATCCTCACATAAGCGTTCTCATTTCCCCAGGAAAATGCAATTCCTGCCAAAGCAGTCTCAAACGTGCTCTTACGGTCAATCAGCTGATACAGGGCGGCCTCACCGTTTTTTTTGATCGCTGCGGCAGTCTGCGCCAATGAAAACAGATCATCCACCAGCGTGAATTGCAGTTTCTGCAGAGGTTTCGCGTCATCGGCCCCCGTTTGTCCCAGTCCGAACTTTTCAATCAAGCTTTTAAATTCCAGACGTCTGAAAAGCTCAAGGAGCTTGCTACGATCGAAATCCTCGCGTTTCAGCTCCTCCAAACGGCATAAAGCAGGCATATTTCTCTCTATGGTTGCGATATGCCTGCTCATATAGGCCAATTCCTTGTTGGCTGCCAGCTTTTCGCGCACGCTCTTTTTATCAATTTTGTCTATGTTTTCATAGATCCCATCCAAACTGCCATATGATTTAATCAGCTCAAGCGCCGTTTTCTCACCTATGCCCGGCACGCCGGGAATATTGTCGGATTTATCCCCCATCAGCCCTTTTACATCAATGAACTGCAGCGGAGTAACCCCATAGCGCTCGATCACGCCGTGTATATCGTATGATTCCGTATCAGTCTTTCCCGATCTTGTAATTGGCATTAGTATCTTGGTGGTTTCCGAGGCTAGTTGGAGAGAGTCTCTATCCCCCGTTACAACGACCACCTGCATGGCCTTCTCTTCGGCGCATTTGGAAACAGATCCGATAATATCGTCAGCCTCAAAGCCTTCCATCTCAAGACACCTGATATTCATCGCTTTCAGGACTTCCTTCATGTATGGCATCTGCTCCGCCAGTTCGGGCGGCATCCCTTTTCTGGTAGCCTTGTATTCGCTATACTCAGCATGCCTGAAGGTAGGCGCTTTCAAATCAAATGCTACACACAGGTATTGAGGCTTCTCTTCCCCAAGAAACTTGTTAAGTATATTCAGAAATCCAAAAATAGCGTTTGTGTGCAGACCATCCGCCGTGGAGAGCAGCTGTGGTCCCTGCAGTCCGTAAAAGGCTCTGTTCAGGATACTGTTTCCGTCTATGATCATCAATTTATCTGTGTTCATATCATTCCTCCGCGCATCTATTGTACACAAAAAAACAGCAGTCGTAAATGGCTGCAATTTATATCTTGATTTTCATAAGGATTGGATTAAAACGGGCAACCTATCATATAATCTTGGAAAAAGCGGGCTGACCATACCGCTGACTGATATTGCAATAGCTGCCGCTGCCATCAAGAATAATCTGCTTCTAGTCACGCACGATAAGCATTTCAAGCAAATCCCCGGTTTAAATATCACGAGCCTTCCAGTTAATATGTGACAAAACAACAGCCGCCTCAAAGATGGGAAGTCACAAGGATGTTGACAAGTGTAGACAGAAGATATACAATGAGATTGTCTACAAACGTAGTCAGATGGGAGTATGAGACGGTGGCTGAAAAACATATAAGTCTTACGACAGCTGAATGGAGCTTGATGGAATATCTGTGGGAGAATGCCCCGTGTACGGGGCGTGAGGCCTCGGACCATTTCAGTGAGCTTACCGGCTGGTCACGGACGACCACGCTGACGCTGCTGCACCGTGCGGTTAAAAAGGGCGCAGTGCTCTGCAATGAGAGCAGCGGTATTAATATATATTCGCCTATGATCACCCGCGAGGACGCGCTGATACGGGAAACAGACGCGTTTCTCAGCCGTGCCTGTAAGGGCAGCGTCAGCATGATGATGAGCGCCATTACGAAAAAGCAGGAATTGTCAAGGGAAGAGATCGACGAACTGTACGCAATCCTGCGTCAGGCAGATGTGGATCGGGCGTCAAAGGACTGCGAGGCGAAAAAACATGACTGAATGGATCATATCCTCATCTGTCCTCATCGCAGTGGTAGCCGCCTTGCGTTTTATCCTGCGCGGTAAGATCCGTCTGCGCATACAATACACGCTTTGGGCGCTGGTGCTGATAAGACAGATTGCGAAAAAACCGAAGACGGCGCTTTATACTCTTGTCACCGTGATTCTTGTCGCGTTCTTGGCGGCGTGCGCCACCTTCACCGGAGCCAAAAATGCTGGCACCAACAACCCTGGCACGGCTGCGAATCCCTCATCCTCCACTGCCGCCGTGAGTCCGTCCGCGTCGGGCGCCAACGCCAATACCATTCCGCTGGGCAACACCGACGGCGCGCTGGTGGTGGAAGACGTACCGGAAAACGCGTCTCCGGTTGACGGCGAGGTCTGGCTGGTGCATCAGGAAGGCTATGAGATCGGTCTGCGCAATCAGGGCGATCGGATCGAAATTCTCCTGCGGAGAGACGGAGCCGTTACGGTGCTCGGCAGCGCGCCATCCGATTCCGGCTCGGGTATGCGGTATTCTCTGCGCTCCTTCGACGCCATCCCGCAACTGAACGGCTTTGTTCTGGAGAATTTGACCAGTTATGGCTGGGGCAACTTCTGGTATTACATGGTACGGGACGATTCTGCATTCTGTTTTGCGGAGAGTTTCGGCGAGGACGTGAACGATATTGCCGAGGATCTGGACGGCGACGGCCAGGCGGAGCTGATATGCAATGTCACCTATAACGCGGACGGGGTGCGTGATGTTTGGGTCTATCGGATGAAAGAAGGTGTCCCTCAGGTGTCCAGTGTGAAGGATGCGATGCTGAACATACCGGGAGACAAGCATTTGGCGCGCCCGGCCTCTGCTGCTTATGACGTGAACACCAGAGTTGTCACGCTCGAATACCTAATCGCGGGCGAGGACGAGTTGCACATCGAATCGGCGCCCATTGATTATGGTAGTCTGCAATTCAAGGATTTCACCTCAACTGAGACGGCTTTAGGAGGAACGGAATATTCAGGATACGACGAACTGATCGCACAGGCAAGAGATGTGCTCGAAAATTTTGACGGCAATTATCCGGAGGAGGAACCGTTCAGCAGCGCGTTCTATCAGCATTGGGACTATGAAACGCTTGGTTATCTGATAAAAGACATTGATGGCAACGGCGTAGATGAACTCATATTTGGCGCAAATACGGATGGCTGGGATAACGGCGCTTGGGATGGTGTCATTTACGATATCTACACCATCGTGAACAGGGAGGTGTTTCATGTACTTGACGGATGGGAGCGAAACCGATATTACCTCTGTGAAAACGGCTGTATTGCCAATGAGAGTTCCAGCAGCGCCTTTGAGTCCAGATACAGCTATTATACCTATATCGGAACCGAATTGACCCCGTTGGAATCTGTTCTATATTATAGTTTGCAAGATGAAGAGCATCCGTGGTTTTATACAACCGAGGATGAACCTGATATTAAAAATGCCGAACAGATTAGTCAGGACCAAGCTGCAGTTATTATGAACAAATACGTACACAAACATCTGCAATACACACAATTTGTTGAATAAGGTGCGGATACAGCAGGCGTGACCCCGCCATAAATGGCTGCTGTTGTTAAATCGTTTCTCTTTTTTTTTAATTATTTTTTATTTATATAGATCGTCACTGTAACAAGATCCGAATCCAGCCTCATTTCCTCAATTTGAGCTTCAATTGTCTCTTTTTGCTTTTTCAGTCCGGTTATCTCATCACTGTCTGTACTCTTTTTTTCCTTTTGAAGCTCCTGCAATCGTTCATCGATTGCTTCAGATTCACTGATCATGCTGTTGATCGTGTCTGTCACATCTTCCGATACAAAAGCGCCCATCTGTACATTTGCCGCACCCAAAGCATCATTGAGCACCGTAATGAACTTGTCATAAGAGTCGTACTGGAAAACAAATCTAAGAGGCGTTTGTATGCCGGCAATTGCTTCGCTGAATCTGGCTTCGATCCTTTCCGCATTTGCATCCTGAATCTTCAGCATCGTTGCGGGAGCCTCTTCTTCGCCGCCGTTTCCTGCAGCCAGTACTTTAATTGTTTCAGCCATCTCTTCCGGTTCATCCGCAGTAATCGTGACCGTCGACATTCTGTAATAAACCGTTTCACCAGCCGCCATTCCGCTCAAATACATTGACGCCTCACGTTCCTCTATAGTGGCTGAGCGATCCACCTCCACACTTTTTGACTCATCAACGGACATGCTGAAGTGTGTAATTGCATCTTCCGCTATTGCAGCGCCACCAGCTTCAATTTCTGCCTCCGCATTACCATAGCTTTCTGACCCCGTGTCTAATTTGTCAGCTGAAGGCGCTTCGGCTGCCATTGTCATATTCGCAGACTGCGGAGCAGCACTATCGGCGGTTTTTGATGAGTTCATCCCTAGTCTGACAAAACTTCCGGCAAGGAAGATCAGGAGAACACCGGCAGCTATGGATGCAACTGTTCTTGTGAAAATGAAGCTTTTTTTCTTCCAAATACTTTTTGAATCTCTTGTCTGTTTGTCGGCAACAGCCAGCAGTTTTTCATGCAGCTCAGCGTTAAAATCCGCAGGCAGCTCCTGCTGCGGCAGTCTGGTGCAAAGTCCGACGATCCGGGTCATTTCTTCCAGTTCTCTGCGGCACCCGCTGCAATTGCTGATATGTTCTTCAAAGCAAAGCTTCTCTTCTTCATTCAATTCATGATCGATGTATGCGCAGATATTGTCTCTGGCATTCAAGCAGCTTGTCATCCCCAACCCTCCTTTCGTTTTATTTGACGTACTCTTCATCAAAAAGTTCCCGCTTGGTTGACAAAACATTTTTCAAAGCCTGCCTTGCTCTGTTGATTCTGGATTTGACCGTACCGGAGGGGCAATCAAGCACCGAGGAAATCTCTTCGTAGCTCAGGCCCTGTATATCACGGAGTGTAATAACAAGCCTTTGATCCTCAGGCAGACTGTTGATCGCATCGCTGACAAGAATCCGTAATTCTTCCAGTTCCGCGGCCGCATCCGGCTGTATGTCATCACTCATGATCTGGCGTTTCATCTCGCCGTCGTCCATACGGATTTCCTCGTCAAGAGAAATGACCTTCTTATTCTTCTTCTTTCTGATCTCATCAAGACATACATTGGTAGTAATTCTATAAACCCATGTCGAAAAAGACGATTGTTCTTTGAAATTGGCAATCGATCTGAATATTCTGATCAGCGCTTCCTGTGCCATGTCACCGGCATCGTCATAATTGCCGAGAATTCTGTATGCCAGGTTGAATATTTTTTTCTGATAGCTCTCTATCAGTTCTTCAAAGGCAGCAATATCGCCGTCCTTTGCCCTCTCGAGCAGAAGCTGCTCATTCTGACCCATAAAATCAATACTACCCCCTGCTGCTTATCTATTCGTGTAGGACAGGTATAAAATGATTATACCTTATTTATCACTTTCATGAAACAACAACTTAGAAATTTGTGTTTTAAGAAATTTGCAGGAAACATGTAACTGATAGTTATTGTTCAGCTCGGGCAAGTCGAAACTCGCAATAATGCTCGGAAAGTATTGATATGAAGCATTTTGCTCAGACAGCCGACTTGCGTATCCCCGCTCTGACTATATATCTCTAAGCTGCATGTGGCCAAAGTTTCTAACACTGTACAATAGTTCAAAAAGTTAGGTCTGAATAGCTGTCATATGATCGACATGTGACCGATATGTGACCTGCATATGGCTGTCATATGACCGAAAGAGTTTTACCGTCACCCGGGTAGCTTATAGTCACTTTACCGCATCGAGCCAGCATTGGTCCCATAAAAATAATGGATGACCGCATTTCTGCAGCCAATTCTACCGGTATCTGGGTTTCTCTGATTGTTGAAGAGTTGACAGTGATAACATCTCCTTCCATTTTTGCACTACAGCCTATTTTTCTTAATATTTCTATCATTACCTCCACATCTCGTAATCTGGGACAATTCTTGATAACGCTTTCCCCGCCGTTGAGCAAGGATGCGGCCAATATCGGCAAAACAGCATTTTTGGAGCCCTCCACCGCAATTTCGCCATTAAGTCTGGCTCCGCCTGCAATAACTAATTTGCTCATAAAAACACCTCGCACACATCTTATTTTATGCGAGGAAAATGTAATGTGTTCAGATTCTTTCATACCTGGAATAGCGCATCTCCGAAGAGGGGCATCACATGAAATATATTGCCGGAATCTCTGACCGATGCAGCTTCCAAAACAAAGTAGGATTAATATTATATTACGGCATCGTATAAATCAAGAATGTGTACATAGATGCATATACCAGAGCGGTATAAACTTGTGAGGCACACTACTCGAAATTTCAAGTATAGAACGCATTCTCTGACATAGGAATAATTTTTGCATTAAAATGGGGTTAATACTAGCAATTATTGGCTCAAATTGCATGAAATTTGTCCTCTACTCGAAATTTTGTGCGCCCCCCTCATAGATTTGCATTACCAGCTTGCGCTATTCATAGCTTCATCAATGAAGCTAACTGCCTCAAAGCCATGATGACCATTTCGACAACTGACATCGGCATAGTAGTATTTGGCCATTTCGGTGGTCAATACAGGCATAGTATCATTTGGCCATTTCGACAACCGATATCGGCAGCCAATGCCGGCAAAACAACATTTGGAGATATGTTCAGATTCTTTCATACCTTGAATAACGCGAGACATTGAGCAATATGCCGGCCTCAACCATAAACAGGACTAGGGAGGTGCCGCCGGAACTGAAGAAAGGCAGTGAAACCCCTGTTGGCGGAACCGTATTGGTGACGACGGCCACGTTAAACAGACTTTGTACCGCAATCAACGCCGTAATCCCGACGGCAATCAGGCTGCCATAGACATCCGGCGCGTTCAGAGCGATCTTGATGCCCCTCCAGATAAATATCATAAAAAGCAGCAATACGGCAAGTACGCCTACAAATCCAAGCTCCTCGGCCAGTATTGCAAAAATATAGTCGTTATGAGGTTCGGGAACATACAAAAATTTCTGCATGCTCTGTCCAAGGCCGCGCCCGAATAATCCGCCGGATCCGATTGCATAAAGCGACTGAATAGTCTGATATCCATCTGTGCGGGGTTTACTCCATGGATCGAGCCACGCATTAATGCGGGGCGTCATATAGTCCGTAAACATAATCACCACTGTAATCACAGCAGCTACAGGGGCAATGAGCAGTGCAAAATGCCTTAATTTCGCCCCTGCGGCAAATAATATAATCATAGCAACAGCGATCATTATGATTGTTGCGCTAAGATGCGTTTCAAGCAAAAGGAGCAGTGCAATAAGTCCGATCACGAAAAGGTAGGGCATCAGATCCATAAAAAATGAGTTGAGCGGTCGTTTCCGTTTAGAAAGGCTGAAGGCAAAGAAAAGAATCAGTGCCAGTTTTGCCAGCTCAGAGGGTTGGAAACGGATGCCTGCGATTACGATCCATCTCCAGGAGCCATTGGCGTCACTGCCTATGCCTGGAATCAGGACCAGTATAAGCAGAACGATGGAGGCCCCCATCAGCGCCCAGACGAATTTCCTTCCGTACTTGTGATAGTCAAGATTTGCGGCAAAAAGCATGGCAACCATGCCCAGTGCCGCAAAAGCAAGCTGCCTGTTTATATAATGGTATATATTCCCATATTCTTTTTCAGCAGTTGGCGCACTGGCGCTGAAAACCATGATCAGGCCCAGCGACAGCAATATCAGTACTGTGATAAACAGGATGAAATCAAACGGTTTTTTATCCTTCATTAGAAACCTCCAGGTTCAGCAGCGTTATCCGAAAAGGTTCATCCTCAACGTGGCAAAGCCAACGAAACACAAAGCCAGAGTGATGAGCCAGAAAACGGTAACCACCTTCGTCTCCTTCCACCCGGACAACTCAAAATGGTGATGGATCGGAGCCATCTTGAAGACCCTTTTCCCCCTGAGCTTGAAGGATGTCACCTGTATAAACACAGACAGGCTCTCAACAGCGTATATTGCACCCACCACCAACAGGATCCAGGGCATTTTCATAACGACCGCAGCGGCTCCGACAACACCGCCTAATGCGAGAGAACCGGTGTCTCCCATGATTACCTTTGCCGGATAAATGTTAAATATCAAAAAGCCCAAACAGCCTCCTGCTGTGATAGAACAAATCAGCTTAATCACATCCCACTGATCTGCCGTCATGGCAACAATCGTAAAGAATACCGTAACGATCAGTGTGACTCCTGCCGCAAGGCCGTCCACCCCATCCGTCATGTTCACCGAATTGGTTATCAGGTACATGACAATGATCACAAGCGGAATGAATAGCCATACAGGCAGTTCCACTATTGCGTTGCTGCCCGTGAAAGGCAGGATCATTCCTGTTCCTAGAGAAGGCGTATAGGCCACATAAAACGCAAAAACAGCGGATACCGTAAATTGTCCGAAGGATTTCTGCTTTGCGGTCAGACCGTCCTTGTTTTTTTTGATTACCTTGATCATATCATCAATAAAGCCTATCGCTGCAAATCCCATCGTAACCGCCAGAATCGGCAGAATCCCGGGGTATTTGGGTGTAAATATCAGTGATGTGATGATCATAGGAATGATAAAAATCAAGCCGCCTATGGTCGGAATGCCCATTTTCTTCAAATGGCTGGCCGGCCCGTCATCTCTCACCGTCTGCCCAAATTTCAGCCGTTTAAGTAATGGAATGATGATAGGTCCCGCAACCACCGCCAGTATAAAGGTTACCGCAAATGCAACCACTTCCGGCGAATTAAACATATCAAATGCCAATTTTTATTCCCCCGTATCTTTGTCGCCTGCTCATTATTCTTCTGCCAAGGCCTGAACGATCTGTTCCATCATCATGCCTCTTGATCCCTTGACTAATATTGCATCGCCTTGCCGCAACAGTCCTCTAAGATATTCTATCACTTCCGAATTACCGGTAAACTGAGCAGTCCGTTTTGGATCGAAACCCGAATCCTTAGCACCCTTGATAATATGCGCCGCTTCTTTGCCTACTGTAATAATGTAATCGATTTCTTTCTTTGCCGCCTGGATGCCTGTCTCGATATGGGCTCGTTCAGACCAGTCTCCCAGTTCAAGCATATCCCCAAGTACAGCGATCCTTCTTGATGAACCCAGTTCACTTAGTACATCAAGCGCGGCCTTCATGGACTGAGGACTGGCATTATACGCATCGTTGATAATAATCATGCCGTTGGTCTTAATAATATTCAGCCTCATCTTACCTGCGCTGAAATGGGAAACACCCGCTTGCAGATCACGCATCGGTACTCCCAGCTCATGACCTGCCGCTATTGCCGCAAGCGCATTGTAAACATTATGTACGCCGGGAGCCGGTAACTGGACCGAGTACTCCGCTCCTTGGACCATTACGTTGAAATCAACCCCATATTCGCCTCTGGACCGGATATTGTACGCCTGATAATCCACGCCCTCCTCCAATCCGTATGAGACTGTCCTGCAGTTTAGAAGTTCCTTTGCGCCACTGAGCATCACATCGTCTCCGTTAAGAATAAGCAGACCGTCAGACTGCAGGCCCTCCAGCAACTCCAGCTTTGCCTTGAGAATGTTCTGACGGGATCCTAATTTCTCGATATGCGAGATTCCGATATTTGTAATGATCCCAACTCGTGGCCTGACAATGTTCGTAAGCGCTCTGATTTCACCAAATCCGCTCATTCCCATCTCCACCACTGCAACCTCATGCTCCGGCTCCAGCCTGAAAATCGTCAGCGGGACACCTATTTCATTATTGAGGTTTCCCTCGTTTTTTAATACATTGTACCTTTCAGCAAGCACGCATGCAACCATTTCCTTAGTACTTGTCTTGCCGACACTCCCGGTAATCCCTATAAACGGGATGCGAAAGCTGCTCCTGTACAGGGCGGCCAGATTCTGGAGCGCAATAAGCGTATCGTTCACAACGATCACCGTTTTGCCCGGGAAATGAACAGTCTCCTTCTGAGTCAGCGAGGCGGCGGCTCCTTTTTCAAAGGCCGACTTGATATAATCATGTCCGTCGAAGTTCTCCCCGATCAGCGGTATAAACAGGTCTCCCGGCTTGATTTTCCTCGAATCGGTGCATACTCCTGTTATTACAGCAGTTTCACCGGTATGGGCAAGCTTCCCCTCTGTCGCCTTTACTATTTCATCAACATTGAAATGGATCATATATCTGCTCCTTCTGTTATGAGTCGGCTATACTATCATTTCCGAGCTCCTTCAGTATATCATATACCACTTCTCTCTCGTCGAAGTGGATCGTTTTATCCGCAAAAATCTGATAGGTTTCATGCCCCTTGCCCGCCAGTATAATCACATCTCCCGACCTCGCGGAACATACTGCATGCCTGATTGCATCACGGCGCTCTGTGATGCAGGTGTAAGCGCCGGTTGTCTCTTTAATGCCTTTCTCAATCTGTTCAACGATCTTTGCCGGTTCCTCTGTCCTTGGGTTATCGGAGGTGATGACGGTATAATCCGCAAGACGGCCTGAAATGGCGCCCATCATCGGACGCTTTGCCGTGTCCCTGTCGCCTCCGCAGCCAAAGACACAAATAACTCTTCCCTCAGCATACTCCTTCACCGTCTTTAATATGTTCTCCAAACTGTCCGGCGTATGGGCGTAGTCAATGAGAATACTGAAGTCCCTGTCTGTATCAACCAGTTCTGCCCTGCCCGGCACCTGAACCCGTTCCAGACCGGCCCTGACAGCTTCCCTGGGCACACCCATCAGGCCACAGACGCCGATTGTTGCAAGCGCGTTATATATACTGAATTTTCCGGGAATGTTGACCCTGAACCGGCCTTCATACCAGGGAGACAACAGTTCGAATTCCACATACCCGGGCATTTTTGTCATATCTACTGCCCGGATGTCACATGGTCTGTCAATCCCGTAGGTCATTATTTCGCAGCTTGCCATAGTCATTACCTTCGGCGCGGCCTCACTGTCTATATTGATCAGGCCGTATCTGCACATTTGAAACAGCCTGCCTTTTGCTGCCAGATACTCCTCCATGGACGCATGCTCGTTTGCGCTGATGTGATCTCTTGACAGGTTTGTGAAAACACCGGCGGAAAACTCGCAGCAGCTCACCCTGTGCAGGGCGAGGCCCTGGGATGAAACCTCCATTACGATATCCTGCACGCCCTCCTCCATCATTTGTACAAACAGCTCCTGCAGATCAAGCGATTCCGGCGTGGTTCTCTCCGAATACAATGTCCTGTCTCCGATCCTGGTGCCCATTGTACCGATAAGTCCCACCTTTCTTCCCGCGGCTTCGAGGATGGATTTCACCATAAAGGTTGTTGTAGTCTTCCCCTTTGTTCCCGTAATTCCAATCAAATTAAGCCTGCCCGAAAGATGCCCGTAGAACCTGTCTGCCATACAGGCCAGCGCTATCCTCGTATCCTCAGTTCTGATCACAGGCACATCTGCGTCAAATTCCAGTTCCTTTTCTATTATCAAAGCTGATGCGCCATTCTTCAATGCCTGCGCAGCATACTTATGTCCGTCTGCCTTCATGCCGTCGATGCAGACAAAAACTGTATCCTTCTTCACCTTTCTGGAATCATAGGCGATCCCATCTATGTCAATATGGATGTCTCCTTTTATATCAAGAACCTTCAATTCTCCGATCAGTTCAGTTAACAGCATGGGAACTCCTCCTTGATCAGCCCCTACTCAATATTGTCCATGTTTCTGAATTCCACCGCAACGACCTGTCCTGCCTCTACCTCTGCGCCGGTCTCGATCTCCTGCCGGAAGACAGTACCGCTGCCATTCACCTTTATATTTAGGCCAACCCTATTCATGGCGTAGATTGCCTCAGACATCGTCTTTTTACTGAGGTCCGGCATTTTTACTGTCTGCGGCTGCTCAGGCTTATAGGTGTATAAAATAACGACAGACCCCTCTGGAATACTTGCGTCCGGTTTTGGCATTTGCTCAACAACGCTGCTCTCATTATTGCCATTTCCTTCTATTTTATAATTCAGGCCTTTCGCCTTGAGCTCCTTCACAGCATCCGCGACAGTTTTTTTACGCACATCAGGCACAAACACCTCTTCCGTCATAGCCTTCAGATCCTCTTCGGTATACTTCTTTTCAACCTGCAAATAGTTCAGAACATCCTCCGTGATCTTTCCCGCAAGCGGCGCGGCGATCACGCCGCCCATGTAGGAATCCCCCTTGGGGTCAAAAAGCACCACCAGAACAATGACAGCCGGATCATCAGCAGGTGCAAAACCGCAGAAGGAGGCAATATGTACATCTTCCTTGGTCGTCTGGGAAGTACCGGTCTTGCCTCCGATTCTGTAGCCCTTGACATATGCGTTGTTGCCGGTTCCGTTAGGAGTTGAGACAACTCCCTCAAGCAGGCTCCTGACTGTGTTTGATGTCTGCTCAGAAATAACGGTTCTGACTACCTCCGGTTCAAACGTTTTAACAACATTTCCGTCTTCATCGGTCAGTTCCTTTATTAGTCTCGGTTTCATCAGCTTCCCGCCGTTTACAATGGCCGTATAGGATGTTGCAAGCTGCAGCGGTGTTATTGTAAACCTCTGACCAAAGGATGCAACCGCCATGTCAATTTCCTTAAGATTACTCTGGAATATAGATTTACTTTCCCCTTTGAGTTCAATTCCCGTTTTCTCTGTAAATCCAAAGGCCTTCACATAACTGTAAAAGCGCTTTATCCCGAGGCCTTGTGCAACCTTTACAAACGCGGGGTTGCAAGAGTTATATACAGCCTCCCTGAAGGTTTCTGTCCCATGCGGTCTGTAATATCTCCAGCACTGGATAGGCTTTGGCCATCCGGTGACCTTAATCGCAAGGTCATTTGTAATAGTATCGGGCGTCACAATACCCTCCTCGATACCGGCTGAAGCAGTAATACTTTTGAAAGTGGAGCCGGGCTCATATGTGTCCGAAATAGCCTTGTTTCTCCAGACAGTCTTGCTGAGCACATTTACAGAGTCTGTGCTCCTCTCCACCCACTTGGTCGGATCCAGCTCTTCCAATCCCGCAAGATTCATCCCCTCTAGGCTTTCAGGATAGGCGAACGGAGTGTTGAGATCATAATCAGGCTTGGATACAAGAGCCAGGATGTCTCCGTTGTCCGGATCCATGACGATAGCAACTGCGCCCTGCTTTATCTTGTTATCATCAATCGCCTTGTCCAACGATTTTGACGCCAGGTACTGAATGGTTTCATCAATCGTCAGGACGAGGTTCAGGCCATCCTGGGCATCTATTCTTTTCTCCGTGTCAGATGGGATGGCATTGTTTCTGGCGTCCACCTCGCTGAGAATTTTCCCTGGAGTGCCTCTCAGGTATTTCTCCATTATTTCTTCGACGCCTCCCATCAGACCCTGGTTGTCATCTCCTGTAAAGCCGAGGATATGACACATCAGGTTTCCGTTGGGATAGTATCTTTTTGCATCTTCTTCAATGTTGATCCCTCTTACACTATTCTCTGAGATCCATGTCCTGATATTGATCTCGGTTTCTTTATCCACTTTCTTCTTTATATAGACATAGCCTTCCTTCTTTGTTATCAGCTTCAGAACTTTATTCCGATCCATGTCCAATATGGACGCCAGTCCGTCCGCTACCTCATCAACCGATATTTTTTTTGCATTGCCTGCTATCTGATTCGGGTTACAGCTGATTGTTGCGACCTGCACGCTGATGGCCAGTTTTTTGCCATTTCTGTCATAAATGGTTCCTCTGATTGGACTGATGGCTCTTCCCCGATTTTGCTGTTCAAAGGCTTTTTTCTGCAATTCGCTCCCATCGACAAACTGAATCACTGTAAGTCTGCCAATCAGTATGACAACGACTAAAGCAAATATGCAAAGCAGTGCAAGCATTCGTTTTTTATTCGATAGACCCGGCGCCGCCAAAACAATCCCCCCCCAGTAATCAAAAAGCTGGTTTTACCGCATTAGTATCCTTAAAAAAAGACCATAGACTATGCAAAATACCATTTTACATTCATCCACAGTCTGCATTTTTCATATCGTCAGGCATTGCCTTCTCCATTACAGTTCTCCGCTATCCTTATTCAAAAAGACCGGCCAGACCCTGGACCTTGTTGAGAACCGCTTTTAAGACACTGCCGTCATCTGCATTTTCTTCCTGCGTTTTCATCATTACAGTGTAATCATTTCTGGGTATTTTTACATAAACGATCTGACTTTTGGCAGGCATCTGCATTCCCAGTTTGTTTTCAGCCACATCCTTTACCTCGGTCAGGTTTGTCATCGTTTCAATATGAACTCTCAGGATCGCATTTTCATTCCTCAATTCAGTAAACTCATTTTCTTTATGGTTAATCTCATAGCTCATTTTAGTTATGATGGCATATCTCCACATTACTGAAAGTCCTGCCACCAGCACGGCTACAATGGCCATAACCATCTTCAGCTTAACTTTGCGACTGCTTTTATAACGTTTTTTCTCCCTGAGTACTCTGTTTTCCTCGTAGACATCGTATTGCGTCTGTCTTGCGGGTGAATCCTGCTCAAGCTGTCTTGCGGTTGACTCCTGCTCAAGCTGCCTTACAGCAGAACCCTGTATGTACTCATAATCCTTTTGTATCAATTCTATTCACCTCATCAGTGATTTATGCGGCCTAAAATACCGGTTCAAGGGATGATAACGCCGAGAGCCGGCCTTTCGGACAGCCCTCGGTTTTTGCATTAGTATCTTCTCTTATGAAATTTGTCCTTTTGTTGCTTTCTTCTTTCAAATTTTTCTTTTGTTTTTTCTTTCCTCTCGGAAATTTTATCTGTTGTGTTTTGGGTTTTCTTCCTTTGTGTCTTCTGTTTTCTTCCTCTGTACAGCTTCGTGCTTGTCCAAATGCATATTGTTCTTTAATCTTTTGTAACGTCGGTCAAATCCTTTGAGCCGTTCTCAGCTTTGCGCTCCGTGATCGGGGGTTTTGTGTGAGTTCCTCCTGCGACGGAAGGATCGGTTTTCTCGTCAGTACCTTCAATTCTGGCTTTTTACCGCACACGCACACCGGAAAGGATGGCGGGCAGGTGCATGGTTTTTCTCTATTGTTAAACTCATTTTTAACGATTCTGTCCTCCAGGGAATGAAATGTTATGATGCTCAATCTTCCCTCCGGCTTCAGAATCTGTACAGCGCTGTCAATTGCGTCCTTCAATGCCCCCAGTTCGTCATTCACTGCAATCCGCAGTGCCTGGAATGTTCTTTTTGCGGGATGAGGACCATCCCTCCTGGCCTTTGCGGGTATTGCCGCTTTTATGATATCCGCCAGCTGTCCGGTCGTTTCAATCCTTCCGGTTTCCCTGGCCTTCACAACAAAGGATGCAATCCTTGCCGCCCAGTTCTCTTCCCCATATTGGCGGATGATGTCTCTTATTTCTTTCTCATTGTATGTATTCACTATCGTGGCCGCATCAGGTTCCCGGCTCCTGTCCATTCTCATGTCCAGCGGAGCGTCCTGCTTATAGCTGAAACCTCTTTGCGCCTCATCCAACTGATGAGATGACACTCCTATGTCAAGCAATATACCGTCCACGCCGTTGATGCCGTTCTCTCTTAGCAATTGAGCCATGTTCCTGAAGTTCCCTTTGATCAAAACAATCGACGCATTGCTCTGTACCTTCCTGAGCCTTTCTGCGGCTGTCTCAATTGCGAATTCGTCCTGATCGATACCTGCCAGAGTACCCTTGTCCAGTCTTCCCAGTATCTCCAGAGAATGCCCCGCCCCTCCCAGTGTACCGTCCAGATACGTTCCGTTGCTTTTTATATTAAGGCTTTCTATGCATTCATTCAGCAAAACGGGCTTGTGGTTAAAATCCATTACGTTTCTCCCGGTCTCAGACATTCAGCTCTTCATATCCCCAGCATGGCAAAGGTCTCAGATAAGCTGTCGGGCGTGAGGCTGTCGCCATGGATGTATGTTTCCCATTTCTCCTTGCTCCATACTTCCACCCTGTTTCCTACTCCAACTACGCTGATGTCCTTTTCAAGCTTTGCATGACTTCGAAGCTCCTGCGGTACAAGTATTCGGAAATTCTTGTCCATCTCGCATTGCGCCGCGCTTGAGAAGAAAAACCGGGTGAAGCTGCGGGCACTGTTATTTGAAAGCGGTAAGGTTTCCAGTTTTTCAACCAGACTGTTCCATCTGGGCATGGAGAATATAAAAAGGCATTCTTCCAAGCCTTTTGCCATCATGAATTTCACATTCAATTCCTCCCTGAAGGCAGACGGGATAATGATTCTGCCCTTCGGGTCTATCGTGTGTTGAAATTCACCATAGAACAATCAGTTCACCTCAATTGTTGGCTTATGCCAACCACTTTCACCCACTTTGTCCCACTTCTATTTCATTTTACGTCATATTTACAGAATAATCAAGATGTAAATGCGATATATTTTAAAAAATAGGAAAATGGTCCCGTATGGAAGGGCAAAAAAAACACCGCCTATTCAGGCAGTGCTTTCAGACAATGAGCATGCATCCTGTTTGCCGCGTACTACTGCGAACTGTTGAAGATGGCCTTCTTCCTGCGCATGGACACGCTTAAGATCAGTCCTATGTTCAGGAAGTTCGCAAGGAGCGAGCTGTTCCCCTGACTCACAAACGGAAGAGGAATTCCCGTTACCGGCAGAATTCCGATGCACATGCCGATATTTTCAATAAAGTGAAACCCGAGCATCGACGTGATGCAGATTACAAGAAAGGATCCGTAAGCATCTCTGGAATTCATCGCAATGTAAATACACCTGTACAGAATGAAAAAAACAAGGGCTATCACTGTCATGGACCCGACAAAGCCCATTTCCTCGCCGATCACTGAGAAAATAAAATCCGTCTGATTTTCCGGTACATAGTAGCTGCTTGTCAGACCACTGCTCTTCGCCTGGATATTATAGAAGATGCCTTTCCCTAAGAGCTGTCCTGAGCCTATGGTCATTTTGGAATGATAAACCTGCATCCCCGCTCCCAATAAGTCTGTTTCAGGAAAAATGAATGTCATGATCCTGTGCCTGATATGGGATTTCTCCGGTAAGATAAAGAACCAGAATACCGGCGCCGCGACGGCAAGAGTGCCCAGCGCAATCAAAAAAAACCTGTATGGGATGCCGTATACAAAAAGCATCACAATGAATGCAAAAATAAACACGGCAGCCGTACCAACATCAGGCTCCAGCAAGACCAAACCGATTGGCAGCATAGCGTATATCAGCAGCTTTATGACATTCTTGCCGATATCCTTGCCTTCCTTCAGGCGTTCAAGAAAGACCGGCACCACAACGGCGAATGCCACCTTGGCCAGCTCGGACGGCTGAAAGGACATACCGATGAAAGGGATATCAAGCCAGCTCCGGGCGCCGTGACGTTCATCACCGATCAGAAGTACAAGAACCAACAGCATGATACTTCCCACATACAATATGATACCAAGCGTCTTGAAATCCTTATAATCAATTGCACTGATGGTGATGGACATAACAATCCCTATGCAAACGAATATCAACTGTTTGAGCCAGGTACGTGTGACTTCTGCTTCTCCGATCGCGCTTCGCAGAGCGACCAGTCCTATCGCCGACAGCAACAGAACAGCCACAAAAAGTGGATAATCGAATTGTTTCAGATAATTAGTTCCTTTGGTTTTCTCAACAAAATACATTCAAGCCACCCTGAAAACCCGAAATAGATGTAACGCATATCAAACAGACTTCTTTGCAGTATTCCTGTAAAATGTTACAATTAGTACATCCAATTTCAAACTAACTTCATATATCTCATTAAAACTCGCTCCCAGATCGATAAGCCTCTTCATTTCATTCTTCAGATCCTCAATCTGTGAGCGCAACTCCTCCTGCGCCAACTCATTTCTCCTCTTCCGTAGTATTGATATCGGCTGGATTTGCGTCAGCCGTTTCTGCGCCGACCTGATTTTCTTCCGTCTCTTCCGTCTCTTCCGTCTCTTCCGTCTGCTCCGTTGCTGTCCCATCCTCCGAAGGTTCGACTGCCTCTTCCTTCAGCTTCATCAGCAGTGAGCCATATTGACTGTGTCCCAGTTCTACAGGCTCTTCATCCTCTTTTCTGCTTTTTTTGACCCGTCTGAGAATAAATAACAGGATAAATACAAGAACAAGCAAAGCAGAAAGCAGCTGTGACACCCTGAAGCTGCCCAGATAGAGGCTGTCTGTTCTTAGACCTTCGATCATGAATCTTCCGATCCCGTACCCGATCAGATAAACAAACAGCACTTCCCCTTCCAGCTTCTTTTTCTTCCTGAACCAGATCAGAAAAATGAAAAGTGCAAAATTCCAGAGGGATTCATACAAAAATGCAGGGTGAACACCCCATTTCGACAAATCGAGCGCTTCAGGCAGGCTGCTTAAATAGGAATCGGCAACCGTTCCGTTCATGCGCCAGGGCAGTTTGGTCGGCACGCCGAAAGCTTCCTGATTGACAAAATTGCCCCAGCGTCCGATGGCTTGTCCCAGTGCCAGATATGGCACTCCAAAATCCACCAGATTTAGCGCAGAGAGCTTTTTCTTCCTGGCATACAGCCATGCCACAAGCATTGCGGCGATTACTCCGCCATAGATAGCCAGTCCGCCATCCCTGATCTTCAAAATGTCAATCAGATTGTCCTTATACTGATCCCAGCTGAATATAACATAATACAGTCTGGCTCCAATAATTGCCGCCGGTGCGGCAAAAAGTACCAGATTCAGTATATTGTCCGGTTCCAGACCAAATTTCTTACAGCTTCTGAGTCCCAGCAGCACCGCTGCTAAAAATGCAAATGCAATGATGATCCCATACCAATAAATAGGAACTCCAAACACATTAAATGCCTCACGGCTCATTTCAAAATCAAGATTCAGCCCCGGAAAACTGACTTTCATGATAATCCCCCTCTAAATAGGCTTAACTACAGACATTGCAAGATTCTCTCTTCTAAAATGCTTCTCGAAAATTTCATTGATATAACCAAATGATATTTTATCATAAACTTTCAAATAGTCAAACATGTTGACTCCTTTAAAGTATACAGAAATAAATGAATGGGAAATCCTTTCCACAGAATTGAACTGTCTCATGTATCTGCCGAGCATTGACCTGATCAGACGGTCATAGGCTTCCCTGTCAAGACCATTTTTTCTGTTATCCTCAACAGCCTGGCAGAATCTTTCCTTCACCCCCATAGGGTCTCTGGACTCTCCCCCAAGCATGGAAAACGCATAGCCCCTTTCAATTGTAAAATCAGTATCGAAGGTTGCATTCAACAAACCTTCTGTATAGAGTTGATCATAAAGCAGAGTGCTTCTGCCGATTATCATCTCCAAAAGAAGCTTGACAGCAACCTCATGCATCAGCAAGTCAATCCCATCGCCGTTCAGATCGTTGTCTCTGTATCCCATCTGAAATATGGGGGTCGATACTGCCAGGGACTGCTCCTGATAATCTTTATTAATCCGCTCCGGCTCCTCAGGGTATATTCTTTTGATTTGCGGCCTTGCATCCTTTTTCTCCAGCATTTCCTCCACCCTGCTGAAAACGCTTTGGGGGTCAACATCACCAACCACCAGAATGATCATGTTTGAGGGATGGTAAAACGTATTGTAGCATTTGTACAGAGTTTCCCTGTTGATCTTCGCAATGCTTTCCGCCGTTCCGGCAATGTCGATCCTGACAGGCAGCTTGCTGTAAAACGCTCCAAGCAAGTTAAAAAACACTCTCCAACCAGGATCGTCCTGATACATCATGATCTCCTGTCCGATTATCCCTTTTTCCTTTTCGACGCTTTCCTCTGTAATATATGGATTCTGCACATAATTGAGCAGCAGATCAAAATTCTCCTCAAACCGATCCGTGCAGGAAAACAGATACACAGTCTGGTTAAAGCTCGTGTAGGCGTTAGGATTTGACCCCAGACGTGCAAATTTGTCCATTACACTGCCATCCTTCTGTTCAAACAGCTTATGCTCCAGGAAATGCGCTATGCCGTCAGGCACGCTTGTCGGAGTGCTCTCGCCGGGGATAATGAACTCATTATCTATAGACCCGTAATGAGTCGAAAAGGTTGCATGCTTTTTTGAATACCCTCTTTTCGGGATGACAAATGCTTTGAGCCCGCTGCTGTGCTCATAACGGTACAGGACCTCGCCGGCCTTATCATACTGAAGCTTTTCCATATTCATTGAACTCTCTCCTCTCCTCTGTCTGCAGGCGCAGTGAGAAAATATACGGTGTCGAGCACAATACGCTGCGCGGCGCGAATAATTTCCTCCCTTGTAACCATTTTAACCTTTCTGATGACATCCGCGAAATTATCCTGTGTCTGTGTGATCGTCTGGCTCAGATAAAAATCCACCATATTGATCTGGCTGTCGCCGAGGGACTTGATTCCCGTCTCCATGCCCTTTACGGCAGCCTCCATCTCAAAATCCGATATGACGCCGTTTTTAATATCCTCCAGCTGTTTGAGAATGATCTCAAGCGCCTTCTCTTTATTACCTGTCTCAATGCCGCTGCTTATTACCATCAGCCCTTTGAATTTCTCCAGACGCGAATAGGAATAGTAAGCAAGGCTTGCCCTCTCCCTGACATTCTGGAACAGCTTGGATTGAATCCCTCCTCCCAGGATCCCGTTATACACCATCAGAGCCGGATACTCACTGCTGCCGGGTTCGGTATTGGTCCTAAATCCAAGGCACAGCTTTCCCTGTGTAACGCTCATGGTTTCTGTCACAGTTCTGGACTCCATTCCCTGTTTTTTGGAAAAAGCATTCTGAAGAGCTACAACATTTCTCCTTACCAGCCCGGACAATCGATCTTTAACCAGCTGTTCCTGCCGGTCGGTAATATTGCCGGCCAAATAGACCTGCAGCGGGAAGCATTCCATCATAGCCCGGTAATGGTTTGTCAAAGCTTCGGCGCTGATCGGCTCAATATCCTCCGCAAAACCATAATCAAATATGGCATAGGGTTCATCCCTGCAAGTCTCCTCCAGACACCTGTCCACACTGTACTGCATTTTGTCGTTCACTCTGCTTTCGATCAGCATTTTCAGCTTGTCCTTCTCCTGGCAAAGGTAATCCTCCCTGAACCCGCCCCTCTCAAGAAGCGGTCTGGTTATGATGTTGAACAAGAGTTCAAAACACTTTGTAAATGAATCAATCCCATCCGGTATAAACACAGGTGACAAAAACTCCACATAAAAATGGATGATATGCCTTTCGCCTTTTTTTGTAACGCCGCAGTCGAAACTGGCTCCATAAAGCTTTTCAAGCTGTATTGAAATATCCCTCAGCGTGGGGTATTCCTCGCTTCCGCGTCTCATGACCGCAGGCAGCAGCGCATTTTTAGTAACGCTCTCCCTTGTCAGATTATCCTGAAAAAAGAAGTGGATGCTGCTGGTCTTGAATTTCTCCGTACTGATCCTGTACACATCTATCCCGTTAAACGACGATATCCTGGCTGCCTGCTCATTTGCGAACTCCTTCTCCATCAGTACCTTCCTTTCCTGCTTCGAATCGCTCTTTGCTAACTCGTTATATATAGTATAATATATTAGCTTGATTGTATTCTATATAGATAAGATATTTACTTCATTTTATAACGCATCGGTTCAAAGAAAATTTTTCGGTTGTAGAAAAATTTTCTTACCGTTGCTGCGTTTCAACGAGGCGGGCTGGTCGCGCCTCGTTATATTCATAAATTTTTTTCATTAATAACCGATATTTAAAGCATGGGGCTTATTAGTTTACCGGTAAAATGATCGGAGGATTCAGATGCAATTGCATTTACTTATACAGAATACGGCAGTTTTATTCTCAACGCTGACCGCGCTTTGCTTTTCATTTTGCATTGTGGTTCTTACCGTTTTCTTCAGGAATGCGGGTGAGCTGCCCAGGATGCTCGGTTATTCCTTCATCCCGGTTTTTCTGTTTCACCTGGCAGCACTGACTCCCTGCCAGGAAACACTGGCGGCGGCTTTTATCAATACTGCAGAGCCGGTGCTGCTTTTGCTCTTTGTCATGCTCCTCGCCGGCGGGGTCCCCCGGTTCACCCGTATCGCCATGGTCATGGTCCCTGTTCTGATAATGGCGTCAATTATTGCCTCAAGACAGGTTCAAGATATACTTTCCGGCCAAATCCCCGGCTTATCCGCTCTGACGATATTGTCAATTCTACTGTTATATCTTCTTAAGAAAAGAGCTGAAATGGATCTTTTATTTAAGGCTATTTTCGTTCTCCTGATCTCCGCCTTTGTGCAGTACTACCTGTGGCAGTCATTTTTTCTTGTGGCGGCACCGGTTTTGAAAACTACCGCCTATGTGATGATGCTGCGTTACTTTTATCAGGTTTATCTGCAAGCGATGCTTGCGAAATCAGAAGAAAATAAAAAGAAGCTCGTCGAGCTCAACCATTCTATTGAATATGAAGTTAAAAAAAGAATGCTGGATCTGGAGAAGGTCAACCAAAAGCTGGTGGATATCTCCAAAACCGACGCCATGTCTCAAGTCCTCAATAAATCAGCCCTGCTTGCATCCATTGATCGTCTGATTACCCAAAAATCGAAATCGGAATTTTCCATTTTAATGTTTGATATTGATAACTTTAAAGAAATCAACGATACTTACGGCCATGTCACAGGAGATAGGTGTATAAAGGATCTTTCCTCCAGCGCAAGAAACAGTTTGAGAGATGTGGATATTATCGGCAGATTCGGCGGTGATGAATTCATAGTGATATTGCCCGAAACCGGGACAAAGCAGGCGATAGTAATCGCCGAACGCTTCAGAAAGTACATCTCGGCATCCAGCTCTCCCCACTACACAATTTCAATCGGTGTCGCCTGCTATCCGTCGGACGGAAGTACTGTCAATTCGTTGGTCGAAGCTGCGGACAAAGGCCTCTACACCTCAAAGCAAAAAGGCAGAGACGCAGTGTCCCATCTGGGTAATTATTAATTCGTTTTTATCCGCCGCCGCGACTATTACACGACCACCTTGATCCAATCAGTCCTGCACCGGCAAACAAAGCCATAATCATACTACTGAAAACAAATATCTCACTGAATGAAAAGCTGCGAAGAATAATCGCCATGCAACCCATTCCCGCAAGCTTTCCCAAGCTGCCAAGAAGCTCGTTGAGCGCGGATACCCTCGCCATGTAATCCTTGTCGACGATCCTTTGGAATCGGGCGGCCAGAAGGATCCCACACCCGGCAATCAGTATACCCTCTGTAAACTGCAGCATCAGTACTATTGCATAGCTTCCGGTAAAAGCATACACAAGCCAGATTAGTGAAACCGTCACCAGAGAGCAATAAAATACTCCGGCTTCACATCCCTCAATTCGCTTTGCAAAGTATCGAACCAGCAGCATTGCAATCAGATTTGTTCCATAGTAAATCGTGATCATCAAGCCCCAGCCTCTGGCTGTGACCTTCAGCAAATCAAAGGCGAAAGGATAGAACGCCAGATTGACGCAAAGCGTACAAAAACCGATGATGACCTCGATCCGCAATAATTCCCGGACATGATGTTCCATGCGGCAATATTTCAACGCATTGGTAAACTCCACCACCCCCGTTCTCCCATTCGAAGGAAATCTACGCTCTTCTCCTTGCGCAAACAGACTGAACAGCGTCAGCACAGAGGCGGCGAAGCAACATGCTGCGGCAATCAGAATCACCGGCGTATATCCATGTCTGTCTGTAATAAAGCCGGTCAGCAGAGGGCCTGCCAGATAAGCCGCTCCATTTACTCCCGTCAAAGATGAATTGGCTTTAATGGCATCCTTTCTCCCGGTAAGCAGTAATATGAATTTTCTTCTGAAAGGGATGTAGAAGACATCCATGAGTGAAACAATGATGAGAAGCAAATACACATGCTCAGCCCGGACGGACAGTAAAAATAGCGGAGTTACTAAAAATCTGGTCAGATCGATCAGCACAAGTATCCTGCCGTTACGTATCCTGTCGCCAAGAACGCCTGCAAACGGAGAGAGTAATATACCCGGCAGTGTAGATAGAGCAACCCCTGTTGCTGCAGAAATTCCTGAACCTGTAAGGTCATATATTAGCATTGTAACCGCAACAAACCGGATAGATTCCCCAAGAGCCAGAATCCCCTGCCCGGCAAGAAAAAAGCGAAACGGCCTGTAAGCCCTCTCCATTAAATCCCGACCTCACTAAAACAACATTTATTAAGATGTTATTCCCGGTAAGCGGGATTATTCCTGACCTTTACCTCTTTCAACAAGATGCGGCATCGGCAAGTAATTGCTGACGCCCATATACTTTGTCTGAGTACTTTCAGGAGTCAAAATGGTGATCCATGATTTAACTACCGCACCGTCCATACCCTCCAAAAGAAGTTTTTGCTCTCCTGCGGCAAGCTGGGGATTCGTTTTATAACAGACAGGCGCCTTTCTGATCTCCAGCACCTCATGTGTCCATTCCACGGCAGGCCCCGGCTGGCTTCCGTAAAAGGCCATATATAAGATATTATCAATCCCCTGAGCCCAGATCATTAAATCCGAGCCTGTATCATTCAGAAATCTGAAGTCCTTCACACCATATGCTACAGTTGCATCCTGTCCGTAAGGCACATACGGCACCGGCATGGTATGATTATGTCTTTCTACGATTTTCAGATTAGAGAGCACCGCAACATTATATAGAGTGGAAGCAATTTTGCAAACACCGCCTCCGGTCGTCACAGTCAGAGTTGTGCCGAGATATGTCGGGCCTTTTTTAAAACCCTTCTCCTGCGTGTACGGACCAATAGCCATGTTCTGCGAAAATACCTCTCCGGACTTTACCACAATACCTGCAAGCATACTTGCCGCAAGGTGCACATTGTATTCTTCACCCGGCAGAGGATCGCGCAGTACGGTTCTGTAACCTCCCAGAAGCACAGGTGTACCGTTTCGCTGCTTTGCCCCGATAAATTCTTCATCCCGTTCCCAGGGCATTCCTCTGGTTGCCCCGGAGACCATTTCCATACTGATGCCCTCTTCGATCATTTCCTCAGTGCTTGAAGGTCTGACCAGGTCCGTCCTTAGCGCATTCTCTCCCGGAGCCCGTGATCCGGCTGCAGCTGCCGGACACAGGCACACTGACAGGATGAGTGCTATAACTTTTTTTCTTTTGCTTCTGCTCGATTTATTCATACAGATATTTTTATCTGCGCCGGCAAAAAATACACTGCAAAATAAATTCCAGTAATAATGTGCCGATCATTTTCATATTGTCATTGTTGAAGGGATGAATGATGAAAAAATGGCAGGGATGAACGGAGGTAAAAAGAGAATGGTGGTTTTTCTTGCACTCTTCGGCATGATCTGCTGGGGCATAGCGCCGGTCTTTGCAAAAGCTGCGCTCAAGGGAATCGATCCTGCAGCGGGTCTTGTACTCCGAACCATATTTGCGGCCAGCGTTGTGTCCGGGTGGGTACTCCTGAGCGGCAACTTCTCAAATGTAAGCAGAATCCCGGCGGGTACATGGTGGCTGATCGGCACGGAAGCCTTGCTGGCAACACTTGTCGGAGATTTGGCTTACTATGCCGCGCTGAAAAAAGGAGATGTGTCGCTGGTGACAATAATCATGTCCAGTTCCCCCCTGATCACCATTCTGTGCTCCGTGCTTTTCCTTGGTGAACAAATGACGCTCATACGGGTGATTGGCGCAGGACTGGTGATCGCCGGGATTATCTTGATAATTTAATCTGTCCCCAGAACCAGAATATGATCAAGTTTTGGATCAGAGGTGCCCTGAAGCTCACAAGGCTGTTCCTTCAGCAGTTTGATATAGTCTATTATGTCACGGGTAATCCTCTCTCCCGGACAAATTACCGGAATACCGGGCGGATATGCCATCACCATCTCTCCTGCGATTTCACCGCAGGCTTCCTCCATCCTTATACTTTTCTTTGAATTATAAAAAGCGTCTCTTGGCGTGACGATCATCTCAGGACTCTCCGGAATAATAAAATCGGTTGCAGGAATATCGTCCTTCTTTGAGCAGGCTATCTCCCTCAAAGCATGTACCAGCGCCTCCGCCTCCTCCCGTCTGTCTCCCAGGGATATGATCGCCAGTATATTGTACAGATCCGACATCTCGATCTGAATATTATATTTTTCTCTGAGCAGCGCCTCGATCTGATAGCCCGTGTAACCCGTTTTTCCAATGTAAACTCCCAGCTTGGTCTCGTCGAAATCAAAGCAGCCCGGCTGTCCCGCAAGCTCCCGGCCAAATGCGAGAAGTCCGCTGATCTTATTGATTTCGCCTCTGGCCCATCTTGCCAGCTTCAGTGTCTCCTCCAGCATTTCCGCACCCCTTGTAGCCAGCTGCTTGCGTGCAATATCCAGAGAACACATCAACAGATAGGACGCGCTGGACGTGAAGGTCAGCCCGAGAGAATGCATGATCCTGTCCTTCGGGATCAGCCCTCCCCTTGAAAGCAATACAGAGCTCTGCGTCAGAGAGCCGGCTGTTTTATGTATACTGACAGCGCTCATATCCGCCCCGACCTCCATTGCTGTAAGAGGAAAATCATCATGGAACAGCATGTGTGCTCCATGGGCTTCATCCGCAAGGACGGCCATATCATGCCTGTGAGCGATCCTGACAATTGATTTGATATCTGAGGCCATGCCGTAATAGGTTGGATTAATAATGAATACGGCCTTTGCATGGGGATTTTTATCAATCGCCTTCTTAATGCTTTCAATGGATACGCCCATGGCGATTCCCAGCTCCGGATTGAATTCAGGCTGAACATATACAGGCATTGCCCCGCTGAGAATAAGCCCTCCTATTGTTGATTTATGAGCGTTCCTTGGGAGGATGATTTTATCTCCCGGTTCACATGCACTCAGAATCATCGTCTGAACGCCACTGGTCGTCCCATTGACAAGAAACCATGCCGTTTCAGCGCCAAACGCATGAGCCATAAGCTTTTGTGCATCAAGAATAACTCCGGTGGGATTGTTGGCAAAATCGAGGTCCTCCATGCCATTAACATCCATCCGGAGCGCTTTTTCTCCAATATAATCTGCCAGTTCACGGATACCCCTGCCCTGCTTATGTCCGGGGACATGAAAGGGGATCACCTCATCACCGATATACTTTTTCACCGCGTCGAAAAGCGGCGTCTTATTTTGATTTACCCGCACCCGCTATCACCTTTACCCTGTGTATTATATGGCGGATGGGGTTAACGGGTGCATATTTGATGATTCGGCGTCCGGCTAGCCCGGAAGCGCCTTATTCGTATCTCAAGGATTCTATGGGATCCAGATCCGCGGCGCGTTTTGCCGGATAAACCCCGAATATGAGGCCCAGTGCCACAGAACCCAGGAAGGCCAGCGTGATGACCTGTATATCCACAACAGGCGGGATACTAACCAGTGAGGATATGATGCCGCCGGCAATAATCCCGAGCAAGATACCGATCAGTCCGCTAATCCCAGTCATTATAATGGATTCAGTAATAAACTGCAGGATGATATCCTTTTTCTGCGCACCGAGTGCCTTTCGGATACCGATTTCTCTGATTCTCTCCGTGACGGATACCAGAAGTATATTCACAATTCCGATGCCACCGACGATCAGTGTAATAATTGCTATAACCAGCAGGATAGATGAAACGACACCCAGCACATCGCTGAAGGCCTTTTGCATATCGGCTGAATTCTGGGCAAGATACAGATCTTCCTCACCATGCTTTAGCTCAAGACTATTGACGATCCGCTTCCCAACATCACGCAATTTATCCTTATCTACCAGAGATACACTGATGGAGTCGAGTCTTTCGCTGTTAGCATACAAAGATTGGACTGTCGTAATTGGCATGTATATAATTGCAGGGAACATATCACTTTCCATTATTCCCTCAAACATGTCATCACCGCTGCTTTTCACGCCGATTACCTTCAGGTTGGCCGAGCTTCCGGAAGAAGTCTTGAGCATGATCGTCTCCCCAACAATATCCCGACCTTCTTTAAAGAATTTCTTAACAAATATCTCATCGACAATTACAGATTTCATCCTTTTGCTGACGTCAAAATCATTGATAAACCGGCCGTATTTCATTTCAATCAAATCAAAGTTTTTATACTGTGAGGAAACGCCCAGAATGACGGCATCCTTGGTCTTATCGCCGATTCGCAGCGTTCCTGCCCGCTGTATATAAGTTGCAATGTTCTTTATCTCAGGCGCGATCTTCTTGACATACTCCATATCCTCCAGCGTCAGCCAGTCTTTTTTCTCGACTGTCATATTCTTATAGCCGATAGTAATAGTATTCGCTCCTATTTTTTCAAACTGGGCATTCATATAGTTCTCTGTAGCGCTCCCAAGTGCCATGATCGTTATAATGGAGAACACACCCATTACAATGCCAAGCATTGTAAGAATGGAGCGCAATTTATTCGCTTTCAGGCTATCAAGCGCCTGTCTGAAGCTTTCGGAAAAGTTCATTTGTTAAGCCTCACTTCTCTCCTTTTACTCTTCTATCCTCACCCGCATACCGTTCGTATAGCTGGGCTGTGGATCCAATACAATCAGCGTTCCCTCTTCCAGCCCTTCAAGGACCTCAACCTGCATATCGGAGTTGATGCCGACCGTTACTTTCTGCTGCATAATTGTTTTAGAATTTTCATCCACCACAAACACCATCATATTGTCATCCTTATCAGGTGTGATTGCGTCCATCGGCGCGATCAGGATATCCTTTTTGTCCATCGTCGCAATTTCGCATGTCACATTCAGTCCCGGTTTCAGCACATCGCCGGCGCCATCCACTTGGATCAGCACTTCCACGACTGTCTCGTTTCCGCTGGAGGTCATATTTGTCACGGCCACTGGAGATACGCTCTTGACGCTGCCCTGTACTTCCGTTCCCTTTTCGATCGCGTCACCGGTCAGCCTGGTACTCTGCCCCGGCGCTACATTCTTAATATCATACTCATTGATTTTTGCCCTGACCTGCAGCTTGTCGGGATCGATGATCTTATAAGCCGGCTGCATTGTACCGGTAAAGGCTCCCTCCTGCACTCCTATATCGGCAACGATACCGTTAATAGGGCTGCGGCACTCTTCCTTGATTGTGGAGATCTTTTTCTCCAGGTCGGCAATCTGAATATCTGTCACTTTAAGATTAGCGCTCCCGGATTTTTTAGAATTATTCCTGCTCTCTACAGCAGTGTCGTAAGCTATTCTGGCATTTTTCAGGCCGCTGATGCCGGACTCTGCTTCAATAAAAGCCTTTTCCGACATATCCAGCTCCGCCTTTGAAATGGCATTTGCCTGATAAAGTACTTTGTTATCCTCATAAGTCTTCTTCGAATCATTATAGTTTCTCTCGGCAGCCTTCAAATTGTTGGAAGCCCTTTCAACCTCCGCATCGAGCGCCTTAGAATCCAATGAGATTTGCTGTGTATTTCTGTTGATTTTCAGGGTTTCCAACTGCGAAATCAGCGCATCCAGATCCAGCTCCAGCAATTGCTGTCCCTTTGTCACCTTCCCGCCTTCCTCCACCAGTACCTTATTCACCTTCAACGGCGTATCAAAAAAGACTTCCGCCTTTTCAACCTCTTCTACAACGCCATCCGCAGAAATGTAGGAGGAAAGCTCACCCTTTTCTATTCTTGTTGTTTCCACTAAAACCGCACTGCCGCCGGAATTCCCTACTGCTTTCAGTACCCCCACCGTAATGAGTGCGATTGCGGATATACCTATCAATCCGCCAATGATTACCTTCTTGTTCATGCTAAACCTCCGCAAAATTTGTCTGGTTTCGGCGCTGTCCGCCCTATTACATAAAAGCCTGTGTTGCCGAAACAGAAATAACGCTTATTATAATGCCGATCAGGAATATCCCGGCTGTAACTGCGTATACATATATCTTTTTCAGCTTGCTCACTGCGGCAAAGCCAATTGCCAAAACCATATAATACCATATGCTGAAAACATCAATAGCGGATAATACGGTGTAGACAAGAGTCCCCGACTGATCCGGAGAGAGCAGTGTTGCAAGACTTGTCAGCGTCGGAGCTTCATGCAGACTGCCTGTGATATAAGAAATCGGGATTACCAGCAATGTATAAAGCACCATAATCATGTTCGCATGAACCACGACCGACAAATATGCTTTATACTTGCCCTGCCCACCCATCAGCTTCAGTATGGCAAAAAAGATCAGTGCAACTAACAGAAAGCTGAGGAGGATCACAGTAAACGGACCCGCAACTAACCCTGCTATCATTGATGTGGGCAGGCTTGCCTCTATCATTTCAGGGGTCATTTCAAGTCCGTAGGATTCATACAGACCGGATTGCGACTGAGCCAGAGCAGCTTGTCGCATCATATCCTTGTACAGCGGCATCCTGACTAAATATTTGATATCCATTGCCAGCGCGCCAATGATCATGCAGATCAGCACCTTCGGCTTCTCTGAGAGAGCTGTCATCAGCCTTCCGGGGGAGGTGAAAATCCACCACAGACGTTTGAAAAAGCCGGGATGTACATTTGATTCTTCTTTGTTCAAGGTAGTAACCTGGAGTTCTGACATATAATCATCCTCTTTCCTGTATTACTTAATTTCCTTATCGCACCGTGGCGTTTTAGACGACTGCCTGAGCCTTTATTTTTCTGATCAGATCTCTTGCATCAATCGGTATGCTGACCCTCTCATCAGTAGTGAGGAAGCCGTCGCGGAATTTGACGACTCTCTTTGTATGTTCGGCGATATCCGGTTCATGGGTGACCAATACCATCGTGACCCCTTCCCTGTTCAACGCCTGAAACACTGCCATAATATCCTCACCCGACGCTGTGTCCAGATTGCCTGTAGGTTCGTCCGCAAGTATGATGGCCGGATTGTTCACAAGCGCCCGCGCTATGGCAACTCGCTGCTTTTGACCGCCGGAGAGCTCATTCGGCTTGTGATCCTTCCTGCCCTCCAGGCCAACCCTTTCAAGCGCTTCAAGGGCCTTGGCCCTGCGCTCCTTTTTTCCCAAACCGGCATATATCATAGGCAGCTCGACATTCTGCAACGCTGTGATTCTGGGGAGAAGGTTAAAGGACTGAAACACAAAGCCGATTTTCATGTTTCTTATCTTTGCCAGTTCTGTATCATCCAGTCCCGAAATATTCACGCCATCCAGCTCATAAGAACCGGAGGTAGACTTGTCGAGGCATCCGATAATATTCATCAGTGTGGATTTCCCTGAACCGGAGGGGCCCATAATGGAAACGAATTCACCCTTTTCAATGCTCAAATCGACATTTTTCAAGGCTTCAACCTGAATTTTTCCGGTATCATAGATTTTTCCGATATCCTTCATTTTTATGATCATTATCCTACCGTCCTTTGTTAACAACCTCAAGCTACTATACGACATTCATTCAATTTTGTCTTCTGCGGCGAACAAATTTTTGCTCTGTTTTTCTTCAGCTGAGCCCAAAGTATTCCTTTGCGGCAGCGACATCCCGACAAATCTTCTCTGACAGCTCCTGTGCGTTTTTAAATTTAATCTCGCCGCGCAATATTGACAGGAAAAACACTTCAATGCTGCTTCTGTAAATATCCCGGTCAAAATTAAGTATATGCGTCTCGACACTAACTTTTGCCGCATCTTCAAAAGTCGGATTCCGTCCGATATTGGTCAGGCTGCTGTAGAACTCACCGTTATAGAGAGTTTTGGTAATATATACGCCATCCTTTGGCAGAATCAAATACTCCTCCGGATGCAGATTTGCAGTCGGGAAACCGATCCTGCGGCCCATACGCTTCCCATCCATCACCTCTCCGGTTATTGAATAATGCCGACCTAAAAGCCTGAAAACATTCTCCATTTCACCTTTTTTAACATATTCTCTTATGGCGGTGCTGCTCACTATTTCATTATCCACCTTTACAGGCGGAATGATAATTACCCGAAAATTAAATTTTTTACCCATTGTCCTGAGCAGATCAACATCTCCCTGACCTTTATAGCCAAAACGGTAATTGAAACCGGCAACAACCAGCCGCGCTCCCAGCTTGTCCAGCAAGACCCTCCTGACAAAGTTCTCCGGCATCATTCTCGAATAATCCTCATCGAACTCATCAAAATAAACAGCATCCAACGCTGTTTCACCCAGAATCTGTACTCTCTTGCCCACTGTTGTTAAAAGAGGCGTAAACAGTTTTTTTCTCAGTATATTCTCAGGATGCTTGGTAAATGTATAGATTACGGACTGAAGCCCATGGATCCTGGCTTCGCTTATAAGTGCATTAACAAGCGCCATATGCCCGACATGAAGACCGTCAAAATTTCCTAAACCCACTGCTGTAGAACGTTTGGCAAAGAATTCACTTTCATTTCCATATATAGCTTTCAACGCAATGACCCCAATCAGACTGCAATTTCGCGGTCTATAATAATTTTTTTGCTCTCAGCTGTTTTTTCCCCGTTCCCGGGAGAATACTGCCAAGCGCTATAAACTCGTTGTTTGATCCGTATACACGAATCAGTTCATTTTCTGCCCCGGTGGTATACGGAACGGTAATAGGTAACCCGTTCATAAATCTCTTCTCTGTTTGCTCATCCAGTGTAAACCTTCCCAGTTGCATAAACACAAGCTCCACCGAAGAAAAAGCGTCCCTGATCCTTCCGGTTTCTTTCATCTGAGCCAGCTTCTCAAGTGTATACGATGCTGCGATATCGAAAGGCCCTGCCTGTTTTCTTAAAAGAAATGACATATGACCGCCGCATCCAAGCCGTTCACCGATATCGGCACACAATGTCCTTATATAGGTCCCTTTTGAGCAATGCACGTCCAGCAGTATCCTAATACCGTCCGTTCTATTGATGTTCAGAATCCGGGACGAATAAATCTCGACCTCTCTTTGCCTGCGTTCAATCTGCGTCCCTTCCCTGGCCAGCTCATACAGCCTTTTCCCGTTCACCTTCAGCGCTGAATACATGGGTGGGAGCTGCATATACTTCCCTGTGAAGGACCGAACCGCCTTATCAATTTCTTCGTCGGTGCAGTTCACCTCACAGGCGGAAAGCACCTTTCCCGAAGAGTCCTGCGTATCCGTCATAATACCCAGCGTCAGCTCCGCCCGGTATACCTTGTCCTTATCCATCATGAATTCGATCGCCTTTGTAGCCCTTCCGATACAAACGGGAAGAACTCCGACGGCCAAAGGATCCAGTGTGCCGGCATGCCCAATTTTTCTGGTTCCCAGTAATCCACGCAAATGTGACACTACATCAAATGAGGTCATGCCGGGGGGTTTTAAAACATTCAATATTCCATCCATATCAGAGCTCTTTTCGCAATTCATCCAGAAGTCCCGCTTTCACCCGAATCAGATCATCGGCAGTGGTAAAACCGGCTGCTCTTTTGTGTCCGCCGCCTGAAAATCTGCCTGCGACAGCAGAAACATCCACATACTTATTGGAACGAAGGTTTACCTTGATTTCTCCGTTGTCCAACTGTCTGAGCATGACCGCGGCCTCAACACCCCTGATATTTCTGGCGATATTGATGATCCCGTCGCTGTCCTCTTCCCCGGCGCCAGTTTTGCTGATCATTTCATTCGTAAGAGTCATTACTGCAATCCTGCCATTTTCAATCAGTTCCAGAGACTGTATTGCCGCTCCGGTCAGTTTTACCTTTTCGTAGGATGCGGTATCAAAAACAGTCCTGGAGAGCTCCGCTACATCTACTCCCTGACCGATCAGCTCTGACGCAATTATATGCGTCCTGGGAGTCGTATTACTGTAGCGGAATCCGCCTGTGTCGGTCGAAATGGCAGCATACAGGTTGACAGCAACATCCGCCCCGGCTTTATGACCCATCTTATCCAGCAGTGTAAAAATGATTTCTCCTGTTGATGAGGAGGTCGTATCCACATGGTTTTGCACGGCAAACCCGGTGTTGGTGTTATGGTGGTCTATATTTGCCGTGCTGTTTGCGCTGTCAAACACTTCTTTCCTTCTGCCCAATCTTTCCATATCGCCGCAGTCGAGCGCAAGCGCAAGATCATATCGCTTTTCACTTTTTACATAGACGGATGAGAAATGCCTGCCCGGCAGAAAGTCATATAAAAGCGGAACCTTTTCCTCCAGCAGCACATCCGCATTTTTTCCCATTGCGGATAATGCCAGTGCCAACGCAAAAGATGAACCCAGAGCATCACCGTCTGCAAACACATGAGGTAATATCGCTATCGTGTCTGACGCCATAATTATGTCGGCGATCTTATCCAGCATGGTCATGCCCCCTCATTTATCCTGCATCGTATCGTTGATCAGCTTTGTGATATATACTCCGCGCTCTATGGAATGGTCCAGTTCAAATAAGAGCTCCGGCGCATAACGCAGCTTCAGCCTGTGGCCTATTTCACGCCGGATATAACCGGCGGCGCTTTTCAAGCCGTGAATGGCATCCTTTTCTTCCTGTTCCGATCCCAGCACACTTATATATATTTTTGCATATCTCAGATCTCTTGTTACATCGGCACTAATCACGCTGATCATTTTAGGCAGCCGTGGATCCTTCAGTTCATTATGAATGATCGTGCTGACTTCCTTCTTTATTTCTTCCGATATTCTGTCCGTTCTGTCCATTCCTTCCACTCCTTCTGACTAGGAATAAAGGCCGGGCAGACAGTATTCCCGCCCATCCGGCCTTCATGATATCTGATATGCTTCCAGTTCTGTAAGCATCTATCCTTACCGTTTGACCTCTTCCATCGTGTACGATTCGATTATATCCTTCTCTTTGATGTCATTGAATCTTTCTATGGCAAGGCCACATTCAAACCCTTGCAGAACTTCCTTGGCATCGTCCTTGAAACGTTTGAGGGAAGCCAGCTTGCCCTCGTGAACGACGATCCCGTCTCTGATCACCCTGATGTCATTGTTCCGAAGTATCTTTCCGTCCAGCACGTAACAACCCGCAATGGTTCCGACTCCTGAAACCTTGAATATCTGTCTGATTTCAGTATGCCCCAATACCACCTCTTTAAACGTTGGCTCCAGCAATCCCTTCATTGCGGCTTCTATGTCTTCGATTGCATTGTATATTATGCTGTATAGACGAAGATCTACGCCCGCATTTTCAGCAGCGTCAGTCACATTAACGCCGGGTCTTACATTAAATCCGATGATAATGGCATTCGAAACATCCGCCAAAGTCACATCCGACTCTGTGATCGCACCGACGCCGCCATGGATGACTTTAACCCTGACTTCATCGTTCGAGAGCTTCTCCAGAGACTGTTTTACCGCTTCCACAGAGCCCTGCACATCCGCTTTGATGATGAGGTTCAAATCCTTGACCTTGCCTTCCTGTATCTGCTTAAACAGATCATCCAGCGTGACTTTGGAGGTAACCTGCATCTGTTCTTCCTTCTGCCTGATCTTTCTCTTTTCAGCCAGATGTCTGGCCACCCTTTCATCCTCTATTGCATAGAAGAGCTCACCGGCTTCAGGGACTTCAGCAAGGCCCAGTATCTCAACCGGCTTCGAAGGTCCTGCGCTCTTAACCATGACGCCTTTGTCATCTACCATTGCCCTGATTCTTCCGACTGTAGCACCTGTAACAAGAGAGTCTCCAACCTTCAGTGTTCCTCTTTGAACAAGTACCGTCGCAAGAGGCCCTCTGTTCTTATCCAGCTTGGCCTCGATAACCGTACCCTTTGCCTGCCTGTTTGGATCTGCCTTCAGCTCAAGCACATCTGCCGTCAGCAGTACCATTTCAAGAAGCTGGTCTATATTCTCGCGTTTTTTGGCGGATACATTCACACAAATGACATCGCCGCCCCATTCCTCTGAAACAATACCATGCTGCGTCAGCTCCTGCTTGACTCTGTCAGGGTTGGCTCCCGGCTTGTCAATCTTATTGATGGCAACGATAATAGATACGTTTGCCGCCTTCGCATGGTTGATCGCTTCTACGGTCTGAGGCATTACGCCGTCATCGGCCGCAACTACCAGTATTGCTATATCGGTCACCTGTGCGCCTCTGGCTCTCATAGCCGTAAACGCCTCATGCCCCGGAGTATCAAGGAAGGTGATGTTCCTGTCATTGATATTGACTGTGTATGCGCCTATGTGCTGGGTAATTCCGCCTGCTTCACTTTCAATGACATGAGTGGACCTGATAGCATCCAGCAGAGACGTCTTACCATGGTCGACATGACCCATGACAACCACTACAGGAGGCCTTGAAATCAGTTTCTCAGGATCGGTCTCTTCCGAATCGTCGAACAGGATGTCCTCTTCATTGATAATGACCGCTTTTTCAGTTTTTACACCATACTCGTCTGCGATAAGTGTTGCGGTATCAAAATCGACTTCCTGATTGAGTGTAGCCATCATGCCGTAATTCATCAATTTTTTGATGATATCGGTGGACGTCTTCTTCAATGCTTCAGCCAGATCCTTGACCGTTATGTTCTCCGGTATTGTGATGGAGGTGAGCACGGCTCTTTGCGGAATGTGCTTTAACGGCATATCCCTGCCCTTTTTGGATCTGATCTGTTTTTTCTTTTTCGACTCCGAATCATTATAGAACTCATTTAAAATGAATTCTTCTGAAAGAATCTCAGAAACACCCTTTTTCTCGGAAAGGCCGATACTTGTTGTCTTTATCTTCCTGCTTGCTTTTCCAGGCAGTGTTTTCGGTGTTTCCTTCCTCTGTTCTCTCCTTACATCCTTATCGATATCCTTGCTGATAAATTCCCTTCTGTTTTCACTCCTCTGAGAACCCAGTTCTTCCTTCTGAATAATGGAAATATCGGGTTTGGGTATATCCAGCGGCTTGCTCCCCGAACGGAAGCCTGCACCGCCCTGCGGCCTGTTACCCTGGTACGGCGGCCTGTCGCCCTGAGGTCTGTTGCCCTGGTACGGCGGCCTGTCACCTTGCGGCCTGTTGCCCTGATATGGCGGCCTGTCACCTTGCGGTCTGTTCCCCTGATATGGCGGCCTGTCACCTTGCGGTCTGTTC
>JAEZMD010000015.1 GCA_023435745.1 Bacillota bacterium | reverse complement strand
CTTGTATGATATAGTAGACAACTAAATCATACACTCCTTTCAAATATTTACGCTCACTTCATGGTGGTTATCGAATTTAGAAAGTTGAAGGAGCATAGCGACTGAAACTTTCTAAATTCGTCCGGTTTGTTGCCGGTATAGACTTATCCTATATAATTAATTTAGGCACTGTGGACTTTTTATGCTTACATATAGCTTTGACTATTCGAGGGAGTGTATTGCCACAGTTTTATCTAAATCATTTATAGTTGGATAAGTTTTCAAACTTTTATTTCACGCAAGTCTATGAGGATAAAACTAAGTGGATCAAAGCAGTTGCCGAATATTTTCAAAGGATGTGGTTCCATGATTTATGTTGGCATTGATATTGCCAAGCAAAAGCACTTTGCCGCTGCCATGACCGCTGATGGCGAAGTCCTGATCCCGCCTTTTGGTTTTACTAATGATGCTGAAGGCTTTAAGATCTTTCTTTCAAAGATTAAATCCTTCGAAAGAACTAACACTATGATAGGCCTTGAATCAACCGCTCACTATGCCGAGAATCTCATCTGCCGCCTTTTTGGCCTGGGCTACCGTGTTGCTGTGATTAACCCGATTCAAACATCAACCTTGCGGAAAACAAACATCCGTAAAACCAAGACAGATAAGGTCGATTGTTTGCTCATCATCAAGTCGATGTTAGTGAACAAACCCAGGCTCTATTCAAAGGCTGACATCGACTCGCTCCGCCTTAAAAGCCTCTGCCGTTTTAGGGAGAAAATCAAAAAAGCTAAAGCAAAACTTAAAGTCCAGCTCGTTACCTATGTTGACATCATCTTCCCCGAACTGCAGTACTTCTTTAAATCAGGCCTCCATATCAATACCTGCTACCAGCTTTTGAAGAAGCATTCCTCCCCAGATAACATCGCCGCCTTACACCTTACATACCTGGCTAATCTTCTCCAAAAAGCCTCCCACGGCAGTTTTGGTAAAGAAGAAGCTATCGCTTTAAAAGGTCTGGCTAAATCATCTGTCGGTTCTGGCAATACCGCTGTTTCTATTCAAATAACCCAGTCCATCGCACAGATTGAGTTACTGGAACAGCAATTGGCTGATCTCGATGGAGCTATCAAATCAATCATGCTTGAAATGGATTCTATAATCTTGACTATCCCCGGAATCGGATTCCTCAATGGGGCTATGATCCTTGGTGAAATTGGGGATATTTCAAGGTTTTCAAATCCATCAAAGCTTTTAGCTTATGCCGGTTTGGATCCCACCGTTAACCAATCCGGCAAGTTCAACGCCAAAAGCACCAAGATGTCGAAACGAGGTTCCAAACTTCTTCGCTACGCCTTGATTAATGCCGCCTGGAATGTTTCTCTCAACAACAAGACATTTGATGATTACTTCAAACTCAAACGCTCTCAAGGGAATAACCATTATGCAGCTCTCGGTCATGTAGCTCATAAGCTGGTTCGCATTATCTTTAAGATGCTTAAAGACAATGTTGTTTTTAATCTGGATTAATATCTCTATTTAATTGTCTATGACCATAGGCTTATTTTAGCATGCCCATTTTTCTAGTGCCAATTTTTTTATGCTGAATCATCATTTTTTACTTGACAATTCATAGTTGGTCTCCTTCATCCCGTAAACAAAAACCCCGATATTAAAATATCGAGGTTCCTGTATGCTGACTAGCTTTATGTTAAAGTTGTAAAAACTTTAATTACATAGCCTTTGAGACATTTGCAGCCTGAGGTCCCTTTGCACCCTCAACAACATCAAACTCTACTTCAGCGCCTTCTTCGAGGGTCTTGAACCCATCCATGGTGATTGCTGAAAAATGAACGAAAACGTCGTTTCCGTTGTCTCTTTCAATGAAACCAAAGCCCTTCTCAGCATTAAACCACTTAACTCTTCCTCTTTCCATTACGTAAAACCTCCATAATTTAACTTGGGCTTGGCGGCACTATGTGCTCATTTTGCCAAGCCTTAATAAGTTTAACACATTCTTTCATAGCTTGTCAATGATTCAGATTACATAATCTGTACAATGACAACTCATAAAAGTTTACCATAAACATATTGTAACATTATATTACCACCATTTTAAAAAACTATTCAAATAATTGTCATACAATATTATCCTGTCTTTTTACATACAAAGAACAATCTCTCGCTTTTCTTTGACGGTCTTTTAAACTTAAACGCCCCGTATACGGAGCAGATCTCAAGACCTGCCAGCTCAATCATATCAGATAGTTCCAGAATTTCGTAGCATCTCTCGTAATGGACTTCATCAAACCTTCTATAGCATTCTTCCTGCAGAACAAAAAATGACAGATCGAATCTGCACAATTTTTTCGGCTTATCATAGTGGTTTTGCCAAATATATGACACTTCACGATCCGTCTCATAAAATACATTTGCTGAAAAAATATTCTCAAATTTGTAGGGGGAGTTTATGTCAAATATAAATAATCCCGCCGGGTTGAGATAATTGTTTACTAGCTTGAAAAGGCGCTTTAAATCCCTCTTGTAAGTCACATAATTTACACTGTCCATAAGACAGGTTACGGCGTCCACTGTGCCGTACAGCTCAAAGGAGGTCATATCCTGATTCAGCCAGAGAATGTCAGCTCCGGCTTCCAACGCCTTCTGCTTCGCGCAGCCCAGCATCTCAACAGACTGATCTATCCCAATCATCTCATATCCACGCTTTGCCATCTCAAGGCAAAAGCTCCCCGTACCACAACCCAGATCTGCGATCAGTTCCGGTTTCGCTCCGTTCCGTTCAAACAACTGAATGATGTAGTCCGCCCATTGTGAATAATCTACATCCCACATCAACTTGTCATATAAGAATGCAAAATCTTTATAGATGGTAATCACCTCACCACCATTTTACCACAAAAAAGCAGACGTCTGTAATCGGAACCGGAATAGACATCACTGACGGCGCTTGAACAGTCGCTTGACCTGTGTCCCTGTCAGCCCTCCACTCCTTCTTTCATGGATTTCTTCCTCTTGGAAACAAGACCGCCAATCTTGCCTGTCTCTTTAGCCGACAGGCTTTTCCAACCAAGTTTGAGGACCTTCTCTGCAAGCCCAAGCTCATTTGCTATTTCAAATTTCAACAGCTCTTGATTTTTTTTCATCTCCACACCTCTCCATCCGTTGTAACTCTATATAGGTATTTTGTGGAGAATTCATCCTTTTATACGTTTCACTTCTATTTTACCTTTTACAGCTTCTATCGCGGATTGAAGCTGGATATCCCTTGCCCGAGGTATCTGAGAAGCCGGAAGGCTCCTGTAGTCGCTCATCACATCCACTTCAATGTCCGGAGAAATCCCGGTTCCGTGGATACACACACCTGATGGGGTAAAGTATCTCGATATTGTCACCTTGATCCCCGAATTATCCTCCAGAATCTTCAGTTCCTGTACAAGTCCCTTCCCAAACGTCTTAGTGCCCACCAAAGTACCCCTGCCATGGTCCTTGACAGCCCCGGCAAGTATCTCCGAAGCGCTGGCACTGTTTCCATTGGTCAGAATGGCTAGCGGCAGATCAAAATGCGCTTTGTTGGAATTTTTATATTCTCTTTTGCCTTCCCGGTTCTCCGTATAAACGATGGTTCCTTCAGGAAGCAAAGCATCGGCTATTTCTACCACCTGCTCATACGAACCGCCCGGATTATCCCTCAGATCGATAACCAGCCCATGGATGCCATTTTGGATCAGCTTATTCAAATGGCCTTTAAAATAATTGGCGATCTCATTGTCAAACATCACAAGCTTGATATATCCTATATCTCCCTCAATGATCTCGCTTTTAATATTGGATGCCTTAATCCGCCTCCTGGTGATTTCAAACTGCCTATATATATCTTCATCCGGACGGTATACCGTTATTTTCACCTTGGTGTTCTCTGTTCCCTTAATCATGCTAATGACCATGTTTTCATCACTTATAGCTGTCACGTCAGTGTCGCCAACCTTGACGATCTTGTCACCCTTCTTCATACCCGCTTCTGCCGCAGGAGAATCCTCACCCGGCTCAATCACTGTCAACAAACCCTTTTCATCCACATTGACAGTAACGCCTATGCCCACGTAGCTTCCCTCGGACTTTTCCAAAAAGGACTTCATCCGATCCTTATCAAAGTAAACTGTATACGGGTCATTTAGCGATTCGGCAAGACCTGCAACCGCACCTTCAATTAGCTGGTTTTCATCTACTTCCAGATAATAATCCTTTTTCAGAATATTTCTGACCTGATTGAACTTTCTGATGTTCTCATAGCTGATCTCATCCGCATCAAAGCTGATGACGTATCTGTTTTTAATGGAATTCAATGAATGCAGTGTCATGACTGTTAAACAAGCGGTGATCACTACCGCCGTCATAACAATTGCAGCCACCTGCCTGATCGAGAATTTTTTATCCATTTTGCACGCTCCTTGGAAGCATCAATCCAATATATCTTATGCGCCCTGTAAAACAAATAAACCCGGATTTTACACCGAGTCTATTCTGAATAACTATTTCGATATGAAATTTCTGGTGTATTATATCTATGATCCTATAATATCATATCTTCCCGCTTATTACTGCTTTTTACCCAAGTACGATGATGACAGCGGGTTTTTGGGTTCACCGTTTACCCTGACCTCAAAGTGAAGGTGATTGCCTGTAGATAAACCTGTGCTGCCAACCTTTGCTATAACCTCGCCGGCCTTCACTTCATCCTTGACCTTGACGCAAAGCTTGCTTGCATGGGCATATAATGTTGTAATGCCATCGCCGTGGTCAATGACGACCATGTTGCCGTAGCCGCCGCTTTTATCATACTGCGCCATGATGACAGTGCCGCTGTTGGCGGCAACGATAGATGTGCCTTTGCTGGCTCCTATGTCGATACCCGTATGCATTTTGTACTTTCTGAGAATCGGATGCTTCCTCATTCCAAAAGAAGAGGTCACAGTGTACGAACTGGAGCACGGCCATACCATGGTGCCGCCCACGTATTTCTTTTTGGAGGAAAGGTTCTTGATAACGCTTTGCAGCCTTTTGGACTCAGCGATCTGTTTATCTATCTCCTTCTCCAGCTTAGCAAGTTCCGTTTTGGTTTTGGCCAGTTCGCCTTCGACCTCTGCACGGGAATTCTTTAACTGCTCCAGTCTTTGCTGCTTTTCACCGGCTTTCTGTTCCAGAAGCGCCTTGGCTTCCTGCTGAAGCTGCTTTTTATACTCCACATCCTGTTTGGCAGCTTCCAGATCCTCTATCATTTTATTGTCATTCTCGGAAATAATCTGCATGTAGTGCAGGCGTTCATAAAACTCCACTATGCTCTTTGACGCCAGTAATGTATCCAGCTTGGTGATACTGGAATTCTGATGCATTACCTTTAGCCTGACAGCAACAAGTTCATACTGATGATTGTAATTGTTAATTGCTTCGGCAAGAGCCTGCTCTGTCTGCCTGAGGTTTTCCTCCGCTCCGCTGATCTGATTGAGGAGCTCCTCGTAAGCGTTTGCTTCCGAAGCGTGTTCATTTACTAATTTCTTGCTTTCACTTTCAAGCGCAGCTTTTTCCTTTAATTCCTGCTGCTGTTTCTTTTTCAACTCATTGATCCGGCTATCCGCCGATGATTTTGCACTCTTCGCCTGTTCCAGATCATTTCCGGCCATGACCGGCATCCATAATGTTGCCAGTATAGCCACGATAAGTGTTAAGATTGCTAATCTCTTCACAATTCAAACCTCCATACGATTATCAAAATCTTTGCGGGCTAACCCACATCCCAACGCTGACGTTCCTTTTACACCCTAAGGTGTCTGCGTATCGAGAGAAAACTCCCGATCATTCCCACAACAGAGCCGATCGCAAGGTAAGATAAAAGTAGCTGTGACCATACATCCTTGATCTCGATTAACTGCAGCAGTTGTGATTGCGCAAGAAACATATCCTGGGAAAATCTATCCTGCATCATATTATAACCATATGCCGAGAGTATAAATGCAATAATTGCACCAATAGTACTTATTATAACACCTTCCACAACAAAAGGCCAGCGTATAAACCAATCTGTCGCGCCAATATATTTCATGATGTTTATCTCCTTGCGTCTTGCAAATACGGTCAGCTTGATTGTATTGGAAATAATAAATACAGAAACGATTAAAAATATTATCACCATAACACTTGAACCGAGCTTGATCCAATAGGCAATCCGGGAAATAACATCGATTGTATTTTGTGAATAGCTGACCTTCTCAACGCCGCTTGTGTTTTCGAGGGTTTGCACTACTTCCTCACTATAGGCCGGATCCTTCAGCTTGATAACGAAAGAGACCATGAATGTATCAGCATCATAGCCATCGAGCAGATCTGAACCCTTCCCCAGCTCTTCCTTTGCCTTTTGAAAATTCTGTTCCTTGGAAACTTTTTCATACTCCGAGATCATCTCGTTGTTTTTTATGCTGTCCTCAACACGCCGTATCTGTGTATCATCCAGCTCGGTATAGCAGAATACCGCCATCTGCGGCTGTTCCTGCCATAAGGAAACATTCAGTTCGAGATTGAATGAAATCAACAGGAAAAAACCAAAAACAATCAGCGATGCAACCACTATGATCACCGATGCCAATGACATCAGCTTATTTCTGTACGAATTTATAAATCCATCCTTAATGATATGTCTGACTGTTCTTATCCTCATCCCTGTACTGTCCTTTCTCCTGGTCCCTTACAATCAAGCCCTTGCTGATAGCGACAACGCGCTTTTTCATTTCGTCAACGATTGATTTTTCATGTGTGGCGACAACTACTGTCGTCCCTCTGTGATTCACTTCACTGAGCAGCTTCATTATTTCCCAGGAAATCTCCGGGTCAAGGTTACCCGTAGGCTCATCGGCAATCAGCAACGACGGATTGTTGACCAGCGCTCTGGCTAATGCCACCCTTTGCTGTTCTCCGCCTGAAAGCTGATTAGGATACATATTTGCCTTCCTGCTGAGGCCGACAAGTGCAAGCGCCATCGGCACCTGTCTTCGAATCTCCTTGGGAAGCGCTTCCGTTATGATCATTGCAAATGCTACATTTTCATACACCGTCTTGTTCGGCAGCAGTCTGAAGTCCTGAAACACACACCCCAGACTCCTTCTCAGGTAAGGCACCTCCTGCCTCGTCATGGAGGATACATCATATCCGTTAACGTAGACCTCACCCTCAGTCACTTCCTCCTCCCTTAGCATCAGCTTTACAAGAGTGGATTTCCCCGAACCGCTTGGCCCTACCAGAAAAACAAATTCACCTTTTTCTATTTTAAGATTTACATCTCTAAGCGCAACAGTCCCATTGGGATATGTTTTTGCTACATTTTTTAGTTCAACCACCACAACACTCCCCAGCCGTTACTACAGCGAAACATATTATTTTATTCAGGCTCATAAATACCGATAAACTAGTGTTTGTTTCGCAGTAGTATTGATGAAATAGCTATCATCTTTTATTCTACAAAAACCGCTACAATTCCTGCTTGTTACTGAATTTTAATATATTAAGGGCAGTCATATGAGCTACACAAATTCACCGCTAAAGTTTTCCGCCTTATCAAGATACTTCTTCACCAGCATGGAAACTTTAAAAATAATGGCGTCGTCAAAGCTCCTCAGATCCAATCCCGTTATCTTCTGAATCTTGTCAAGCCTGTACACCAGCGTATTTCGGTGAACATAAAGCTGTCTGGAAGTCTCGCTGACATTCAGATTGTTTTCAAAGAATTTTTGAATCGTAAGGATCGTTTCCTGATCGAGTGCGTCCAGAGAATTTTCCTTGAAAACCTCCTTCAAAAAGAGCTTGCACATTGTTGTGGGCAGCTGGTATATCAGTCTGCCAATACCCAGATTGTTATAGTTACTGATGGTTTTATCATTTTCGAAAATACTTCCGATATGCAGCGCAGTCTGTGCTTCCTTAAAGGAACGTCCTATATCCCTCACACTGTCGACAATGGAACCAATGCCAATCTGCGCCTTCACCATGATTTCCGTATTGAGCGTGTCTATGATGGCCTTGGCCGTTTTGTCAATCTCATTGACGTCATCTCCGCTTTTTAGTTCTTTGATCAAAACAGTACTTTCATCATCAAGCGCAATGACAAAATCCCTCAATTTTTTCGGGAAAAGGCTCTGTATAACCTCATGAGACTGTATTTCCTTTACCGCTTCTATCTTTATAAGGAAAACTGCCCGGTACACATTGAAGGGAATGTGCAGTTCCTTGGCCTTCAACTGGATGTCTCCCGGCAAAATATTGTCGGTAATTATATTCTTGATAAAATTGGCACGGTCAAACTTTTCCTCATAATAGTTCCGGATATTTGAAACATTAACAGCCAGCATTGAAAGAAGCTGCCTGCTCTGTTCCCCTTCTACGGCAATAAAGACGATGAACTCCAGTCTGGCCTTGATATATACCTTTTGAAACAGCTGCCCCTGTGCTTCATGAAATATGGACCTGTCCTCCAGAACCTCAGCCGCCGCCGGATGGTTGGTACCGGTCTGTGACTCCTCCGAGCACCCAAGGATCAGCCCCGTATCATCCATAACACCAATATAGCCGTCCACAAATTCACCGATTTGATTGATCAGGTTCTGAATAAGTTTCAAATCAATTCCTCCCGCCGATAAATGATCCCGGTACTGTCCTGATGCAGGCTTGTCATTGCATTCGGACGTTCAAATCCGTACACCTATGAAAATCATTATACTATAATATCCGGGAATATAAAAGAAAATCTCGGGGGCATCGAGCCCCACTCGATTTTAGTCAGATTCCGTTACGGCGGAATGACTATAAAAGAAAATCCCGGAAGCTTGACACTCCCAGGATTTTATTACAATTCCTTATTAGTTCACAATGGTCTTTTCGGTATCTTTATCAAAAAGATGGATTCTGTTTGTATCAATAGCGATCTTGATTACATCGCCGGATCTTGTCTTTGTTCTCGGGTCAACTCTTGCTGTGCAGCTCACGTCACCGATGAACATGTGCAGCAATGTCTCTGAACCAAGCATTTCAACGACTTCTACATTGGCAGTAACAACAGAGTCAGGCATGGACGCTATGAAAGCATCCTCATCATGCATACACTCCGGTCTGATTCCCATAACAACTTCCTTGCCAACATAGTCTGTGCCTTCGATCTTCTTGGCTTTGCCTTCAGGAAGCTTCACTTCGTTTTCACCAAACTTCAGGAAATAATCTTCCCCGCGCTTGTCGATTACAACATTAATGAAGTTCATCTGCGGGCTGCCTATGAAACCTGCAACAAACATGTTGACCGGTTTGTCATAAAGTGAAGTCGGAGTGTCCACCTGCTGGATGAAGCCGTCCTTCATAACAACGATCCTGGTACCCATGGTCAAGGCTTCCGTCTGGTCATGCGTAACATAGATGAAGGTGGTATTCAGTCTCTGATGCAGCTTGGTGATCTCAAGTCTCATCTGTACTCTCAGTTTTGCGTCGAGGTTGGAAAGTGGTTCGTCCATGAGGAATACTTTAGGGTCACGGACAATAGCACGTCCAAGAGCGACTCTCTGTCTCTGACCGCCGGAAAGAGCCTTCGGCTTTCTGTCAAGCAGATGCTCAATCTCAAGGATCTTAGCTGCTTCGTGAACTCTCTTTTTGATTTCATCCTTTGGAGTCTTTCTCAGTTTGAGTCCGAACGCCATGTTATCAAATACGGTCATATGCGGATACAATGCGTAGTTCTGGAAAACCATTGCAATGTCTCTGTCCTTTGGCTGCACATCATTTACCAGTCTGTCGGAGATGTAGACCTCGCCTTCCGAGATTTCTTCCAGACCTGCAACCATTCTAAGAGTCGTCGTTTTGCCACAACCGGACGGCCCTACGAGGATGATGAACTCCTTGTCCTCAATGTCCAGATTAAAATCGCTTACAGCTGTAACGCCACCCTCATATCTTTTGTAGACGTTTTTAAGCTTTACACTTGCCATTTTTTCCCCTCCCATAAATATATGGTTTACGATTCTTCTATTAATAATATACCATGCGAGCGTTTTTTCAACTAGTACACTTTTTAACAAAATTAAAAAAATGGTTTTAGTAACTTTGTATAATACATTTTCCGTTTTGCATTGCATTTTTATACATCCAGATGTATAATTATAAAAATGTATTATGGTATAATGGTTACAATAAATTCTTTGCAGGGAGGCAGCTTATGGTAAAAAAGGTTTTTGTCGATGGACAGGAGGGAACCACCGGCTTGCAGATCCAGGAACGTCTGCAAATGCGTAAAGATATAGAAGTGCTTCAGATAGATCCGGAAAAAAGAAAGGATCTTCGGGAAAGAAAAAGGCTGATCAACGACGCAGATATCGTATATCTGTGTCTGCCGGACGAAGCCGCAAGAGAATCTGTTTCTATGGTGGAAAACAGTAGGACACGGATCATTGACGCCAGTACGGCGCACCGCACAAATGAAGCATGGGCATACGGCTTTCCTGAACTCAGCCCCGAACACAGGGAAAAAATCCAAAGCTCTGCCAGAGTCTCTGTGCCCGGCTGCTATCCGACCGGATTTAATGCACTTATGTTTCCATTAATAAAGGAAGGACTTGTTCAAAAAGATTATCCGGTAACCTGTCACGCAGTCTCCGGCTATAGCGGCGGAGGGAAAAAAAGGATCGCTGAATACGCCGATGCAGACCCCGCGGATGAATCCATGAAAAGTCCGCGCTTTTATGCATTAACGCTAACGCACAAGCATATCCCCGAAATGCATAAAATATCCGGACTTTCACGACCGCCACTGTTTACCCCCATCATTGGCCCTTATTATAAAGGAATGACGGTAGCGGTTCCTCTTTATTCTTCCATGCTCCCAGGGAAAAGCAGTGCTGCAGCTGTCTGTGAATTCCTTGTTTCCTATTATAAAGATCAGCGTTTCATCAAAGTATTTCCCTTTGGCTCGGAAGGCGGAGTTGTGGACGGTTTCCTTGACGCGACCGGCTGTAATAATACAAACATCCTGGAGATCTATGTAGCCGGCAATGAGGAGCACATTCTGCTGACATCCCGGCTGGACAATCTCGGCAAAGGAGCCTCGGGAGCAGCCGTACAATGTATGAATATCATGCTGGGGCTTGATGAGGGCGTCGGTCTGGAAGTAAAATAAGAGAGGTAGCGCAAAGTGATTTGGAGGTTGAGAAATGGAGACGATCATTAAAAAGGCGGAAATTCTTATAGAAGCATTACCATACATTCAAAGGCTGCACGGTAAAACCGTTGTTATAAAGTACGGCGGCAACGCTATGATCAATGAAGAGCTGAAGAATGCCGTTATGGAGGACATCACACTGCTCAAGTTCATCGGACTCAATCCTGTTGTCGTCCACGGCGGCGGTCCCGACATCAATAAAATGCTGGACAAGCTGGAGATTAAAAGTGAGTTTGTCAATGGCCTGCGGGTGACTGACAAAAAGACAATGGAAGTGGCACAGATGGTTTTGGTCGGAAACACAAACAAGGAGATAGTTGCCCTGCTGAACAAAAAGGGCGGAAAAGCCATTGGTCTGTGCGGCATAGACGGAAACCTGATCGAATGCGAGCAATATAAAACCATGGTTGACGGTGTGGAAAAGGATATCGGCTTTGTAGGTAAGATAACAAATATCAGCTCAAAAGTACTGGAACTCATTGCAAGTGACGAATACATACCGGTTATCGCCCCGATCGGTATCGGGAAGGACGGACGCAGCTACAATATCAACGCAGATACGGTAGCCGGAGAGGTAGCTGCAGCACTGAAGGCTGAAAAGCTCATGCTCCTGACCGATGTAGAAGGGGTCAGGATGTCCCCGGATAGCCCGGATGTCCTGCATGCATTGACTGCCGCCCAGGTTCATGACCTGATTGACAGGAAAATAATCAACGGCGGCATGATACCGAAGGTAATCGGATGCCTGGATGCTCTGGACAGGGGCGTCGGCAGGACACACATTATCGACGGGAGGATCCCGCATTGCATCTTGCTTGAGATTTTTACCAATAAAGGAATTGGTACCATGATCATGCAGGAAAAAGTTCTTTATCACAAAACTGAAAAATTGTAATCAATAATGGTTATGTCCCAATATAATCCATCCGATATAAATCGTGTGGATCACATTTTTTGTGGAGGTGGCGCTTTGAACGCCTCAGTTGTTTCAAATATTCTCAACGAGGGCATGATGATTGGGACCCGGGTAGGTTCCAATGCACAATGGCATGGAAATGTCATTTATGAAGTAACAGGCAGTTCAATACGAATCGCATACATTGAAAAGTTTATGAAGGATATGGTTAATGAGGGCTGTCCGGTATGGGTAAAATATTCAAACGATTATTTTATCTATTATTTTTCCGGCAAAGTAACAGGCATTAACGTCGATCTGCCCGGAAGCATTCTGGTAAAATTGGACAGTGCGGAGGAAATAATCAATAACCGCCTCTTTCCACGATATGATGTCAGACTTAAGGCGTCGCTCAAGACGGTCTGGGACGATGAAGTCTATGAGTGTACCGTAACGGATATTTCCTACGGAGGAGCCTCCTTTGTCTGCGAGCATAAATTTGACAGCAATGAAAGTATTGAAATGTCACTGTATTTGCCGAAAAATGTTACAGCAAAGCTGACAGGCAGAGTGATCAGGAGCAGAAGCAGTGACAACAGTCTTGTCGGCCATGCCGCCCAATTCATCGAATGCGACAATATGAGCAACAAACAGTTGTCGGAGTATTTTTCACAGCTTGAGGATGAGGTTTCGAAAATATATCAGAGATACCTGAATGAATACAAGAAAGGCGCCTGCAACAGATAATACAGATAATTTAGATAATACAGACCCTTCGGTTCGAAACCCGGAGTTTGATAATGCTTAAAATGGGGGAGGCGCTTGGTGTCTGCCCCATTAAAATTTATTGTTGCATTTTTATGCATACGTGTGTATAATTATGAATAAAATAAATTGATAACGGCAGAACAAGAAAATGAAGGGGTTGGTGTTATGAAGCTTCAGGACATAATGGAGATGGACTCCAAATACTATATGAATACCTTCGGTAAAAGGACTCCTGTATGCTTTGAATACGGCAATGGGATGAAGCTGTTTGACGCAGAAGGTAATACCTATTATGATTTTCTGGGTGGGATCGCAGTCAACGCATTGGGATACAGCCATCCGGCGCTGGTTAAGGCAATAAAATCACAGGCTGAAAGGCTCATCCATTGCTCCAGCCTCTATTATATCGAGTCCCAGGCCAGGCTGGCAAAGCTTCTTGCTGATAACTCCTGTGCCGACCGCACCTTTTTCTCAAACAGCGGCGCCGAAGCAAACGAAGGCGCCATCAAGCTGGCCAGGATCTACTTTAAAAAGAAAGGAATGCCCGAGAAGTACGGCATCATCACACTAAAAAAGTCCTTCCATGGCAGAACCCTGACAACGGTCGCAGCTACGGGACAGGAAAAATACCAGAAGCCCTATGCGCCGCTTATTCCCGGATTCAAGCATGTGGCCCTCAATGATCTGCAAGCCTTGATTTCAGCTGTTGACGACAGCACCTGCGCAATCATGCTGGAACCGGTACAGGGAGAAAGCGGAGTATATCCCGCAGACATTGAATATATCAAAGCCGTACGTAAGCTTTGTGATGAAAAAGGTTTACTGCTCATTTTTGATGAAATACAGACAGGCGTAGGGAGAACAGGAAAATTATTTGCATATGAACATTTCGGCGTCCAGCCGGATATTTTTACTCTTGCGAAGGCACTTGCCGGCGGCATCCCTATCGGCGCAGTATGTGCAAAGGAATTCGTCGCAACCGCTTTCGAACCGGGTGACCACGGCTCTACCTTCGGAGGAAATCCGCTGGCATGCACCGCCGGTCTGGCTGTTATGGAGACCATAATACAAGACCATTTGTGCGAAAATGCGGCAGATATGGGCATTTATTTTCTGAACAGCTTGAAAAAGACGGCGGAGAAGTTCAATATCATATCAGGAATACGTGGAATCGGCCTGATGATCGGCATTCAACTATCAGAAGAGGTAGCGGTGCAGACTAAAAATAAGCTGTTTGAAAAGGGCTTTCTTGTCGGCAGTGTGGGAAGCAGCGTTATTCGTATGCTGCCTGCGCTGATCATCACAACGGCGGAGATTGACCTGTTCATAGCAGCTTTGGAGGAAGTGCTTTCGACATTTTGAAAAATTTATAAATAAGGAGCAAAAACATGAAGTCAGTTCTGGTACTTGAAGATGGAACATATTTTCCCGGCGAGGGGTTTGGACAAAAGGGCGAGACAGCCGGTGAAGTTGTTTTCAACACCTGCATGACGGGTTATCAGGAAATTACCACCGACCCGTCCTACAACGGTCAGATTGTAACAATGACCTACCCTCTGATAGGAAACTACGGTTTTAATACTGAGGACAACGAATCTTTCAAAACCCATATGCAAGGCTTTATCGTAAAGGAGCTCTGTGAGTATCCAAACAACTGGCGCAGCTCCATCGGCACCAATGAATATTTTGTGAGGAACAATATCATCGGCCTGAAGGGGATCGATACCAGAGCCCTGACCCAGCATATACGTACGTTCGGAAGCATGTACGGCATTATTTCCACAGAATGCGGAAATATTGATGTGCTGCTGGAAAAGCTGAAAGCGAAAAAGCAGGAGCCCCGTAATCTGGTCATGGAAGTGACCGTCAAAAAGCCGGTCCACATTACAGGACCGGGGAAAAGGGTCGTTTTGCTGGATCTCGGCGTAAAGCACACCATCATCAGATATCTGGAAAAGCATCAGTGCGATATACACATTCTCCCGGCAGACTCAACCTTCGAAGATGTAATGGCCTGCAAACCGGACGGCGTGCTGGTCTCCAACGGACCCGGGGATCCGAAGGACCTTGAGGGAGCAAAGCTCCTGCTTCAAAAGCTGATTGGAAAAAAACCGCTGTTCGGCATTTGCCTGGGTCACCAGCTATTAGGTCTGGCTCTCGGCGGTAATACATACAAGCTGAAATTCGGTCACCACGGCGCCAACCACCCGGTTAAGGATTTCAATACCGGCCGCTGCTACATCACCTCACAGAACCACAACTATGCCATTGACAAGGAGATCGGAAGCGATGTGGCTATCATGCAGATCAATGTCAATGACAACACCATCGAAGGCTTCAGACACAAATCTCTTCCTGTGATGGGTGTACAGTATCACCCTGAAGCCGCGGCAGGTCCCAGGGATTCCACCTATATTTTCGAAGATTTTATGAAAATGATGTAGCTTAACCCCTATGAACTGAACAATAGATGGAGGATATATGCCTAAAAGAATAGATATAAAAAAAGTGCTGGTCATCGGATCCGGTCCGATTATCATCGGCCAAGCGGCAGAATTCGATTATTCGGGTTCACAGGCCTGTAAATCCTTAAAAGAGGAAGGTATCGAGGTCATCCTCATAAACAGCAACCCGGCAACTATTATGACAGACAGTGAAACCGCTGATAGAATATATATTGAGCCGATTACACTGGATTTTGTGAAAAAAATCATTGAGAAGGAAAAGCCTGATGGCATCCTTGCCTCGCTGGGCGGTCAGACCGGCCTGAATATGGCGGTGGAGCTGTCGAACGACGGGATATTGGATCGTATGGGGATCGAGCTGCTGGGCACCTCTCTGATGTCCATCAGGAAAGCTGAAGACAGGGAACTCTTTAAAGAAACCATGCAGCTGATCAACGAGAAGGTTCCTCACAGCACCATTGTCAATACACTAAAGGATGCCGTTGCCTTTGTGGAAAAGGTAGGCTTCCCGATTATTATCAGACCGGCCTATACCCTTGGCGGCACCGGAGGCGGCATAGCGGAAAATATGGAAGAATTCAAATATATCTGCGGAAAAGGCCTGAAGCTCAGCATGATCCATCAGGTTCTGCTGGAGCAGAGCGTCGCCGGCTGGAAGGAAATCGAATTTGAAGTCATGAGAGACGGCGCCGATAACTGCATTATCATCTGCAGTATGGAGAACTTTGATCCGGTAGGCGTCCACACAGGCGACAGCATAGTCGTCGCGCCTTGCCAGACATTGTCCGACGTGGAATATCAGATGCTGCGTTCCGCTTCCATCAAGATCATTCGCGCTCTGGAGATAAAAGGAGGCTGCAATATCCAGTTCGCTCTGGATCCCAACAGCTATGAGTACGTGGTCATTGAGGTCAATCCGCGTGTCAGCCGCTCCAGCGCCCTTGCATCAAAGGCAACCGGTTATCCCATTGCCAGAGTGACCTCCAAGATCGCTATTGGCATGAATCTGGATGAAATCAGGAATTCCGTAACAAAGAACACCTTTGCCTGCTTTGAGCCGGCCATCGACTATATTGTCACCAAGGTACCCCGCTGGCCTTTTGATAAATTCACAGCGGCAGACCGTTCACTGGGCACACAGATGAAGGCTACCGGTGAAGTCATGGCCATCGGCAGAACCTTTGAAGAATCGCTGCTCAAGGCGATCGACTCGCTGGACATAAAGCTCAACTACCAGCTTGGGCTGAAGCTGTTCGACAACAAAACAGTGGACGAACTGCTGGAGATCCTGAGATCCCCGAGGGATGAGCGTATATTTGCCATATTCAAAGCGCTCCAGAAGGGCGTCAGTGTCGAACAGATCGTGGAGATCACCAAAGTGGACAGCTTTTTTGTCCACAAGCTGGAAAATATCGTCAGAGTTGCAGAGGAAGTAACCAATGCCGGCATCGCATGGCTGGACTATGACCTCTATATACGGGCAAAGAAAATCGGCTTTGGAGACTCCTATATCGCCAATCTGGTCAACGTACCCCTGGATACGGTGCTTGACCTGCGGGTCAAATACCCCATTCAACCCGTTTATAAAATTGTCGACACCTGCTCGGGCGAATTTGAAGCCGTTACACCATATTATTATTCCACGTATGAGGAACGGGACGACGTAATCGTATCCGACAAGAAAAAGGTTCTTGTCGTCGGCTCCGGCCCCATCAGAATAGGCCAGGGCATAGAATTTGACTACTGCAGCGTCCATTCCGTACGAACGCTGAAGGAACTTGGGATAGAATCAATAATTATCAATAACAACCCGGAGACGGTCAGCACAGACTTTGACACCTCCGACAAGCTATATTTTGAACCGTTGACCAAGGAATGCCTTCTGGATATCATCGAGAAGGAAAATCCGGAGGGTATCATTGTTCAGTTCGGCGGCCAGACTGCCATCAACCTGGCGGAAACACTTCACAAGGAGGGTGTAAATATACTTGGAACCTCCATAGAAAGCATTGATGTCGCCGAAGACAGGGATAAGTTCCTGAAACTGCTGGACGATCTGAATATACCTATTCCCGAGGGTAGCACAGCCTTTTCATTCGAGGAGGCAAAGGTCATTGCAGCCAGGATCGGATACCCCGTGCTCGTCAGGCCTTCATATGTACTGGGCGGTCGGGCAATGGAGATCGTTTACAACGAAAAATCACTGGAAGAATATATGGAAATGGCGATTGGCCTGACAGCCTCCGCAAAGCATCCCATTTTGATCGATAGGTACATCAACGGAACGGAGGCTGAGGTAGACGGCATTTGCGACGGCGAAGAGGTTCTGATACCGGGTATCTTCCAGCATATCGAGCGGGCTGGAGTTCACTCCGGCGACAGTATTGCGGTATACCCGCCCCATACGCTGTCTCAGAAGGTAAAGGACACCATTGCAGATTATACAATGAGGCTGGCAAAGGCTCTAAAGACTGTAGGACTGTTCAATATTCAGTTTGTCATCGACCGGGATGAAAAAGTCTATGTCATTGAGGTAAACCCGCGCGCCAGCAGAACCATCCCCGTCATGAGCAAGATCACAGGCATTCCGATGGTCAATGTAGCCACCAAACTAATTATGGGCCAGACACTGCGCACTCTGGGCTACAAACCCGGATTGGCAGCGGAAACGGAATTCACCGCTGTAAAAGCGCCTGTTTTCTCATTTGCAAAGCTCTCTACCGTTGACACCTTCCTGGGACCGGAAATGAAATCAACGGGCGAAGTCATGGGCGTCGACAGGGATTACCACCATGCCCTGTACAAAGCCTTGATCGCGACCGGCCTGTCTCTTCCCACAGGAGGAAGCGTACTGATTGCGGCCGGGGAAAGAGATCGGGAGGACTGTATTGTTATTTCCTCCAGATTGCACAAGCTTGGATTCAAGCTGCTTGCTGTCGAAGAACCCTTTGCATATCTGAGCGGGAAAGGATTTCCGGTTGAATTGGTCCCGGAAAGCAGCATTTTGGATCTGATCAAAAGCGACCAGGTATCGCTTGTCATCAGCACCCCGTCAAAAGAAGGTATTCCGGGCAAGCTCGGGTTTACAATAAGAAGAACCTCTATGGAATATAACACACCTTGCATTACTTCGCTTGACACCACCAACGCGGTACTGGATGTTCTTGAGCATCTTTCAGGCAATACGGATGTCGGCATCTATGCATTGGACGAATACTCGGTACAAACAGCCGGGGTATAAAGAAAAGTGAAGGAGTTAAAATAATGAAGCATTTGATTGATCTAAATGACGTATCATATGAGGAAATCCAAGGTCTGTTCACACTGGCCGCTGAATTGAAAAAAAAGCTTAAGGCAGGTGTCGAGCACCATTTGCTCAAGGGTAAAACACTTGGTATGATATTTTCCAAATCCTCGACCAGAACAAGAGTATCCTTTGAGGTAGGCATGTATCAGCTCGGAGGTTACCCCATGTTCCTGAGCTCCAGCGACATCCAGCTTGGAAGAGGCGAAACAATACATGATACCGCACAGGTTCTGTCCCACTATGTGAACGGTATTATGATAAGAACCTTTAAGCACAGCGATGTAAAGGATCTTGCCAGATTTGGCTCCATTCCGGTCATTAACGGACTGACAGACCTGATGCATCCCTGCCAGATCCTTGCGGATCTCTTCACCGTCTATGAGAAAAAGGGGAAACTGGAAGGCTTGAAGCTGGCCTATGTCGGCGATGGGAACAATGTGGCAAATTCACTGCTGCACGGCTGTGCAAAGACAGGTGTTGACATTTATGTGGCGACTCCGGAAGGGTATGGCTGCGACGGCACTATCATCGACCAGGCCAGACTGGCTGCCAAAAAGTCCGGCAGCAAGGTTGTGATCACAGCCGACCCGGAGGAGGCAGCAAAAGATGCAGACGTCATTTATACCGACACTTGGGTCAGCATGGGTCAGGAAGATGAAAAGGAAATGCGGGTTAAAATATTTATGCCCTATCAGGTCAATGAAAAACTATTTTCAAAAGCAAAAAAGGACGCCATGTTCCTGCACTGCCTGCCTGCCTACAGAGGGCTGGAAGTGACAGAGGCCATTATTGACGGGCCAAACTCAAATGTGTTTGAAGAAGCCGAAAACAGGCTGCATGTGCAGAAGGCCATTATGGCAACATTGATGTGACAATAAACAGAACTTTCAAAGCAGGTGGATTATGGTAGATTATTCATTTACAATCAGAAAAGCCGAACCGGCGGACGCACCGGCCATTCATGACATAATGCAGGAATCCTTCTCAAGGTATATGAAGGATGCCTGTCTGACCGGTTCGATGGAGGCCCTTCTGGAATCGGTCGAGGACATCGCTGAGGCAATACGGACACAGGAGGTCTATATTGCTATTATTGATAATGTTGCGGTCGGCAGCTTAAGAATTAAACTGATGCCTGACAACACGGCCTATCTAAGCAGATTCGGCGTCAGGCTCAGTTATCATAATATCGGTATTGGCAAATCATTGATGAATTTGGTAGATAAGCTGCTCACAGCCAGAGGCGTTAAGAGCGTCTGCCTTCATACCGCCTCAAAATATCGCGATCTGGTGCGGTTTTATTACGGCAGAGGCTTCTACATCGACTCCACAACAAAGGACAGGGGCTATATCAGAGCGCTTATGATCAAAGAGTATTCCTGAGGTGTTAAATGTTAATATAATCTTCGAATTCCAATCCATTCAGCTTGCAGTACTTCATAACGGACATCAGAATTTTTTTGCCTCCGCCAACACCGGTAGTCAGATACCTGTATAGATGCGACGGGTCGACGCCCAGTTCCCTTGCGAACCGGTTGTAATTTCCTGCACAATTGGTTTTCATTAGTTCATGCACCTTACTCCTGTTTACTTCCATTTTACGTCTCCTCCATTACTTACCTTCCGGGAACAGCATCTACCCTTTCACAAGAAGATCAAGTTTATCGTCCTAAAAACCTACAGTCTGTATGCTTTATAGGTAATTTATAACAATTTTATTTAATTCTAGTACAATAATGGAGTATTGTCAATAACTCTTTGTCACTATTATTATGGATTTTTTGTCATTATCAGCATAGATAAATGTCATCATTCCGCCAGCTTATGAACGATTTTACTGATTCTTTTATATATGACAAACGTCAGCGCCGAATTCAGACCAGCCTTGATCAGGTTAAAAGGGATAATGCCAGGGATGAGCAAGCCTTTTACCACATCTATAGGTATACTGTAAAATCTGGGCATAATAATCAGGTTGACAGGAATCATGATAGCTGTCATCGCCAGCGTACCTGCAATAAGAGCAATGATCGCTCCGCTGATCTTGTGGAATTTCCTGTAGATCAGACCTGCCGTTATGACAAAGGTTCCTGTGGCAGCTACATGCATGAAAAAACCGACCAGCCCGTTGCCGTTGGGAGTTGTAAATGCCTGGATCACCGAAACAACAACTGTGATCAGAAGGCCGGATAAAGGGCCAAATAGGAACGTTCCGATCAGTATCGGCACATCGGCCGGTTCATAGATCAAGTCGGGCACCGCCGGAATGATGGGAAACTTGATAAACATCATCAGAACAATTGAAAGTGCTGCCAATACTGCCATTGTGACCAATTTTTTTACGCTGAATTTCATCGTGCGTAACCTCCTCAAAATAAATTAAGAATAACAAATAAAAAACCCCGGAATATAATCCCAGGGAACACACCATACGAGCTCATCGTACGTCATCTTCTTTCATCCAGACTTTACTGTCGGCTCAGGAATCACACCTGATCGGCTTTCGCTCGCGGGCTAACGTTTTATCGCATTACCGCCGGTAGGGACTTTCACCCTGCCCTGAAGATTATATTCAATTTCTTTACACATTCTAGCACTGAAGGATTATCCATGTCAAGAGCCTTCTAACTTCTTTTCACCCTTTTTTACTTCCCGGGTCTTTGACAGTTGAATAAGGAAAAAATCCCTGAAAGCCTTGACCTGGGCTTATTTTTTTGTCAATTTTTGAATATTATGCTTGCGTAGTTTTGCGTTATATGTTATAATATAAGGTGTCTGGAGGAATTTAGTTATGAGATTACAAATTTCTAGATCTAAAAACTCAGCGTCACTTTATGTTATTAAAACAACATATACTAACGGAAAAGAGCATACAAAAATTGTAGAAAAACTCGGCACAGTTGCTGAATTGAGTAAAACGCTAAATGGTCAAGATCCCATCGAGTGGGCAAAAAAGTACATCGATGAGCTTAACCAAAGAGAAAAGGACGAAAGCAGGGACGTCATCGTCAAGCATTCACCCTCTAAGGTAATCGCCAAAGACGAACAGCGCTCCTTTAACGGTGGATACCTTTTCCTACAGCAGATATACCATGAACTAAAGCTCAACAAGCTCTGCAAAGAAATTTCCCAAAAGTATAAATTCACCTTTAACCTCGATTCGATACTCTCGCGCTTAATCTACTCAAGAATTATCTACCCATCTTCGAAGCGTGCGACCTTTGAACTTTCCAAGCAGTTCATCGAACAGCCTGACTTTAAACTCCAGCATATATACAGGGCTCTTGAGGTCTTTGCCAAGGAAGCCGATTACATACAATCATCCTTGTATAACAACAGCTTAAAAGTTTCCAAGAGAAATACAGGCGTACTCTACTATGACTGCACCGACTACTTCTTTGAAATTGAGCAGGAAGAAGGGAATAAGCAATACGGTCACGGAAAAGACCACAAGCCGAACCCCATCGTGCAGATGGGCTTGTTCATGGACGGAGACGGTATTCCCCTTGCTTTCAGTATTAACCAGGGAAATACAAATGAACAACTCACACTAAAGCCACTAGAGCAAAAAATCCTTTCTGATTTCGAACTCTCTAAGTTTGTTGTATGCACCGATGCAGGGCTTGCATCCAATGCCAACAGGAAATACAACAACATAGGCGGAAGAGCATTTATCACAACTCAGTCCATCAAGAAGCTGAAAGCACATTTAAAAAAATGGGCTCTCGACCCACAAAACTGGAGTCTTAGTGGCAGCAAAACAACCTATGACCTCACCTCGTTGGATGAAACAAAATACAAGGATGCCGTATTTCATAAGGAACGCTGGATCAAGGAAAATGGGCTTGAGCAAAAGCTCATTGTTACATACTCCATCAAATACCGAGACTACCAAAGAAACATCCGGAGCAACCAAGTGGAGCGGGCGCAAAAAGCAATTGTATCCGGATCCATTAAGTTAAAAAAATTTAACCCCAACGATTTTAAAAGATTTATTGTTAAAAAACACTTCACCGCCGATGGAGAGGTAGCTGAACGCAAAACGTACAACATCGATACCGATCTCATTTCGAAAGAGGCTGCATTCGATGGCTTCTATGCTGTGTGTACGAACCTTGAAGATGATGCATCTACAATCATCCAAGTAAATAGGAGACGCTGGGAAATCGAAGAGTGTTTCCGGATAATGAAGAGCGAATTCAAGGCAAGGCCGGTATACCTGAGCCGGGATGAGCGGATATTGGCACATTTCATGACATGCTTCATTGCACTTGTTGTCTACAGACTCCTTGAAAAGAAGCTAGGAGACAAATACACATGCCATGAAATCGTCAACGGATTGAGGTGCTTGAACTTTTTGGAGGTAAACGGCGAGGGTTATATACCGACCTATACGAGAACTGACTTTACGGATGATCTGCATGAAGCCTTCGGTTTCCGCACCGACTATCAGATCGTTGCCAATAACCTGATGAAAAAAATATTTAAAAGCACGAAAACTTAAAAACATTACGCACTTTTCTTAATCAAATCAAAAGCTTGGAACTCCCTATTTTCAAGTGGTTCCAAGCTTTCCTTTTTCTCCAACTGTCAAAGACAAGTTTACACATTCTAGCACTGAAGGATTATCCATGTCAAGAGCCTTCTAACTTCTTTTCACCCTTTTTTACTTCCCTATTCATATGTCCTGAACCCTTCTCCCAGAACCTCTGTGACATCTCCGAGTATAATAAAAGCAGATGGATCATGTTTTTTCACAAGTGTTTTCAGCTCCTGAAGCTCACCGCGCTGAATAATACAGAATAATACCTTTTTGTCGCTGCGGGTATACATGCCCGTACCGTTCAACGCTGTAACGCCTCTGTCAAGCTCCTTCATGATATCGTCGGCGATTTCCTCTGCGTGGTCGGAGATGATGTAGACTACCTTGGCAAAATTCACCCCTTCCAAGATGACGTCGACGATTTTGGAGGAAATATACAATGCCAGCATTGAGTAGAGCGCCAGTAATAAACTGCTAAAGGCTATTGCCGCGAGCACTATGACTGCACCGTCAATAAATAATAACACCTTACCCATCGTCAGTGAAGGGATAAAATGATGCGTTATTTTGGCCGCAAGATCCGTTCCCCCGGTTGTTGCTCCTGATTTGAAAACCATACCCAGCCCAAGACCCATAAAGAAGCCGCCGAATATGGCATAAAGCATATAGTCAGGACCGGACGCCAGCTTTTCAAGCTCCAATTGGGCAATGATCCGGTTGGTGAGCGGTTCTGCAATATCCACAATGACAGACAGGAAAATGGTGCTGAAAAGTGTCCGGACAATGAATTTCCGACCTATGAATTTCATACCGAAAATAAACAACGGTATGTTCAGCAGCAGCATGAGTGTGCCCACCGGCAGTATCTCACCGCTCAGATAAAAAATGACTGTCGCTATACCCGTTACGCCGCCCGGCGCTATCTTATGCGGCACAAGAAATATGTTGATGGCAAATCCCGTGATCACCGAACCTAAGATGATCCACAAATATTCTTTCGAGCCCTGTATGAATTTCTCTTTGGTCATTTTGCCGGCGCCTCCCGTCGTCACCATGCCTTCATTTTGCCCTGTTCACAACGCCTATATGCTTTGACAAAAAACCGTTCTTATACTATCATTTATAGTGAATTTTCTGATCAGGATTGTTACAAAGCCAAAAGACAAAAGGAGATTCTGCAATGAGAAAAACCGCCGACATCCTCGGTATCCCTGTAGACAGTATTACCATGAGTGAAACGGTTGAAAAAATACGCGCTTTCATTGAGGAAGACAGCGTGCATACCATATATACTCCTAATGCGGAAATCATCATGGTTGCCCGGAGAGACCCACAATTACGAAGCATCCTTACCAATGCCGATATGCTGACAGCCGATGGGGCCGGTGTTGTGCTTGCTTCGAAGATTCTGGGGCGAAGTGTTCCTGAAAAAGTCTCAGGAGTAGATCTGATCCGCGAGGTCTTTAAAGCATATGCGCCCAAAGGTCTGCGGTGCTTTCTGTTTGGTTCGAAGCCCGGAGTCGCGGAGGAAGCTGCGGTAAAGATCATTGACGACTACCCCGGCATCGTCATAGCAGGCTGCCGAAACGGCTATTTTACTGCAGATGAGGATGAAGAGATCGTCAATACGATCAATGCCGCCAATGCAGATATTCTGTTGGTAGCGCTTGGCGCGCCGAAGCAGGAAAAATGGATATCCGATCATAAGGATAAATTAAACGTCAAAGTATGCATTGGAGTGGGCGGTGCGATTGATGTCATATCCGGCAGAGTCAAGCTGGCTCCTGACTTCTTCAGGCGGAACGGTCTTGAATGGCTTTACAGATTATATAAAGAACCCTGGCGCGCCCGCCGGATGCTCAGTCTGCCGAGATTCATGATCCGCGTTATATGGTCCCGGATCGCATCATAGCCAAAATCGGAGTGGCATTTATTCTCCAATGTATGCCTGTTTTTGATATGCGTTTGTTTTTAAGTTAAGCCGTTCTACATACGGCTTTCCATCTTCATAAATCCATCTCTGGATAAATCTTGGCTCGACTTCGAAAAGTCTTTCGTTTCTTAACTTAGTATATGCATTAAAAGAACTTTGGAAAGCTGCCTCGAATTTTTGACAAAAATCTATGTGATTTGTCGGGATACCGATTTCCCTGCATATCCCCTCAATCTGCACATTATCAATGCATAATGCAACATTTCCGTTCCCACTTATCTGCTTATATTTTCGGAAAGTTTTATCCGTTTGAAAATAGAAACGTCCATTTTGTATAATGATGCTCATCATTCTTACACTGACTATATCATCAAGCGATGTAGCCAAAACCATTTTCCTATTTTGTCCAAGCTGCTCAAAAAAGTCTTTTAGCTTTTCACTAAAGTCTTGTTCCATAAAGAAAATCACCTTCTTGTACAGATTCTGCCTTTCATTTGAACCGCGGTAAACGCCTCATCTTTCAGAGAACGGTCTGCATTTGTGACGTGCCCGAAGCTTAGTGACACTTCGACTTGCTGAGGGCATGTGGTGAAGGCCAGCGAACAAGCTTGTCTTGTGAACGCTTTGGCCGTAACCTGTCAACGCAAATGCTTTGTTGTACTAAGCCACTGCGTGGCGGCTCCAGCCTGTTCGAATAAACCTGAATTCATGATACCATTTTATGTACAATAAATCTACTACATAATGGAAGGAATGGTGTTATGACAGATTACATCAA
>JAEZMD010000026.1 GCA_023435745.1 Bacillota bacterium | reverse complement strand
ATGAATATTCAGCGTGAACAACTCGAAGCCCAGCTTAGCAACGAGCTTTTGCTGTTATACTCATAATTGATTTTATAGCGATATAGAATAAATTACGAAATTAACGGTTGGAAGCTTAAAGAGATTAAGCTTTTGACCGTTTTTTATTTTAATTAAGGAGGGCTCCATTATGAAAACTATTGATAAGGATGTTTTAGCAGGGTATAACTCAGGCATCGAAAAGAACAGGCTACATGAAGGTCTTGGCCTGATTGAATTTGCAGGGACGAAGGAGCACCTCCTGCAGCAACTGCCCCCACCACCTGCAGTTATTTATGATATTGGCGGAGGTTATGGCGAGTATTCCTACTGGCTTGCGTCCATTGGTTATGATGTATTTTTATTTGACATTTCAGAAAAGAATATCGAGATGGCAGTAGGCCTTGGAAAAGAGCTTGGCATAAAGCTCAAAACAGCAGAGGTTGCAGATGCAAGAAGCATCGACAGGGCTGATGAAAGTGCAGATGCAATACTGCTTTTTGGTCCCTTGTATCACATAACAGAATGCGGAGAAAGACTGCTTGCACTTAAGGAATGCTACAGGTTACTAAAACCGGGTGGGTTATTATTCACGGCAGCGATAACAAGGTATGCAACAACTTTGTGGGCGATAACGACATATGATAAAAACAAGCTTCTCGATGAAACAGAGTTTTATGAAATGGTTCATCGGGAGATAAAAACTGGCAACCATATTAAAAATCCCGAATCTAAATATCGTGGGATGGGACACTCATATTTCCATCTACCGGATGAATTGAAGAATGAAATTGATACGGCAGGATTTAAAGAGACAGAGGTTATTGGTGTGATTGGTCCATGTTGGTTGATTCCACAGCTTGATGATGTGTGGAAAGATGAAATAAAAAGGGAGAGCATAATGCGCATTGTACGACTCTGTGAAAGAGAAGAAAGCATACTGGGGCTATCAACTCATTTATTAAGCATATCGAGAAAGGGGTAGAAATCATGCAGTGTATAATAACAAAATATGATAAGAAATTGAGTTTTGATGAATTCTATTCACTAGAAAGCGAATGCTTTCCTTCCGAACCGTTTAATGAAATACAGTATAGCGAGATGATTCAAGGTGATTTTTGGACAGCGAGGGTAGAGGGAAGCCTTGCCGGGTTTGTTTGTGTAATCAGCCATCGGGATAGAGTTCACCTCAGCAGATTGGAAGTACATTCGCAATACCGAAGGGCGGGCATAGGAGCTTTACTCATTGATAAGGTCATTGAATTCACCGCGTTAAAGAATTTACCCAGTGTTTCTTTAACGGTTAGAACAAATAATATACCGGCATATAATCTCTATGTAAAAAAGGGATTTAGTATTAGTGGTTATAAAAATCGGTATGCCATTCCAATTCAAAGCCTATCTGAGGCTTCACCTGTCGAACTTATACAGACAGGCGAAGGGAAGAACTGTCCTGTATCATTTGTAGTAAACGCAGATAAAATTGGATCAGGCAAGTTTAATTATCAAATTGGGGGATGCAAGGATTTTGTACTTACAAATCCGGATACCAATATTCTTAGCGTGTTGGCGGCTATAAAAGCCAAAGTGAAACCTGGCAGCGCAAATGTATATGTCATGACAGAAAATCCTCAAACAATAAAGACTCTTAAAGCACTCTCATTTGCAGTCGAAACCGAAATGGCCGACATGAAATATGTTATTACATATCCGTTTTTCAAAGACGGATGAAAGCATTACTCCAAGCACCTCACCACCCTCAATTACAAACATTGCTATTATATTCCAAATTATGCATATTGCAAGAATTCGCGATATATATCTTAGTAATTTGAATAATGCAATCTACTTCGAGCAAGGGAGGGCTCTATATGAAAGTACCGTTACCCTTGTAGATGGTGAAGCTAACTTAAATAGAAGCTGCAGTAAAATACAGGTTTGACAATCTTAATTATTATGGAAGCATCTAATAAATTGTTCGTCACTAACTTCCCTTACCTGCGGCAATTCCTTTGAGCATCTCTCTTCAGCGACAGGACAACGGCCTTTAAATGGACATCCTCTGCTTTCCGGTGTCCAAACAGTTACTTCTGATTCTTTATCCTTTAATACCGGCAATTCTACAACTCCCTCTCTTTCCGGATCCGGGGCTGCTGAAACCAAAAGCTTTGTATAGGGATGCGCGGGATTGATAATAACCTTATTAATATCACCCCATTCAACCATATGCCCGGCATACAAAACAATAATTCTATCAGCAAAGTATCGTGCGGTTGCTATATCATGAGTAATATAAATAAACGATTTGCAATTCTCGGTTTTCAATTTGTTCATAAGGTTTAGAATTCCCAGTCGAATTGATACGTCCAGCATTGATGTTGGCTCATCCGCAAATATAACTTCTGCACCTACGGACAATATTCTTGCTAAATACGCTCTTTGTCTTTGTCCACCAGATAGCTGGTGAGGATTTTTGCTTCCTTGCTCTTCCGGCGGAACCAGCCCAACCAACGTCAAATATTCATCCATCTTCTTCTTCATGGTTGCTTTATCGGAAGGGTGGTATAATTTAAGAGGCCTCTTCAAATGATAATATATATTATGCAATGGATTTAGTGAGGAAAAAGGGTCCTGGAAAATCATTTGTACCTTTTGACGATAGTTTTTTAATCCCTGAGCCTTCAATTTATGTATGTTATTGCTTTCAAAAGTCATAGTTCCTGATGTCGGATTGTAAAATTTCATAGCAACCTTGCATATGGTAGATTTTCCGCAACCTGATTCACCGACAATTGCTAATGCCTCACCTTTATATAAATCAAAAGTGATATCATTTAAAGCACGTAAAGTTTTCTTCTTAGACAGGAGCGATTTCCCACCGATTTTGAAATCCATCACAACATTTTTTACACTTAGTATTGGTTGCTTTTCTGCTTTCATTTCACACCTCGTATAATCGATTCATTTCATTTGGTAAATAGTATTTTGATTCCCCTAAACACCGGATGGCAAATTAATTCGCATTTATCCTGCCTCTAACGGATTATGGCAATAAAAGAACCCATCACTAGAGGCGTTAATCTCCGGTTCCTTTGTAAAACATTCATCGCATGTTCTAAAGCAACGCTCCTGAAATCTGCAGCCTACAGGAATAGCTCTTAAATCCAATGGGGTTCCAGGTATTCCTTCCATATATTTAACTTCTCCTTTTAAAGAGGGAAATGAATTTTTTAAGCCGTATGTATAAGGATGCTTCGGATTATGCATTATATTCCATGAAGAAGACTGTTCAACGATCTTCCCGGCGTACATAATACCAATTGTGTCGCAGAATTCCATCATCAGGCTGATATCGTGTGTGATAAAAAAAATAGAAAATTTTAATTCCTTTTTCAGGTCGTAAATACACTTTAAAATATCCCTTTGTACAACAGTGTCAAGTGCAGTAGTAGGCTCGTCTAATATCAAAAGCTTTGGCCTAAGCGCCAACGCCATTGCAATAACCGCTCTCTGACGCATCCCGCCTGAATACTGGTGAGGGTAATCTTTTAGTCTTTCTGCCGGTATACCTACAACGGATAAAAGCTCTTCAGCCCTTTTTCTGGAAACTTTTTTATCGTTGGTAATCCCATGATACCTGAATATCTCAAAAAATTGTTTTTCCATTGTTACTACGGGATTCAGACAGTTCATGGCCGATTGGAACACCATGGCTATCTCACTCCAGCGTAATTGCTGAACCTGATTTTCTGTCATATGTACTATATCATTACCGCCAACAATAATTTGTCCGTCCGATATTAACGCCGGTGGTTTATGTAATCTCATAAGAGAGAAAGCAATAGTACTCTTGCCACAGCCGGATTCTCCCGCCAAGCCGTAGCTTTGGCCCTCTTTAATTGAAAAGCTGACATTATCTACAGCTCTGACATGTCCCCCTCTTGCAGTTACATAATCAACACTAAGTCCTTTTACCGTTAATAAATCATTCATCTTCAAGCGCTCTTCCTTCCCATGATATTGTTCAAGCTAAATTTTTTCATGGTTTTTGCCTGTATTTTCTTTACTTTATAATAAGCTCTCATAATTCTTTGTGCTTTCAATTTCGGATTTGATACTTCATCTATAGAGAAGTTGATTAATGTAAGTCCTGCGCCAAACAAAACAATTCCGGAAATAGGGCCCAGCAATTCCCACCACGCGCCGCTTGTCAATGCTCCGGATTTATTTGCGTTAAAAAGCATTATTCCCCATGTACACGATAGCGGGTCGCCGAATCCAATGAACTCAAGAGTAGCACTAGCCGTAATAGCGTAAATAAGCGTGCTGACAAAAGCGGAGCTTATGATAGAAAGCATGTTAGGCATGATCTCCATAAACAGGATTCTTAGTTTTGATTCTCCTAATGTTTCAGCAGAATAAACAAATTCTCTGTTTCTTAAACTCATTGTTTGAGCACGAAGTACACGAGCATTCCACGGCCAGGAAGTCAGCCCGATAATAACGCTAATCAAGAACGGTGATACACCATCTAAAAGTGCTGCAACTATAAGCAACAAGACTATATTTGGTATAACCATAATAATATTTATTAATGTTGTAATTATGTTATCATACCATCCTCCAAAATAGCCTGAGCTGATTCCAAAAATGATTCCTAAAAACACTGTAATAAGACCTGCAAATATACCTACCAGGATTGATACGCGGCCTCCGAACAATGTTTGTGCGAATACATCATTACCCAATTGAGTTGTGCCTAATATATGTGTTTGTGAAGGTTGGCTGTGATATTCATCAACAAATCTATTTGTTGGATCAATACTCGTAAATAAGTCCGCCCCAACGGTAAGGAGAAGAATTAGAACTACTAAAGCTACTCCAATGCTTGTTTTGGGACTATTTCTAAGAAAGCGGATTATAGTACTATTCCAAATTTTTTTCATACTCTGTGTCCTCTTTTACCATTAGTTTTCAATTAACGCCCTGTCTTCGAGTTCTTGGATCCAGGATCAAAATGCTAATGTCTGCAATAAAGTTAGCTGAAAGCATCACTATTGTTGTCATGAGCAATATACCTTCCATTAGAGGATAATCTCTTCTGCTGATAGCCATAACCATAATTTGGCCTAGACCAGGATAATTAAAAACCAATTCAACTATTAAAGAGCCGCCTAATAAGAAACCTATCTGCATTGCAAGTGATGTAACAACAGGTAAAAGCGCATTTCTTGCACCATAGCCAAACATGATTTTTTTATCAGGCACGCCTTTGGCAATTCCCATAACAATATAATCTTCACCAAGCTGGTTGATCATATTTGCTCTCATGCCCATAATTCCTCCCAGGCCTGTAATAATAACTGCGAGGACTGGCAAGAATGCATGGTAGGCAACATCACCTACGTATTGAAAGATATTTTCAGGAAAAAAAAGCGGAGTAACAGCATAACCTGTCGGAAATATTTCGGTATATGCAAGTGCAATGCTTAGAATAATTGCAGTAACAACTGACGGAATATTGGCCATAATCTGCCCGCTGACCGTTAGTGTTGTATCCAGTCTGCTTCCGCGTTTCCACGCAACGAGAATACCGAGCAATGTATTCAAAATAAATCCGAGAATCAATGCTGTTCCCAAAAGGAATACAGTCCATCTCAACCCGCGCCCCGTAGCTTCTAATACCGTCTGCGGGTAAAAGGTAAAAGAAACACCCCAATTGCCTTTAAAAATATTTGCGATATAATTAAAGAAGGCTATGATAACAGGTGTATGGGTATCGTATCCGAATAATTTCTCTACCGCAGCAATTGTAGCATTGTCGACAACCCCTCCTGACAGGTAAAGGTTTGATAAAAACATCTGAACAGGATTACCCGGCATCATACGTGGAAGAAAAAAGTTTAAAGCCAAAGCTCCAAAGAACGCTAAGATATAAAACCATAACCTTTTTAAAATGTATTTCACAGGTATCCTCACCCTCTATTTTTAGAATTCCGGAATTATAAGGCACAATTTTATAAATAGTTGAACTTTTGTAATATCAGGTATGGCATAAGTAAAAACCTATGCCATACCTGATTGATGAATCAATTATTTATCTTTTACAGGCTTTAAAGCAAAAAGCTGTAACAGTTTCGAGTCATGCTGAACACATGCAGGGTTACATATTACATTGTTAGCAGTAGCCCAGCCTGAAAATCTGCTTGTGTTGTAAACAACCCAGTTTCCATTGTAGAATATTGGAACATTGATCATATTGTTCGCGAAATGTTGTTCTATCTTGGCTGTTACTAATTTCAAATCAGCATCTTTAGCAGTTGGCATCGAAGCTATTAAAGCTGTCATCTGATCATTAGCATAGTTAGTGTCGGTAATTGTCCACCAGGTATCCGTTTTGATTCTTGACTGATCACCGATTGTGTCATAGTAGAATTTATACGGATCTCCGGTAATACCGTATCCACAGTAAAGAATATCACGCTTACCGGTTCTCCAGCTTTCAATATACATTGCAAGATCTATTGCTTTTGCTGTTGCATTGATGCCCGCTTTTTTAAGTCCCTGTGCAACAATTGCAGCACCGTCATTCCAATCAGTCCAACCTGCAGGTGATGTAATTTCAAATGCAAGCTTGGAACCGTCCGGGTTTTCTAAGAATCCATCCTTGTTAACATCTTTGTATCCGGCTTTTGCCAATATCTTTTTGGCTTCATTAATGTCGTATTTGGTATATTTAGCCAGCTCAGCCTGTGCTTTCGGATCTGCGTATCCCAATAATGCCGGTGGTAAACCTGTTACAGTGGGAACATCCTGTGAAAGGTATCCAAATACGGCTGATTTGTTTATACCTATTCTATCAACGCATAATGATACTGCTCTTCTGAAGTTAACATCTTTAAATGCCTTTAAGGTATCAGTATTTTCATCCATAAAGTTGAATGCAAGTCTTACACCGTCGTTTTTCCCATACCAGAATTTTCTGTCCGGGTCGCCTTGTACATAGTTCTTTTCTGCATCCGGTATAAATATATGTGCCCAGTCGATAGCTCCTGTTTGAAGCAGTGTAAGTGCTGCCTGGTTGCCATTGAATTGCGGGAAACGAAGCTCGTCAACACTCAGATTTTTAGCATTCCAGTATTTCGGGTTTCTTCCAAGCACAATCATTTCAGGTGTACAGTACTTAACTTTTGTGAATCCGCCTGTAGCTACGGGATCTTTATCTACATAAGTTGCAGGGTCTTTAACCTTTGAATAAATATGCTCCGGCAGCATCCAGACCTGGAAGGGTATAGTATTACGCCAGAAACGATTCGCTTCTTTCATGATAATTTTAACTGTATATTTGTCAACTATTTTAACAGAAGCGATTTTTCCCGGTGTAGCAGATCCCTCATGATCCCACCAACCAGTCCTGTCTATTTCGGGATGTGTCTTTGGATAATTGTAGGTAAATGCAACGTCATTTGCAGTGAAGTCTTTACCGTCACTCCATTTTACACCTTTTCTAACATACACTGTAAGGGTTTTAAAGTCAGGTTCAGTAACAATCTTCTCAGCAAGCCATGGTGTTTCCTTGTTATTGTTGAAGCTGTCGAAAAGAATTAATGGCTCGAACATAAATCCCAATGCAGCGTGCCTGGCATTGTTAATATTCGGGTTAAAGTTTCTTACCCAGCCATTGCTCTCCTCTGACATAATTGTGAGGAAAGCGGGTTTTTTTGCTGCGTTCGCCGTTGTTAACATAGTCATCGATAACGTTAGCATAACTACCAGCAACATTAATGCGACTAGTTTATTGCTTTTCATAGTCAACCCCCTTTAAATAAATTAGCGTTTTACTGTATAAGTATATTATTTTGATATGGCAATAATTACTATTAGTTGTCTACACAGAAAAATGTTTTGCGATCGATTGGGGATTTGATATACTGAAGCTAATAGTTTTTTGCAGAAGGAGCCCCGGATGGGACGAAGAACTTCTTTAATGCTCGAATGAAAAATAATATTAGACGAGGAGTGAATCAGGTGGACATAATGAGAACCGGGGTTAAACTGCCTGCTGAGATGAAGAAAAAAGTCTTTTATAGCGTTATTATTATGGCGTTGGCCTCTTTTTCCGTTATTATCCCGCTGACGCTATTCAGCAACGTATATGCGGTGTTTTTCCTGTACTATATCGGAATGTGTCTGCTCGTGCCTTTTATTGATCTGCTCTTGCTCAAGAGGATCAGCTTCACTGAAGCCTTCCGCTTCTTGGGCTTCAGGAGGGAGAACAGCAGAAGGTCAATAGCATCGGGATTGATTCATGGCAGCATTATTCTGGCATTGATGATTGGAGGCTTTTTTGCTTTTCGTGAAGTGTTCATTTCGAGCGATATAGTAACAAGCCTTGCCCAATGGGGTGTTTCGGGAAGTAAAAAATGGATCTTGTTTTTTTTGATGGTTTTGTTTAATGGCATTGTCGAAGAAATTTTCTGGAGGGGCTACACTTACGGAAGGCTTAAGGACATCCTTCAAAAATGGCCTGCCATACTCATTGTGACGTTTTTCTACACCTCTTATCATTTGGCGACGGTTCTTACGTTTTTCAAGGTCTCTTTCATGGGCATCCAAACAGTGATTTTTATTTTTTTGGCGGGACTGCTCTGGGGATGGATGAGATATCGGTTTCAGGACATCCTTGCAACCACAATTGGTCATACGTTATTGACCATAGGCTATATGACCATATTTATGCTGGTATAGTAAGTACTATATAGAGGTACCGGGGGAGGAAACATGGACTCAAGAGAAATAATTAAATTTTTAGGGCTTGCGGAAAAATTAAAATGTGAGCTGCGCCATTCCTGGACGTCAACAATGCGGCAGGAAAGCGTTGCTGAACACAGCTGGAGGCTTTGCATCTTTTCGTGGCTGCTGAAGGAACAGCTGCAGAATGAATACGATATGGATAAAGTTCTAAAAATGTGCCTGTTTCATGATTTGGGAGAAGCGATCGCAGGCGATGTTCCGAGCTTTTTAAAAAGCAATGAGGATATAAAGAAAGAAGATGCCGCCATTGAGCAAATCGTCGGAATGCTTGAACGTGACTCTGGTGTTGAGCTGAAAGAATTATTTGTAGAGATGAAAGAACAGAGAAGCAAGGAGGCAAGGCTGTTCAATGCGCTAGATAAGCTGGAGGCTGTGATCCAGCATAATGAAGCTCCCATCGATACCTGGCTGCCGCTGGAATTTGAACTGAACAAAATTTATGCGGACGACGAGGTAAAAGGGATTGCGGTAATGGAGGATCTGCGTGAAGCGGTCAGGCAGGACACTATCGACAAAATCAGATCAAAGTGAACTGCCTTGCCATTCCGGATGCCATTGTATCAGCCATTTCCAGAGCCTGTTTCTCGATTGTATCAAAAGTAGAAATACTTTCAGCATATTTCTTTGTAAGCATGTCAACCGCTTCGGCTTTGGTCAGGGCAAGCCTTTGACAGTCTAAACAGCAAGGCTGTGAAGGATTTTTTTCATACATGTCGAAATATTGAACGTATATTGGAGTACATGAAATGGCAAAGAAAGATATTACTAAAATGCGTGAAACGGATCTGTACGGACCTGTGCATGATTACCTTGAAAGACTCGGTTATCAGGTGCAGGGAGAAGTGAACGGCTGCGACCTTACGGCGATCATGGGGGATGAGTTGGTGGTTGTCGAACTGAAAACGTCGTTCAATCTCAAACTGCTCAGTCAGGCTGTCAAACGCCAGCGCGCGGCTGATTCTGTTTATGTGGCGATTCCGAACCCTAAGGGAGGAGCCAGAACAGCAGGCTGGAGAGATATGTGCATGCTGCTGCGGAGGCTCGAACTGGGATTGATTACTGTCGCACCAAACAGGAAGGATAAACAGGTGGAGATCCATTTTCATCCCAATACCTTTGACCGGTTGAAAAGTCTGCGCACCAATAAAAAGGTACGTCATCATATCATCAAAGAAGCTGTCAGCCGAAGCGGACAGTATAATACCGGAGGAACAAACAAGACAAAGCTCATCACAGCTTACCGGGAGCAAGCGATCCACGTAGCGTGCTGTATGATGAAATATGGAAACATGTCACCTTCGCAGCTCAGAAAGCTGGGCACCGGTGCAAAAACTCAGAACATCCTGAGTGATAATCATTATGGATGGTTTACCAGAGTATCCAAGGGCATTTATTCTTTGAATGACAGTGCGAGGCAATTTCTGGACGGATACCCGGAGCTGGCCGGGCATTATATGGATCTGATAATTGAGAAGGAAAACGCTTTGCAGCAAGCTGCTCAGGATGAAGGCGGCAAAGGGGAAGAAGCAAAGGGAATGAAGCAGGGAAGAAAAGCAAGGGGAAAAGGTAAAGTAAATGGCAAGGTAACAGGTGAGGAGAGTCACTGATGTATACCATTACATATTCATTGAAAGAGAATAATGTCGACTCCGATGGTTTTTATCAGGAATTGTCGGCTTTTACCGACGAAGTGCTGGACGAGATGAAGAGCCTGACAGACATCATTGTGGATGATTATATTTTCTATCGGGAAAATTGCGGATATCGGGAGAATTACGGAGCCTCAAGACTTTACTCCAAAGAAGAGGCTGGCTTTGAACTGCTTGTATTGGGCACTCTCTGGGAAGTATACAGCGGCGATTCCAATGAACTGGAAGAGGTTCCAAAGCAACTGCTGACCGGTCTGTCGAAGCTTCGCGGTCAGGGATGCTCGTTAAAGCCGGGGGTGGACTTTATCAGGGGCATTCTATCGACCATGTTTCTTTCCCCGGATTTATATGATCATTTGTATGTCTTGGATGTTTCGCTAACGCATTTGGACAAATTGCTGGTCTGGTTGGAAGCGACCGGTGAATTCAGGCAGGAGGTCATGCGGCTGCGGGAATGGGAAAAGTATCTGAAGACGCTGCCGGACGCACAGGCACAGGATATACTGGCTACATCGATCACACTGGCTGCCTGGTTTGAAGACAGGAGTGCGGAGGTACTCGGCAATTATACGCAAAATGTGGACAGATACCTTAATGAGCTGAGGCCTGAGCATTACTGGCGGGAGGATGTCATCTTCTGCGGCAGAAGGAGAGTCGAGTATCACTTGAATATGCTTGGCGCTGAGATCATGAACAGGGCATTTCGAGAAAGGTTTCTCAATGCCTCTAAAAAGGCGGTATTGATACCGGCCTGCATGCGATTGCTTCCCGACGATGAATGTAAAGGAAGGAAAGATGAAAACGGCTTCCATTGTATGGGATGTACTGCCGGATGTAATGTGTTTGAGCTTATGAAAGTGGGGAAGGAGCATGGGTTTCTTGTTGAAGTTGTTTCCCATGAATCTTCTATCTCGGCAAACAGAACAGAGCATCCGGTTTTGAACAGCGACACCGGCATCGTTGGGGTTGCCTGTGTGCTAAACCTGATCTCGGGCGGCTGGCTGCTGGATAGTATGGGCATTCCGACAGGAATCAATATAATGCAGTTGAAGCAGGTGCTTGGGATTAGTCAGTAAATCGCGCCTAAAATGCATCATTTAACGGCAAAAAATTCATCATTTTCCGGGTTGACTCTGTCAGTCGGCCATGGTATACTGTTTCAAGTCGACACCATTTATATGCGCTGGTGTAGCTCAGCAGGTAGAGCAGCTGACTTGTAATCAGCAGGTCGGGGGTTCGATTCCGTCCACCAGCTCCAAAAAAAATGTCTATCCAGAGGATAGGCATTTTTTTATGGAAACGATAAGGGACCGAATCGAACCGGTGGGTACGAGCGTTAAAAAGCATGTGCTAGACGCACATGCTTTAGCGAGTGCGCGAGGATGCTGGGGAGCATATATCCGAGCGGCAGCGACGCAAGAAATCGTAACAAGGCGGCGCGTCGTTCCGTCCACCAGCTCCAAAAAAATGTCTATCCAGAGGATAGGCATTTTTTTATGGAAACGACATGCGGAGTTTTTTATGTAGCTTACATCAATTAATGGGGAAGTATACATCCATATAAGTAACCCCATCTATTTCGATAACTTCTTCCAGCCAATAGCGTTCCTTATCACAAGATGCTTTATATCCTTTACTATTAACCCAATCCACTAGCATTTTCCATCCCTTTGGAATGGTGTCAAATGGGTCCGAAAATGGATTCATCTTATTTGCTGTTTGCTATGCATTTGCTATGGATTGATTGTTCACAGGATTGATTGTTAATATATTGACAATCTGCCTTTAATTCATTTATAATAGACATGGTAAGAAAGCTAAATAGAAACGCTTCGGTTGGACAGGAAACTGTTTTCAAGAAAATGTGCTTTCAGGGTGGGGAGCTACTAATGCTTTTTGCCCTTATTTATTTAATACAAGACAAAAATATAATACAAGGAGATGAAAAGATGAAGGTAAACATTACAGAAACCGTATTACGTGATGCCAACCAATCGTTGATTGCCACAAGAATGCCGTTTTCAGATTTCGAAGAGATTCTGGGAACCCTGGATAAAGCGGGCTATTACTCCCTTGAATGTTGGGGAGGAGCTACGTTTGATTCATGCCTGAGATATCTGAGTGAGGATCCGTGGGAACGACTTGAAAAAATCAGGGCAAAGGTGAAAAACACCAAGCTTCAGATGCTGCTGAGGGGTCAGAACATTCTTGGCTATAAGCACTACCCCGATGATATCGTAAGGAAATTCGTAGCACAATCAGTCAGCAGCGGCATTGACATTTTCAGAATTTTTGATGCATTGAATGATTTCAGAAATATCGAAGTAGCGGTGGACGAGACACTAAAGCAAAAGGCGCATGCACAGGGCTGTATTTGCTATACCACCAGCCCAATACATAATTTGGAGAATTATGCAAAGCTGGTTAAGCAGCTGGAGGAAATGGGCGTCCATTCAATATGCATTAAGGATATGGCAGGGATCATGGGACCGCAGGAAGCATATGACCTGATCAAAACGATCAAAGAGACAGTTAAACTGCCGGTATTCCTTCATACCCATTCCACCACCGGGCTTGGGCCTATCACACAGGTCAAGGCAGTTGAGGCTGGATGCGACGGTATTGATTGCGCGATATCATCATTCGCGGGCGGAACCTCTCAGCCTGCAACCGAGACATTAAATTATGCACTGAAGCAGATGGGCTATACCACTGGTTTGGATGACAGTGTTCTCAAGAAAATCAACGATTTTTACAAGCCGATTAAAGCGAAATATGTTTCATCTGGGCTGATGGATGCTTTTGTAATGGGTACAGAGACAGATGCCCTTGTGTATCAGGTTCCCGGCGGAATGCTCTCAAACCTTATTGCACAGTTGAAAGCACAAAACGCTCTTGATAAGCTGGATGAGGTTCTTACTGAAACACCAAATGTAAGAAAAGACCTGGGATATCCTCCGCTGGTAACGCCAATGAGCCAGATGGTAGGCGTTCAGGCGGTTTCGAATGTGCTGGCCGGTGAAAGGTACAAGAATGTATCAAAAGAGATAAAAGCCTACTTAAAAGGCGAATACGGCAAGGCGCCGGGAGAAATCGATCCAGACCTGATTAAGCAGGTGCTTGGTGATGAAGAACCCATAAAAAACAGGTTTGCAGATACTCTTGAGCCTGCATTTGAAAAAACAAAGGCTCAATTGAAAGGGGTCGCGAGAAGTGATAAGGATGTTCTTTCCTATATCGCCTTTCCGCAGATTGCAGAAAAGTTCTTCAAGGAAAGAGAAGAGAGAGAGGTAACGAGGGTTACCTATACAATAGTCAAAAAGTAAAGGATGGTGCAGCATGTCTGTTTTTGAAAGTATCATAGTTGGTTTGTTTACCCTGCTTTTAGTTTTTGTGGTGCTCGCTGTTTTATATGCCATGATCATGGCGTTGTCCGCTGTGCTAAGGAAAACAACCGGCAAAAAGGCGGCGGTTGAAAATACCGGATATATGGCGCAGCCTGAGGTTAAAGAGCAGGATGCATATGTAATACAGTCTTCATCAGGGGAAGTGAAGCTAATAAATGTAGATGAGAAGACAGCGGCAATGATCATGGCTATAGTAAGCGACGAATCACGGATTCCACTTTCCGAGCTATGTTTCAAATCGATCAAGGCTGTTGAATAACGTAAATATTGAGCGGAGGTTTTGAGATGATATACGAAGTTACCATTAACAATAAAAAGTATGAAGTAGAAGTAGAAAAGGGACAGGCGGCAGTCCTGAGTACAAAGGCTGTTGCCGCGCCGGTCATTGCGCCGCAGGTTCTTCCCGCAGCACCTGCTGCGCCTGCAGAGACATCCGCACATACTGCACCTGCCGCTGCGGCTGTTTCAGGCGGGGAAGCTGTGAAAGCACCTATGCCCGGAACTATTTTGGACATTAAGGTAAGTTCCGGCTCCAGGATCAAAAAAGGAGATATCCTGTTTATTCTTGAGGCAATGAAGATGGAAAATGAGATCGTCGCACCTGCGGACGGCGTAGTAGCACAAATTCAAACTGCGAAGGGCTCAACTGTCAACACAGGTGATCTCCTTGCCGTTATTCAACAGTGAGGTGACAATAGATGTTTGTAGATGCGATAAAAACTATATTTGCAGATTCGGGCTTTGCGGCGCTTACCTGGCAGCAGTGTGTCATGCTTGGCGTTGCATGTGTTCTGGTGTATCTGGCTATTGTAAAGAAATTTGAACCTCTTCTGTTATTGCCGATTGCATTTGGTGTTTTGCTGGCTAATTTACCGCTTGCCGGTCTGATGAGCGGGCCTGCGGAAGGTTCAACTGAGCCGGGGGGCCTGTTATATTACCTTTATCAGGGTGTCAAGCTGGGCATATATCCGTCGCTGATTTTCTTAGGAATTGGAGCGATGACAGACTTTGGGCCTTTGATCGCAAGACCGAGCAGCCTTTTTATGGGTGCAGGCGCACAGTTTGGGATAAGTGCGGCATTTATCGTTGCTATTGCACTTGGCTTTACGCCGCAGGAGGCAGGTTCTATTGGTATCATAGGCGGCGCGGACGGACCTACGGCCATATACCTTACCACAAGGCTTGCTCCGGAGCTGCTGCCTGCAATTGCCATCGCAGCATATTCCTATATGGCGTTGATTCCTTTGATCCAGCCTCCGATTATGAAACTGCTGACCACAAAAAAGGAAAGAGAAATCAAAATGGAGCAACTGAGGGAGGTTTCCAAGCTGGAAAAGGTTATTTTCCCAATTGCTGTTTCGATTTTTTGCATACTGCTTTTGCCATCTGTTGCTCCTTTGATTGGCATGCTGATGCTTGGCAATCTCTTCAGGGAGTCGGGTGTCGTTGAGAGACTTTCCAGCACTGCTCAGAATGCTCTGATCAACATTGTGACGATTTTTCTTGGACTTACTGTCGGTGCAACAGCTAATGCCGAGCGGTTTTTAAAGCCGGAGACGCTTATGATCATCGGGCTTGGGTTGTTTGCATTCATGTTCAGTACAGTAGGCGGATTGCTGATTGGTAAGATTATGTGTGTGCTGACAGGCGGAAAAATTAATCCATTGATCGGTTCCGCCGGTGTATCCGCCGTACCGATGGCAGCGAGGGTGTCCCAGGTGGAAGGCCAGAAGGCTAATCCATCAAATTATCTATTGATGCATGCCATGGGACCGAATGTGGCAGGGGTTATCGGTTCAGCTGTCGCGGCTGGCATTTTACTGGCATTGTTTGGATAAACAGTGTGTTGTCATAGTATGCTTATATCGTCTAAAGCTTTTTAAAATCAAAGGCTTTAGGCGATTTTTTACTGTTTTTAACATTCTGTGGGCACGGGAAAACGCTGCAATGCGGGCGCTGGTGATTCGGCATCCGTGCCTCTCTTACCTGTTCTCAGGCATCGACAAGCATTCCGGGACATCTCCATGGAAGATGCATTTTCGTATCCGCGGGCGGATTTGAGTTGCATGCATAAATTTCCTTGTATGTTCATAGTGAAGATTTTGTGAAAATATGAAAGATTAAAATTAAGACATATCGATAATTTTACGGCATATTTATTGATACCCTCTTGTGCTAGAATAATTTTGTCCAGAGTGTAATCGGAGTGTAACTGGAAGTTTTCCCGAGAGATAAATATGTACCATGATTAGCGTTTAAGCTATTTGCGGAGATGCTACTTTCTGCACTCAAGGGGCGGACAAGGAGGTTATCATATGAGAAACAATATTTACGATGTAAGAAGAAAAACTGAAACATATGAAGTCGTTGTCTGCGGAGGAGGACTGGCAGGATTTTGCGCAGCCGTAGCTGCAGCAAGAAATGGTGCCAGGGTGTGTATCATCCAAGACAGACCTGTATTCGGCGGAAACAGCTCATCAGAAATTCGTGTCAAACCGCATGGTGCTGATCGACACCATTGCTATGGAAGAGAAACAGGAATCATCATGGAACTGATGATTGAGGAAAGAGCTAGGAATCATGTAGAGATATTTAGTGACAATGGTTGGCTAAACAGCGTATGGGATATGGTTCTTTACGATACGGCTTTAAAAACGCCCAATCTGGTTTTTAGGCTGAATACCTCTGTTATTGACGTAATTCTTGACAGCAAAGATAAAATTAAATCAGTTATAGCACGGGTGGAACACGCTGAGACTGAAATAGAGATATACGGTGATATTTTTATTGACTGTACAGGCGACGGTGTTGTTGCCGCACGCGCGGGTTGTGAATGGAGGATGGGTGAAGAAAGCAGAATTGAATTCGGCGAGGCGCACGCGCCAATGAAAGCAAGCAGTAATACCATGGGAAGTTCCCTTCATTTTTGTGCAAGGAATATGGGTTACCCTATTCCGTTCAACTCGCCTGAATGGGCCATTAAATATAATGATGCAAGCTATTTTTATGATAAGGGAAGAGTTCCCTACACCCCAAAGGGAGGTTACTGGTGGTTAGAAATCGGGACGCCTTGGCACACCATCTATGATAACGAGGAAATAAGGCATGAGTTGACATGTCATCTTCTTGGAGTTTGGGATTGGATTAAAAACAAGGATCCACAGCTCAAAGATGAAGCTAAGAATTATGCCATTGACTGGATTGGTCAGGTTCCAGGAAAACGTGAAAGTAGAAGAATCATGGGAAAATATCTCATGAAGGAGCAGGATGTTGTGAATAAAACCAGATTCCAGGATGAGATTGCATACGGAGGTTTTTTGATTGATATACATACAGTTGGAGGATTGCTTGCTGAAACATCCGAACCTGTTAATGCAACGAAAATAAAGGATAAAAATGAACTGGGCGACGATATTGATGAAAGAAATGATCTTGACGAGACGAGTGATGTTGCTGTAAAGGCATATGTAGGGCCATATGGTATTCCGCTTAGGATCCTGATTTCTAAAGACATATCTAACCTTATGATGGCTGGAAGAAATGTGAGTACCACACATGCCGCTTTTGGAACCTTGAGAGTAATGAGTACTACCTCGCTAATGGGTCAGGCAGCTGGGACTGCTGCAGCTGTTGCTATTAGTCAGTCGCTTCCAATATCGTACATGGCTGATAAAGGAATAAGTATAGTGCAACAAACTTTGCTAAAAGACGGTTGTTTTCTGCCGCATTTCAAAAATGAAGACAAGGCGGATATTGCAAGAAAAGCTAAGGTGAGTGCGAGTAGTAGCGCGAAGCTCTACGGAATTGGACCGGAGAACAAGAATTGGATGAGTGATTTCTTTTCGTTTTTCTCCTGTTCCGAGTACTGTTTAAAACAGAGAATGGGGCAATTCATTTCAATAGGTCAGGGCAGGCTTGATAAAGTATCAGTTTGCTTAACAAACCATACGGATATAGTGCAGAAAGTAAAAGCATCATTATATTTAGCAGACCACATATGGGATTATGATTCGAGCTCAAACAAACCGGTTCTTTGTGAAACAATTCTTGATGTTCCTCCCTGCGAAGTACAATGGGTTGATTGGAATATTGGTCTTGGAAAAGAATCCGGGCTTAAGCCCTATAGCTACGTCAGGCTCGATCTTCATGAAAATGCAAATGTGGCTTGGCTGGAAGCAGGTTCATTGGAACCATATCATGTATGTGTCTATGAAATAGCACCAGGGAAAATGAGAAAATACAAAAAGGGTACTTCCATGAGCTTTAAGGTTGAACCGGGTCAGGATGTATATAACCCGGAAAATATTTTAACTGGTGTCATAAAGCCTCACAAGTCAACCAACCTGTGGAGGTCATCCTCCGAAAATCCACTTCCCGAATGGATGCAGCTGCAATGGGATAGTCCACAAAAAATTAGCAAAATTATTCTCACTTTTCCTGGATACCAAACTTTTGAATTCAGGGAATATCCTCCATTCTTTAGGGATCCGGAGACGGCTAAGGATTTTTCTATATATTCTTTTTTGGATGGCAAATGGACCGAGATTGTCAATGTGAAGGATAATTATCAATATAGGCAATGCTTTGAATTGAAGACACCTGTATATAGTGAGTGCTTGAAAATAATATTTTATAGTACAAACGGTAGTGAATGTGCCGGATTATATGAAATCAGGTGTTATGAAGAATAAATATACTGTTTACCAGATTATTATGCTGTAATAAAATAAATGATTTGATGCACAACAATACAATTTAGTAGTTGTTTTCTGAATAAAGTCGTTTATTTTATACATCCATGTATGAGGTTGCATTGAGAGAGGAGAATAATAATGAGGGAAGCAGTAGAAGGCAGAATACAACGAAAACGAAATAGAGTTGGATATACGTTTTTAACACCTACTTTAGTTATGATTTTTTGCGTGCTTTTTGTACCGATGGTACTCAGCTTAATTCTTAGCTTTACTGATTGGAATTTTATACATGGCGAGAGCATAAATTTTGTAGGACTTAAGAACTATGCAGATATTTTCACCAACCCATATGATATTAAATCCTTTAAAATAACACTTTTGTTTGTAGCATTATCTTTGATCTTTGAGATAGTATTAGGGTTACTTATATCTCTGATTATTTATGGCACAAAAATCCGGACACAGGTGATGCGTACGCTAATTATTTTTCCTATGATGATTTCTGAGGTTGTTGCTGCATTATGTTTCCGATACATTTTAAACTCAGATTTTGGAGTGGTTAATTACTTACTTAGTTTACTCGGCATTGTTATCCCATCTTGGACAAGCGCAAATAATGCATTATTTACCATCATACTTATTGAAGTCTGGCAACAGACTCCCTTCTCTATGTTGATTATATTAGCGGGCTTACAGGGCTTATCTTTGGAAATGCTTGAAGCCGTAGAGGTAGATGGTGCTTCCTACTTACAAAAGCTATACTATGTCATCATTCCGTCAATCAAGCCACAGATTATGGTTGCGCTAATTTTCCGTACAATGTTCTGCCTGAGGGTCTTTACACAGCCATGGGTTATGACAGGCGGTGGTCCGAATGACAATACGATGGTTATTGGTATTAATATCTACAAGCAAGCTTTCCGATTTTTTGAAATGGGTAAAGCTAATGCGTTATCTTGGCTGTTGATCCTTTTGACACTGGCCATTGTATGCGTGTATGTTGCGTTACTCGACAAAAGCAGTTTTGCAGACTAATTCAACATGATTTTTTGGAAGGGAGAATTAATTGTATGTCTAAACGAAATCAAAACACGTTGAAAGTTATAAAAGTCATCGCAATTCTACTTTTTGTCTTTATTTCAATAAGTCCTATCCTCTGGACGGTAATGGCCAGTTTTAAATATCCTAAGGATATTATCCTGAAAACCCCGAAGCTTATTTTTGAACCAACATTACAGAATTTTCGTGAACTATGGGCATCCAGTTCTAATATACTAAAGTATTTCTATAACTCTCTTGTCATAAGTATTTCCAGTACTTTGCTTGCACTAATATTCGCCAGTCTTGCTGGTTATAGCCTGTCGCGATTACGACCTCGCGGTCATAGCATAATCTCTATCCTGATTATTGCTTTACGTATGCTTCCGCCTGTTGTTATCATAGTCCCGCTATACCTGTTCTGCAGGTATCTGAACATACTTGATACACTAATCAGCCTTATAGTTCCATATACTGCGTTAAGCATTCCTCTGGCCACATGGATGATGCGAAGCTTTTTCACAGATTTGCCAAAAAGCTTGGAGGATGCAGCAATGATCGATGGATGTGGTTACTTGAAGACGTTTTGGAGAATCATACTTCCGCTGACGGCACCTGGAATTGCAGCAACTGCGATATTCTGTTTCATACTTTCGTGGAATGATTTTATTTTTGCTAACCAGTTGACGAGCACACAGGCTGTCCCTCTTCCTATCGTTGCTTCTCAGGCACGCGCGGAGGAAGGACTTCAATGGGGAAAGATTGGCGGTATAATTACCACAATGGTTGTTCCTGTTTTCATTTTTACACTTTTTGTTCAAAAATATATGATAGCAGGACTAGCTATAGGATCTGTAAAAGAATAAATTTTTGCCTTATATGACAACTAGATATAATTGAATAATCTTAAAAAGTTACTAATATTTGTGCCATCAAAGTTATTTTGGTTCATTATGGTGGAATTTTTATTTAAATTTACGGAGTATGCTAGAGGTGTGGAAAATATTTCATACCTCAAAACATAGATCTTGAAAGCGTTGGATGTTTTCGAGAGTATTATACTTTTTCAAAGGAGGGGTTGTTTTATGAAGAGATTTATCAATGCTTCTCTTCCGGCTTATATGGCACCGGAAGGAACAAGCAAAGGAGGGTCGAATCCAATTTGGGGCTATCATCCTGACTACAATGTCATGGTTGAATCGATTTCTAAATCGAGACCTGTAAGTGAAATAATGGGATATTACGAGATGCAGACGCATCTATTGGGTCCATTTCCTGGAGAGCTGTTTAACCAGCAGATTTTAACAAGCAAGCCGCACTGTACATTTTTGACTTTCCACAAAAGTAAAAAGGCAAACTTTTACGACGCAAATGATACTTCAACCCTTTTACCGGAGCAACTGATCGGTGATATTAATATCATCGCGGTGCCTTTCCCAAAAGCTGATATCACGAAGGCTGATCTGGAAAAAGCGGACATACACTCAGGAGATATCGTTATAATTAAAACTGGTATTGCTGAAAAATATCGTGAAATGTATCCAACTAAATCATACTATACCGATCATCCAGGCATTACATTTGAAGCTGCCGAGCTTTTAGCAGAAAAGGGTATCAAGGCTGTTGCTATTGATGTTCGAGATATTGAACCGCAAAATTCCAAAAATCGCGGGAATGTTTCTGTCACGGAGATGCTTAATGAGGCAGGAATCATTGTCATTCAGGACATTGCAAACCTTGACGAAGTTAAAGAAAGTCAAAAGACAGTAATTATCAGCGTTCCCATCAAAATCAGAGGTATGATTGGCGGTCCGGCTAGGGTTATTGCAATCGATTTGGATAATCCAGTAGATTACACTGACCTTTCATATAAGCTGAAAACCTACCCGAGCAGCCGTTATGACCGCAAACACGGCTGGATGGAACCGCTGCCTGAGCGCATTGACCCCCGGGACATGATGTTTATCATGTTTAATAACAGACTTCAGCCATTCATATTGAAGGGAGACGATGTTAGAACTCCTACGGGAACCTGCCAGGAGATGTATATTACAGCAAGTCATGCAACCAATACACACGTCGAAGCTGCATATTTTGACCCATGTCATGTTCATAATATCCCCGAAGAGATCCTTTGCAGATTTAAAGAGATGCCTCTTGACCGCCTTATTGCTCCGGCATCAGTGATCGATCTATCCGAAAAGATAGGCCCTCGTCAGATTATTGATGCACCGCTGCTCGAAAGCACCGGGAAGCACGTCCGAAAGGGTGATATCCTATTTATGCGCTCCGATATCAATGACTGGTACCTATGGGGTGCAGGCATGGATGTTACTGCCGGTTTTACTCTCAGCGCTGCTAACTGGATGATTGAAAAAGGTATCCGTTGCCTTGCTATTGACTGGGCTTCAGTAGAACGCTCTAATCCGGCAAGCGGCTTGAAGGAGATTCATTACACCGCTAATGATGTTCACTATACTCTGCATAATGCAGATATACCTGTTGTCGAGAATCTAACACGCGTTGGAAAGGTTCAGAAAAAACATGTATCTGCTGCTATTCTGCCGGTTCCTGCTCATAACCTGGGGGGATTTCCTTGTGATGTATTTATTTGGGAAGATTGGGATTAGTTTGCCAGATTTTCACGCTTGCAGGATTTTCAAAGCATTCTCTTAAGATTAATTACAATGAGTTTAGGGTCGATACCACATAGGTTTATAGCTGAAAAATTATTTTTAAAACTTTACAAAAACTATTATATAAGGAGTTGCATTATGAAAAAAATATTTAGTGTTCTTATTACCTTAATGCTAGCAATGACGATGTTATTCTCAGCTTGCTCATCACCTGCTCCATCACAATCCACACCAACGAGTGAATCTGGAGCTTCGACCACAGGACAGGCTGATAAAACGGCAACACAAGAGCCTGCCGAATCTGTCACTCTAAAAGCTATTTGGACTACAGGCGGCTTCCTTAGAGCAATCGAACCTACAATGCAAGATTTCACTGCAAAAACCGGAATAAAATTTGAAAGCGTTGCTCCGTCGTACCAGGAAGGACATGAAAAGCAGCTTATTGAGCTTTCTTCCGGTAGTAGCGACGTAGACGTTGTAGCAATTGACGGACCGATCTGGCTTACTGAGCAGTATAAGTATCTTGAGCCTCTCACTGATTACATAGCAAGAGACAACGTAGATATGAATAAAGTGGTTCCTGCATTCGCTAATATGTCAAAATATGATGGTGTCATGTATTCTATGCCCTTCCGTATCGGAGGATGGGTTTTAATGTACCGGAGAGACTTGCTAGAAGCTAAAGGACTCTCAGTACCGCAAAGCATGCAAGAGTTGCGGAGTGCAGCAATTGCTTTAACTGACGGCGATTTATATGGTTTTACAGCACCACTTAAGCAAACAAACTACTTAATTTGTCAGTGGTGTCCATTCCTTTATAGCTGGGGCGGGAGCTTTCTGACCGAGGACAACAAAACAGCTGCATTCAACTCAGATGCAGGAAAAAAGTCTCTTCAATTTTTCGTTGATCTCTTTGTCAAAGATAAAGTTATCTCACCTGCCGCTCTTGACTATGAGAACGATGGTGTTCTTGCATCAATGCAAGCAGGTAATGCCGCAATGGCAATCACATACTCTCCATATTTTCTTGACATGAATAATAAGGAGAAATCCGAATTTGCTGGAAACTTTGCAGTCTCCCCGACAATACCCTATGTAGAGGGTTCTGGCATGAAGCAAGGTATGACTGAAATATCCGGTTGGGGTATTGCCATTAACAAGAACAGCAAAAACAAAGATGCTGCATGGGAATTTTTGAAGTTTCTTGGATCTGAAGAAGAACAACTCAAACTAGCAACTGAAAATTCTAACTCTCCTGTAGTTAAATCAGTTTTCGAGTCTGATGCCTACAAAAAAATCTATCCGGATAGTGGAGCTGTGCTTAACGCATTAATCGGTGCAAAATATCGGCCTGGTATTGCGAAGTGGGCTCAAGTTGAAGAAATACTGAGCAGAGAGGTCTCAGCTGCCATGAGTGAAATAAAGACAGTAGAACAGGCGCTCGCCGATGCTGAAAGAGATGTCAATAATGTACTCAGCAAATAATACGTACAAAGTGCTGTTTTGAAAATGAGAGACTCTTGTTTATATGTAAATTTCGGCGGTTTACCCATGTATGCCGCCGAAATTTTCATAATATACGAAATCCTAAGAAAGGAAAATGTATATTGTGTAATACATTATACAAAAAATGATCATGAAATATAGAAAATTAGGCAAAATGAATCTTGAGGCGTCTGTCTTGGGGTTTGGAACAATGCGCCTTCCCACTGAAGGAAGTGCTACATGCGGAGATAAGCTCAGCGGTAATATCGACGAAACGGAAGCAATAAGGATGATCCGGTATGCAATAGACGAAGGAGTGAACTACCTAGATACAGCTTATGGCTATCATAAGGGAAATAGTGAAACTGTGACTGGCAAGGCATTGAAGGATGGATACAGAAACAAGGTAATGCTAGCTTCAAAATCGCCTGTTTGGTTGCTATCAAAGGCAGAGGATTTTGGCTCCAAGCTTGATGAACAATTGAAGAAGCTTCAGACGGATCATATTGACTTCTACCTGTTTCATGGTCTTTCTAAAGAAAGATGGAGGGATATTATTCTTAAGCTGGATATTATTAAATGTGCTGAGGATGCAAAGCTTGCAGGCAAAATTAATTATATTGGCTTTTCGTTCCATGATAAGTATGATGTATTTACTGAAATAATTGATGGATATGATAAATGGGATCTTTGCCAGATACAGTACAACTATATGGATTTTGAGAATCAGGCTGGCACCAAAGGCTTGAAGTACGCAGCGTCAAAAGGGCTTCCAGTTATTATTATGGAACCGCAGTTGGGAGGAAGGCTGGCAAATCCACCTAAGACTATCCAAACGATTTTTAATGAGTATGGTGTAAAACGATCTCCTTCTTACTGGGCACTACAGTGGCTATGGAATCAACCAGAGGTTAGTGTGGTATTGAGTGGAATGAGTAACATGAAACAGGTAAAGGATAATATAGCTTATGCAAACGACTCAGGTGAAGGGCTTTTCGGGTCTGAAGAATTGGATATTATTGAACGTGTACGGCTGAAATATAATGAAAGGGCAGTCATACCATGCACTGCATGCGGCTACTGCATGCCTTGTCCAAATAACGTAAATATCCCAAGAAATTTTGAATTGTATAATGATAGTGTGATTTATGAAGATGTCACAGGGTCACATACGGTATATAATAATTTTTTTAATGAAGCCAACCGTTCCAGTGCATGCATACAATGTAAAATATGTGAAGAAAAGTGCCCACAGAAAATCTCTATCAGTGAATGGATGCCGATTGTGCATAATACACTAAAATAGTTAAGTGTTGATACTGAAAGAGAAATGGGACGGTTAAAGATGCTTCGCTAAACTGTGATGTTTTTTTCGAATAGTCATGAAACTATAGGCTTATCTCTCGCTATTTATACAGAAGACCCGGTTTTAGAATTAGGATTAGATTGAGATCCAAACATTTTGTATGTTATTATGTATATCTTTAATTATCTTTTATGTTATAATTTATTTGCTTACATTATGTTGACCAGACATTTAAACATTACATCAACAAGTATTTACATTTCTATCTATTCTGCAGGTTGGTGTGAGAAATCCTATTGGAGTTCGGCAATTGGCTTTCATTAATCGGGAGGCAAAAAGTGAATGGGAAATATTTGAAATTAATTAGCTTTGTTGTTTTAGTAAATTCTCTTATTATTAGCGGCTGTAGTAATAATGCCTTAGAGAGTCAAATTATGCAGCGAACGGTACAAAACTATCAAAATGTGCAAAGTCCGTTAAATATAGAACAAAAGTATTCAGAGAAGATGAAGTTAAGTATAATGGAAGGAACAGGAACAACACCGTTAAGTCCTGATGTAATAAAGCAAGAGTTGGAAGATGCTTTGAATATTGAAATAGAATTAAGTTCGTCACTTTCCGGTGAAGATTATACTAATCAGTTAAATGTACGTTTAGCTGGAGGAAATTATCCGGATCTTTTTCAGATTCCTAATAAACAATATATTGTTCAATATTCGCAAAATGGAATACTACTGGATATTACTCCATATATGGATAATTTAATGGAAGTACGACAACTAATCGGAGATGAATCACTAAGAAAAGGGATGGTTGATAATAAATTATTCGCCATAGCAAAAGCAAATCAAATGCCTAATTTCACATATTGGATTCGGAAGGATTGGTTGGATAATCTTAAAATGAGTCCCCCATCAACGTTAGAGGATTTCTTCAGAGTGGCAAAAGCGTTTACAGAGGATGATCCTGATCAAAATGGCAAGAATGATACATATGGAATTACAGGGATTGGCATTCGAAAGTTTTTTATGTCAACGAACTCCTTTTCAATTGTTTTTGGAGCTTATGGAATAGGAGCTCCGGGAGAAATTACATCTAGAGATGGCAAGTTTATTGATGCACTTCATGATCCAGCAATGAAAGATGCTCTAGCCTTTATAAAGATATTGATAAGTGAAGGTCTTGTCGATCCTGAGTTGATGGTAAATACAGGTCTTGATCATCAGCAGAAGGCAATACAAGGTAAGGCGGGGATGCTGAATATTGACTGGGCAAATCTTAAAAAGGACGTATTTGAAGCTCAGATAAAAGCTTTGAATCCGAAGGCCGAATGGGTTCAATTGGCTCCGATTAAGGGGCCTGGCGGCCAATTTGATATGTCATATGACTTAGGTGGTTCTCCAATGTATCTGGGACTACCGAAAGGCTTGGAAAAGGATACTAAGAAGCTTCAGAGAATATTTGACCTTCTTAATTATGTTTCTGTTGGAGAGGGCTACAATCTTGTTATGTATGGCATAAAGGGAAGACACTACAATTTGGAAGGAAACAAAATTGTAAAGACCGATTTATTGGATAAAGAGGGTGGATATTTCTGGCTGTACCAGTTTACAGGCAGGAAAGACAGGGAATACCTCATGCTAAAATTTGATAAACAGGCACAGTATATTGATTTTGCTGGCAGGCAGCCCAGACTTGATAATTTATATAGTTTTCTAATTATACCTGACTCATTTAATGCTGCAGAAGCAGACCGATTTATAAATGAGGAAATTACAAAGTTCATCTATAATAAGCGATCACTGGATGAGTATGATGATTTTCTTAATACATTGGATACACAGTTTAATTATCGCAAGTTTATGGAAGAGGCGCAAAGTCAGCTCAAGGTACTTGGGTATGTTAAATAGCCCTTTTGATCTTTAAAAAGTGGAATATTCCTTTAGCGAATGTATGTAGATTGGTGAAGTCTTACACCAACAGAGGAATCCAGGGGGTTTTATATATGAATCAAACTCACATATTAAATGTACTGGTAGTTGATGATGAGTTGCCTATTAGACAGGAATTGAGCATGTTTGACTGGAGTTCATTAGGGGCAGCGCTTATTGGAGAGGCAAAGAATGGCGAAGAAGCATACTATATGTGTCGAAGTTATCAACCTGATGTTATTATTACAGATATAACTATGCCTCTGATGGATGGAATTGAATTATTGAGGCGGTTAAAACATGAGTATCCGTATATTCAGGTAATAATCCTGACCTGTCACAGTGATTTTGAATACGCCAGGCAGGCATTGGAGTATGGGGCAGTTGGATATATACCGAAAACATCTATGGGGAAAAATGAAATCCTCCAGTCTATAGAGAAGGCCAGGACTATCTTGAAAAAGGAATTCTCGTATAAGAAAAATGAAATAGAGTTAAGGCGTCTGGAATTAAGCAAATTGTTCAGAAAAATGGTATTCGAAGGGTATGATGCAGTAAAAGAGTCCTTTGATAAAATATCATGCTATGGTATAGATATAAACTTTCCGACTCATCTAATATGCATGTGTATAGAGCATTGCCCTAAGGATTGGATTTTTTTAGAGAAGATAATCGGTTCATGTTTAAGTAAGGTTGAGGATAAATATATTAAATGGTTTCCATCAGATGTTGGAGAATATATTATATACATGAATGACATACATGAAGACAATGATCATTTAAAGCAACATATGGAAAAAATATATGCAGCTATAGTAAATGAAATCAAAAAAGCGGGGTACTATACTGAGAATGGGGTTCATGTGTATACGATTATTGGGGAAAAAGTACATAATGAACATGAGTATCCCAATTCATATAATATAATAAAAAAATGGAAAAGTTATTCCTTCTATGATTGGGAGTCCTGGGTGTTTGCCGGAAGTCCGCCATGTATGGAACACCTATGTAATTGTAATGTTAACGAAATTGAGAAAGAGATTAGAAAAAATTGGTTAGATTATGACAGACTTACTAGATTAGTAAGAGGTGAGTTTACTGAATGGGTATTGAAGTACAATCCACCTCCGGAAGAGCTTAAAGATTATATTATTAAGCTTATAGACCAATTGGAACAGAAGACAAGAATTGTTGAAATTGATGATGAATTTATCAAGCGAATCATGGAGGCCAATAGATTTACTCAGTTAATTGACATTTTGCTTCATCATATCAAAAATAAATATTCGGCAAGGAATAAGCAGCATCCTTATGTACGATTGGCTATAAAAGTCATATCGGAGAAGCTGAAGGAGCCCATTACTCTTGCCTCAGTTGCATGGGAGGCGGGCACTACCCCTCAATATTTAAGCAGGATTTTTATTAAGGAAAATGGGGAGACCTTCAATGAGTACCTTACCAGGAAGAGGATGGAAAAGGCATTTGAACTGCTTAAGAATTCAGACCTAAAAATATATGAAATTGCGGAAAAAGTCGGGATACCAAATTATAGATACTTTTCTGTAGTTTTTAAAGATTGGACCGGAGTTACACCTAAGGAGTATAGGAAACAATGATCATCAAGGGTATATTTTCTAAAACATCAAAAGCTTTTATTATCACTGCAAGATCTATAGATAAATGGTACAGAAACTGGGGTTTATCGGCCAAACTCTTTTTTATACTGTTTTTAACAGAAGTCTCAATACTTTTAATTTTACAGTGGAATAACCTTAAGAGAACGGAAAATGTTCTTTATACTCAATCTCTCAATAACTCACAGGTCGCTTTAGTGCGTACCGATCAGTTCTTTGATTCTTATATGGATAATATCTATAATACTCTTACTCTTATAGCATCCCAGAAACAATTATTTGATGTTGGTTCTGATAGCGAGGCAATTGAACAGTTAAGGTTATATGGGGAAAGGAATTCATTATTTATTAAAACATTATATATTATTCGGAATGATGAAAGAGTCTTATGCAGTAAGGGACTGTTGTATGATATTATAGGTAATGCTGATATAATCAAAGTCTATCAGGAAACAATCAGCGATCCTTTTGGAGTAAGCTGGACAGAACCATACCAGACTCCGTTATCAAATTTGACGGTAGCCTTTACACTGCCGGTGCGGGATACAAATAATCAGATTATTGGTGTAGTCATCGCGGAAGCGAGTCTTGACTACCTTAACCAGGGAATATCCAGTCTATTATCTGCAGAAGGAAATAAATCCTATATTCTCTCTTCACCTGGGAACCAAATCATAGTCTTCGGTTCCAGCGATGGTTACCTGCCATATAATAAGGAGGTGTATCCGAATACAATTAAAAACGATTTCTATAATATTTTGTTAAGAAAAACGAATAAAGTTAGCATAATAAAATATAAAGAGCAAACCTTCCAGTGCTTAAAATCTAACAATAATAAGCTGGGATGGGATTTTTTCATTATAGTTAATCAGGAGGATTATTATTTGAGCCTCGCCAGGCTTTATAAAAGTTTTACTCTAAATGTATTGTTTGGTGTCGGTGTATTAATTATTGGCTCACTCCTGCTCAGTATCTTTTTTACCAAACCAATTCGAAAGCTGGCAAATAGAATGGACCAGGTAATAAATCTTGAGGATTTGCCACTTATAACCATAGAAAGAGGGGATGAAATAGGGAGACTATCAAAAAGTTATAATGATATGATGGAGAGAATAAATGCATTGATTAAGGAAATAAAAGCTTCAGAAGTTCAGAAAAAGGAGTATGAATTGAAGATGCTGCAAAGTCAGATAGGACCTCATTTCCTGTATAATACTCTTGCATGTATAAATAGTCTTGCAAAACAACAGAAGGTTGATCAGGTTCAGGAAACAATACATTCTCTTGTTGCGCTGCTATCTTTCAGTTTCGATAAGGAGAAAGACGAGTATATCAATTTAGAGGCAGAGCTAAAAAGTATATATATGTATGTAAATATTCAAAAAGTTCGGTATGGAAATATTTTTGAGCTTAAGGTAGATGCGTGCCAAGATGTCTTATATTGTAAAGTGCCGAAATTTACTCTTCAGCCTATCATTGAAAATGCAATTTTCCACGGAATTGTACCAAAGGGGAGATATGGATTAATAACGGTGAAAGCTTATAAGGTTAGAGGTTCATTGAAGATAGCGATTAAAGATAATGGGATAGGTATTGGAAGAACTGAACGCAACAATCTACTTTACAGGAATACAGCTAAAAGAATTAGTGATCGGTTCAACAGTATAGGAATCCATAACGTAAATGAGCGTATCAAGATTTGCTTCGGTGAAGGTTACGGGTTGAAGATCACAAGCATTCTTGGGAAGGGTACCATAATACGTATAAATATCCCTGCAGGTTCATAAATGGAACCTCATGGTAAAAGCATGAAGCAATAATTCTCCATAAATCATAGTTTAACCAACCCACATGTCGAAAAGGAAAGAGCATGCTGGGGCAGGCAGAAACCAGCAACTGGTAAAGGTTTCAGACAGACTGTGTCAATTCGTCAAAGTACAGTCGTAACAGCCGAAACATAGATGAAGTGATGGCGTTAACTATGAAATATATCGAACAAACAGATTGATAATCTCCTAATAACTCGCGGTCTGCATCTATCTCCGTAGTTGTCATTAAGCCAAAATAGTGGTACTATTTACCTTGTCGACTTCTATCATATTATTTTTTGCGGGTATTGGAGGATATATGGTATTTTCCAGTCTGGTTTTTCTGCTTAGGTTTTTACCTGTAACCATTCTGCTTTATATGATAGCTCCGAATATCAGGATAAAGAATATTGTTTTAATTGTTGCTTCTCTTATTTTCTATGCCTGGGGTGAACCGGTATGGGTCATATTACTTATCTGCAGCTCCCTGATCGACTTTGTTTGCGGTGGCCTGGCAGGAAAGTACCGGAATACTGCCAGGGGCAAGCTGTTCATGATTATTTCTCTGGTTTTGAACCTGAGCTTGCTGGGCTTTTTCAAGTATGGAAACTTTTTTATTGATAATGTCAACGCCCTGTTTGGCGTAAGTATTCCCGACAGCGGCATATCGCTGCCTATAGGCATTTCCTTTTACACTATGCAGACTATTTCCTATACAATTGACGCATATAGGGGTAAAGTAAAGGTGCAAAAATCCTTTCTGAATTTCCTGCTCTTCGTTTCCATGTTTCCGCAGCTGGTGGCAGGGCCGATTGTGCGATACGAGGATATCGAGGATCAGCTGGCGGACCGTCGGATTACTCTGCAGGACATTTACAGCGGTATTATGCGTTTTGTCCTCGGACTTGCGAAAAAAACGCTGATAGCAAACTATGCGGGGAGCCTTGCGATGACCTTTCTCGATGGAGACCTGATGAGCCAATCCGCACCGTATGTCTGGTTTGGACTTTTATGCTTCACCTTTCAGATCTATTTTGATTTCTCAGGCTACTCCGATATGGCGATCGGCCTGGGAAAGATGTTTGGATTCCAATTCCCGGAGAATTTCAATCACCCGTATATCGCCCAAAGCATTACAGATTTCTGGCGGCGTTGGCATATGACCTTGAGCACGTTTTTCAGAGATTATGTATATATCCCTCTGGGCGGAAACCGCAGGCTTCAGTACAGGAATATTCTGATTGTCTGGATGCTTACCGGGCTCTGGCATGGGGCCAGCTGGAATTTCGTATTTTGGGGGCTGTATTTTGCAGTAATTCTGATCCTGGAAAAAAGATTCCTGCTCAAGGTGCTGGAAAAGGCGTCTAAAGCTGTCAGGATAGCGTATTCATTTTTCCTCGTCATGTTTGGGTTTAATTTTTTCTATTTTGTTGATTACAAACGCAACATCGAGGCGCTTCAGGTGATGTTCGGCTTTGCTGGGGCGACATTTACAGGTTTGGACATATGGAGGCTTCTGATCAATTATCTGCCGTTTACCGCTCTTTGTGTGATTTGTGCTGTGCCTACGAAGGACTTTATTCTGAATAAAATCAGGAAAAGGAATCTGCCTGAAGGAGTTCTGGCCGCGGGGGCGGCAGTTTGCATGGCATTGGCGCTGGTGCTCAGCATGGCCGGCATTGTGAGTAACAGTTACAACCCGTTTATATACTTTAGATTCTGATCGCTAACGTTGGAGGAATCACATGAAAAAGGTGCAGTACTTGGTTATCATAACATTCACGGCGCTCATGCTTACCCTGTTCGCGTTATCACTGTTTCCTGACAGCGACGGCTTCTCCTCGTTCGAAAATCGAAAGCTGAGCAGCAGACCGTTGTTATCGTTTAACGGCATTTTCAGCGGGGAATTCGAGGAAGAGTATGAAGAGTACCTGTTGGACAATTTTCTGCTGAGAGACCTCTCAGTGCAGGGATATCAGTCGTATGCAGGCTTGTTTTTCCTGGATGCTTTTTCAGAGAGTGTTTCTGTATTATTGAGTGTTAATGTAGATGACTTTGTCCAGGCGCCGGGCCAGGACGACATGCAATCGGAGATACCTTCCGCAGAACAGCAGGGCACAGATCCGCAATCATCGGAAGGCTGGCAACCGTCAGCAGGGCTGAAAACTTCTGCAGAGCTTCAATCATCCGATGTGCCGGGAGAGAATTCCGCTTCCATCCAGCGGCAAATCGATGGAATGAATACAGAGAGAGCACAGCAGTCCGGTGCGGAACAGGGCGATGTCGGCGCAGAGCAGAGTGGTAGCGGTACGGGGTTGAGTAGTGCCGATGCGGAGCGCGGCAATTCCGGCGTGGAACAGAGTGATAATGGCGAAGAAAAGGACCAGAAGCTGAATAATTCCCTGATCATCCATGAGGACAGGGTCATGATGCCGACAGGGGCGCGCGGACTAAAATCCTTTGGAGGCCTGCTGGCGAAAGCGGCTGAATTATTGCCCGATGTCAGCTTTTACTCCATTACAGGTCCTACCAGCGCGGCATTTTACGCTTCCGAGGCATACAGCACAGGAGCCTATGACCAAAGCAAGGCTGAGCCCATTATTGAAGCTAATGCAACCGGTGTCAGGGTTGTGAAGGCCTATGACCGGTTGATGAAACACAAAGATGAAAATATTTATTTCCGCTCAGATGTTCACTGGACTGCTTTGGGCGCTTATTATACGTACACCGCGTTTTGTGAAGCTGCCGGGATACAGCCTGCAAGCCTTGACGACGACTATAGTAAGAACACCTATGAACCATTTCTTGGCGGACTTTACTCTCAAATATACAAGCTTCCGCAGGCAGCAAGACTCAAAAATAACCCGGAGCAATTAGATTACTATATTCCGAAAACCGGCCATCAGCTGACACTTTTCAAAATGGGCAATATGCAAGCGGCCTACAATGTTGACAGCATTATTAACACAGACTTCAAAAGCTTGGGAGCCTATAAGTATTCCTGCTTTGCATGGGGGGATCAGCGGCTGGAAAAAATCACGACGGACAGCCCGGCAAGCCGCAAAGTGCTGGTTATAAAGGATTCTTACGGCAGCGCTTTCGTGCCGTTCCTGGTACCGAATTATTCGGCGATATACGTGATCGATCCAAAGGGCTTCAATCAGGAAGGGTGTCTGTCCTTTGACGCAAAAAAACTGATTGAAGATGAAAAAATTGATGATGTCATATTCTGCTTTTCTATTTATGGGAGCGGGAGGAGTATTATTCAGAATACTTTGACAAGTCTGTTGCTGGAATAGGGCTGGTTGATCTGGCTTGTGCCCAAAGGAGCCGGGAAAACAATGCGGTTTTTACAAATGTTTTCCCGGGAGTTGGGCTGATAAAGCTTATTAAAATGCCATACTGGTATTGCTATGGAAAAGCTGCAGCGTTTCACCCCCGGCAGCTGTCTCATCAAGCGTGATAGACATGATTTCATATTCGACTTGACCGCCTGGTGTCATTACCGCAACCTTGCTGCCGACCTGCCGGAGCAGCAGCGCCCTTCCCATAGGTGAAAAACAGGAGGCTTGACTCATATCCGGAGGTAATTTATTTGTAAACGGAAGTACGATCTGATAGCTGAAAACTTCCATATCCTCAGCATCTTTAACCTCTACGGTGCTTCCTATAATGGACAGAGGACAGCTATCCGGACCATCCTTTTTTACCCGAACGTTTTTAAGAAACTCTTCAATTCTTGCAGTATAATCTCTGAAGAATATTTCGCTATCCATACCAGTTGCTGCATTGTCGGCATAAAAGCCTTTGATGATGAATTCTTTTTCCCTCTCAATCTCAGCGACGTGATCGGTAAGTATTTCAAACATCCTTTCAGACAATACTGTTTGTTGCATTTCCATCTCCCTTTCAATCATATTCGCCTTACCGGCTGAATGAATAATATAAGAAGACACCTCGCAAGTTCTCTGCGAAATGCCTTCTATAACATGCTAACATAAATGTAAACGGATGTCAATGATGGCGGCCATTTACATTTTATTGTATGCTTCTTATTAAAAGGGTAACGTTGAAATTAATAACAAAAAGCGGCGGTATACTACTCTGGAAGCTCAGGGGCGCTGCCTTACACTGTTGAAGCGGATTCCACTGTCGGGTCGGATTCCCCCGGCTCCTGCTTCTGATACTGCAGCAGGTATAAGGAATGGTACATTCCCTTTCTGGCCAGTAGCTCCTGATGGTTTCCTGATTCTCTTATCTTGCCCTTATGCAGCACAATAATATTGTCAGCGTGCTGGATGGTCGATAGTCTGTGAGCAATGACGATGGTAGTGCGGTTTTTCGTCAGCTTTCCAAGTGCGTCCTGTATGAGCAGCTCTGTCTCCGTATCGATATTTGAGGTGGCTTCATCGAGTACCAGTATGGTGGGGTCAAATGCCAGCGCACGGGCAAAAGCGAGCAATTGTCTCTGTCCTGACGAGAAGGTGGAACCACGCTCCATCACCTCTGCGTCGTATCCGTCGGGCAGCTTGCTGATAAAACCGTCTGCGTTAACGTATTGCGCCACTGACTTGATCTTATCGTCTGAAATGCTTTCCTCATTGAGTCGTATATTGTCCTTTAGTTTACCGCTGAACAGGAAAACATCCTGCAGGACAACACCGATATATCGCCTCAGATCATCCTTTTGAAGCTCTTTTATATTAACGCCGTCGATGAAAATCTCGCCGCGCTGAATCTCATACAATCGGCTCATCAGGCTGATAATCGATGTTTTGCCCGCACCGGTGGCGCCGACGATGGCCACTGTCTTTCCTGCCGGCACCTTGAAACTGACATCCCGGAGCACCCAATCCTCTTCATTGTATGCAAACCAGACATTTCTGAATTCGATATCGCCCTTGAGGGCGGTGTTTCCTGGATACCTTGTTCCATTATCCTCCTCCGTCTGTGCGTCAAGGATCTGAAAAACTCTTTCCGAGGCTGCCATGGAGGATTGCAGGATATTATATTTCTCAGCAAGGTCATTGATTGGCTGGAAGAGCATTGAGATGTAATTTACAAAGGCAAACAGAATACCGAAGGTAAGCGTACCCTTGATCACATCCCTTCCGCCGAACCAGAGCAGCAGCGCCAGTGCAAAGGAAGCCAGCAGCTCAATGACGGGACGGAACAGTCCGAAGGTCACTACTTCGCTCATGACTGCCTTTTTATACTCTTTTCCGGTTTCGTCGAATTTGTTGAAGTTTTCTTTTTCCCTGTGAAACATCTGAATAATTCGCATGCCTGAAATATTTTCTGAAATGGCTGAATTTATCTTTGCAAGAGAGATTCGCACATTCCTGTATACCTTTCGGATCCGGATTCTGAAAAATACCGTAAGCACGATTACAACAGGCATTACGGCAAGTGTTATTAATGTAAGTGAGACATTGAGCCGGAACATAATAACGATTGTACCGGCAAGTAATACAAAATCCTTTATCAACGTGACAAGCACATTGGTATACATATCATTCAGCGTTTCCGTGTCATTCGTTACACGGGTGACCAGTCGTCCGATCGGGTTTTTATCAAAATAGGACAGAGGCATCCTCTGCAGGTGCGTAAAGAGCTGCTGGCGCAGGTTATATATAATTGACTGACCGGTATAGCTGAGCACATAGATCTGGAACAGGTTGAACAGGAACCCGACAATGACCAGAAGCATAAAATAGAGACCCATCCGGTTCAATGAAGCGGTATCTCCCGCCTTGATGAAATCATCGATAGTCAGACCCATCAGAAACGGCCTTATAAGATCAGCAGCAGTGGAGGCAAATAACAGGAAAATTGCCAGTACAAAAAATTGCCAGTACCTTGCGGCATAGGATAGAAGCCTTTTCATCAGGCGAGCGTCATAAGCCTTCGCATTCAGCTCTTCTTCCTGAAAGTCATTGATTTCCGGGGAAATATCAGCCATATTATTCCGCCTCCTCTATCTCGTCGGCCAAAAGCTGCCGGATGTAAAGATTGTGATAATAGCCACCAAGCTCGATCAGTGATGCGTGGGTGCCGCGTTCAATGATTTGTCCGTCGTCCAGCACAATGATCTCATCCGCGTCCTTCACGGCAGAGATTCTGTGTGAAATAATAATGCTGGTGCGCTGCTTCATGAGGAGCTTCAGATCTGCGAGAATACTCTCCTCTGTCTTTGCATCTACTGCTGAGAGGCAATCGTCAAGTATCAGAATGGAGGGTGAACCAAGTATGGCTCTTGCTATAGCGACGCGCTGCTTCTGGCCTCCCGACAGCGTGACGCCGCGCTCCCCCACCATGGTGTCAAACTGTCGTGGAAATTCAATAATATTATCGTATAACCTGGCAGTCTTTGAAGCATTTTCAATCTCTTCATCCGAGAGAGCACGATAGAAATCGATGTTATTACGGATGGTGTCGGAAAAAAGGAAGGTTTCCTGAGGAACACACCCGATGCTTGTGCGCAGTGTGGACAGAGGTATATCATTTACGTCCCTGCCGTCTATGAACAGGGTATCCTGCGGTACAGACAGCAATCTTGGAATCAGGTTGATCAGCGTGGTCTTGCCGCTGCCGGTTCGCCCGACGATGGCTAGCGTTTTACCTTTTTCAACAGATATGTTAATATTTTTAAGAACCGGCTCTTTTGAACCGGGATAGGTAAAAGTCAAACCCCTGAATTCCAGATAGCCGTCGATCCGGCTTTTTGCAGTATCCTGGCCGGCATCTGCGGCAGGATCACTATAATTTCCACCGACAGCCGGTTCTGCTCCTGTATCCGTTTCACTTTCTATGTCCGTGATCTCTGGCTTCTCATCCATAATCGTGCTAATCCTTTCCAGCGATACAAAGCCTCTCTGAAAGATATTGGCCACCCAACCCAGAGCAGTGATAGGCCATATCAGCAGGCCAAGATATGAATTGAATGCGACAAAATCTCCCAATGAAAGGACGCCTTCGATGACGAGGATTCCGCCGTACCATAGCGCTATGACAAATGAAATGGAGGAAATGAGCATCACACTTGGAAACATCATGCTCATCAGCCGGACAAATTTCAAATTGGCTTCTTTGTTGATTCTGTTGACCCGTTCAAACTTTTCAATTTCCTTTTGCTCCTGGACAAAGGACTTAATGACACGGATGCCGGAGAAGTTTTCCCTTGCTGTCTCTGTCAGATTTGAGAATGCCTCCTGCTGCTTTTGAACAGTGGTCTCCATGATTTTCATAAAGAATACGACGGTGACCGCCAGAAATAAAAGCGGAGCAAAGCAGGCGGCTGTCAGCCGGAAGCCGGCGGTGACCAGCATCATCACAAGCGCTGCAACAGGAATCAGCAGGCAGTCTATGGCAAAAATGATCCCCTGGCCCGTTGCCATGGTGACATTGTTCATATCATTAGTGGCATGTGCCATCAGGTCTCCTGTTTTGTGTACATTAAAGTAATTGGTCGATAGTCGCTGTAAATGCGCATAAAACCGATTTCTGAAGGAGTGCTCAATGGTTCTGGACACACCGTACAGGGTATACCTGAACAAAAACCTGAATACAGCAATGCCTACGGCGATGAGAGCTATCGTTACTGCAAATCCCGTAAGCTGTGCCATTGTCAGGGTGCCGTTCTCCAGATAATCCGTAGCGTCTCCGAGAATTTTCGGCATCACCAGCTGAAGAATGTCCACTCCAAGTAAAAAAACTACGCCTATCGCATATCTGAGTTTGTATTTCAACAATAGATCCTTTATATACCGTAAAGTGCCCATACGTATCTCTCCTGCTCAAATCTACTGTTCAGAGGCACAGCTCTTGCAAATGAAGCTCTTGTTTCCGCTTTTGCACAGTATCCATGATGGTGTAAACAGTAACTCACTCAACATTCTGTTAAACATTGTACCACAATTCACTATGTTTACTCATCCATCTTTGATATAATATCTGCATATAAGCCGGGTATGCAGATATTATATAGCTCCGGCGGAACTAGCCCGCCGTGCGAAATTTTCGGCGAAGCCGAAACGCACATGGCTAATTATATCATGAATTTGTAAGAATTCATGATATAATAACTGCATAATGATTGTTACAGGAACTGGAGGTTTTTATGGGGCTGGATCATTATCTGCAGACTGTGCGCAAATTGAACAATATGGGCCGCTGGTCAACAGATTTTATGCACCAGAGAGCAACTGTCAGCGAGCACTCCTTCTTTGTATCACAGGTCGGGCAGATGCTGGCGCTGATCGAGGAACAGAACGGCAATACCATTGACTGGGGCAGACTGTTGAAAAAGCTGCTGAATCATGATGTTGTTGAGTCGATGACCGGCGATATCATCAGCACGGTAAAGTATAAAAACGAAGATTTCAGGGATATGCTCAACCTGCTGGAAAAGGAGGTTGTGGAGGAGAACCTGCTGGTAAACGTGGAGGAGCCCTACAAAAGCATATACAGGGATCTTCTGTTTGACGGGAAAGATGACACGATAGAGGGAAAGATCCTCAAATGTGCGGATTATATCGATGCGCTGATGGAATGTGTCAATGAGGTTCGGCTGAATAATCTGGATCCTTTTGTGGATAAATATCATGTTATTATTGAAAGCTTGATCCATTCGGAGCTTGCAAGCGTGAAATACTTTACACAGACCATATTGCCCGGTCTTGTAAAAGGATGCGGCGCTTTGGAATAAATAATCAATAAATCAAATGAGGTGCAAAGATGCTTTCCAATGTTGAAATTCAAAAAATCATACCCCACAGATACCCGTTTTTGCTGGTGGACAGGATCATCGAGCTGGAACCGGGCAAAAGAGCTGTGGGCATAAAAAATGTGACTGTCAATGAGCCTTTTTTCCAGGGACATTTCCCGGGATTTCCAATCATGCCGGGCGTACTGATCGTTGAGGCGCTTGCCCAAACGGCTGGGATCGCTGTAAATGCTGAGGCAGCGAACGTGCAGGGAGCATCGGATGATGCGAAGCTGGGCGTTCTTGCCAGTATTGACGCAATGAAATTCAAAAATCAGGTCATGCCGGGCGATACGCTGCATCTGGAGGCAGAGATACTTTCTTCGAAAATGGGAATCGTCAAGGCAAAGGTAAAAGCTACCGTGGAGGATAAGCTGGCAGCAGAAGGAGAAATACGCTTTGCCATGACATCCGTGAAGAAATGATCAAGAACGGACCTGCTAATAGCAGGTCCGGCATAGTCAGCTTACGGCAAGTTTTTTTCTGGCCTCCAGAAACATTTCGCCCACCTTGTAAATGTCCCCGGCGCCCATTGTAATGATGAGGTCGCCGGGTTCTGTATTTTTATCCAGAAATTCTGCGATGCGCTCAAATTCTTTGATATGGAAAACTTTTTTACCGGCGCCGGCAATCCTGTCTGCCATCATTGCAGAGTTGACCTCACCGGTATCGGCCTCTCTGGCCGCATAAATATCTGACAAAATTACAATGTCAGCATCTTCAAACGCGGTTGAAAACTCGTTCATCAGAAACTTGGTCCGCGTGTAGGTGTGGGGCTGGAAAACACACCATATCCTTGAATAGCCGCAATTTGAAGCGGCCTTCAATGTTGCGGACACTTCGGTTGGATGGTGCGCATAATCGTCCATGACCGTAACACCTTCGCTGCACCCTTTCAACTCAAAGCGCCTGCCTGTGCCGCTGAATTTCTGCAGCGCTTTTGCCGCCGAGGCTGCTGAACAGCCCATGATACTGCATGCCGCGATTGCTGCCAGTGAATTGCTTACATTGTGCAATCCGGGTACCTTCAGTTTAATCTCGCAGATCTGCTCATCTTGATAAAGTAAGTTGTATGTGGCACAACCCAGATTATCAAAGGTGATATTGCCGGCACGCCAGGCGCACGAGTCGTTCCGGATGCCGAAGGTTATCTTGTTGCAGGATGCCTGCTGCAGGAGTTCTACGGCTGTTTGATCATCGCCGTTTACCAGCAGATAACCGTGCTGCGGCACTAAATTCAAAAATTTCAGAAAAGCATTCCGAACCTCGCCAAAATCCTTGAAATAATCCGCATGGTCATATTCAATGTTCAAGATAACGGCCAGGGTTGGATGGAGCTTTAAAAAGCTTTCGGTATACTCGCAGGCCTCCGCAATGAAGTAATCACTTGATCCGATCCTTGTTGTTCCTCCGATGGCCTTGAGCTCACCGCCTATATGTATTGTCGGATCCAGACCCTCCTCCAGCATGATCATTGCAATCATTGAGGTGGTGGTTGTTTTCCCGTGAGTTCCGGAAACCGCTATGCTGTCCGGATATTTCTTCATAATCTCGCCAAGCAGCGTTGCTCTGTCCATACAAGGGATGCCTGCCTGAGCTGCGGCAATGAGTTCAGGATTGTTCGGCTTTACGGCGGCGGTATATATCAACAGGTCAGCGCCGGTGATGTTTTCAGCCTGATGACCGATCGAAATCCTGACCCCCATTTTTTCTAATTTCTGTGTAATCGAAGAAGACTTCAAATCAGAGCCTGTAACTGTATAACCCTGATAAATAAGTATCTCGGCCAATCCGCTCATGCTGATCCCACCGATTCCTGCCATATGTATTCTTTTAATCTCTTTTGAGCTTAATAATCCTTCACCCAGCAAATAATAACACTCCCATATTTTTATTCTGCTTCAATCATACAATAAGTTATTATAAAAGTAAATTGAGCACCGATCCTATTCAAATCATTAACCATTTCCGGATAATATATGCCATTTATAATATGCCATATATTATATTTGGGAGATTCTATTTTATATACCGAAGAATCTTTTTCCAAAAAATACGGACAATTGCTGCAAAAAATCGTAGAACATTCGGGTTTATATGATATAATAACCTCATAGTGCGAGGTTATTATATGCCTCCGGCGGAATTAGCCCGCCGCGCGAAATTTTCGGCTATTATGGATTTCTGCTTTGCAGAAATGCTACACTAATGTAACATTTCGCTTTAGCGAAATGTGTTGCCGAAACGCGCATGGCTAATTATATCATGATAAATCATGATATAATGAAAAGGTGATGTTTATGGAGAAGCTTCAAAGGAGCGAGAGAATATCCACACTGCAAAGGATTCTGTATGATTCTCCGGGCAAGGTTTTTACGCTCGGCACATTCACACAGCTGCTTGGCTGCGCCAAATCATCCGTAAGTGAGGATATCGATATCATACGGGGATCACTTGAAAAGCAGGGGATCGGCACCATAGAAACGATCACGGGCGCGTCGGGCGGAGTCCGATATCTTCCCATGTCATCGAATAAGATGACTCTGAAGCTTGCGGAAAGCCTAAGTGTGGAACTGTCAAAAAAAGAGAGGATACTGCCCGGGGGATATTTATACATGTTGGACGTCATTTATAATCCTGATATCGTCTCCGATATTGCCAGAGTTTTTGCAGGCTGTTTTTACAGCAGGAATATCGATTATGTGGTCACCGTAGAAACAAAGGGAATACCGCTTGCTTTTATGACGGCAAGATACATGAATGTACCGCTGGTTATAGTCAGACATTACAACGAAGCCACCGATGGCGCATCGGTGAATATCAATTATATTTCCGGATCATCAAAAAAGATACAGACCATGGTATTGCCGCTCCGATCATTGAAACGAAATTCCAGGCTGCTCTTCATAGATGATTTTATGAAGGGCGGGGGGACGGCAAAAGGAATATTTGAGCTTTCCCGCGAATTCAGCTGTGAGGTGGCGGGGATCGGAGTGCTGATACAAACAGCCGAGCCGGTCAGGAAATTAGTTGACAGCTGGTTCTCCATCCTTACCCTGAACAATGTGGATGAAGAGGTTGGAAAGACAGTCATAAGCCCAAGCAAATACGCCTGAATATCAAAATTGTAAAAGATAAGAAGGAAAATAGTATTTTTTATAGAATATATAAAGGTACATGATTATAGGGAAGGTGGGAGCAGCTAATGGAAATCACGGATGTCCGCATCAGAAAGATCGACGTTGAGGGCAAGATGAAAGCGGTCGTGTCGGTAACCTTTGATAATGAGTTTGTCGTTCATGATATCAAGGTTATTGAAAGTCAGAGCGGCCTATTCATAGCGATGCCGAGCCGAAAAACACCCGACGGTGAGTTTAAGGATATTGCACACCCCATCAACGCAGTCACAAGAGACAAAATTCAGAAAGCAATACTTGACAAATACGTTTCGACAACAACAACAGAAGAGTAGAACTATAAAGGCACTTTGTAATGAAGTGTCTTTTTTGTGTTGAAATAAATAATAATTAGTGCAATAATAGATGCGGGACTTGAAAGGACAAAAATTGTTATGGGACATATTACTGCCCTGATTCTAGCTGCCGGTGAAGGAAAGAGGATGAGATCTGAAAAGGCCAAGGTCATTCATCAGGTTAACGGCAAAGCGATGATAGAATGGGTTTACGAGGCAGCACGCGATGCAGGTGTTGATCGTTGCGTTGCTGTTGTTGGACATAAAGCGGAACAAGTGATGGAATACATGGGGGACAGAGTCGAATACGTACTGCAGGAGCAGCGCCTGGGCACCGGACATGCCGTAATGCAGGCTCATCGTTATCTTGGCGGGAACGACAGCTCAAAAGTAGTAGTGTTATGCGGCGATGCTCCTCTTATTTCTGCGCAGACAATAAAAAATGCAATCAAATACATGAAAGATGGAAATTATAAGGCTGTGGTGCTGACAGCAGACGTGCGGGATCCGTATGGCTATGGACGTATAGTCAGAGATCAGCAGGGCAATTTTATAAAGATTGTAGAGCATCGCGATGCCGGTGAGAAGGAAAAATCAATCCGGGAGATTAATTCGGGAATGTATGTGTTTTCCTCGGAGGAATTGGCACAGACGCTTCCACTTATAAAGAACGACAACGACCAGGGTGAATACTATCTTACAGATATACTGGAAATCATGCTTCAAAAGGGATATCGTACAGGTGCATATAAAATAGAAGACAGCGACGAGGTGCTTGGCATAAATGATCAGCTGCAGCTTCAGCAGGCATCCGTCATTCTTGGGAGGAAAAGGAGAAAGGCTTTAAATAAAACACCACAACAATAAAGGAGCAATGAAATGAATCTGCATGGTAAGGACATCAAGATATTCGCAGGGAATTCAAACCGGGCTCTTGCTGAGGAAATAGCGGAGAAGATCGGATTGCCTTTGGGGATCGCAACCGTTGGCAAATTCAGCGATGGAGAATGTGCCATCAATATCGGCGAGGTTGTCAGGGGGTCTGACGTATTCGTGATACAGTCGACTTGCACGCCTGTGAATGACAACCTTATTGAGCTTCTAATTATTATAGATGCATTAAGAAGGGCGTCCGCGGGCAGAATCACCGCTGTAATGCCATATTTCGGGTATGCGAGGCAGGACAGGAAGGCAAAGGCGAGAGATCCGATTTCAGCTAAGCTGGTAGCAAACCTGATCACGACAGCAGGGGCCGACAGAGTACTTACAATGGATTTGCATACTCCGCAGCTGCAGGGCTTTTTTGATATCCCGGTGGACCATCTCCTTGGAGTGCCCGTCATGGCAAGCTATTTCCAGAAGATTTTTGAAGACACCAGCGATGTGGTCGCTGTATCACCCGATGTAGGCAGCGTTACCCGCACAAGGAAATTTGCGGAGTGGCTTGATATCCCTATTGCCATCATAGATAAGAGAAGGCCGAAGGCCAATATCAGCGAGATTATGAATGTGGTCGGAGATGTAAATAATAAGAGAGTCGTTTTGATCGATGATCTTATAGACACCGGCGGAACAATTGTGAACGGCGCCAATGCATTGAAGGATATGGGCGCAAAGGAAGTTTATGCATGCTGTACACACGGTGTGCTTTCAGGCCCGGCCTGTGATAGAATTGACAAGTCCTGCATCAAGGAACTGGTTATGCTAAATACCATACCGATGCCGGAGGGAAAGCCAACCGCCAAACTCACCTCTCTTTCCATTGCCGCAATATTTGCAGAGGCGATAGAAAGGATATATGGGGATATTTCAATCAGCACGATCTTTACTCAAAAGGAATAAGCCGTTCGGGGGAGCAGTTGTGGAGAAGCTGACCATTATCGTCGGATTGGGAAATCCGGGTAAAAAATATGAAAACACCAGGCACAATGTCGGATTCTGCACTATAGATTATCTGTCTGCCAAATATGGAATCAAAGTGAACCGACTTAAGCATAAAGCTCTTACAGGGGACGGCAACATCAAGGGCGAACGGGTATTGCTGGTCAAGCCGCAGACGTTTATGAACCTCAGCGGAGAAAGCATCAACGAAATTACCGAATGGTACAAGCTCCCGATGGAGAATCTAATTGTGATATACGATGATGTGGATTTGCCCGTGGGTACCATAAGGATTCGCCCGAAGGGCAGCTCAGGCACACACAACGGCATGAAGTCCGTCATATATCAGCTTCAGTCTGACGAATTCCCGCGAATCCGGATCGGCATCGGTAAAGCCCCGGAGGAGTGGGATCTGGCTGATTATGTGCTAAGCAGGTTCAGCGGGGAAGAAGCGTCCGAGATTGCCAAAAGTGTTCAAAGAGCTGCAGAGGCTGCGGCGATGATCATCCAGTCCGGTGTTGAAGCCGCAATGAACCTGTATAATTAAAATCTCGGGGGCATCGAGCCCCGTCGATTTTAGCCGGATTTGCTGCGCAAATGGCTGTAATTAAAATCCCGTTAAGTAACGGAACAGGAATTAAAGACTTGGTAGGTTTTATGGTAAATTTCATCAGCCCTTTACTTGAACTGGAAGAATACAGGCAGGTTCTGAACTCTGTGAAAAGCGGCAGGCAGCCTGTAAATATTACAGGGCCCTCTGAATCTCAGAAGGCTCATATTTGTTATGCACTTTGCAGGCATTCAGGCAGGAAGGGCATTTTTGTCGCTTATAATGAAATGCAGGCAAGGAAGCTATTTGAAGACTTCTCGTTTTTCCTTGGAGAAGATGCTCTTTTTTATCCTGCCAAGGAAATCACGCTCTATGATGTTGAGGCAAAGAGTAATGATACCGTTTACCAGAGACTGACGGTTCTCGACCGGGTCAGCAGGGGGGATTACACCCTTGTGGTTACGTCGGTGGAGGCTCTCTCACACAAACTGGTACATCCGGAGCTGCTGAACAGCAGTGTGATTGAGATCGATTATTACAGCCGGATCGATCTTGAGGATCTGACGCGCAAGCTTGTCATGATGGCCTATGAGAGGGTGGAATCCGTCGAAAGGCGCGGACAATATGCAGTCAGGGGCGGTATTATTGATGTTTTTTCAGTAGATGCGGAACATGCCGTGCGACTGGAATTATTCGGAGACGAGATTGACTCTATCCGCCGGTTTGATGTAAATACTCAGCGCTCAACCGGTCAAATCGACAGTATGAGGATCATACCGGCCCGTGAGATAATCTATGCTCCAGAGAAAAAGGGAAAAATCATAGCCGCCATTGGAGCCGATCTGGCACAGGCCGGAAAAAAGAATCACAACCTTGCCCAGAGGATAAACAGCGACATGGAGCGGTTGAAGGAATCGTGGTATTTCCCGGGGATCGACAGATATATACCATATATCGCAGATCCGTCCTTCTCTCTGCCGGATTATGCTGCGGAGGAACCGATGATATTTTTGGACGAACCGGTCAGGCAAAAGCAAAGGCTGGAGAACCTGCTGCTGGAGCATGGGGAAATATGCAAGGCAATGTTGGAAAAGGGGCAGCTGCTGCCCCAGATCAAACCGATGCATTTTGACTATGAGACAATTCTCATAAAGATGGAAAAGAATAAAGTTCTCAGCATGAATGCGATTCTTTCTGAGAACCAGCTAGTTCACAATAGGATGGTCTATAACATCCCGTGCAGGAGTATGGGCTCTTTTCAGGGCAACGTAGATTTGCTGGCCGAAAGCCTCGAAGGTTGGAAAAGGGAGAAGAACAGGGCTTTACTGCTTTCCGGGACAAGAGGACGCGGAGAACGCTTACGGGAAACGCTGCTTGAGAAGAACATTGAAGCTATATATATGGATATGCCCCCCGAACACATACAGCCAGGACAGGTCGTTATTACCCACGGCAGCTTGAACAGGGGATTTGAATATCCTACCATAGGGTTTGTTATTGTCAGTGAAAAAGAGGTATTCGGACAGGATAGAAGAAAGCACGCTAAAACTTCGAGCAAACATAAAGGGCGACCGATTAATTTGTTTACGGAGCTGAGCGTTGGGGATTATGTGGTGCATCAGGCCCATGGGATCGGGCAATATGTGGGCATTGAGAAGCTTCTGGTGGAGGGCGTGAAGAAAGACTATCTGAAGATCCGCTATCAGGAAGGTGCATTTTTATATATCCCCACCAACCAGATGGATCTGATACAGAAGTATATCGGCTCAGAAGGGAAGCAGCCGAAGGTTAGCAAGCTCGGAGGGTCCGACTGGCTCAAGACAAAGAGCAGGGTGAAGGAATCGCTCAGAGAGCTGGCAGCGGAACTGATCAGGTTGTACGCTCAGAGACAGGCGACCAAAGGATTTGCCTACTCGGCGGATACAGTCTGGCAAAAGCAGTTTGAGGAGCAGTTTCCTTATGAGGAAACGGAGGATCAGCTCAAGTGTATTGAAGAGATCAAGGAAGATATGGAATCAGGCAGGGTAATGGAGAGACTGCTATGTGGCGATGTGGGCTATGGGAAGACAGAGGTGGCAATACGTGCTGTTTTCAAGGCCGCTATGGACGGCAGACAGGTGGCGTACCTGGTTCCGACGACCGTGCTTGCTCAACAGCAGTATAACAGTTTTGTTGAAAGGCTGAAGGATTTTCCAGTCACGGTAGAAGTCATCAGCCGCTTTAGAACCCAGTCTGAGCAGAAAAGGATTCTCAAGGAGGTAAAGGCGGGAAATGTTGATGTCCTGATCGGCACGCACAGACTTCTGCAGAAGGACATTCATTTTAAAGAGCTTGGATTGCTTGTGGTGGATGAGGAACAGCGCTTTGGAGTGGCTCACAAGGAGCGCCTGAAAAATTTTGCGCCCGGTGTGGATGTACTGACGCTTACGGCGACGCCCATACCGAGGACACTCCACATGTCGCTGGTGGGGATCCGTGACATCAGTGTTATAGAGGATCCGCCGGAAGAGAGATACCCTGTACAGACCTACGTGATGGAATACAACCGGGATGTAGTAAAGGACGCGATCATCAGAGAGATAGGCAGACAAGGACAGGTATTTTATCTGTACAACCGGGTTCGTTCCATTGATATCAGGGCTTCCGAACTCCAGGCAATGATCCCGGAGGCGAGAATAGCCGTCGCTCACGGGCAGATGGATGAAAGACAGCTGGAGGATGTGATGATGAGCTTTATCAAAGGCGAATTTGACGTGCTGGTATGCACCACCATCATTGAATCGGGACTGGATATGCCAAATGTGAATACGATCATCGTCGAAGATGCCGACAGGATGGGTCTTGCGCAGCTTTACCAGCTCAGAGGAAGGGTGGGGCGCTCCAACAGGCTCGCATATGCATATATCACTTATAAAAAGGACAAGATCGTTACAGAGATCGCCGAAAAAAGATTGCAGGCCATCAAGGAATTCACGGAGTTGGGTTCTGGCTTTAAGATCGCCATGCGGGATATGGAAATCCGCGGTGCAGGTAATCTGCTGGGCTCTGAGCAGCATGGACACATGGAATCAGTAGGTTATGACATGTATTGCAGGCTTTTGGATGAGGCCGTCAGAGAACTGAAGGGTGAACCGGTGAAAAAGGAAGAGGCGGAAATCACCATCGAGCTTAATGTCAGCGCGTATATCGATGATACCTATATCGGCGCGGAGGGCAAGAAAATTGAAATGTACAAAAAGATTGCTGCGATACGCGACGAACAGGATGTTCTGGATATACAGGATGAACTGACGGACAGATATGGGGAGCTTCCGGATCCGGCAGAGAACCTTGTCAAAATAGCGCATATTAAAGCGCTTGCGCGAGATCTGGGGTTTTCTTCTGTGTCGGAAAAAAATGATACTGTAATATTTGGGATAGCAAATGCGAAAAATATAAACTTCCGGATTATCGGAAAAGCGGCGGAAAAGTATAAGCGGCAGCTTCTTTTCAATGCCGGTGCGACGCCCTATCTTGTATTGCGGGTACTGCCCGGGCATAAGGCGCGCCTTTTGGACAATATTAAGATTCTGTTACAGGATTTAAAAAGCTTTGAAGTACAGTGATAATCTATTATAATGTAGATGATTAGTAAGATTTCTTGGAATTAATAAGATGGGGAGAGAGTACATTGGGTAAAGAATATAGAAATGCTGACAGGAAAAGTCGACAAGCATCGGAAGAAAAGATGCCGATATTTGTCAAGTACGGTCTGATTGCTGTTGCAGTGATCGTTGTTATAGCAATCGGCCTTGTAATATTACTGAATATGGATAGCACCGTTGCTACGGTCAACGGTCAGAAGATCACTGCAGATGAATTTAAGTACCAACTGGAATTCCAGAGGCAGATCATGTACAGTGAAGCATATTCTGTGGACCCCACAATCAGCGAGGAGACCTTCTGGGCCACTAAAATAGGCGGCGAGGACGCCGGAGAGGTCGCAAAGAAAAAGGCGCTGGATACCTTGAAGGACACAATGGTCCAATACATCAAGGCAAAAGAGGCAAAGGTCACATTGACGGATCAGGAAACAAAAAGTCTCGACAGCTATATCCAAACGAACATCATCGATGTATATGGCGAAGGAAATAAAATAAAGGCCAATAAAGCGTTTGAGGCCGAGTATGGGTTTTCCATCGATGTATTGAGAAATGCCCAAGTCAAGAGTTATATTGTACAGAAGTACCAGTATCAGGAAATTGCTGCCATACCTGATGCAGATGCCGATGTAGATAAGTACTACGGCTCCAATCCCGAATGGTATAAAGAGGATACCAAGCTAAGGTCAGATGCTGAAGAAGCGGTCTGGGCAAGACATATTCTTGTTGGCAAATTTGATGAGAACACCACCGAGGATGAAAAGAGTGCCGCAAAAAAGAAAGCGGAGAATCTTATTGCCAAACTGAAGGCCGGGGATGATTTTGCAGCTCTTGCGAAAGAAAATTCGGAGGATCCCGGTTCGGCTGAAAGAGGCGGGGACTATATGTTTGGGAGAAGCTCCACTTTTTATCAGGAATTTAAGGATGCGGCATTTGCACTTCAACCCGGCAAGTTTACCGAGACGCCTGTCGAAACAGGTGCAGGGTATCATATTATTAAGGTAGAGGAAAAATATGCCGAGGGCGAGCCGGTCAGCTTAAAATGTGCCCAGGAATATAATGAGTACGGTACAGCCTTTATCAAGATAAAGCTTTACGAACAAAAGCTTGCCGGTTGGGTGAAGGAAGCCGATTACAAAGTCGATGAGTCCGTTTATGAGAGCATTGGATAACCAGAGGTTATTATAACCTGATCGTTCCGTTTACCAGGGACTGCCTGTCAAGGCAGTCCCTTTAAAATTTTCACAAATCGCCTCTTATGTATAAAACTCCAATAAACTATAAATACTAAAAAGGCATTAAGAAACATTCAAATTCCTTAAAACATTCAAAGGGAGGATGTTTATGATTAAAACATTCAAAGGGAGGTAACGACATTGAAAGCAACCGGTATTGTGCGCAGGATTGATGATCTGGGAAGGGTAGTGATACCCAAGGAAATCAGAAGAACATTGAGAATAAGAGAAGGCGACCCTCTGGAAATATTTACTGACAAGGAAGGCGAAGTGATACTTAAAAAATATTCTCCGATAGGGGAACTGGGCGATTTTGCTACTCAATATGCTGATTCCATACACAAGACAAGCGGGCATATCACATGCATTGCCGACAGGGATACGATCATAGCAGTTTCCGGAGCATCTAAAAAGGAGTTTCTTGAAAAGTCGCTCAGCCCGGATCTGGAAAGAGTGATCGAGGGAAAAAACACGCTTGTGGTAAAGTCGGCTGATGATAAAAGCATATCAATTTTGGCTGATGAAGGCGCAGACAAGAAATACACCTCGCAGGTGGTATCCCCTATTATTTCAGAAGGCGACCCCATTGGAGCAGTGCTTTTACTTTCCACCGATCCCAACAGCAAAATGGGCGAAGTTGAAGCAAAGCTGGCTCAATCAGCCGCAGGTTTTCTGGGAAAACAGATGGAGCAGTAATCAAAATTGGCAGGCAAGTGTAAAAAATCTCATGTGAAGAGATGAAAACAGCAGAAGAAATTGATCTGCTGTTTTTTTGGACTATGGAAGGGTTCATGATGAACCATGAAGGTGAACCTCTCACTCAACGAATATCTATCGGCAGAAAAAGAACAAACAAGTGGCGGGTACTGCTTTCGTTGTCAAACAGGCAGCGAGCATATCTCTCATCCTGTTGAAAACCTCATTGAAATCTTGGTATAAAAAGTATTGACAAAGCCTCTCTACACATGTAGAATAATAGTGAGTTCTACATGTGTAGAGAGGAAAAGATGATGAAGGAATTAGCAAAAATAACCGACGCCGAATGGAAGATAATGAATGTCATATGGGAAAAGACACCCATAGCATCATGCGAAATTGTTGAAAGTCTCAAAGACATTACAAAATGGAGCGCCACTACAATCTATACGCTAATCAGCAGACTCGTCAAAAAAAAGGCCATCGCAATCGAGGAGGGGTCGTCTCCGAATATATGTTATCCGCTCATTTCCCGTGACGAATGCCGAAGAAAGGAAAGTAAATCCTTTCTTTCAAAGGTATATGGTGGCTCGCTGAACCTGATGATGGCAAACATGGTCAGGGAGTTAAGACTGTCTGACAAGGATATTGATGAGCTTAAGCGCATTCTTGATGAAAGCAGGCTCGGGAAGGAATAAAAAATGCAGATGCTTTTCTCCGTCTTAAATTGGGTGCTGATATCGTCAGGCATGGCCATAGTGCCGGCTTGTGTAATACTTTTTGTCAAATCTGTCTTGAAAAACAGGCTTGGCGCCAGGTGGCACTATTACATATGGCTGCTGCTGCTTGTAAGATTGTTGCTGCCCTATACGCCTCAAAGCCCGTTAAGCATTTACAATTTCACCGATCAAGCCTTTGGAATTCTGCCGGTATACCAGGATGCATATGAACTATCCGGTGGAAAAGAATTTATTGCGAAGGGTACGGAAAAAGAAACCGGTACGTCTGCTGGCTCCGGAAACTATCAAATAGCGGCAAAGGAGAACTCCGGAAATCAAGTATGGTCGGATTTCATCAGGTCAGCTTCGCTATACGGCTTGCCAAGGCTTGCATTGGTATGGCTTGCCGGTGTGTTGATATTTGTACTATATACTGCTTTTATTAATATAGTGCTGTTCTTCAAAATTAGAAAATCAGGGCAGCTCGCCGGTGATCGAATAGAAGAGCTGCTCAATGAATGCAGGCTGTTGATGGGTATAAGAAAAAGTATTCCCATACTGGTTTGCACGCAAATCAATACTCCGGCTCTGATTGGGATCCTTCGGCCGAAGATATTGCTTCCGGCCAAGATAGTTGGTGAACTGAATGCCGATGAGCTAAAATATGTATTTCTTCATGAACTTGCACATTACAGAAGGAAAGATATTCTTTTTGTCTGGCTGACAGTTGTCATCAGGGCATTGCACTGGTTTAACCCACTGGTATGGTATTGCTTTTACCGAATGGATCAGGACCGGGAAGCGGCATGCGACGCAATGGCTCTCTCTCGTGTGAAACCTGAAGAACGCTTGAAATACGGATATACGATTATTCATCTGCTGAAGATGCTTCCTTCATTACAAAAAACAGCGCCTGGAGCTGTTGGTATACTTCCCGGCAAGGCCCGGATAAAAAGGAGGCTGGATATGATCTCGCTGTTTAAAAAGGAATCTATACCCTGGACTGTGGCAATTATCGTACTGATTTCATTTATAGGCTTCATCTGCCTGACAGGCGCAAAGGACGGCAATGACAAATATGCGGGAACAGAGTCTGAATACACTAAATTAAACCAGGAGCTAATCGACCTGCAGAACACCCTGCAAAAACAGAATGAAGAAAACAAGGCTCTTGTCGACCTTACTACCAATCTGAAGGAGCAGTTGGAAACTTATGAAATGCTTGCAGGAAAAACTGACATCAAAGGCAAAGGTATAATTGTAACCCTAAGGGATAACACAGATGACGATAAAAATAATGACGGTAGAAACAATTTGTTTTCGCTTGTACACGATGCAGATATAAGCAACATTGTAAATGAACTTTTAAGCGTGGGTGCGGAGGCTATCTCAGTAAACGACGAGCGTTTGGTTGCAACCAGTGAAATTAAAGCGGATGGACCTTTAATTATTATCAATAACAACAAAATTACGAATCCGTTCATAATAAAAGCCATCGGAGATCCTGACGTTCTGGAGCGCACGCTCAAAAGGAAGGATGGCATTGGAGAACAGTTACAGACCTTTGGTCTTCTGGCAGCTATGGAAAAAGCGGAGACTCTGACTATTTCTAAATATAGAGGTGAGCTTCAGATGAAGTATGCACAGCCGGCGGTGCCCTTTAATGTTTTAGAAACTGGGCGGATAAGCGATAAAAACGGTGAATAAATTTTACATAAGTGTTGCAAAAAACCTCTTTGGTTGTCTTTTATTAGTGAAATGTATAATAAAGGGTGAAGGTATGGTCGACTGCGAAAAACTATGGTTCCGAAGGTAAATTATTAATGAAGAGGAGAGATAATAATATGATATTAACGTTTATGCAAAATTCACGAAGGTTTATTATTCTAATATCAATATTTTTAATCATAGCAGCATTTTGGATAATAATGGGGTCAACAGGCGCAAAAACAACAGTGTTATCGGAACAGGATGCAGTGCTATCAGAACAGAAATCTGAAAATATGCAAATACTTTCGGGAGCAATAGATGTTGAGGGTAAAGGCATTAGCATAACACTTACAGATAATGAATCAAAGAAAGATGATATACACTATATTGTTCACGATGAAGACATTATAATACTTGTAAACCAATTAAACGCTGCAGGAGCAGAAGTTATTTCTGTAAATGATGAACGGTTGATTTCTACAAGCAAAATAAAGGCAAATGGAATGCTGATTAAAGTGAATAACAGTGATTATAGCAGCCCATTTATAATCAAAGCTATAGGAGACCCTGATATTCTAAGCGATGCATTAAAAACAGACAAAAGCTATGTTGGTTCATTACGCAACTATGTTGGAGTAAAAATAGAAAAGGAAGACAAATTATTAATACCTAAATATAAGGGAAACATAAATTTTGAGTTTGCGAAGCCAGTAAAAAATTAAAGATATGTGGATTTTGTATAGATTGAAAACTCAAAAAAAGTCTCCTTCCCGATTCTTGACCAGGAAGGAGACTTTTCAGGTTTTAATCAAAAACGGATGTTCGCCCAATCTACCGGGATAGATCGGTCTAGATATTCTGTTACTACTTGTCCATTGTCTAACGATCCAATAATATCATAATTTGTCCCAGGCCCCGACCGAACATTTAAATGACTATTGGGATCTCCCAGTGTGACAGTTACATTCCACTCTGATCCTCTATCAGCTGGTCCTTCGTAAAGTAAATACCTTCTAGCAGCATAACCTCTCATAATAACAACTCCTTTCATAAAGATTTAATTGAGAATTTTTACCGGTTTTTTTCTCACTAAATAAAGACAACTTTTGGGGTTAAAATGTAAACCCTTTTTATTAGAAGTTTTTTTGAAAATGGTTGCTAATTTCAGTTAACCCTACTTGGGAAACCCGGCGGTATATGAATATGGGACATTTAGCTGGCATAAATGAAATTGCAAAAATCCGCAAAACCGGTTGATTCATCCAAAGCTGATGCTGTGGCATCGGGTGGATTACTTCATACACAGGTTCAGGATCCGGAAGTCCCGATCAGGACAAAAGCACTTGTTCGGGTTGAATAGGAGGTGAAGCTGTGGGTTACTTTACTTTTACTTATTCCTCAGAGCTGCCGCACCGTTACGCGAATCCTTTTATTGAGCCAGTGCAGAGGCCATTGTGAGCCATCAAGGCGAAATTCTCATTCTATGAGAATTTTATCAGCAGAGAAAGAACAATAAATGGTATAGTATTAGTGAGATGAACTGTCCTGCAGTATATACTAGCTAATGGTAAAACTGCTAAAATTGTAAGCTGAAGTTTCCTCCATGCAGACAGCAAGGAGACCAATGGGTCTCCTTGCTGCAAGGCCTATTAGAGGAGATGAACACCTAAAATCTGCGATAACGCAAAGGCTAATATGTTCTCTCTGCCGAATAAAATGATTCTGTTTCAAGCAGTGTTCCGGAGGAATTATAGATTTTTGCTGTTGTGCACACTCTGTATGTACCGCTGGTAACATAATAATATGCATCTATTACGACACCGACATAACCGGTACCGGAGCCAGTCCATGACTTTATTGTTGACCAACCGTTGCTTGTAGATTTCTCCAGCGATACAGTCATATCTGCGGTATATGTATTACTTGATGGGGTAACTGATCCTGCACATGCAGCCTTCCCTGATGAATTAATGCTGAGCCCTGCACTAATAGACAAAATTGCGGTGAACCTCGGGGAAATAATACCGCTCTCTGTACTTATGCTTTCAGCACCAGATGCATAAACGGGTAAAACAGAAAGCATCACCATAAATACTAATAGGCCTGCACTTATCATTCTTTTCATAACAAGAACCTCCTTTTGTCATTTATAAGTAAAGACAACCTGGGAGGTTTTTTGCAACACATAGTTTAAGTTTATTTGTTATATTTTACACTTTCAGCTAATTTGACGGCCTCATCAGTGCTTAAGCTACCTTGTATGGTAAATAGATGCTCATCAATTTTCCATGCAACTGTTATTATATTATCTTTTGAAGATAGGATACCATCCTCGTCATTAACTTTAACTTTTTTTACCAAGGAAGCATTTTCTGTATCAACAGCTATGCTGTTGGAGGAAGTGTATTCACAGTAAATAATATACAGTGCTTCATCCTTTTTATTTGTAAATATTATCTTTTTTAGGGAATCTGAAGAAGAAATACTGGTTACTTCATAATCCTCCGGTACATATGTCGGTACATATGCATTTGTCCAGCTGACAGTGAGCCCCGCTTTATTCTTATCATTTCCGTTGTTGCCTGATAACTGGTAAGAAGTATATTTTGATTCAACACTGATCAAAAAATTTAGTACCTGAACACGAAATGCCTGCACGGTAACTATTGTGACAGAAAACGTGATTATGATTACCAGCGCTGCTACAGCGGCTCTGTTTATTATTTTTGAAAAGCGCGGAGTATTGTTCCTCCGTTTCACTTTCTTAAAATGGGAATCAAGAAGATGGGAAAATTTTTTTATATCCTCCTGTGAAGGAATAGATTCAGGGTCACTTTTTAGCATTTCATTTTCACCAAATAGAATCTTACCTTCTTTTTCTGCAACGTTATTCATTACAAGGCGAAACATTCCGTCTTCATATTTGTCATAAAGCGTTTTAATTTCATCGTTGTTATTACTCCGCATTATTACTCGTCTCCTTTTCCATGAGTTTTTTTGCATTTCGCCGGGCTCTTGTCAGATATTGGCGAACGCTGTTAGGAGCTATTCCAAGAATTTCAGCTATATCATTGTCTTTCATCTCGAGTATGTATTTGAAGTAAAGCAAATCTTTTTCCTTTACCGGAAGCATAGAAATGGCATCTCTTAACAAATCCATTTCTTCTCGGCGAATAAGCCTGGCTTCTGAATCATCCTCAAAAATGAAAGTGTCGTTTGCCAAATCAGAATTCTCACTATAATACAAGTGCTTATGTTCAACCTTTTTATGCTTTATATAGTTTATAGCAACGCTTCTGATAGTATAGACAACATAGGAGGTTATTTTGCAACAGTCAAGTGTTCGGATTAAAGGAATTTTTCCAATAAGCTTAATAAAGCTATCGTTTACAAGATCCTCAATATCTTTGTTCTCGTGCGTTATGCTAAAAACAGTTTTCCTTGCGAGACCGTAATAATTTTTATATAAGTCCAGCATGAAGGCTCTATCATCATCATTAAGCCCTGCAACTGCGGCAAATAATACTATCAACGGGTGACCCCCTTACAACATCACTAATAATTCGTAATTTATTCTGTACTCTGAACTGTGTTAGTAAAATGTAACTCAAACCTTTACTTCTTTTACCCGTCACAGCCCTTATTTCCAGTGCTTATTCAAGCTTTGAAGGCTAGATAAGACTATCTAATACAATATGCAGAGTTTTTCGTTTTTTTTTCGATAGAGATCTATATTTGTTAATTATTTCTGCTTCCTCTGCACTTAACTCATATCTATCAGTCTTTTCAATCTTGTTGGGGACATCTGTATTTCCGATCAAATAGTCCACTGAAGTATCGAAAAACTCTGAAAGCTGCTTAAGCGTGGCAATATCGGGTTCGTAAACATCATTCTCATAGCTGTGAATGCTTTGCTGTGTCAATCCGAGTTTTTGTGCCAGCTTTTGTTGGCTTAAGCCAGCTTTTCCCCGCAGCTTTTTTAAATTTTCCATCTAGGCACCTCCATTCTAATTTTAACAAGCCGGGACTGTTATTTATAAAAAGCATTTATTGTTATTTACAACAAGGAAATCATGTTATATAATACAAGGAAACAGAGTTAGTATTATGATTTGCACTGCATGTGTATTTAATACTGGGGAACATGCACATTGCTGACAGACTAAAGAAAGAATTATGGAAAAAACATTAACTTAAACTAATATTTAAAACTTAATGTTGCGTTTCAGATACTTAGTTGTTTTTATTATATGGAAGGTGTTAAAATATTTTACAAAATGGAAAATTGGGTCATAGGGACTCGAAAGCAATTCGGTTATTAACTAATATTATATTAAATAAATTGTTTAATGAGGAGTGTGATGGCTTTATGAGTAAGATAAGAACTACCAATATGGTTCTGAGTTTCTGCTCATTGCTTAATAAAAACCAATCCGCCAAACAAAAGACTTTTACTCATAATTGTGTACCGTATACCGGCCGGTTAAGCCGTATTGGTTCGTACATGCTCATATTTTGTCTGGGAGTACTGCTTATTTTTCTATCATCATGTTCCACGTCCACGCAGAGTTCCTCTACCACGCCATCGCACATTGTTGGCAAAAGCGATAGCATTGAACCGCACCGATCCTCTTTATCGCCTGTACCATCTACTCAGGATACTTCCTCCGTACCACATTTTATTGTTGATGAAAACGATGTCACTAGCCCCTCCCAATCCCAGTTAACTCCCATATCATCTGTGAAACCGGTCCAGGATGTAACGCATATTCCTCCGACCCGACCTTTCCCCGATTTTCCTCCCAATTATCTGCAATTACCACCTCAGTGGCTTTTGAATAATTTTAAGGATGGCAACTTTACGGTAACGGGAGGCGGTATCGCTATAAATTATCAAGCGTGGTATGAATTTACCGGGAGGATAAACAAAAGTAAAGATGCTGCGTTGACAATTCAGACATTTGATCTGGACTTTTCAAAAGATATTCTTGATAAAAGCCGTTATCAAAAGGCCGGACGTTATCTTCTATCTGTGGTGGGCAGGCAAGCCGTATGGAAGTATCTGTCTGATGACAAAAACGATATCACAGGAAAGTTATCTTCTACGTACGATGCTGAAACCGGTCTGCATGAGGTATTTATTGGAGATAAAAAGGTATTTGAATTTATATATTTCCCTTATGACCCTAAGCAAATTGCGTTATATTTCGGACATACGCCCCTTGAAGAATTACCATCTGCATATTCAAAAGAAGATGCCGCTAAGGATGGCTGTCTTGTAATAGAACAAGGATTAATACAAAACATCAATGTGCTTAGTAAATTCACGGATTCGTTTGAACAGTATTATGATGTGGGAATTTTCATTAGGATCTTTTTTGAAGATGATGAGGGTATAAAAATTATGGATATAGGCTCCTACAACGAGCGCGCTTGCGTTACTGTTGATTACACACGCCATTCCAAGTGTGACAATATGGAAAATACGTATGTAACAACATATTATGATAATTCTGGAATATCAATTGGAGGAGGGGACACTCCTGATCTTTATGAATTAGCCCTGACCTCTGATTTCCGTGAGTCGATATTTATTTTTAAGGATATGCCTTTAAAAAGGATTAGTCGAAAAATATTTTTATTTTTAAGTTGCATATTATTTACTTAGTTGTCTTTGTAATATGGGTGGTGTCAAAATATTTTTTGTAATTGTTTTGCCAATATACTGTGAATAAATATACAGGGAACAAGAAGACAAAATAATAGATCAAAATATTAATAATATGTTGGGAGGATATCTACAAAATGAAAAACTCATTTCTTTTATGCTTAAGCTTCATTGTACTGCTTGCTTTTGCAGGATGCTCGTCCAGTATTAATAGTAGTTCTAATCCAGTTACTACTACAATCAAGCCTACAAGTACAAGTCCGGTTAATTCAGGTACAAAGGATGAAAGTATCACTGCCCCAAATGCTTCGAGTGCAGGAATTGAAAACGAGGCAAATCAAAATGCTATATATCATAGCAAACAAGAATTTCTGGACAGCAGCGAAGGACATTCATTTCAGATTACTGCATACAAATTTGCAAAAGCGTTTTTTGAAAATAATGAAAGAGTCATAAAAGGTTATCTCATAGACCCGGACAAAGATTTTCATCAGCACAACCAGAACTATAGCTTTACCAATGTTGAATTCATGATAATAAAACTCGATTTTAAAGACATTAAGAAAGATTCTGTTTCCGCTCAATATGAGTTCAAACTAGATAGTGAAGATAGCTATACGTATCTACAGTTTAGTATGAAAAGGGTAAATGACCAGTGGAAAATCGAATCATATGGACTAGAAAAGTAATTCGGTTATAAACCAATTAAGGCAGTGTGTGGATTATTTGAATTAAGTTGTAAGAAACATTCATACAAAGCAGAGTGAAATATAGCCTCTGCTTTGTATGAAATTCACATTATGTGATTTATGGAACAGTTTAGATGGTATATAATTCTTAATACTCCCCAATTCCATCACAGATAGCCTGGGCAATATCAGACCAATGGGAGAGCATCCAATCTACGTCTGTCTGATTATCATGAAAGGCTACTTCAACAATTGTTGCAACTGCAGATGTTTGGGATAGTTCAATGAAGCTGGTACTCGGCTCGATTGTTCTTCCGGTTGCTGCGCCAGATATGGCCTTTAATTCTGTGAGAATTTTCTGAGCCAGTTTTTTCCCATTTGTTGAGGAAGTATAATACCAGGTTTCTGGTCCGCTTCCCCCTCCGGCATTTGAGTGCAAACCGATATGAAGATCAACATTAGCATTGTTGGACGCAGCAATTCTCTGGTTCAAAGTCAGTGAATTGTCTCCACCGTAAACTGTGTGTCCTTCATCCTCCAGTAATGGAACAAGCAGATCAGAAAGTGCCTGCATTCTGTCCGCTTCTGTTCCATAAGTACCTACGCCGACATTTGCAGTTTGACTTGAGGGTGATACATAGATTTTCATATTTTCTCCTTAGTCCGTATTTATAACGGTTACCGCTGTTTCCGGCAAGCGGCTTGCCAAAATTTTATTGTTTGCCCAGTGTAATCATTTGATAAAAGCTTCTTCACATACCACTCACACCTTTCCGGAATTTTTAACTTGCAAGTCTGACATATAAAGAGAAAAGATTAAAGCGAGGTGTAAACCTAAATTAAAATTTTTTATGCTTATGGGAATAAATATAGGGTTTGAGTATAAAACGGCTCAATATGGGTAACCGGCTTTATGAATTACTTTAAAATCGGAAATACTAAAATTATGATATCTCAAAAAGCAACCGCTGGAAGGGAAACATGTTGCACATAAACGTCAATTTAGCTACTGTCTTTTATCAGCGTCACTGTTACCTAACTTTTGAAGTGCTTCTTTGAGCTTCTGAGGGAGCGGAAGCCCCATTTTTCCTGCGTTTTCTATGATACTGATGCCCTCGTTGGATAGGTAGAACATAATCAGCATACATCTGAGTGTGCTGCCACTACCGATAACCAATTGATCTATAATGTTTCCCAAAGCAACCAAAACGAATATCATCACTTTCTTGCTTATGCCTTTAAAGCCTATATCGCTTGAGACATTTTTCTCCAGAATAGCCAGCCAAACTCCGGTTATGTAATCGATTGAAACGAATGCTATCAGAGCATAAATAAGAGTATCAAAACCACCTAAAAACCATCCTAATACGCCGCCTATAAGCGCGCATATTGCTTTGCAATTATTTATTATTGAGTTCATGTCTTCGCCTCCTTAGCTTGCTTGTCCGAAAACACGGTCTCTAATTTTCGCAAAGCTCTCTTTTTCATCTGGTTTACAGCTTGCCTGGAAATGCCAAAAACAAAAGCGGTCTCTACTACTGTGTAGCCGGAGCAATAAATCATTTTTACTATCAAATATTCCGTTTTGGTTAAAAATAAAGAAATACCCGGTAATTCATGCATGAAGTATTCATCATTTGTGGCTGATAAAACACTTACATAATACAATTGATTTTCACTTAATTCCGAATAAAGGATGCAGCTATGAAGTCTTTTTAAGGCCATTAACCTTTTTATAAAACTGCTATTTATAGATTTATATATGTAGGACACCATTTTTCCTTCACTTTTATCGTGAATATGGTCAAGGTTAATATTGTGAATCAATTCAATAAAATCAACAAGAAGGTCATTATAAGCATCTTCATAGCGAAGTTTATACGCATATTTTTTGAGTAAAGGATTAAATTTTTCAATCATGAGTAAGGTAGCATCAATATTGTCTTTCTGCGATTCTGCTATTAAATTGCTAATCATAAGCATCCCACCCTTCAAATATTAAAGAGAGGGGATACCAGCATTTGTAAACGTTAAAGGTTAAAAAATTTATTTTTCAGCATGCTTATCCACCTTACTAAAAACAAAGCAGGTGATTGCGGCCATTAGTCATAATCCCTGCTTTAACTTTTTTTCATTAAGAAATTCAATTGACATTAGTTACAAATTTTTCCTTCTATAAAGATAAGACAACCCTTTGGACATATTGCAACATCAAAATTGTAGCTTTAACTTATTTGTAAATTTTGTTGCAATTTGTCTATTTGGTTGTCTTTATATTTAGATGGGATTTTATTACATGTTTAGTGAGAAGCACATGTACGATGAGACTGTTATATTTCAATCCCTTTTCAAAAATATTACAGTTTGCTTAATAAATGCATTCCGTAATATGATCTCAATAATGGTGTGATATAATTTTGTCAGGATGCAAGAGAATGCATCCCACGCAATATTTTTCGCCGGTTTTGGGACATAGGAGGACAAATGCAGTTAACGGCTGTCAATGAAAGAATTGAAGACATCAGAGATAACGTCGATGAGATAAACAGGTTTGTAGAAGAATACAAGCCTTTTATAGCTGCCTGCGCTCAGAAAGTGTCCGGAAGGTATATGACATATGGGTCTGATGATGAACTTAGCATCGCAATGATCGCATTTGTTGAGGCAATTCGTTCTTTTGAGCAATCCAAGGGTAATTTCTTTTCTTTCTCCAGAAATGTCATTAAACGAAGACTGATCGATTACTATCGCACGGAAATGCGTCATAAGAATGTGATGTCCTTGAATGTTTATGCAGAGGATCGGAATGAGGAGTTTGATCTGAGCTATAAGGAAGCGGTCCAGAATTATTCGGATCGGGAATTGTCGGAGCATAGAAGGCTGGAATTGGCGGAACTTGGGAAAGAGCTAGCTGCATGGAACATAACCTATAAGGATCTGTCCCGTGCATCGCCAAAGCATCAGAAAAAGCGTGAGGAATGCGATGAGCTTGCTGCAATTATTTTATCAAGACCGGATCTTCTGCAGCAGGTGCTGGTTAAAAAATACCTTCCGATCATGGAGTTGGAAAAACTATCCGGGTTACCCCGAAAATTGATTGAACGCTTTCGAAAGTATATTATAGCAATAGTTGTTATAGTAACAGGAGATTACGAGTATATAAGAGATTACATAAAGCTGTAGAAGGGGGGCCGGAGCAATGAAAGGAATTGTAGCAGAAATAAACGGGAAATACGCTGTAGTACTGACACAGACAGGATCGTTCAAAAGAGTGAAGGCATCCCCTGATATGGCAATCGGGAAAGAAACCGACCTTAGCCGACCTGCCGAAAATGGTAAAATAGCAAGAAGCGTTATGAAGGTCACATCCCTGGCTGCGGCAGGGCTTTTGGCGCTTGGAGTCGGATTTGGCGCTTACAGTTATACATTGCCGTATAGCTATGTTCATGTGGATATCAATCCCAGCGTGGAACTGACAGTGAATATGTATGACAGGATAATAAGGGCGGAGGCTCTAAACGTAGAGGGTGAAGAGCTGCTGAGCAACAACGAGCTGAAAAATGAAAAGGTTGACGCAGGGGTCACACGGTTGCTTAATTCCGCTGTACAAAAGGGCTATCTGAGCAATGCGCCTGCTCTCGCTGACAATGTCCCGGCGCGGTCTGTGCCGGATGAGCCGGATGAGATTGAGGACAAGCCTGAGACAACCCCTGACGTGTCTGCAGCAGACGAGCCAAAGGCTCCTCAAATTACAAATGCGGTTTTAGTCACAGTATCCAGCAATAATGTGAAGAAGTCCGTTGACCTGGAAAAGGAACTGACTGATGCGGTAGCAGTGGAGTTGGATAAGGATCATGTCAAATCAGAAATACTTGTAGCAAAAACCAGTGTTGAGCAGCGTAATGATGCCAGAAGGTTTGGCGTTACGCCGGGTAAGCTGGTACTGATTGAGGATGCGATGGAGGGCAAATCGGATTCGGAGCTGGATGTGCTTAAAAAAGCAGCAATAAAAGATCTGCTTGAAATGGCAGCCAATAAAAAGATGGATAAGGAAAAGCAGGCAGAGGAACAAAAGGAGAAATCAGTAAAGCAAAAGACAGAAGAGCTGAATGAAAATGAAAAGGATTCTATAAAAGAAGAAACCAGCGAGCAGAGCGGGAAGAAAGCAGAAGAGGCCGATAGGAAAAAAGAAGAGGCTGAAAGAAAAGCAGAAGAGGCCGCAAAGAGGAAGGAAGAGGCAGAGAGAAAAAAGGAAGAGGAGAAAGCAAAAGCAGAGAAGGAAAATAATCAGTTCAACTCCAGGGAAACAAAAAATAAGAGCAATCTATGGAATCAGGACAGAAAGAAAGATCAATCCGAAACCTGGGATCAGGGTGATAACGGTAAAAAGTCAGAGATAAAGAATCAGGAAAACAAGTGGAATACAGGAAAGATAAAAGAGCAGGATCTGAAGAAGGAGCGAGAAGAGCTGAAGGATGAGATTCTCAACCAGGTGAATAACAAAAAAAAGGAACAGGATGAGAAACACAGAGGGCAAAACAACCAGCGAAGAAACAATAAGTAGTCAGATTAGTGCAGCATTTTGCAAATCACTGTCATAAAATTATTACCGGGACATCATCTGATTTGACAAAATTTATATTTCTTTCCCGCTATAATCTGTAATAGCGGGGGGATACAAATGATGAAAACAATTACAGTACCGGTCGGAAGGACAAGCAAGACCGGTAAACCCGGTAAAACCGGAGAAACCGGAAAAACCGGTAATACCGGCAGAACAGGATCCATTACAGAACTGCTCAGAATGGCCGTACTCCACAAAAACAATTATCTTATTCTGATTTCAGCATTTCTGCTGGGAAACAGCAGCATTTCAAGCGGACTTCTGCCTCTGGGCACAGCGTTTTTTGCCGTTTTGGATGGGACGGCGGTTTTGAAAATCCTTATTGCGGCAGCGGTACTGGCAGGCGCTGCTGTAAATGGTTCTACGGATCAGGTCTATATCAATGCAGCGGGAATGCTCCTGTTCAGTGTGTTGAGCGCACCGCTGAAGAATAAAGGCGCCAGGATCAATATAAAGGCTTCGGTAGTGCTGTTCGTTTCAATATTGGTACCGCAGCTTATGATTGCAGCTCTGAAGGGCTTTCTGCTCTATGATGTTCTCAAGTCCGTATTCAGTTCGTTCATTGCGTTTGTGTTATACTTCATTTTTAGCTTTGCAATGCCTGTTATGGCAGGAACTGTTAAGAAAGCGCTGCTCGATGGAGAAGAGGCTATAAGTATTGCGATTACGGCAGCTCTCGTGCTCTCCGGAATGGGAATGTTTCATGTACTTGGGTTTTCATTGAGAAATATTCTATGTGTGCTGCTGCTTCTATTTTTCAGCTATAAATCCGGCGCGGGCGTCGGGGCTGCCTCAGGTGCGGTGATTGGCCTGATCATAAGTGTTTCTGCCGGTTTTACACCCTCGGTAGCCGGTACATACGCCCTATGCGGTATGTTGGCAGGCATACTGGGCAATATAGGGAGAGTAGGCACAGCACTGGGATTTATGCTGGGAAATATGATTTTGGCGGTATATTTCAACGGAACGATAGAGTCGATGCTCCTGTTGAAGGAAATAATAGTTGCAGCAATTCCTTTTATGATCCTGCCGGAACGTTTTATTAGTAAGCTGACAGGTCCTTTTACAAGGAATCCGGCAATTCTGGAGGACAAAAGGGGATATTCCCGAAGAATCAGGGAGATCACGGTAGAAAGGCTGGAAAAGTTTTCAAAGGCTTTCCTGGGTCTGTCGAAGACCTTTGAAGAGATAGCAGAGACGAAGGTGCCGGCTGAAAGCCAGGACATCAATATCCTCTTTGACAGGGTAGCCGACAGGATATGCAGCAGCTGCAGTCTGTGCATGCACTGTTGGGAGCGCAATTTCTACGATACTTATCAGGTTATGTTCCATATTGTTGAGAAGCTTGAGACAAAGGGCAGGGTGGAAGAGAGTGATATACCGGAGTATTTTATAAATATGTGCCCGCGGATCAATGATTTTGTCAACTCAGTAAACAATATGTATGAGCTTTTTAAGATCGATGTGGTATGGAAGAGCAAGCTTGGCGACAGCCGTATGATAATCAGCCGCCAGTTTGAAGGACTTTCCAGAGTCATCACCGGCCTTGCAGGGGAGATCAATACGGAGGTAAGCTTTCTGGGCCCCCTGGAGGACGCCATTGCAGCGGCGCTGCTAAAAGAAAATACCAGAGTCAGGGAGGTCATCGCATATAAAAACACATGGGGAAAATACGAGATCAGCATTCTGCATAATGCGTGCGGCGGGGCCAGAAACTGTATCAGTGTGATTGAAAAAACAGTATCGGATGCTGTTGGCAGAAAAATGGTACGTGAGAGTGAAGGCTGTCAAAGAAACCGTGACGGTAATTGCTTTCTCAAATTGCTGGAGGCAGAGGATCTGAAGCTTACTACGGCAATTGCGAGAAGACCCAAATTTGGAAGCGAAGTGTCGGGGGATAGCTTCACTTTTGTGAACAGCGGTTTGGGAAAGTACACCCTTGCACTCTGCGACGGCATGGGATCCGGCCATAGTGCGGCCGTGCAGAGCAAAGCAACGGTGGATATGCTGGAAAGCTTTATAGAATCGGGATTTGACAAGGATATGGCTATTAACCTGATCAATTCCGTTCTTGTGCTCAGATCCGACAAAGAAAATACCTGCACCATTGACATGTCCAGCGTGGATCTATTTAGTGGAGAAGTGGAGTTTGTTAAAATCGGAGCGGCGCCAACCTATATCAGGCGGGAATCCAGGGTGGATATAATCAGATCCGCTTCGCTGCCTGCAGGCATCCTGCCGGGTGTGGACGCCGAGCTTGCACACAGAAAGGTGGATGCCGGAGATATGATCATTATGGTGACAGATGGTGTCATTGACTCTATGGCCGGGGAAGAATCCGGCGACAGAGAGCTGATGAAATACATCCGCCAGATCGAAAGCCTGAATCCGCAGCATGTGGCCGATTCTATTCTAAGCAGAGCCGAGCGCTGCTGCGACGGCAAGCCTTGTGATGATCTGACCGTGCTTGTGGCAAAGGTATGGAAAAAACCGCGCTAACAAATTAGCAGGAAATTTTGTATAATACCGGTTATTCTTCACAAACTATAAAATGAAACTTGGTTTGGGCAGGACATTATTGTAGCCGGAGATACAAAAGGAGGGTATTAACAAATTGGATAAAAAAAATGATTTCATTCTGAAGGAAGCGGAAGGAATCATCAACCAGTATATTAGAGAACACCGACTGACAATACGTCCGGATAAACGCCGGACTGCCGGGGGAAAGCTTTCCCGCTTCAAGCTGTCTGTCAATACCATCATCAACATTATTTTACTAGCCGCAGTAGTATTTTTATTGCTGCTCATCAGCCGGCTGGCCTGAATCTGCCGTGGGAATTTCTTCTTAGATGCTTGCACAATAATAAATGATGTGATAGAATAACACTTCGGAATCCTTGCTCTGTACTTTTGTTACAGGGCCGTTCAGTCCAGAAGGAGGTGATTAGTCGAATGATGAACAACTATGAATCCATATTCATCATCAATCCCGACATTGGCGAAGAAAACATACAGGCTCTTGTGGAAAAATTCAAGAATCTGCTCGAAACATCCGCTCAGTTGGAGAGTATTGATGAATGGGGGAAGAGGAAGCTTGCTTACCTGATTGCTGACAAGAGTGAAGGTTATTATGTTCTTGTCAATTTCAGCGCAGATTCTGAATTCCCGCGTGAGCTTGAAAGAATTTACAAGATCACGGACGGTATCATCAAATATATGATTATCAAAAAAGAAAAATAAGGTGATTGTATGAATAAGGTTATTTTAATGGGCAGGCTTACAAAGGATCCGGAAATGCGGTATACTTCTGCGAGCAACATACCAAGATGCACTTTCTCACTGGCTGTGGACAGGAGATTTGCCAAGCAGGGTGAGGAAAGGCAAGCAGACTTTTTCAATGTTGTTGCATGGAGAAGTCAGGCTGAGTTTTGCAGCAAGTATTTTACCAAAGGACTGAGGGTCGTCGTGGTCGGAAGTTTGCAAAACAGGAATTGGGATGACAACGAGGGAAAGAAGCATTATGTTACCGAGGTCATTGCTGAAGAAGTCTATTTTGCCGATAGCCGAAAGAACGAGGGCGGAACTCCATTCAGACCGTCAGGGCCGGCTTCATCTTCAGGAGAGTCTCAGGCTGAAGGGTATTTCCCAACCGACGATGATGATGAATTACCATTTTAAATAATCTCGGGAAGTGACAGGAGTATTTTATTGAAAGGAGGCGTGTTTTAATGCCAGGCGGAAAAAGAGACAACAACAGAGGCGGTAACAGAGATTTTTACGACAAGGGCGAAGGCAAGGGCGGCATGAGAATGAGAAGGGCCAGAAAGAAAGTCTGCTCCTTTTGCGTGGACAAGGTTACCGATATAGATTATAAGGAAGTCGCAAAAATAAGAAAGTATATTTCCGAGAGAGGAAAGATCCTTCCCCGGAGAATTTCAGGCAATTGCGCAAAGCATCAGCGTCAGCTGACAATGGCTATCAAGAGGGCCAGAGTCGTCGCATTGCTCCCTTATACGGCTGAGTAAGCAAAAAACAGATTGAACCTCGTTGCGTACCTTGCAGCGACATAAAAAAAGGGTCGGATAAAGGCACGGTTTAATAGGGAAACTTGTTGAACCATACCCCAAACCGATACGGAAATGCAAGAGCGGCACTATCATTTGATAGTTGTCGCTTTTGTAATCTTCTATGAATTGTTATCCTATTCCATTTTGGAGGAATATCAGTTTTTTGGGTTAAATGCCATCGGGTCGTATCTTTTTGCAATTACTTTTAAGTCTTTCGGAGCAAATCCGCACTCAATAAGCATTTTCTCACATATACGTACCGTTGTCTGTGCGCTCTGATTTAGCTCGACCCATAGCCCAAAAGACAGTTGCTTCGGTTGTTGCTTGACCACTTCTTTTCGCCAACTGAAAGTTGGACGTTTTTTATTCAGCGAGCCGCTCTTATCAAAACTACAGACAATCTGAGGTGTTTTTGAGTAAAGAACTTCGCAAGTGCAAATGAGTACGTCTCTCCAATATGTTACCGGATGAGATTCCCCGAACAAAATGACCGAGATCGGCTTCTTATTCGTGAACTCATCACCAACGGATTGTTCGTTATTGTTTTCGGCTAATACAGCATTAACGGATGTATGAGAACTGTCTACAAACTGTTTAAGCGTAACCCCCTCGTCCGTTTGCCATTCCTCAAGACCATTTATTTGTTTACCAGTAACGAAGCGAGCCGCCTGTCCTGCATTGTCAAAATCAATGTCAACCGTAAGGCGATTGCTCGAGTCAATGTTCCTTGTGTTCTCGTGCCTTAGACGTTTGCCTTTCTTGAACTGCTCATCATTAACCAATGCCTCCGCAATGGTAACAGTGTTTTCCTCAGAAGCCGATGAGCAAAGCTCTTCAAAAAAGGCTTGGCATACTGAGTAGTGAAGCTTAATGAGATACTCGGCCCCCTGCTTGTGGTTGCCATTCTCAGCAAAAAGAGTCTGTAAAGCTTCGACAGCCCTTTTCTTATTTTCATTGCTCGTGTTCTTAGCAGTCTTAGCAAGAACATCTTCAAGCGTTTTAATTGCGTCCATTATCTCGTCCTCCATCATAAAGTTTGAAGCACATCGCTACTATAACCACACGCTGAAAGTATATGTTCGCAGTGTGTTTTTATCACATAATCAGAGCCTCCCGTATCAACGAATAATCCGTTGGATAACTTTCGGTACGACTCAACTTGCTGCCCGCCTAAACTAAGAATGGGTCGATCTAACTGTGTCACATGAGTATTTGCTCCCAAACTCGCAATTTTATATGGCTTTTTCAAGATCATTGTTTCGCATAGTTTTATGAGGAGTTCCTGCCAACTGGACGTATTATACTGCTTGCCGAGCAAAGTAAAACCCTCAATGGATAGAGGCACCGACGCATCAACATCTACCTTCGCTTCTTCTGCTTCTGGTTCTACTTGTGAAAATATTGGCGGGAGTCCCACAACATCATCGTTTTCGCTGATAGCAATATCTGTAAGGTTAAGTGACGATTGCTCCGATTTTTGCTCATCGTTCCAGACATCATTATGCTGCAGAATAACCAAGCCATCATACCAACGGTCAAAGTACGCGCGGTCTCCTTCATACCACTGGCTACAGAAGAGTAGCTGGCATTTTCCAAAACTAAAAATTTCTGCCCAAAACCGATTTGCTCCGTTGTCCGTAGATAGCTGTGCTCGCAACGGTATTGTTGCGTTATATACTCGCACAAAAGGATAATTCAGATTAAGTGTTTCCTTGCTCCACCGTTTCTGTTGGAACAAGCTGATATCTGCCAATGGCGGTATATAGCCTGAATTACAGAGGTTACGCAACTTTTCCCGAACATAGGCACCTATTTTTGGCTCTTCGTGTTCAGCCTTTTCTTCAACTGGTAAAGGCACATCATCGGCGGATAAAGTTTCCGTCAGAGAATCGTACCAAGCGTCAAAGAAGGGCTTATACAGTGGCGCCCATCCGCTGTAGACCAGTAGAGTAACCTTTCCAAAACGAAATCTGTCCTTTACCCAGTACCGTCTTGGAACGCCGTTAATGCTCGTTTGTTCCAATAAGTCCTTGAAATCGTTATAAATACGCACAAACGGATGTGGGAGGTTAAGCACATTTCGGCTCCAACCGTAGTCCTGCATATCACGGAGTTGGTCGTCTGTAAAGACATAACCACTTTTGCATAGCGCGTACATTTTCTGACGAACATACTCTCCAATATTTTGCGACGTTAAAGAATTTTCATCTCCGTCTTGCCTTTCCACAGCAGCAATTGGTTGCGGCACAATGTCAACCATCGTGTCGACATACTTGTGCGTCAAAGAAGGCACTACCGAAAATGATGTCTCGACTTCATTGCTTATACGCTGCAAGTCCTCAATCCATTTTCTTAGCTGTTGAATCTTGTTTCTTGCATCTATGGTTACAGCAGTAGCCTCAGACATATCCTCAATATCTATGGCACTGTCATAACGTTTTTTCTGTTCGACTTCTGCTGTACGGAGGGCTGTCAAAAGCCCACTAAAATACTGATTGAACTCGTTCGGCATTTGATGCTCCTCCTTTCCATGACTTAATCATTTCGCAGTTCATTTCGGAGTTTCCTTTAGGATTGCTTAACAATCCAACGACCGCTTTCCGCGTTCCAATATAGCAATAGCATCTGGGAATCCATATAGTTAATATACAACTACTCGCATATTCGCTACCCATTTCCTAAGTTTCAACTTATTATACCAAAATTTGCATGTGCTTTACAATATTTTACGTATTTGTAGAGATTCCTTTTATGTTTATTCTACTTTTAAGCGATTTTAAAGAAATATATAGCTATCTCCGAAAGGCTGTGGTAGTGTCTGTTGCTGAAGGGAGATGGTATATTGAAAAAGATAATTATCGTCGGAATAGGCATTATCGCTTGTCTCGCGTTGTGTGCCGCTGTTTGGCTATGGAACGACGAGGTTAGGGATTTACCCGCCGAGTCTGCAAGAACCGCCGTAACCGCCGAAATTAAGGCTCGGTCACAGGAAATGCCGCAAATTATTATTCCTGTCGTTGCTTCAGTTCCTGAGCCAGAGCCTGTCGCAGAAAGTGAGCCAGTGAGAAATGTTATAACGGCAGAAGAAAAAACAGAACAAGCTCCACCAGCAGAACCGACATTTCGTGCTGTATCAAAACCAGCACTGGTCTCCACTGAGCCCAAACCGGGTGACAGAGCTGTTATAGACGGCAAGCTCCATATCTTGATTCCGGGCTTTGGCTGGATTGTAGATGAAGGCGGCGGCAGCGACGGAAGACAGTCGGCAGTCCCGGCGACGAACTCACCAGCAACAAGGTCGGTATCATGGGAGGTGGTACGACTGTTCACGGTAAAGGCCACATTAACAAGCAGGTTGGTATTATGGGTAGCGGCACTGTCGCCGAGGATATGTACGAGAACGGTCATAAAATCGGGATTATGGGCAGTGAGGAATCCGCATCACATGAAACAACCGCTCCTCCTGCAGAACAGCCAGTGCCGACAGGCGATGTCATTTATATCGAGCTTCAACCTCCAGTAACAAAGGATAGCACCCCGCCGCCGTATAAACCAGGTGAAGCCCCTCCGAATCCGTAATAATACTGAAGGAGCGCATAAAACCTGTTACACAGGCGAATTGCACTCCTTATTTCTGTTCGTTTATGCAATGTTTTAAAGCTGTCAGCTACATTACATTTCTAATCTGTTCGTCTTCGACGGATTTAGTACGCTATCCGCGAACTATTATGTCTTTACAAACTGCATTCAATCACATTTTGTCGTAAATCTCCTTAAGCTCGGAGTCGGATATCTTTCCGGCTCCTGCTCTGTCCTTATACTCAAGTGCCAGCGCAACGGCAGTGTTCCACTCATCCGTAGACAGCTTGCCTCTTGCCCGGCGTGTCTTTAACCGGTTATAAACCTTGTCATACTCAAGTCTCGCGGGTGTTTTTCCTTCCTTGCGGGCTTCCTTTTTATGAGCTCCAACCTTACGGCAGGTTTTTCCTTTTTCGCCAGGCGCGACATTATTACAGTAGCAGGTATCATATCCTTTGTTCAAGAGGAAATAGCACCCGCAGTTGTGACAGCGGCGCGGCATGTTTCCCGCAATAAGTCCCCGGTAGAAATCCGTATACAGAAAGTGTGAAAGATAGGAAAACTCCACTTCTTCTGCTATCATAGACTTTCCTTTACCTTGAGGATACCGTAATGGAGTAAATCTGACCTTGGCAGGAAACCCCTGCTCAAAAGGCAAGTCACCAAATAACAGCACGCCGGCATCTGACATATCCTGATAATAATTTGAATAGGCTTGTGCGTATGCCTCGCTGTTACGGCGCGTCAGGTTTTCAAAATACAATTCTATCATCCCTGCTATCTGGCCTTTGAAATTACGGATGCTTTCTGTAAAGTACTCCAGCTTATCAAGAAACTCCATAAACATTTTGTTACCCTTGGAATTATCCTGAAATACTTCAGCCCATTTCTGTTTGTCCGCAGACAGCATGGGGAGCAGATTGTGAGAACTATGTATATCAAGCGGAAGATCACGATAGAACGGTAAAGTAAATATAACATCCCAAACGCCGTTCAGTTTTTCCTGTAATAGAATAACAGCGTCGTTATTTTTATGTTTAAACAGCGCTCGCATTCCTGTTATGAATTCTCTGACCCGTTTATCAATCTCAGCTATAACCTGGTCATCCGTATTCAAAAAGTCTGTTGTTATTTGCCCCAGCGGGAAGGATGCGCCGCCTCCGAGCATCACATTATCTTCCCAAAATAAAACAGAGAACTGGTCATAAGCATTTGCCTTCATGGCTACCTCCTGTATCCGATGGTTTTTCACGATGTACCTGACATCGCTCCAAACTATTGTGTATGAAATTAGTTTCTGCTATTGTAATTGTATCCGATAAATACACGTTAGTCAATCGGTAACAATTATAGAACGGAGGTGAAACATGCAGAAAAAGAAAAGCAATCTCATCCACATGAGCGATATTGAAACGGAGCAGGTGCGCTGGCTGTGGTATCCGTTCATCCCCTACGGCAAGGTCACAATCATACAGGGTGACCCGGGCGAAGGAAAGACATCTTTTGTTCTGGCGATGATTGCTCTCCTTACAACAGGCAAACCATTGCCGGAGGAAACCGTGGCGGCAGAACCCATACGCGTCATATACCAGTCTGCGGAGGACGGTCTGGCAGATACAATTAAGCCGAGGCTGGAAGCGTCCGGCGCTGACTGTTCCCGTGTGCTGGTCATTGATGAATCGGACAAGGAATTGACGCTGTGCGATGAACGGCTGGAGCAGGCTGTGTGGGAAACCGGCGCAAGGCTGATTGTGCTTGACCCGCTGCAAGCATATCTCGGCGACAACGTGGATATGCACCGAGCCAATGAAGTGCGTCCTGTGTTCAAGCGTCTGTGTGCGATGGCTGGCCGGACCAGCTGTGCCATTATACTCATCGGGCATATGAACAAGGCGCAGGGATTGAAATCCTCCTATCGCGGGCTTGGCTCCATCGACTTCCGTGCGGCGGCAAGAAGTGTGCTTCTGGTCGGCAGACTTAAAAGCGAACCCGCTGTCCGTGTCGTCGCTCATGATAAAAGCAGTCTGGCGCCGGAAGGTAAATCAATCGCATTTTCTTTGGATGCCGAAACCGGCTTTCAGTGGATTGGTTATTGCGATGTATCGGTGGAAGATGTTCTCTCCGGCAAAGGTTCGGTGCAGACCAAGACAGCGCAAATGGAGGATGAACTCAGGCAGATGCTTACAAAACCTGTTCCAGCGGAGGAAGTATTCGGACGGGCGGCGGAGCTTGGCATCTCTGAGCGCACAGTGAAGATTGCAAAAAAGAATCTCAACGTACAGACAGAAAAGCTTGGTAGTCAGTGGTTTTGGCAGCCTCTCGATTCAAGGGTGTAAGGGTGCAACGTCTTATACACTTTGCACCCTTGCATCCTTCCCAAAATGTAACCAAGTTGGCTCACTTTGTATGCTGTCAGCTTTATATCAGCAAAAAAATATACCATCTTGGCACACTTTTGGGGTATCGGCAACGCAGGCGGGAAAAAGTGATCTGCCGCAGCTCACTTTTCTGTATAGGGAATTGTGTCAGGGAAGAATCCTGCCAGGGCACAGAACCGGTGATCTGCAGAGGTATATAACGCAGAAATAAGGGTGAACCATACGGTTGAAAAGCAATGCAGGTTAAAGCGCGGTGCTGCAAGCCGCACCGACGCACCTCACAACGCCCCGCAACGCGGGTCGTAGCAAGGACTTTCGGGATTTCATAAAAGGTGCACCTGAAAATAGGCGGGGCGTCGTGTATAACGTCCCTTTATCACTGAAGCACCGATGTTCAGGCACTATTACGGAAGTCCAATACGGAATTATTAAAGGAGAAGGAGGTCATTGCATGACTAAGGACAAGAAAGAAAAGGTTGCTATATGGATGCGTCCCGACATGATTAGGCAGGTTGACGCCGCCTATCCGCTGCATGAAATCTCAAGCCGGAGCGAGTTTGTCTGCAGGGCGCTAGAGTTCTATCTCGGGTTTTTGCAGTCAGAATCGAGCCAGGAATATGTCAACAAGACGACGCTGTCGTTCCTTGAAAATCAGATGGGCAAACTCGAAGCGCGGATCTGCCGTCAGCTGTTTCGGATGTGCGTGGAGTATTCCCTGATGGCAAATGTCACCGCCAGTCAGGTAAAAGGCATGACCGATGAGCTGATGGAAAAGCTCAGAAAAAAGTGTGTTGCCGACGTAAAGAGCACCATCGGGAACATCCGCTACGACAGGATATATGCCTTTCAGCAAGGCATTCTCTGGAGGGAGGAAGCGCTCAATGAGCCGGGGGATTGAGAAAATAACGGTGTCGCTGCCCGAAGAAACTCTGCGGATCGCTGATGAAAACCATAAGCGATTTGGATTTGAGAACCGCTCCGAATTCATAAATGCGGCAATCCGTGAGTATGTCAGCCGCGATATGCTGCGAGAATTCGGTAGCGAGATTGCCGAGGTGTATTCAAAAATACAGCATAGTGAAATACGGAATCTGGAGGAACACCTCGCCAAGCTGTCATACAAAATCGCGGTTGAGATGGCGCAGATGAATCTGTTTCTAGCGTCGATTATGGAGGTTCCGTACCTCGATACACAGAAGCTCCGGGGCAAAGCTGTGAGCATGGTAAACAACAGCAGAGGCTATGTACCCTTAAGCGTAGCCGTCAAGCACAGGACGGAAATTCGTTACATGGAGGATGATGAAAATGATAAATATTAAGGTAATGACCCCGATAGGAGGGATGAATTCATGAAGCCACAGCAGGAATGTATCACCGCTTATGTCTTTCCTGACTACATCTATCTGCTTCCCGAAGGGCATCCGAGCAGAGAAAAAATTGAGAAACTGTTCAAAAAGAATGGCATTCGAAAGCACCGTATATGGCGTAGGAAAACCAAAAAGGAATCACGACATTACTTTGAAACCGGCATCTGGGGCAGCTATGAAACGGCGGGAATAAGGGACAAAACCCTTGACGGCAAGCCTATTCCACTGTTTGAGGATACAGAAATAAAGGAAAATGCCGACACCTTCTGCCTTGAACGGCATATGGACATAGCTGGGAAAAAGTTTCTCGTAAGCTCGGTGTTCCCTAAATCCTCAGCCTCAACGCCCACGGACAAGCTCCTTACACTTATCGACAAAGAGCAGGAAAATAGATGAAATTCTTTCAGGAATTCAGTAGACTTCCGGCAAGCTCTTCGGTATGCTTGGGATTGCGGAGCAATCCGCAGACCCAGCATTCCGTATCGGTTTGCCAAACGAAAAGGAGGTATTTATGATACAGGCAAACCAAAAATACACAATACTCTACGGCAGACTGAGCCAGGAGGACGAACGCGACGGCGAGTCCAACAGCATTCAGAATCAAAGGCTGATGCTGGAAAAATACGCTGCTGACAATGGTTTTGAAAACATTCTCTTCCTTTCTGACGATGGTTACAGCGGCACTAACTTTGACCGCCCCGGCTGGAACGAAGTTATGAGGCTGGTAGAAAATGGCAGGGTGGCAACCATCATCGTCAAGGATATGTCGCGATTGGGGAGAAACTACTTACTGGTCGGGCATTATACCGAGATGGTGTTCCCCAGCAACGGCATCCGCTTTATCGCCATAAACGACAACGTGGACAGCCTTTATGGTGATAACGACTTCACCCCGTTTAAGAATCTGTTCAACGATTTCTATGCCAAGGATACCAGCAAGAAAATCCGGGCGGTCAAAAAAGCTCAGGCGGAGCGAGGCGAAAGAGTTGCCACAAGAGCGCCCTATGGCTACAAAAAGGATGAGAACAATCCGAAGAAAAAGATTGTTCCCGACGAGGATACGGCGCCAATTGTGCAAAGGATTTTCAACCTCTGCGTCGGGGGTAAAGGCCCCTCGCAAATTGCGAAACTCCTGAAAAACGAGAAAGTCCTTACTCCCGGCAATTACTACTACAGCAAAACAGGTGCACTCTTAAGCAATGTGGATGTTACCCGACCATACAATTGGTGTCAAAAGACCGTCGCCGGAATTCTTGAAGATGAGGCCTATCTCGGACACACTATCAGCCTGAAATCTACCACCGTTTCCTATAAGAACAAAAAGCGCATTTATCGACCTGAGTCCGAGCAGCTTCGGTTCGAGAACACACACGAGCCACTGGTGACGAAGGAAACTTGGGATATCGTACAGGACATCAGGACTCACAAACGGCGCAGGGCAAACATGGCAGAGCAGAATATGTTCTCCGGTTTAGTACGCTGTGCCGACTGCGGAGGAACTATGGTTCTCCACCGGGCGCATACCATGAACGCTATAAAAAACAACTTCATGTGTTCCACTTACAAGAAGTTCGGCAAGGAAGAGTGCAGTGCCCATTACCTTCGGGAAATCCACTTGGCGGCGATCGTGCTGGACGATTTGCGTAGAGTAACTCACTTCGCGCGGCAGCAGGAGGTGTTATTCATACAGTACATCAACCGTAAAAACAATGCTGAAACCCGACGCGAGATTGAACGGCTCCAAAGGGAACTGGAATTGATGCGCCGCAGGGACACCGAGCTCAGCGCCTTATTCAAGCGCTTATATGAGGACAATGTTCTTGGCAAAGTAACCAACGAGCAGTTCAGAATGCTGTCAGGTGATTACAACACAGAGCAAAAAAATCTAAAAGAGCGAATTCCTAAAACAGCAGAGCGCATTGAGGAACTGCAAAACTCCATCGCCAACGTCACCCGGTTCATTGATAAGGCGAAAAGGTATACCGAGATTAATGAGCTAAGCGGCGAGCTTCTCAACCTCTTCATAGAGAAGATTGAGATCGGAGAACGGGCTGAACGATACTCAAGAACGTCGGAGCAGAAAGTTATAATCCACTACCGTGACATCGGCGTCATCGGCGCCTTCGCTGAAGAAGCCGAAAAAATAGCTGAACAACGGCAAAGGCAGACAGCTTAATCTGCTGTCTGCCTCAACCAAACTACCACGGTTCACAAAATGTCCCTATGGGAAGCTGCCTAATTCCGGCCCTTTTTTTATAATAAAGAATGATTATTTGTTTTTGGACAGTTAAACGGCCGGATACCTAACTTGTTAATCCGGCCGTCACCCTGCTCCCGTTGAGCAGTCATTGTACTTCGTTTGTTTCAAATGTGTTTCCTCGTGCTTTCTTTACCTTGGATTTGTCCTTCCCTTCTGTCCGTTATTAAAATATCCCATTGGACTCAACCCTTTCCGGTAATTTTATGTTATCAACCATGAGGTTGTACTATATATCTACCCGGATAATAAAGTCGTAAACAAGAATATTGGAAAAACAAAATTTTAATGGTATTATAGTAATGCGGAAAAAACCGCTGAAAGTGGAATAATTGCCTAAGTAGAACAATCACTTGAAGAGAAACAATCACTTAGAGTGAATCAATTGCTTGAGGCAAAGCAGGATGAGGTTTAGATGATAAAAATTGGATATCTTGGCCCAAAGGGCACATTTTCTCATGAAGCACTGAATAAGTACATGGCAGGAGTACCTCATACGGCGCAGGACTTTGCTTCAATTCCTGAGATATTGATGGCTGTACAGGACGACAGGCTGGATGAAGCGATTGTGCCGATAGAAAATTCCATTGAAGGTGCTGTAAATGTTACAATGGATATGATTGCACTGGATGTCGCATTGAATATAAAGGCTGAGCAGATCATCCCGATCAGGGAGCATTTGCTGGTCAGAAGAGGAACGGATTTGTCAAAGATCAGGTATATTCTCTCTCACCCGCAGCCATTGGGACAGTGCAGGAGATTTTTGTCGGAGCAGCTTCCGTATGCGCAGACAAAGGCTGTCTACAGTACGGCTGCAGCGGCTGAAGAGGTTAGCGGGGGCGCGGGGGATTTTGCTGCGATCGGTTCTGCCGTGGCAGCGGAGGTCTATGGACTGGAAATTGCGGTATCGGATATACAGGATCATGATAATAACCGTACGAGGTTTGTAGTTGTAAGCAAAACTGATGCGGGCAGGACGGGAAGGGACAAAACCTCCATTGTTTTTTCCACTGAAGACGAGCCGGGCAGTCTTTACAGGATATTGGACATTTTTAACCTTTGGGATATCAATATGACCCGTATTGAATCCAGACCGGCCGGGAACATGCTTGGAAGATACATATTTTTTGTGGACCTAATTGGACACAGAGAAGATGATGAATTGAAGGACGCGCTGACAATGGTCAGGAAGAAAACTACCTTTTTAAAGATACTGGGCTCCTATCCTGTTTCACCGGAGAAACGCTGACCACAAGGTAATTGTTGCGGGAAATGGGAAAAAATGTGATATAATCAATCTACCGATTAACGGAAGACTTAGCCTAAGGGAATTAATATGGATCTCAAAGGCGGGCAGGAGTTGATTATATGGCAGTGATAGAGAAGGAAATCGACATAACCAGAAATATCAAATTGATTGAATGGCTGAAAAGTGAGCTGCTTACTGATTTGGCGAATCTATTCAAGGTATTGGCAAGAGGAGTCAGGGAGGAAATGCACGAAGCGGTATCGGAGATCCTCTCCAACATCATCCTGATCAGCTACCTGCTGGGAAAGCGCCTTGGAATCAGCTACAATGCCATTGAAATGAAGGTGCACAATAAAGTGAAGCTGGGGTTGGTCGAAAACCATGATGTTGAAAAGTACTATGGTGATCTGTCAGAACTGTCACGGCATTTGGGCAGCTTCAGGAGGAAGGAGAAATGAGGGGGTTTATGACCTCCGCTAATATGGACAGCAAAAAATTTCTTGGTTTACTAATCCCCCGCGCCGGGTTTTATCTGTGGGTCATATTGTTTCTTGTGGGAATCATTGCAATGCTGGATTGGAGGATTGCCATTCCCGGCTTTGTTTTGTTCGCCTTTCTTACCTATTACAACATAAGTACGAATTATAAGAGAAAGATCGAGATATCAAGCTTTATCGAAAATCTTAACTTTAATATCGATACTGCAACAAAGGATACGCTTTTAAATTTTCCCATGCCATTGGCTTTTACGGAGATGGATGGGTCAATCATTTGGTACAATACTCCTTTTAAGGATATTTCAGAAGCCGGAGATGCTGTTGACGGAATAATCAAGTCTATCTGCGCCGAGCTGAAAGACAGCGAAAGGGTAGCCATAAAGCGGGAGGATGAATTAACGGGCATCACCAGGCCGGTTGAGATAAACGGAATGCATTATAGTGTCCTTTGTAATCCGTCCAGGCGCGATACGAGAAAGGGCGCCGATTCATACATACTGATTTTTTATTTCATAGATACAACAGAGCTTGTTGAGCTCAAAAGGCTATATGCCGCTGAAAAGATAATGTCTGCGATAGCTGTTATAGATAATTACGATGACCTGATGAAAAGCATGGAGGATACAAACAGACCACAGATGCTTGCCGAGATCGATAAAAAGATCGTCCAGTGGATGTCCTTTACCAACGGAATTATTAAGAAATATGAGAGGGACAAGTACATTTTCCTTTTTGAACAAAAATATCTGAAGGAGCTGGAAGAGAAGAAATTTGAAATCCTTGATACTGTAAAAGAGATCAGCATCGGCAATAAGATTCCCGTAACACTGAGTCTGGGATTTGGTCTGAACGGTTCAAGCCCGTCGGAGAATTTCCGGTTCTCTGCCGCCGCTATTGATCTGGCTTTAGGACGCGGTGGGGACCAGGTCGTTGTAAAAAATGGGGAGAGCTTCAGCTTCTTTGGCGGGAAAACCCGCGAGTTGGAGAAGAGGACCAGGGTAAAGGCCAGAGTTATTGCTTTCGCGCTGCGTGAGTTGATTGATCAGGCGTCTTCCGTATGTATCATGGGGCACGAAAACGCGGACATCGATTCTCTAGGCGCTTCTCTGGGGCTTTACAGGATTGTCAGGACAAGAAATAAAAAGGCATACATTGTGTTGAACAAGGTTAACCCTACCATTGATCAACTGGTATCCAAAATACAAAAAGACGATGAATATGAAGGGTTATTCATCAACAGGGGACAAGCCATGGAAACGGTAAACAGCAAAACGCTGCTTATCATTGTGGATACTCACCGGAAAAGCTTTACCGAGATCCCCGAACTGGTCTCAAACGCAAGGCAGGTCGTTGTAATCGACCATCACAGAAGAGGGGCCGATTATATACAGGATACGGTGCTGACCTATCAGGAAACCTATGCTTCCTCTACCTCTGAGCTTGTCACCGAGGTGCTTCAGTATATTGATGAAAAGCTGAAGCTCACCCAGGTCGAAGCTGAAGCCCTCTATGCAGGTATTGTGGTGGATACGAAGAGCTTTACCTTCAAGACCGGCGTCAGGACCTTTGAAGCGGCATCCTATCTGAGGAGGCAGGGCGTGGACACGGTAATGGTGAAGCAGCTTTTCCAAAATGATCTGGAGACCTATTCCAACATCTCATTGGTGGTCAGGAATGCAGAATTAATCGATGCGGATATTGCAATCTCTCTATGTCCCGCGGGTATGAAAAACGCGCAGCTGATTGCCGCAAAGGCGGCGGACGAGCTGCTGAATCTGTCAGGTATTATTGCTGCCTTTGTTTTGTGCAGCGTCGGAAGCGAGGTCTGGATAAGCGGGAGATCATTAGGCGACGTCAATGTGCAGATCATCCTTGAGAAGCTGGGCGGAGGCGGTCATCTGAGTGTGGCCGGGGCACAATTGACAGGAATGACTCAGGAGGATGCAATAGATGCATTAAAATATGCTATAATGGAGTACAAGAAAGAATTTAGCAGGCCAAATGCTACATAACCGGCTGTGAACACAGTCTGAACGGTAAATTTGAGGAGGTTTGTATGAAGGTTATTTTAAAGCAGGATGTAAAGGGGCTTGGTAAAACCGAGGATCTGGTGAATGTAAGCGATGGATATGCCAGAAACTTCCTTTTCCCTAGAGGCCTTGCAGCTGAAGCCAGTGCAAGCAATATCAACATCATGAAAACGAAAAAGGATGCCGAGAAGAGCCGTAAGGACCGTGAATTGGCTCAGGCGAAAGAGCTTGCTGCCAGGCTGAAGGATGTTGTTGTTACCATCAGAACAAAATCCGGCGATAACGGAAAGCTTTTCGGTTCTATCACAAGCAAGGACATTTCCGACCAGTTGAAAAAGAGTTTTAAGATCGATATTGATAAAAAGAAGATGGTGCTTCCCGAGCCAATCAAATCAATCGGGAACTTTGAGATCGAGGTCAAATTGTATCCGGAGGTCAGCGGAAAGCTGGCTGTTAAAATCGAGCATGAGTAGAGCCCGCCGGGCAGGGAACGTGAGAGTATCACGTCCTGCAGGGATCGTTAGCAGATTATATTGAGGATGTTTAGCGCCTTGCAGGCGCGAATTACAATTAAAACATTCAAAGAGGATGTTTAGCGCCTTGCAGGCGCGAATTACAATTAAAACATTCGAAAGGCGGAGGGAGCCTTAGTAGTGACAATGGAAACCATCGGGAGAATACCTCCTCACAACATAGAGGCAGAGCAGGCCGTACTTGGCTGTATGCTGCTGGATGCAGATATCATTCCTACCGTAACGGAGCTGATTCGCAGCGAGGATTTTTACAGAGAGGATCACAGGGAAATCTGCGAAGCCATTCTGGACATTACGGAAAAGGCCGGCCCTGTGGATATCATCACAGTATCTGAGCAATTGCAGCTCCGGGGTACCCTTGATCAGACAGGCGGTCTGGACTACCTTGCAAGTATTGCCGGAGCAGTCCCTACGACGGCAAATGCGAGACATTATGCGAAGATTGTTGAAGAAAAGTCATTGCTCCGCAAATTGATAAAGGCATCGTCGGACATTGCAGCCATGAGCTTTGACGCTTCGGACGAAGCGGTATACGTCCTGGACAAGGCAGAAAAAAGCATTTTTGATATCCTGCAGAAAAGAAGCACTCAGGGCTTTACACATATCAAGGATGTTCTTTTGGACACGTTTAACCGGCTGGAGGAGCTGTACAACAGTAAAAGCTATATTACTGGAATCCCTACCGGTTTTACGGATCTGGATCTTAAGACTGCCGGACTGCAGAATTCGGACCTGATATTGATCGCCGCGCGTCCGGGTATGGGAAAGACGGCAATGGCGCTGAACATAGCTCAGTATGCGGCCGTTCAGAAGCATGTGCCTGTAGCAATATTCAATCTGGAAATGTCCAAGGATCAGCTGGTGAACAGAATGCTCAGCAGTGAGGTTATGGTGGACAGCCAGAAAATGAGGACGGGAAAGCTGGAGGATGATGACTGGAATAAGATCGCCCAGGCTTTGGCTCCGCTTTCAGAAGCACCGATATATATTGATGATACACCGGGCATTTCTGTGATGGATATCAGGGCTAAATGCAGAAGGCTGAAGCTGGAGAAGAATCTCGGCCTTGTCGTGATCGACTACCTGCAGCTGATGCAGGGCAGAGGCAGGTCAGAGAACAGGCAGCAGGAAGTGTCTGAGATCTCCCGGTCGCTGAAGATTTTGGCGAAGGAGCTGAATGTGCCTGTTGTCACTATGTCGCAGCTAAGCAGAGGACCTGAATCGAGAAATGACCACAGACCCATGCTTAGTGACCTTCGTGAATCAGGAGCCATTGAACAGGATGCGGATATCGTTATGTTTTTATATAGGGATGACTACTATAATGCTGAAACAGAGAAGAAAAACATTGCAGAGGTCATCATCGCAAAACACAGGAACGGTTCAACCGGAACCATAGAATTGAGATGGTTTGGAGAATATACAAAGTTCGCCAATTTAAAGAGGGATGAATATAACAGGTAATTTTACCAGTCAGTTTCAGCAAAAAATACTGGATACCATCCGGACCGGCCGCCTCATAGAACAGGGCGAAGGGGTAGTCGTCGGACTCTCCGGAGGGCCTGATTCAGTATGCCTGATTCATGTTCTGCATTCACTTTCAGAAGTGCTTCGGATCAAGCTTTATGCGGTTCATATCAATCATATGCTCAGAGACGGCGAGGCAAAAGCTGATGAACAATATGCATCCGAACTGTGCCGGAAGCTTGGAATACGGTTTTCAGCGGTGCAGGTGGATGTGGGCGCGTTGGCGGAGGCTCGGGGGTTGTCGCTTGAGGAAGCGGGAAGAGAAGCCCGATACGGTGAATTCTCCAAAACTGCGCAGACTATCGGCGCAGCAAAAATTGCGGTAGCCCATAACAGAAATGATCAGGCTGAAACAGTCATGATGCATATAATCAGAGGTTCCGGTATGGCCGGCCTTGTGGGCATGGAGTATAAAAGAGAGAACATTATCCGGCCGCTTCTAAACATCACCAGAGATGAAATTGAACAGTATTGCACAGAAGCGGGGCTTTCGCCAAGAACTGACAGCACCAATCTGACGCAGGAGTTTACCCGCAACAGGGTACGACTTGGGTTATTTCCATATATCCACGAGAATTTCGGTATCGATATGGTGGACTCTCTTTGCAGGCTTTCGGCTCACGCGGCGCAGGATAACAGTTTTTTAGACGCATATGCACGTAATGCTTTTGAGGATATGATCTGCATGAAGGGGACAGGCATTATCGAGTTGAAGGCGGACAAGCTTTTATTATTGGATCCGGCGATCCGCAGCAGGGTATTCAAGCTGGCGCTGGTACATGCGGCAGGAAGCAGCGCAGGATTTGGCAGTATCCATTACAGGTCCCTTTCAGAACTTGTCCTTAAGGGCAGAACCGGCGGACAAGCCGAACTTCCGGGCGGGATCAGGGCTATTTATTCCTATGGTATTCTTAAAATAACCGATTCGGGAGTAGTCACCGTGAACGCCGCACCTGTCTGCTTTTGCAGAGCCCTGGATATACCGGGGACTGTTTTCATCCCTGAATTGGATGCGGATGTAACAACCTCGATCCTGTCGGATTTTGATATTGATAAATACCGGTCATTGGGATATAATCCTTTCATGCAATTTTTTGATTACGTGAAGTTGAATAAGGGAATGAATATAAGAAACCGACAGGAAGGTGATGTTTTTAAGCCTCTTTTGTCAAATGGCACGAAAAGGCTGAAGGAGTATTTTATCGACAGCAAGGTTCCAAGGGAGCAGCGGGACAGTATTCCTCTGTTGTGTATAGGTCATGAGGTTGTTTGGGTGATAGGCGATAAAATTAGTGATAAATTTAAAGTAACTGAAAATACTAAAAGTGTTATTAAAATAGTGTACAATCGGAGGGCTTCATGATGATGGGGGACATTGAGGAAATTCTTGTAAGCCGCGAGCAGATCAAGGAGATGACGCAAAGGCTGGGGAAGCAGATATCTGTCGACTATGAGGGGTGTGATCTTGTTCTGGTAGGAGTGCTGAAGGGCGGCTTTGTTTTTCTGGCGGATTTGATGAGGGAAATAACAATACCCGTGGATATGGATCTGATTGCCGTATCCAGCTATGGCGCATCCACAAGATCCTCGGGCGTTGTGCGTATAATAAAGGATATGGATCTGAATGTGTCGGACAAGCATGTGCTCATTGTTGAAGATCTGGTAGACACAGGGCTGACATTGAAGCACCTGAAGGAGCTGTTCAACACCAGGGGTCCGAAAAGCGTAAAGATATGTACTGCTTTTGACAAGCCATCCAGAAGAAAGGTGGACATTGAAGTGGAATACAATGGTATTGAGGTGCCGGACAAGTTCATCGTGGGATATGGTCTGGACTATGCCGGCAGATACCGTAATCTTCCGGATGTATGTACACTGAAAAAAGAGATTTACTCCAATCAGCAATAGGTACAGACATATTGGAAAGACGGGTAGTATATAGTTTATTAGACAGGTGTTTTATTGTGTTTTAGATAGGTTTATGTTAATATAATCTGGAATACATGGTAATCACTGAAGTTCCGGGAGGGAGATATTTGAAGTATTTTAAAGGTTTAAGCTTTTATATAGTGATCATCGTAATCTTATTGTTCATGCTGATGATCTTTACCAGTTCGGGAAACACGGCTGAGCTCACCTATACTGAGATGATATCACATATACAGAACAGTAATGTACAGAGCATTGTTCTGCAGGGTGATGAGGCGACGGTCAAGCTGATCACTCCTAATAAAGCATCAAGGACAGATGAGTATGTCGTCTATATTTCATCGGTTGATTCATTTACCGAGATGATGACAGAAGCTTATACAAACGGATTGATTAAAGATTTTAAAGTCAGGAAGGAACCAACGGCCCCCTGGTGGGTAACGATCCTTCCAACCATCGGCCTTATCGTTATTTTTGTTATCTTCTGGGTTTTCTTTCTGCAGCAGTCTCAGGGCGGCGGAGGCAACAGAGTCATGTCTTTTGGAAAGAGCCGTGCTAAAATTAGCACGGATGACAAGAAAAAGGTGACTTTTGAAGATGTGGCCGGAGCAGATGAAGAGAAAGACGAATTAAAGGAAATTGTTGAATTTCTCAAAGCGCCTAAAAAGTTTATCGAGCTCGGTGCAAGGATTCCCAAGGGTGTGCTTTTGGTAGGCCCTCCCGGTACGGGTAAAACATTGCTTGCCAAAGCGGTATCGGGTGAGGCAGGCGTTCCTTTTTTCAGTATCAGCGGCTCTGATTTTGTGGAAATGTTCGTAGGCGTTGGCGCGTCCAGGGTTAGAGATTTGTTTGAGCAGGCCAAGAAGAGCGCCCCGTGTATTGTTTTTATAGATGAGATCGACGCAGTAGGACGGCACAGAGGAGCAGGTCTTGGCGGCGGCCATGACGAACGTGAGCAAACATTGAATCAGCTGCTTGTTGAGATGGATGGTTTCGGAGTGAACGAAGGCGTCATTATTCTTGCAGCGACCAACAGACCTGACATTCTTGATCCTGCGCTTTTAAGGCCGGGTAGATTTGACAGGAGAGTTTTCGTCGGATTACCGGATATCAAGGGACGCGAACAGATTCTGAAGGTTCATTCAAAAGGGAAACCGCTGGGTTCGGATGTAAAGCTTGATGAACTGGCAAAGAGTACGCCTGGGTTTACCGGCGCCGATCTGGAAAATCTGCTTAATGAAGCAGCTTTACTGGCAGCACGCAAGAATAAAAAGCGTGTGGAGATGGAAGAAATCAAGGAAGCTACCTTTAAGGTCGTTGTTGGACCCGAAAAGAAAAGCAGAGTAATGACTGATAAGGAAAAGAAGCTGACAGCCTATCATGAGGCTGGTCATGCAATTGCAGTCAAGGTGGCTTCCTCCACAGATAAGGTCGACAGGGTCTCCATTATCCCGTCAGGCCGGGCGGGCGGATATACTGCTCACAAACCTGATGAGGACAAATCCTACCATACAAAGGGTCAGCTGATGGAGCAGATTATCATTGCCATGGGCGGAAGAGCAGCCGAGGATATTGTTCTCGGGGAGATCAGCACAGGAGCATCGAGCGACCTCAAGCATGCAAACAGTGTGGCAAGAAGTATGATTATCAAATTCGGCATGAGTGAAAAACTGAGCAATATGGTTTTTGACGAAAATGACGAGGTGTTCATAGGACGCGACTTCGGACACACCAGAAGCTATAGTGAGGAAGTGGCGGCAACAATCGACAAGGAAGTGAAGAATCTCATTGATTCCGCATATGAAAAGACGATTAGCATATTGAAGGAACATCTCGCCACGCTGCACAGGATCGCTGAAGCCCTTCTTGAGAAGGAGAGATTGGAAGGCAATGAGTTCGAGGAATTGTTTTCAGCAACTTAATGAGTCGATGCCTAAATAGTAGTAGATTTTGGTTATACCATTTGGTATAATTGATATAGTCGGAAAATTGAATAACCCCTTATCAAGAGTGGTGGAGGGACTGGGCCCGATGATACCCCGGCAACCGGCCAAAAGGCAGCGGTGCCAATTCCTGCAGGACTAGCGTCCTGAAAGATGAGGAAATTATGCTTTTTAGCCTCTTCTTTATCAGGAAGAGGCTTTGTTTTTACTTGATAACTATTGAGAGGTGCATTTTACAAAGAAGAGAGGAGACTTCTAATGTTAAAAAAACTATTTACATCTGAATCCGTTACTGAGGGGCATCCCGATAAGATTTGCGATCAGATATCGGATGCTGTATTGGATGCAATATACAGCGAGGACCCCACTGCAAGAGTGGCTTGTGAAACAGCAGTGACCACGGGGATGGTGCTTGTGATGGGCGAGATATCAACGAATTGCTATGTGGACATTCCGAAGGTGGTCAGGAATACGATCCTTGAGATCGGTTATGATCGTGCTAAATTTGGTTTCGATGGCGAGACCTGCGCAGTCATTACATCAATTGACGAGCAGTCCGGTGACATTGCGATGGGTGTTGACAGAGCGCTGGAGGCAAAGACAGGCGAGATGGATGAGTCCCAGATCGCCGCGATCGGAGCAGGTGACCAGGGAATGATGTTCGGATTTGCATGCGATGAGACGCCCGAGCTGATGCCCTTGCCTATATCACTTGCGCATAGACTGGTCAAGAGACTGTCCGATATTCGGAAGGATGGAACGCTGGATTACCTCAGACCTGACGGAAAATCGCAGGTGACGGTTGAATACGATGGAGACAGGCCCGTAAGGGTTGATACGGTCGTCATATCTACCCAGCATGGAGCAGAGGTATCCCATGACGTGATTGAAGGGGATATCATTGAACTGGTGATCAGGAAGGTGATCCCTTCGGAGTTACTCGACAGTAAAACCAGATTTTTGGTGAATCCTACAGGCAGGTTTGTGGTAGGCGGGCCTCAGGGAGATTCGGGTCTGACCGGAAGAAAGATCATTGTGGATACCTACGGCGGGTATGCAAGACACGGCGGAGGAGCATTTTCCGGCAAGGATCCTACGAAGGTTGACCGTTCCGCCGCATATGCTGCCAGATATGTTGCGAAAAACATTGTTGCGGCAGGACTTGCACGAAAAGTGGAGGTTCAGCTTGCATATGCCATTGGGGTAGCAAAGCCTGTATCTGTGATGATCGACACTTATGGCACAGGCAAGTTGTCCGCCGAAAAGCTTTCCCAGCTCGTACAGAAATATTTCGATCTGAGACCTGCGGCCATCATCCAGGCTCTGGATTTACGAAGGCCTATATATAAGCAGACAGCTGCATATGGACACTTTGGCAGGACAGACATCGATCTGCCATGGGAAAAGACTGACAAGGCGGAGCTGCTAAAGAATGCGGCAAGCGAAATGTGAGATAAGAGGAGTGTGAGACAGGAGAACCATTCTCCTGCCTTACACAAAAATTTCAACAATATCAACCTCTGAGTTTTCATTCAGATCAATAATATAGGGTTGAAGTACCGGTGGGCCCCACTTATTCGAGAAGACGCTTATTTTTTGCCTTTCACTGCCTACCTGACCGGAGGAAATGACACTGCCCAGTTCTCCGGTATTAAGCAGAACCAGCGTTCCGTCACGGTAGACGGCAATACTGTTAATGAACAGATCCACGATGAACGGGTCAAACAGCATGCCTGCATTGGATTTTATATACGATGCGGCTTTATGCGGCAGCTCCCGCTTTTTATAGACTCTGTCGGAGGTGAGCGCATCATATACATCCGCTAATGCAACAATTCTGGACAGCGGATCGATAAGGTTTGAGGACATTCCCAGAGGATACCCTGTTCCATCCCACTTTTCGTGGTGCTGGAATGCAATACTGGCCACCTTGGTGTTCATACGCCATGTATTTTTTATAATTTCACAGCCATGAACTGTGTGAAGCTTCATTTGAGCAAATTCATCATCTGTCAGCTTTCCCGGCTTCTGAAGAATATCCAATGGAACCTTACATTTTCCGATATCATGTAAAATAGCCCCCATACCCAGGGACATCAACGGATCCTTACCGTAGCCGAGCTTTTTTCCGAGGATAATGGAGTAAATGCAGACGTCCACAGAATGTAGGAAGGTATAGTTGTCGATGTCTCTAATCCCTGTGAGATGAAGCATGACTGTTTCGTTTTCCATCACCCTTCCCAGAATATCTCCGACAGCTGTTCTGACTGATGATAAATCGGCCATTTCATCTTTTCTGGCCATTGCAAAAATATTTTTTATCGTAGCAGACGCATGGTTGTATATTTTTTCTTCTTCAAATTCCTCAATGGGTGTGTATTGCCCTTCTTCCACACAAACATGATTGATATTGAAAGCCTCAAGTTTTCGTAGATAAAGGGGCTTTACTGCAAAACCGGCCAAAAGCAGAAGCCGTCCATCGGGTAATCTGACATCCTTCGCAAGCTTCATGCCAGGCTTAAGTTGTGACAAAGGCAGACTTATCAATACAAGGCCCTCCATATTCGGGAATATTATTGTTAAAAAGCACATCTTATTGCAATTATATGTTGATTTATGTCATCAATTATAACACATTTTGAATTGTTGAAAACAAATAAATGCTTCAAAGGTGAACATTCATGTTTAAATCCGAATATAATAGTATTCGATATACATTGAAAAAAGAATCGGGACGACAAGAGAGGAGGCGACCAGGATTGTTGACCAATCTTCCCGAATGCATAATATACCTGTTGGCCGCATATGGGGCATTGGTGCTGGTTTTGGGAGCAATTGACCTGATACGCAGTAAAATGGCCGCAGGCCATCCAAAGGTCCGGGTTGTTCTGCTTGTTCAGAATGCGCAGGATCAAATCGAATTTATAGTCAGAAATGTCGTTATGAAGGATTTTGTTTCAAGGACATTCTCAGATAAGAAAGTGATTTTTGTGGATATGGATTCATCGGACGAAACAGTCGTGCTGCTCAAGAAGCTGCAACAGTGTTATCCCAGCATTGAGGTCCTGCAGCATCAGGATAAGGAGGTCATATTCAGTGATTTTCAACTCTTTTCACCCACTTTAAAGTAAGATATACTATAGTATAGCTAAGGCTCGGCAGAAAATCACTTCCGTGCTAAAGAAAGAAGAAAGAAGCTCAATATTGATTCCAATATTGACAGGCTGAGTAAATGGATTTTGTCGAAATAAAGGGTATGATCGAGGACATTATATATAAAAACGAATCAAACGGGTATACGGTGTGCGAAATAAGGGGAGAGAAGGAATGCATCACTGCCGTAGGGTATATGCCGTTTATCAATGCCGGTGAAACGCTTAAGGTCAGTGGGAAATGGGTCACACATCCTGACTATGGCGAGCAGCTCAAGGTGGAGCTATATGAAAAGGTGCTTCCCCAAACGGTTGATGCGATTGAAAAGTATCTTGCTTCCGGCATTGTGAAGGGCGTTGGTCCGGCAACAGCAGCAAAGATCGTACAAAAATTCGGTTCTTCCACCCTGGAGATAATCAGCACAGACCCGAAACGGTTGTCCGAAGTCAAGGGGATTAACCTGGACAAGGCTCTGCGGATTGGACAAGCCCTGGATGAACAGAGAGGCCTCAGAGAGGTTATCATGTTCCTTCAGGAATACGGTATCAACCCGTCTGTGTGTGTCAAGATACATCACGCATATGCCGATAAGGCTGTATCTAAAATCAGGGAGAATCCATACAGACTTTGTGAGGATATATTCGGCATTGGTTTCAGAACGGCTGACAGGATCGCAATGAAGCTTGGTATCGACCCGGCTTCCAGGTTTCGAACCAGAAGCGGGATACAGTATATTTTGTCGCAGGCTTCTTCGCACGGACATACTTATCTGCCGGAGAGCGTATTGAAGGAATATGCGCAGGATCTGTTAGGCACACAGTCCGTTGACCTGGAAGACGCCCTGATTTCGCTGATATTCGATAAGGCTGTGCAGACAGAAAAGTGCGGCGACGTTAATCATATCTATTTATCTTCCCTTTACAACGCGGAACAGGGAGTCTGTAAAAGACTCCTTGCTCTGTCGCAGCTTAAATTTCCTTCCGGGCTGGAGAATTTCGAGGAAAAGCTTGAAAGGCTGCAGCAGGAGGAGGGGATTCAACCGGCCCGGATGCAAAATGAAGCCATTCGGGAGGCGATGACAAACGGGGTTCTTGTGATTACCGGCGGCCCCGGAACCGGTAAAACGACGATTATCAAGAGCATAATCAAATTGCTGGCTCAGGACGGACACAGAATAACACTGGCGGCGCCAACAGGCCGTGCCGCGAAAAGGATGTCTGAGGCAACAGGATTTGAGGCGCGCACGATACACAGATTATTGGAGATTGGCTATTCAGGCGACGAAAGTGAACTGATTTTCCAGCGCAATGAAGAGAATCCGATTGAAGCGGATGTCATTATTATAGATGAAATGTCGATGGTGGACATATTAATCATGAACCACTTGCTCAAAGCGATCCCGGCGGGCACCAGACTGATCCTGGTCGGCGACGCGGATCAGCTGCCGTCTGTTGGAGCGGGAAGTGTTCTCCAGGATATTATTTCCTGTAATGTTGTCAAAACCGTAAGACTGACTGAGATATTCAGGCAGGCAGGCGAGAGCATGATTACAGTAAATGCGCACAGGATCAACAGAGGAGAGGTTCCCATTCTTAATGCCCGGGACAAGGATTTCTTCTTTTTACCCAGGACAAGCCTGGATTCAATTGTCCGGACGGTTGTGGATCTGTGCGGCAGAAGGCTGCCGGACACCTATTCGGTAGATCCGATGAAGGATATACAGGTACTTTCGGCCACAAGAAAAGGCCCTGCCGGCGTCGCCAACCTGAATCTTGAGCTGCAGAGAGTGCTGAATCCGGCTGACCGCAGAAAAGCCGAAAAGACGTCAAGGGGATATGTATTGAGAGAAGGCGACAGGGTTATGCAGGTGAAAAACAATTACACACTCAGGTGGGTGCGGCCTGACAACAAATATATCGACGGAACCGGCGTTTTTAACGGAGATATGGGTGTGATCCGCAGGATTGATGAGGATGCTTCCACTCTTGAGATCCTGTTTGATGATGAAAGGCTTGTTGAATATGACTACAGCATCCTCGATGAAATTGAACCGGCATTCGCAGTTACCATACATAAAAGTCAGGGATCCGAATTTCCTGTCGTGATAATCCCTGTATTTTCCGGACCGCAGGTGCTAATGACAAGGAACCTTTTGTATACTGCGGTTACCAGGGCAAGAAAAATGGTGGTCATGGTAGGAGAAGAAGCATTTTTACATCAAATGGTTAATAACAAAAGAGAGACATTAAGGTATTCGGGGCTGTCAGATAAGCTAAGAAAGTTTGCGAATTATGCCGATATATAGTTTATAGGGAAGGCAGGATATCTGTGAACATTTTTAACAGAATCATCAATATTATTTATCCGCCGAATTGTATTTTTTGCCGACAGATACTAAGCTACGATGCTGCTCTTCAGATTTGCAGTGCATGCTATTGCGGTCTTCCCTTTGCTAAGGAAACGCTCCTGACTACAACGCAGGAGGCTGGAGATCATTATTGTGATGGAGCTGTCAGTGTATTTGAATATACAGGCGTGGTGAAAGAGTCCCTGATTCGCTTTAAGTTTTACAATGAACCGGGCTATTACAGGACCTATGCAGGACTGATCGCGGAGAAGCTTACCAGAATAGTTGATATCATGCAGTATCACATGGTGATAAGTGTTCCGCTGCATAAACATAAGGAGTTTTCCAGAGGATACAATCAGGCCTATCTTATTTCAAAGGGGCTGAGCCGGAAGCTCATGCTGCCGGAGCGCTCGGGGTTGATTAAGAGATGCCGCTATACAGAGGCGCAAAGCCTTTTGGATAAAGAAAAAAGATGCCAGAATGTAAAGGGTGCTTTTACTGTTAAATCCCCTGACAGGGTCGCCGGAAAATCCATCCTGTTGGTAGACGATATTCTGACAACAGGATCAACGTTGGAGGAGTGCGCCAGAGTACTGAAGAATGCAGGAGCTATGAAGATTACCGCTGTGGTTGTCGCTACAGGAAGAAAAATTTAAGAATATAGAATGGAGGGTCAACAGATGCCGGATGTTCGAAACTGCAGAAAATGTGGCAAAATTTACAATTATATCGGCGGGGCGCCGATATGCTCTCAGTGTAAGGAATTGGAAGAAGATGACTTTAAGAGGGTCAAGGAATACTTGTATGAGAATCCGGGCGCCAGTATCACACAGGTATCTACAGAGCTGGAGATCAGTATTGAGCTGATCAGAAGATTTCTGAAGGATGGAAGGCTGGAGATCACCGGTGAGGATGGCAACCTGATCCTGGAGTGTGAAAACTGTGGCAAATCCATTAAAAGCGGGAGGTTCTGTGATGAGTGCGAGAGAAATCTTGCGTCTGGCTTCAGATCTGCGGCAAGCCAGATGAAATCAGAACTGGACAACCAGTCTGCCGCCTCTAATTCGAGGTCTTTTGGGATGCGATATCTGAATAAGGGCTACGAGAAAAAATGACGAGGCAACGCCTCGTTGAAACTCCGCTGATGAAATAAATTTTTTCTACAAACGAAAATTTTTTTTTGAACCGAGGCGTTATAATGATTTTACAGGTTAATAACAGATGAAAAACTACCGATATACTATATGGGTTACGAAGATGATATAGGTTGCAGGCTTGTTATGTTCGAGTAATTTAAAAGGTGAGTGGTTAATATGAGAATACCGGGAGATATATCAAAAATTACCGGAGTGTATGGCACACAAAAGAATATTGGCAGAATCGGGAAGACCGGCTCGGTGGCAGCCAAAAAAGATGTACTTTCCATATCCAATGAAGCAAAGGATTTTCAGACTGTCTACAAGGCGCTCAGAGATGTACCGGATATACGCGAGTCGAAGGTTGGTGACATATTGGGGAGCATAGAGTCGGGAAGCTACAATGTGACAGGCCGTGATGTGGCCGGCAAGGTAGTCAGTACTGTATTTGACAGGAAGGCATAACAACAGGGGGGAGTTAATGAACTCTCCTTGATTTATACACGGGGTTGACAGGTGGTGATGCTTTGGATACAGCTTTAATCGACAAGCTCATAGAAGTATTGAATAAGGAGACGAGTGTATATGAAGGTATCCTGAAGCTTTCAAGGCAAAAGACCGATGTGATCATTGCCGGAAGGGTATCTGAGCTTGAAGGGATTACTAGAGCCGAGCAGTCCGTCATAGTGACACTCGGAAAGCTTGAAGAGGAGAGAGAGAAACTGGTGGAGCAGGTTGCGACTCAGCTTGGCATGAAAGCATCCGATGTGAAACTGTCAAATCTGATTAAGCTGCTGCCGAAGGAGCAGGCGGAAAAGCTGAAAAAATGCCATAACACATTGCCGAGGGTATTTAATGATATACAAGACGCCAATGGAGTTAATTCGAAATTAATACGGAATTCTCTCGATTATATAGATTTTTCCATCAATGTACTTACCAGTAACGGATCCACAGGAAACTATGGAAATTCCGGCCAATCTGACGATCTGAAGAAGAAGCACTTTTTCGATTTGAAATTATAGGAGGCAATATGGGTGTTGGCTTTGCCAGTTATGAAATTGCCCGTTCCGGCCTTAGTGTAAACGAACGGGGACTTTATGTAACTGGTCATAATATTTCAAATGTGAATACGGCAGGATATGTCAGGCAGCAGGCCATGATCAAAAATGGTCCTGTTGTGTCTTACTATACAAAGGGCGGCCTGTCTCAATACGGCCTTGGCGCCGATATTCAGGACATCAGGCAGATCAGGCATGTCTTTTTGGACAACATATTCAGACAGGAAAATACCACGCTGGGATACTGGGAATCCAGACGGAAGACCTTCCAGGATGTGGAGGCCATAATGGCTGAGCCAATCGAGGCCGGGCTTCAGAATGTGCTGAATAAATTCTGGGATTCGTGGCAGGAGCTTTCCAAGGAACCGGACAGTCTCACGATCAGAGCCCTTGTCAGGCAGAGAAGCGAGGCGCTGGTGCAACAGATCAATCATATGGGCGCTCAGTTAGACAGGCTCCAGAGTGACCTGAATACCGAGATATCCGTCCGAATAGATGAAGTAAATGAGATCACGAGGCAGATAGCCAGTTTGAATGTTACAATTCTCAGAAACGAAGTTAATGGTGATTCCGCCAATGATTACCGCGATCAGCGCAATTCTCTGATCGACAGGCTCACGAAGCTGCTCAAAGCTGATGTAACCGAGATGCAGGACGGTCAGGTAGACATTACGGTCGGGGGATATTTTATTGTTCAGAAGGGTGTCAGTACTGATCTTTACGCAGCAGAAAGAAATGTAGGAGAAAATTTCTACGTTGCCAAGCTGGGCGGCACAAATATAGAGGTCAACCTGAACAGTGGAATCATAAAGGGACTGATGGAATCCAGAGGCGAAGTATCAGGCGCAATTGGCAGTTATGAGAACGGTACGCCGAATACAAAGGTTGACGTGGTTTTCTATGTGGACACCTCGACCATGTCGGTTGCCGACGCCACACTCAGGATGAATGAATACAGGAATTGGCTTTTGAGCAGAGGCTTGGATGCGAATGTGACGATGGAGAATGCGGCAACCGTCGGGGATATTGAAACGGCGGTAACCGATACTCCCGCACTGCGCGCAGATGCAAGGAAATATGCCTTCATAGTGACAAATGACGAGCTGGCTAATCCGGATGATTTTGATGCTCTCCAAGCGGCCCTGGTGTCACGGGGGATGGATACATCGGTTATTACGGATAGTGACAGCACTCCCGGTTGGTTGCCGCTGGTGCGAGGGCTCGACGGCAGTACATACAGCCTGGCTGACTTTGCGAACGGGGATACCGGTGTATATACAACGGTTACAGACAGCATGGCAAAGGATACAAATGCCGACATCGGCGATATGTCCGATTCGTTGAATATTGTTTCCGATATGAAGGCCAGACTCAATGCGCTGATTAGTGTCATGATGCGGGAGATCAATGCCATACATACAAGCGGCAAGACGATGAAGGATCCTCCAACGGACGGGGAAGCTTTTTTTGTAGCCATCAACTCAGGCAGGCCGCTGGAGATGGGCAATATCCGGCTGAATCCCAATCTGTCGGATCTGTCGGCTATTGCAGCTTCTAAAACCGGGGAAAACGGCGACAACTCCAATGCGCGGGAAATCGCGAATCTGAGGAACGCGGTGCTGATACAAACCAGATCGGGGATGGTCAGTCTGGATGATTATTATCAGGACATTATTCTGCACATGGGAAATGAAGGAACGGATGCGGTGAACATCGCTGATAGCCAGAGCAAGCTGGTACAGTCGGCTGACGCTCAAAGAACGGCGATCACCGGAGTTTCCATGGATGAGGAAATGACCAATATGATGAAATTCAAGTTTGCATATGATGCCTCTGCAAGGGTATTGAATATAATTGACACAATGATGGAACAGATCGTGAACAGATTAGGATTGGCAGGCAGGTGATAATGTATGAGCGGATCATTTTTTGGCTTTAATGTAGCGGTGCGCGGGCTTTTTGCGGCGCAGCGCAATTTGAACACGGTGAACCATAACCTGAACAACATCAACACACCGGGTTATTCCAGGCAGCAGTCGGTGCAGGTGGCTTCCCGTCCTATGTCGTTGGCTGACGGTACCGGCATGATTGGTACCGGTGCGGAAGTGACTTCGGTTAAGCGGATTCGCGATGAGTATCTGGATTTTAAGTATTGGAGTGAAAATATCTCGCTGGGAGAATGGACTGCAAAGAAAGAGGCGCTCTCCGATATCGAGGTCACGTTTAACGAGCCATCGGACAGCGGATTTGCCACCATAATGAGTGATTTTTACGACTCCCTGCAGGAGCTGACGAAGGATTCAAGCAGCGCTGCTGTCAGAGAGCTGGTGAAACAGCGGGGTGTAACGCTGGCTAAGTATTTTAATAGCGTGGCCTCCCATTTTGAAGAGCTTCAGAAGGATCTGAACTACAGGATACAGACGAAGGTGGAGGCGGTGAATTCTTACGCTACACAGATTCAGCAGCTGAACAGGCAGATCTATATTACCGAACTGGACGGAAATGTTGCCAATGATATGAGAGACCAGAGGACATTGCTCGTGGACAAGCTTTCAAAGATCGTCAATATTGATGCGACCGAGGTCGTGGCGGGATATCTCCCGGACGGCCGGGAGGATAAGCACTTTCTGGTAACCATCAGCGGAAAGGCGCTGGTGGACCATTTCACCATCAGTGAACTGGCTTTAGTACAGAGGGACTCTACTCAAAAGATAAATAATGAAGATGTCGGTAACCTGTATGAGGTAAAGTGGGCGGACGGAAACAAGCTGAATATTAAGGGCGGTGAACTGAGAGGATATCTGGATGTGCGGGATGGAAACGAGGGCAGCTCTGACGGCCCAAATGGTTTAACCTCGCCAAATTACAAGGGTATTCCCTTTTATCAGAAGAAGCTCAACGAATTTGTGCAGACCTTTGCCCGGGCGTTCAATGAGGGATATATTGATACAGACTCTACTACCAGGGGCTATGACGCTACAGATACCTTCGGGACAGGTCATGCTCATGGTTATGGCTATGGCCCCAGCGCAACTGCTTCCGGAATACGGTTTTTTACAATGACCGAAAACAAGCAGGCAATGTCGAACGCCGATTTTTTAGGCACAGCCGATCTGACCGACAATGAAGAAGTATATCATTTATACGACCGGATTACTGCTAAAAACTTCTCGGTCAGCTTTGATATTCTTGATGATTACAACCTGATCGCCACCTCAGACGTGGTGGGACAGGCCGGAAATATTGAGGTGCTCAATGATCTCCTGGGATACAGAAGGAATGGGGACATGTTTGCGGAAGGCGCTCCGGAGGATTTTATGAAATCTCTTATAGCCACGCTGGGTATCGATACGGAACAGGCGGGTAATTACGGAGACAACCAGCAGGTCGTGGTGAACCAGATCGTAAACCGCCGGCTGTCCGAATCCGGTGTGTCCATTGACGAGGAAATGACTAATCTGGTTAAATTCCAGCAGGCGTACAACGCTTCGGCCAAAATGATACAGACTATGAATGAGGTATACGAAACGCTGATTAATAAATTGTTCATATAGGGCTCGGCTTAATTTTATTTTTAGACGATGCCTAAGTATGTATTTAAGGGGGGCTGAAAGATGAGAATAACAAACAACATGCTGATTAACAACATGGTCAACTATATAGGAAACAATCTGACCAGGATGAGCAGATATCAGAGCCAGCTTGCAACAGGCAAAAAGATCCAGGTCCCGTCCGACGATCCGGTCGTTGCCGCCAGAGCGCTGAAGCTGCGCACAGACGTTGCTGAAATCGACCAATATAAAAGGAATGTAAAGGATGCACAGTCCTGGATGGATATGACCGAAGACGCTCTCGCAAAGATCGGGGACGTGCTGCAGAATGTAAGGGAATTGACGGTTGACGGAGGAAACGGTACAAAAACTCCAGAGGATACGCAAAAGATCAGTGTTGAAGTGAAGCAACTGAGAGAACAGCTTATTCAGATTGGTAATTCAACATATGCGGGCAGATACATATTCTCAGGCTTTCAGACAGACAAACCGTTGCTGGATAAGGACACAGGCGAGTTTTTAATTGATGTGGATACCACAGTTGAAAATATTGTGTATGAAATAGGTGTCGGAGATGACATCAATATAAATGTAGCGGGAGGGGACCTGTTCGGCAGTGGAGGAGACGCTGTATCCGGAACAACTGGCAAGCTCATCAGCGATTTTAATGCTCTTATAACAGCTCTTGACGCAGGTGACCATACCGCAGTGGGAAATATGCTTGCGAATATTGATGATGATATCGGCAATGTACTTCGCATCAGAGCTGACGTCGGAGCCAGATCCAACAGGCTTGAGCTCAGTGCCAACAGACTGGAAAGCGATACGCTTAATTTTACCAAACTGATGAGTGAAAACGAAAATGTTGATATAGCTGAGACAATTATAAATCTTCAGAGTGAAGAGAATGTTTACAGAGCTTCCCTTTCCGGAGGAGCTAAAATTATTCAACCCTCACTGGTAGATTTTCTGAGATAAGGCTTTTTGCATAAAGCCATAAGGAAATGGTGAGTGTTTATGGGACTTAGCATTCGGACAACCAATATACAGCTAGGGATTCAACGCACACCCTCCAGAATGAATCTGGAAACGGAAAATGCCCGTTTAAGGCTGCGTCAGAAGCATACGAGAATTAATATCAGCACAGAAAAGCCGCAGGTGCTGATTGATCAGTCCCAGTGCTTTGCCGAGGCCGGCCTGAGGAGCAATATCGAATTTGCACGAGAGGCGGCTCTGAGAGGATTTCGGCAGTCGATGGAATTCATAGGACAGACAGCCCGAGACGGCTATGCTCTTGCTGAAATAGAAAAGGGGGGTAACCCGATTGCCAGTATTGCTGTGAGAAGGGCATATCCGCAGAGACAGTTTGGCCTGGACTACATACCGAAATCCCGCCCTGAGATCAAGGTGACCGGCTCTGTGGATACTCAGTGGGACAGGAGCGGGGAGGGAGTGAACAGCGGAGTGGAAGGCAGCTATAGCCCAGGTTATGTAAGACTGGACTTTGAGCCGACAAAAATTAAGATATTTGTAAAACGATACCCGTCGGTAGATATAAGCTATGAAAGCAATGTGGATGTGTCCGTTTAATCGATTTTTTGCGGGTTAACCGCTTGATGGAGGAATGTATAATGTTACTGCAGACAAAGCATTTTGGGGAAATTGAGATCGATGAGAAGAGCATAATAGAATTTGATTCCGGGTTGCCGGGATTTGAAGAGCTTAAGGAATACACCCTCATAGGAAGCGAGGACGAGACCTCTCCGTTTAGATGGCTTCAATGCGTTAAAGAGCCTCAGGTGGCGTTTGCCGTTGCCAATCCCTTTCTGATTGTACGGGACTATGATTTTGAACTGGGGGATGATGCTGCGCGCAGGCTTGAAATTGAAAATGGAGAAGATGCGGTGGTATATGTTATCCTGGTGGTACCGGAGGATTATCAGAAAATAAGCATGAACCTGAAAGCGCCTTTGATTATTAACAGCAGGAATAAAAAGGGCGCTCAAATAATCCTTGACACTGACAAGTACACTGTGAGACACTATATATTGGATGAGCTCCGCAGACAGGAGGTTAGTGCCGATGCTGGTTCTGACGAGGAAAAAGGATCAGACAATAGTAATAAATGATAATATTGAAATCACTGTGCTTGATATCCAGGGAGATCAGGTTCGCATCGGCATAAACGCGCCCAGAAGCGTTTCTGTTCATAGAAAGGAAGTTTTCCTTGAGATACGGCAGGAGAATAAAAAAGCCTCCGAGGTGGGCAATATATCTCTTGATGAAATCATAAAAAACAATCTAAAATAAAAAATGAAAAAACCGAAAATTATTTAGGATTTTTTATTTTTGCTATAAAGTAATTTTTAAAACGGACGATAAATAATGTAAGAGTTAAATTGAGTATTTCCTTCAAACCGGCCGGATGAACGAAATGCTTTCTTTTGACTCAAAAATAATAGGGGGCATGGACGCCCTACTAAAACAAAAACATGGAGGTATTATCATGAGAATTAATCACAATATCGCATCTCTTAACACGTATCGTCAGTTAACCGGCAACACAAGCGCAACCTCAAAATCACTGGAGAAATTGTCTTCAGGTCTCCGCATCAACCGTGCAGGCGACGATGCAGCAGGTTTGGCAATCAGTGAAAAAATGAGAGGCCAGATCAGAGGTCTTGATCAGGCATCAAGAAATGCTCAGGACGGAATTTCTCTTATTCAGACAGCTGAAGGCGCTCTTCAGGAGACTCACAGCATACTCCAGAGGATGAGAGAATTGGCGGTTCAGTCAGCAAACGACACTAACACCCTGGACGACAGAAAAGAAATCCAGAAGGAAATTGATCAGCTGAAAGCTGAAATCGACAGAATCTCTGAAACAACTGAGTTCAATACCCAGAAGCTTTTGAACGGAAGTATGGGAGCCGTCGGAACTTCAAGCACTCCTGCCAATGTATCTGTACAAAGTGTCACCGGATTAAAAATAGGAGATTATGATGTAACTGTTGACACAGCTGCAACCAAAGCCAGCGCAGCTGCTGGAACGCAGTCTTTTGCTGCTGCTGTAGCTGTTGTGGGTCATGATCTTACTATCAACGGAACAAAAATTGATTTCTCCGGATTGGGAGCAACTTCTACCCTTACTGAGGTACTGGCAGTAATAAACTCGTATACAGAAATAACAGGTGTCGCGGCATCAGCCTCAACCAACTTTGTTAAGCTGGATCAGGTGAACTTTGGTTCGGATGCAAAATTAGTTATCGGCGGCGATGAAGCTGGATTATATGGCGGTACGGTAACCGCCGGAGTAGACGCAGTAGCAACCTTCACTGATGGTGAAGGTGTGTCACAGCAGGTAACCGGTATGGGCCAGGAAGTTAACTACAGAAGTGCGTCCTTCATTGCTGCAGGTACGGCTGGAAGTACTGCAACCATCACTGTTACGAGTAACGGCGCTTCTTTACAGATAGGCGCGAACAAGGATCAATCAATGCTGGTTGACATGAACGAAATGAGTACCGCTACCCTTGGCGACGCAACAGTTGGCTTTATCAAAGACCTTAATGTACAGAGCCAGTCCGGTGCAAGCAAGGCTATCTCCACAATTGATAAGGCATTGTCCATGGTTTCTGCCGAACGTTCTAAACTCGGTGCTTTCCAGAATCGTCTGGAGCATACCATCAACAACCTTGGCACAACGTCTGAGAACCTGACTGCATCTGAATCACGTATCCGTGATGTAGATATGGCTCAGGAAATGATGGCCTATACGAAGAACAATATTCTCACACAGGCAGCCACCGCAATGCTGGCTCAGGCAAATCAACAGCCACAGGGCGTTCTGCAGCTGTTACAGTAATACTGACAGAAACAAAACATCAAGAGCCGGGAGATTTTCCACCCGGCTCTTTTTATTCAAATATGGACATGAGACAAGTGGTAAAACTCTCTCTACTATTTGCACTTACTTTTTGATAACAAATAAATATAAACTTTCATCTCCCATATGCCGATAATATATACAGAAGTCACGGATGGAGGGATTCAATATGAGAATTGATGGCATGGAGGCCAATTCTTCTGTTTCACCAATGATGAATAGCGGTGATACATCCACAATTAGAAACAATATAAGCAAGCCTGTTGCTGCTGAATTTAAGACCAAAGCGGCAGTTCAAATCGTTCCATCAGAGCTTAACGAATTTGAAAGAAATGTGCTTCCTGTTTCAGAGCAGGTTGTTGCAGATGTGCTGGAGAAAGTAAACAGATCCTTGGCAGGCTCCAATAGAAGGTTTGATATTTCCATACATGAAAAGACAAATGAGATCATGGTAAAAGTGATCGACACAGAAACAGATGAGGTAATCAGAGAAATCCCACCGGAGAAAATTCTTGATATGGTTGCAAAACTATGGGAATTAGCCGGCTTGTTTATAGATGAAAGAAGGTGAGTATATGGCAGTAAACAATATAAATCCATGGAATTCAACAATGCGTTTGACAGGTCTTGGCGGAAGCGGTCTTGACACGGATGCTATTGTAAAACAGCTGATGTTTGCTGAAAGAATGCCGCTATCCAGACTATATCAAAAGAAGCAGCTTGCCGAATGGAGACAGGAGGCTTACAGGGACATAACAAATAAGCTGAGAGAATTAAAGGATACATATTTTAATGTATCGAAATCATCCAGCAACCTTATGTCTGCGACCAGTTTAAAAAAATACACAGGCGTTTCAAGTAATAGCTCATATGTTACTGTTTCGGGAAATGCTGAATCTATTGCCGGCTCACATACAGTCTCAGTTATAAATCTGGCTACGGCAGGCAAGGCTGTCAGCACCTCTGGAGTTACTAATGCCCTGAAGGGCGATGAAGTAAGTGATTTTGACCTTTCAGGTAAAAAAATCAGAATTACACTCGATGGAGTAACAAAAGAAATTACGCTTGACAATTATAACAGTACAGGCAGTGAAATTATTGACAAAGTCGGCACCGGTCTTCAGGACCTTATTGATAATGCCTTCGGAGAGGGCAAGGTTGTTGTGGGTTATAATGAGGGTACAAAGCAGCTTTCTTTTAACACAAGTAACGGTTCAAACAGAATCACTATTGAAAGCGGGTCTGATAATGACGGGCTCACTGCTCTCGGATTTTCTTCAGGGGCAACAAACAGACTGGATTTGAGTAAATCACTGGAGAGTCTGAGCAGTTCTTTTGCAAACGAGCTTACCTTTAATGCAGAAGGGAAATTGAAATTTACTATCAATTCAAAGGAATTCACTTTTGACAAATCTGTATCTCTATCAAGCATGATGAATACAATAAATACAGACGCAAGCGCAAAGGTTCATATAAAATATGATGAGACAACAGACAATTTTGTAATGACAGCCAGACAACTTGGAGCAGGAAATAACATAATTATAGATGAAGTACAGGGGGGCAACTTTTTTGGCGCAGGCGGCGCTTCCGGGATAAACGTTGACACTTCGACAATGTCACAAGGGGAAGATGCTAAAGCCACAATTGACGGACAGCTGGTTATCAGGAGCAGCAACACGTTTACATTAAACGGCGCGACTTATACGCTGGTAAAGGCGCATTCCGACCCTCTTACCGAGAGCGAGACTGTCTCCCTTTCAATAAATACCGATGAGATATATGATAATATAAAAGGGTTTGTCGACAAGTATAATGAAATCATGGCCGATATCAATGCAAAGCTTACAGAGAAGTATGACCGGGATTTCCAACCGCTGACGGAAGAGCAAAAGGAGGAAATGAGCGAGGACGAGATCAAAAAGTGGGAAACTACGGCCAAAACAGGGCTTTTAAAGGGCGACTCCATACTTCAGGATATCGTATATGGTATGCGAAGAGCCCTATCAGACACTGTCGCCGGTATGTCTGTCAATCTGTCAGCCATTGGTATAACAACAGGAGACTATTCGGATAAGGGTAAGCTGATCATTGATGAAGATAAGCTTAAGGCAGCAATTCAAAATGATCCTGAAAGCGTTTCTGATCTATTCACTAAAAAATCTGATATCAGTTATAGTGAAGCTAAAACTTCAGAGCTTCGTTCTAAAAGATATGCCAACCAGGGCCTTGCGAACAGAATATCAGATATTCTTGATGATAATATCAGAACGGTGGGAGGTAAGGGAAGGCTGCTCGAAAAAGCAGGTATGAAGGGTGATGCTACTGAGTTCACCAGTCTGATTTATGAGCAGATCGATAAATACGATGAGGATATCGAGGCCCTAATTGATAAGCTGAAGGATAAAGAAGACAGGTATTATGCGAAGTTTACAGCACTGGAGAAGTATATTTCACAGATGAGCGTGCAAAGCAGCTGGATATCTCAGCAGTTTGGCAATACGTCTTTGTAATAGGTAAAAATATGCTGTGAACGATGATATACAATTGTTGACTAAATTAATTATGTAGGGGGCAGCCTATGGCGCTGAATAAAGCATATAACCAGTATAAGGAAAATTCGATTTTTACTGCTACACCTGAGGAATTGACGTTGATGCTATATAATGGACTGGTAAAGTCTATCATGCAGGCACAAAACAGCATTGAAGGAAATGAAGTAGAAAAGGCTTCTAATTCGTTGGTTCGCGCTCAGGATATCCTCCAGTATTTCCGGAACACACTGGATATGAAATATGATGTTTCCGAAGGCTTGGACGCATTGTATGAATACATGTTCAGGAGACTTGTGGATGCAAATATGAGGAAGGATCAGGTAATTATCATCGAAATCCTTGGAATGGCAAAGGAGCTTCGCGATACCTGGGCTCAGGCCATGAAGCTTGCAAAAAACCCTCAGAAGCCGCATCTGGTAACACAGGAGTAGGAGATGAACATTGCGCCGGAAAAATATATTGAGAGATTGAATGAGCTTTTACTTAAAAAAAAGGCTCTGCTTAGTGAAATATTAACGCTGACACAGACCCAAACGGGAGTGATTACCGAAGAAGGCCTGGACAGCTTAAATGAGCTGATCAACAATAAGCAGCTGAAGATTGACAGTATTGATAAGCTAAATGAGGAATTTGAGATCTATTATTCCAGGTTCAAAGCTGCATTGGGCATATCGAATCTGGAGCAGCTTGATGCAGCCGGGCTGGGCGGGGCAGCTTCTACAGGCGCAAGGCGGCTGAAGGGTTTGACGGCGGAAATAATGGATTTGATCAGGCAGATCAGTGAGATCGAAAAAGTGAACAGCAAAAAAAGCAACGAACTGCGAGAACAGCTTGGTAAAGAGCTTAAAAAAATCAATCAGGGTAAAAAGGTGAACAATGCTTATAACCCGGAACCGTATAATACACCTTCTTATTTCTTGGACAAGAAAAAATAGGTAGCAGACGCAGCGAGATTTGTATTACTCCTCCTCGGGGTAGACTTTTTCAAGAAAGGCGAATACTTTACTCAGGTATTCGTCTTTATTTTGTGTGAAGCCATCGGCATGTCCATTTCCCTCTGTCTGCCAGAATTCGGCTCCGGAGGAATTGAGCGCCGAGTATTTCTGAAAAAGCTCGATACTGTTCACTACCGGGATCAGCGGATCCTCTTTTGCGTGAATGAGCATGAGGTGAGGCGGTTTTTCGGCTGTCAGCGCATTTACGGGGCTGGCGCTTGCGGTGTCTATACTGCCCGTGATTTCGATGCCTAGAGTTATAGTCCTGTTGAACGGAAATGACGGCATATGAGTCCACTGGTTGAGGCTTTCCAGAAAATAGGCATGCAGATCGGAATATGGGCTGTCGGCGATAACCGCATCAACCTTGCTGCTTTCAGCGGCTGCAAGAATGGCGGCTGAAGCACCTGTGGAAAAGCCCATCAGCGTAATGTGCTGTGCGCCTTGTGAGCTTACGTACTTTATGGCGGCTTTGACATCTTCCTTTTCATTATATCCGAAGGAACAATCCTTGCCGCCCGATTCTCCCGAATTTCTCAAATCAAAGGTAAACACGCTGTATCCCTTGCTTAAGAATTCTTTTATCAAATCCACCGTCTCAATGCCGAACTGTAGTCTGTTACTGCCATACGAATGCACCATGACAACTGCCTTGTCGCTGTTTTTAGACTGAAAAAGCCAGCCTTTCAGAATGATTTTGCTGTCGGCTCCCTTAAAACTGATATCCCTGTATTCGGGTACTATATTAGAAGAAAAAGTATCGAGCGGCTTTTTATCTGGATGCAGAAGTCCCCAGCTCTTGTAACCTGAAAGAAGCACGACCGTCATTACAGAGAGAAAAAGCAGAACGATGAAGGTCAACACGATTTTTCTTGTTCTGTGCGTTTTTCTGACCGCATATGTTATTCCGCTTATCCTCATTTCACAATCCTCCCCGGTTTTTGCGCTGTATTGACACTGACAGCGTTTAACCTTATTATATTTTTAATTAAAACTATTGTAAAGGCTATTACGATATGTTGTGCAATAATTGTGCCAGATTGTGTAATAAAGACAGAACAACCGGGAGAGGCTTTTGCGGAATGGGAGAGGCTCCCGTTGTTGCGAAAGCTTTTCTGCATATGTGGGAAGAACCGTGCATCAGCGGGAGCAGAGGCTCCGGAACGGTGTTTTTCTCCGGATGCACTCTAAGATGCATATTTTGTCAGAACCATGAGATCAGTCATAGCGGATATGGGAAGGAAATTACCGCTGCTGAGCTGGCAAATATTTTTCTCTCCTTGCAGGGGAAGGGAGCACATAATATAAACCTTGTGACGCCCTCGCACTTTATTCCTGCCATTCGGAAGGCTTTGATCATGGCAGGGAAGAGTCTGGGTGTGCGGCCGGATGAAACTGAAACGCAAAAGTTGACGCAACGGCATGGAAAGCCTGACCGGTTGGACATCCCCATCGTATACAATACGAATGGTTATGACAGCATGGAGGGCCTGATGCAGATGGAAGGTCTGATAGATGTATATCTTCCTGATCTGAAATATGTCAGTCCTGACATCTCCCGGGAGTACTCCGGCGCGGCGGATTATTTTGAGAAGGCGTCAAAGGCCATCACCGAGATGTATAGGCAGGTGGGCCCGCCTCTCGTTGATGAGGACGGTATCATACAGCGTGGGCTGATTATCCGTCATCTGGTTCTGCCGGGACATGTCAATGAGACATTTAAGGTACTTGACTGGATAGCGGGAAATATTCCGGAGGCTCATGTCAGCCTTATGAGCCAGTATATACCGTGTCATATGGCCTGTGATCATCCAACCCTCGGCAGATGCCTAACCAGATACGAATATGATAAGGTCATGAACAGATTTATCAGGCTCGGTCTAAACGGGTATGTTCAGGAGCGGGAATCGGCATCGGAGCAGTTTATCCCTGATTTTAGCCCCTCAGAGTTAACCTTTTAACAACTTCCATCCTTTCTGTATTGTTATCTTATTAATTGTCGTTCTTTCTGATTTGATGTCAGCTTTTATATAGGCAGAAAAATATTTCCCGTATTTATTCGATTTTTACAGCGCTTCTTTTCCGCGAAAACAGGTCGTTTGAGGCGAATTTATCTCAAAAAAAGAAAAAATTAACAAAAAAGTATAGAAATTGTTATTATCCTGTGGTAATATCAGACACAAAGCTATTAACAAAATATACCAAATGAGGGATCGTAATGCAAATAGGTGATTTTTTCAACGGACGGTATGTGATCGAGAAAATACTTGGCCAGGGAGGGATGGGGACGGTCTACCTGGCAAGGAACATCAACACGGAAACATTTTGGGCCATAAAAGAAATCAGCAGGAGAGAGGATTCGGGGATCGATTTAATGGCGGAACCCAAGCTGTTGAAAAAACTGGATCATCCGGCATTACCCATCTTATTCGACATTCTGGAGCAGGACGGGAAGCTTTATCTGATATCCGATTATATCAACGGTATGTCTCTAGACCAAAAGCTTGCTATCGAAGGGAAAATTGCGGAGGAAATTGTTGTCGACTGGGCGATCCAGCTTTGCAAAGCACTGGATTATCTTCACACGCTTCAGCCTAATCCGATTATTTACAGAGACATGAAGCCTTCCAATATCATTCTTGCAGCAAACGGAGTTCTAAAATTAATTGATTTTGGAATAGCGAGGGAATACAAGGCGGAAAATGATACGGATACTGTGTATATAGGTACCCGGGGGTACGCTGCTCCTGAACAGTATGGAACCGGACAGACCAGCGCCGTATCAGATATATACAGCCTTGGAGTTACCCTGCATCAGCTTTTGACAGGGAAGAGCCCCGTTGAACCGCCATACGGGCTGAAGGCTGTTCGTTTTTATGATGCTTCCATTTCTACGGGGCTGGAGTCTGTCATTCTGAAATGCACCTGTGATAATCCTGGTGAACGTTATCAAAATGCTGCTGAGCTGCTTTTGGAGCTGGAACATCTGCAGAAGACTTCGGATAATGCGCCGCAGGAGACAGACTGCAGGGAAAAAATGATTGCAGAAATCCATAATCACTCATTCGGAGCGGGACACAGTTTTCGCAAATTGGTTCTTTCCATATGGGACAATGCGGAATTCGGCTGTGAACTTGCATATATGGCTGCAAAATATACAAATGGCGAGGTCTTGCTGGTAGATATGGATTTGCTTGCTCCGAAGGCAGACCTTTTTATGGGAATTGGAAAATATTCTGCGAAATCTGATCACACGGATATATATGGTCATTCAGGATTGGATACGGTGATGGATGCCATCGGAAAGGGAATGCTGACCGCAGGATTGATAAAGCAGGCATCGGTGACCAGAAAGGATATAAAAAATCTCCATATCATTACAGGGAATTACAGATTGGATAATTATGAATATTATAGTGAGGACAGTGTATCAAAGCTGATCGACAAATGCTACCGTACCTGCGACATTACCATTCTTCTGGTCAACAGGTTTATCTATGACGCATTTACACTGGCTGCGCTGCTCCGCTCGGACATCAATATCGCAGCTGTCAGGGGCGATGTGGATCAATTGAGAGAATTCAATAATTATATTGCCTTTTTGGAAGAAAAGCAGCACCTGCCTGCCGACAACACTCAATTTGTTCTTTTTGACTATGACAAGATAACCGGAATAGGGATGGATGAAGCCATGGCTGCGACTCGGGGTAATCTGCTGTGTAAGGTATCCGCCAGTAAAAAGCGCGCAATGTATAGAAGCTTGAGAGGCGTATATATAACCCATATGGAAAAAGAGGTTGTTGAAGACTATATATATTTACTTAAAAGGCTCGGCCTTTTACCGGCAACAGGGCCGCTGCACAGGCTTCGTGCTTTTGCCGGACGGCTTTTCAGCGGTGCAGGCGCAGGTGCTGGCGCCGATGCCGGTGCAAATATAAATCCTTATTTTGGAGGGGAAATGAAATGCCAGTAGTAAAATCACATCATAGGCTGTTTTATGAAGACAGGACAGCTCAGTCTCACAGTACGGGAGACCTGAATACGATCATATCCTGTATCACAAATGATATTCTGAAGGAATGTCCCGGACTTGTGGCGGATGTGTCCGGCGGACTGGCGGGCAGAAGCTTGCTTGAGACTGCGATTATCAAGGATATTGATTCGCACAAATATCACTGCGGCCTGCACAGGGATGAACTGATCCGTAAGGTGCTGGACTTTATGTTTGGCTACGGAGAGCTTCAGCCGTACATTGATGAACCGGACATTACTGATATCGATGGGACGCTGTATAACCAATTTGTTATTAAGCGGCATGGAATACGCAGTAAGGTTCCTGTACATTTCGGCAGTGAAAAGATCTTCGATACATATTGCAAGCTTGTTGCTATCCGCAACGGAGGTATATTAAATGAAAACGACAGTCATTGCAGGGTAACAGATGAAAGGTACAGACTAAGAATCAATGTTTCCATAAAACCCAGGAATATTGCGGGACCTGCTATAAGCATCCGTAAGCACAGGAAGGAAAGCTATACGCTTGCTGATCTGAAAAGGCTCGGTATGCTGGATGAGGAGCTTCACCGCCTGATCTTAAGGCTTGCGCTAAGCGACGCATCTGTCCTTTTCTGCGGGAAGGGCGCAGCCGGAAAAACAACGCTGATGAGAGCGTTCATAAATGCGATGCCTGAGATGGAGCGGGTACTGATTGTTGAGTCCGACGCTGAGATATACCCTGACAAGCCATACTGTATCGAGCAGAGAATAAAGAAGCAAAACGAGGGGGGCAGGCCTGTTACACTTAAGGATCTTGTCTGCGACGGTCTGACAATGTCTTTGGATTCGTATTGTGTAGGAGAGATTACCGGGGACGAGGCATGGGACTTTGTAAAGGCTGCATATTCAGGTCACAGGGGAATTGCCACGACACATTCCGAAAGCGCAGAAGATGCCTTGGCACGACTGCTTACGCTTAGTAAGGGCGGCAACATCGGTGAAAGTGAGAGAACGATAAAGGAAATACTGGGCAGGAGTATTAATGTGATCTTTTATCTTAAAGAGTTTAAGGTGGTCGAGGTACTGGAGGTCCATGGGTATGACAGCAAAAGCGACACATTTCATTACCACAGGCTTTATGCAATACAAGGAGGCTTTGTTCAGTGACGGCTCGAATGATATGTTCAATAATATTATTTCTTGCGGATATAGCTCTGGCTGTGTTGATTGCCAGAAACATGAGAGCTCCGGCCAAGTTCGGAGGGCTTAAGCTCGGGCAGCTTAAGGGCTGGTTTCATAAAGAAAGTGACGGTGATCGCCATGCCGCCGTAAAGAAATACCGGTCGGAGGACGCTAATGAATCCGGTCTCCTGAGGCGCTTTGAACTGCTGTACATTGAGAAGTCCAATATCAGGCATTACATACCCTTCATGAACGTTGGCATCCTGCTGCTTGTGATGTTTCTGATATTCGTTGTCATATACGGGCCGGTTTATAAGCTTTTAGAATTTTTTCCGTCTGCGGTGGTAATCAGCGGTATTATTTCCATCGTCCCCCTTTTTGGTTTGGAATTGCTGTCTCGATATAATTCCGAGGTTGTCCGAAGAAATCTGTCTGAGTACATGTCCGTCCTCAGCCGATGGTGTTCAGTAAAGGAGGATATAATGTATGCATTTGAGAAATCACTTGGAGCAAGCATTGGAGAGCCTCTCAGGTCATTTATCCGCGACATGGTCATACAGGTGAGCAGGGGAATGGATCCTGTGCAGGCTCTGGATATCCTAAAGATGAAGGTTGATAATGCGCAGTTCAGGGATTTCATCATCAATATCAAACTGAGCATGAGAAACAGGGGAGATATCATAAAGCTTCTGTCAAATCTGGAAAGCCAGTTTTATAAAATTGATGAAGAATACAACCGGCGCAGGATCTCTACGTATAAGGACAGAATGCTGATATACCTGATCATGCTTGGAGTATTGGCCATCGCTTATTTTTTCATTAATTTTACCCCGCAGATCAATGCCTATTACCTGCATACGATGAACGGCAAGCTGCTGCTTATGACGTTCAGCGGATTGTATGCATTCGGATTTTATCTGACGGCGGGCATTATGAAGTTTAGAAGCTAGGGCTGGGAGGATTTGCTCATAAAACATTTGGAAGGCTGGGCAGCGATACGCGATGATAGAACTGTTAAGTGAAAAAACGATATTATTTTTCGTACTTGGACTTGCCGACATTTTTCTTGGAATCCTCTTGTCCAAAAAAATACGTCTGGCAGCGTCAAAGCAGGTACAGGCTGCGCTCGGCACAAGACGCGCCGTAAGCTCACTTCACAAAAGGTGTTCTGCGCTGGTGGGGCAGGGAATGGCAGCCTGTGAAAAGCGGCTTGGAAAGGGCAGGCTCTGCCTGAAAGCAAAGGCAAAAATGCAGAAGGCAGGGTATAGAGGGGAACATGCGGCGATGGTCTATCTGAGTGTGAGATTTGTTCTGTCACCAATGGTATTTATAGCAGCTCTCTGCATGAACTATCCCGACATTGTCAGACCGATGGCTGCAGCAGTGCTGATCAATGTGATTGTGGAATCGGTTGTGAAAGCCAGCACAAGAAAGGTAAACCTGCGTTTTCAAAAATACATCTATAAGATTTATAAATACCTGCACAACCAGATATCTTCGGGTGTCAGGCCCACGGATGCCGTCAGGTGTGTCTATGAGGTCACGGAGGATAAGGAGCTGCGGGGCATTCTGATAAGGCTGGCAGCCAGATATGAATTGACGCTTGATATTGATGCCGCGCTGGAGGAGTTCAGATCCAATTTTGACACCCATGAGGCGCAGACTCTGTGCATAGCGATCAAGCAGGGAATTGAGACGGGCGATAACAAGGAATTGCTGGCCAAGCAGGAAGATATAATGTTCAAGAAATACTTCAACTATGTTCAGGCAGAAACAGACAGCTGCAGAAACAGGAGTGTGGCCGCTGCGACGGTATATGTAGCCATTGTAGTTGTGATGATTATCGTACCGATGCTAAGTGAAGTTAGCGAAGCTATCGGGAACATATTCATAAATTAAAATATGTGAAATGAATGGGGGAAATGTATGAAAATGAAGGTAGTGGCGAAGGCAAAAGGGCTTTTTGTGAAGAGTCGGCTTTGGGTTGACAACAGGGGGTTTGGCATGAATGAGCTGCTTGGTATTGCGGCAGCGCTGATCATTGCGGGGTTAGTTATTATACCCGGATTCGAAAAACTTGCCAATAGTATGATATCGGGACTTACAACCTGGTGGAATGATATTGCCGACGTAGTATTCACGGGGATATGAGTTCTCGAGCATGTGCTCCGGGTGATGCAGTTATTTCGAAGTGTGTTCTTAAAGTGTGCACTTCGCGCGCATCACGTTTTCTTCAGAGAAATGATTCCCCGCAATATTCGCGTGGTGTAGAGGTGCTATATGCCGGTTAAAGCAATTGTTACAGGAATTCTGCTGATCATCATGGTTTTCCTGATGGTAAATTTCATAGAATACTTTCTGCCGCTTTCCGTGAAGGCTGATCTGGATATGCTCTGCAGGAGCGCCCTGCTGAAAATGGAGAACGACGGAGGGCTGAGTGCCGGGGATAGGGAGACGCTCCGAGCGGGGCTGGAGGAAAACGGGCTGACGGATATCGTGATCACGGCTACCTCCGGCGCCAGACAGGGTGGCATGCTGACGCTGCGTGTGGAAGGGGATTACACCTACAGCAAAATAACATCACTGTTCAGAAGAGAGAATATAGCTGTGCGTATGGTATACGACAAGTCAGCCATGTCACGCAAGGTGGTGAACTGATGCGGTTCTTCAGGAGAGATGATGGAACTGCGGTGGCAGAGGTGATCATTGCGGCAGCCATGTTGGTTTTTGTGATACTGCCGGTATTTTCTGCCGTCATGGAGAAGTATGTATTGTCGGAGAAGGTTCGGATCATAAAGGACTCAGTCGATATGACCAACATATCCTCATATAATGCATTGAATACCACGGAACTTGGGATGGTCGGGGTGGATGTATCCCGTTCGAGGGCGATGGACATTTATGAGAAGGTATTGAGAGCCAACCTGAATCTGGATGAAGATCTGGATCCCCTTCCGGGTTCCGTTGCCGAAGGGCGTGTTGAAGTGGTTACGCTGGAGATATACCGCAGCGGGTTCCCGGAATCCTGTCCAAACGGAACAACCATTTTACGGCCTTCTGTGCACAGCAGCATCAGTATACCGGTCAAGCCGTCACTATACAAAACTGTGATACTCCGCCTTCTGGGCAGGGATCACATAGATGTCGTGGTGCATGTGGACTCTGAGATCCCGGTAAATAATTAGCACATGCGGACGCGGAGATTCCGGTTAACAGGTAGGTTAGAACTGAAACAGAGTATATCTGAAACTATAACAGAACAGGAAGTTGATGTGAATAATGAAAAGGTTTGGTTGGATTATTGGTGCCTTTATAATTTTAACAGTATTGGTGGTTGTTGAGATGACTATCGTTTCATATGCCTCCAGGGAGGATATAAAGCAAAAGGTGGTTTGCGCCGCAGTTCGTATAGAAAAAAATTCCGTCATCACCGCGAATATGCTGCAGGTCAGAGAAATCAGCAGTGATGTGGTACATCCGGATGCGCTGAACAGTATTGATGAAGCGGTTGCCATGCGTGCGGGAATGCTCATCGAAGCGGGAGAAATGCTGCTGAAGGGTAAGCTGCTGCCTGATGAACCTGATATTATCCGTGCGCAGGATACTAATAAAAGGCTGATATCCGCGGAGCTGAGGGTTGATCAGGCCAATGCCTGGCAGCTGGCGGAGGATCAGCATGTGGATATCATCTATGTGCCTAATAATGGGAACGGGGAGGATCAGCCTCCTGTGGCCGGAGGTGTGGTGGATGCTTCATCGGCGTCAAACGGGGTAAAAGTGATAAAAGGCATCCGTATTGCCGGAGTGATGGATGAGGACGCTAAAAAGGTGGACATTCCGCAATCGGAAAGTATACCAAAGTACGTGTCCTTTGAGGTGACACAGGAGCAGGCGGTATTCATTGCATATGCCAAAAACAACGGGAAGCTGGAGCTTTCCTGCATCCCGGAAGAAAACGGGAATGAGGGCAGGTAGTGATATTGAAAGGCAGTTACGGCTGGATTAGCAGACCGTTGACATAATCTGCAGACTATTGTAAAACTAAATTATATTGGAGGGTTGAAAAATGGCTGACTTAAAGTATGAAATTAAAAAGCATCTCGGTGTGATCGGTGAAGGTACTAAGGGATGGAAGAAGGAGGTCAATTTCGTAAGCTGGAATGACCGAAAGCCGAAGCTGGATATCAGGGATTGGGACGAGACCCATGAAAAAATGGGCAAAGGCATCACCTTAAGCGCCGGCGAGGTGGAGGAACTGAAAAAGCTGCTTGCATCAATTGAAATCGAGGAAATGGAGGCCTGACGGGCCTCCATTTCCTGTGTTGCATCCAGTGAAGCAATAATACTGTTCCGTGGTCATGTAAAGCTGAATCATACTGTCGGACGGTTGCTAACCTCAATAATTCTATTTATATTTCTTCCTCAGAAATAAACCTGCCGCGGTAAGTATACCGCCAAGACCATAGAGGCTTCCGGCAGGAATTCCGCCTGTCTGGGGCAAGCTTTCCGGCAACACATCTCCTGCCGGTATTGCCTCGCTATCTAGCGTAATAGTATCTTCATCTTGCGAAGGACTGTCAGCATTTATATCGATACTTCCTTCCGGAATTTCTTCATTTGGTAATTCAATAATCTCCTCTTGTACCGGAGGATCAGAAGGCTCAGGATCAGAAGGCTCAGGTGAAGAAGGCGCAGAATCCGGAGATATAGGAACTGTATCCTTAGCGAATATCGCAACTACGGTTTTATCGCCGTCCATGGTTATTGAGCCGTCAACAGGAGAGAAATGCCCCTCTCCTTCCTTCCAGCCTTTGAAGTGCCAGCCGGAAGCGGGGGTCGCGGTTATAGCAACTACCGTACCCTCCTCATATTGTTGAGTATCCGGTGATATGGAACCTTCACCCTCTACGCCGGTTGTCAGGGTATACATAGTTTTCTCAGGCTCAGGATCTTTCTCGGACTCAGCGTCCTTCTCAAATATTGCAATTACTGTTTTGTTGCCGTCCATGGTTATTGAGCCGTCAACAGGAGAGAAATGCCCCTCTCCTTCCTTCCAGCCTTTGAAGTGCCAGCCGGAAGCGGGGGTCGCGGTTATAGCAACTACCGTACCATCTTCATATTCCTGAGTTCCCGGTGATATGGAACCTTCACCCTCTACGCCGGTTGTCAGGGTATACATTGTGGGGGCTTCTTTAAAATGTGCATCAATCTGCATGTTCTTTTTGTCTAATTTAAGAGTTATCGAATTTTCTGTTTTGTTTCCTGAAACAGCTTGTCCGGTCCATTTTTTGAAGCGATCTGCCGGGATTGCTTCCAGCGTAATCTCGGCTCCCTTGTCAAAAGTATATGTGCCGCTTTTTGTTATAGTGTATAATACTTCGCCCGATATCGTTTTGGCCAATACCGTACCGGGCCCTTCTACAATATTGATTCCAAATGAAACTGTGTCTGTGCCGTCGTCTTCTGCAGAACTATCCGCAAATATGACCGTACTGCCGAATACAAATGACAGCATTGCAATAATTGTAATAATGGCGACTACATTTTTTGTTTTTAGCATAGAACACTCACCCCAATAATAATATTGCTTACATTATTATGGAGGTAAGCTCTCTGTTTTCAGCCTCGCTTTAAGGAAAACGTGGTTAACCTTCCTGTTATCCGGCAAATAAAAAAGCCGCTCATACTAATAAATATGGCGACCGGACTATCATAGCGATATGCTTTAGACTCCTGGTTTTGCGCCCCGGCCTTTCAACCGGTTTGCCCTTTCATAAACATAATATGTTAACATAACAGGTTAATTAATTTTACCACAAAAACGAGGTAATTAACAATAAAAGCAGGTAAATTTATTTTTCTTTTATAAACAGTTCATGGTATAATTTACTCTGAGAGTGGGTGATGGAATGGAGAAGCTTTTGCCCAAGGCATGGGAGGGCTTGTTAAATTCTTCTAATTTTTTGCCGGTAATTGTGAAGACATTGGAAAGAATACAAGACATCACATGGTCCATGGAACCGAACATCCACGAGAACTACGAGATGGTGTACATGAAAAAGGGGTATGCTGTCTTTGAGATCTCAGGGAGTCCCGTGAACCTTGGACCGAATGATATTGTTGTCATCAAACCGCTGCAGTACCACAAATTCACAGTCAAGTCGGAAAGCGGCTGCGAGTTCATTGTGCTGAACTTTACCTTTGAGAACAGGATCAATGGAGCATTTTCCGAAGTACCGCTTGAGGATTTTCTTAATTTCGTCAGCAGCAAGGAGACCGGACCGTATATCACACTCAAGGTCAGCCAGAAGAATGAGATCGTCGTTCTGCTCAACAGGATCCTGAAAGAACGTGAAAGCAGCGAACCGGGCAGCGAGTTTCTTAATTATCTGCTTGTCATGGAGCTGTTTGTACTGCTTTCCCGTGCGCTGAAGATGGAATGGGAAAACAGTATCAAATCAAAAAGCCCGAAGCTCAAGGAACTGATCAACATTTCCATCAATTTTATCCATACCAATTTTGAACGGGACATTTCTCTTGGAGACATAGCCGGATTTGTATTCTTAAGTCCAAGCTATTTTACGAGAGCCTTTAAAGAACAAACCGGAATGAGCCCTATTAACTATCTTCTAAAGATCCGGATCGAAAGAGCCAAGGAGCTGCTGGAGGATACCGGACTGAAAATCAGCGATATTGCGCTGAATGTGGGATTTTCCAATCAACAGCGTTTTAATGAAATGTTTAAAAAATTCACCAGCCATACACCTCTTCAGTACAGAAAAATGAAGAGCCGTTCTTGATGAGAGGATCGGCGCTGCCTCGGGATCAGGTTAAAAAACATGTTAATTATAACGTAATGACGGTAAATAACAGGAAGAATCCTGATGTTTTGGACAGTATAATGCAATAGTAGAGGCTTTTGTAAGTAGTAAAGCTTTTTTAGAGTATAGGAATAAGCGAATTTTCTTGGATGTGGAGGGATTCATTATTATGAACAATCATAAAAGTGCCGGTGCAATGACAATGACTCAGAAGATTCTGGCGGATCACGCAGGATTGGACAGGGTGGAAGCAGGTCAGCTGATCATGGCCCGGCTGGACATGGTCCTTGGAAATGATATCACAGCGCCTGTGGCTGTTAAGGAATTTCGAAAAATAGGCGTGGATCACGTTTTCGACAAGACGAAGATCGCTATTGTACCCGATCACTTTACACCAAACAAAGATATTAAATCTGCGGAGCAGGTGAAATATATCAGGGAATTTTCCAAAGAGATGGGAATCGTCAACTTTTTTGAGGTTGGACAAATGGGCGTGGAGCATGCGCTGCTTCCGGAAAAGGGCCTGGTGGTACCGGGCGACGTTGTCATCGGGGCTGACTCGCATACCTGCACCTACGGCGCGCTTGGCGCATTTTCCACCGGGATCGGGAGCACGGACATGGCGGCGGGGATGGCCACCGGTAAAGCCTGGTTCAAGGTGCCTGAAGCAATCCGGTTTGAACTGAAGGGGAAGCCCGGCAAGTGGGTCAGCGGCAAGGATGTAATCCTGCATATTATTGGGATGATCGGAGTGGACGGAGCGCTCTACAAATCAATGGAGTTTATTGGCGACGGCCTGAGCAGCCTATCCATGGACGACAGGTTCTCCATGGCAAACATGGCAATTGAAGCAGGCGCCAAGAACGGTATTTTTCAAGTGGATGAAAAAACTCTTGCATACGTTGCCGAGCATTCGACTAAACCATACAAGGTATACACCGCGGATGAGGATGCGGTATATAGCGCCGAATATGTGATCGAGCTTGGGGAGATCAAGCCGACCATCGCATTCCCGCCACTACCGGATCGTGCAAGGACCATTGATCAGGTCGGAGATATTAAAATTGACCAGGTTGTCATCGGCTCATGCACAAACGGCAGGATTGAGGATATGAGGATGGCGGCGGAGGTACTTAAAGGCCGCAAGGTGCATCCTGATGTAAGGTGCATCATAATCCCGGCTACACAGAAGATCTGGAAGCAGTCTATGAGTGAAGGCTTATTCGACATATTTATTGATGCAGGCGCCGCAGTCAGCACGCCTACCTGCGGGCCTTGTCTGGGAGGGCATATGGGCATCCTGGCAAAGGGTGAGAGAGCAGTCTCCACCACGAACAGGAACTTCATCGGAAGAATGGGCCATCCTGAAAGCGAAGTCTATCTGGCCAGTCCGGCCATTGCTGCTGCAACTGCCGTTGCAGGCAGGATCGTATCGCCGGAGGAGCTTTAGGCAGAATAAAATATTCAGACAGCTTTAGGTCAGCTTAAGGACAGTTTAGGGACAGCATTTGGGCTGCATCAAGTAAGTTTTGGCTTTAGCAGGAAATGGAGGGTGAATATGAAGGCTCAGGGTAAGGTTATTAAATATGGAAACAATGTGGATACTGATGTGATAATACCTGCAAGGTATTTGAATACAACGGATCCGACCGAGCTGGCATCACATTGCATGGAGGACCTGGACACCACTTTTGTCGGCAGGGTGCAAAAAGGTGATATCATGGTGGCGGGAAGCAATTTCGGCTGCGGATCGTCAAGGGAGCATGCTCCCATAGCTATCAAGGCATCGGGCATTTCCTGTGTCATTGCGCAGACCTTTGCCAGGATCTTTTACCGAAACGCTATAAATATCGGTCTGCCGATCATTGAAAGCCCGGAGGCGGCTGCAGATATTTCGGAGGGTGATACGCTGGAAATTGATTTTGATACGGGAGTGATCAATAATCAGACAAAGGGCGTTTCGTACAAGAGCGTTCCGTTCCCGGAATTCATGCAGAAGATTATTGCCGCCGACGGCCTTATAGGCTATATCAGCCAGAAGTAGAAGGAGTCGGGGTTTTGAACCGAACCGGCTATTATCAGAGATGTTTTAGGAGAAGGGACTAAGTACAATAGCTGGTAAGCGGCAGGGTTGCTTGTGGAAACCATGTTTCACACTTCAAAGCACTGCTACAAAACGCTAGTAAGAGCGAGGGGACTGGATAGACCCGTAAGATGTGACATCCAGTTCGAAGTTACTTAACAGTATGAACGGGCTGCAAAAGTATGTGCTTTGAAACATGGTTGAAATAAGCAGCCCTGCCGATTACCTATACTGAATACTCACAGGAGGAAAAATACATGGGAGCGCAGTATAACATTGCTGTTTTAAAAGGAGATGGGATCGGGCCGGAGGTGGTTGATCAGACCATTGCCGTCCTTAATGCCGTGGGAGAAAAGAAGGGCATTGCCTTTCACTTTCGTGAAGAGCTGATGGGCGGATGTGCCATAGATGCTTTTGGAGAGCCATTGCCGCAAGCAACGCTGAAAACCTGTCGGGAAAGTGATGCCGTTCTTTTGGGAGCGGTAGGCGGGCCGAAGTGGGAAGGCCTTCCGGGCGGCAAGACGCCGGAATCCGGACTGCTGGGTATTCGTGCAGGGCTGGGACTTTATGCAAATCTGAGACCGGCAGTTATTTACGAGGCGCTAAAAGAGGCATCTCCGCTGAAAGCTGAGATCATAGGAGACCATATTGACATACTTGTGGTCAGAGAGCTGACAGGCGGGATCTACTTCGGGGAGCGGGGCCGTGCCAACAGGGGGACGGTAAATGAAGCGGCCTATGATACGGAAACCTATTCTGTAAGGGAGATCGAACGCATTTCCAGGATTGCTTTTGAAGCGGCATCCAAACGGAAGGGGATTGTTACCTCCGTTGACAAGGCCAATGTGCTTGAAAGCTCGAAGCTTTGGAGAGAGGTCGTCGTCAGAGTCTCAAAGGAATACCCGAAGGTGACGTTAAAGCACCTCTATGTTGATAATGCGGCCATGCAGCTGATCAGGGATCCCAAACAATTTGATGTAATCGTCACGTCAAACCTTTTTGGAGACATTTTGTCGGATGAAGCGTCTATGATTACCGGTTCCATCGGCATGCTTCCATCGGCAAGCCTCGGAAGCGGTTCAATAGGACTTTATGAGCCAATTCACGGCTCTGCTCCGGATATTGCGGGGCAGGACAAGGCAAATCCGATTGCAACGATCCTGTCTGCGGCTATGATGCTTCGCTATTCGCTTAATCAGAATGCTGCCGCGGAGCTGGTGGAAAGTGCGGTAAACAAGGTCCTGGAAAAGGGGAACCGTACTGTAGATATCGCATCGAAGGGAGAAACAGTGGTCGGGACCTGTGAGATGGGCAGACTTATCACCAATGAAATCATGAACGGATAGTCCTTCGAACCAAAAACAAACGGAGGGAATTTGGTAGATTATACGAATTGATAACCTGTCGGACAATGCATGAAAGCAAAGTGCATACGTCGGCAGGTTTTCTATTACCTGTCAGTTAACATAAAACAGAATATGTCGGTAGGTATAATGGCTAAATCATAGGCTGCAACTGAAAAAATGAAAAATTATGTAACCCATTGAAAATATAAATATTTGATGTTAAACTATCAATAATGTGCTGACACAGATGTAAAAACAAAGAGTTGGAGCGTTTTCTGTTTTGCAATTCATGTGGCTGAAAATGTGTAATAGAGGGAATATTATGTAAAGCGCTACAATTATGTAAACTTATTTGTTTTTACTATTGTTTTTATTTGTGATTTTGGTTTTATCAAGAAGGGGTGTCTTGATGGGGATATATGTAATAAAGAGAGTTTTGCTTGCTCTTGTGACCTTATTGCTGGTTGCTTCCATAACATTTGCACTGATGAACCTGATACCAGGCGGTCCTTTTCTCTCGGAGAAAGCACCGTCTGAGGCGACGCTTAAAGCCTTGAATGAAAAATATGGTCTGGATAAGCCTGTGATCGTCCAGTTTAAAAATTATTTAGAGAAGGCAATTCGTGGTGACTTTGGTCCTTCTATCAAGCAAAGAGGCAGGACAGTAATTCAGATCATAACTACCGGCTTTAAGGTATCCGCTAGAGTTGGCGGACTGGCTATACTCCTGGCTGTGTTGACGGGTGTACCGCTTGGGAGTATTGCAGCGCTGAACAGAGGGAAATGGATCGACAATGTCATTATTGTCATTTCCACCTCAGGCATCGCGATACCAAGCTTTGTTGTATCAACCGTGCTGATGATGATATTCAGTGTGAAGCTTGGCTGGCTGCCGACCTACGGGCTTACATCTCCGCTGCATTATGTCATGCCGGTGGCAGCTCTGGCCTTTTATCCGTCGGCCTATATCACAAGGCTGATGCGCTCGGGTATGCTGGAGGTCCTGGGACAGGATTATATGCGTACGGCGAAGGCGAAAGGATTGTCGCAATTTGTCAGTTTATTCAAGCATGCCCTGCGAAACGCCATTTTGCCGGTTGTTACCTATCTTGGTCCACTTCTTGCATACACCCTGACTGGCAGCTTTATTGTTGAAAAAATATTTACAATACCGGGATTGGGCAATGAATTTATCAGCTCAATTATCAACAGGGATTACACACTGATCATGGGAACTACCATATTCCTTGCAATGCTGATTATCTCCATGAATCTGCTGGTCGACATTGCATACAAGATCATAGACCCGCGTATTAAACTGAAATAGGAGAAATAGGAGGAGTGTTGACGATCAATGACGGACATGAAGAAACCACTTAGTTTACAGCTGGATGTCTCTGATTTCCTCCCTGCAAGCCAGGATGAAAAACAGAGCCTTGTAATAATGCGCGGCAGCGTCAGCTTCTGGAGGGACGGTTTACGCAGATTCAGAAAGAATAAGATAGCAATGATAAGCCTGATTGTTATTCTGTTCGTTATGATATTTGCATTTGTCATTCCTTTTTTCTATCCCTATAGCTATGAACAGCAGATCAGAGGAAGTGAAAATTTAGGATTGATGGAGTATTCCCAGGAGGAGCTGGCACTGAAGGCTGCCGGGGAAAACGTGTTTCCACATTTTCTTGGCACTGATGCACTTGGGCGTGACACAATGATCCGCCTTATGATGGGAAGCCGTGTATCGCTGCTGGTAGGTATTGTGGCCAGCTTACTGGTATTGCTGATCGGTTCTGTTTACGGCTCGGTGGCCGGTTATTTTGGCGGGAAGCTGGACATGATTATGATGCGGCTGGTAGATGTTATTTACACAGTACCGGATATCCTGATCATCATCCTGCTGATGGTGACATTGAAATATCCTCTGCAGAATCTGGCCAATTCGTCTCCGGCCTTTGAATGGATTAATACGATTGGAGTAGGCCTGATCTGTATATTTATCGTTTTTGCATTACTATATTGGGTCGGAATGGCAAGGATTGTCCGAAGCCAGATACTGACTCTCAAGGAGCAGGAGTTTGTCACGGCGGCAAGGGCACTTGGCGCAAGCCACGGCAGGGTCATCAGGAAACACCTGCTGACAAACTGCATGGGGACGCTGATCGTTACTGCGACACTGCAGATCCCGTCCTCCATATTTACAGAAAGCTTCCTGAGCTTTATCGGCATTGGTGTTGCGGCGCCTATGCCGTCCCTTGGGTCCATGGCTTCTCAGGCAATCGGAGGAATATCCTCCTACCCGTACAGGCTGCTGGCTCCCGCTATCATGATCAGTCTGATCATTCTGTCATTCAACCTGATGGGAGACGGACTGCGGGATGCCTTTGATCCAAAACTGAAGAACTGAGGTTAAATTTATGAGCAAAATTTTATTGGATATAAAAAATTTGCGACTCTCCTTCTTTACACCGGCAGGGGAGGTTAAAGCGCTCAATGATGTTTCCATCAGCCTTGAAGAAGGAGACGTCCTTGGTATTGTCGGTGAAAGCGGCAGCGGAAAAAGCGTGACTGCGTACTCGGTAATGGGGCTTACTGTACATCCCGGGAGGATCATCGGCGGAACGATTGATTTTAACGATCATCGGATTAATGATTTATCCGAGGCTGGTATGCGGAAGATCAGAGGGAATGAGGCAAGCATTATTTTCCAGGATCCGATGACAAGCCTCAATCCTGTCTATACCATTGGAAATCAAATCAGAGAGGTCATCACACTGCATACGTCAAAGAACAGGAAGCAGGCGCAGGAACGGGCTATCGAGCTATTGACGCTGGTCGGGATCAATGAGCCGGAGAAGCGTTTGAAGCAGTACCCGCATGAGCTTTCAGGCGGTATGCGCCAAAGGGTAATGATTGCCATTGCGCTGGCCTGTGAGCCAAAGCTTCTGATTGCCGATGAACCAACAACGGCATTGGATGTGACCATTCAGGCTCAAATATTGGAACTGATGATTGAGCTGAAAAACAAAATAGGTATGTCCATTATTATGATTACTCATGATCTGGGCATAGTCGCCAACATGTGCAAGAAGATTGCGGTCATGTACGCAGGGAAAATCGTTGAATACGGCACAACGGATGAAATTTTTTACAATCCGAAGCATGAATATACAAAGGGGCTGCTGCGAAGCATTCCGAAACTGACGGACAAAGAGCATCATAAGCTTGTTCCCATCGAAGGAACACCGGTAGATATGCTCAATCCGCCTGCAGGCTGTCCCTTTGCTCCCCGCTGTGACAGCTGTATGAAGATATGTCTGGACAGCATGCCGGAGTATACCTGCATCGACAAGGACCATTACAGTGCATGCTGGCTTCTGCAGAAGGAAGCTTTTGAGCAGAGGAGGGGAAAACATGAGTAAACTGGTCGAAGTAAAGAATCTTAAGCAATATTTTCGCTCAGGCGGAAGTGTTTTTAAACGTAAGTATGTCAAAGCGGTAGATGATGTCAGTTTTTATATAGAAAAAGGCGAAACCTTAGGCCTTGTTGGGGAGAGCGGCTGCGGAAAGACCACCACCGGTCGTACTCTGCTCAGGCTCTATGAGCCGACGGCCGGGCAGATCCTCTATGACGGTGTTGACATAACAAGGGCGGATATGCTGCCATACAGGCGCAGGATGCAGATTGTTTTCCAGGACCCCTACGCCAGCCTCGACCCACGCATGACAGTCGGTGATATTGTTGGGGAAGCGATCGACATCCATAAGCTGTCCTCGGGCAGAGAAGAGAGGAAAGAAAAAATACACAGTATGCTCCGCAGGGTCGGTCTGAACAGCGAGCATGCAAACCGTTACCCCCACGAATTTTCAGGCGGACAGCGCCAGCGTATCGGAATAGCTCGTGCATTGGCCGTGGATCCTGAATTTATCGTTTGTGATGAGCCGATTTCCGCATTGGATGTCTCCATACAGGCGCAGGTGGTAAATATGTTTGAAGAGCTGCAGCAGGAGCTTGGACTGACTTATTTGTTTATTGCCCACGATCTTAATGTAGTGAAACACATCAGCAACCGAATCGGAGTCATGTATCTGGGCAAGCTGGTTGAACTTGCGGACAGCTATGAATTGACATTTCACAATCTGCACCCGTATACAAAGTCCCTGATTTCAGCTATTCCGATTCCCGACCCGAAGGCAAGCCGGGAAAAGAAACGTATCGTTCTGGAGGGAGATGTACCCAGTCCGTTGAACCCGCCTTCAGGCTGCCGCTTTAGGACGCGCTGCCGTTATGCGACTGAGCTCTGTGCTCAGAAGGAGCCGGAGTTCAGGGAGGCTTCGCAGGGGCATTATGTCGCATGCCATCATGTTGACAAAATCAATTGACTATAAAATAACATAAATCTGGATGTAATAAATCCGTATGAAATGCTGCCATTCAGGGAGACTATATGGAATGGGCGAGCTGTTGCATGTAAATTCGTGAAATGGCGGCATTTTAATAAATGCAGTACATATGTACTGACTATACCAGGGAGGATTTTTTATGAAAAGAAAAGCAGCACTTGCAGTATCATTACTCTTAGCAGTCAGCCTGCTCTTTACTGCCTGTGCAAGACAGGATGGAACACAACAGGCGCAGACCACAGAAACAACACAGCCGGCAACACAGACCGAAGTAGCCGACATGCTGACAGTATGCGTCGGGCCGAATCCCGATACTATCGATCCGGCTCTCAACTCTGCCGTTGATGGTGCAACCTTGATTATCCACGGCTTTGAAGGCCTCATGACACTGGATAAGAACGGTACGCCGATTCCCGGTCAGGCAAAAAGCTATGATGTCAGCGAGGATGGTACAGTATACACATTCCACCTTCGTGACAACCTTAAATGGAGTGATGGCAAAGCATTAACGGCAAATGATTTTGTTTATTCATGGAACCGTGCAATTTCGCCCGATACGGCTGCAGACTATGCATACATGTATGAAATCATAGATGGTTATGAAACAGGTAAACTGAATGTCTCAGCTCCCGATGAAAAGACATTGGTTGTCACCTTAAAGAATGCAGTGCCATATTTTCTGGAGATAACCGCATTCCCGACATTTTCCCCTGTACGCCAGGACCTGATCGAGGCCAATGGCGATTCCTGGGCAGTTGATCCTAAAACCTATATAGGCAATGGCCCGTATAAGATGACTGAATGGGTTCCCGGTTCCCATATGATGTATGAGAAAAATGAAAACTATTGGGATTATGCAAACCTGGGTACGAATAAACTCAAATTTGTGTTGATGGAGGACGATGTTGCGATCCTGAATGCATTTAAAAGCGAGGAGATACTTTTTGCAGATCAAATGCCGCAGGACGAAATCGATGCCTGGAGAGATAAGCCGGAATTCAATCTGGAGGGTCAATTGGGAACATATTATGTTTCCTTTAATGTAAAGAAGGCTCCGCTGGACAATCCGCTTGTCCGTAGAGCGCTGATACTTGCAGTAGACCGTGATTTTATCGTGAAGAATATAGGCAAGTCCGGCCAGGAGCCCGCGGGCGCATTTGTTTCCACGGGACTTTCGGATGCCGATCCGACTAAAGAATTCCGCGAGATTGGCGGGGACTATTTTGATCCGACTGCAGAGGCAAACGAAGCAAATCTGGCTGAAGCCAAAAAACTGCTCGCCGAAGCGGGATACCCGGATGGTAAGGGCCTTCCGAACATTGAATACCTGTATAATGAGGGCACAGGCCATCAAGCTATTGGCGAGGCGTTACAGGACATGTGGAGAAAGATCGGCGTAAACATCAGCCTTGTTTCGCAGGAGTGGAATACGTTCCTGAAAACGCGTAAAAACGGCGAATACTTTGTTGCACGCAACGGATGGCTCAGTGACTATAACGATCCAATATCAATGCTTGACATGTGGATCACGGGCGGCGGTAACAACGACGCACAGTGGAGCAACACAAAATATGACGAACTGATCTCGAAAATAAAGAAGTCTTCAGATCAGACAGAACGCTTCAAGCTGATGCATGAAGCAGAAGATATCATTTTCGAAGAAAGCATGCTTTGCCCGATCTACTATTATGTCGACCTGTATCTGCTCAATCAGAAAATAGAAGGATTCTGGTCCTCGCCGCTGGGTTACAAGTACTTCATGTACGCAACCACAGCAAAGTAGCCGATGTCATCAGCACGGACAGTTAAATAAATGTTATGTCAAATTAGCTCGGTGCAATGCACCGGGCTAATTTGCGTTTAAAACCGTTTGCGCAGCAAATCCGGCTAAAATCGAAGGGGCTCGATGCCAAGAATGCATGGGCGGGCAGATAACGCAGTCATCGACCAGCCCCCAAGATTTTGATTAGGTTTATCAGAACGTATTTTTCTAATACGTTGACAGCTTCGCGATCACTTTCCCAATGATCTTAACTTCATCCGGTGTAAAGCTCACCTTGTCGATAATGCTATAATCGGCCTTCAGAGTAATTGTTCCGTCATCTTCAGGATAATAGTACCTTAATAAAGAACGGTTTTCATAAAACACAAGAACAACATCGCCGGCCTTCAATTCTGCTTTCATATTGACCAGGATTTGATTATCCTGTACGAAGCCGCTCTCTTCCAACCCATCATTCGGACACTCGAATATGAAGGATTCTCCGATATCGGGGATCAAATCGACAGAAACAGGATGATACTTTTCAATGTTATATATGCTGAACAAATCATCTACATTCCTTTTGCTAATTTTCTTTAGCTCAGGAACAAACACGGGTTTTACATACATCTGATCATCCGAGGAAATAAGCTGGATGGATCTGGCCGCACCAAGCTGTCTTTTGATAACGCCTTTTTGCTCCAGTCTGTTAAGAATTCCCTGAACGGCGCCGGGAGTCTTTTCTCCAACCAACTCGCCAATTTCGCGAACAGTCGGGGGGATACCGTTTGTGTTGATGTACGTTTCAATTACTGTGTACACTTTCTTCTGTTTAGCAGTTAAGCTACTGTAGTTTGATATCATTTAATCACCCTTTGTAATTATTGCTTTACATAATACACAATAGTTTAACAGAAATGTGTGCAATAATCAAATTAATATATAACAATATTGTTATAATAATACTTTAAAATATCATTACATAAGAACATATGAAAAGACAGACCGCTCTATGCTTTGGGGGACATTTCCGCTTCATAGTCTCAAAAAATATTAAAAATAAATGTATACCGGAATGAAAAAGGACAAAAAATATTTTATCTGACCGATTTAGGGGACAAAAAGGAATCATGTTTAAGCTGTTGAAGAATGTTGAGTGTTATGCTCCAAATTTTTTGGGGAAACAGGATATACTGATTGCGGTCGATAAGATTGCGTTAATCACACCGGGAATTGTATGGGATACATTACCTGCGGCGCAGGTATTTGACTGTACCGGGAGGATCGCCTGTCCTGGATTTCTGGATCAGCATCTGCATATAACAGGCGGAGGCGGAGAACAGGGACCGGGGAGTATGATAGGCCCGATAAGCTGCGACAGCATCGCAGCAGCAGGAATTACGACGGTAGTCGGAGTACTGGGAGCGGATGCGGTGGGCAAGAGCATGCAGGGCTTGTTGATGAAAGCGCGGTCACTGGAGAGCGAAGGCATCACAACCTATATTTACTCTGGAAATTATGGAATCCCCCCTGCGACCATAACAGGCAGGGTACTGACGGACATCGCCTTGATTGACAAAGTCATAGGCGCCGGTGAGATCGCCATTTCTGACCATAGGTCCTCATATCCCACAAGACAGGAATTGATCAGACTGGCACACGAAGCTGTAACAGGCGGTATGCTCGGGAATAAAGCAGGCGTTGTCCATCTGCATGTTGGAAATGGCAAAGACGGGCTGGAGCCGCTTATGGATCTGCTGGAAAACACGGACTTTCCAAGCTCCGTGTTTGTTCCGACCCATTTAAACAGGAATCCGGCTCTTTTTGAACAGGCAATGCTGTTTCATAAAAATGGAGGAATGGTTGATCTGACTGCAGGGGAAAATACAAAGACCGGCTGCAGTGTGCCGGATTGTCTGCAGAGGCTGTTGAAGAGCAAAGACGGCCTGGACAGGGTCACTGTATCATCGGACGGAAACGGAAGCGGCGCGGGTGCATCGGGTCAGGACACTGCCAAAATAATGAGCCTCTTTGATGATGTCAGGACGGCTGTGAAGAAATACGGCCTGCCCCTTGAACAGGTTCTCAGGACTGTCACTGAAAACGTTGCAAGGGTGTTAAAACTATGCCCGGCAAAAGGAAAGCTTGCAGTTGGCAGCGATGCGGATATTCTGCTGATCGAAAAGGAAGCATTTATTCCGGAGTTGCTTTTTGCGAAAGGCAGACTGATTTTTTGTAAAAATTAGCACACATTGGCATGCATATCGTTGACGGGTGAAATGAAGAATAATAGCATATTTCGATGAAGGACAGCAAGAAACGGTGAAATTCATGAGTAAGGGAAACTTGATTATTATAGGCGGCGCTGAAGATAAAACAGGAGAATGCTCTATTTTGAAATCGTTTATATCTCTTTCGCGCGCGCTCGGAGGAAAGATCACCATCATCACCACAGCTACAGAAATGCCGGAAGAGTCAGGAAATCAGTACAAATCCCTGTTCGTCGGTCTTGGGGCTCCTGAAACAGCCGTTTTAAATATCAATACCCGGGATGACGCGGACCTGGATACAAATGCAAGAATGTTATCGGAGTCCTCCGGTATATTTTTTACCGGCGGGGATCAACTCCGTATCACCAGTATCATCGGCGGAACAAGAACATATACCGCATTACACGCTGCCTATAGCGCAGGCGCCGTTATTGCGGGAACCAGTGCCGGAGCTTCTGCCATGAGCAGAACCATGATAGTAGATGGAAACAATAATGACCCGGCCAGAAAATGCACGTTAAAAATGGCGCCGGGACTTGGCCTGCTTGAAAGAGCGCTCATCGATCAGCACTTCCATCAGAGAGGGAGGATCGGAAGGCTGTTGTGCGGCGTGGCGGAGAACCCGTCCATCCTTGGGATAGGGATTGATGAGGACACCGCTGTAAGAGTATTTTCTGATGAACATTTTGAAGTGATCGGCAGTAATTCCGTCACAGTAGTGGACGGCCGTAATATTAAAAGCTCTAATGTATCTGAATCAAAGCCGGATGAGAACCTTGCCATTGCAAATGTGGTTCTGCACGTACTACCCTCCGGCTATGGTTTTCACCTGGTCACCAGAGAGGTCATCAGGACGCATTGAGTACCTTATACCTGCACAATGAGCAGGTCTTGCCGGTCATCGAAAAGAGTTGGAGGAGACTTCGTGGAACTTCTTGATATACAGTCTTTTAAGGGAAGAAACATTCACAGCCATAGACCTGTGCTCAGGGCTGCTGTAAATCTGAAAGAACTATACGATACGCCAACCAATCAAATCGATAAGTTTAATGAAAGGCTGCTGCAGCTATTGCCCGGTCTTCAGAAGCATCTTTGTTCTTTAGGATATGAGGGCGGCTTTCATGAAAGACTCATCGAGGGAACCTATCTGGCCCATGTAACGGAGCATGTGGTGCTTGAGCTGCAAGGCATGATGGGTTGTGACGTACACTATGGAAAAACAAGACATACTGACCAACCATCCGTTTATACGATTATTTTTGAGTACAAGAATGAAAAGCTTGCCACTGAATGCCTTCTATCGGCGATAGATATTGTGAACATGCTGATTGGAGGCACTGTTCCCGAAATTGACGGGATCATGGCTTCGCTGAAAAAAATGGCCGCCGAATCGGATCTGGGCATCAGCACGGGTGCTCTTTTCGCTGAAGCTCGCAGGAGGAGGATCCCGGTGGTATGCCTTCCGCATTCGAGTATATTGCAGTTGGGAAACGGCAGGTATACGCGACTGCTTGAAGCGTCATTAACAGACAGGTCAGCCTGCATAGCGGTAGATAGGGCGGGAAACAAGCATCTCACAAAGAAGATTCTGGGTGAGGCCGGCATTCCGGTCCCATATGGAGACATTGCCTATACAATCAGATCCGCTGCAGCGGCTGCAGAGTGCCTTGGTTATCCGGTTGTCCTCAAGCCCTTCGATGCAAACCAGGGGAAGGGTGTGTTTACGGACATAACCAACTACAGGGAGCTTGAGCTTGCCTACCACACAGCGTCCAAATACAGTCATGCCGTAATTGTGGAAAAGTTCATCCCCGGAAATGATTACAGACTTCTTGTGGTAGGAGGAAAAATGGTTGCGGCGGCGCAGAGAAAACCTCCTTCCATAATAGGGGACGGAATCCGTTCTATCAGGCAGTTGATCGATATTGAAAATGAGAATCCCATGAGGGGATCGGACCATGAAAAACCGCTGACATGGATCAAACTGGATGACATGTCAAGACAGGTGCTGGCTAAGGAAGGCTATGATGAAAACAGTATACCGGAGCAGGGAAGGACAGTGCTGCTGAGACACAATGGCAATTTAAGCACCGGGGGGACGGCATCTGATTGTACTCAGGAGGTACACCCGGAAAATGCAAGGATTGCTGTTACTGCAGCGCAATTAATGGAATTGGATATCGCGGGAATTGACATTACCTGCATCGATATATCAAAACCGCTGACCTCTGAGAATGGTGCTCTGATCGAGGTGAACGCCGCCCCCGGCCTGCGGATGCACCTCTTCCCTTCAGCAGGACAACCCAGGAATGTAGCCGAAGATATTCTGCAGATGTTTTATCCGGAAGGAAAACCATCGAGTGTTCCGATCGTATCTGTCACGGGTTCAAACGGCAAAACCACCGTGACCAGAATGATTGCGCACACTTTAGGACTTGATGGTACAGTTGTGGGAATGACATCCACCAGCGGGATCTATATTGGCGGTGAATGTGTCCTTAAGGGAGACAATACCGGGCTATTGAGCGCTGAACGGGTATTGAGGGATACAAGCGTGGAAGCTGCCGTATTGGAAACAGCCAGAGGAGGCATTATCAGACGCGGGCTTGGATATGACCAGGCCGATGTGGGTGTGATTACAAATATCAGCGAGGACCATTTGGGCGCGGACGGGGTGAATACCCTGGAGGAGCTGGCAAAAGTGAAAGCTCTTGTTGTTGAGGCGATTAAGCCAAATGGTGCGGCTGTACTGAACGCAGATGACAAAATGACCCCCTGGCTCTTGCAGAGAGTAAGCTGTCAGAGTGTTCTCTTCTCATCGGATCATGAAAATCCGCTGCTGCGGGAAAAAATAGCAGAAGGCAGTCGCGCGGTGTATGTCCGGGACGGAGCCGTTTATGTATTAAAGAATACCGGAGATAATGAAGATGCCAGCGATAACGGCGATGCCAACGAAAAGGGTGAAGTATTTATTGCCCTCATTGGGGAAATACCCATCACATTTAACGGTACTGCAGCCTGCAATATTGAAAACGCACTTGCCGCCGCCTCTGCGTTAATAGCCCTCGGGGTCCCTGTCATTACTGTCAGGGCAGGGCTCATGGGCTTTAAACCGGACATTGGAACAAATCCCGGAAGGTTCAACGTGTTTGACATGGGGAAATTCTCCGTCATGTTGGATTATGGCCATAACGTTGCAGGTTACCGGTGCGTGACCGATATGATCAGGCACATGGATGCGACCGGGTTCACTGGGGTGATAGGTATGCCGGGCGACAGAATGGACGAAAGCATATACGATGTAGGCAGGCTCTGCGGCAGGCGCTTTACTAAACTCATAATAAAGGAGGATAATGACCTGCGGGGCAGAAATGCCGGTGAGGTTGCGGATATCCTTTATAATGCGGCGGTAAAGGCAGAGATGCCTGCTGATCATATCAGTGTGATCTACTCTGAGACAAAAGCTCTGGAGACAGCTATTATGGAGGCAGAAGCAGGGGAATTGGTTGTGATGTTTTATGAAGAACTGGAACCTGCGCTTGAGGTCATCGATAGGTGTCGCAGCACGCTGAGTCTGACGGATCAGGAGGACACAGGCCTGAAAAACGGAGGCTGTGAGGATAGCGCCGGGAATTCCGGGGCTGCAGGGTGAAATAAAAGGCGGGAAAATCCCGCCTTTTTGAGGTTTTATTGTAAAATTTACGAATATGAAATATGTTATATCTTTGCGCCGCAATTTGTGCAGAAGGCGGATCCTGCCTGCAGTTCTGCGCCGCAGGATGGGCAGACGGCCTTATCGTCGGCAGCGGGAGCTTCTGAAACGGCTGGTGCCGGCGATTCATTTTTCATGCCGCATTTGGAACAGAATACCTGATTCCTTTCCATTTCTGCACCACAATTAACACAGGCTTTTATTCCTTTGATTTCTGCAATTTTCTCCCTCAAAGCCGCGATATTTTCCTTATGTACAACGATCGCCCGGCAGGCTTCCTGCGCATAATCCTCTGCGGCGCCTGTCTGAGTAAATCTTTCATATACAGCCTTTCCAAGCTGCACGTATAGCTTCTGTATTTTATCTTCTTCCGAGTTGATGTTGGAGTTGAGCTTTGTGGTTTCCACAATCTCATTTGACTTTTTTGCCGCAGCTTGGGCGGCTTCACCGACTTTTTTACCCAGATTTTCTAAAAATGCCATTTTACAATACCTCCGATCCAAATTTTACGTATGGTTTATGCTTTGTATGTACCGGATGCTTATATGTATTTATTATAAGTAATATTGTGAGGATATTCAATAGATGATTTGCGCAGGCGAATGTATTATAATAGGATAGGAAGGACGGGATAAATATGCAGTTTAAATTTCAAATGCCAACAAAGGCTTATTTCGGGAAAGACTGTATTGCACAGCATGGTGAGGAATTGTCCGGATTCGGAGGCAAGGCATACATTGTCACGGGCGGAAGTTCAGCCAGGACAAGTGGAGCTCTTTGCGACATATGCAGTGCTTTGGAACGTTTGCATATATCGTATGATGTATTTGACAAGGTAGAGAACAATCCATCCACCGATACTGTGAAGATGGGCGGTATCGAAGCGAAACAGGCTGGCGCAGATTTTGTGGTCGGCATCGGCGGGGGCTCTCCACTGGATGCGGCTAAAGCCATTGCAGTGCTTGCTGCAAACGATATGGAACCTGAGCGGCTTTTCACAAATAAATTCCCCGTTAAGCCGTTGCCTGTCATAGCTATACCGACAACGGCAGGCACCGGAAGCGAAGTGACCCCTTACTCGGTACTCACAAGGAACGAACTGCAGACAAAGGGCAGCTTTGGGACTCAGGACACCTTCCCTGCAATTGCGTTTCTGGATCCCCGTTATACAGAAAGTCAGCCTTTGAATGTTACGATCAATACGGCGATAGATGCGCTGTCCCACAATATGGAGGGGTATCTGGGAAAGAGAAGGACGCCGGTAAGCGATCTGCTGGCACAGGAAGGCATCAGGCTGTTCGGAGCCTGCATTGATAGCCTCAGAAAAGGCAGCTTCAGCTGGGAGGACCGGGAAAACCTGCTTTATATGTCCATGCTGGGGGGGATGGTCATTTCCCATACGGGGACAACCTTTGTCCACGCGGCCGGATACAATTATACATATTTCAGGGACGTTCCCCATGGACAGGCCAATGGCTGGCTGATGGCCGAGTATTTGAGATTCAATTATGATTTTGCCAAGGACAGGATAGTGAACATCCTGCGGCTGATGAAGCTGGACAGCATCGACGCTTTTGACTCGGTAATCGCTTCTCTGATTGGCAGGGCGCCGGAATTGAGTGAAGCGGAAATAGCCCGATACGCGGCAATCACTATGACGCAGCGCGCAACTGCTACCAACATAAGGCCGGTGCAGGGCGCCGATATGGAGGAATTTCTGAGAAAAATCTGAACAGCGTGTCAATGCGATAAAGCGTTGTTTGCAGTGGAGGTGAATTCGATGGCAGAGGTTTATTTTTATATGCCCCCGGATAAAATGGCAAATGCGGTCGAATGCGGGATCAAGCTTTCTGAATGGTACAGCAGGGAGGTAAGGATCGACGGAGAGATCAAAAGGTGCATCAGCGCGCTGCTTAACCCGAGGGACGACAGCGAAATAGGTGTCCTTGCCGACCATAGGTGCCTTAAACTGGAGGTCCACCCGAAATACTGCCATGTGGCCGATAGCCTCCTCTTTAAGGTGGGATTGGAATATCCTGAGGTGATGGAACTGTATGAGAAATCTATCGTTCCCATGGAGCGATATACTTATGGCAGCTACAGACTCCCGGAGATCCTGATCACCGGTACTATCCTCGGGGATCAGATAAGCCTGCCGGGCAAGTGGCTGGACACACCGGTGCTGTATAGTAATTCTCAGGATCTGTATTTCAGCAGCTTGCTTGAAAGCATGCAGGAAGAATATGAGGACATCGACGATGCATTGCTTTATCTCTTCTTTAAAATGCTGCATAAGGAGGGGAAGGCCGGCATGATCGAGGACCAGGCCAGCGGGCTTGCGGTATCTACCCGGCAAAGGGACGGAAGGGTGTATACGATAAAGATTCCGGATTTCAGGAGGTATTAGTTGAAGTATAAAATTGTACAGCTACTGAGAGAGGCTGCTCCCGGATATGTATCAGGGGGAGAGTTGGGCAGGAGGTTCGGGATTACCAGAACGGCAATATGGAAGCACATGGAAGAGCTCAGGAAGGAGGGCTATTCCATTGAAGCATCCTCCCGTAAGGGCTACAGACTGATGTCCTGCGAAGACATGTTAAATTCCTGGGAGATCGAAGATAACCTTGGCACATTTACAGTTGGCCGCAACGTACAGTATTTTGACGCTATTGATTCCACCAATAATCACGCCAAAAAGCTGGCGGCCGAAGGCTGCCCGGATGGGCTTGCGGTTGTGGCCGGACAGCAGACGGCAGGCAGGGGCAGACTGGGTAGAAGCTGGGTATCGCCTCCGGATAAAGGAATTTATATAACGGTTGTGCTTAGACCGGATATGGCCCCCGCTGAAACACAGATATTCACACTCGCGGCAGCCGTTGCTGCTGTAAAGGCAATATCAGCATCCACCGGAATATGTCTGGGGATCAAATGGCCTAACGATCTTGTGACCGAGGGGAAAAAGGTCTGCGGAATCCTGCTGGAGATGAGCTCTGAGGCAGACAGGGTAAACTACATTGTTCTCGGCATTGGAATTAACTATTCACAGGAGCCGGATGAATTCCCGGAGGAACTGAGGAGTAAGGCTATCTCGCTGAAAATGGCGGCTTATTCATTCAAATCCCCGACGCCTTCCAAAGCCCCAACACCTTCAATACCCTCCAGCTACAGCAGGCTTTCCCTGATCCGTTCCATCCTGCTGGAACTCGATACTGTCTATCAGCTTGTGCTGAACGGCGGGCAGGAAGAGATACTGAAGATGTGGCGCGGACATTCCGTCACTATAGGCAGAGAGGTCAGCTTTACTCTCAGAGATATCGAATATACAGGGACGGCTGTGGATATTACACGGGATGGAAAACTGTCAGTTGAGTGCAGTGACGGGGTACGGCGTGAATTGTATTCCGGCGAGGTATCTGTCAGGGGTATATATGATTATGTATAACCGGAATAAAAAATTATTTCTGCAAGGAGTTATCAATAAATGGTTATAGATTTTCATACCCACTGTTTTGCGGACAATATTGCTGCCAGGGCAGTGGCGTCTATTGCGCAGGCGGCCGATATACCGGCCAGATCGGACGGAACGGTATCTGGGATTAGGGCCTCAATGAAGAAGGCCGGTATCGACAAATCAATATTGCTCAGTATTGCAACCAAGCCCCAGCAGACGTCCAAAATCAATCAGTGGGCGATTTCCATACAGGACAGTGATTTGATTCCCTTTGGCTCGATTCATCCGGATTTTGACGATTGGAAAAATGAGCTGGACAGGTTGCAGCAGGCTGGCATAAGAGGGATTAAATTCCACCCGGATTATCAGCAGTTTTATGTGGATGATCCCAAAATGTTCCCTGTTTATGAAAAGGCAGCCCAATTAGGTCTCATCATGGTCTTTCATGCCGGTGTGGATCTTGGCCTGCCGGCACCCTATCATTGCCCTCCGCAAAGGATGCGGAAAGTCGTGCGGTCATTTCCGGATGCGAAGCTTGTAGCGGCTCACATGGGTGGGTATCAATACTGGGATGAGGTTGAGCGCTTCCTGGTCGGCGAAACGCTGTATCTGGACACCTCGTTCAGCCTGCACGGAATGAGCAGGGAGCAGTTTTTGCGGATACTGTCGGGACATGGGGCAGACAGGCTGCTTTTTGCATCTGATTCGCCCTGGGCCAGCCAGAGCGAAGAGGTGGGGAGACTACAGGCAATGGAGCTGCCGGAGTCTGTCAGACAGGCGATTCTGGGCGGAAATGCCGTAAAATTGTTAAGGGGGGCTGGTCGTTGACTGCGTCAACTGCTCGCCCATGCGTCCTGCTTCATGTATGTTGTAAAGGTAATTCGTGCTGCGCACTCAACATACTAGGCTGGTCGCAAGCATAGCTTGCTGCTCGCCCATGCATCCGGCTTGACTTGTTGATGCAATTAAAATAAAATAGCATGTAGAGTTGGCGTTTATTACTGGAGGTAAACAATGGTTGATAAGAATACGGAAAAGAATCAGGGCGGTCAGCAGAGATCCGAGCAGCCGAGAAACCGCTCTAATTATCAGAGATATAATCAGGGTCAGAGGTCTCATAATCAAAATCGTACGCAAAACAGCACAAAAAATCCGGATGTACAGAATCCGGCTAATAAGGAAGCTCAGGGGCAGAACCAGAACACTGCTCAAAACAGCCATTTTCAATCCGGTTCTAAAAACTATAACCGCGGACCCAGGGCTCATGAGCAACAGCCAAGGGAAAATGGGCAGCAGCCCAGGGAAAGCGGGCAGCAAAGGGGTTATTATCGTGACAGGGTCAGGGATAATGACCGGGATGCACAGCTCAGGCAGCATTCTGCTGCATCAGGCGGAAGATACGGCAATGCTCTGAGGAACAGAGCGGAGGAAACAATTGATGATATCAAGCTGGATATCATACGGCTGGAAAAGGAAATTGAACTGGAAATAAAGGAGATCAGAAGTCTTAAGCTGTAAAGGGCATTTGGAGGGTTGAATCGTGCTGCTTGCTGTCAATGTTGGAAATACGAACATACGCTTTGGCGTTTATGATGATAAAAGACTGATTGCGCATTGGAAATTGGGAACAAACAGAGAATGGACAGCCGATGAATTCGGCATGTATTTTATAAATTTTTTCAAGTATGAAAAGCTGGATATACCCGATATTGAAGCGGTCATTATCGCGTCGGTCGTACCGCCCATCATGTTTTCCTTTGAACATGCGATCCAGAGATACTTAAAGAAAGATCCCATTATTATAGGACCTGGCATAAAGACAGGCATCAACATCAAATATGAAAATCCGCGGGAGCTTGGAGCAGACCGTATTGTCAATGCAGTGGCGGCCTATGAGATCTATGGAGGACCGGTCATTGTTGTGGATTTTGGTACTGCCACAACCTTCAATGCAATTTCCTCTAAAGGCGAGTTCCTTGGTGGAGCTATTTGTCCGGGTATTAAAATTTCCGCAGAAGCTTTGTATATGAGAACGGCTAAGCTGCCCAAAATTGATCTTGCCAAACACGAGGCGGTCATTGGCCGAAATACCTCTATCGGTATGCAATCAGGTGTTTTCCATGGATATGTGGGACAGGTCAACCATCTGGTGAACCGAATCAAGCAGGAAATGAAGGAGGACAAAATCAAGGTCGTAGCAACCGGCGGACTTGCCAAATTCATTGCCTCTGAAACCGATTCGATTGATGAGGTCAATGGCCGTCTCACCCTGGAGGGCTTGAGAATCATTTATGAGAAAAACAGGAATGAAATCTGAAAATGATACAACCATAAACCATTGGAATACTCCTGTCTATAACGCAATAAAAGCTTATGCGGACAGCGGGACTATCCCCTTTCACATGCCCGGCCATAAACTCGGCAGGGGTGTTCCTGATGAATATTTGTCAGAAATTGAAAAGCTTGACTTAACCGAAATACCGGGTACAGACAATTTGCACGCGCCCACCGGCGTCCTCAAGGAGGCTCAGGAGCTTGCAGCCGCGGCATTTGGAGCTAAGGAGAGTTTTTTTCTTGTCAATGGAAGCACTATAGGACTGCATGTCGCTATATCCGCAGTGTGTAAACACGGTCAGAGGCTAATTGTCGGGAGAGATTGCCATAAGGCTGCTATTAATGGAATGCTTTTAGCCGGAGCCGTCCCTGTTTATATCATACCGGAATATTCGGCAGAGTTTGGCATCCATACCGGTATGACGCCGCTGGCAGTGAAGAAGGCGCTGCTCGATGCGCCTGATGCGGCAGGAGTATTAATCACCCGGCCGAATTATTACGGGGTATGCAGTGACATCAGTGAAATAGCAAGAATCGTTCATTTGCATAAAAAGATTTTGATCGTCGACGAAGCCCACGGCTCCCATCTTGTATTCAGCCGGAGACTTCCGGTCTGCGCACTTGAAGCGGGGGCCGATCTGTGCATACAGAGCGCGCATAAGACGCTGCCTGCCTTTACGCAGGGGGCGTTGCTGCATATCGGATCCGACCGGGTCGACAGGGAGAGGATATGCTATTATCTTGACCTGTATCAGACTACAAGCCCATCCTATGTCATTATGGCCTATCTTGATATTGCGCGGGAGATTATGCAAAAAAGTGGGAAGGCTATGCTGGATGGACTTCTCGATACCATTGAGGCTTTCGCCGGAGAGTTTTACAGCAGGGAGGTTTGTCACGGAGAGGTTAACCGTGGGGAGGCCTGCCGAGGAGAGGTTCTCCGTGACGATATCCGCCTGTTGAGCCGGCTTGATATCCCGGGATTTGAACATGACGACACAAGGATAACTGTCGACGTGTCGGGCCTTGGAATGACAGGCTACGCAGCAGAGAAGCTGCTCAGAGATAGATATCACATTCAGGTGGAGATGTCGGACCTGAAAAATATCGTGTGCATTGCTACCGTGGCGGATGACAGGGAGTCTATAGCATGTTTGTTTTCGGCGCTGACAGGCCTTAGTGAGCTTGCCCGGGCTGAAGAGGGAAAACCGGATGTGTTCACAGGCGTCAATGCCATAAGCTTGCCTGATTTCCGAAGACTCACGCTTCCAAAGAGGGTGATGATGCCACAGAAGATACTTGATGCGCAGGTGGATATGATCCCGCTTGAAGAAGCGGAGGGAAGAACGAGCGGAGGTATTGTTTCTCCCTATCCCCCTGGAATTGCGCTTGTGTGTCCCGGCGAACGCTTCAGCAGGGAAATGATTGAGTATATAAAGTATATCATCCGGGCCGGCGGCGTAGTGCATGGGATAAGGGAGGATGGAACGGCAGCGATCCTTCGCGGAATATAAACTGTGCTATTACACCGTGATAAATCATGGTATAATAGCTATAAGAGAACGCTTATTTGGGTACGGGTGGTAAATATATGACAAGAGGACTGTTCATTACAGTTGAAGGGCTTGATGGAAGCGGAAAAACGACACAGATCGGGCATATGCAGGAGTACCTGTCTTCATTGGGGTGTAATGTGTTGCTGACCAGAGAGCCTGGCGGTACCCGGATTAGTGAAAATATACGCTCCATCATATTGGACGCTGATAATACAGAAATGTCCGATACAACGGAGCTGCTGCTATATTCCGCATCAAGGGCGCAGTTGGTGGAACAGGTGATCAGACCATCTCTTGATAATAACATTACCATAATATGCGATCGTTATGTAGATTCCTTTTACGCATACCAGGGCTATGGAAGAGGCCGAAGTCTGGATGTACTGGAAAAAATAACTGATATCGCCATTAGCGGAATAATGCCGGACATCACTTTCTTTTTTGACGTGGCTCCCGAGATCGGTTTGAAAAGGCGAATCGAAGCAACGAGTAGTGACAGAATCGAAAACGAAGCAATGGATTTTCATCGAAAGGTTTATGACGGGTACAAGGAATTGGCACGGAGGTATCCTGAAAGAATTAAAACGATTGATGCATCAAAGCCTGCAGAGCTCGTTCGGATTGATGTCAGAAGACAGATCGATGCAGCCTTTGGTTTTATCAAATCGGTTTAATATAGAACCATTTCACAAGGAGGTTGAGTTCATGAAACTTGTATTTGCTATTGTTCACGATGAGGATGGCCCGAAGGTCATGGAGGAGTTGAACAAAAATGGGTTCAGCGTAACCAAGCTCTGTTCGTCGGGAGGATTTCTCAAAGCAGGAAACACAACTCTGCTGGTGGGTATTGAAGAAGACAATCTTGATACGGTGATTGATGTCATCAAGAAAAAATCCAAAAGCAGAAAACAGGTCATCAATTCCAGCATGACACCAAACGGCATGGGCGGAATGTTTATTCCCTATCCTGTTGAAGTGGTCGTTGGAGGAGCTACAATATTCGTGATTGATGTTGAACGCTTTGAAAAAGCGTAATGTCCGTAGAGCCGGTGTGGTAACGGGAGGTGTGCCTTGAAGGTCAGAGATACACTGAGTAACGCCGCGGGTGTTACAGGACTGCCTGTAAAAGACGAGTCAAAGGTAAAGACAGGAAAAAATGCAGACTTCCAAAGCCATCTGGTGATGGCGGAAGACTCGAATTATGAGCAGCATCTGGATACGCTCATGCGGGATATCGTCAAACAGGGCGAAACACTGGCAAAAAGAGTAGATATCAGAGAATTGAAGCTTTATAAAAAGTTGATTGCCGAATTCCTGAGTCTGGCTCTTGGAAACTCAAAAAAGTTTTCTAAAAAGAGTATCCTTGACAGAAGAGGCAGGCATAAGGTTTTTGCAATCATTAAAAATATAAATGACGAATTGGATCAGCTTACACAGGATGTTTTGAACGGCGAAAGTGATAATATAAGCCTCCTTCGGCGTCTTGAGGACATCAGGGGACTGATACTTGACCTGTTTTTGTAAAATGAAATGCGAAGCATTTCGGCAATCAGCACAATAAGGAGAACATTGTGGATTTCAGCGGTATAATCGGCCAGCAGGAGGTTATCAGCAGCCTGAAGAGGTTGCTGTCAGAAAATAGAATTGGACATGCATATATTTTTTCCGGATCTGCCGGAATGGGGAAGAAAACAGTAGCGCACATATTTGCCGGTCTTTTATTATGCGAAAAACCGCAAACGGGGGCAATGTGCGGACAGTGTTCTGCGTGCCGTCTCTTTAAAAACGACTCCAATCCGGATTATCAACGAATCAATACAGAAGAGCAGAGCATCGGCGTCGAGCTGATCCGCGAACTGCAGGGGGATGTTGCCATCAAACCTGTATATTCGGCTCATAAGGTCTATGTTATTGAGGATGCGGTGAAAATGACGGTTCAGGCACAAAACTGCCTGCTCAAAACCTTTGAGGAACCTCCATCCTATGTGGTCATCCTCCTGCTTACCAGTAATTATGAGGCGCTTCTTGAAACCATACGTTCCAGAGCGCAGCACCTTCATTTCAGCAAATATTCCAGGGAGCAGGTCACTCAGGCCCTGACCGACAGGACAGGAAAGAGTCGTGACCTCATTGCTCCGGCGGTTGATTATTCCGACGGAAACATCGGGGCGGCGCTGGAACTTGCTGAATCCGGTGAGTTTTCGCGGCTGCGCAACCAGGTCATGGCATTCCTGCCGGGTATCGCAAAGGGAAAAACACAGGATATTCTGGATTATTCAGCGTTTATGGAAGAACAGAAGGACAATGCCGGACTGCTGCTGAACGTTATGCTGCTGTACTACAGGGACCTTTTGGTAATGAGTGAGACTGGAAATGAAAATATGTTGATTAATTCAGACAAAAAGGATATGATAGTACATAATAATGCTGCCCGAACAGGTTGCAGCAGCAGGCTTATAGACAATATTGAGGCCATTGAGGCAGCTCGAAGGGCGTTAAAAAAGAATGCAAATTATCAGCTTGTTATAGATCAACTGTTATTCAAGCTCAGGGAGGATTTTTAATGGTAAAGGTGGTTGGAGTCAGGTTTAAGAAGGCCGGAAAGGTATACTACTTTGACCCTGATCAATTTGAGATAGATGTCGGCATGAATGTCATCGTGGAAACTGCAAGGGGTATTGAATTCGGAGAAATAGTAATCAAGACCCGAGAGGTGACCAATGAGGAGATTGTGGCGCCGCTCAAAAAGGTCATGAGGATTGCAACGGAAGAGGACGCAAAGCGTGCCTCCGATAACGGAAGGAAGGAAAAGGAGGCCTTCGCGACATGTCTTCAAAAGATTAGGGAACACAATCTGGAAATGAAACTGATCGATGTGGAATACACATTTGACAATAACAAAATCCTGTTTTATTTTACAGCTGACGGCAGGGTGGATTTCAGGGAACTAGTCAAGGATCTGGCGGCCATATTCAAGACTCGTATAGAGCTGCGTCAGATAGGCGTCCGGGACGAGTCTAAAATGATGGGCGGAATAGGGGTCTGTGGGAGAGTTCTTTGCTGCAGCTCTTACCTGGGAGAATTTCAGCCTGTCTCAATTAAAATGGCGAAGGAGCAAGGGCTTTCGCTCAACCCGACAAAAATATCCGGCACCTGCGGCAGGTTGATGTGCTGTCTGAAATATGAGCAGGATGCCTATGAATCGATTATTAAGAGAGCGCCTAAAACAGGGGCGATAGTTGAGACGCCCGAAGGACAGGGTGTGGTGGTTGAGGTCTATCTGATCAGGGAGATCGTTAAGGTAAGGCTGGATAAAGGCAATGATACGGATCTGATGACTTACAAGATGGATGAAATCAAACTGATCAAGGATGTTTCCACTCACGATGATTCAGAGACTGAAATCGAAGAGCTCAAAGCGCTTGAGGATTGATTTAAACGGTTTGACATCATTTGTGTCGAATTAGTTACGAAAAGGTATTTTCAACATCAGACTTTGGTGATAGAATTATAGAGGCTAATTTATACAATATGTACAATTAGTCAACATAAAATAAAAAGACTCAAGGGGGTATATCCAAATGGCTTACTGTATTAGTGATGATTGTATCAGCTGTGGCGCATGTGAACCAGAATGCCCGGTTTCATGCATTTCCGCGGGTGACAGCAAGTATGAAATAGATGCGGGAGAATGCATTGAATGCGGCGCATGTGCAAATGTTTGTCCGGTAGACGCGCCAAAACCGGAGTAATTTTTCTGCAGCACGGAAGGGGTCAGGCATCGGCATAGCGCTGAGGCAGGGCTCCTTGTTTTTTATATAGGCTGTTTACTGGTACAAACTTGTGGAGGAATTTGCTGTTTGAGCATGGAGATTTTTGAAAACGAGAGACTTGATGATCTTCAATATAAAGGACTAAGACTGCTTCAGAAGAAGGATGGCTTCTGCTTTGGTGTGGATGCTGTGCTTCTTTCTCATTTTGCACAGGTTTCAAAAAACTCTGAAGTGATCGATCTCGGAACGGGAACGGGTATTATAGCTTTCTTGATTGCGGCGAAAAAAGAACCGCGCCGAGTGACAGGCCTTGAAATACAGCCGGAAATGGTGGAAATGGCAAAACGAAGCGTCAGTTTGAACAACCTTGACGATCATGTCAGGATCGTGCAGGGCGATATTAAGGATGCGGTGAAGCTTTTCGGAGCGTCAAGCTTTGATGCGGTTGTGTCAAATCCGCCCTATATGGAAAAAGGGGGAGGACTGTTGAACCCAGCCGATGCAAAGGCCATATCCAGACACGAGATCTTATGCACGCTTGAGGATGTGGTGTCAACGGCGGCAAAGCTTCTGAGGCCTGGCGGAAAGTTTTCCATGGTGCACAGGCCTCAGCGGCTGACGGATATCATATATCACATGCGCCATTACGGCATTGAACCAAAGCAGCTCAGACTGGTTCATCCTTCACCGGGGAAAAGACCGAATCTTGTTTTAATAAGCGGCGCCAGAAATGGAAATCCTGAGTTGAAGGTTCAGGAACCGCTGTATATATATGACACCTTCGGTCATTATTCAAGTGAAATCAATGAAATATATTGTCGGTAACTGAAATGCTAAGCATTTCGGCAAATATAAGTAAGGAAGGCTGAGGAGCATTGAATAAAGCTGGGACACTTTACCTTGTAGCAACGCCAATAGGCAATCTGGAAGATATTACACTTCGTGCTCTGCGGGTTTTGAAGGAGGTGGATGTGATTGCAGCGGAGGACACGAGGCAAACGATTAAACTGCTGAATCATTTCGAAATTAAAAACACTCTGGTTAGTTATCATGAGCATAATAAAAATGAAAAGGGCGAAACCCTGATCGGACAGCTGCTAGCCGGAAAGAATATTGCTCTGGTATCGGATGCGGGCTGTCCGGGTATTTCCGACCCCGGGGAGGATTTGGTCAGGCTTGCGGTGGAACATGGGATACCGCTGACAATGATTCCCGGACCTGCTGCTGCAATAACCGGACTTATTCTATCCGGACTGCCTTCCGGGAGGTTCAGTTTTGAAGGGTTTCTGCCAATGAACAAAAGAATGCGCAGTGACAGGCTGAAGTCCATCAAAGAAGATACGAGGACACTTGTCTTCTATGAAGCGCCACATAAGCTGGTTCACACGCTAAGAGATCTGAAAGAGGCCTTTGGCAACAGAAGGATCTCTCTTGCAAGGGAGTTGACAAAAAGGTTTGAGGAAATCATCCGAACTACCCTGGATGAAGCGGTCCAAAAATATGAAAAGGAATCGCCAAAAGGCGAGTTTGTGTTGATTCTTGAAGGCGCCGACGAGCAACTGCTCGAGGAGAACAGGATCAATGGCTGGATGGAGATCAGTCTTAAGGAGCATGTCAGCAGATATACGGACAGTGGCCTGGACAAAAAGGAGGCCATGAAAAGAGTTGCTGAAGACAGAGGCCTGAGTAAAAGGGACGTCTATAACAGCCTGCTGGAGAAGTAACATTGCCGTCAAGATCATCTGAAGGGGACTCAGAAAGTCGAGCGTTCGGCCTCTCTGTATCACAGTAAGTGTATTTTGTCAAATGGGCTAAATAACTCAGGAGGATGAGATCGTGGATATTTGTTATAAGCCATTAGCTGAGAAATATTATAATGATATCAAAAAGATGATTTGCGATACATGGCAATTTGATAAATATGTACCGGAACAATTTTTAAGAATATTTGTTGACACAGTCTTTTATTCTTATTTGTGTGAATGCAATTATTCGCGAATAGCGCTAATTGACAATAAAGTTAATGGAGTAATGCTTGCTCATTTTAAAACTGGTAATATAAATTTAAAGTACTTTATGCTGATGATTTTCAGTGCACTAAGGTTATCCATGAATTCGGAAGGCAGAAAGTGCTTGAAAATACTTAAAAATATATCAATCTGTGAAAAGGAAATTCAAAAAGCTGTTAAAGCAAATAGCAATAGATTGCTGCTGTTAATTGTTGATAAGAATATGCGTAACTGCGGAATCGGCAGCGCGCTCATTAACATTCTGGAGCAAAAATGTAAAAGCTACCGCCTGATAACCGATACTCTATGCAATCACACATTTTATGATAAAAAGGGATTCCGAAATGTAAATTCAAAACAGTTTGTTTACTTCAGCGGGTTGGAAAAAATGTATTTATATCAGAGAGAGCAAGATGTGGAAGGGCAGGCCTGCCCTGGAGCATCATAGGTATACTAGCCTTTGAGGAAAAAGGAGAGCCCGACTCTTTACGAATAGGGCTCTCCGGGAAATTAAGATATATGTGCATGATTAGATTATTTTTTCAGTTCCTTCATGCAGTTCGGGCATATGTTCTTGCCTTTGTATACGGCAACATCCTTTGCATCTCCGCAGAAGATACAGGCAGGCTCATATTTCTTTAAAATAATTGTTGCGCCATCAACATAGATTTCAAGAGCATCTTTTTCCGCAATATCAAGGGTTCTTCTTAATTCGATTGGAAGGACAACTCTTCCCAGCTCATCAACCTTTCTTACTATACCGGTAGACTTCATACTCATTCCTCCTTTATTAACATTATTCGACAATCTTTTATGATTTTATATTAGCATAAATTCCAATAATCGTCAACAATTAATTTATAGAAATTCAAAAAAATGTTATGACAATTATGGGAAAAAATGCATCGAAGTCACGGGGAGAATCTTGGGATGCCAGTAAATTAAGGGTTTCAAGGAATACCAAGCAATACCAGTCAATAATAAATATAATTTCGACATTATGTAAAATCGAATATTTGAATTATTACCCAAATATTAACTGGAAATTTGAAAAGCAGTAAATCGACAAAAGTCGACAAAGCCTTGAGCTCACTACTTTATAATAAAAATGGCGGCCAATCTGATATAAAAAATTCCCTGCCTCATATAAATGAAATGGGGGGATAGGATGCTGAATTATATTTGGGTGGGCATGCTTTTGGTCGGTTTTTTCATAGGGATATTGAACGGGAGAATCGAAGAGGTCACCAATGCTGCGTTTACTTCAGCGGGCAGGGCGGTGGAGCTGAGCATCGGGCTGATGGGCATTATGTGTCTGTGGTCCGGGTTGATGAAGATAATGGAAAAAAGCGGACTGATCCATGTGGTTGCCAGGCTGGTCAGGCCTGTGCTTAAGGTACTCTTCCGTGAAATCAAGGATAACGATAATGCAATTGGGGCAATTGTCATGAATCTGACAGCCAATTTCATGGGGCTGGGTAATGCTGCGACGCCGCTTGGTGTCAAGGCTATGAGGGAGCTTCAGAGGGTAAATACACGCAAAGGGACTGCATCGGATGCCATGTGTATGTTCCTGGTTCTGAACACTTCAGCAATCCAGCTCATACCGACTACAGTGATCGCCCTGCGAAGTGATGCGGGATCCGCCGCACCGTCGGAAATAACTGCATGTGTCTGGGTGGCATCAGTGGCGGCTACTCTGACGGGGATCGTCATGGTGGGAATACTGTCAGCGGCGGATCATAAATCCAAAGTGGGGAGTAATGTCAAAGCATATGAAGCCTGATATATTTTACCCGATTTCTTTATATGCAGTTCCGGTGCTTTTTCTGCTGATATTAGGCGTAGGGCTTTTTAAGAATGTAAAGGTCTACGATGCTTTTGTGGAAGGGTCATCAGAGGGGATTTCCACGGTAATAAAAATATTGCCCCCGCTTATTGGCCTGTTAACTGCTGTTGGCGTGTTCAGAGCTTCCGGGGCTTTGGATTTCCTCATATATTTGGTGACGCCGGCAGCCTCGCTTCTTGGCATACCGGCTGAAGCAATGCCCCTTGCGCTGCTGCGGCCGGTTTCAGGAAGTGCCTCTCTGGCGCTGGTATCAGAGCTGATCCGAACACATGGGCCGGATTCATATATCGGGAGAGTGGTATCCACCATGATGGGTTCCACAGAGACTATTTTTTATACCCTTGCCGTATATTACGGCTCAGTGGGAATCAAAAATATCAGGTATACGCTGATTGCAGCCTTGATTGCAGATGGCGCCGGTGTAGTTGCATCCGCCTGGATTTGCGCACTGGTTTTTGGACGGTAGAAACGTCCCCATATTGTAGAAACGTCCCCGCATTTTCTAAATCAGCCGAAACAGGCGCATCAGGCGGCATGGGATTATATAAGCCGGGGAGGAGCTTTTTTTCAGTATATTGGCGGTGGCAAGCCGGAGCATGCCAAACTCCGCCTCCGGATCGGTCAGGTAAAGCGCGGTTATGGTCCTGAGCAATCTGATATACAGACTGCTTTCCTTCAGTTTCAGGCATGCTTTCTCAGCTTTTTCCGCAAAGTAGAGTATCCGCTCCTCACATTCCTTCATGTTTTTGTAATAGGAGATGAAATTCAGGTTCTCCGTATTTCCATTTGTTCTGAAATGTATTGTTTCGTCCAGAAGAGAGCATAGTCCGCTCAACCATGGAAAACAGGCTTCATCCAACAATGTGATCTCTTCACCGGAAATACCCGGCCTGGAGGCGGCTGCGTACATGGCGGCGATCCCCAGAAAGGAATCGGCGGCAGCGCAGAATTCCCACTCGCTGATTTCCGGATAGCGCATGAGATAACTGCCGCACCAGTTTTTCAAGGTATCTTTGCTGACAGAGGCCGGATAATGACGATATGATTGCAGATCAATATAAAGCTGCATGTACTTCTTTATTTTTGGAGCAGCCTGCTTAAAGGAAGGAAGGATGGCCAATTGCAGACGGCACTGGTCAGAAAAACAGGTCTGAAAGGAAACTTCATCTATCTGGAAAGCGGACTGCTTTTTAGCCTGCTTAACACATTGAGGTGAATTACGCAGAGAATGAATAATAGCGCAGGCCCCGCTTCTGGAGGGATCTGCAGCACAGGCCAGGCAGCCATAGAGAGTTCGTATGTCTGTTTCTTCAACAGTATCCCTCTTTCTGCGGTAATTCTCCAGCAAGTTCTTTAATGCATGGAGTGAGAGTATAAATAAAATTGTATTTTTTAACTCAATGCGGGGGAACAATGTGAACAGGCAGCAGCTGAGTATTTGCAAGTCAAAATGATCCGGAAGGTTTTTTTGAAGGTCATGGCTGTTCTGTATGCCGAATGGGGAGATACACAGCTCTTCCTTTGCCTGGACAGCCTGCGCCTGTCTTCGCACCTCGGGCAGCACGTTAAAGCTGTATTGATAAAAGCCTGAGATGATATCAGCATATTGCCGCGTAATGACTATCGCCTCCTCCCATTATGTTTATTCCGCCGGTTGTGGAATTATGTGGAGGACAACAACTAAGTGGTTATGGATCGTTCAGGAATAACTTTCAGACTATATTATTCCTGACTGCAAACACCGCCAGCTGAGTACGGTCATTTAGCTTCAGCCTGTCCAACAGCACAGTGATGGAGTTCTTTATGCTTCCTTCGGTCAGATACAATGACGAGGCAATTTCACGGTTGCTTTTTCCATTTACAATCTGCCGTATAATCTCTATTTCACGTTCCGTCAGGTTTGCTTTCAACGCGTCTGAATTTGCATATTGAGAGATCCGGTTTGCTATAAGTTTGAGTGCGTCGTTGTGAATTACACCAAGTGTGTTTGCGGAATTTTTAACTGCGACAAGAAGCTCTTCCGCTCTGATATCCTTTAGTAAGTAACCGTTGGCGCCATATTTCAATGCATTCAATAAATATACTTCGTCTTTGAATGTTGTAAGAATAATTATGCGCACGGACGGAAACAGGCTCTTGATGAGTCTGGTTCCTTCAACCCCGTCGCATACGGGCATCATTATATCCATAAGTATCAGGTCCGGTAAAGCCTTTTTGCACGATTCCAACGCTTCGAATCCATTGCCTACGGAATCAATCACCTGTATATCATTATCTCGTTCCAGTATGTATTTCAAGCTATCCCTCAAAATCACTTCATCATCTGCAAGAAGTATACGTATCATACGGTAAGAACCTCACATAAAGTAATCATCTAACTACACTTTATCTCATAACTATTAATAATTTCAATAGTCTGATGAAATATGATATGATACGTATGTGTGTATTATCTGATTCTTCGAAGTATTTTTATTGAGGTTTAGAATGGAAGCTTATACCGGATTGAGCATCCTGTTGTCCATAGGTTCAGTATTACTGACGCTGTCAATGATTGTCTTACTCCTGGCAAAGGCCAGGAAAACCGCATTATCGCGCAGCTTCCTGTTTTATCAGTTCATGGTTTTGTTGTGGCCGCTGCCAGTCTTGATACATAACGGTCTCAATTATTTGGGTTATTCTGACGGCATACTGCATTTTTTCGGCTGCCAGGCTGTTCAAAACTTTGCCGTATGTTTTACAGGTACAACGTGGCTCATATTTTGCCTGTTCTATACCAACCATACCCTGTCAAGGAATAAATGGATGCCTGCGATGTTTATATCCGCATCGATGGCCTGTTTTATACTTTCAATGATCAAAAGGTTTAACAGTACGCTCCCTGAAATCAGAGCCGATCTATTTTTTCTTACCGATATCATTTTATTTGCATTGATTTTGATTGGAATAATTCTGTTATATCATTATTCCCGCGATCAGCTGAAGTATATCAAAAGACAGGCCTTTTTTCTGATTGCCGGAATTTCCGTTCCTCTCGTCCTGATCATGCTGAATGCCTATTTCAGTATGGCGAAGGGATACATTTTTGTTCCTTTTTTTAACAGGATTATCCTATTAGATATGACTCCGGCAGGTTTTGCCTTATCTTCTGCCATTTTGGCTCTGGCAACGTTCAAATACAGGTTTCTGGATATTGTGCCGATAGCCATGCAAAAGGCATTATACAGCATGCAGGACTGCATTCTAATTGTGGATGCCTATGGCAGGATACAATATTGCAGCAGCACCCTTCTCAGGACTTTCTACGACGGTTCTGCCAATGGACAGCCGGTCACTCTGACTGATTTTACCGGCAGGTTGAAGTTGCTTATCATCGAGAAAGAGGATTCAATACATACGGTTAACACCATCGAATCAGACTTTTTATCCAGCTTTAGCGGCAGCTTCAGCATAAACAGGTCTGAAGAATCGCATTTTTCAGTAAAAATCGACCCGGTATACTGGAAGGATAATACAATTGTCGGGAGTGTACTTACCCTCGGCGATATTACCGGTTACAAGGTTCTGATGAAGGAACTGGAAGAGAAATACCGCGATATCGAGGAATCAAACAGATTACTTAAGGATTATACGGTGATTGCGGGTGAATTGGCTGCGGTAAAGGAGAGAAACCGTGTAGCCAGGGATATCCATGATTCTCTGGGACATACCATGACGCTTCTGATATCCTTGCTTGAAGTCAGCAATATCGCTTGTGTATCCGATCCGGAGCTGACCAGGGAAAAGATACTTCAGATGATGGATATCGCACGAAATGGTTTACAGCAGGTGCGAAACGCAATCTCGCAAACGTCGGAAGAAAAAACTGTCTCCGTCGACGTCATCGACCGTATTCGGATCCTTAAGGAGATATTTGAGCGTTCCGGCGTAAAAATAGAATTTGATTTAAATGGGGAAGAGAGGAAATTGAGTCCGCAGCATGACGAAACGATTTTCCGTATCTGCCAGGAAGGCCTTACAAACTCCCTGCGCCACGGAAAGTCCAGGAATATTGTTATTTTGCTCAGCTTTTTTGAAGAAAGCCTAAAGCTCTATATTTTTGACGATGGTACAGGCTGCGCTTCAATAAAACAAGGATACGGGTTATCCGGCATGGAGCAGCGTGTCGGCGAATTGGGCGGAACAATAGAATACGGTTCGGATGGTGAAAAGGGGTTCCATATCCATATCGAGCTTCCATACCTATAAAAATGTGACAAACGGATGTTATCATATGACTTTTGACAGGTCTCTTCTGCGATATAATCATCGTAATATTTCAGGAGGGTTGGTACGATGAGAAAATTTTTTATAATTACACTTGTTTTTTTGATAGCGTTTTCGTTTATCGCATGCAGTAAGGACAATAGCCGGGGCAATCCCGCTGAACCGACAGACAATAATTCAAATATTGAAAAAAATTCGAGTGACGACACTCCGCAAACAGCTACTGAGGAGCAGCCAAACGTAACCGAACCGGCTGCGGACAACTCCGTCCAAAATGTTCAGGCTGTCTCTCCCTGGACCCGGAAGAAGGATATGCCGGTGAAGATGTTTACCCATAGATCGGTAGTAATCAACGACAAGATCTATGTTCTTGGAACAATGGATAGATACGACGATTATAATACGTTATACGAGTATGATCCTTCCGCCGATAGTTGGACAAAAAAAGCGTCCACATTAGCAGGTAAGGGAACCGTTATTTCCGGCGGCGGAGCAGCCGCAGCAAATGGAAAGCTCTATACCTTCGGGGGCGGCTACTTTAAAGATGAAAATGATTTTGTAATGACCTATAACGTACAGGAGTATGATCCTTCCTCGGATGAATGGGTGTTGAAAGGGGAACTTCCCAAAAAGAACTATGCTTTCGGTACGGCAGTGATAGATAATAGAATCTATATCGTCGGCGGAGAGGCGTCAGTTCTGGAAGAGTATGATCCGCAAGCCAATGAATGGATTGAAAAGAGCGGGCCGAATATTTATTATCAGGATGCAGGAACAATTGCCGTTAACGGCAGGATTTATGCCTTTTCAGGCGCACGTACACCTTTGGTAAGCGTATATGATCCAAAGACAGATGCCTGGACACTGAAAAGCCCTATTATCACCAGCCGCATCCACATATTCCCCGTAGCAATCGATGGGCTTATTTATGCCATAAACGGAATAAAAATGGCCGGTATGAAATACTCCAATGATGTTGAAGTATATGATACGGAAAATGACAGCTGGTCTGCAAAAAGTACGTCTCCGTTCGCTTCCTACAGCTCTGCCTATGCTGCAGTGAAAGGCAGGATCTACATGATCGGCGGGGAGGGCGAAGATTCTACCCAATACTGCGTTTATGAATATGACCCAGGCCTTGACAAATAGTACCGGAAGATTCAACGAGGCCAAATACTGCTTGAAAAAACATTTGCTAAAATGTATAGTTCCTGACTTTGGTATCAGACATTAGAAAATGGTGATAACACTTTTAAGAAATAAAGCTGTTGTGAAATATGCAACAGCTTTTAAATACTTGTGATTAAAAATTTATGATTTTGAATGGATTTTATTTGTGTTTCAGTTAAAAAATAACAGGACTTATGCAGTTGCCTCCAATAACTGGAACAGTGCCACTCCAAACCCTAAATTACAATAATCCGGCCAAAACTTTTTAAAAAACCTTGTAAAAGTACTACTGGATGTGGCAAAATATACTTGTAATTTGTCTTTTAGACAAATCCTATGGTTGGCGTTAATTATCTCTCGGGCCATTTCGCCGTGGGTGAGAGTAATAGCGCCATCTTTATTTAGTTCCCAGTTTGCATATGTAAGTAATGTTTCAACTATAAAAATCATTTCAATGTGAGCCTCATGTGCTGTACTTGACTGCGAATGGCATGATGTAAGGCCTAATTCCTGCTTTGCATTCCGGTAAAAAACTTCAATTTTCCATCGCTTCGCATATGCAATGACAGCTTGTTCTGGAACATCATACCTGTTACTTATCAGAAGATAGGAGCCTTTGAAATGTGCTGCTTTTTCGTCAGGATTAGCAAGGTCAATCACTGGTTGCTCTGTGTCCAGATCTTCAGGCAAGCGGATAACTGCTACTGCAGCAACAGGGGTATATATCTGTTTTTTAACCAATGTTCCTTTTTTATTTGGTTTCAACTCTGGAAGCTTAATAAAGATATCAGGGATGCTTATGGATGCACATTCGCCCGGCTTTCCTGTTTTAATCAACATAGGATAGACTTTTGCAAGTAACTGGGCTGGTTTTATCGGAGAATACCGGGGGCTATTGTTCCAGTCATAACCGCTAAGCTGGTAAAGTGCAGTATTCCTCTTGCACTTTGTAACCCAGTCAAAATTATTGGCTACCAGCCACTGAAATAGGTCTTTGCATAGAAACCATCTGTCCATTGCAACCCACAGCCTTTTCTGGGTGATAGTACGCACAGAGAGCAACATATCCTTAGCGAGAACCAATTTTGTCTTTTTTGCCTGAGCGCCTTTATCTTTATCTTGCACCCAAATACGCCAAAACAGTGGGGTTGTAAGTCCATTGGAACGTACAAGCAGCGTTGATGCCAGATTCATACACCAAAGATGCTTTTTCTCTGAATTATCAAATAGCCAACACAGGAACGGCAACTTCTTACCGTAGGGGTGTTCTATCTTGGTGTCATCAAGAGCAACCACATCCCCTTCGGATATAGTAGTCTCAGGAGTTGCACAGAATAGTTTTATACGATTCATGCTGCACTCCAGCCAGTTCAACTGTTTGCTGAAGAAACGGCTGAGAGCTGATTGAGAAGGAACACTGCCACCCAATAATTCTTTTAGCACTGGAGCATCCTTGCAGTGTTCGGCTATTTTATTAACCGAACTGCTATTTGCTATTAATCCTGCAATGTAGGCAAATACCATCTTCCATGGGGGCGTTCCGGAATGCTTGTCAATGCCGGAGAATAGATATGAGAACCCGAATTTCTCCCAAATGGTTTTGATTATCGGAAGTCCTCCTCCTGCGCCGTATTTAAGGTTTTCAAAGTTCGGTTCTAATAATTTTTTCAAAAGTATCACCCGTTTTTAACAAAGTAACGGTGTCAATGCCGTCCTTTGCAATTATTGGGGCGTTTTGAAAATGTCAAGTGTTTTCATAAATTTTCTTTTCTTTTTTTTGGCACTATTTTACATCAACTGCATAAGTCCTGAAAATAATTAGTCAATGGAATTTATGGATACTATTTACAATATAGTTTATAGATGATAATGTAAAAGTAAACATCACATAATTATATTAGTTTAAGGAGAATTAATAATGTTAAAATTTTCAACAATAAGCATACTATCAATTATTATTAGTTTTATACTAGTTGCATGTAATGACTCACAAAGTATACATAGTACGGAAGTCGCAAATACTAATGCAAACCTGACAAGCATTTCAAATTCTACAAATCAAAATGATGAGAATTTAACAAATACAAATGAGAATCAGACAAGCATAACAAATGATAATAATTCTACAAAAATAACTGAAAATCAATGTACAGTAGAAAATAAAGGTTTACTTACTTTTGATGATGTTAAAGATGACTTTAAAAATAATTACCCGGATGCAACAATAATTAGTAAAAATAAAATTGGAGACCAATATTTATTAATTGAATATCTTTATGAATTTGCTGATTCTGCTAATATGTTTACGTTATATGATTTAAAGACAGGTGCCAGAAATGACCTTCCTAGTACAGGTTTTTACTCGGAATTAATGCAAATAACAGACGAAAATAATATTTCATTATTATCAACCGGGAAAAATAGCGAGGTAAATACTATTTATTTTCCTTCTATTTTAAATTTCCACAGGGACGGGAACAACCTTGATTTTACTACTAAAATTGAGATCTATTTTGCTAGTGTTGAGCAAAGAATAGTTTTTGGCGATGATTCTATGAATGAAGTTATTTATTCGATAAAACAGAATTCAAACGGTATTGACGTGTATTTTAAACCATTGCCCGGAAAGGATGCTCAGGAAAATTTTATGTTAAGCGAAAGCATACCTTTAACTGCTACAAGTTATGATATGAATAATAAACAATTTACTATAAGTTTTAGTAAAACCAGCATTGATAATGATCTTATTATAGAAAAAAGCGATAGTGGTTATTATACGTCCTTAAATATAACAGATGATTCTGATAATTACAGTATAGTTATCGATTTAAAAGACAATACAAAACTATATAATGCTGAAGTGGAAACAATAACGGATGCTTCCGTCTGTCTAAAGATTACATTTAAATAACATGGTAAACAATGACGAAAATGCGGTAGCTTCGCCGTTATTGACATGCCCTTAAGCACTGATATAATTCTTCCTACAGCTCTGCCTATGCTGCAGTGAAAGGCAGGATCTACATGATCGGCGGGGAGGGCGAAGATTCTACCCAATACTGCGTTTATGAATATGCCCCAGGCCTTGATAAATAGTACCGGTTGAATTATCGGAAGGCTAAATACTGCTTGAAAAAACATTTGCTAAAATGTATAGTTATAGGGAAGCTAAGGATCGGGTAAAATATTGAATCCCTATAAGCAAGTATTGGAGGCCTGAAGATGGAGAAAAAAACCTTTTATATCACGACGCCGATTTATTATCCCAGCGGTAAGCTGCACATAGGACATTCATATACAACTGTGGCAGCGGACGCCATTTCCAGATACAAGAGGCTTAAGGGATATGACGTCATGTTCCTGACGGGAACGGATGAGCATGGTCAGAAGATACAGAGAAAAGCCGAGGAAAAAGGCGTAACGCCTAAACAATATGTGGATGAGATTGTCTTGGGAATCAAAGAGCTGTGGAAGCTGATGAAGATTACCAACGACAGATTTATCCGCACTACGGATAAAGAGCATGAGTCGGCTGTTCAAAAGATATTTAAAAAGCTTTATGATAACGGCGACATTTACAAGAGTGAATATAAAGGCTGGTATTGTACGCCCTGTGAGTCCTTCTGGACTGAAACGCAGCTGGTGGAGGGAAAGTGCCCGGACTGCGGCAGGGAAGTGGAAATGACCGGTGAAGAGAGCTACTTCTTTAAGCTTTCCAAATATCAGGACAGGCTTATTAAACACATTGAAGAAAACCCTGAATTTATCCAGCCGGTATCCAGACAAAATGAGATGCTTAATAACTTTCTCAGGCCGGGGCTGGAGGATCTGTGCGTTTCCAGGACTACCTTCAACTGGGGAATTCCGGTCACGTTTGATGATAAGCATGTGGTGTATGTCTGGATCGATGCACTGTCCAACTATATTACAGCTTTGGGATATCTGTCGGACGACGATTCTGACTACCGGAAATACTGGCCTGCAGATGTGCATCTGGTCGGAAAGGAAATTGTCAGATTCCATACGATTATCTGGCCCGCTATGCTGATGGCATTGGGCGAACCATTGCCCGAACGCGTTTACGGGCACGGCTGGCTGCTGCTGGAGGGCGGCAAGATGTCCAAGTCAAAGGGCAATGTAGTTGACCCTGTCATATTGATTAACAAATATGGACTGGATGCAGTCAGATATTTCCTGCTCAGAGAGGTTCCGTTCGGTTCCGATGGCATTTTCTCCAATGAGGCACTGATCCAGAGGATCAATTCGGATCTGGCAAACGATCTTGGTAATCTGGTGAGCAGAACGGTAGCTATGATTGATAAATACTTCGGCGGCTTATTGCCGGAAAACCGTATCGCGGGCGAATTTGACGACGAGCTGAAGGCTGTGTACAAAGGGTTGCCGCAAAGGGTGGAGGAGCTGATGGACAAACTACAGTTCAGCACTGCGCTCGTTGAGATATGGAAGGCTATTTCGAGAACGAACAAATATATTGACGAAACAATGCCCTGGGTACTGGCAAAATCCGATGAAAACAAGCCGCGTCTTGCCGCTGTCATGTACAATCTGGCAGAAAGCCTGCGTATTGTGTCCATCCTTATACAGCCATTTATGCCGGAAACGCCGGGGAAGATCTGGCATCAACTGGGCATCACCGGCACAGGCGTTCTTGAATGGGATAGCGCGAAGCAATGGGGCTGTTATCCGGCAGGTGTATCTGTAAACAAGGGGGAAGCGCTCTTCCCCAGAATCGATATAAAGAAGGAAATGGAGGAACTGGAGAGCCTCAATCCGGCCGGACAGGACGGCACCGCAGCGACCGGGGAGAAGGAAAGGGCTGATCGGAAGCAGGCTTCCGGGGGGAAAGAAAAAGCTTCCGGAGAAAAGGCGGCGAAGAAGGAACCGGAGGTCATCACCATTGAGGATTTCGCGAAATTGGATCTGCGTGTGGTTAAGGTGTTGGAGGCTGAAAAGGTGGAGGGCTCCGACAAGCTGCTGAAGCTGAAGGTGGAAATGGGTGGTCAGACCAGGCAGGTTGTTTCAGGTATCGCAAAATATTATACCCCGCAGAGCCTTATCGGCAAATCCGTGATTCTGGTAGCCAACCTGAAGCCGGTTAAGCTCAAGGGTATTGAATCACAGGGAATGATCCTGGCAGCTGCAAGCGATACTCAGCTCTCACTGGCCACGCTGGACGGTCTTGCGGACAGCGGGACAAAAGTGAGATGAGAGATGAAGGCATGGCAATTGCAGACTTCGACAGAATCATATATAATATATATAATATTGTGTAATTGTTTGCGTGAGGTGGAAGATGCTTTTTGATACACATGCTCATTTTAATGATGCTCAATTTGACGAGGATCGGATTGAAGCGATTGAGAGGGCAAAGAAAAACGGAGTGGAATACATCCTCACAGTGTCCTCGGATATTGCGTCCTCGATTGAAAATGTTTCACTTACACAAAATCATGATATTTTTTATGCGGCGATCGGAGTGCATCCGCACAACGTTATCGATCTGAATAATAACATCATTTCAGCTTTGACCGATTTCTCTTCCTATCCGAGGGTTGTTGCGGTCGGTGAGATCGGTCTGGATTATTTTTACGACAATTCTCCGCGTGAAGCACAGAAAATATGGTTTTCCAGGCAAATATCACTGGCGCGCAATGTGAAGCTGCCTATTATCGTACACGACAGGGATGCTCATGAGGATACCATGAACATACTCAGGAGCGAAAAAGCAAGTGAGGTTGGGGGCGTTCTGCACTGCTATACGGGCAGTGTGGAAATGGCAAGAGAGCTTTTGAATATGGGATTTATGATTTCATTTGCAGGACCGGTAACATTCAAAAACGCAAACAGATTACTGGAGGTAGCAAAGTATGTCCCTGACGACATGCTTCTGATTGAAACGGATTGTCCCTATCTTGCGCCCGAGCCATACAGGGGCAAAAGGAATGAGTCGGCTTATGTAAAGCTGACTGCCGAGAAAATTGCAAAACTCAGGGGAAAATCCTTTGATTATATAGCAGAAAAGACAACCTCAAATGCGAAGAGGCTCTTCCGCATTCAATAATATGATGAAACCGGTGGTGTATTATGAAAAAGTTTATCCTTGTGATGGTCTTTGTACTATTAACCGCTCTGTTCATCGCTTTTAATTACCTGCTGTGGGATAGAGAGAGCAAAGTAGCGCAGCTGAAAAGTCTGGAGAGCGATAAGGCCAGCTACTATGCCAGCATAAACGCGCAAAAAAGGGAGACCGACGCGCTGGAAGAGGAAGTCGGTGTTCTGAAGGATCAGCTCGAGCAGATGGAAACTGAGAAGAACAGGCTCAATGAAGAAAAGAATGAGCTTAATGCCGATTGGATTAAAACAAGAGAAACACTTCAGGAGAGAATTAACTTTATCAACATATTAAAGCAGCATTCAGATATCAACGTATTATCCGAGCCGTTAGTCAAATGGGCACAAGCTGTAAACGAGGGCAATTTTAAAGAAGCATATGATCTGGAATATGAAGGTGTTGCCGCACAGGACAGGGCGGTGAGCTTGATATCCTATGTAGAGCAATTGGAAAACACAGTCAGCAGGATCGATATTGCAGAAGTGAAGCTGGATATGTTCAGGGGTGCAGGCACAGGTGATATTTATTTGGATGTCAAGCTGAATGTCAAGCTTGCAGAGGAGCCGAAACAGCAGTCGCCCCGCTTTACTCACGGTGAAAACGAAGTATACGTCAGGATCGACTACTCCTACAGTAAAAAGGGCTTTGTTATATCAAGCATCAATAATATATAGGATTCACTCTTGTTCGGCAGGATTACATAAATTCATTTCACATAATGTATATCTCTTCATATAATGATACTAAAGTTGTACGCAAGCCGGAGGAATCATTATATGAAAGAGGTTGTCAAGATGAAAGAAAATATATTCGCCGAGCCCGTTGGGACCATGCCGCTGGTTGGTGCGATGCAGCAAATGCAAGCGAGTCCCAATATATCGCCGGCGCAGACTGTTCCCAATGTATCACCTGTACAAACTATTCCGGGCGGTAATGTATCGCCGGTGCAGACTTTACCTGAAACAATGCCGGCCCAGCCGAATCCAGCAGCGGTCATGCCTTCCGCAATGAAGCAGATGCCAATGATGAACCAGATGCCAAATATGGTCCAAATGCCCATGATGTGCTGTCCTTATCTGATGAATATGCAGTGCCCGATGACATATGGGCAGAATGTCATGGGGATGAACATGATGAATAATATGATGTACCCCGCAGTAAGCCCTGCTTCAGGGGGAATGGGTTATATTCCTGGCACCTCTAATCCAGTGCTGGGGGCCGCAGAAAAAACAATGAACGCATATCCGGGCATGGGCACTATGCCCGGCATGGGTACATTGCCTGCCATGGACAACCGATACCATTACCAATATTAATATTAATATTAATATTAATATGCTCACACCATACTCTCAAACCCATATATCTGGACTGTCCCCGGGCAGTCCTTTTTGTAACCGGCAGGTATAAACTGCTATAAATATGTGTATAATCACATTCGGAGACAGTTTATGGCAACACATTTGACAAAAATAAGGGATTGGAATAAAATACATCACAGTCCCTTATTAATATTTTAACAGGAGGGTGTGTATTGTTACCACTTGCTAAAAATATTAAAAGGTTATTTTCATACAAAAGGCAGCTGCTCATTGCAATCATTGCAGCGGCAGTATTGGCAGGTGCGGGATGCGGCGTATTTGCCTGGCTGGTGAAAGACGTTGTCATCAATGACAACGGAGAGTTATTAACCTGTAAGACAATAAAAAGTACCTTTAAAGAAACATTGGAGCAGAACGATATTGTTGTGAATACATATGATTATGTAAGCACTCCATTGGAAACGACTCTACAGAGGAAAAAACTAAACGAAATATACATTAAAAGAGCTGTTCCAATTTACATCACAGCAGACGGACAGCAGACAAAAATCATGACCTGCAGCAATACTGTGGCGGAAGCGCTGAAAGACAGCCCGTTCAGGCTGGAAGGAAGCGACAGGCTTGAGGGGGCTGAATTGACGGATGATGTCAGAACTGATATGAAGCTTAAAATTGTTCGTGTCAGCAAGAGTATTATCAAAGAAACTGATAGCATTCCTTACACAGTGCAAAAGAAGGCAAGCAAAAAACTGGATGAGGGAATCGAAAGAATCATCCGGGTGGGTCAGGACGGATTGGCTGAAAGGCAGTACGAGGTTGTCGAGGAAGATGGGATAGAGATTTCCAGACAGCTGCTGTCGGAAACCATACTGACTGAACCGATCAACATGGTTATGGAGTTTGGAACAGCATTGAGCTTCAAAACGTCCAGAGGCGAAAACATCAGGTACAGCAAGGCGCTCGACATGAGGGCCACAGCGTACACTGCGTCTCTCAAGGACACGGGCAAGGCTCCGGGACACCCATTGTTCGGCATAACAGCCACAGGCATTAAGGCTAAAAAAGGTGTCATTGCGGTCGACCCGAAGGTGATCCCGCTTTATACCAGGGTCTATGTAGAAATAGACGGTAAAACGGAGGACTACGGCTATGCTGTAGCTGCCGATGTCGGAGGTGCGATCAAGGGAAACAAGATCGACCTGTACTACGATAGCCAGGATTTTGTGGATCGCTTCGGAGTCAAAAAAGTCAAGGTTTATATCATTGAATAATGGTGTGCAGAAGGCCTTGAAGAACAAACTAATATATTAATAGGGACTAAGACTATGCCGGGGCAAACTGTCCCGGTAAATTTTTTTCAAAGGAACCAGACTATGAGTATAGACGTGAATATGACGCTGAGGAAATTCAATTTGCATCTGTCCAAATCCCTTGGTCAGAATTTTCTGATTGACCAGAGTATACTGAAGTCCATTGTTCAGGCTGCGGAGCTGACAAAAGAGGATATTGTGCTGGAAATCGGTCCGGGACTGGGTAACCTGACTGCGGAGCTGGCTGAAAACGCCGGAAGCGTAATGGCGGTTGAGATAGATAAACGGCTTGTGCCGATCCTGAAGGAGACCTTAAAAGATTATGAAAATATATGTATCATCAACGCCGACATTCTTCAAATCGATCCTGTAAAGGAGTTGCGGAAAGAATTGGGAGGGGTAGAATTCGGGGACGCTTCTCCCAGACAATTGAAAATCGTGGCAAACCTCCCTTACTATATTACGACTCCGGTGATCATGAAGCTCCTTGAGAGCGGGATCAAAGCGAAAACGATGGTATTCATGGTCCAGAAGGAGGTAGCCGACCGTATGAGGGCGGCGCCCGGCGGTAAGGACTATGGGGCTTTGTCAGTTGCGGTTCAATACTATTCCGAACCCGATGTTGTCCTGGAAGTCCCTCCGCACAGCTTCATACCCAGGCCTGAGGTCTATTCCTCCGTCATCAGGCTGGAGCTTTATGACAAACCGCCTGTTGAGCTTAGCGATGAAGCGCTGTTTTTCAGGCTTGTGAAGGCAGCCTTCGGTCAGAGACGCAAAACGCTGGTCAATGCATTGAATAATGCCGGGTATTTAAACCTGGACAAAGAGGAAATCAAGGGAATGCTTGAAAAGACAGGCATCGGTGAGAGGCAAAGAGGCGAGACCTTGTCCCTTAAACAATTCGCACAATTAGCCAATTTGATTTTTGATGGAACACAAAGAAAAAGTTGAGTTAAAAGAAAATGTTTTTTTCCCGATATATTTTATATGAAATGAATCGAAATGCATAAATGACCAGGGAGGGTGTTTTATGAATTTAAACGGAATTACAAATGCAGTTCATTCAAATGATAACCGTAACAGCGAAAAGCAAGTGAAAAATACAGCCGAAAAAAGTAAGAGCTCTGCTGCTGATGCGGCGGTTGTTTACGAACACGAGTCTTCGGCAGCCGGTCAGGCAGGGAAGACCTACTCGCGGGATGAGAAAACAATTGCGGCGTTAAAGGCGGAGGTTGAAAAACGGACAGCTAAATTCAGAGAGCTTGTTGAGCAGTTGATTTTGAAACAGGGACAGAAATTTTCAGATGCGGCAGACATCTATCAGCTTTTGAGAGAGGGCAAGCTGGAAGTTGATCCGCAGACAGCTGCACAGGCAAGTGAAGAAATATCTGAAAACGGATATTGGGGTATAAATCAGACTTCGGAAAGACTTTTCGCATTTGCATCTTCTTTGACGGGAGGAGACCCTGCCAAAGCTCAGGAGATGAAGGATGCATTCATCGAAGGCTACAAAGAGGCGGAGAAAGCCTGGGGCGGAGAACTCCCGGAGATTTGCCGGCAGACATATGAAGCGACCATAGAGAAGTTTGATGAATGGATGAAGGAGTGAAATCGACCGCTTGAAGCAAGACAAAAACTAGCATAATCCGGAGGCATTATGTGAATAAGAATAAATTTGCCCTTACGCCGCCAATGGGATGGAATAGTTATGATTATTACGATACAACTGTAAATGAGGAGCAGGTTAGGGCTAATGCAGAGTATATGGCTGAGAATCTCAAGGAATTTGGATGGGAATATATTGTAGTTGATATTGGGTGGTATTCCTATGATGCCGGATCCCAAAGAGATAAATACCAATACATACCTTTCTGGAAGATGGAAATTGATGAATATTCGAGATTGCTTCCATGCCCTGATCGTTTTCCATCATCAGTAAACGGTCAGGGTTTTAAGCCGCTGGCTGATTATATCCACAGTCTTGGCCTTAAGTTTGGTATACATATAATGCGCGGAATACCAAGAATTGCCGCGCACAATCATATGAGAATTTTGGGATCTGAGGTTACTGCCAACGAGATAGCTGATCCATATTCAATTTGTTTGTGGAATCCGGATATGTACGGACTTGAAGTTGATACAGATGGAGCACAGGAATATTATAATTCAATTCTTGAGTTATATAAGCAGTGGGGCGTGGATTTTATAAAATGTGATGATATCTGCAGACATGATATGAAATCAGCTAAGAGAGAAATAGAGATGCTTTATAATGCGATTCAGTATTGCGGCCGTCCTATTGTACTAAGTCTTTCACCTGGACCTGCTCTGATCGATCAGGCATGGCATTATGGAAAGTATGCCAATATGTGGCGTATAACAGATGACTTTTGGGATAGTTGGCCGCTACTGTTAAACATGTTTCAGCGCTGCGAGGTATGGCAGAATCATATTTCTGAAGGATGCTATCCGGATTGTGACATGCTGCCCCTGGGACGTATTGGGAAGGGATTTCATCATGAGCGTTATACGCGATTTACCAGGCAGGAGCAAATAACGATGATGACCTTATGGAGCATTTTCAGATCTCCTATGATGCTCGGGTCGGAATTGCCAAAGCTGGATAAGTGGACAGTCAGCCTTATAACAAATAAAAAAGTATTGAGACTTCTGTCACATTCAAAAGGCGCAAAACAAATTATACGTGACGAAAAGCATGCCATATGGCTATCGAAGGATTCAGAATATGAATACTGTTACCTTGCGCTTTTCAACTTAAGCGATGAGAATCTTAATATATTTGTAAATGCTGATGAATTGGAGCCGTATACTTTTAAAGGAAAAGAATTGGAAGAATTATGGAGCTGCGAAAAGCTACAAGTATTTGAAGACGTCTTTGATACAGAAGTATTAGCTCACGGTGCGAAATTATTTAGAATTCAGGACATTACATAATTCTTGACTTATAAAAAAACCTGGGAGCATTCAAGCTCCCAGGTGTGTTCTTTTATTTAAACTACGCTTTCAACCTTTTTTCCAGAGCGTCAAGCTGTGCGAATAATTCCTTCGGCATCTTTTCTCCGTATTTCGCGTAATGCTCCTTGATGGATTCCACTTCATTGAGCCATTCCTCGTTGTTGACCTTTAGCAGCTCAGCCATGTCAGCTTCGCTCACATTCAAGCCTTCAGTATCGATTGCGTCCGTTGTGGGCATATATCCGATCGGAGTCTTGACTGCTTTGCCTTCTCCGGAAACTCTCTCAACGATCCATTTGAGAACACGGCTGTTTTCGCCGAAGCCCGGCCACAGCCATTTTCCGCTGGAATCCTTACGGAACCAGTTTACATAGAAAATTCTCGGAAGCTTGTCAGGAGTCGATTTTGTACCGATATCAAGCCAATGCTTCAGGTAATCGCCAACGTGATATCCAATGAAAGGAAGCATTGCAAACGGGTCGCGGCGAACCTTGCCGATATTTTTATCTATCGCGGCCGCCGTGATTTCAGAACCCATGATCGAGCCCATAAATACACCGTGGTTCCAGTCAAAGCTTTCGTGTACCAGCGGTATTGTGCTCGGACGGCGTCCGCCTACCAAAAATGCCGAAATCGGCACACCCTTTGGATCTTCCCATTCGGGAGCGATAACAGGGCACTGGCTTGCAGGTGCTGTAAAGCGGGCATTTGGATGAGCGGCCAGTTCCTTTGAATCGGGAGTCCAGTCTCTGCCTTTCCAGTCGATAAGATGATCAGGCGCCGGTGTTCCGATGCCTTCCCACCATACGTCGCCGTCGTCGGTTAATGCAACATTTGTAAAAATGGTATTCTTCTCACAGCTGAGCATTGCGTTTTTATTGGAATCCATTGATGTGCCGGGTGCAACGCCAAAGAACCCTGCTTCAGGATTGATGGCATACAGGCGGCCGTCTGCCCCGAATTTCATCCATGCGATATCGTCGCCGACCGTTTCGACCTTCCAGCCCGGAACTGTCGGGATCAGCATTGCCAGATTTGTCTTGCCGCAGGCACTTGGGAAAGCGCCTGTGATATATTTGGAGTTGCCCTTGGGGTCTGTCAGGCGCAGAATGAGCATGTGTTCCGCCAGCCAGCCCTCGTCGCGAGCCTGAACAGATGCGATACGCAGCGCAAAGCATTTTTTGCCGAGCAGTGCGTTTCCGCCGTATCCGGAACCATAGGACCAAATCGTTCTTTCCTCAGGAAAATGACTGATGTATTTCTTTTCGATCGGGGCGCAGGGCCATGACGAATCCTTCTCGCCCGGAGCCAGCGGAGCGCCGACCGAATGCAGACAGGGTACAAATTCGCCGTCGCCTAGAGCATCAAGAACGGCCTTGCCCATGCGGGTCATAATACGCATATTTACAACAACATACGGGCTGTCGGTCAACTCAACACCGATCTTTGAAATCGGTGAACCGATCGGTCCCATTGAGAAGGGAATGACATACATTGTTCTGCCCTTCATACTTCCCTTGTACAACGCCTTCATCGTAGCCTTGAGTTCATCAGGATCGACCCAGTTGTTTGTTGGGCCTGCGTCTTCCTTTTTCCTTGAGGCAATAAAGGTTCTATCCTCAACACGAGCCACATCTGACGGATCGCTTCTGAAGAGATAACACCCCGGACGCTTTTGCTGATTAAGACGGATAGCCATTCCGCTGTCTACCATTTCCTGCAGCAGACGGTCGTTTTCTTCCTGGGAGCCATCGCACCAGTAGATCTTATCGGGTTGGCACATATCAGCCATTTCTTTTACCCAATCCTGCAACTTGTTGTTAACTGCCATTGAAATTCTCCTTTCGATTGAAACAATTTTATTATTACCAAAATACCCTTTTTTACATACTGAATAACAGGAGCACGTTTCTTCCTTATGTACTTGGTTATTTTTTAACAATCATCTTATCTTATCATATCCTTATGAAGTATTCAACAAGTGTTTATTCAAAAGTACAATTTGCAGCTTGTTATTTTTTCCCTGAACAATGCGTGAATACTCTGATTAGCGAAAAAGTCAAATGCTGCATTTTGCAATTTGGAAATAATAATCCTTCATTTTTTGTGATGCAATTCATACATAATATAAATGATCTGCAACAAAGTTGTGATGACTTATTAGTAAAGCTCCGGCATATACTGTTAGTATATGCGGTCGCAGTATGGGGGGATTGTGAGTGAAAGGCGGATCAGTATTTCAGAGGAATTTTTACATATTTACTAATGAAGATAGCGGGTTTGAAGCGGGACAAAAACCGTCCGGACATGTAAAAATTGAAGTGCGCGAAGGAAGGGGCCGGCTTCATACGGTCGTGCAAAACCTGAGAGCAGGAAATGGCGGGTTTGAGTATGTCTTATATCTGTTATGCGGCGTGGGAGAACGTATGGAAGCTGTCCGGGCAGGACAGCTTAAATCCAGCTTCAGCAAATCGGAGCTTGAATGGAATTTTAATCCCGATAATGTAGGACAATCCGGGTATCCTGTCAATTCAATCGATATCATTGCGATTTTGGTTGAATATAAGGACAGGCAGCATGGGCGAGTTTTGTGTCCGCTGGCGGCCTACAGGAGTAGGCGGGTGCAGTGGAGAAGCAGCCTGGCGCAATCACTTATAAAAAAGAATATGCAGCCGGAAATAAATGCAGCCGAAAATGCAGCCGAAAATGCAGCCAAAAATGCAGCCGAAGATGCAAACGGTAGTACAGACGTGGCTGAAAAAGAAACAGAAGACATCGTATCGGAAGATTCGGCTTGGGGAATTGCGGGTGATCCGGTACAGCCGGAAGAGTCAACGCATCCAGAAGAGCTTCCGCAGCTCGAAAAACCCGAACAACCCGAACAACCCGAACAACCCGAGCAGCCTGCTCAGCTCCAACAGCAGGAGCTGAACAACATCAATACGGGATGTGTTTATTTAAATGGGAATATGTGTGGAGCATTTGTTCAAAGCGGGTTCAATACGGCCAGTCCCTGCGGAACATGCAGTGTCTGCCGAACAGAACAGGCCGCGCCCGAGCTTCCCGGAGATCTGTCAATGCTCAAAGCCGTGCTTGACGATAGCTTCGAAAAAAGCGACCCGTTCCATAGTAAAAGAAGTGACTACATCTGGTGGAAGGTCACAAATCCGGTGAATCTGAATAATATTCTGTACCAAAACAATATCCGTTCCCCGCTGATGTTTAATCCTGCCGTAATGATGGCGCACTACAAGTACAGACATCTTATTATCGGTATTTTTACACATATGAACGGTAAAAGGTATGTTGTGTGCGGTGTGCCGGGCATGCATACGGTGGATCGCAAGCCCTTTGGAGAGCTGAGCACATGGGTGCAGACCCAAAGAAGTAAGCCCAGGTATGGTTCGCCCGGGTACTGGCTTGTTTATATCAATCCCGGGGATGGGAAAATATTGAATATCTCTCAGCAATGACATTGCAAATAAATAATCTTTTAGAAGACTATTGTACTTTATGACCGTATATTGTACAGATAGATCTACCCTGTAATTGTCCGGACAAGTATGATAAAATGAAAGGAGCAGTGAGACGGAGAGGGAGGTGATTTTCTGCTTTATGTATTTATCGGGTGCTTTGCATTCGGTATCTTCTATTCAGCTGTTTCGCTGATATTAGGCGGACACGATGGCGGTTCGGATCATGGCGGCGCAGATATCGGACATGATATTGACCTCGGCCACGGTGTTGACATAGGGCATGATATTGATCTGGGGCATGCAGGCTTTGATCACAGCATTGATATAGGGCATGATGTCGTCCCCGGCCATGTTGGTGATTTTGCGCATGGAGCTGATTTATCGCATGCTGCGGATCCGGGTCATACCGCTGACGTACATCATAGCGCTGATTCTGCGGATTCTCCGTCCCCCTTTAACCCGCTGGTCCTTGCCAGTGCCATTACAGCGTTCGGCGCATTTGGCCTCATATCCATGAAAGGCTTTGGCCTGGATGGCTTGATGAGTACGCTTGTTGCGTTGGGATTCGCCGGTGCTATCGGTGCGGCCATATTCTTCGGAATCGTCAAGTTTATGTATGGTTCTCAATCCAATACTGTTTTTTCGCTGGACGACTTGATCGGGTCTGAAGCTGAAGTCATTACTCCGGTGCCGAAAACGGGGCTGGGCGAAATTGCCTATTATTTCAACGGGACACGCGGAACCATATCTGCCAGATCCATTGATGGTAAAGTTATTGGACGAGGCGCCACGGTCATCATCAGGGAAATATCGGCTAATGTTGCAAATGTACAGCGCAAGCTGACCCTCGATGATATTGAAATAACTCAGGAAGAGCTCATTGAAGCAAAACGGGAAACTCCACGCAGCGATGCTGGAAATAATTAAAAACAGGAGGAATTTTAAATGGAATTTTTGATACCTGTCTTGATTGCAATTGTGCTGGTCGTCGTCATCTTTATCCTCATTTCCGTATTTGTCGGAAGATATGTGAAGGTGGGGCCGGACGAGGCATTGATCGTATCGGGACGCAAAAAGAGACTTCCCAGCGGACAGATAGTTGGATTCAGGATAGTCCGCGGCGGAGCGACCTTTGTATGGCCTGTACTGGAAATCGCAAAGACCATCTCACTGAGAATTATGCCGCTTGACGTGAGTTCGAGCGCCTATACCTCTCAAGGCGTGCAGGTGACTGTCGATGGTATAGCACAGGTCAAGATCGATTCGTCTCACGAAGCGATTGCAACTGCAGCAGAGCAGTTTCTGAGCCTTAAAGAAGAGGAAATCAAACGTATTGCCACTCAGACGCTTGAAGGCCATCTGCGTTCCATCGTCGGAAATTTGACCGTCGAGGAGATCAACCAGAACAGGGACGCATTCGCGCAGAAGGTACAGGAGCTTGCTGCCGGTGATCTGGCGAACATGGGACTTAAAATCATCTCCTTCACCATCAGAGAGATTGCCGATAAAAACGGATATCTGGAAAGCCTCGGTAAAGCTCAGATTGCAAGAGTTCAGAGGGATGCGGTCATCGGCCAGGCTGAGGCAAAGAGAGATGCCGACGTTAAGAGCGCCGAAGCCATGCAGGCAGGACAGACAGCCAAGTATCTGGCTGAGACCAGAATAGCTGAAGCAAACAGAGACAAAGAAATGAAGGTCGCAGATTACCAGGCTTCAATCAACGAGATCAAGGCAGAATCAGACCTTTCATACGACAAGAAAAAATTTGTGATCCAGCAGGATGTCCAAGCGGAAGCCATGAAAGTTGAGATCATAAAGAAGCAGAAGGAAATCGAGCTTCAGGAGCAGGAGGCATTGAGAAAAGAGAAGGAACTCGACGCCATGATCAGAAAGCCTGCAGAAGCAGAAAAATATAAGACGGAAATCACAGCGGAAGCTGAAAGAGTAAGGAAATCCAAGGAGGCGGAGGCCGAATCCTACACGATCAAAGCAGAAGGAATGGCGAAGGCAGAGGCAATCAGAGCGGCCGGTCTTGCAGAAGCTGAGATCATTCAGGCAAAAGGTGAAGCGGAGGCCATTGCATTGACTAAAAAGGCGGAAGCTTATAAGCAGTTCAACGATGCTGCGATCGCTCAGATGGTCATCGAGAAACTGCCGCAGATCGCATCAGCTATTTCACAGCCATTGTCCAAGACGGAAAAAATTGTCATGATCGGCGATTCAGGAGCTTCCAAGATTACAAAGGACGTCACCAACATTCTTGCTCAGCTGCCTGAAACGGTCAAAGGTCTGACCGGCATCGACATCACAAACATATTAAAAAACTACGCAGCAGTGAAGGAAGATGTGAAGCCGGAAGAGAAAGAGACATCATGAAATGCATAAAATGCAAAAAATGATATTAAAATATCAAAAACGATAAAATATATGCTTTTTTGCCGTAATATAGTATAATGATATGGGACAGTCCTGCGAAGGCTCAAACGCAGGCTGTCCTGATATAAAAGCTTGATCTTTACGAGCGCTGCCGAAAGGATGCTGATTGCTTTGACTTCCAAAAACAAGGTGGAGCTGAGAATAGCTGGCAAGGATTATACTATAGTCGGAGTGGAACCGGAGGAGTACATTCAGAGAGTCGGACACTATATCGACAAAAAAATGACGGATGTCATGAGAGTCAGCAACAAGCTGAGCACGTCATTAGCTGCTGTTCTTACGGCTATTAATGTTGGTGATGATTTGTTCAAGTGCCGCGAAAGCGAGCTCAACACGAAAAAAGAGCTGAAAAAGGCTCTTGAGGAGCTGGAAAGTCTCAGAGAGACCAGACAGCGGCTGATGCAGGAAAATTCAACATTGAATGGCCTGAATACAAGCCTTAAGCTGGAGTTGGCCAAAAGGGAGGCGGAGCTTGGCGAGGTGCGCAATTCGCTAGACAAGGCGGAAAAAGTAAGAGAGTAACATATAATGTCGATGTGATCGCTTCGCGGGGAGATGCTCTTTGCGGAGCGGTTTTTTGTTAATAAACAATTGGAATCTGCGTAAACTATGGAGCAATGATGAAAAAACAAATTGAACTGCTGGCTCCGGCAGGAAGCCGGGAGGCCCTGCACGCGGCTGTGGAAAACGGCGCTGACGCCGTATATCTGGGAGGAAAGCTTTTCAATGCCCGGCAACAGGCGGACAACTTTGATATCGATGTGCTGAGGGAGGAACTGAAATATTCGCATGCAAGGGGTGTCAGCATTTATCTGACAATGAATACGCTGATCTCAGATTATGAGATGGAGCAGGCGCTCAGGTTTGCCGTACAAGCCCGAAGCGCGGGTATTGACGGCATTATTGTGCAGGATCTCGGACTGGCTGCTGCGCTGCGCCATATAATGCCGGACATGCCGCTCCACGCCAGTACGCAGATGACCGTATATGATATTGCAGGGGCTCGTGTCCTTGAAGAAATGGGTCTTAAAAGAGTTGTACTTGCAAGAGAACTGACGCTGGAGGAAGTGTCGGAAATAGCGCGGCATACCAGTCTTGAGGTGGAGGCGTTCATCCACGGAGCTCTGTGCGTATGTTATTCGGGCCAATGCCTGATGAGCAGCATGATCGGCGGCAGGAGCGGGAACCGGGGAAAATGCGCGCAGCCCTGCAGGTTGCCATACCAACTGGTGGGACCATGCCAGGGAAGCACACAGAACACCCGGTATCTGTTGAGCCCGAAGGATATATGCTCTTTGGATTTCATAGGGGATATTTTGTCCTCGGGCATCAGTTCTCTGAAAATTGAGGGCAGGATGAAGAGCCCGGAATATGTTGCTACAGTGGTGCGGATTTATAGAAGATATATCAATCTTGCTATGGAGCGGATAAACCGGGGAGAACCGGGACAGCCTGAAATAGATGCAGCGGACAGGCGCGATCTTTTACAGATTTTCAACAGAGGCGGTTTTTCCAAAGGCTATATGAAGGGGAAGACCGGCGCCGATATGATGAGCTGTGAGAAGCCAAACAACAGCGGTATATATCTGGGTAAAACGCAGGCATATGACAACCGCTCGCAAATGATCAGTATCAGGCTGGAGGACAGCCTTTCCATTGGCGATGGGGTCGAGGTCTGGACAGGCAGTTCCGACAGCCCGGGCGGAACGGCCGCAGCTATCAGAAAAGGAAAACAGGAGCTGAAGTCCGCCGGTAAGGGTGATCTTGTACAGATCGGTCCTATCCGGGGCAGGATCGCACCCGGCGACGGTGTCTATAAAACGACAGACATTGGGCTGAACAGGATCGCCCGCGAATCATTCTCAGGAAGGAACACCAGGCGAATCGAAATCACGGGGCAGGTATCCTTAAGAGAGGGAAATCCGCTGATGCTAAATGTGGAGGATCAGAGCGGACACAGCGCCGCCGCCGCTGGGACAGTATTGGCAGAGAAGGCGGTAAACAGGCCTTTGATGCCGGAACGGCTGGAGGAACAGCTGCATAAAACAGGAGGGACACCCTTTGTCTTCGGTAGGCTGGAGGTTGATATGGAGGGCGGTTTGTCCATCCCTGTCAGTGAGATCAATGAAGTAAGGAGACAAGCTTTGGACAGGCTGTTGGAAGCCAGAGCGGACAGATATGCGGGAGGTCGCAGCGACGCAGGTATATCCGGGCGGCTCGAGGAAGCATTAAGACAGCCCGATCTGGTACTTCAACAGTCCGAACAGGTACTTCAACAGTCCGGATCGGCGGAGCGGCAAGGTTATATCCGCAGAGAACCGACGAAGGCTGACCGTCCTGAAATTTCCGTCTACTTTTATAGATGGGACCGGAATACAAACCTCTCAGGTCTTGGTGCAGACAGGGTTTATCTGCCTTTTGCGGCATTGGAAAAGCCCGGCTTCAGTGATGTGGTATCCTCTCTGAGAACGGAAGGCTCGCGGGTATTTGGGTGGCTTCCTTCCATCACCAGGGGAAATTATGAAGAACTGATTAAACGGTTTCTGGAGAAATTGAACAAAGCCGGGAAGACCGGAAGAACAGGAGAATCCGGCAGATCCGGGGTATCTGAAGATTCAGGCTTCGATGGAATTCTCGCAGGGAACATCGGTACATTTACCGGATTTGCGGATAGTGGTTTGCGGTTGGCGGGAGATATTTCAATGAACCTGTTCAACGCCTTATCCGTGCGGAAAGCGTCGAAGCTTGGTCTGGAGAGTACTGCTCTTTCTTTGGAAATGACTTTACAGCAGATCCGTGAGCTGTCTTCCTCCCTTTTGTCCCGTCCGGCTTTGGAAGCTGCGGTATACGGCAGGCTGCCGCTCATGATCAGCGAGTATTGTCCTGTGGGCTGTACCGCCGGCGGATATAAGGCCTCTTCAAAGTGCAGCGGCTGTTGCAGAGAAGGGGAATACCTGCTGAAGGACAGGCGTGGGATCGAATTCCCCGTATTATGCGATAGAGTTGATTGCAGGAGTACTATTTTGAATTCCGCCGTGCTTTTTGTGCCTGATGGGATAAACAGTCTCAGAAAAGCCGGAATTGATATCTTCAGGTTATATATTCTGGATGAGCGGCCGGAGGATATTAAAGAACTGGTGCAGCTGTTCAGAGCGGCGGCAACAGGTGACAGCCGTGAAATAGCAGCCCATGGCAGTCTTGTGGAACGTATAAGGGCCGGCGGCTTCACGAAAGGACATTATTACAGAGGTGTGTAAGGAGGGAAATAACGGAGCAGATGAGAAATACAATTGATGTGTATATTAAGGTCGAAGGTGAGGGTAAAATCCCGCAATATGCTTCCAGCCATGCGGCTGGCTGTGATCTGTATGCTACTGTGGATATGGCGATCAGACCCGGTGAGACGAAAATCATGCCGCTCGATTTCAGCATGGCAATAGGCGCCGAGTTTGAAGCGCAGATCAGACCACGAAGCGGTTTGTCGCTCAAAACAGAGCTTCGCATTCCCAATGGACCGGGAACCATTGATAGTGATTATCGTGATACGGTAGGGGTCCTTATGCAGAATACATATAATATTGCCAACCTTCCCTGGCAGATCCTCCAAAGGCCGCAGCTTCTGGAGGAGCTGAGCCAAAGCTATAAAGAGATCAGCCTGTCCGAGTATCTGTCCTGGGCTGGTCGCGAGCAAAGCTCGCTGCTCGCCCATGCGTCCGGGGCTGGTCGTGGGCAAAGCTCGCCGCAGATTCTGGAGCAAAAGATATATATCGACGATCTGGGAAATCCCTATGGCACAATATACATAAAAAAAGGTGAAAGAATTGCTCAAATGGTCTTCTGCGAGTATAAGAGAGCTAACTTCATTCCCCACCCTGACCCGCGTGAAATAGGCGTGGACAGAGGCGGCGGCTTTGGACATACAGGCCGGGGGTAAATCGGGAAGACTGTCCGGTAAAGGAGAGGGGTCCGAGTCCGGAGCCTTTGGCAATAGGGGTCGGGACTTATGCTATTTATGATTATGCCGGGTTTGATCCGCTATATTTGCTCGCGTTGCTCAACAGCCTGTTCATGGACCGGTATATGAGGGAAGCGCACAAGGAGAGGCATCTCGCAGGAGGCTATCTTGCCATTAATAAATCCATTCTTGAACAATTGCCGCTTGTTGCTGCCGGTGAAAGTACCCGGGCATGGATCGCAAAAAAGGCGGGATCCCTGCTGCAATTGCACGAACAGAGCGGGGGCGGCGATAAAAAAGAACGGCTACGTCGGGAAATCGATGAAGCCGTCTGCGATTTATATAAAGTGGACTACAACCATCTGCGATATCTGTTATAGCTTTTATCGGCATATCTTCTGGTGTCTGAGGGAATGGAAACGATTTTTTCCAGCATTTCCTTGTCGGCGATTCGTTTGAAAGCTTTCTGCATAAGCATCTGAAAGCTGCTTCCGTCCTCCGGAAAGGTTACATGAACAGGGTAGATGTATTCATTGCGGTCAATTTTCATTTTTCTGAATTCAGAGTCCATGCTTTCCTTAATTTTCTCGGATACCAGCTGTGTCCCTGCTGCGTCAGTACAAGGGAGGATTATGAGTATATCCCGGTTCTGGTTCAAAACAATCGTATCTGTTGCCCGAAGAGCGTCTCTGGCTTTCTTTGCCGCAACTGAAAAAACCGAAGCCTTATAATCGTCAGTGATACTTTCCCCGCTCTGAGTTTGTGAACTCAATTGAAGAGTGGTAATCAGGATCAGAGATAACGATATGCCTGCGCGATTTGAGAACTTAATTTCCCGCTCCATATAACTGTCAAACGACATAGTGATATTTTGAATGCTGTGTGTATCATAAAAGAATTCCTTCTCTGTCGGGAGGAAACTCCTGATGGAGCTTTCAAGCCTTTTTACCTGGTAGGGCTTCACAATATAATCGTTTACGGAGTATTTCAAAGCCTCCTGTCTTGGTTCCGGCCTTTCAGACTGAGCCACAATAATAACAGGCACACTTCCGCCTACTGAAGTCCTGATCATATCGAGTGCGACAAAACCGTCGGTTTCTCTGGGAAATGCCAGATCCATAACAACCAGCCTCAGGTCATCGATGTTGAGATCCAGAAGTCTGAATTGCTTGATATCTCCAACCTCGATGATGTCAAAGCGGCCTGTTTTCTCTATGATATGGCGGATCTTCTGCCGCTCATATGCTGAATAATCCATTATCAAAACTGTGCCATCCATGGCAGACACCCCTCCGAAAGATACAGCTATACTTTTATATCGTCATTTTCTTTAAAAAGGTTAATCGCAACTATATCACCGGTAAAGAGGACCAAAAATTGGATTAAAAAGGATTTTAACAGGAATAGAACGAGAAACCTTCCTTTTGTTATAATAGTGTTAATAAACTGTAAAAAAAATATCTCCTGAACATTTATGAAAGTTGAATAAAATTGGAGGATACAGTATCATAATATTAAAATAACGGCAACGTTTCATGCGGTTTTTGGAACGTCCGGGTGAAAGGAAGGGACCTTTATATGTTAGTCAGAAACTGCGCAGGGGGCATAGTCTTCTGCGGGAGTAAGGTGTTTATCCTGAGGAATGAGAAGGATGAATGGGTTTTTCCTAAGGGTGTAGTACGAAGCGGCGAATTGCCGAACGAAGTTGCACTCAGGAGAGTCAAAGAAGAAGGCGACATAGCGTCGGAGATCATTTCTACAGCAGGGCATACCAACTATGAGTTCTTTTCCGTAACACGTCAGAAACCGGTCTGCAATAAAATTATTTGGTACATCATGAAGTCAAACAATCTTTATTACAAAGTCAATGATCAGGAAAAATTTATGGATGCGGGGTATTTTGAAGTTGAGGAGGCCATGAAACTGGTGACTTATAGCCAGGATAAGGCTCTTTTGAATTTATCATACAGAATGTACAAGGAAATTACTTCGGTAGCCGTTTAGGATATAATACGGAACAACAGTATCGAAATTATTAATTAATTATTGCAAAATAAATGATAACAGGATTAGCTGCTATCATTTATTTTTATCAGAGGTATTTATGCGTAAGGATTACTTGACGGTCTCAGGCGAAGCGGCCGCAGAGCTTGAAGAGAAAAAGTCCAGGTTCATCGCAACCGTAAAGTCTGTGACCTCGGAAGAAGAGGCGCATGATTTCGTAAACGGCCTGAAAACCAGGTACTGGAATGCATCGCATAATGTTTACGCATACTATATATGTGGTAATCATGAATTACAAAAGTTCAGCGATGACGGCGAACCCTCGGGAACCGCCGGCATGCCGGTATTGGAGACGATAAAGAAGCTCGGCGTGCAGGATGTCGCAGTCGTCGTTACCAGGTATTTCGGCGGGATAAAGCTGGGAGCAGCCGGATTGGTCAGAGCGTACGGGAAGAGCGCTTCGCTTGGGATCGAAGCGGCCGGAATCGTCAGAAGGAGGCTGTGCCTAGAAGCGCATATCAGTATGGATTACTCGCTGCTTGGAAAGGTACAGGCACTGACAGCATCCAAAGGGTACAGGATCAAGGATACGGTATATGCGCAGGATGTGGATTTGACTTTATACATACCAATAGATGAGTTCGATGAATTCCGCGCACTGATTACCGAGGCTACAAATGCGCAAGCGCTGATTGATGCGGGTGATAAGACATACATAACGGAAGGAGTGTGACCCCATGCTTGAAGAGCAAATGCTGGAAAAAAAGCGCTGGGCGGTAGTTGGCGCAAATGAAGATCCCGAAAAATTTGGTAACAGGATTTTACGCAAGCTTATTTCACGCGGCTATACGGTATATCCCGTCAATCCTAAATATGAGACGCTGGAAGGGACTCCTTGCTACAAGGATTTGAGTTCGATCCCTGAAAAGCCGGATGTCATTGACATGGTCGTTTCGCCAAAGAGGGGCAGGCCGATTCTGGAGGAAGCCGCTCAGCTTGGTATCAAAAACATCTGGTTCCAGCCGGGAACCTATGATGATGAGCTCCTTGAATTTGCAGCATCCAAAGAGTTGACGTATGTTCTGGCCTGTGTACTGGTTGCTTTGCGCTGACGGAGCGGGAGCCGCTCAGGTCGTCAGCGTGTTGAAGGCTGAAAACTCAAGCTTTGCGGCTTCTGTGATGCCATTGCTTAATTCGCCTGCTGAAGGCATCTCTACTTCTGCACTAACGAGCCGTATTGGCAGGTCTATGATGAATTCGGCGCCTTTGCCCAACTCGCTTTTGACAGTAATGTTTCCTTTATGAAGATCCACAAAGGTTCTTACCAGTGAGAGGCCAATTCCGCTTCCCTTCAACTCTATGTCGGGCGAGTGGCCTGCCTGCCTGAATCGTTCGAATATCTCTTTTTGCTTTTCCAAAGGAATACCGACGCCTGAGTCGCGCACACAGATGAAAGCCCTGCCCCTGGATGGATAGGAGGTGACACAGATGGAGCCTCCCGGTTTTGTAAACTTGATGGCATTGGATAACAGATTTAATATGATACGTTCTATTTTTTCCATATCGACAGCAAGGACGATTTTTCTTGGGGAAGGATTGTAGTGCAGCTCCAGTTGTCTTTCTTCTGCGTAGGGTTTTACAGACAGAACGATTTCCTCCAGCAGCAGATCCAGATCGCAATTGACCGGCTTGAGCATTTGGTAACCGGCCTGTGCCCTTGCAACGTCCAATAGATTATGAGTGAGTCGAAGCATCCTAAAGCAGTTGCACTTTATGACCCTTATGTTTCTTTCCAGTCTGCTTTCGGCTTTATCCGGCTCCTGATCCTTCTCCCCGACACCTCTGTGACATGTGTTCAGCTCCAGTAGCTGCACGGCGCCGATGACCACACTCAGGGGAGTTTTCAGTTCATGGGCTATATTGGTAAAAAAATCGTTGTTTTTTTCTATACATTTTTGAAGAGCATTAATCTGCTCCGATAATTTTTTTTCGTTCATAATGGATTGTCTGCGAAGGTAAAAAAGAACTGTAAAACCAGCCAGCAACAATAGGATTGATATACCGGAAGCGATCAGTAAATACTCCTCGAGCATGGCAGCCCACCCTTTATCTTTTTTTTCGGGTATGCTATGATATATGTGATCAAACACACCAATTCCATTATATGGATACCCGCATCGGGTGTAAATATATTTTCCGTTTTACGGAAATAAAGCTTTAATATATTGGAGGTAAATTTATGTCAGGCCATTCAAAATGGGCAAATATCAAGATTAAAAAAGGAAAATCGGACGCGCAGCGCGGAAAGGCATTCACAAAGCTGGGCAGGGAGATCGCAATTGCGGTCAAGCAGGGGGGCGCCAACCCGGATGCCAATTCCAGACTGAAGGACGTCATTGCAAAAGCTAAAGCGGCAAACATGCCAAATGATAATATAATGAGGAGCATAAAAAAGGCTGCTGGCGAGGGCGAGGGCGACAATTACGAAGAAATAACATACGAAGGCTATGGCCCGGGCGGTGTTGCAGTCATTGTAGACGCTGCTACGGACAACCGTAACAGAACGGCAGGCGACATCAGGCATTATTTTGATAAATTCGGAGGCAATCTGGGACAAACCGGCAGTGTCTCATTCATGTTCAATAAGAAGGGCGTCATACTGGTGGAAAAAAGTGAAAAAATTACCGAGGACGATCTGATGATGGAGGCTCTGGAAGCCGGAGCCGAGGATGTTTCGACGGAAGATGACTATTTTGAGATCCTCACTGAGCCCAATGATTTTTCTAAAGTGAGAGAAGCGCTGGAGAGCAAGGGCTATGAGTTTGTGGAAGCTGAAGTATCCATGATTCCCGTGACTGTGACAAAATTGACAGACGCCAGGCAGATCGAGCAGATGGACCGCCTGATTGAAAACCTCGAGGACATGGACGATGTACAGAACGTCTACCACAATTGGGAGCAGGAGGAGACATAGAAACAGGCGGAGATGGTTAATATATCGGACAGGGAATATGAGCGATTAACAAATTATATATTAACGAATTATGGAATAAAGCTTGGTAGCGGAAAGAAATCTCTTGTTGTCGGCAGGCTTCAGAATGTTCTGCTTAACAAAAATTTCAACAGCTTTTCTGAATACTTTGATTATATTGTCTCCGACAAAACAGGAGCTGCTGTGGCCGTTCTGGTCGATAAAATAACAACGAATCATACCTTTTTTATGCGGGAGCCCGATCATTTTTATTATTTCAGGGATACTGTCCTGCCCTGCCTTGTAAGTACCGTTAAGAGTAAGGATCTGCGCATATGGAGTGCGGGCTGTTCTTCAGGAGAGGAAGCGTATACCCTGGCAATGATTATGCAGGATTATTTCGGCGCCGACAAACCGCTGTGGGACACGAGAGTATTGGCGACTGATATTTCCGGTAAGGTGCTGAGGATTGCGAAAAAGGGTGAGTATCCGAGTAAGGGGATAGAAACGGTTCCATTATATTGGAGAACGAATTATTTCAAAAAGGTTGACAATGAAAAGAGCGCAGTCATCGATAAAATCAGAAATGAAGTCATATTCAGATCCTTCAACCTGATGAATTCCAACTTCCCATTTAAAAAGAAGTTTCATGTTATCTTCTGTAGAAATGTAATGATCTATTTCGACGCACAAACGAAAAAGGATTTGACAGACAGGTTTTACGACTCTATGGAGCCTGGCGGGTTCCTGTTTATCGGACACTCGGAGTCACTTAACAGAGAAGAAACAAGGTTCGAATATGTGACGCCTGCGGTCTATCGAAAGGGACAAAACAGTGAAGGCTATAAAAAAGATTAAAGTGCTTGTTGTGGATGATTCAATAGTATACAGGGAGTTTCTTTCAAGAGGAATTTCCGCCGACCCCGGCATTGAAGTGGTCGCTACCGCGACAGATCCGTATGACGCCCGCGACAAGATAATTGAATATAAACCGGATGTTATGACTCTTGACGTAGAAATGCCAAGGATGAACGGGATAGATTTCCTGCGCAGACTTATGCCCCAGTATCCGCTGCCTGCTATTGTGATAAGCTCGGTCAGCGAAAGGGTTTTTGACGCGCTGAATGCGGGAGCGGTTGATTTTGTGACGAAGCCGGATATGAAGGCCGGCAGGAGTATTGACAGCCATATAAATGAATTGGTCATAAAAATTAAAATTGCTTCAACAGCGAACCTTTCACAATGGAAAAGGGATTTAAAAGGAGTAACAAGTATTACAAAATCCGGCTGGAATAAAAAACTTATTGCAATCGGCGCTTCTACCGGCGGAACGGAAGCTATCCTCGCGATACTGAAGGCACTGCCTGGGGATATACCGGGGATAGTCATCGTTCAGCATATGCCGCCCGTGTTCACAAGGATGTACGCGCAAAGGCTTGACAATACGGTAGCTCTAAACGTAAAGGAAGCACAGACAGGGGATATCGTCCGGCAGGGCATCGTATTGATTGCTCCGGGGGATTGCCATATGAAGATTGAAAAAAACGGCGGCGTTTATAAGGTCGATTGCTTCAACGGCGAAAAGGTGAACGGACACTGCCCGTCTGTTGATGTCCTGTTTCATTCAGTGGCGTGGGAAACAGGGGACGATGCGATCGGTGTAATCCTTACGGGAATGGGGTATGATGGTGCAAAGGGCTTGCTTGCCATGAGGCGGAGCGGAGCAAGGACAATTGGGCAGGATGAGGAATCCAGCGTCGTATATGGTATGCCCAAGGTGGCGTATGACCTGGGAGCAGTTGAAAAACAAGCTTCATTGGAGAACATACCGCAAATGATATCTTCTTTTTTAAACGAGAGATAAAAATCTGTGATTACAACACTAAATATAAGGGCATACTATTAAACGAAGGGTATGCTTTAGCTGCATTTTTTCAAAATGGATGTAACAATTTACTTAAAATGTTGCATTTTTCATATCATTATATATTTCGGCATTAATCTTTTTTTCATAACATCATTTTTTATAAGCGTATATTTGCTAAAATTGTACAAGAGAATATAGCTCGTCTTTTTGATCCTGATTTACTCCGATATAACGAAGGGTAATCCCCATCGAGCTATGGTTAAAGGTATCCATAATAAGGCCGATATTGTAGCGTGATATTTTATAAGTCCAATAGCCCCAGGTTTTACGCATGCTGTGCGTACCAAAGTTTTCAATACCGATAATACCGGCAGATTCGCTTAAAACGCGATAGGCCTGCACCCTTCCTATATGTGTGCCCTTTTGGCTGTAAAACAAATAGCTGTCAAAAGACAGGCATTGATTTTTAACGTATATCCGTATAGAATCTCGTAAAATACTGTTAAGCTTAATCTTCTTTTCTTTACCTGTCTTTTTCTCCCGTAAAATCAGGTATTCCATAAAACACCAGTTATTATTAAAAATATCACTGACTTTTATTGGAAGGATGTCGCTTATCCGCAGTCCCGTATTAAGTCCAAATCTAAAAAGCAGGCCATATTTGGGGTCTTTTCCGTATAAATAGTTATACATTTGCTTTATTTTTGCTTTATCTCTTATAGGCTCTACTGTCATAGTCACATCTCCATTATCTGTATTTTAATTTGCTGCTGGTAAAGTGTATAAAAAATGTAACGTTTATGATATATATTATAGGTTTTAGTACATATGAAATCAACTGATTTCAGGATCGTTTGGCATTCAGCTGGTTTCCGGTGCTCATTACTAAGCCGTTGTATGATTGGTAAAAGTATCATTTTAAGTATATTGTTACGTTGAACTAATAAAAAAAGAAACATTTATGGTCTATAATTTACAAATAAGGTATTGAGGTGAACACTTTGAACGACAGTATACAGAAAGATCCTTTGCTTGAGCTCTTTGTCTTTGAAACACTTGAGATGATATCCCAACTGGAAAGCATTGCGATAAACAGTGAAAAAGCAAATGCTATTGAATCTCAAATCAATGAAATGTTCAGGATTGTACATACCATCAAAAGCTCCGCGGCCATGATGAATTTCGGGAATATAGCATCTCTTTCGCATTCTTTGGAGGACGCGTTCTACCATATACGCGAAAACCGTCCTAAAGGCGTAGATTATTCGATTCTTGCCGATGTTGTATTAAAAAGTGCCGATTTTATCAAAAATGAGGTGGATATAATACAGTCCGGCGGTACCGAGGGCCAGGATGCGTCCGTAATTGAACGGGAAATAAATGAATTCCTGTCGTTATTAGAAAATAATGAAAGTTCACAGGGCCGGAAAACTAACGGTGCCGCCGTAAACAGACAAAGCGGCGATATACATGAAGCGGCGGGAGTAAACCGTTTTAAAGCGTTGATCTTTTTTGAAGAGGGCTGTGAAATGGAGAATATCAGAGCCTTTAATGTTATCCATAACTTGGAAAAGGTTGCGGATATCATCGGTTATTACCCGTCTGATATTATTGAAAATCAGGAATCTTCTAAAAGCATAAGAGAAAACGGCTTTGAAATTCAGTTTCACACTGAACTTGGCGTGGATGATGTCAATACGCTTCTGTCAAGCACTCTCTTTATGAAAGACTTAAAGCTTGAGAGGTTAGATTCCGCAGGGAGAAAATACTCTTCCGCTGAAAATAGCGGCGCAAATGGGGAGAATGGCCAATTAGCTGTAAAACAGAGCATGATAAGCGTTAACGTATCGAAGCTCGACAAAATTATGGATCTTGTGGGAGAACTGGTTATTTCGCAGGCAATGGTTATTCAGAATCCCGACTTGGAGGGACTTGTCTTAAACAGCTTTATTAAAGCTTCAAGACAGCTCCGTAAGGTCACTAACGAGATGCAGGACGCCATAATGTCTATACGCATGGTATCTGTGTCCGCCATGTTCCGGAAAATGCACCGCGTGGTAAGAGATATGAGTAAAAAACTTGATAAAGAGGTGAAACTGGAAACCATAGGAGAAGACACAGAGGTTGATAAAAATATTATTGAGCATCTGTCCGACCCTCTCATCCATTTGATAAGGAATGCCATGGACCATGGCATTGAGCCTGTCAGGGAAAGAGTGGATAAAGGCAAGCCGCCTACGGGCAAAGTCACTCTGGAAGCGAGAAACGAGGGCGGAGATGTATGGATAATAGTAGAAGACGACGGAAAAGGACTGGATAAAAAAAGTATATTGAAGAAAGCCAGACAAAAAGGACTTCTGAAGAAACCGGACAATGAGCTTACAGATAGGGAAATATATTCCTGTGTTTTTCTGCCGGGGTTCTCCACGAATGAAGAAGTAACTGAATTCTCCGGCAGAGGGGTAGGAATGGACGTGGTCAATAAAAAAATCGAAGAGGTTGGCGGGACTGTTCAGATCGACAGCCTGCCGGGAATGGGAACCACTATATCAGTTAAAATCCCCCTGACTCTTGCAATCATAGATGGAATGAAGGTAAGAGTAGGCAAAACGATTTACATTATCTCTATAACATCAATAAGAGAATCGTTCAGAGCCCGGAAATCGGCTGTTATAGTGGACGAGGCTAATAACACCGAAATGATGATGATCAGGGGGGAGTGCTGTCCTGTTTTAAGACTGCACGAATTATTTAAGGTACGGCCTGATGCCGCAGATCTGGAGGAAGGCATTATCGTTGTTGTAGAAAATGATTCAAAGGTTATGTGCCTTTTTGCGGATGAGCTGCTGGGAGAACAGCAGGTGGTTGTAAAAGCGCTGCCCGCGTACATAAGAAAAGCAAATGGTATATCCGGCTGCACTGTTATGGGTAATGGGAGCGTCAGCCTGATCATCGATGTTCCGGCATTGTTTGGCAGCATATAAATAGTTGAATCTGTTGTGAAAAATATATTATTCATTGACGAAAGGAGATGCGTACATGGTAAAGATGCAGGAAGAAGCACTGGAAATGGAGGAAGATACACAGAAAGGGAAGTTTCTGACGTTTTCACTGGGAAAGGAGGTTTACGCTATTGAAATAAAGTTCGTAACCGAGATAATAGGCACCCAGCCCATTACTGAAGTCCCTGAATTACCGGAGTATGTAAAAGGGATCATTAATCTGAGAGGAAAGATCATACCCGTAATTGACGTCAGGTTAAGGTTTAAAAAGAAATCCGTTGATTACAATGACAGGACGTGTATTATCGTCGTCGAAGTAAAGGGGACTTCCGTAGGCTTGATCGTTGATAACGTATCAGAGGTTTCATCGATTGCGGATGAGGATATTGTACCTCCGCCGGATATGAGCAAGGGAGCGGAAAACAAATATTTAAAAGCAATCGGCAAGGTTGGAAATGAAGTCAAATTGATCCTCGAGTGCGAGAAGCTTATGAACGACAACGATGCTGAAATAATAGGCCAGATGGTATAGACACGGATGCCAAAAATATAGAGTATCAAAAAACAGGAGGGATAGCATGAGACTTTTTAGAAAAAGCAGGATTATAAACTACCAGAAGAAAGAAATCGCAAGGCTGGAAAAAAATTTGAGAAAGCTGGCAAACGGAGAGCTTGATATTGACCCGGAGGTTTCGGAAGCAGACAGGCATATCATAACGGAAAAGGATCAGTTTGTAAGATTGAACCAGTATATATCCAGGATAAAAGAATCGTTCGGAAACCTGGCGAAGGATACTGAAAGCCTGTCAGACAACATAAAAGACGGCAATCTTCAATATCGCGCGGACATTACGAGGTATAACGGCCTGTACTCGAAAATAGGCGAGAATATTAACGTATCGCTCGAGAGGGTATCTGAACCGTTGAGCAAAGCCATCCATGTGTTAAAAACAATAGCTCTGAACGATTTTACAATCCCGATGGATGATAGTTATAAAGGTGATTTTGCCGCTATGTCAAATACGATAAATGATGTGCAGCAAAAGCTTCTGACTCTCCAAAATATTGCAATAAAGGTTTCAAAGGGTGATATCAGTGAGCTCGAAAATTTGAAAAAAATAGGGAAAAGATCGGATAACGACAATATAATACCTGCCTTTGTAGGAATGATGGAAACCATACAGGCATTAATAGACGCGGTAGCTAAATTTGCTTCAGCTGCGGAAGAGGGCAATTTGAGCGTAAGAGGCGATACGGAAAAATTTAAGGGCGAATATAGAAATATCATTATTGGACTGAACAAAACCCTCGATGCGGTTGCCAAACCTATGAAAGAGGTTACGGACGTTATGGCGCAGGTTGGGATAGGGAATCTGGGTGATACCGTTCACGGAGACTATAAAGGCGACTATCTGATCCTGACGAATGCAGTGAATTCAACCGTAGAGATTTTAAATCACGTCATTGAAGAAATAGGAAATATATTGTCGGAAATGTCGCAGGGAAACTTTAATATAGTAAAGGTAAGAGAGTTTAAAGGCGATTTTGGTATTATTTCCGATTCTCTTAATAAAATTATCAATTCCCTGAATGAAGTATTCAGAGAAATAAATACCGCCGCCGAGCAGGTAGCCGCGGGGGCCGGGCAGATTTCCGATTCAAGCCAGACGCTATCCCAGGGCTCTGAGGAACAGGCAAGCTCTGTAGAAGAAGTAACGGCATCCATAACGGAGATGGCCGCACAGGTAAAACAGAATGCCGCCAATGCGACCCAGGCGGACAAGTTTAGCCTCACGGCCAAAGAGGATGCGGTCAGGGGCAACGCGCAAATGAAGGAAATGGTTAAGGCGATGCATGACATTAATGAGTCGTCGACAAACATTTCCAAGATCATCAAGGTAATTGACGATATCGCATTCCAGACGAACATCCTTGCATTGAACGCGGCAGTGGAAGCGGCAAGGGCGGGGCAATACGGCAAAGGCTTCGCGGTTGTGGCGGAGGAGGTAAAGAACCTGGCGCAGCAAAGCGCGAGCGCGGCAAAGGAAACAACGGTTATGATAGAGGGCTCAATTGAAAAAGTGGATGCGGGAAAAAAGATTGCAAACGATACCGCGCAGGCCTTAAATGAAATTGTCGAGAGCATTACAAAAGCTGCGGAGCTGGTCGGACAGATTGCATCGGCCTCCAATGAACAAGCCACGGCCATATCACAGGTCAACCAGGCCATTGAGCAGGTATCCCAGGTGATACAGACCACTTCGGCGACTGCGGAGGAGGGGGCTTCCGCAAGTGAAGAGCTGTCCAGCCAAGCCGAGATACTGAAACAGATGGTAAACAGATTAACGCTAAGAGACATTAAAGATAAGAAGCTTGCGAATTTTGACAAGCTTAGTCCTGATATCATCCATGCCATTGAAGAAATGCTCGAGAAGAAGAACAACGCACAGGAAAATAAAATACATGACAAAAGTGATAAGAAACCTTCTGCGTCCGGCAGCAAGCTTCAAATATCACTTGACGATGAAGAATTCGGGAAGTACTGACCCCGGGGCTTTTTTGCTGCAAGTATGATATATTTAGCGGCGCGGCTCTTAAAGAGGATTGCGGTAAGGCTAAAGTCCGCTATGCGTAATTCGGATACGCTATCCCGGATGGGTGGAGATGAATTTGCACTGTTATTACCAGGCTTGTCGCATACGGAATTGTGCCGGTCAGACTCACACCACAGGTGATCTCATAGTTTAAGCATAGCGACCAATGACATTTGTCACATCATATGACGGGTGTCATTTTTTTTGCCTTATTTTAGTGACACCCGCTACTGTTTCAATGACACCTGCTGTTAAGAGCGTTACATTCGTTATCTGTTTAATCCGGTTAAAAAAAAGTAGGATGATGTCAAAGTTGTAGTATTGGCAATTTTACATATTGAGGTGTTATTAATAATGATGGATTTAGCCGCACCAGTAATAAAGCAACCTGCTGTTGGCCGGAAGAAGAATTACCGGAACTTTTTAAGAACCAATCTCCCGCTGCTGAGTATGGTTTTTCCCGGTCTTATCATTTTAATCGTCAATAACTATATCCCGATGTTCGGCGTCATTATCGCATTCAAGCAATACCGATTCTCCGGCACATTTATTGAGAGTGTTATAAAAAGCAAATGGGTTGGTTTCAACAACTTCAAATTCTTCTTCGACACGCCTTATGCCTATCTCATGACCAGAAACACAATCCTGTACAATTTGGTATTTATTATTCTGGACATTGCTGTTCCGGTGTTACTGGCAATTGCACTGAATGAAATTAGAGGGAAAATTCTTCCAAAGGTTTATCAAAGTCTTATGTTCCTTCCGTTTTTCCTGTCATGGATCATTGTGAGCTATCTGGCCTTTTCACTGCTCAGCATTGACAAGGGATTCATCAATACAGCAATTTTGAAACCGCTCGGTATAGCTTCTGTGGAATGGTACAATGAACCGGTTTATTGGCCTTTTATTCTGTTGTTTTTCCATATGTGGAAGTATACGGGATACAATATTGTCGTATATCTGGCCGCCATTTCCGGCATCGATTCCGAATATTATGAGGCGGCTTCTATTGATGGGGCTACCAAATGGCAGCAGATAAAGAATATCACGTTGCCGATGCTTAAGCCGCTGATGATCATATTAACCTTGCTTGCCGTCGGTAGGATATTTAACGCGGATTTCGGGCTGTTTTACAATGTTACACGAGACAGTAAAGCACTAAGGGATGCGACGATGGTTATTGATACATACGTCTACTCTGCGTTGATGAATTCGAGCAATATCGGCATGGCTGCCGCAGCAGGCACCTATCAGGCTGTTGTCGGCTGCATTACAGTATTTACCGCCAACCTCATCGTCAGGAAAATAGATAAAGAAATGTCTCTTTTTTAAGGGGGATCACCATGAAAAGCGAATTGGTCGTAGAAAAAAACAAAAAAATCAGAAGCAATAAGAAAATGAATACCATTTCATGGGGCAGTAATTTCCTTTTGAATCTGATGTTTATATCAGCAATATTTCTGTGTATAAGCTCTCTGGTGCTGGTCATCATCATTTCCTTCACGGCGGAGGATACGCTGCTGAAGAATGGCTACAGCTTTTTCCCCGACACCTGGTCCACAAACGCTTATCGCTATGTTGCTGCAGTTGGAGAAGTAATATTCCGTGCGTACGGAACCTCTATTTTTGTATCCGTTGTAGGTACGCTCATGAGTCTTATCATCATTTGCTTTTATGCGTACCCTCTGACCAGAAAAAACTTCAGGTTCAGGAATCAGTTTTCTTTCATTGCCTTTTTCACAATGATTTTTGGAGGCGGTCTGGTTCCGTGGTATGTTGTTTATACACAGTTCATACCTTTGAAAAATACAATATGGATCATGATTGTGCCATATCTGATGAATGCCTGGTATATGATGATCATGCGCACCTTCATTAAAACTACGGTACATGAATCCATTCTTGAATCTGCCAGGATTGATGGCGCAGGAGAATACAGGACTTTCTTCGTCATCGTACTGCCGTTGTGCCGGGCAGGCCTGGCAACAATTGGGTTGTTTTGCGTACTAAATTATTGGAATGATTGGTATCTGCCCCTTATTTTCATTACAGATCAAAAATTATACAATATTCAATATTTAATGTATCAAACGTTATCAAGCATTCAATTTCTTGCGAGGGGCGGGGCAAATATATCACAGGCCAGCAGCATCGGGGCGGGAATCCCCAGCGAAAGCTCCCGAATGGCAATTGCCGTACTGTCCATTGGTCCGATCATACTGGCGTTTCCGTTCTTCCAGCGGTATTTTGTCAAAGGTCTTACGATAGGGGCTGTAAAGGGTTGATAGCGTCTGGCTCGCCGGAGAAATCTGACCGGTGGCTTTTCGCACAACATAGATAATTTATAAGGAGGGTTTTTATGTTCAAAATGAAAAAGGTTTTATGCCTGGCCATGGTTCTTGTAATTGCGTTTGCGGTTACATTGACCGGCTGCGGTAAAGAAGCTGCATCTGGAGACGAGACTGTAGTCGAGGCTAATACTCCAGACGAAGCTAGCACCAAGGAGGATGCTCCTGCAGAACCGCCGAAGGAAATCGTTGAGATTACCTACGTCAGGCCGGGTACACCCCCTGCAGATCTGGACAAGGTACTGGAAAAAATCAATGAGCACCTTGCGCCACAGGGTCTGAAGCTTAATCTCCAGATAGTTATTTTTGGAGATTACGACACAAAGGTCAACCCAATGCTGGCTTCAGGCGAGCCTTTTGATGCATGCTTTACGGCAAACTGGGCGGCAAACTACTACATGAACGCACCGGCAGGATATTTTACAGAATTGAACAGCTATCTGACAGATGATAGCGACATCGTTAAGATCCTGGGCAGAGACTTCCTGAATGGCGGAGCAATCAACGGCAAATACTACGCTGTGCAGACTCATAAGGAAACAGCTCATAACTGGGGCTTCCTGCTTCAGAAGAGCCTTGTCGACAAATACAACGTTGATGTGACCAAGGTCAAGAAGACTGCTGATCTTGCTCCGGCGTTCCAGGCTATTCTTGACGGCGAAGGAGGAAAGATCGTTCCTCTGCTTGCATGCAAGATGGACACTCCATTCCATTTCCTTGACTGGAACAACTTCAGCGATGATAACGTTCCTGGCGCACTGTATCCTGACAACAGGGATACCACGGTTGTAAACCAGTTCCTGGCACCCGAATCCATTGAGTATTACAAGGAAATGCGTGATTATTACCAGAAGGGCTACATCGCGAAGGACAATGCAGCTCTGGTTGCAACGAACGAAGAAATGAAGACCGGTAAATACTTTGCCACTGAACAGCCATTGATTCCGTTCTTTGCTGAAAGATTGTCCTCAGAGACCGGTATTGAATGGGTTCAGGTAGACATTACTAAGCCTGTTATGTCCAACCGTGAAACCACCGGTGCAATGACTGCCATTCCTGCGGCTTCAAAGAATCCTGACGCAGCGTTCAAGTTCATTACGTTGATGTATACGGATGCTGAAATGAGAAACATGATCACATTTGGTCTTAAGGATGAGCACTATACCGTTAATGATGACGGCAGGGTCACTGTCACACAGAAGGGCAAGGACAGCTGGAATCTCGGAAATCAGTGGGTATTCGGCGATCAGTTCAAGGATCTGCTTCTTGATTCACAGCCTGTGGATCTGTGGGAGAAGATGACTGAATACAACAACGCCGCTTTCGTAGAACAAAATCTTGGCTTTGTATTCAATTCAGCTCCTATACAGGAGAAGATCAACGCCTGCAAGGTTGTAGTCGACAACTACTATCCGATCCTGTTCACAGGTTCTGCTGATGTTGACAAGACTGTAGCAAGCTTAGACGCAGAGCTGAAAGCATCAGGTGTAGACGATCTTATTGCCGAGATGCAGAAGCAGTATGATGAATGGCGTGCAGCTAACGGCAAATAAAGGCTAAATATTGCCGACTGCTAAAGATTTTTGGAAAGATGATCAAGTTTGATTTTTCTTCGGATCCTGATGAGCCGGTCCAGATCTTGAAGGTCTTCAATCTCAAACTTCCTGGAGCATTTGCGGCACACAGACCGGCTGCCGCTGTATCCCGGATGGATACTTACCGCTTTGTGAATCTTGAAAAAAGGCCTGATTTTCTTTCTGTGACAACAGGAGCATAAGGGAAACAGGTCCGGTATGAAAAGTATAATTAGCAGGAATATCGCAAGGCCGGTAAGGGATAAAATGATGTTCACAAAATCGCCTCCATTTTAAGGTATTTCAACGGAGACGGATTTATGCAGGATGCTGCGCATAGAAAACTACATCCTAAAGCACAAGGGCTGTCGAGGAATCGACAGCCCTTGTGTTTCTGAACTGCTTGGTTGATCCTTGTCATCCACGCAGTTTACTTCTTCTCAATCTGATAAGTGTTACCGGTATAAGCTTCAAATACTTTCTTGACAATGTTGCCGCCTATTTTGCCGGCATCTCTCGAAGCGAGGTCGCCATTGTAACCCTGCTTAAGGTTTACACCTACCTGGTTGGCAATTTCGTACTTCATGTTTTCAAAAGATGTCTTGCTTCTGTTGTTTGCCATTATAGTTCCCTCCTCGTTATTGTATTCGCTGTCGTATTAATCTTGCAGCGTACTCTTATGATTTGTAAAACAGTGTTGATTTATAACGGTAAATAATGCTACAACAGCTACTCTCTTGCATTTGCAGGGCTCTCTCTGAATAATAGTGTGATTGAATATAAACCTGCGATGCCTACAAGCGAAAAAATGATCCTGCTGAATATGGATTGGGTACCTCGGAATAAATTGCCGCCGAATATCATCGTCACAATATCATAATTAAATATTCCGACCAAAAGCCAATTCAAAGCTCCGATGATGACAAGCACCAGTGCAAGTCTGTCCAGTGGGGTTCTATTCATTGAAACATCTCCTTTAATCAAAATTTTTGTTAGTAAATCTATTATTTCCGCGAGTAATAGAAAATCATTCATCAGAGACCTTACAAATTACGGCAGGTTTACCTTTGTCAAGATTTTCTTCATAGCAGACACAATCAGTTTCAGCTGATAAAGAATCGGAAATTGCATCTTCCAGCATGCATTTACCGTCTATCTGATGTTTGCAGTCTGAGGAGCAGTTGATAGTTGTCATAATCGTCCCTCCATGATTATTTATTCTTTCAAAAAATAAAAGAAACATGCATGTGAGAAAACGAATAAAAAACCAAAAGGCCGGCAGCCTGAAGCTGTCGGCCTTTTATTTAAATAACTGCCGCCAGCCGCGGCTAACGCCAGTTAGTATTGATTCATTCATCGATTTTGCATTATTCTGCTTAAAGAGTAAATGAGGACTCCCTTGTATATTATGTATAACAGACAATTTTTGTGTTCTAAATATTGACAAAATAAAATTTCATGGAGTAAAGTAGTTAGAGAGGTTGTCTTATGTTTTTTATTGCGAGTCCTAATTTGCCTGACAGACCGGTTTCTCTAGCGGTTGTTGACAGCAGGATCAGTGATGCTTCGTCACGCAGCTTGGAGAGGCTTGGAGTAAAGCTGCTTAAAATACCTGCTCACAGGGCGTTATACAGCGCGGTTTGCAGCCACCCCGATATGCTTCTGCATCATATCGGCGAAAAGCTTATTGTTCATGCGCCCGGTACGGATGCAAGCCTGTTGGTCGCACTCCGTTACTGTGGCTTTTCTTTGCTTCAGGGTGAAAAAGTGCTTACCGGAACCTATCCCGGCGATATTGCGTACAACGTGGCAAGAGTCGGGAAATACTACTTTCACAACCTGCGGTATACCGACCCTGTGATTGTGAAATACCTGGACCGGCTGGGCGTCGAACCTGTACATACGGAGCAGGGATATGCAAAATGCTCCATTTTACCGGTAGATGATAGATCTATTGTTACCACAGATGCCGGAATTGCTAAAGCCGCCGAAAAAAAAGGACTTGAGGTCCTGTTTCTCGAATGCGGAAGCTCCATCCGACTGGACGGATTGAATTACGGCTTTATAGGCGGAGCCTGCACCATGATTTCAAATACGGACTGTGCTGTGAATGGCTCACTGCAAAAGCTGGATAACAGTGAGAGGCTCATTTCATTTTTATCAAAAAAACAAATTAATATCAAAGAGCTTTCTAATTATGATGTTACAGACATCGGTTCCATTATTCCGCTGATGGTTTCTTAACGCAGTAACTAACTCACCGTTTCAACATATAATAAAATAGATATGGCTGATATGGCGGCTAAAGCCGGGATATTTGCGGATACTGTGGGATAATTTGCATATATTCCGCGCTGCATACAACATTTTACGAAGACACATACTAGCACTTGAAGGGATGTGAAGTCGATGCAGTTTCTTTGCATCGGGGTGAACGGCAGCGCTGACGAGGTAATGCAGCACATTAGGGATGAACTCCGGCAACTGAAAAACAAAAAGATCAGCTACACCATTAATGAGATAAATTCAGAAGGATCGACTTCCATTATATGCACTGTGAACGATGGCAGGTTTTATCGTGAAAGATCCATGGAATCATACAAGGTGCTCAAAACATATATATCCAATGCATTGGCGGATTACATTATCAGGCAATACGAGGAGCGCCTCCTGTCCAGAATTATAAACGGGAATTTTTGCTATTTTAACGCTGTGGAAAAAAAAGATATACTTAACCGGTCGCTCAACATTATCAGAAACGAGGATAAAACCTTTCTCAACAGCCTGTTTCAGATTAGAAGAAGGAATGTGATCGTTAGACGATTGATGGACTACTTTGACAATGCCAACAATATTATTCTGGATGGCTTTGTGAATTTCAGGCTCAAGGAGTATATCAAGGATCTGGAGGATGTGGTAGATAAGGCCGTGGACGACTTTCTGATGGATCGGGAATACCGTGAATTCATCAGATTACTGAGGTATTTTGTCGATATTCAGGAACCCAAAATAGATACTGTCCATGTGATTGTCGGATATGACGACAGGTATATGCTGCTGGATGGATCTAAGAAGGAAATCACCAATGAGTGCATCCAGGAGTATGTGAATGAGATTTCTGAAGGAGAAATCAATTATGACGATTTGCTGGTCAGTTCGCTCATTACATTTGCCCCAAGGAAGATCGTCATTCATTGCACGGGTCAATTCCGGAACAAAGAGCTGATGGAGACAATAAAGAATGTTTTTACGGGGCGGATCATCCTCTGCCAGGGCTGTAATCTATGTTCACAGAAGCTTTCGAAGAGCGAAACCAAAAAGTGACATCATGATCTGGCATTTTTAGCTAAATAATTTCATATATATATTGACAAGTTAAAATGTCATGATAAAATATACGTGTAGCACAATATAATGTATAAAATGTGTTGTGCCTGTACATAATATAGTTGATAAAGATATTTCAATTTTTTACTAAAGATAAAGCATTTAAGAAACTAACGACAAAAAATCAAGCGTACAAATGATGAAAATCCGGGGAAAGAAAAGAGAGTCTATTGGCTCTCTTTTTCCCATTTATACAGAGGGTGTTGCGAGTTCCCGCCCCTTTTGATAAGATATTACCATCGCAAACTGTCGGGAGGGTGACTGATTGAAAACAGTCGGTTTTGTAGGAGCAAGCGGCACCGGCAAGAGTCACAGGGCTTCGTGGGTGGCCAGAGAACGGGGAATAGAATATATTATAGATGACGGATTGTTGATTAAGGTTAATCGGGTCATTGCCGGAACCTCCGCCAAAAAGGAAAAAACCAGGGTTGGGTCCATCAAGCATGCATTGTTCACGGATGATGTATACGCAAATGAGGTGATGGAGGCCATCCGGGTTCATAACCCCGAGACTATCCTTATTCTTGGGACTTCCGACGGTATGGTTGTAAAGATTGCAAACAGGCTGCAGCTGCCCGACATAAGCGAGATCATTCACATTGAAGATGTAGCTGATGAATTTGAGATCAAGCAGGCCATTGCAACAAGAAGGGAACAGGGCAAGCATGTTATTCCTGTCCCAACGTTTGAGATCAAACAGGACTTTTCCGGGTATTTCCTTGATCCGCTTAAGATCTTCAGGCGAAAGGGGAAGGTCAATTTTCAGCTGGACGGCGAGAAATCGGTCGTAAGACCAACCTTCAGCTATCTTGGCAGTTACACCATATCAGACTATACAATATATCAGATCATTGAATATGTCGTGACCAATATTCAGGGAGTTAATAAAATATCCAGGTTCCGGGCGGAAAACAGGCCCGAGGGTACCTATATGGAGATTGATCTTGTACTGGTATACGGCTACCAGCTGCGTGAATTGGTAAAAGAGGTACAGCGCAAGGTCAGTGAGGAAGTGGAAAGGCTGACCGCATTGAATATAAAACAGGTCAATGTTACGGTAAAAAGCCTGATTGTTGAGAAATAGCTCAGGGTATAATGTAAAGTGATACAAAATAGGATACATGGCGGAGGTAAGGTATGAACAATTTCATATTCCAAAACACTACCCGGATCCTGTTCGGGAAGGGAACCGAATATAACGTTGGTTCTGAAGTTAAGAAGTACGCGAAGAAGGTATTGCTGCATTATGGCGGAGGCAGTATTAAGAAATCAGGTTTATATGATAAGGTCGTAAGGTCCTTGCAGGAAGCGGGAGTGAAGTTTGTTGAGCTTGGAGGCGTCAAGCCCAATCCCAGGCTCAGTCTGATTTATGAAGGCATCGAGCTGTGTAAAAAGAACGACATTGGTTTTATTCTTGCTGTGGGCGGAGGCAGTGTCATTGATTCGGCAAAAGGTATTGCTGTCGGCGTATGCTATAACGGCAACGTATGGGACCTTTACATGAAAAAGGATTCGGCCTCGCAAGCGCTTCCGATCGGCGTCATTCTGACCATTCCGGCTGCCGGCAGCGAGAGCAGCGGCGCTTCCGTCGTAACTAAAGAGGAAGGTCAGCTTAAGAGAGATATCGGATATTCTTTTCTGCGTCCCCAGTTTTCTATTCTGAATCCGGAATTATGCTTTACTCTGCCTGCATATCAGGTGGCTTGCGGAGCGGCCGATATCATGGCTCATGTTATGGAAAGGTATTTTACCAACACACCTGATGTGGAGTTTACTGACAGGCTCAGTGAAGCTACGCTGCTGACGGTCATCAACAATGTGCCGAGGGTGCTGAAAAACCTCAATGATTATGATGCGTTTGCAGAAGTTTTATGGGCTGGCACAGTCGCCCACAACGATCTTCTTGGCTGCGGCAGAGAGGAGGACTGGTCTTCACACGGTATTGAGCATGAGCTAAGCGGTATCTATGATATTGCTCATGGCGCAGGTCTTGCGATCATATTCCCGGCCTGGATGAAATATGTCTACAAGGTCAATATAAACCGTTTTGTGCAGTTCGCCGTCAGGGTCTGGAAGGTGGAGCAGGATTTCGCCAACCCTGAGAGGACGATCATGGAAGGAATTGGGAGAATGGAAAGCTTTTTCAGGGGCATTGGGCTTCCGATCCGTCTGAGCGAAGCCGGCATTACAGACGACCGTTTTGAGGAAATGGCTCAAAAGGCAGTAGGTACGGGAACGATGGGTAGTTTTATGAAGCTGGCGAAGGATGACATCGCGAACATATACAAGCTTGCCAGATAGAGTATTTTGGTACCTTTCACAGAATAACATAATATACTGATACCATGGAGTACTGCTTCATGGTATTTGTTTTGTGAGGGGATTTTCATGAATGTATATAGTGGATATCAGTTTTTGCGGCAGCCATTTTCCTACATGCGTCTGCTGCATGCCTCACCAGGCACGCCGCCTGTTGATATTTATGCGAACAGAAGCCTGATCGCATCATCTCTGGCTTACAGGGGATTCACCGAATACTTGCAGCTGCTGCCGGGAAGATACAATATTCAGGTGTTCCGAGCGGGAACCACAGGCCCGGCCCTGCTGAACACTGACATAGAGCTGCCTGCTCAGTCCATAAATACGGCTGTGTTCATAGGATTAGCTCCTGCCTATAGCATGAAGACATTCTTTGAAACAGTGATACAGATCGCACCCGGTAAGCTGTACCTGCGTTTTGCGAATCTGGTTCCAAACAGCCCGGACATGGATCTGGTTCTCTCCGACGGAACAAAGCTTTTCGGGGACGTTTCCTATGGGATGGCGACCAACTATACGCCCATAGCTGCGGGCACATATATTTTCGATCTGCTGCAGAGCGGCACCGGCAGAAGGCTGCTTTATGTGCCAAATATTACACTGGGAGAAGGCAGATTTTATACGATCTATGCAGTGGGACGGATGGACGGAACAGTACCCCTGCAGGTGCTGATTCCGCTAGACGGGAACTCATATATTCCATTGTAGGTCACTTGAAATCGCAGACACCCTTCAGCTTCTGTATGCTGCGGGGCAGCGCATCCTTTGAGTTGCCCCATGGCGCATCATTGTTGCGGTAATCGAATTTTTTCGTAAACCACTCAAGCTCCTGCTCGATTCTCTCCAGGTGCTCAATCTGCTGCTGCATTAAAAGGCCGAGGAATTTCTTGTTTTCAGCCGTATTAAGATATTTTTCGGCTGCAGCAAGCAGCATATTTAGGTGGATAAGGCAGAAGCCTTTCTTTTTGGAAAAGACCTCGCGGAAATCTGCTTCCTTCGACCACAGGTACATAATGACGTCAAGATATCTGTCCATTGTATATTCGAGACGGCTGCATACGGTACAGCTGTCTTCCATCTGCGTGAGCATTGTGGCCAGCTTTGCGGAGGGGGAGAGCGAGGACTGTCCTTTTGCGCCGGCTTGACCTCTTGAACCAAGTCTGCCCGACAGTGAACCGAAAATTGAGCCGGGTTGGTTTTTGACATTTGTCTCGCTGAGAAGGGCTTTGCTGAGCTCCTTGATTTCAGCCAGCTTCTCCTTTAAGTGGGTGTGAGTCTCAAGAGCCAGACCCAGACGATTTTCCTGCCGGTTATAAAGCAATTCGAAGTGTCTGCGGCAAAAGCCCCTTTTATTTGTATCGATCCTGCTGTCCGGTTCCATCAGCGCAGGGCCAAGATAATAATCGGTGTACTCCTTCTCCAGCTTGCTTTGCAGCAGGCACAGAGGGCATTCGCAATCCTGCTCAAAGGCTTCCGTGACCGGTATGGTGTAAATTTTTTCTTTCATGGGTTCCTCCTGAAATATGCTACAATAGATATTGTTATTATAGCATGATGTTTATTAAATATATAGCATGGCCCAAAGAGGCGGGCTGCTGTTCAGAGGTATTTTTTGATATTGTGCAATAAAAGGAAACTTAAGCGGAATGCAGCTCTTGCAAATGATGCTCTTGTTTCCGCGATTGCACAATATCAATAATGGTTGAATAGCAACATCAGATGGGAGAAATCGGGGATATGATTTACAAAGGTTATGAGGTACATGCTGAGAATATGGGAAGCAGCGGAGAAGCTGCAGGGGGCCGCAAGAATCCTGCCTGTAACCGGATCATAGTCCAAGGAGTCAGGGAATTTGATCCGGTGCACATTTTTGAATGCGGGCAATGTTTTAGGTGGCAGAGGCAGCCTGACGGCAGCTACACAGGCGTGGTGCGCGGAAAGGTCGCAAATGTGGCGTACACGCCGGATGCAACGCAAACACATGGCGCGACGTACACGCCGGGTATGTCCGGTATATCCGACACACCGGGTACGCTTGTGCTGGAGAACGTGACGATGGAAGATTTCCAACAGATTTGGTTCGACTATTTTGACCTTGGCACGGATTATGCCCAGATCAAAAAGGCGGTCAGCATTGATCCAATTATGAAAAAGGCCGTGGAATTCGGAAAAGGAATCCGCATATTGCGGCAGGAGCCCTGGGAGGTGCTTATTTCCTTTATCCTTTCGTCTAATAACAGGATTCCCAGGATTATTAAAATTATTGAGGATATATGCAGACTCAACGGGGCACAAATCGAGTACGCCGGGAGAAATTATTTCGCCTTTCCTGATTCGGCTGCTCTGGCTGCCTGCACTCTGGAGCAGATACAGGAATGCAGGGCCGGATATAGGTGTGAGTATATACATGAGACATCTAAAGCTGTAGCTGAGTGTGGATTTGACCCGCAAAGGCTTGCCGCGATGGAAACGGATGAGGCGAGGGAGACACTGCTGCAATTCAAGGGAGTCGGAAATAAGGTGGCGGACTGTATCCTGCTATACAGCGGCATTAAGAGGGATGTTTTCCCGACAGATGTGTGGGTCAGGCGAGTGATGGAAGAGCTGTATTTCAGGAGGGAAGCCAGCTTCAAGGAAATTCAGCAGTTTGCGGCGGAGCATTTTGGCGGGTATGCAGGAGCGGCGCAGCAATATTTGTTTTATTTTGCCAGGGAACAAAAGATAGGCAGTTTGAAATAAGGCCGGCCATACAACACGTATGCGATATCCGCGATATTGTCACGTTATGTGACCTCTTCCAATAGAATATACAGTGGAATCGATTTAATGGTTCTTGGGAGAGTGAAGAGTATGTTTGGCATCGCAATTGTGGATTCAGGCAATTATGCGTTGCAGCTTTGCAACATTCTTGAGAGGAAGGGCTATGTCTTCGAGGTGATATCCACGCCATGCCAGATTGCAAAGGGTGGTTGCGGGTATTGCCTGAAATTTCCGCTCGAGTACAGGGAACTGGTCCTGCAGCAGGCTCAGGCAAACAGGATTATGATCAGGGAGATGTATCAGGTAGTGCCGCAGGTCATGAAAAATAAATATGTGAAAATCTATTGAAATTTTGCAACCGTTCCATAATGTTCCTACCGGAAGCGGCTATTCATATGCATTCCGAAGAAAATTGAAGGCAGAGTGAAAAATTGCATGTTTTGAAGGCTTAATTGCCTTTGCGGTTTGTTGTCGAACCCGCATAACGGTGGTATAATCAAGATACGACAAGAAAACAGTCGATTGACCTGAAATGCTCGGATAAACCCATTATTTTGAACCTACATTATTTATACGGGAGTCCGACGTCTGGCAGGACATATCAGGCCACAAGCTAATTCCGGCATACGGCGTGTCCGTATGAAACGGCAGTGGAAGATTGAAGTTGCCATCAGGACACCCACCTGGCCTTGGGCTAGGTGTCAAAATATGGGGGAACGGCTTTTCGGGTTTAAATGTAAGAGGATGATCTTAACGGATCGTCCTCTTTTTCTGTGCCGAGCATTTTCAGAACTTTGCGGCTGCATAAGCCGCATTTTTATAGGAGCCCTTTTTCCCGGATTTGCTGTTGACATCCATCATCATTTCAACTGGGTCTACAAATTGTGATTTAGGCATATTTATTGTTCCTTTCCTTATTCAAACAATGACTCGTGACTCAAACATTGCTTCCCTTATGACTTCACTTACGGTAGGATGGGGGAATACAATCTGCCGGATATCCTCCACCCGCATTTCTGTTTCTATCATCATGGCGGCTCCGTAAATGATTTCTGACGCATAGCTGCCAATCATATGAAGCCCCTTTATTGTTCTGTACTTTTTATCCAGCAGAATCTTTATAATGCCGTCTCCGCCTTCGGTTTCAGCCAGATAACGGCCGCTGTAACTGAGGGGAAGCTTGACGATTTCCACATCCAACCCATTTTCCTTCGCAGTTTCCTCGGTTTCACCCACCGAGCCAACCTCAGGATTTGTATAGATAACGGAAGGGATTGCGTTATAGCGCATTCTGTCCTTTTTTCCGAGGATATGGCTGATACAAACCTCGGCTTCGCGGTATGCCGTATGGGCCAGCATTGAAACGCCGTTGACATCACCCACTGCATATACTCCGGGAATATTGGTCTGCATGAATTCATCAGTTTTAATTCTTCCGCGCTCCAGCTCGACGCCGATGGATTCCAATCCAAGCCCTTCAGTGAAGGCCTTCCTTCCGATACTGACAAGCACCTTATCGGCCGGTACGGTCTGGCTTCCTTCCGCCGTTTCAAAAACTACCGAGCTGTCGGTTATTTCGGTTACTCTGGCTGACAGACGAAAATCAATGCCCTTTTTCTTATAGTTGTTGCGTAAAATCGTGCTGATTTCTCTGTCGGTGGGTCCGGCGATATGATCGAGCATTTCAACAACCGTAACCTTGCTTCCGGCTGAATTGAAATAGGATGCCATTTCAAGACCTATGACCCCGCCGCCGACGATGACAAGCTTTTCAGGGATTTGGGTGATGTCGAGTATTTCTCGGTTTGTCAGCACAAAGCTGTTCCGGTATCCCTCGTTTAATCCCGGAATAGGCGGCATTGCAGGGACAGAGCCTGTCGCCACCATCAGCCTTTTTGCGGTGTACACCGTGTCTCCGGCCTTTACCTGAAATCCCTCGGGTGAACGGCCTGTAATAACAGCCTCTTCCTTAACCACAGTTACATTGCTTTTTTTCATTTTCATGGATACGCCGGCAACCAGCACTCTGACGACCTTGTTTTTACGTTTGACCACTGTTTCATGATCCAGCACTACATTTTCGGCCAGCACACCGTATTTCTCCCCATGCTTCGCATAATCCGCGATTTTCGCAGAATTCAGAAATGCCTTCGAGGGAATGCACCCTTCATTGAGGCAGACGCCGCCGAGCGAACGCTTTTCAATCAGCAACGTGGCAAGTCCCGCGTGCCCGGCACGCTCTGCGCCGAGATATCCGCCGGGGCCTGCTCCGATTACTATCAAATCATATATCATAATTTTCACTCCTTGTATGTTTTAATGGAAATCCGCACCTAAAGGGTGCTAAGCATACTAAATCGTTCTTTCCGTATAAACGGACTGCTTTTGTCTTCATGATGGTTTTCCCCTCCATTATCTTTGCCAAAAAACATTATGTTTACATGAATAATTGTATGTTATATTGCAACATATTGCAATGATAAAACAGAACATATTTTTAATTATCTTGTGCTTTTTGTTCAAATAGGCTATGATAATATTGTACTACAGAGCTTGTTCCAAATACAGCGGGCAGGATTGTTTTATTCTAAAGTCAGGGGTGACCGGCTTGTACAATGACAGACAGGAACATATTTTGAACCTTTTAAATGAGAAAGGTGAAATTCAGATATCCGAACTGAAAGAAGTTTTCCCCCAGGTTTCGGCTATGACGCTCCGAAGGGATCTATCCATGCTGGAAGGGAAAGGTATGCTTATCAGAACTCATGGCGGAGCGGTCAATATAAAAAAACTCTCTTCAGTATATGGTGAAGAGGATGCCTATTTCCTGCGTGCGGCGGAGAATGTTGAAGCAAAAATGAGCATTGCCCAAAAAGCTGTGCCTTTTCTGGACAATGGGCGCTCAATCTATGTGGATGCGGGAAGTACGATGATGTGTCTTGCCAGATTAATCCCCGACGAACCTTTTTCCATATTGACCAGCGGGGTTAACATTGCAATGGAGCTTACGAAAAAGTCCAGGATTACCATATACCATACCGGCGGTCAGCTGAACCAGAACAGTCTTTCTTCTTCGGGGCCCACCTCTATGTCCATGCTGGATTTTATAAACATTGATATTGCGTTTATGGCGGCCTCCGGTTTAACGCTGGAAAATGGTTTTACAGTATCGAATTTTTTTGAATGTGAATTGAAAAAAGCCGTCATGAAAAAGGCAAAGAAAGTAATCATGATGGTTGACTCAAGCAAATGCAACAAAGTATTGGCCTTTACTTTCGGTGCCCTTTCCGACCTGGACATCCTTATCAGCGACAACAAACTGCCGGAGGTTATTTCCGCAAAAGCCCGCGAGTTGGGCGTCACTGTTTTGTAGATATCTTCATCAATCGTCGTCATCTTCTTCCTGCGGATCATCAGATACCGGGTGAGGTTCCAGTGGTACCTGCCTCAGTTCTTCAGGTTCCGTCCACTCTTCCCAGATCTTTAGTTTTTCGGGATCCAGGGTGGCTTTGACCTTTTCCGAAGGCAAAGCGCTTCTTGCCGGTGCAGGCCGCAACTGGGGAGAAGGTGCAGCGGGTGTCGCGGAAGCGGCTGCGGATAGGGGAGCAGACGAAGGCGTGGGCAGAGCTGCTGCGACAACTTCAGAATTTATGGCATCAGGCCCCGGAGATGTAACCGATTCCGGCTTGCTGATAATCTTTTTCATTTGTGCGATTTGCTTCTCGAATAAATTCAGCCTGATTGAGAATTTATCCATCTCCTTTTTCAAATCCGAATAGGCATTAGTGACCCGGTACATTTCTTTTTTGTTCCGTGACCAGCTTTCTTTGACTTCGTCTACACTTTCCTGCAGCCGGGTAAGAGTATTTTCCGGATAATAGCCGCTGCCGCCGGCGCCTCCATACGCGCTGCTTTCAGTGTAAGGCTCAGAAACGTCCCCACTGGGAGAAACGTCCCCCTGACGGCTGCCGGTGTCGCCTGCTGGAAATGCCAGCTTCAGACCGTTGGAGAGGCTGCCGGGATAGATTCCGGGCGAGAGTTGAGAAACGTCCCCACCGGGAGAAACGTCCCCCACGGAAGAAACGTCCCCTCCCCCCGGGCGGTTGCTTTTGTAGCACAGGCACAGAATCTGACGGCCAAATTGAGTAGTGTGTCGGGAGGCCCTGTTCCAGCCTGTACCGTCCAGTGAGCCGCTGTTATAGTAGATAATATCTTCTCGGACCCAATAGACCGCGATTTTGTCATTTACCTGGAGGATGGAGGCGTTTTCAAAGGAGTGGACCGAGGAGTGCACAATGGTTTCCCGCGACCAAAGATTTTTGTCAGGAGCTTTTTGCTGATAGACCATTTCAAACAGCTTTGGCGCGCGTCTCTGATAACATAAATGGATTATGCCGCCGCTGTCTGCAATGGCATGGGGGTACTCGCAGTTTCCTGCATACTTGGTCACCGGAGTAAAATCGCTCCAGTGCTTTTGAGCGGTATTAAATTTTTTGTATCCCAACTGGAGGTATTTTCCGTCATAGGACTGATAAAACACATATATATTCTGCTGGTGGTCGTATACGATCGAGCAGGGCTGATTGCTGCCGGAAACGTAATCCACCACTTTTGGAGTGCCGAGTCTGGTATTTCCCAGCGTCTGATATGCAAGCATGAAGGAGTTCTCATGCTGCAGGACGTAAAAAAGGTAAACATGCTCTTTGAGCGGTGCGATATACAGCTGTTTGTTATAAACGGCCGGAGACTTGCTGTTCAGGACGGGCACAGTTCTGATTGACTGTCCGTCCAGTCTGGAGTATTGAATGTTTCCGTTAATATCCTGAAACAGAATATGATAAACGCCATCACGGTCCATTTCCGCATAAAAATACTGGTACACATTTTTGTGCAGCACGACCGCATTGCTCCAGATGCCCCGAACTGTCAGCGTGTTATAGCAGAGGCATTGCCTGGAATCGCAAAAGAAATTCCAGAGCTCGCCGTCCGCCTGCCGGAATATATATTGCCTGTTATGAAAATTAAACATATCATCCTCTCACATTTCATAATTACTGCCATTACTATATATATGATGCAGATGATTTCATTTATGAAATATCACAAAAATGCGAGTGCAACATATTATGAAAATGAGAGGGAAATCAAATAATATAGCTTTAAATGAAGGGGGATTAAGATATGAGCTATAATCACGAGAAAGTGCTTCCGGGACTTATCAGCGAGCGTGACCTTTGTAAGATACGAGAAGCAGTTTGTATACAGGTGGAAAAGATTTATGATTCCTGCAAGGAAAAAGACTGCATTGAGGATGCAAGAGTGTTTTTTAAGAAACCTGAAAAAGTGAATTGGATCATCTGCCACGCCATCAATGTTAAAGCCAGGAATGCCGAAGTGGTAAAGGTCTTCTCCGATGTGGAGGAGGTGCCGTTTAAGAGAGGTTTCTTTACGGTGGACATCAAATTCTTCATCAAGGTGACGCTGGACTTCTTTGTACACAAACACAACGGCGGAATTAAGATTATTACAGTTCCCGGCATTGTTATGTTCGACAAGAAGGTCATACTGTTCGGCTCCGAGGGAAATGTAAAAATATTCAAGTCCCGTTTTGTGGATAAAGGCCTTGATAATCAGGGAGATTCCGCACTGCAGCAGGATAATCTTCCTATTTCAAAGGTCGAGGTCGCAGAGCCCATCACACTTGGTGCGAGACTGGTCGATGTTCTGGAAAACACCTGCGATGACAGCTGTGAGAGAAATGTGCCCAATACGGTCAGCGACTTGATTGATGAAATCGATTTTGACGAAACAGACCTTGTTACTGACAATACCAGGCATCTATCTGTTACCAGGCAGGTCGTAGCAACAATAGGTCTTTTCTCAATCATCAAGCTTGCCAGATTCGTACAACTGCTGATCCCCGCATTTGACTTCTGTGTTCCGAACAAACAATGCGTCGCTGCAACGGAAGAGGATGCGTGCGGCTTGTTTGACACGATCGACTTCCCAGTTGATGAATTCTTCCCGCCTCAAAAAATGGATTTCCCCGGGGCGCTCGAGGATGAAAGAGACATAACAAAAGATGAATAGCCTTTGGGTTATACATAAAGGGATGGCCTGTGGCCATCCCTTTATCTGTACCAATTGCGAAGCAAATCCGATTTCTGCGGTATGTTTGAAAGCAATCGGACTACATGGTTTTCCCCGGAATTAAAAGGTTAATAATACCATACACCAGGGCACCCAGTACCGCGCCGAGCAAGGTTACATCATAACCGGGTACAATAAACTTGACGACATAAAATATTACCGCAGCGACGATGAACCCAGTCAACCCTCTGCCAAATGGAGTCGCGTCTACCCCGAGTATTCTTTGTACTAAATAATCCAAAATGGCAACTACAGCAGCTGCTATAATCAATGACCAAATCCCTGCTATGGTGAAGCCCGGGGTAAGGAAAGCAGTAACAGCCAGAACAACTGCTCCGACCAACCACCTTATGATGAAATGTCCAAAACTAAAATGCTGCTCTCTTTCGACATTTTCAGCCAACCTACTCACTTCCTTTCAAAGGATATAATGAAAATGCAAATTGTCGTCAATACTATTATTAATTGTTTAGAAAATGTTTATACAAAGTTGAGCCCCGTATTTGTTTACTTTTTAACTAATATTTGATAAAATGAATTTTCTATTATATGCTTAAGTGAGGCATGCCATGTTTAAAGGATTGTTGACTGACGCCAGGTCAATAGCGGACAGGGATCCGGCGGCAGTAAGCACATTTGAGGTATTTCTTCTATATTCAGGCTTTCATGCGTTGATATACCACCGTATTGCCAATTGGTTTTATAAAAGGAGGCTATCCTTCCTTGCCCGATTGACATCTCAGTTTTCCAAATTTATGACGGGTATAGAGATCCATCCGGGCGCAACCATAGGACGCGGACTGTTTATAGATCACGGAATGGGAATCGTAATAGGTGAAACTGCTGAGGTGGGCGATAACTGCACAATTTACCATCAGGTAACGCTCGGTGGAACCGGAAAGGAAAAGGGGAAAAGGCATCCCACCATCGGCAATAATGTTCTGATCGGAGCGGGCGCCAAGTTACTTGGACCCATCGTCATAGGCGATAATGTTATGATTGGAGCGGGATCCATTGTGCTGGATAGTGTTGCGCCGGATACTACGGTCACGGGGCCGAAGGCAAGAGCCGTGAAGCATGCCGGCAGGAAGCTGGCTCCGTCTGTGGAACTGGATCAGATCCATATTGCGGATCCGGTATCACAGGAAATGTGCAGGCTTCAGGTGCGTATTGACCGTCTGGAGGCATTATTGCGCGATATACAAATAAATGAGACTCACAATGAAAAAGACAGTTGATCGATAATCGGAGGATATTAAAATGAAGCTGTATAGCACACTTACAAGACAAAAGGAAGAGCTAAGGCCGATAGAGGAGGGAACTGTCAGCATTTATTCCTGCGGGCCTACGGTTTACCAATATGCGCATATCGGCAACATGCGCTCCTACGTGTTCATGGACATATTGAGACGTGTACTGAAATATAACGGCTATAAGCTCAAGCATGTGATGAATATAACGGACGTAGGCCACCTGGTATCCGATGCGGACGAGGGTGAGGACAAGATGATGAAGACCGCAAAAGCGGCGCAAAAAACTCCATGGGAGATAGCAGAGTATTACACCGGCGTATTTCTGAGTGACATCGGTGAATTGAATATAGAAAGACCGGAATATATACCCAAAGCAACTGATAACATCGATGAAATGCTGAAGTTTGTGGAGACATTGGTTGAGAAGGGTTTTGGATATGAAACAAGCGACGGTATTTACTTTGACATCATGAAATTCAAAGGCTATGGAAAGCTCTCCGGGCTGGATCTGGAAGGCCAGATAGCAGGGGCAAGGGTGGATGTGAATGAGGAAAAGAGGCATCCTGCCGACTTCGCTCTATGGAAGAAAGCGCCGAAGGAGCACATTATGCAGTGGCCAAGCCCTTGGGGTATGGGCTATCCGGGCTGGCATATCGAGTGTTCGGCCATGAGCAGGAAATTCCTTGGAGACGAGTTTGACATTCACACCGGCGGCGTTGACCACATTCCTGTGCACCATGAGAATGAGATCGCGCAAAGCGAGGCTCTCCTCGGGCATCCTGCGGTGCATTACTGGCTTCACGGAGAATTTTTGCTGGTGGATAACGGAAAAATGTCCAAGAGCCTTGGCAACACCTATACGGTTGCAGATCTTAAAAAGAAAGGCTACAGCCCGCTGTCCTTCAGATACATGTGCCTGAATGCAAATTACAGAAGCAAGCTCAACTTCACCTGGGACGGGATCAAGGCCGCACAGATTGCACTGGACAGACTTCTGGACTGTGTTCTGTCACATAAAAATGCCGACAGGTCGGCTGTGGTGGAGCCCGACGTGATCAAAGCATTTGAGAAGGAATTCATGGAAGCTGTCAATGATGATCTGAACATCCCAAAAGCGCTTGGGGTTACATGGAATGCGGCCAGGTACGGGACGAGATCCAATGATCTGTATCAACTGCTTGTGAAGATGGATGATGTTTTAGGGCTGGATTTTGCCAGTGCAGCAGAAAAACCTGCGGATGAAGCCCGGATTCTGGATCCCGAAATAGAAGAGCTGGTTCGCCGCAGACAGGAGGCAAGGCAGGAAAAGAACTGGAAGCTGGCGGATGAGATCAGGGATAAAATCAACTCAATGGGCTGGCAGATGGAGGATACGCCGCAAGGAGTCAAGGTCACCCGGAAATAAGGATGCAACATTTTATGATCACCTTAATATAATGATTATGTAAATAAATTTGTGTAGCTAAGGATGTGAACATATGGATATGAAGGTGACCAAATGGGATAAAAGCATCGCTGCCAGATGTGTTGAAAGAGTTGACAGGGGCTATGTGCCGGTCAATCTGCATCATGTGAAGGTTGTTGGCAGAGCGTTCCAATTGGGAGAATGGGATGATTTTGCAACTAAAATCAATAAGGCTATTATGAAAAGGTACAGATGAAATTATGGATGAAAGAGTATAAACGGCGCCGGGCTAGTATCCCGGTCTGTTTATACTCTTTTTTTTTCTAAAATGGCCGTTTGCGAAGCAAATCCGGCCGGATTCTCATTTATCATTTTGTGCGTTGATACCAGTCGGCGTACAACCCCACCCCTTCCGGCAGAGACACCTTCGGCTCATATGCAAGCAGTTCTGCGGCTTTGCTGATGTCGGCAAGGGTCGCGGGAACGTCTCCGGGCTGGTTGGGTAAGAAACGCAGGCGCGCCTGCTTCTTCATTTTTTCTTCGATCGTTTTAACAAGGGTTAGAAGGCTGACAGGTCTGGAGGATCCCAGGTTGATCGCCTCAAAATCGCAGTGAAGGTCGATGGAAGCCACAATGCCATCTATTATATCATCAATGTAGGTGTAATCCCTGAAGCTGGTTCCGTCGCCGTATATGCTAATTTCACGCCCCTCATCAATAGCCCTCGTAAAGATGTTGACCGCCATATCAGGCCGCTGTCTGGGCCCATATACAGTAAAGAGCCTGAGACAGACAACGGGAAAACCGTAAAGCTGCTGATAGGTTTTGCAGAACAACTCGGCGGAATATTTTGCGGCAGCGTAGGGAGAAGCCTGCAGGCTCAGCGGATTCTTTTCACTGAAGGGAGTTGTTCCCGGGCCATAGACCGATGAGGAGGATGCAAAGATAAATTTCTTTATATCATGTTTTCTGCCGGCCTCCAACAAATTGACGGTGCCCCCAATATCCGTATCAATATAGTTTAAGGGAGCTGCAATCGAGTTCCTGACGCCGGCAAGTGCTGCCAGGTGTATTATTGTGTCGATATCGTATTGCGTCAGTAACCGGTCAATAAGCTCCGAATCCATAATGTCGCCTTCCAGCAGCCTGAATTCAGAGTGCCGCAGGCAGTATTGAATATTGTTTCTTTTTATAGCAGGGTCGTAATTGTCATTGAAATTATCCAGACAGATAACAGCGCAGCCCTGAAGGGTCAGCCTCTCACACAGATGCGAGCCTACAAAGCCCGCGCCTCCGGTTACCAGGATACACCCGCTGTTTGCCGGATTCATATCTGAAATCATCCTCATTTTTTGCCAACTCCTTCATAGTAAAATCCAAAGCTTTTGACATAGTCGGGATCATATATATTCCGCAGATCCAGAAGAACCGGCTCTTTCATCACAGCCTTTAATTTTTTGAAATCCATTGCGGAAAACTCATCCCATTCTGTAAGAAGCACTGTGCAGACACTGTGGGAACATGCGGAATACACATCCTTGCAGTATCTCAGATTCATTTCAGGGTGGCTCCTTTTCATATTATCCATCGCCTGAGGGTCATAGACCGATACTATAGCCCTTCCCTCAAGCAGTGCTGCGAGGATTGTCAGGGAGGGGGATTCGCGGATATCGTCAGTTCCGGGTTTAAATGCAAGCCCCAGTATAGATATTCTGCGCCCTTCCAATCCTCCCAGCACACAATTTATTTTCTCAATCATCCGCGTTTTCTGGAGATCGTTAACCTCCAGAACGCTGTCCAGCAGCCGGGGAATATAGCCATGTTCCCTGCTAAGGCCTGTCAAAGCCCGCACGTCCTTCGGGAAGCAGCTGCCGCCAAAACCGGGACCGGGGTTTAAAAATTGTTTTCCGATCCTTTTATCCATTCCCATTCCCTTTGCCACCGTTCCGATATCAATGCCGCAAAGCTCGCAGATGTTGGCGATCTCGTTGATAAAGCTGACTTTCGCCGCTAAAAAAGCATTGGAAGCATATTTGATCATTTCCGCCGCATCGATTCCGGTTATTAACGCAGGTATATTGTACATGATCTGATCATGATATATGGCTTTCATAATGTTTACCGAGCGATCATTATCTGCGCCGATAACGATCCTGTCCGGGTTGATGAAATCCTCCACCGCCGAACCCTCCCTCAGGAATTCAGGATTTGAGACGACATCAAATTCCAGCGTCACATTTCGCTCCAGTAAAATTTTTGATATTTCGTTTTTTACCTTACGACCGGTGCCCAGCGGCACGGTGCTTTTGTTTATAATAATCTTGTAACGGTTCATATACTGTGCTATATCATGTGCAGCTTCAAATACATGTCTTGTATCACAGGTTCTGTCTGCCAGAGTGGGTGTATTGACAGTTATAAAAATGATATCCGACAGCTCCACCGCCTCTTTAATTCCTGATATGAAATGCAGGCGCCTGCGTTTGTTTACACAGCTGTCCACAAGGCTGTCAAGCGCGGGCTCGTAGATTGGAAGCACGCCCTTTTTCAAATTGGCGATTTTGGTCTCGTCACTGTCGCAGCAGTAGACGTTCATGCCCATGGATGCCAGGCATGCGCCTGTCACAAGGCCTACATAGCCTGTGCCGATGATGGAAATGTTCAAGGGCTGCGTGGCTTCAGGTAAGGCTGTGGTTTCAGGAACAGGTGCAGCATCAGGGGCAGATATAGCTTCAGGAACAGGTGCAGCATCAGGGGCAGTTTTGGCTTCAGGCGCAGCTTCGAGGTCAGGTGAGGCTTCGAGGTCGATTATGATTTCAGGCGCAGCTTCAGCCTCGGGAACAGTCCTGACCTCAGCCATTGTCTCAGGCTGGAACTTTCTCAGCATCTCAGAGGCGACCCTTTCCCAATGAAATTCTTTTTCAGCCAGCTTTCTGCCTATTAAGCCCATTTCCAGACCTTTATCCGGATTGTCCAGCAAATAGCATATGTTATCGGCCATTACAGCCGGGTCATTATATTCATTAATTACAATACCATTCCCAAATCCCTCCGCGATCTCAGCATTTCCGCCACGGTTGGTTGTGATGAACGGAAGCCCTGCCGCCATTGCCTCATAATGGACTCTGGCAAGAGGTTCATTCCACTGGGATGCGCAGACAAAAACGTCCCCAATGCTATAATATTTTGGTATCTCCGAGGGAGCAACAAAGCCTGTGAAAATGACAGGCCCACTGAGCTTGCGTGATTGCTCCAGGATGGATTTCGTATAGTCGTCCAGCTCATTCTTTCCGTACCACTTACTTCCTACTATGACCAGCGCAACATTTTTATGACTGCTCATGACTTTTTCCATAGCCCTAAGCAGCACATGGACACCCTTTTTTACGCTCAGCCTGCCTACATAGAGAACAACCCTGTGATGCTGCAGGCCATACTTTAATTTTATGGCCTCCTTGATCCTGGCGCCCTCCTCCGTCCAATAAGGATGATATTTTGATGCATCCGCAGCGGAATAGACAACATTCATTTTTGACCTGGCAGCAGGAAACCTTTGTATGACCGTATTTGCGATATATTGGCTGACAGTATTGATGAACTCTGCCTTTTCGATACACCGCTGACCTGCTTCGTCTGAAATTTTTTCCTTGTAAAACATTTCATTGTGAAGGCTCAGGCTGAATTTTGTATTTGGCAGAGCCTCTGACAGCGCCAGCAGATAAAGCGGCCGGTTGAAGATATGGATGAGATCATATTCCGGCGTCAGCCTGGCTTTCAGGTTGTTTAAATACATGGCGCCCGTTTTGCCTTCCACTCTGATGTATCTTACATGATCCTTCATTTCCTCATTGGGCAGACCGGGGTGTTGAATGCAGTAAACAGTCACCTCGTGTTGTTTTGATAAATAAGGAACGACACTGTCAATATATAATTGTATTGCACCGCCGGCAATCGGAGGCACAGGAAGCTTTTCTGTACAGACCAGGGCGATCTTCAAGCTACTCACTCCTTTTAAGCAACGTTTTTAAGGTCTCCTCCTTGGATCGTTCAAGTGCTGCGATCCGCTCTATCTCGGCGGGCTTTAGGGCTTTACCGTTTTGGAACAGATTTTTTACAAGGCCGAAAAACCAGTGCGGGAACGTTAAGTCTGCATACAGGACCTTCAGCTCTTCCTTGCCAAGAGGGTTTATCTGTGTATACCAGTCCAAAATGGTCATGATGCTGTCAACCGACCATTGACCTGCATTTACGGCGTTTTTGCCGATGATTTTTCTCAGGTCTCTTGCAGCCAGGTCATAGGTCACACCATCCAGATCAAGGACATAGACGCCGTCAGCAGCCACAAGGACATTTCCTCTGCCAAAATCCTGATGGCACAGCACAGCGCAAGGAGATCCGGGCTGCGTCAGGCGCTGATAATCCGAATCGGCGAGCCTTTCAAGAGCCTGGTCAGCAATGTCAAGCACAGGATCGATAACTGCCAGATAAGCCGGATAATGCGAGGGCTTGCTATTTTGGGAGGAGATCTCCTTCCATTCGGCCATCCTTCTTTTCATGGAATTGTACTGGTCCGGCCATTTCCCGAGCTTTGTTGATATTCTGGCCTCCTGTGGAGGCAGATAGTTCTTCGAGGCAGCATGAAAAGCGGCCAGACCTTGCAACGCCTGCCTTAGGTCTGCCGGAATATCGAAGTTCAAATCGTTGCCGCTGACCCATTCATAAACAACAAACAATTGTCCGTTATATTCGGTGATTGGGCGGTTATTTCTGTTCAAAACAATTCCGGGGACCTTGCCTGCGGAATTCTTTATAAAGATCTGGGCATTGACCGAGAACAGAGCCTTGTCATAGGTTTGTTTCAAGCGCTTCAGGCACAGCTGCCTGCCCCTTCCAATCAACTTCCAGACAGTTTTTATGGCGCCAACCTGCACCAGCGTTAATTTTTCAGGTTCGATGCCGTACTCCTTCAATACATTTCGCGCAAGCGCATCCAGGTTTGACTCGGCAAAATCCATATTCTCAATCCTTTCGAAGACGCTAAGTTATACTATGCAGTCATGTCGGCAGTATGGACTTGAAATTTTCCAATGCAGGCTCGACTGTTTTTTCAAATGCAGACATCTCTGAGATTCTCTGCATATACTTTTCCGCCGACCATTCCTTATCCCGTTTGTGATAAAATTTGTTTACAGCGCCGACAAACAGGTGGGGGAACAGAAGATCCAGCCTCACAACTTCCCACTGTGACGGCGTAAGAGGGTTCTGAGCCTGGTAATGACGCAGTATTCTTTTAGCCTGTTCATGATCCCATGCACTTGATTTTTTCATTACCTTGTTCAGCAGCTTGCGGATATCTCTGGCAGCGATATCCACTGTCAGGGAATCCGTGTCCAAAATATATAAATCTCCCGAAGGAGTTACGATCAAATTACCTGCGGCAAAATCCTGATGGCACAGGCAGCCTTTTTCCTTTATTTCGCTGACCCATTGCGCATAGTCGTTTCCATTCAGTCCTTCTATAGCTTTTTGGGCGCGTTCGTAGAAATGGGGCAACTCCCTGATGATCAGTGAGTTGATCGAGTCATGCTCATTCTTCAGCAGCTCGTTATCAACATACCTTTTAATGTCTTCTATCTGCTCTGTATAGTCCTCGACCCACAATCCCAGGTGGTATTTGGGCTTCGTTCCGGTTGCGGGGCGAAAGCCTGCTGATGCCTTGTGGAGCTTTGCCATACCTTCCGCGATCATGGCAAGATCCTCATGTGAGGCATAGGTTGGATTTCTGCCGATAATTGCCTCCGTCAGGACATAGCAAACTCCGTCAATGCTGACATACTCCCTTCCATCGGTTGTTTTGCGGACCTTTGGCAGGTATACTCCGTTTTGCAGCAGATGCCTGACTGCATCCAGTATGAACTGCAGTGTTTGCTCTGAATTGGAGATCTTTTTGAGAATATACATTCCCTTGTTTGTTTTGATCCACCAGACACCCTTTTTATCTTTATAAGACTCATTTTTGATTTCCAAAACTGTGACCGGATACTGCTTCAGTACAATATCAAGCGGTTCATTCCCAACAGGCGGCATGTTTGTACCTCCTACATAGTTCGTTAATACTGTATCAGGGGGAAGTCATCCCCCTGATTGATGTACCAGCCTTTACTCCTCAAGATCCAACTCTATGTTGGGGTTTTCCCAGGTTACCTTGATCGAGACTGAGCCGCCGTCTTCGGCGTCATCGTACTTAACTTTGTATTCAAGTTCAGTATCTCCAGGTATGCTGGCTGTTTTTCCTTCAACTGTAAGCTTGCCGGAAAACAGATCCGGAACGGCCTTTTTTATGAAGTCGCCAAATTCTGCTTTTGAACCGGTGTAGGATTCCTGATATTTCATAAGACACACTCCTTAAATTATAGATTCTTTTACATAATATTTACTATGAGAGCGTTATGTTCCAACTCCCGGATAAAAAGTACCATGCATGGATTGAAATAATGGAATGAGTTAAGTATAATATGTAGGATTGGTTATATTTGTACTAAGATTGGCAGGTCATGACTCTGGAGGTTTTCAAATGTCAAATAATACGCGTATTATTCATACCAGCTCATCGGATCCATGGTGGAACCTTGCAGTAGAGGAATACCTGCTCGAGAGGGTGGAACCGGGTCAATGCATACTATATTTATGGCAGAATGAAAATACAGTTGTCATAGGAAAAAATCAGAACCCTTGGCGGGAGTGCAGGGCTCAGCTGCTGGAGAGCGAGGGCGGGAAACTGGCCAGAAGGCTTTCAGGGGGCGGCGCGGTGTTTCATGATATCGGCAATATCAATTTTACATTTATTGCGAGCAAAGAGATGTACGATCTGGACAAGCAGCTTGGGGTCATTCTTGATGCTGTAAGAGCACTTGGTATCCCGGCGGAGAAAAGCGGAAGGAATGATCTGACGGCAGACGGGCGAAAGTTTTCCGGGAACGCCTTCTGCTTTAGAAAAGACAGTTTCTATCATCATGGAACGGTTCTCGTTTCTGCTGATTTTGACAAGCTCTCAAAATATTTACAGGTCTCTGCTGAGAAAATGAATTCGAAAGGCGTCCAATCAGTACAATCCAGAGTTGTCAACCTTTCGGAGCTGCGACAGGAGCTTACTGTGTCCGATGTGTCCGATGCGCTGATCACTGCCTTCAGAGCTGCTTATGAGAGTACGGCACAGGTGGAATACTGTATCAAGGATGGCAGCGAGTCGCAGAAAGCGCTTGAGGAGCTTTATAGCAAGTATTCATCATGGAAATGGCGATATGGAGAGGCTCCGTCGTTTGATACGGAGATCAGCAGAAAATTCCCCTGGGGTGAGGTTCAGATCGGGTTTACACTGGAGAAGGGCATTGTCAGCAAAGCCGGGATTTACTCGGATGCGCTGGATGAAGCATATATCGCCGGACTTTCCGGAATCTTTGACAGCTGTCCGTTCAATTCCAGGCTGCTGGCACAGAGACTGCGTGAACAGGACGGGAGAGAGGACGGACGTAGGACTGCCGACTGGAGCATTATTGCGGGAGGGATGGATGCGGGACCTTTCGGCCAGGATGCGCAGCACACCATGACGGAGGATCTGGCGCGATGGTTGGAGGAGAAGCAGTTTTGAAGCTCACAGGTTAATAAACAGAGAAAAGTGACAAAGTTCATTTGTTGTTTTTCTCTTTTTATTTATCAGTTTTGCGTATATTAATGATAGGAGGGAAAACGAAATAATGGAACACGAACTTCAAAAGACGCCGCTTTATGAGGAGCATGCGACGGCGCACGGTAAAATAGTTGATTTTCACGGATGGCTTCTGCCCATACAGTATAGCGGCATTTTACAGGAGCATGAAGCAGTGCGCACCTGCGCGGGGCTCTTTGATGTATCCCATATGGGAGAGTTGGAGATCAGCGGCGAGGATGCTCTGGAGTTTCTTCAGCGGATGTTGGTAAATGACATTGCTGCGGCGCCCGAAAAGGCTGTGTATTCCCCAATGTGCTATCCGGACGGAGGAACGGTGGATGATTTAATTGTCTACAAGCAAACCGATACAAAGTATTTGCTGGTGGTAAATGCGGCGAATACGGACAAGGATTTTCAATGGCTTAAGCAGAACAAGGCAGGCCGTGTAAACGTTGTAAACCGATCGGCAGAATTTGCCCAGCTTGCGCTTCAGGGCCCAAAAGCAGCGGAAATCCTGCAGCATTTGATGACGGACGATCCCGGCAGGTTGGGGACATTTCGTTATGTGAATGAAGCCGTGGTTGGAGATGTAAAGGTCATGCTTTCGCGCACTGGATATACAGGAGAGGATGGATTCGAGCTATACTGCCGCCCTGAGGACGCCGGCAGACTGTGGAGTTTGCTGTTGGAAAAGGGAAGTCCGGGCGGGCTGGTACCGGTGGGTTTGGGCGCCAGGGATACATTGCGGCTGGAGGCGGCGCTGCCTTTATACGGACAGGAGCTTTCAGAAAATATTTCACCGGTGATGGCGGGGCTCCGGCGGTTTATAAAGCCGGATAAAGGTGAATTTATAGGAAGAGAGCCCCTTGCGGCACAGCTTAATGGAGAGATGAATTCCATGATCGTCGGGTTTGAAATGATGGATCGTGCGGTTCCCAGAACCGGCTATGAGATATACTGCTGCGGCAGGAAGATCGGCCATGTGACCAGCGGCGGATATTTTCCCACCTTAAAGAAAAATATGGGGCTGGCTCTGGCGGAAAACTGCTGTACGGCTGAGGGCAGTGAAATTCAGGTACAGGTACGGGGCGGGCTCTATTGTGCAAAAATAGTGAAGCTTCCGTTTTACAGCAGACGCAGATAGAATAAAAGGGTGTCAATAAATGAAGCTTTAATGGGAAAGGGAACTTCCAATGGAGCTTCAACGGGTTAAAGCGGAACAGAAGTGGAATCTATGGGATCTAAGAGGAACCTTAGTGGAAACTGTGGAATAATGAAATATAAAAAAGACGGAGGGTTATCATGAAAACTTTTCAGGGAACGAAGTATACGAAGGAACATGAATGGGCAAGAGCCGAGGACGGACTTGTATACATAGGCATCTCGGATTATGCGCAAAATGCGCTGGGCGACATCGTATTTGTCGAACTGCCTAAAGAGGGTAAACAGTTGAAGGCCGGAGAACAGGCCAGCGTTGTTGAGTCTGTGAAAACGGCATCCGATGTTTATACGCCTGTATCCGGCACTGTGAAAAAAATTAACGAAGAGCTGGTCAATGCTCCGGAGCTCCTAAATCAGGAGCCCTATGAAAACTGGATCGCCGCGCTTGATCCGGAGAACCTGTCCGAATTGGACTCACTGATGGACGAGCAGCAGTATAGTGAGTTTTGTGCGAAGGAGGAATGAGGATGTCCCGATATATTCCCAACACTGAGGAAGACAGGGCGCAAATGCTTTCGGAGCTTGGCTTGTCGGACATCAGCGAACTGTTTGCGGACATCCCGGAGGGGATGAGGCTTTGCAGGGCGCTGAACCTGCCGGAGAGCCTTTCCGAACCGGAGCTGACTGCTTTCATGAGAAGTCTTGCCGACAAAAATGTCGATTGCTCACAAGCAGCCTGTTTTCTTGGTGCGGGAGCGTATGACCATTTTATTCCCGCTATCGTCAGGTATGTGATTTCAAAGCCGGAGTTTTACACCTCTTATACGCCTTATCAGCCTGAAATCAGTCAGGGTATGCTTCAGGCCATTTTTGAATACCAGACCATGATCTGCCGTTTGACGGGTATGGATGTGTCCAATGCATCCATGTATGACGGAGCGACTGCGCTGGCCGAGGCCGCACTGATAGCCGTCCGTTCCACGGGCGGGAAAAAGGTGCTGGTCAGCCGGGGAGTGCATCCGGAATACCGTGAGGTATTGGGAACATATGCTAAATTCAATGAGATCGAGGTAAAGGAGATTGCTCTGTCCCGGCTGAAGACCGATATGGCTGCCTTTACAGCCCTCATTGAGGATGGCGGTATAGCCGCGGTCATCATACAGAATCCAAATTTCTTCGGCAGTATTGAAGATTTAAAGGCAATTTCGGAGTTTGCTGCCAGCAAAGGAACCCTCTCCATCGCCTGTGCCGACCCCATATCGTTGGGTCTGCTTCAGTCTCCCGGTGAATGCGGCGCAGACATTGCGGTGGGCGACGGGCAGCCGCTTGGAAACCCTATAAATTATGGCGGTCCGACGCTTGGTTTTCTCGCAGCAAAAAAAGAATTCCTTCGAAAAATGCCCGGCAGGATCGTAGGCCAGACGACGGACCATGAAGAAAGAAGAGGCTTTGTCCTTACCCTTCAGGCGAGAGAACAGCACATCCGAAGAGAAAAAGCTGTTTCCAATATTTGCTCCAACCAGGCGCTCAATGCGCTGGCTGCGACGGCATACCTGTCCGTTATGGGCAAGGAGGGTCTGAAGGAAGCGGCGAAGCTTTGCCTGCAGAAAGCGCACTATACAATGGATCAGTTGCTGGCCACAGGTAAATTTGAAAGGGCGACAGATGCTCCATTTATAAAGGAATTTACAGTGAAGGCGCTGGACGAGCCCGTTGCACATATAAATAAGAGGCTTCTGGAGCATGGCATCATAGGCGGGCTGGAGCTGGAAGGGGCATATCCCGAGTTAAAGGGACACTGGCTCATAGCAGTGACAGAAAAGCGAACGAAGCAGGAAATTGACAAACTGGTGAAAATTGCAGCGGGAGGTGACCGTTGAGATGTCAGAGAAACTGAATGGAGAACAGTGCGGTGCGACATGCTGCACGCAGCATGATACAGAAAGCGGTGTGCGGTGCTGTGAGACAGCATGCTGCGAACAGCACGGGGTACAGATGATTTTTGAGAGGAGTAGAGCAGGGAGAATTGCTTACAGCCTACCTATCTGTGATGTGCCGGAAAGACCGGCGGCCGAGCTGATAGGCGAAGAGTATCTGAGAAAGACGGACGCGGAGCTGCCGGAGGTCAGCGAGGTGGATGTCGTGCGGCATTTTACCGAGCTTGCCGGTCGCAATCATGGCGTGGATACGAGCTTTTACCCGCTTGGCTCCTGCACGATGAAATATAACCCCAAAATAAATGAAGAGATAGCAAGTATTGAAGGCTTTACGGGCGTTCATCCATACCAGCCCGAGGAATCGGCGCAGGGCTGCCTGCAGGTCTTATATGAAATGGACAGAATGCTCTCCGAAATCACCGGTATGGATCGGGTATCCCTGCAGCCTGCCGCAGGTGCGCATGGGGAGCTGGCCGGGTTGATGATAATCCGCGCTTACCATCAAAGCCGCGAAGATACCGCCCGCACAAAAATTATTGTGCCGGATTCGGCGCACGGAACCAACCCCGCTTCAGCTGCTGCCGCAGGCTTTGACGTAGTCGTGGTTAAATCGGATGCCAGAGGCGGAGTGGATCTGGAAGCGCTGAGACAGGCCGCCGACAGCAATACGGCGGGCTTGATGCTCACAAACCCTAATACACTGGGATTATTTGATGAAAACATAAAAGAGGTTGCTCAGATCATTCATAACGCAGGCGGTCTGCTTTATTATGACGGCGCCAATGCCAACGCAATCATGGGCATTTGCAGGCCCGGCGACATGGGCTTTGACGTGGTACATCTGAATCTTCACAAGACCTTCAGCACTCCGCATGGCGGCGGCGGACCCGGTTCCGGCCCTGTGGGAGTGAAAAAGGCGCTGGTTCCGTTTTTACCTGTGCCGGTGGTGGAATTTGAAAACAACCGCTATAGGCTCAATGAGGACCGGCCTAAATCCATTGGCAGAGTGAAAGCCTTTTATGGCAACTTCGGCGTCATCCTCAGGGCCTACGCATATATAAGGACTATGGGACCCGACGGGCTCAAAAGGGCTTCGGAGACAGCCGTGCTCAATGCCAATTATCTCATGCACCGGCTGAAGGATGCCTTCGCTCTCCCTTATGATCGCACCTGCATGCATGAATTTGTGCTTTCGAACGAGAAACAGGAGAAAAATGGAGTCCGTACGCTGGACATTGCAAAGAGACTGCTGGACTTCGGGTATCATCCGCCAACGGTCTATTTCCCGCTGATCGTGCATGAGGCAATGATGATCGAGCCCACGGAAACAGAGAGCATGGAAACGCTGGATGCGTTTGCCGGTGCGCTGCTCACTATTGCGCAAGAGGCTGCGAATGAGCCGGAGAAGGTTCGCAATGCGCCCTACACCACAGTCATCTCCAGGCTGGACGAGGTAAAAGCGGCCAGAAATCCCGTGCTGATATATAATTATCCTGCAAAAGTTATCTAAAAACAAACTTTTGCAGGTATAATTGACATTTGAAGCCTATCGCAGCGATTTTCACACTTCGGAGGCTTGCAGCTTAGCTGCGATATGGAATGAATAAATGGAATGCTGAAATGGATGGTTAATGGATGAATGATGAATTATTTGAGATAATAGGGAAAGAGCTTCCGATCCGGCATGGAGATTTGAATAATTATTCTCCGCTGGTGCTGGCTTATGTCGGCGATGCGGTTTTCGAGCTCTATGTCCGGACGCTGCTGGTCAGCAAGGGCAATGCGCCGGTGCACAAGCTCCACCAGCAGTCGATCTCTTTTGTAAAGGCGAAATCCCAGTCCGACACGATTCACAAGCTGCTGGAGAGCCTGACGGCAGAGGAGCAGGACATTGTCAGAAGAGGAAGGAACGCCAAATCCGGAACCATTCCAAAAAATGCCGATGTAACGGAATATAAATATGCAACAGGTTTTGAGACGCTGCTGGGCTATCTTTATTTAAAGGAAGACAATACGCGCCTGCTCGAACTGTTGAAGGCCTCTGTGGAGCAGAACCGGTAGCAGGTCGCAGGGGTGACGCGGAAGGAGCGCATAGCTATGGAAGAAAAAAGACAATTCGACAGGGACAACCGAGGCAGGGACAATCGAGGGAAGGACAAGCGTGTAAAGGGCAGCCAGGCAAGGGATAGCCAGGGCAGGGATAACCGGGAGAAGGATAACCGGGGCAGAGAAGACTGGAGCAAGGAAACCCGGGGTAGAGATGAGTGGGGTAAAGAATCCCGGGGTAGAGATGATTGGGCCAATAAAAATGCGTGGAACCGGAACAGCAAGCCCACGAGGAAAAGCAGACCGGCGGAAGACAGCAGATCAACAGTGGCCGGAAGGCCAATGGACGATAGCAGATCAAAAGTGCATAGAAGTTCAACAGTCAACAGGGCAACAACAGAAAGAAGGCCAACGGATGACATACAGCAAGGCATGATGGATGATCTGGAGAAGCTGGAGGGCAGAAACTCCGTGCTTGAAGCGCTGAAATCCGGCAGAAGCATCAACCGCATTTTTGTCGCAAAGGGTGACCGTGAGGGCTCCGTCAACCAAATCATTGCACTGGCAAGACAAAACCATATCCTCATTCAGGAGGTCGATAGGGCAAAGCTTGACGATATGTCCCAGACATTTGCGCATCAGGGCGTTATCGCACTTACGGCCGCCAAGGATTATGTTGAGGTGGACGATATACTCAAGGCTGCTGCAGACAGCGGCAGGCCGCCCTTCATTATCATACTGGATGAAATTACGGACGCCCACAATCTGGGTTCCATATTGAGAACTGCAAATGCCGTAGGGGCCCATGGCATCATTATACCGAAGCGGAGAGCGATCGGCCTGACCGCAGCTGTTTCAAAGGCCTCTGCAGGCGCGATCGAATATGTGCCTGTAGCGAGAGTTACCAACATTGTTCAAACCATTGAGACGTTGAAGAAGCATAACATATGGGTTGCAGGGACTGATTCCACCGGAGAAAAGGCCTACTTCGACAGTGATCTGACCGGAGCAATAGCGTTGGTTATCGGCAGCGAGGGCGAAGGAATGGGTAAGCTCGTGCGGGAAAGCTGTGACTTTGTGGTCAACATCCCGATGATGGGGCAGATCAACTCCCTGAATGCCGCAGTGGCCGGAGCGGTCGTCGCCTATGAGATCCTGAGGCAAAGAAGCAAAAAGCAGCTCTGATGGAATACTAAAAAATTATATTTACGGAAGAGAATGAAGCTGCCGATAACTATATAGGGAAATTTGTATACAAGCGGGGAAATACTTGTAAGATAAGGGGATCATGGTTCGGGGTTGTATGTTGTAAAGGTAATTCGTGCTGCGCACTCAACATACTAGCTGGTCGATGACTACGTCATCTGCTCGCCCATGCATCCTGGGCTGGTCGTTGACTTCGTCAACTGCTCGCCCATGCATCCGGCTTGACATAAAAGTTGGGGTCACATATAATTAGGTGAGGCGAAATTCCAATATAGCCTACCTGAACATAACAAATGATACATTACATATGAGGGGGCATATTATTGAAGCCAAATGCTCAAGCGGAGGCGCAACTAAGTTATAATCCGGCAGTTGACGAGGAAATTATCAGAGACGCTAAAGCCGGTGACGACCAGGCCCTCGAATTCCTGATCAACAAGTACAAAAGCTTTGTCCGCGCAAAAGCAAGGACCTATTTTCTTATTGGCGCAGACAGGGAGGACATCATCCAGGAAGGTATGATCGGCTTGTACAAGGCTATCAGAGACTTCAGAGGGGACAAGCTGTCATCCTTCAGGGCTTTCGCGGAGCTGTGCATCACCAGGCAGATTATAACGGCTATCAAGACAGCCACCAGGCAAAAGCACATTCCGCTCAACTCCTATGTGTCTTTGAACAAACCCATTTTTGACGAGGAATCGGATCGTACACTTCTTGATGTAATCAGTGAGGAAAACGTCAGCGACCCCGAGGAAATGATGATCAACCGTGAAGAATTTGCGGGGATTGAGCTGAAAATGGGAGAGATCCTCAGCTCTCTGGAATGGGAGGTCCTTTCAAGCTATCTGCAGGGACGTTCCTATCAGGAGATCGCCGTTGATCTTGACAGGCATGTCAAGTCCATAGACAACGCGCTGCAGCGTGTGAAACGCAAGCTGGAGAAGTATTTGCAGGAAGGAAAGATCTGATTGATCGACACCTGTCATATATTGGTCGCAATGTAATTAACGAATATTTCAGTTATAAAAGCGATTTCACTTGAAGGAATTGCTACGCCAAATGTATTTGCCGCATATGAAAGGTACTTTTCGATTGTGGACATTAACCGATAGTTTTCATTTGTGAATTGTTTCAGCTTTATATAAGTCAAAGGTTCATTCCTGATTACTCTTTCTAGCATATGAGCGCAGTGTGAAAGAAATTTTACTGCAATTTCATTGCTGTAACTTATTTTTAGTTCTTCCAGTATATTTTTCAATACGTCCATCAGGGTGTCAATAGCCTTCTGCGGATTGATAAAAATTAATGTGCCGGATAGTACATCCTTCACAAAACGGTCAATAAACTTATTATATTTGGCAGGCTCCTCCTGACTGCTTTTATCCATACCGATTTTATATGCAGATGAGAACATGTACAGCGAAGTGCCCTTCATGCATTTATCCGCAAAGTCTCTTAGACTGTCGAGCGTAACAGGGTAGATTGCCCTGCTTTCAATCCCGGTATTTTCAAAGATATACTCTGCAATGGATATCAGCGGCTCCATATCGGCCAGAACCAAAATGCCTGCTCCCTGGTGTATTTCCTTTGCTTTCAGCAAAACGTTTTCCAGAAGTACCTTCATGTTCATATTGGAAGGAAAGTCTATTCCGGCAATTTTCAATTCCGGATCAGCGTATTTTTTTGTATACCGCACCATATCTGACGCGGTAGCTTCACCATGGCAGACGACCATTATGGAAACCTTGAGGTTGCTGACATAATCATTTGCGGAGGATATATATGCGGATACAAACTCAATGTCTCTGTCGGAATATTGAAGTCCATATTTGCTATATAGGTTTTCCATGATCTTTTCTTCAATACCGCGGCACTCAGAACCGTTCCGACTTAGCGGTGGCGAATAGCTGCTGCTGTCTGAAACCAGGCTGTTGTTTTTCTCAATAATTCGAGACAGGTACAGCAGCAGTCCCGATAATATCTGCCTGTATTTCAAAAGCTGCCTGAATTCTGGATTGCTGCCAAGCTGGTCGATGACTGTCTTTGTTATAAAATCAGGGATCCTTTCCTGAAATGTTATCAGCTGTGATTTGCTGCAGGTAATGCAGGCAGAGATCATATCGTTAATGTATTCCGGCATGTTCTCGTTTTTTTCGGCAATAATGTCTAATTTGTCAGTATATATGGCATTAATCACATTACTGAAATGCCTTGGAGGATTTTTGAGATAGGTTATGGCAGCTGACGAGCTATCGGCATTGAAGAGGATATAGTCATTGGGAATTATCGACAATGTTTCCAAAGCTCTTTCTTTTATTTCCGACCCGCTTTCATGAGAGATCAGTATACTTTCGGAAAGATGCTGATACCCCAAGGTCACGATGCGGCTGTTATTATTTATTGCATCCAGTAATGCCCTTGAGCATGCTAATTTTATCTCGTTGGACAATTGTGTTCTGTTTTCGCGATAATTCATAGTAGTGTAGCATAGGATAATATCCTTGTGAACATGTATTGCCTGCTGAATATTTTGAGCTTCTTTGGAGAAAGCCTCCAATACAATAAGTATTTTTTCATAGATGCCTCTGCTGTCAATATCGGGTATATTAACGGTAACCGGTATATGGCTTTGCAAATGGCTTGCCAGTTTGCCGTCCTGCGTCTGTGATATGGACATTGCTATTGTCGCATTAAGCGGACGCTGGGTATTCTCCCCAATTCTGCTGTAGGATGACTTATCTATTGCGTCAAGTATAACATCCACGTATTCTGATGGCAGATTGTGAATACCGTCGAAATATATTACTCCTCCTCCGCTTTTTTCAATCATTCCTTTGATCGGCTTATCAATATCTGATGCGAATTTCGTACATCCAAACAATTGTGGGAACAGGAGCTGAGGGGAAAAAGCATAGCTTTGGCAATTTATGGTTATTAATCTGGAGTCTTCGGGTTTTAAGCCATTCTTAACTGCATATCTATGTATATGGTTTATGAAATCCTTCCTGCCTGTACCCGGATTGCCAACAATCAGCATATGCAGACCATAAGGAGGATAAGCAATCGCTGCTTTCGCTTTGCTGAATGCTTCGCGCAGACTTCCGTCAGACCCAATGATAGTAGTAATATCCAATTCAGCATTATTTTTTTCATGAAAGTCTTTCAGTTCATTTATGTTTTCCGTATAACTAGTAAGAGTATCGTTTTTAGATATGGACAGTGGAATAAACCGATCAGGGAAGGCGTTTACAAGTCCGTAATAGTCTACAAATAAAACTGGCTTACCCTGTATTTTAACCAGCCTTCCTTCATGCCAAAGATTATTTAGCTCCTTCGAAACATTAGCGCGGTTCAAGCCCAGTGCCTGCGAGACTTCCAAAGCGTCAATTCCATTATTGGCAAGTCGCCTTGTGCGAATGAGCTGCTCTGTATGCTGCTTAATTACTCGGTATATCCGCTCTTTTCTGCTCATCTTATATTGTTATACTCCTTCTTTTAGTGCCGCTGCTACTTTGATATCAGAAATTTTTAATTTATGTGTGTTGTTTTATTGAATAGCTCACTTAAAAAGTAAAAGTAAATAAAATGAATCAATAAAGTGTGTCAATGGTATAGCACATTAATAACACAAATGGGCTGAAATTTCAATCTGTTTTTTGTTATACTTCGGTAAAATCACCATTTTACGCTTTAGCTCGGATATAAAAAGAACTTGTCGTTGCTTATTTAAAACGACACACATTTATGATTTGCACATTTATATTGAAATTTGACAAGGGTATATTGTCATTTATAATTTTTGATAGAGGTACAGCACCGGCACTTAATTTAGATTTGGGGGGATATACCATGGAATGCCGAGTACTAGTTTTGGGGCATGGTACCATATCAGAGGATATTATCAGGACTCTTAAGCTGATCGTAGGAGATTTTAAATATTTTCATTTTATAAACCTGCCGGAAAACCAGGACATGGATTCTTATGAAAAGCAAATAGAGTCAGTAGTACGACAGAATTGCGAATCAGGTCTGCTAATTTTTACAGATTTGCTCGGAGGCAGTCCGTTTACCGTATCGACAAGAGTAATGAGGAAGTACTGGGACAAAAAAGTTGAGCTTATCACCGGCATGAATCTTCCTATGCTGATTGAGGTTGCCAGTAACATAGAGGACATCACAAGCACGGAGAAAATAAAAAAAATGGCTCTTGATTCCGTAAATTCAGGGATTGTCGATTTCAGAAAACGATATGAAAGCAAGGAGCAGGCATATGAAAATTGTATTGTCGAGAATTGATGAAAGATTGATTCATGGACAGGTAATGACTTCATGGGTGAAAAGGTTCTATATTACAAAAATCATATTGGTAGACGACAATATTGCCAAAGATGATTTTACCCGTGAAGTACTTACTCTTGCAGCCCCAAATGGCGTCAACGTTTTAGTTTTATCAGTGGAAGAAACACTGAACCTGATCAAAGCCGATACCGACGATGAAAAAACGATGCTCCTGTTCAAGAGCATGTCATATGTCCTTGAACTAATAAAACGCGGATATAAAATGGACAGATTGAATATTGGAAACATCGGTTCGGCGCCATCCCGCAATAGCGTAACAAATCAGGTCTATATGTCACAGGCCGAAAGGGACATGGCCAAAGAGCTTTGTTCAAAAGGCGTGTACGTATATATTCAAAAAATGCCAACGGATAGTGAGTTGGATATTTTGAAAAAAATCTAAATAACAAGGGGGATTGCAAATGTTTTTACATGCATTGTTGATGGCGTTCATTGTATGGATGCTAAACTCTGTTTGCCCAATGTGGCTGAAGTGGGCCACTTATTTGGGGGCGCCGCTTATCTCAGGACTTATTAACGGCATTATTCTCGGTGATATATCCTATGGTCTGGTGTTTGGCGCAACGGTAATGATGGCATTTCTCGGGCTGGCTGTTGTTGGCAACGCAGTGCCCAGCGACGTGTGCCTGGCAGGCTATGTAGGTGTTACAATGTCTATGATAGCAGGGGTTGAGCCGTCTGTCGGCTTGACCGTATCCGCTACACTTGGTGTATTGGGGACATTTGCAACTCCGGTTTACATGGCGCTAAATTCCTTCTGGGTGCATAAAGCTGACAAATATGCAGAGGATGGGAATACGAAGGGTATCTTCTACATGAATGCAATTGCTCCTTTGCTGCTTACATTTTTCATCTACTTTATACCGTCCTTCGTTTGCATTTTCTTTGGAAGCTCGCTTCTGGATACAATTTTATCAGCATTGCCTGCTCAGGTTACCGCGATACTGTCAACGGTCGGCAATATGCTTCCGGCTTTAGGTCTCGCCATGCTGCTGCAATTGATGTTTAAGAAATCTCTGATTCCTTTCTTCATAATCGGATTAGTAGCGTCCGCATATCTTGGAATGAACATTATGGCTATTGCCGTTATAGGCGCCGCGTTTGCAGCTATGCACTATATGTATACCAAGAAAACGAAAGTTGAGGTGTAAAAATGGAACAGAATGCTGTTAAGCTTGAAAAAAAGGATCTGAAAAAATCCTGGATGCTATGGGTAACATTCGGACAGGCATGCTATAATTACGAAAGAATGCAGGGCCTTGGATTCTGTCACAGCATGAAGCCCATCATCGAACGTCTGTATGGAGATAATAAGGAAGCCAGAGCTGATGCGATGAAAAGGCATCTCACTTACTATAATACGGAAAACAACTGGGGCGCAAGCATAGCCGGAATCTGCGCATCGCTGGAAGAAGATAAGAGAAATGGCTCCGATATACCCGATGAAACCATTAACGGTGTAAAGACCGCTTTGATGGGACCGCTGGCGGGTATCGGCGACACCATAACGCAAAGCCTGGTTAAGACAATACTGCTGGGCATCGGCATCGGACTGGCTATGAGCGGGAATATTCTAGGTCCGTTGATTTTCCTGATAGGGCTCTCTGCCTATACGCTCTTTGTCAGCTATCAGTCCTATTTCTTTGGCTATAAATCAGGCAAGTCATCCATTACCCGCATTCTGGGAAGCGGTATCATCAAAGAGGTGACAGAAGCGCTGGGCGCTCTTGGAATGATGGTGCTGGGTTCTCTTGTGGCAACAAACATCGGCGTCAGGACACCGTTCACTGTTACGGTCAGCGGAATGACGATGGAGCTGCAGGGTGTTCTTGATTCTATTTTCCCGCGCTTATTGCCATTGGCTCTGTTTATCGGAGTGTATCTGCTGGTCAATAAAGGGATGAAGCCGGTAAAGATAATAGGTATTTTGTTCATTGTCGCAATTATCGGATCTCTGCTGGGAGTTCTTGCGTAGAATCGGTTCACGCCAAATCATGTGAAAATCGCTATTGTTTGCGCGAAGAATAAGGGGTTCCATTGCTTCCTTCATCGGGTTGTGATGAACCCCCTTCCGGTAAATACAGCGCATTCAAATGGTACGGTAGACCGCAGGGATAAAGTCGGAATTACATAACAGAGACTAAAAATCAAGTTTAAAGGGGAATTACAAATGCAAAACAAGCATAGAGAAGTATTTAAAACTGATAAACCAATTATCGGATGCCTCCACATGAAAGCGCTGCCGGGTACGCCATTATGGAATCCTGAGCTTTCTATGGAACAGCATATTGAAAGCGTTATAAAGGATGCGCGCGTATTGATGGATGCCGGCTTTGACGGTGCTGTATTTGCAAATGAGGCTGATATTCCGTATGTTGATCATGTCGGACCTGAGATTGTTTCATCATATACCCGGATCGTGACAGAAGTGTCAAAGACCTTGACAATACCTTTTGGAGTGGGCGTTCAACTGGATCCGTATGCCTCTATCGCCATTGCCAAAGCGACAGGCGCAATGTTTGTAAGAGATTTTTACACAAATTCCTTTACGACCGACTTTGGACCTTTACACAGAGTACCGGGAGATATTTTCCGGTTTGCAAAAAAGATCGCAGCTGAAAAAATCAGTGTTTATACCGCAATAGAAGGCCATTATGGAGATTGCCTCGACAGGAGGCCGGTAGAAGAAAAGTATGAGAGTGTTATTGAGGCAGTTCCTGTGGCCGGGTACATCATCAGCGGCCCAAGGACAGGCGTACCGCCCGAGGCTTCAGGCCTTGCCAGACTAAGAGAAATCAGAAGCGACATACCCATTATTCTAAACAGCGGAGCTTCCAGAGAAAACATAAAGTCACTGCTGGCCTACTGTGATGGCGTGATAGTCGGCACGAAAATAAAAAAGGATTACAAGCTGTTCAATCCAATTGATTACGATAACGCAAAAAGGTTTATTGAGGCGGCTAAAGGTTGACGGGGATATGATAAAAATAGCTGTATTTGATATTGACGGAACTCTATATGATGAGCGTAAAAACGTTTATTACCCCAGCTCTGTTATTGCACTGAATAAGCTGCAGGAAAAAGGTATAAAAGTCGCAGCTGCTACCGGACGCCCTCCTGCAGCCCTGAAATCCCTGATATTGGCAGGAGTTCATCCCGATTACCTCATTTGCAGCAATGGACATATTGTTATGGATAATCATTATAATTATATTGCCAGTGAAGTTTTCAGCGGGCAGCTGGCGGATGAGGTATACCGATATTGTATGGAGAGGGATATAGGTTTGCTGTGGAAATATCCGGATAAAACTTATGTGTATATAAATAGTGCGGAATTTGATAAAATCTTTGTGAAAAGCAAAGAGATGGATGCTGCGATTGAATACGGTGATAAAAGGATTCATTTTGCACGTGGGGCCAACGGAGGATGCATCGCTTGTGACCATTGGGAAATGCGCAGATTCAATTCTCACTTCGAAGGCAGCTGCGCCTGCGTTGATATAAACGGGTTGGCGGCGGATTTGGTTTTGTACGGTATTTCTAAAAAACACGGCCTTGCAAAACTGCTTGCAGATATAAAAACCGATCGTGGGGAATGTATTGCCTTTGGTGATAATCTAAATGACCTTGAGCTTATTGAGTATGCAGGAATAGGAGTATGCATGGGAAATGGTGCGGCTGAGCTTAAAAAGAGATGTGATTATGTTACATCGGATATTGATAAAGATGGTATCTATAATGGCTTAAGGCACTATAGGCTGCTGGATTGAAAAACCCGCCTGATTATGAAAATTAACAGGGGCTGATTCAAAACGCTTTGATAAGGAGATAGCATGGTACACTTTGAGTATATAATCAGTGATCCGATGGGACTGCATGCACGTCCGGCGGGAGTTCTGGTAAAAAAGCTGAAGCCTTTGGCATGCAATGTCATAATAAGCTGCGGTGAACGGAAGGCTGATGCAAAAGCGCTTCTGGCTCTGATGGGAACGGGGATCAAATATGGTGAAACCGTAACGGTTACCATAGAGGGTGAAAATGAGGAAGCTGTCAAAGAGGATTTAATTACATTTTTCCAGAATAACTTCTGATAATTAGTCATTAAGAAGGTAAAGTGAGGTGAAGGATATGATAATACTTGAAGGGCTATCCGCAAGCTCCGGAATTGCCCAGGGGAATCTCATTTTTCTTGCTTCCGATGGATGTGTACCGACGAAACAGACGGTACAGGATCGAAGTGCTGAGATTATGCGTGCGGACCGTGCGGTTGAAACGGCCTCTGTGCAATTGAAGGAGCTTTATAATAAAGCATTATCCGGTGCAGGCGAAGAGACTGCCGCCATTTTTGAAGTGCATTCAATGATCCTTGAAGATGAATCGTTTTTAACCAGAATCCATGAAATTATCGGGACGCAGTCCGTAAGCGCGGAATATGCGGTACACACCGCAGGGGAAGAATTTGCCGGGATTTTCTCCAATATGGAAAATGATTATATGAAGGGGCGCGCCACAGACATCTGCGATATTGCCAGACGGGTACTGAATATTTTGCAGGGTGTTACAGGAAATTTGCAGGAGTTTGTTTCCAAACCGTCTGTGATTGCCGCAGAAGAGCTGCTTCCCAGCCAGACAATGATGCTGGACAAGAAACAGGTACTGGCGTTTGTAACAAAAACAGGGAGCGTGAACAGCCACGCATCAATTCTTGCCCGAAGTTTGGGAATTCCTATGGTTACGGCATTGGGAGATGGTTTTGCATCTCTGGCAGAGGGCGACGAGGTCATTGTTGATGGAACGAAAGGGCGTATAATCTCCAACCCTGACAGCTCTACTGCCGCTTTATATCAAAAGGAAATGGAGAAAATGGAGGAAGCGGCTCTGCGCCTGAAAAACATTATAGATAAGCCTGCCTGCACAAAAGATGGCGCGACAATAAAGCTATATGCCAATATCGGGCATCCGGATGAAGCTATGGCAGCTCTTAAAAACGGCGCCGAAGGGATTGGGCTTTTCAGGAGCGAATTTCTGTACCTGGGAGCAAAGGAATTTCCGTCCGAAGACCAGCAATTTGATGCGTATAAGAAGGTTCTTGAAATAATGTCGCCCCGTCGTGCAGTCATCCGCACACTGGATTTGGGAGCAGATAAGAATGCTGATTATTTCAGGCTTCCTGAAGAAGAAAATCCTGCAATGGGCTACAGGGCAATACGGATTTGCCTTGATCACCCGGAAATATTCGTACCCCAGCTGCGCGCGTTGCTAAGGGCATCCGTGTATGGAGATCTGGGTATCATGTTCCCGATGATTACTAATATTGAGGAAGTAAGAAGTATAAGGAATATTATCAAGACTGTAAAGGACAATCTTAAATCGGAAGGTATACCTTATTCAGAAGCAGTCGAATTTGGTATTATGATAGAAACTCCGGCAGCTGTAATGGTAGCCGACAAGCTTGCGGAAGAGGTTGATTTTTTCAGCATCGGAACTAATGACCTGACCCAGTACACACTTGCAGCGGATAGGATGAATAACAAAGTCAAATACCTGATGGAGGCAGGCAGAACTGCCGTTCTCCGCATGGTGAAAATGACAGTTGACGCGGCTCATTCAAAGGGCATCGAGGTTGGCATCTGTGGTGAAAGCGCGGCAGATTTGTCTTTACTGCCCTGTTATATCGCCATGGGCATCGACGAGTTGTCTATGGCCGCTCCACAGATACTAAAGGTCAAAGAGGCCGTCCTCAATCTCGAAAAAGCATCATGCCCGGAAATTTAGGACAACTGGCGAGAATCCAGAAAAGACAACATTATTTAAATGATTGAGAATGATTTGAATAGAAAAATTAGAAAAATTAGGGTGAAATTGCAGTATATTTTTACTGGACAGTACCAACACAGATATGTTATAATACAATTCGCCTAGGACTCATGGGCGAGCAGCGAAGCAAAGCGGAATGACCAGCTAGTATGTGCTAGCACGAATTACCTTTACAACACATACAAGAAGCGGACGCATGCGGGTGTAGTTCAGTGGTAGAACATCAGCTTCCCAAGCTGATTGTGAGGGTTCGATTCCCTTCACCCGCTCCAAAAGCCTTATTAAACGGCCAGAGACTACTGCAATTTTGTTTTGAAGCACATGTACTCCGAAAACCGTATACGCCCTCATAGCTCAGTAGGCAGAGCGCATCCATGGTAAGGATGAGGTCATCAGTTCGACTCTGATTGAGGGCTCCATAGAAAAAGAAACAGCATCAAGTAAGATGCTGTTTCTTTTTCTATGACGCTCTTTATCGGGCCTCAGAGCATCTATGGGTAAGGATGAGGTCATAGTTCGGCTCTGATTGAGGGCTTTACAAACAACATATATTTGCATTTACTCATATATATTTGGTATACTTTACCTAAATAAGTTACAGAATGTGACGTTAAGAAATTATGAATAAAAAAAGCAGACTATAATCGGAGTTATTTTGAGTATATTGCAATATATACCGTATATTTTACTTTCAATAGAATGCTATAGTTGGAACACACCTAACGTAGAGCATGATCGCTATTATCCCAATATTTTTATCTCTTCTGGATTGTTTTTTATATTAAGTATCATAATTTGTCTTATAACACGAATATGGTTTAAACGGTTTTCGACCATCTACTTTATTGCAACAACAATATTAATTATAATAACCAATTTAGTTTTCCCACCTTTTTTTGAGGGCGGAGTAATTGTACTATAGTCAATATCTCGGTGAACATAAATAAACACATGAACAAGTGACAGATAGAGATCTGTAATAGAAAATGAATGGCACAAATGAAATGGAAGCACTTAAAAATTTGTCTTATGAGATATGGTGGTTGATTGCCTTATTGAATAGTCGAAAAATATTATCTTTCGGAATGATAGAATTAAATTATTGCATGTAAAGCTTGTATTTGTTCCTATTATATGATATGTTTTAATTAACAAATTGTTCCTTTGCTTTTAGTTAATCACAAATGGAGTGAAACGATGAATTATATTAGTGTGGCTGAGGTAGCCAAAAAGTGGGGTATATCTACTCGAAGGGTTCGTATCCTCTGCAGTGAAAACAAAATAGAAGGCGTCGTACGTAAAGGAAAGTCTTATAAAATACCTGAAAATGCGCTAAAGCCAGCTGATGGACGCGTGTTTAATAATATGAGTATTCCAGACGAGTTCTCTGCAATCTTTATTAATATTGAAACCAAGAAGTCAGAGCTTGCCCGCCGCCGTCCGCTGACACAAGGGGAGCTTGCCCGGTTGCGTGAAGAATTCTTAGTAGAGTATACTTATAACTCCAACGCTATCGAAGGGAATACCCTTACTCTGCGTGAAACAGCGATTGTGCTTTCCGGGATAACGATTGATAAAAAGCCATTAAAGGAACATCTTGAGGCAGTCGGCCACCGGGATGCTTTCTTGTTTGTGGAGAAATTGGTGAAAGAGAAAGCTGTGTTTTCTGAGAATGTTATAAAACAAATCCATTCTCTAGTGTTAATGGACAGGTTGGAAGACAGGGGTGTTTACCGCCGTATCCCTGTCACGATTATGGGAGTTGAACACGAGCCACCGCAGCCATACCTAATTGCATCTAAAATGGAAGAGCTTATTCGAAAATATGCCAGGAATAAAAAAACCATGCACATCATTGAGCGTGTTGCCCGGCTGCATCTTGAATTCGAGGGTATCCATCCGTTTGTAGATGGTAACGGCAGGACAGGTCGCCTACTCCTCAACCTTGAGTTGATGCAAAATGGCTACCCTCCTATAGATGTGAAGTTTGAAGACCGAAGGAAATACTACGACGCATTTGAAAGCTACAACAAAGATAACGATGCAGGGCCCATGATAATGCTTGTTGCGAGGTATATAGAAGAAAGGCTCAATCTGTTTCTGCAGATGACTGAACGGTGATGACCTCGTAAGCATCCAGAAAGAGGTTTGTAAAATGGGGCTGACCACGACAAGAGTAGTTCGATTATGTCATAAATGAATATTTGAAATCAAATTGAGACTGTACACTATTTTGGACAGACAATATGGTATAATACTTTAGAGAGGGGGTGTCTGTATGCAGCAGATAGAACTTATTAAGGATACAAATACAAACGTGTCTTATGATTTTCATAAAGAGCAAGACATCTCTCTCGAAATTTACTGGTGTTCTGACTGCAAAGTGCCAATTATTAAGACTGCGAATGACATTGACAAAGACATATGCCCATCCTGTACAAAAGGAACCTCTTACTTATGTGCAGACTTGCGTCCTGTTTTCCCAGAAGAACGTTTATTACTTGAAATTCTTCATGGAAAGCCACTTGCATATATTGACAAAAGTGTTTGGGCTTCCAATAACAGGTATTACATAGATGGAAAGACCATTACTGTTACGAATTCATTATACAAAAGATTGTCAGCAGAAACTATACGTGAACAACTCGAACAATACAGTAATAGTAACAAGTCTGCCTTTTTTGAAGACAATATTCAAAGATTTGTTATGCTAAACAAGACCAGATTAAATTATATAATTGATGAAGCGCAATCCTTTATTAAAGTCATTTCGGCATTATATCCACGTGAGTGTATTGTTGTTTCGTTTTCTGGGGGGAAAGATTCTACTGTCACTGCAGATTTAACAGTTAAGGCATTAGGCGACCCTTCACTGGTTCATATTTTTGGGAACACAACACTTGAGTTCCCTTTGACGTTGGAATACGTTGAACGTTTCCGCAAGGTTAACCCAAAGTCAATATTCAAAACTGCTGTGAATCGTGAGCAAGAATTTTATAACATGTGTGAGGATATTGGCCCCCCTGCGAGAATGCTCAGATGGTGCTGTACAATGTTTAAGACAGGCCCTATTACCCAAGTTTTGAACAGCATGTATCCCAATAATCGTGTACTTACATTTAGGGGTATTAGAAAGTGTGAGTCTGTTAGTCGGAGTAAATACAACCGATATGAAGATAGCCAGGAATTTGCTAAAATACAAAAGCAAGATTCCGCATCGCCTATTTTTCATTGGAAAGATATTGAGGTTTGGTTGTATATTTTAAGTGAAAAGATTGATTTTAATTCTGCCTATAGACTCGGTTACGGTAGAGTAGGCTGTTGGTGTTGCCCAAACAATACTTCTCGTGCTCAATTCCTTTCACAAATATATATGCCAGAGCAATCTAAAAAGTGGAGAGACTTTTTAATTGAATTTGCAAAAAGAATTGGAAAGCCGGATGCCGAAGAATATGTAGATTCAGGTGGTTGGAAGGCTCGCCAGGGAGGTCGTGGTATTCAATCGGCTAAGGATGTAAAGATACGTTATACAAATTGTACCACAGAGGACAATGCTAAAGTTTATCAACTAAATAAGCCGATAGATGGAAGCTTTATTGAATTATTTATCCCGTTTGGTCGAATTGCCCCTGAACTTGGTCGTATACTTATAAATGAAATTGTAGTGGCAGATATAAAAACAAATATGCCAATTCTTTCTGTTCAGCCATTTTCACAGGAAGACTACACATATTCGGTCAAGGTAAAAACCATTAATGTAGCAAAACATGATGACCTTCAACGCAAGGTTGGATACCAAATTAAGAAGTACAATGCTTGTCGACGATGTTTGAAATGCGAGTCACTTTGCCGTTTCGGAGCAATTTCCATTGTCGATGGTATATATCATATCAATGATAAGAAGTGCATGCGGTGCAAAATGTGTGTAACAAACAAATATCTTGAAGGCGGTTGCCTAATGGAGAAATATTTAAAAACAAAAGGATGAGACATAATGAAATTTCGTGCTCATGAAACTTTTTTTATTCGTAAGGGCTGGCTTTCTAAAGGCATGAAGAATGTACATATTGCCCCCGATGTGTTTATCAGTCATGAGAATAATCCTATGGATGTTTTGGGCATCGGTTCAAAAATGGTAAAATCCTTGAGGTATTGGATGGTGGCATCCGGATTAACAGTTGAACCTATAGTAGGACGAAGAGAACAGACTATTACTCCTTTCGGGGAAATTGTGCTAAATAACGACCGATATTTTGAAGAACTGGGGACCTTATTTTTAGTTCATTATCATCTTGCAAAGAATTATGAAGAAGCGACTTCATGGTATTTCTTTTTCAACGAGTTTAAACTTTCTAAATTTAGTCGGGATGATTTTATATTACATATAGAAAAATTTATCAGGGAAAAGGGATTATCAGAACAATCAGAACGTCTTCTTGATGATGATTTCAATTGCATCATTAACACATATGTTTCACGTGCGAAAACTAACCCTGAAAAAGTAAAACCAGAAAGTAATATAGATTGTCCCCTTGGTGAACTTGGTTTGATTGATGTTATGAGAACAGAGAATAATGGGAATCGTCTAAAAATCTACCATAAAGGTATACCTAAAAATGATATGCTTCATCCTTTGATTTTATTAGCAGTTATAATCGACCAATCGCAGGGAGAAAAGGAAATCCGCATATCGTCTATCCAGAATGATAAATGTAATGCAGGAAAAATATTTAACCTCGACATAATCAATTTAACCACTCTGCTTTATAAAATAGAGTTGTTAGGATATATTAAAGTGAACCGTACAGCCGGATTGGATGTTATCAATATAAAGACTGATTGGAGCTTCCTTGATTGCGTCCAGGAGTACTACAATGTAATTAACAACTAAACGCTAATAAGGAGTTTGTTTTATGAAGGAGCTAATAGAAATAGCTAAGGGGTTTCAAACTTCTATAAATATAGCATATGACCTGAATAACGACGATAAAGTTAAAGGCTTTATTCCTACAATGTCGTCGCTTGACGTGATTGAAGATGTGTTATTATCAACAGCTCCGAGCTCAGCTCAACGTGCAAGGATTCTTATAGGGGCATATGGCCGAGGTAAATCTCATATTGTATTAGTACTAATGTCGCTTTTGTTTAAAAAAGACGAGGCATTATTAGATTCACTTCTCACTAAGATGAAAACACATAATCCAGAACTCCATAAATTTGCTGAAGAATATCTAAAAAGCAATCAAAAAATTATGCCCATCGTTGTGCGTGGAAGCAGTACAAGCCTTACACAGTCCTTTCTCAGCGCTTTACAGCAAGCCCTCAGTGAAGAAGGCTTCTCCAATCTGATGCCTGAAACACACTTTAAGGCTGCAGTTAACCAAATCAATACCTGGAAAGAAAAGTATTCAGATACATATAAGAACTTCACTAAAGCTATTAGTAAGTCAGCAAACGACTTTATACTCGCTCTCAATGAATATGATGTTAAAGCTTATGATGAGTTCGCTCGATTATATCCTACATTAACCTCTGGTAGTACATTCAATCCTTTCCTCGGATTTGATATTGCTGAACTATATGAAAACATCTCTTTAAAGCTCAAAGATGAGGGCTACAGTGGTATTTATTTAATATATGATGAGTTCAGTAAATACCTCGAATCAAGTATTACCACAGCAACCAATAGCGACATCAAGCTATTACAAGATTTCGCCGAAAAGTGTAACCGTAGTGGTAACACCCAAATGCATCTAATGCTAATTAGTCACAAGGATATTGCTAATTATATTGACGGGAACCTTCCCAAAGATAAAGTAGATGGGTGGCGTGGAGTATCAGGACGCTTTAAACACGTTAATTTACATAACAATTATTCTCAGATGTACGAAATAATCGCAGCAGTCATTCACAAAAAGCCAGAGCTTTGGGATAGCTTTCGGAAAGACCACCAAGATAGGTTTGACGACCTTAGAGACCGCTTTATCCAAAATGGCCTAATTGACAAGAATAACATAATAGAAGTAACAACTGCTATTGAAGGGTGTTACCCTCTTCATCCAATATCAACATTTATTTTGCCACGTCTATCTGAAAAAGTTGCACAAAACGAACGCACGCTGTTCACATTCTTATCATCTGATGATAAGTACACATTATCAGCGTATATTAAATTTGCTAAAAATAACTTTTCGCTACTTACTCCTGATTATATCTATGATTATTTTGAACCACTTTTTCGCAAAGAACCTTATACAAGTGAGGTCCATAAATTATATAAACTAACAGCAAGTGTCCTTCATAAGGTTGAGGGCAAGTCTCTGCACGCCAGAATAATAAAAACCATAGCACTTATCTACCTTGTGGAACAGTTTGAGAAACTTGCACCTATTGTAGACATCATTGTTGATGCCTTCCGGGACTCTGTAAAATCAACGAAAGAGATTGATTTTGCCTTAAAGGAACTTATTGATAATGAGTGCGTAGTCTACCTTAAGCGCAGTAATAATTATCTTAAAATCAAGGAAACAAGTGGAGTTGATATCCAAGAAGAAATCGCTAAATACAAATCACAAAGGTTAGTAAACACAAAGGCAACAGAGATACTAAATGAGTCTACGTTTGATAGCTACATGTATCCAACTGCCTATAATGATGAGAATGATATTATTCGTTACTTTGATTTTAGATTTCTTGATAGTAAGGACTTCTGGGATGTATCTGATTGGAATAAAAAAATCTCCGATAGCAAAGCGGACGGAATAATTTACGCCATTGTACCTGAAAGTCAAAATGAAATTGAAGATTTACGAAAAGCTATACTATCAGACAAAAATCCACACAACCGGATTGTCTATATTTTACCCAAGAAATGGACAGACATTTCTACTGACGCTCTTGATTATGCGGCAGTATCGTTTTTAAAAGGAGAAGCCGCTGTGATAGATGATGAGATTCTTAATGATGAATATGCTATATATGTGGAGGATTTATCAGAGGTTGTTGGAAATTATATTAATAATTATGCTCGCCCGGAAAATGGAAACGCTAATTATTTTTATAATGCAGAAGAGAATAATTTTAAACGCAAGGCACAACTCTCAGGGTTACTATCAGATATCTGCAATAAAATATTCTACAGAACACCTATTATAAATAATGAATCTGTCAATAAAAATGAGCTGTCAACTGTTGCTATTAACAGTCGCTCCAAAATACTGACAGGTCTTCTTGCCAATGCGTTAGCACCTAACATTGGACTTGTAGGAGTTGGACAAGACGTTTCAATTATGCGAAGCACACTTATTCAAACAGGGGTAATTGAAAACATAGAAATAGACCCAATTATCCAGCTGCTACCAGCTGACGCCCGTATGCGTGATATGCTGGCCGAAATCAATCGCTTCTTTGCAATAGAAGCTGCTAAAAAAGGTGGTGCAAGCTTTAGAATACTCTATGATATTCTTACCAAGTATGAGAATGGTTTTGGTTTGAAGTTGGGAGTTATCCCCATCTATGTAGCACTTGTACTTCATCTATACAAGAACAACCTGGTTATTCTCCATCATGGTAGTGAAGTAAAAATAACACCTGAATTGTTAAATAACATAAACGAATCTCCAGAGGTGTTTTCTGTTATTCTCGAAGATTGGAATGAGGAAAAAGCGCACTATATGGCTCGTTTAGAGGTGGTATTCAATGAGTACGTGAAGGAACGTGAGAAAGCCTATAATAGCTTCACATATTTGTATCTTGCAATGAATCGGTGGTATTTATCTTTGCCAAAGTTCGCAAAGGAGACTACTGTTTCTTATCATGTAAATAGTGCACCCAAAAAGATTAATCCTGCAAGGCGCAAATTCATAAACAATTTGAAACAATTGGATGTGAATCCACGAGAGTTTTTATTTGAGAAAGTCTTTGATATTTTTGGGTTTGGAGATTTTAATGAAGGTGTTGTTGACCTTATTGAAGCTACGAAAAATGAGTATGAAAACGCCATCAGAAATTTAATTATATCACTTAATAGTTCTATTAAGCAGATATTTAGCACAGGAAAGCCTAAAGGAACCCTAACTTCTATAATTAGGGACTGGCATGAAGCTCTCAGCGAAAGAACTAAGGAATATCTTTTTAAAGGTAATGAAAGCAAAATACTTGAATTGATGGCAAGCATAACAAATGATGAGAGTTCATTTATCCAGCGATTGGCTAAAGCAGTCACATTTCTGCGGATTGATGACTGGAATGATGATACAGTTGGTACTTTCTTAAATGATTTGCAGTTGTTCAAGGATATGGTTGAGGACTTTAATTATAATCATGCTGATGAATCAGAAGGAATAGCTACATACGAAATTATTTTCACCGATGCTCATGGCGAAAAAATTCCAAAACGTTTTAATAAAGCAAAGTATAGTGACCGTGCCAAACTGTTATTGAACGAAATGGCATCCCATCTTGACGAGTATGGCCAATCCATTACCGAGCAAGAAAAACGGCAAGTGCTGATTGAGCTTCTTGAACGATTATGTTGATTATAGGTGTATTAGAATGACAAAGCAAGAATTTATTGAACAAATTGAAGAAATTGGAGATTTTGAATTATACAATATTGATTCAGAAGATGAAATTACTGTTGCCTCTGTTGACGTGAAAATCTCCTTCAATGATGATGATACATTTAATATTTGGAGAGTTTTTTGTTATCCGATATACGATTATGAAGAAAATTTCGAGAATGAATATCAAAGTATTTTACAAGAGGAAACCGTCAAGCAACTTGATATTCAATTTAACTTAGAACCGAGCACAGAAGATAAATGTGGCTATGGATGCCCATTCGATGATTCTTTAGTTGGGTATTGGAACAAACCTTTTGATATTGATTTCATCTCAAAATTTATTAGTGCTTGTGAGGTAGCAGAAGGTAATGTAAATGAGGAATCTGTAGCAAACTTAATCAACGAGACAATATTAGAAAAGGTGGTCGAGCTTAAGTTATCAAAAATTGATGACTATACGTTTATTAACAAAGATAAAACAGTTATTGTATTTGCTAAAGAAATCTCTTGTATTAACTTTTCGAAATTAAAAATCGAGAATTTAGAAATTGTCGAATATCCTATTACGACAATAAACTATCTCTTGGGGAAAACAAAATCTGGCAAGGTTATTGCAGTCAATAAACAATCGTATCAAGAGTTTTTTTCAATTTACAACCGACTTCGTATAGAGAAATCGGATTTTGATTACTTTAGTGATAACGAGAATTATCTGTACATAAAGGGAATGCTGAGTGCAATTATTCAACTTGAGCCCAAAGCAGATACTATCGTTGATGGCGAGTATATGTCACTCATAAGAAGAATCGAAATTTTACGAGAAATCAAGCCTGAACCAGGAAATTATAGTATTGATTTCAGCCATCTTGATGCGAATTCCTTTGAAAATCTTTGTTATGATATTTTAGTGAGAAAGGGCTTTATTAATGTTCACCCGGTTGGGAAAACAAATGCGGCAGATGGCGGTAAAGATATACTTGCAACCGAAGAATATAAAACCCTTATAGGAACTGAGCAACGAAAATGGGTTTGGCAATGTAAGCATTCGAAAAAAAGTCTAAATCGAAAAGATGTCTCGGAAATTAATGATATATTAGAGGAAAACGACGCTTCTGCATATGGATTATTTTGCACTAATTCTCTTACTCCAGACTTAATAAACAGATTGGAGCTTAAAAAAAGCAGTAAAACTATAATAGCATATTATGGGCTTACCGAACTGAAGACGTTGCTTTCACAGCATCCTGATATTATATCAAAATACAAACTGTTGGGAGGTAGTATTAAGTGAGCAGAACTGCTTATTTCGATAATGCCGCTACGACTTTTCCAAAACCGGAAGAAGTTTATCAATTCATGAATAGTTTTTACCGTGAGTGCGGCGTAAATGTCGGCCGTGGCCAACATAAGTTAGCAGCAAAGGCATCAGCTTTAGTCTCAGAGACACGAGAGTTGTTGCTTGAACTAAACCATTGCCCGAATAAAGTAGTTGTTTTCACCCCATCAGCAACTGAAGCCTTGAACCTCATCCTTCAGAGTATTATCCGCCACGACAATCTGAATATATATATATCACCTTTCGAACATAATGCAGTGACAAGGGTTATAACCCATACTGCTCAAAAATTTAATTTGAATGTGCTGACTCTTGCGGTTGATAAGGCATCCTTTACATATGACCTCGAAAAAATCAAATACCAGTTTTCTGAAGATAGACCAAGCTTAGTAATTATCAGCCATGCAAGCAATGTATGTGGTGTAATTGCCCCAATTAGCGAAATATGTGAACTATCTAAATTATATTGTGCAACTAATGTAATTGATATGTGCCAAACCATGGGTCTGATTGATACAAATCTAAATAATGATAATATTGATTATGCAGTTTTTGCTGCTCATAAAACCCTCTATGGTCCTTTGGGATTAGGCGGGTTTATTTGTAATGCATATGAAAAACCTGAACCACTTCTCTTCGGCGGAACTGGTACAGATTCGGCTAATCCGCTGTTACCCAATGAGCTTCCTGACCGATACGAAGTGGGAAGCCCCAATGTTCAGGCAATCGCTGGTCTTAATGCGGCTATAAAGTGGATAAAGGGTAAGGGCATAAGCAAAATATATAAAACTGAAAAAGTGAACCATAAACGCCTAATTACCCTACTTCAGAGATACGACAACATTAAGTTTATATCACCAACAAATATAGATTTAGGCATCGGCGTAATATCTATAGCATTTTCTGGATTCGGTAGTGATGACATTGGGAAGATACTCAGCGAATGTGACATCGCAGTACGAACAGGATTGCATTGTGCCCCGAATGCTCACCGCTTTTTGGGAACATTCCCTGCTGGAACCGTCCGATTAAGCGTCGGTTATTTTAATAGTGATGATGATTTCATTATGCTTGAAAAAGCCTTAGATTATATCCACGAAAATTCGTGAGAGGGGAATGACTATGAGCTTGCAAGACTTAGGGATTAAACCAGAATATAGGTCACTGCTGGACCAGGTGGCAAGGGACTTCTTTGTTCCTTTACTTAGTCAAGCTATCTCTTATAAACGTGCAGTTGGATTTTTTTCATCATCTGCGTTGGTAGAAATATCCAAAGGTATTGCTGCTCTTGTGAAAAATGGTGGCAATATTCAACTTATTGCTTCACCTTATCTTTCTGATGATGATATTAAATCTATCCGAGAGGGATACGAACTAAGAGAGAATGTTGTGAAAAGAGCTGTATTAAGAGAATTAAGAGAAGCAGAGAACAATCATGAAGAATCCAGACTCAATCTTCTTGCCTACCTAATCGCAGAGGGCTATCTGGACATCAAAATTGCCTTAACCGAAGATGAGAGCAAGTTGGGTATGTATCACGAAAAAATGGGGTTGATTGAGGATTCAGAAAACAACATTGTTGCATTCTCAGGTTCAATGAATGAATCACACACAGCATTTTCTGTAAATTATGAATTTATTGATGTGTTTTGTTCTTGGAAGGGTGAATCTGAGCGTGTTCAGGCCAAAGCACAAACGTTTTCAGCTATATGGAATGACTGTGAGCCCAATATAAAAACTATTAATTTTCCTGAATTGAAGCAGGAGATTATTAATAAATACAGGCGTGGCAATCCTGATTTTGAAATCGATAAAAATGACTATGGAATAGTTACCACAAAAAAAGGTAAGTTATGGGTTCAAAAACCTAAGTGGCTCAACTTCTTTGACTACCAGGAAGAAGCGATAGATAAGTGGCAGGAGCTTAATTTTCGAGGCATCTTCGATATGGCGACTGGTACTGGAAAAACGCTTACGGCATTAGGTGGGTTGGAACGTCTTTGCCAAGTGATAAAATCAAATCTGGGTATTATTATCGTTTGCCCGTATCAACACCTAATTGAGCAATGGGTTGTAGACATTAAAGCTTTTGGTATTTCGCCGTTAATATGCTATTCGTCATATGACTGGAAGAAGAAATTTAGAAATGTGATAAGTGATTTCCGTTATGGTGTTATTAAAAACTTTTGCTTTATAACATCAAACGATACACTTTCTACGGATTATTTTCAAAAAGAGGTTGACAAGCTTAAAGGTAATATCTGTCTTGTGGTTGATGAGGCTCATAACTTTGGAGCTAAAAGACAACTCGATTGTATGAAAGGTATCTATAAATACCGTCTTGCCTTATCAGCAACTTTAGAAAGACATCATGATGAAGAGGGGACACAACGCTTAAAAGAATTCTTTGGTGAAAAGTGCATAGAATACCCACTTGAAAGAGCGATAAAAGAAGACAAGCTTACTCCCTATTACTATTATCCAATTCCAGTTTATTTTGAGCCAGATGAGTTAGATAATTACAACGAATTAACTGATAAAATCATCAATATCATAAGAAAATCTCCCAATAAATCAGTGCTTCCAAAATCTGCGGAAATGCTTTTAATTCAAAGAGCAAGAGTTGTTGCTGCAGCAAGAAATAAGTTGAAAGCTTTGTATCAAATTATTAGTAAAGAATATGTGAAAGACAATCAAATGTTAATTTATTGCGGTGCAACTACAATTGAAAACAGTAGTTATGTCGAAAATAAAGTTGAAGAGGAAGAGAAACGTCAAATAGATATTGTTGTTGAGATGCTTGGCAAAGAACTGGGAATGAGGGTATCAAGATTCACCTCTGAAGAGAATTCGAAAGAGCGTGAAGATATAAAAGAATTCTTTAAAAATGGTGATATGCTACAAGCTTTGGTTGCGATTAGATGTTTGGATGAGGGAATGAACATTCCAGGAATAAGAACTGCTTTCATTTTGGCGAGCAGCACAAATCCAAAGGAATATATACAAAGAAGGGGCAGGGTGCTTCGTAAAGCACTTAATAAACCATTTGCCAAAATTTACGACTTTATTACTCTTCCTCGTGATTTGGATTTACCGTTTAGCCCAAACGCACATCTAAATAGTGAATACTCTTTAATACGCAGAGAATACGAGCGAATGGAAGATTTTGCTCGCTTATCTGAGAATCCTTCTGAAGTTGTAAAATTACAAGATAAAGTAACAAAATTTTACAATATTTATTATGCGGGAGGTCAAGATTATGGAATCTAATACTTCGCATACACTGGATAAAAATAAGTTTAAAAAGCTAATTATGCGTATTTATCAAGCTGAACGTGAAAATTTCAAAACTAAGAAACTACAGAAAAACGAAATGGTAGAACGCATTCGGAAAATGATAGAATTCGAGGTGGGGAAAGATGATAATTAAGAGTATTCAACTTTGTAATTTTCGCCAGTACAAAGGTGAACAACCGCCAATCGTTTTTTCTATTGACAAGGAAAAGAACGTAACAATAATTCTTGGGGTAAATACAAGTGGTAAAACCACTTTGATTCAAGCTTTCCGATGGTGTCTTTATGATGATACTACCTTTAAATCTAAAGGGATACTTAACGCTGAGGTTGAGGATACAATGGAAATCTACCAAAAACGGAGTGCTTTTGTGGAAATCTTACTTATGCATGAAGGTAGAGAATTTGTCATTCGACGAGAGCAAGACTTCCAAATGACTGAACGAGGTACATTAAAAGAGTTTGACCCGTCATTGAAAATACAATATAAAGAAGACAATGGGGAATTTCAACCGATTCCTTTTGCCGAAAGAACGAATACAATTGAGAAAATTTTGCCAATGGCCCTCTCTGATTATTTCTTTTTTGATGGTGAAAGAATTTCTGACATTAATAACCGTGGAGACGTAGTTGCTGCTGTTCGTGGACTAATGGGTATTGATGTTATTGGTGAGGCTCGTGATAGGCTTGACCCCAATCGTGCTGCTTCTGTCACATCAAAATTGGAAAAGGAACTGGATTTAGGCAGTGATGCTAAAGCAACCCGACTACAAAACGAATTAACACGAACAAAGGAGAAGCGTGAGGAAAGAATCACACGCCGAGATACTGCAAAAGAGCAGGTGGAATTTTTCACAAAACGTAAAGAAGACCTTGCTGCAAAATTGCGTGATAATCAGCGGTCAAAACAATTGCAGCAAGAACGGGAAAAACTTGAGAGAGACCTTCGGATTGCTGAAAATAATGTATCAACTAATGAAAAAAGGATAAAAGATGACTTTTCAAAAGGAGCTTTGCATTTCTTCGCTCAACCATTAATCAACCGAGCACTTTTGGTTATGGAAAATTCAAAGCAAGATGGTGAAGGTATACCTGATATGCGGCAGCCTGCTATTGATTACATCTTAAACCGCAAAAGGTGTATTTGTGGATGTGACTTAGAAGAAAATGAGGGAGCAAAAAAACGTATTCAATATGAACGTAATTTATTACCGCCAGAATTTATAGGAACAACTATTCGTGATATGAGAATGAATTTAGAGCATTTTCGAATGGATGCAAGTAGCTTTAGTGAATTAACACGTCAAAATCATGTTGCTTATGCGAGTAATCTTAATTATATTGATGAAAAACGGGTGGAAATACAGACTAAAAGCGATGAAATTACTAAAGCAGGCAATGTGGACGTAGCTCGTATTGAAGAAGATTATAAAAGTAATGAACGTTTACTATCTGAAAAAAAAGGTGATTACGAGCGGTATCTTACAGAAATCGGTGAGCTTGACAGCGATATTAAACGATTGGCTAAAGACATCGAAGACCTTGCTAATAATGCAAGTAAGAATAAGCGAATCCAGAGATGTATTGCATATTCAAAGGCCATTTTTGCATGGTTTGACCGTGAGTACCAAAAGAAAGAGAAGGAAGTTAAAGAGCGTTTGCTTGAAAGTGTAAACAGAATATTTGAAAAGATGTATCACGGACATCGTAGTATTATCATAAACGATAGATACCAAATCACATTATTTGCTCAATTGGAGTCTTCACAGAAAACAACTGAAGAAAGCAAAGGACTCGAAGCTGTTAAAAACTTTTCATTTATAACTGGTTTGGTGGACCTTGCCCGACAAAAAGTACGGTCTGAAGATTCAGATGATATTGATGAAGAAATAACAAATTCAACAGAACCTTATCCTCTGGTGATGGATGCACCATTTTCTAATGCGGATGAAATTCATATAAGCCGAATTTCAAGTATTATTCCAGGCATTGCGGAACAGGTTATACTTATTGTGATGAATAAAGATTGGGAGTATGCAAAAGAATCTTTGCAGGGAAAAGTTGGTAGAACTTATCTGATAGAGAAAGTAAATAACAGTGAAACAAGCTCTGTAATCCGTGGAGGTGAAGTAAATGTTTGAGAAAGACTATGTAGTGAGGGGGAAACATGCACATTATCTAAAATATCTTAATGCATTCCAACGCAAAATGGAGCCAGAACAATATGGGAAAAATGCAGGAATATTTCCAGCTGCAATAGACATTTATGTTGTAGCTCCTCTTATCGGAGCAGCATATAACCGTATTGCTCTACCTGACTATGATTCACAAGATACTGTTAACATCCATGCAGATGCAATAATACGTCGTCAGCGTGATTTAGCTACTGTATATCGCCTAATAATGCTCATTGAACGACAATCAGAAGCGACTGAAGAGGAACGAGTAAAACGAGCCTTTAGAGATGATGAGGATGAAGCTAAATTATCAGAAAATATTGAACTATTTCATCAGTTTATGAGGGGGGGATTAGAATGGCTATATGAGCAAGTGACTGAACATGCAACCACCCAAGAAGATTACCTAAAGCGAATCGTTGAGCTTGTAAATCAGTATAGTGTTGACTTTGACTTGACTGAGTTAACTGGTAATGTCGAAGAAATATGAATGTTTATTGACTTTTCTATTAAAATTAAGGAGAGATATTTATGCCTGACCTTACTGAAACCATAAACTTACTAAACAAATTCTTAAATTCACAAATAAAGTCATCAGATTTTGTTGATATACTGGAACAGGTTTTGCCTTCCTTGATTGCAATTTTAGGCATAGTATTGGGCGGTCTGATTACTTACTTCATAAACAGTAGGTCAATTATGATTGAAAAAAACAAAATTGAAATACTAAGATTGCGAAGCTATTTGAATAGCTTTTATCATCCTTATTTGCTTCTAAGCAAAAAAAACACGCAAATTTATACGGTTTTTTCTAAGCATCTAATAGAAAATGACCCCAATTATAGAACACTTATTTATCTGCTGAAAGGTTATAATTTTAATGATAATCAACAAGCCCTACTTAAAGAAATAATCAATAATGATAATGAGCTTAATGAACTGATTATTAAGCATTCGAATATCATAGAGAATAGAGATTTATTAATAAAGCTTTCAGAAATGTCTGCTCATTATACGTTACTTGGACTTGCTTTCAATAGGGAAATTACTGGTGATGAAAAAGCTTTTGAAGCATATGTTCATTCCAATGAAGTTATAGACATGATAGAATCAGAGATTAAGATTATAGAAAGTAAGATTAGCTTTTTTGAAAACAATAAGAAATATAAAAAGGAGGCTAAGTGATGGACTATCATCAAAAAATGTATTGGGAGAACGTTTACTCTAATCCCACACTTAAATTCCCGGAATATGATGGCTGGCTCGATAAATATATTGATATTTTATATCCCGCTAAGGTTATATTAGATTTGGGTTGCGGAAACGGTGTGGATACTGTATTTCTAGCTTCAAAAGGTATAAACACTATTGCTTGTGATTTTTCCGAAAATGCACTTAAACAACTTAAAACTATTATCAATAATGCAAATATATTTCAATTAGATTTAACCGAACCACTACCTTTTGAAGATAATTATGCTGATATCGTTATTATGGATTTGTCGTTACATTACTTTTCTATAAGTGATACTCGTTCCATAGTTAATGAAGTATTTCGCGTATTAAAAAAAGATGGTTCTTTGCTTTGCCGGGTAAATTCGGTAAATGAATACATTGAGAAAAAAGATGACATTAAACTCGAGGAGAATTATTATTTGACTTCAAATAATAAAAAGAGGTTCTTTACAGTTAATTCATTAAGCAGCCTTTTTTCAGAATATAACATTATTCATTGCGAGGAATATACCAGTAAAAAATATCGCGAGAAAAAATACTTAATAGAAATAGAAGTTAAGAAGTGAGGCTATTTTGTCTACAAAAAGGGATATGGTACAACATAAAATGAGGGCGAGTGCATGCACCTCGCCCTTTCGCCTGAGTATTCCGGCATGAATTACACCGGCTGTCCGGTGCCAGGAAACCGCAATTCCGTTCAGCCGGAAACCGCAGTTCCGGTAATGGGAACCAGATGGATATCCTGCTTAGCGTAGCAACTTATACTC
>JAEZMD010000004.1 GCA_023435745.1 Bacillota bacterium | reverse complement strand
CATCCAACCATCAGCTTGTTGGAATTGATACTGTCAAGGCTACAATTGATTTTGTTGTCAAGGAAGCGCTAAGCATGGCAGAACTCACACTTGGCGATGTTTCCTATGCCTTCATGGGGCTGGCAGGGGCTGATTCCGATAAAGATCATGTGCTGCTGAACAGTTTCATAAGCGATATTTTCAGGGGAGTACCATATGAGATCACAAATGACTGCTGGATTGCGCTTTCGGGAGGGGCCCCAGAAGGGTGGGGTGCGGTTTCCATTTGCGGCACAGGGAACAATGCTGCCATAAAGGATAAAAAAGGTAATCGTTATATTCTTCGTGCTCTCCAATATGAATATGGAAATTATGGAGGAGGCAATGAGCTCATCAGAGAGGCTTTGCATCATGCGTTCAGAAGCGATGAAGGAACCGGAAAGGAGACGCAGCTGAAGACCCGTATCCCGGAACTGCTTCAGGTCAAAGACATGCAGGCTATTTGTGATGACATGTATGCAAATGGAATAAATTATGATAAAATGAACGGAATAGTCAAGCTTATATTTGAACTGGCCAATAAAGGGGATGAAGTATGTCAGGATATTTTAATTAAAATGGGTAGGACTGTTGGTGAAATGCTGGGAGGCTTCATTGAACGCGCCGGTTTACATAAGGCTCATATTCCGATCGTACTTGCGGGGGGCCTGTATAATAAGGCTGAAAGCTTGCTTTTGAGAGATTCTCTTATTCTATCCATACGCAGAAAAGTTCCTGATTTTTCGATTATATTGTTTAAGGATCCGCCTGTTATAGGTTCTGTGTACGAAGCGCTGAAAAGGATCAATTCACCGTTGAATGCCGATGTTATCGCAAATATTAAAAGCAACATGCTAAAGTACGGAATATAATGTGCGGCAGTTGAATTGAGACACAAGGGGGGATGATGTTGCCTACGATCAAGGATGTTGCGCGCTATGCTGGGGTGTCAGACACTACTGTTTCCAAGGTTTTGAACAATAAGGGAAGCATTAGCGACGATACAAAAAAAAGAATAATGGAAGCGGTGGAAAAGCTTGACTATATTCCGAACAGTGCCGCCAGGGCGCTTGTCCGAAAAAAGACGGATATTATAGGCGTAGTTCTTGAAAAGCTTGTCGATCCTTTTTATTATGATTTGCTTCAAGGGATAGAAGAAGGTATTGCTGATGAGAAATATAAGCTGGTGTATTGTAATTCCGGGGGAAGCGGCTTAAAGAGACAGGAATATCTGAATTATCTCAGACAGGGATTTGTCGATGGAGTTATTATTTACGGCTCCTATTTTTCAGATGAAGCTACTATAAGGGAATTAGCCATGGCCAAATTTCCGATACTTGTCATAGAAAATGAGTATAAGGATCTTGATATAGATAATCTGCTGGTTGATAATATCGGTGGAGCTATGCAGGCAGTGAACTACCTAATAGACAGCGGGTATAAGAGAATTGCGCATATCGTAGGAAACCCCAATATTAAAATTTCAATAGACCGTATGATCGGATACTCAAATGCAATGCGCGCCGCTAGTTTGACCATTGAAGAGGGTTATGTTGTTTACAGCAAAATGACATATAAAAGCGGCTATGAGTGTATGATGGAGCTACTATCAATGGAAGAGGCTAATAGGCCGACGGCAGTATTCTGTGTTGATGATGCCGTTGCCTGCGGCGCTATCGACGCTGTTTTTGACAAGGGGCTTAAAATACCGGAGGATATTGCTATAGTCGGTTTTGACGACCAAAAGATCCTTCCACCTGACAGGAGACATAATATTCCCCTGACAACAGTTCGTCAGCCTCTGTTTGATATAGGAAAGGACAGCATAAAAACGCTGATCAAAACGATAGCTGATCCGAACAAGGAAAAAACAAGAAAGGTCTATCAAACTGAGCTAATCGTAAGAGATACGACAAAATGACAGGCTTCATTTCGCAGGTTGAAGACCCGACGGCAGAAGCAAGAAGGGAGAAGATGTTATGAAGATCGCTGTAATCGGAGCTGGGAGCACTTACACTCCCGAACTTATTAGCGGATTTATTGCAAGGGCAGATTCACTGAAAATAGATGAGTTTTGGTTTATGGATATTGACCAGCATAAACAGGGGATTGTTGTGGCATTTGCCGAACGTATGCTTAAGGCGGCGGGGATGAATGCAAAGATCAAGCTTACAAATAGCCTCCAGGAAGCGGTGGCAGGCGCTGATTTTGTAATCGGGCAGATTCGGGTAGGTCTGCTCGAAGCAAGGATTAAAGATGAGAAGATACCCTTGAAATATAACCTGCTTGGACAGGAGACAACAGGTATCGGAGGCATGATGAATGCGTTACGAACAATACCGGTTGTTATGAACATTGCAAGGGAAATAGAACGGCTTGCTCCAAATGCGTGGTTTATCAATTTTTCAAACCCATCCGGCATAGTTGCTGAAGCATTGCTACAGCACAGCCGTGTGAAGACGATAGGATTGTGCAATGGGCCGATCAATATGATTAAAGATGCACGTACCAAAGTGCCTGAAGGGACAAAGCAATTTGATTATGACTTCGTGGGACTCAATCATCTTTGCTGGATTACCGCAATATACGCGGATGGACGCGAGATATTACATGAGCTTTTTAAAGACGAAATAGAATCCGTTGCGCTAAAGAACATTCCGGGAAGAAAATATTCGCCTGATCTCATGGGCGCGACCGGAGGGTTACCCATCAGCTATCTGAATTATTATTATTTCAGAGAGCAGCAGATAGAAAAATGCAAATCAGCTGAGAAAACCCGCGGAGAGATTTGTATGGATATCGAAAATGATCTTTTAGAGCTTTACAGCGACCCAACGCTTGTGTCAAAACCGGAGATTCTTGACAAGCGCGGCGGCGCTCTATATTCAGAAGCAGCGGTCTCCGTTATTGATTCCATCGTTAATGATAAAGGCGACATACATGTTGTTAATGTGCTCAATAACGGGGCATATGAGTTTATGAACATGGAAGATGTCGTCGAGGTGAAGTGCACTGTGGGCAAGGATGGCCCTGTGCCTGTCAAGCTCAGAAATTTCTCAAATGAATATATTATTAGTATGATGAAAGCAGTTAAAATGTATGAAAAACTGACTATAAAAGCAGCCCTTAATGGCAGCTTCAACGATGCGTTGTCCGCGCTGATGGTTCACCCACTCATCGGTGATTATGATAAAGCTCAGCCGGCTCTAAAAGAAATGCTTTTGGCAAACAGGGAATACTTGCCGCAGTTTAATTTCTGATTCAGAAACCCACATTGTGAACATTTCAATTAACATTATTTGTCTGCATACTTCCTCCTTGCTATTCCAATAATAAATAAACTGAGAATAGCAAAGGAGGTTTTCTATATGCTGGCCATATTGGACAGATACAAGATCTTTCTGATCATTTTGGCAGTTATAGCTTTGATAGTACTGCTATGGATGTTTATTAGTGCGCAGAGCGGCAACAAGACGCCTTCCAGGGGCGTTTTTGTAATTCTGCGGATGATTGGATCAGCACAGGGAGGAGATGCTTGAATGCAGCAGGTAATGACAAAGGATGAGTATAAAAAATATGTAGACAGTAAATCACCTGACTCAAAGCTGGCTAGAAACTTTTTCAGGGCATATCTTGTCGGAGGGCTGATCTGTGTGGTTGGGCAGCTTTTTTCCAATGCATTTAAAGCCATGGGTCTGGATGTAGAGACAGTAGGATCACTGACTGCCGTTGTTATGGTTTTTCTCGGCGTTCTCTTTACGGCGCTCAATCTGTATGACGACTTGGGTAAATTTGCAGGCGCAGGTTCAATTGTGCCGATCACAGGATTTGCAAATTCCATAGCGTCTCCTGCAATGGAGTATAAAAGCGAAGGGTATGTGCTTGGTATCGGAGCGAGGATGTTTCTAATTGCAGGGCCTGTTTTGGTATATGGCACAGGCTCATCTATCGTGGTTGGGATCATTTACTATATCGCAAAGCATTTGAATAAATAGAAAGGGTATACAGGTATGCTGGAGAAAAAAGTTGGAAAGCAGACGACACGACTTCAGAATCCGCCGGTTATCACTGCAACGGCTTCCATTGTCGGCCCGAAGGAAGGCAAAGGGCCACTATCAGGTTTTTTCGACCAAATAACAGATGATGAATTCTGGGGTGAAAAATCATGGGAAAAGGCTGAAAGCAAGTTTGTAAGGGAAACGTTGGCCAAAGTCACAACAAAAGCATCCATGGCCATCAGCGGACTGGATTTCATTATAGCAGGAGACCTGTTGAATCAATGTATAGCAGCAAATTTTGGACTGAGGGAATCAAACGTGCCATTTTATGGCATTTACGGAGCATGCTCGACCATGGGAGAGTCCATGTGCCTAGGAGCCATGCTGATAGATGGTGGGTTTGCAGCCAACGTGGTGTGTATGACCTCCAGCCACTTCTGTTCTGCTGAAAAACAGTTCAGATTTCCACTGGAGCTTGGTTCACAAAGGCCGCCAACCTCACAATGGACAATCACCGGCGCCGGTGCAGTTTTGCTGTCTGCACAGGGAACGGGTCCTTTTATCACACATATCACAACAGGAAAAATCGTAGATATGGGCATCAAGGATCAGAATAACATGGGAGCTGCAATGGCGCCGGCCGCAGCGGATACAATTTATGCTCACTTTGAAGATACTGGACTTGCTCAGGACTATTACGATATGGTGGTTACAGGTGATCTGGGTTCCATAGGAAGTGAAATACTGGATGATCTCCTATCCTCCAATGGAATCCGTATAGGAGGTATTCTCAATGACTGTGGCCTTTTGATATTCGACAAAAGTCAAGACGTACATGCCGGCGCAAGCGGGTGTGGCTGTTCAGCTACTGTGTTAGCCGGATATTTATATGACGGGCTCAAAAATGGAAAACTGAATAAAATACTATTTGTTCCCACCGGCGCACTATTGAGCCCAACAAGCGTTCAGCAGGGAGAGAGCATACCATGTGTGGCTCATGCGGTAGCAATTGAAAATATAGCAGGGAGGTAATAGGATGAAAGCGATAACACCATACATTAATGCATTTTTGATCGGCGGATTGATCTGTGCCATAGGGCAGATCCTGATAGACAAGACGAAGCTCACTTCAGCAAGGATATTGGTGCTGTTTGTCACAATAGGTGTTTTTCTGACAGGCCTTGGTATTTATCAAAAAATCGCTGACGTTGGCGGCGCTGGAGCCACAGTTCCTTTGACGGGCTTTGGATACAGTCTGGCCAAAGGAACCATGAGTGAAATTGATAAGCACGGACTTCTAGGCATATTTACCGGAGGGATAAGAGCAACTGCAGCTGGTGTGGCCGCGGCCATCTTTTTTGGCTATCTGGTTGCTGTTGCCTTCAAACCCAAGGCAAAAGCGTGACGGCCGAGAGGGGACATATTCATCGTTGGGTTGGAATGCGCGCATAACTACAAAAGCTATTAAAAATGATTCAAGAGCTGGACGGAAAGGTAAAAGATGGCTTCGCCGATTCATAAAAAATACAATTTCTATTGAAAAAAAGGATTTTAACTATTAATATAGAATAGATATTAACAAACAGAAAGTGAATGACAGCTTTCGAGTAGAGGTGGGTTATTTTTTATGAATATTGAATATATCAATCCATTTATTGAAGCCAGCCAGACTGTTATAAAACAGATCGCATCGCTGGATGCAAAACTTGGTAAAGTATATTTGAAGACTGCTCCATACAGAAGTGAAGATATAATTATTATGGTAGGTCTGACCGGCAAGATCCGCGGACAAGCTATATTTTCCATGACTCGCGAGCTGGGAATGAAAATTGCTTCCAGCATGATGATGGGGATGGAGGTCACAGAATTCGACGAGCTATCAAAAAGCGCAATTTCCGAACTGGCTAATATGATAATGGGCAATGCTGCCACGATCCTCTACAACAGGGGCCTTAACATCGATATTACGCCGCCGTCGCTGCTGATGGGTGAAAACATGCAGATCACTCCCAGCAAGATGAAAACCATTTGTATCCCTCTGCAGCTGGATAATAACGACAAGATAGAGCTTGATATTTCCAGCGAAGCCTGAAAACCTTTCTGCTTTCTATTCAACGTTAGGATAGGAATATGGCTTGCCCTTGTAGTTTTTCATATAAACACAGTCCTTATCTACGGAAATCAGGTATTCCGGATTTACTGGTATTTTGCCTCCTCCACCCGGCGCGTCTATTACATAGGTTGGTACGGCATAGCCGGAAATGAATCCCCTGAGGTTTTTCATAATCTCTATGCCTTTTTGAACCGGGGTTCTGAAATGGCTGATACCAAGGGCAACATCGCACTGATACAGGTAATATGGCCGTATTCTGTTTTTCACCAGCTTGAGTAAAAGCTCCTTTAAGATGTCGGCGCTGTCATTAATACCTCGCAGTAAAACGCTCTGGTTGCCTAAAGGAATACCGGCATCGATAATTTTCGCACAGGCCTCAATTGCCATGGCTGTAATTTCCTTCGGATGGTTGAAATGAGTATTTATCCATATTGGCTGGTATTTTTTCAGCATGGAAAGAAGATCACCGGTGATTCTCATAGGCAGAACCGCAGGCGTCCTGGTACCGATACGGATAACTTCAACATGAGGGATCTCTCTCAGACGACTGACTACATTCTCAAGAAAGCTGTCACTGAGGATAAAGGGGTCGCCTCCCGATAAAAGCACATCTCTGATAGCAGTATTACTTTTAATATACTCTATCGCCTTATCCATGGTTTCGCGGCTTATCGAGAAGTCTTCCTCCCCCACCATACGCCGTCTCGTGCAGTGCCTGCAATACATGGCGCATTTGCGGGTAAGCAGGAACAGCACTCTATCCGGATATCTGTGAACTATACCCTCAACCGGGGAATCATGTTCCTCTCCCAGGGGGTCGTTCAGCTCACAGGGTAGAATATTCAGCTCATTGAAGGTTGGCACCGACTGCAGCCTTATGGGGCAGTTTGGATCATCCGGGTCGAATAGAGAGCTGTAGTAGGGAGTTATTGCCATCCTGAATTTCTCAAGGCAAAGGCTTATTTTCTCTTTTTCATTTTCTGAAAGCCTTAATATTTTGTTCAGCTGTTCAACAGTTGTTATTCGGTTTTTAAGCTGCCACTTCCAGTTGCTCCAGTCATCCTGGCTTACGTCCGGCCAAAGCCCAATTTCATTATGCTCCTTCACACTCATCGCCCCCAACCTCCATAACCGGCTTCATGTCGTATCTTTTCATAGCGCTGTTCAAAATGTTTTTTATAGTGCTCCTGTAATCAACACCCATGAATTCCGTTATCATTGGGTAGTCGCTGTAGCCAGGAGCCAGACCGGGGAGGGGATTGATTTCAATGAAATATATCTCTCCTCTTTCAGTGAGGCGAAAATCTATTCTTGCAAAGTCCTTGCACTCAAGTACCTGGTATATCTTTTTTGCTGCAGCTGTCATCTTTTTTGCTATTTCGGGGTTGAGGTCTGAAGGGCATTTGTATTCTATGTATTCCTTATAGTTTTTCTTTACATCGAAGCTATAAATGTTGTGTTTGAAGCTTTTGACATATTTTATCTCCATGGGGGGATAGACAACGGTTTCTTCATCATTACCCGCCAGGGCTACAGTGAATTCCCTTCCCGGTATATATTCCTCCACCAGCATTGCCTGTTTATATGCTTTGACATTCTTGTCAAGAAGCTGCTTAAGTTCACCGGAATTTTCCACAACTGCAACATCAGAGATACCTTTACTGGAACCTTCGGCATTGGGTTTTACAATGAGAGGGAACTCAAGCCCCTTCAGCGATATTGAACCGGAGCAGGAAAAAAGTCTGTAGCCTGGAGTTTTTATTTTGTAGGTGGAAAGAATTCTTTTTGTAAGAGCCTTATCAAGTGCTATACATAAGGTTGTCTCATCGGAACCCACGAAGGGGATTTTCAGAAAATTCAGAATGGCGGGAACCTGTGCTTCTCTTCCTCTGCCATAGTTGCCTTCGGCAATGTTGAAAACCAAATCCAATTTTGTTTCAGCCAGTCTTTTTAAAAGACCTGCATCGGCTTCAAGGAGCTCTACCTTGCACCCCAGTGCTTCCAGCGCTTCCCTTATGGCCAATACTGTATCAATACTGTCATACTCTGCCTCTATGTCCTCCAAGTCGGAAATAACACCCTTTTTTAGATTGTAGGTTAATCCAATAACGGGGCAATGTATGCCTTTGGCAGGGGGTAAAGGGTCTGCAGTTTCAATTGTGTCCACTCATAATCACTCTCCTGAAAAAATTATGTAATATAATTACAATGATTAAATTATAGCAGAATCATTGATAATATAAATGCCGGAAAGAGAGTGATTTATATCAATTATGCAGAATTTGAAAGGTTTAAGTGAACTATATTCATATATTGCCGCAGAGGTATTATTATTGCCTGATATTATCAAGCCATTTCTATAATTCTTCTTTCGATAATTTGAAAATACATCGGTAATACCTTTGCCAGGCTTACAGGCTTTTCTGATGCTTCAATGTCAGCAGGTGCGCCGGCTCTGTGATGTTATCAATTTTTATTGCAAACGACGTTTTCATTCGGATGTCTTCGTCACTAATGAAATGTACATCAAGCATCCCGTCCATTTTATAGCCTGTTTTCAGATAATTCATTTCAGCAAGGCAGGAACTCCAGCCATTGAGCAGCAGCTGCAGATCGGCTTTCTGTTTTTCGGTGCCCAGAAAATGTATCAACAGATCGATATCGCTTCCAGGTCCTGCGGTGCCGCTGTTGGTGCTTCCAAAAAGATAGAGCGCTTTTATGCCGTAAAGGTCGGGATCCAGCTCCGACGCAAGCTGCTCTGCCATATGGAAGCGCCAGCGCCAGGAATTGCCGTCACTATAATAATCGTCATACCGGAGCTTTTTAGTTTCCTTTGGGAGTTCTACCGCATGAGCGGATAAATACCCAAGTGCTTCTCCCAGATCAGCATTCATGGCGATATTCAGCATTTTTCCGTCTGCGCAGGCAGGCACGCTGATTACTTTGATGACGTCCTCAAAACGTTGAAAATCAGGGAAAATTTCAGCAAGACTATTTGGGGATCCGGATAAGAATCTGTCGTTGAAAAGAATACCTTCTTCCTCGGGATAAAGCGGCAGTACACGGATATTTGCCTCCACCAGGTCCTGAAAGAAATGTGTTCCGAAGGATAATTCGGGCATATAGCCGCCCTTCTTTACAGCCATTTCGATCAAAGCGGCGCTGTTGCAAATATCTGAATAAGTCACCGGAACACCCAGCTTGATATCGCCCCTGCTGCCCCAGCGTCCCGGTCCCATCAGGATAAACCGGCGTTTAGGCAGAATAGCGTTGAGCATGCCGGTAATCTGCCCAACACGCCTCATATCTTCAATACTGCCGAGCGTATTGTACCCGTCTGCGTCAATATAGACGATGTGGGATATATTCCGGATCAATCCGTTTGAGATGTATTTGTTTGCGGTAAAAAGGATATCTCTTTCAGGTATATCACGTGGTATGGAAGCCGGAACGCTGTCCCGGTTGTAGCTCTGTGGTCTGCATTGAAGCAGGTACAGGTCGGCCCCGCTGGAAGCAAATTCCACGTCGACGGGCTGCCCCATTTTATCCCTAAGCAGGTTCATGATCATTCCAATCTGCCGTATGAATTTAGTTCCCGTGAAAATGCCGTCAAAGGTGACGACAAGGTCATCCTTCTTGAAATCCAGTTCAAACCTGTTTGACCTTTTGATATGATCAAAATCCATTACGGAAACAATTTTCTCGATATGTTCTATCTGATCGCCATATTCATTGAGCAGTGTTTCAATCTCTACCGTGCGGAACACACCTTCTTCAAGATCAATGACGTCCATTTTCTTCGGGGAATATTTTTTAATCTCCTCCGGTACGACATTAACTCTGATGCCCGGCTGTCCCGGTGAAACAAGGACCGGGAAATCATCGCTGAGGCGATCCACCGCCCGGGTCCCCAGCCCCGGAACGATCCTGACCAGACCATCCTCACGATCCAATCTTGGAGACCAGCGAAATTCATTATTACTGAAGGCGACACCTGAGAACAGAGGGAAAAAGTATCTTCCAACTCTGCTGCCAACAACCTCCTGAAGCAGGATTCCCATCTCTTCATGAATATCCAGAAGGCCTCTCTCCGCGCGGTATTGGATTGGGTCAGGACTGAAGACGGAGGCGTATACCTCCAGTACAGCGTCGATCAATGCCTCCAGGCGTACCCTCTTGGGGCCCTGATTTGCAAGGAACAGGCTCTTGTATTTTCCGGAGAATGCAGACCCGGCCTGATCCTCCAGTGTGCTTGAACTTCGGACGATCAAAGGTACGTCGCCGAAGTCATCCAATGCCACTGACAGGCTTCTGACAATTTCCGGAGGCAGCTCTGAGTTTTTGATGAGCTGAATGATGTTTGGGTATTCCAAGCGTATTTCCTGAAGGTCCTTATATTTTTGTTCATTCAGTTCTTCCAGATTGTTGTACTGCAGGAATTCTGATATAGCGTCCGTTGTGATATACCATGTCTTTGGAAATTTAACGGAACACAGGTGAGCGGAGGTATTGCATTCTGATTCCAGTATTTTACGGGCAAGAAACAGACCGGTGCTTTTCCCGCCCAGTCTGCCCTGGCTGTTTACAGGGAAAATGATCCTATGGATGATCTCGAAAAAGTCCTTGAAGCTGATAAATTGCTTTGCGATGCTGAGAAAATCTGATCTGTCAGACAAAAAACAGCTGATCAGGCCTACGTTTAGCCATCTTTCCTTGGGCGAATAATTCAGATCGCCGTCCTTGATAACGGCCTGCAGCTTTCTTATCTCTTCAATGATGCTGCGAAGGGAAGGTGAGATGCTGCCGATGGCTTTGATCAGCGAATGTGTTTTCTCTTCCTGAATCCATCTTTTTATCAGCGCAGTGGTTTCCTCGGCTCCGAGGTTCTTTTCCGCAATTGAAAACAGTCTGTCGCTGGCAGTCATGATATCCTGCGCCGGTTCTTTGGTGATCGGAAAGTTTGCATACCCGGAATTTTCGAGATTTTTCTCGAGTGAACTTGTGAATACATCTACGGCTTCACTGATACCATTAATCAGGAGGTGATTTGTTAATTTTCTGCAGATATGTGTCAGCAGCGAATGGTCTGAATGTCGGATGAAATCCAGTATCACCGCCCAGCTGCCTTTCCCGTTTCCATTGGCATTCTGCGCATTCCGCATGCCAGACCATTCGTTCATGAACGACTTCATCTGGCGATAGGTAATCATTTGTCCGATCCGGTCGGCGACAGCCCTTATGAGGACATGCTCCTTTTCAAGGAAAAATCCCTCATCCGTTTCAGGGACGCTGCTGGTATAAACGACCTCAATGCTGCCAATAGTTTTTCCGTCTGCTTTTATGTCGCACTCATCCGAAAGCGGAGAGGAGATAAAGCTTGAAGACTGGTAGCTGCGATTGTTATATACAATCTTTACCTGACAGAATTCGGGGAACCTCCAGCCTGAAGGCAAAATTTTCAGGATGCGCTCAAACATCTCCGGTATGGTCAATTGACGATTTGCCAGAACGTCGTCGACCTGATACAGACAGTTCAGTTCTTTTTCCCGCTCCTTCAAAATATCAAGCAGATGATCTTCTGCTCCTGTTTTGTCGTCCATGTTTGGAAGCCCCCGTTTCGTAAAAGTAAGGGGACGATTCTCAACAAGGAGGTATTCCTTTTATCGAAGAGAAACGTCCCCTTTTAATATATTGTTTCATGAACCGGCCGGGTTTAAACCCATCCGCGACTTTTTACTGCTGTTGCCACACGGCTGATGGCGATGACATACGCGGCGTCGCGCATGGTCAGCTTTTTGCTCTGCGCGGTTTCATATACCGCTTTGAAAGCGGAAGTCATCTTCGTGTCCAGCTTTTCCAGGACTTCATCCTTTTCCCAGTAATAATTCATATTGCACTGTACCTGTTCAAAATAGCTGCAGGTCACACCGCCTGCGTTTGCCAGGAAGTCGGGAACAAGGAATATACCGCGCTCATTGATCACCTTGTCGGCATCGGTTGTCGTAGGACCGTTGGCAGCCTCGATGATTACCTTCACATTTTTACTGATTTTGCTTACATTTTCAGAGGTTATCTGGTTTTCGAGCGCAGCGGGAATCAGAATATCTACGTCTTGCTCAATCCAAGCGTCTCCCGGGAGAATTTCATAACCCATTTCCTTTGCTTTTTCTTTATTAATGCTTCCAAATCTATCTGTGATGGAGGTCAGCGCATTTATATCCATCCCATCGGTCTTGCGGAAGGTATAGGATTTCTTTTCGGCGTTGTCCCAACAGGAGATGGCGACTGCTTTTCCGCCCAGCTGCAGATAAAGTCTGACAGCGTACTGCGCGACATTGCCAAAGCCCTGGAAGCTTGCGCTGGTATTTGCCAGATCGATCCCAAGCTTTTTGAGTGCTTCACGCAATACATAGATGACACCAAAACCCGTTGCTTCCGTTCTTCCCAGAGAGCCTCCCATTCCAACAGGTTTTCCGGTGATAAAGCCGGGATATCTGCCGCCATGAATGGTTTCAAATTCATCGAGCATCCATAGCATATGCTTTCCGCTCGTCATGACATCCGGGGCCGGAACATCGCTGTTAGGGCCAATGTCGCGGGAAAGCTGCCGTATCCATCCGCGGCAAAGCGCTTCCTGCTCGCGCTCTGTCATATTGTGCGGGTCGCAGATAATGCCTCCCTTTGCACCGCCCAGAGGGATATCCACAACAGAACATTTCCAGGTCATCCACATTGACAGGGCCCGAATGGTATCGACTGTCTCCATTGGATGAAAGCGGATACCTCCTTTAGCCGGACCTCTGGCATCGTTGTGCTGTATGCGGTAACCATTAAATACCTTGACGCTTCCGTCATCCATGCGCACCGGTATGGATAAGTGATATTCTCTCATAGGCTGGCGCAGCAATTGACAGGTTGCCTCGTCCAGATCAAGCAGCGACGCGACCTTGTCGAATTGGGCCTGAGCGGTTTCATAAGGGTTATAGCTTGATGTACTCATTTTGAACCTCCAATACGTTTTAAATTGTCATTCAGTATGTTTATAATACATTATAACCATCGGAATACAACTAATACTATAAATGGGAGCTTATGCCTGATAACAATGGGCACTCACCCATGACGGATGAAATGCCCATTCAACAGACCGATAAATTCCATTAATAGTCAAAATGATTCCAGATATGGTACAATTATACCAATGCTTTTGGGACATGTCAATAACGGTGGAGACGATGCATTTTGAATAAAATTCTAGAAAATTCTAGATTGATTTCTAAATGAAAATGTAAAATTGTGTGATTATTTTGATGCGGTTTGACCTGGGAATCCGATTTAAATGACTTAGTCCGGTAACAACCATGTCTGGATACTGGTATTTAGCGAGATTGTAAGAAAAATGTGCAAAAAATGCGAAGGTGTTAAATTTTTGCATGCCATGCAGTAAAAAATGAGTAAAAATTGCGATTGTGTTTAATATTATGTGAAAATTATACATAAATTCTTAACACAACTGAAAATTTTGCTCAGCTGATAACTTAAAATTAAACACAACCGAAAATTATGTTCAGCCGACAGACTAAATCAGAACACAACCGAAAATTTTGCTTGGCCCACAGCTAACTTGCTCAAAGTAAAAATGCTAAAATGTTTTTCGCAGGAAAACATAACCTTTAGATATACCCTGAAAAAGCGTCATACACCCTATCATAGACTTTCATGGAGCACATAACATAATCCTATCTAATATTTGCATGATTAAAAGGCTTGTTTCTAGAACTCCATGAGGATTTTTGGTAAAGGATAAAATTCATGCGTTTACCGTGTTGGTTTGGCAGTTCTTTCTTGTGAACCAGTTCACAGATGAGTATAATTGTATTAAAAGGACTATCGAATGCTAATATATGAACAAACCTCCTTAAAAACAGGCAGGAGAACAATTTAGATGAATCGAGGGCGACTTGTATGAACCATTTGGGGACTAAGAAAATAGAAATCGAACGATTAATACTTCGTAGATTTAAAATGGTTGATGCAGAAAATATGTATAAAAACTGGGCTGGGGATGACGATGTAACGAAATATCTTACCTGGCCTACACATAAAAATATTGATGTTTCAAAACATGTTATCGGTATGTGGGAAAAGGAATATAAATCCCCAAGTTATTATCAGTGGTGTATTGAGCTAAAAAGCATTAGTGAGGCAATAGGGAGCATCAGTGCTGTAAATATAAAAGAAAAGATAAATGCCGTTGAGATTGGATATTGCATCGGAAAGAAATTTTGGGGTGAGGGCATTACTGCAGAAGCATTGGGGGCGTTGCTGAAATTCTTTTTTGAAGAAGTGGAAGTTAACCGTGTGGAAGCAAGGCACGATTTAAATAATCCCGCATCCGGTAAGGTGATGCAAAAATGCGGTCTTGTAAAAGAAGGCACACGCAGGCAAAGTGATATAAATAATACAGGTATTTGTGATGAAGTGCTTTATGGATTGATAAAGGAAGATTGGATTCGAGCTAAATAATAATGCCCAGTAAAGATTTGATTTTAAACGATTGTGGGTATTGTGGGTATAGAAATGACAAAATAGGAATTACAACATTTGATATGTATGGGGTTATAATTGACAATATAATTAATCATATACATTATGCTTAAAAAGGAAGGATGATTTCGATGAAGGCTATTGTTTTCCTGGCAGAAGGTTTTGAAGAAATAGAAGCAATAACAGTAATAGATGTTTTGCGGCGTGCAAAAGCAGACATAAAAGCAGTGTCTGTTTCAGGTGAATTAGCCGTGGCAGGGGCACACATGATTACAGTTATAGCGGATGCATTATATGAAGAAATTGACTTTGCAGATATAGACATGCTTATACTTCCCGGTGGGATGCCGGGAACAACAAATCTGGCATCTCATCAGAGACTCATGCAAACTATATCTCAGCATGTAAAGAATGACAAATGGGTGTGTGCTATTTGTGCTGCCCCGTCGATTCTTGGCAAACTGGGAATTCTCAGGGGAAAAGCTGCTGTATGTTACCCTGGTTTTGAGGATAGTTTGCAGGGAGCGGAAGTCAAATATGATTCTGTCATACATGATGGAAAGGTCGTAACTGCCCGTGGCCCGGGTGTTTCAATACAGTTTGCGTTAAAGCTTGTGGAGGTTCTTAAGGGCCCTGAGTTATCAGAGAAGATTAAGAGCGATATGCTCGTGAAATAACGAAAAAAGAACAACTTGGCACATAAGATAACCAAATTTTTCGATAATAAATTATTTGTTTTTGTATACCCTATTAATTATATTTCATAATGTCTTTATGATAGAATACAAAAGGATGGTTTTAAATTTGAAGAAAATGGTTATTTCGACAATTCTTATGCTTATCATATTCACCTGTAATATATTTGCGGGAAACACTGACGCTGAAATAAACCTAGTTAAATTCCAACAAATAAAAGCACAGGTTTATTTGTTCAAACAGGTACTGGATGAATTTGGAGCCACAAATCCTTCTGAAGCAGTTGAATTATGGGCAAAAGGTGAGAGTAAAAGAAATGGTGTTTATCAATATGCGGTTGCATGTGATGAACTAAAACAAAAGATTATTGAAAAATGGGGGAAGGCGGAAGAAAATTTTTGGATTATTGGTGGATCAAGCCCCTGGACATATAAATATGAAATAGTGGAAAATGAAAAGATTGATGAAAGTACCTATTTAGTTAAACTCAAATTCTACTGGACTACTTCAGCGGGAGAACAGGAACCCACTTATAACATGCTTACAATTGTTAAGGGAAAAAAGTATTGGTGTGTTAAGGACTACATTAAAACAACATCATAACTCCGGAAGGAGAAAAGACTCACATAAGAATTAGTGAATCACAAATTTCAGCCTTATGAGGAAAAACTTAAGAAAAGAAAGCCTGAACAATAAATAAAATTGTTAATTAAAACCTATTTATTTGTGGTATTATAAATAGGTGTGAAAAAATTTATTCGGAGGCGGGTGGCATTGTCCATACATATTGTACTTGTAGAGCCCGAAATACCACAGAATACAGGCAATATTGCCCGCACCTGCGCAGCTTCGGGAGCCGGGTTGCACCTGATCAGACCGCTTGGGTTTTCCATTGAGGACAGGTATCTGAAAAGAGCAGGCCTGGATTACTGGAGTGAAGTGCTTGTCAGCTGCAGTGACAGCTTTACCGAACTGAAGGAAAAATACGGAGGGCACTCTTTTTTTTATGCCTCAACAAAAGCAGGAAAGACCTACACGGACATTGTTTATCCCAAGGATTGCTTTCTGGTTTTTGGCAAGGAGACTGCCGGGTTGCCGGAAGAACTGCTGGAGGCCAACAGGGAGTCGTGTATCCGTATTCCCATGAGGGAGGGAATACGCTCGCTGAATCTGTCAAATTCTGTTGCGATAATTCTCTATGAGGTTTTAAGGCAGCAAGGCTTTAGTAATATGAGCTTAAAAGGTAAAATGGGTTCGGAAGTTAACGAGGAGGTTTGATATGGTTAAAAGGATTGGGGTAATGACTGGGGGCGGGGATTGCCCGGGACTGAATGCGGTGCTCAGGGCGGTTGTTAAAACGGCGATGGTCAAATATGGCTATGAGGTCATCGGCTTCAAGGATGGATACAGGGGTTTGGTGCTCAATGATTATGTGCATTTCAAATCCGGGGACGTTTCGGGGATACTGGATAAGGGAGGCACAATACTTGGCAGCTCCAACAGGGATAATCCTTTCAAGTTCAAGGTTGAGAGCAACGGAAAGGTCAACTATGTGGATATGTCTGACAAGGTCATGGAGAATGTCCATGCACACGGTATCGACTGTATGATATTGATCGGGGGGGACGGTACACTCACAAGCGCAAGGGACTTTTCAAGAAAAGGGCTCAATGTGATCGGCGTTCCAAAGACTATTGACAACGACCTGTCGGCTACTGATACGACCTTTGGTTTTATGACTGCGGTCGACACGGCTACGGAAGCCATCGACAAGCTGCATTCCACAGCGGAATCCCACCACAGGGTCATGATCCTTGAGGTCATGGGCAGGTACGCAGGCTGGATAGCGCTGACTTCCGGCATTTCAGGCGGTGCTGATGTTATATTGATACCGGAGATTGATTTTGATATTAAAAAGGTAACCGAAAGCATTCTTCAGAGAAAGATAGAAGGAAAGCATTTCAGTATCGTCGTAGTGGCGGAGGGAGCTAAAGAGCTGGAAGGTCAAATGGTCGTCAGCAAGATCGATGAATCCAGTCCGGATCCGGTCAGGCTTGGAGGTATTGGAAACAAGGTTGCCGCACAGATCGAGAAGCTGACGGGTATTGAAACCAGGGTAACCGTACTGGGTCATCTGCAGCGGGGCGGCAGACCGAATCCATTTGACAGACTGCTTTCAACGAGATACGGAGTAAAAGCCGTTGAACTGGCGGAGGAGGGTAAATACGGCTGCATGGTTGCACTCTCGGGGGATGAGATAACTGCAGTATCCCTTGAGGAAGCCGTTGGCAAGCTCAAACTGGTGGATCCCAAAGGCGAGCTGGTTCGGATCGCCAAGAGCGTAGGCGTCGGCTTTGGAGACTAACCCTCAGATGGAGGCTGTAGCCAGTATGGAGGCAAAAGCTCAGTTGATGGCCAAATTTTTTAAAAGATTATAAATTAGTTGAACCGTACAGGCAGCGAGTTTATTTAAATGGACATAGGAGATTGTTCAATGGTTTTTTCAGAAATCACGCTAAACAGTAAAACAGAATTTGATTACTATATTAAGAAACATAATATACAGATATCCGAGCTGACTTTCACGAACTTTTTTGCGTGGCGTTATTTTTACAAATTCAGATATGCGGTTATTGCGGATCTATTGTGCGTAATATCATTTCCATGCAAAGGGGATGCCTTTGCGATGATGCCCATCGGCGACGTCAATGAGGAAAGATTTGCAGTAGCCTTTTCGGAATTGAAGAAGTATTTTATTGAAAACGGCCGCAAACCCGTATTCAAGAGGATTACCCAGGATGAATTGAAGTTTTTCTCGGGTGTGGGCGTTCAGGAGAATTGTTTCGTGCATGACAGGGACAACAGCGATTATATTTACAATACCGAAGATCTTATTAGTCTGAGGGGTAAGAAGTATGACGGCAAACGTAATCACATTAACAAATTCAACAGACTGCACACTTACGAATACGTTCCGTTGGAATGTTCGCTGCTGGACGAATGCAACAGGATTATGGAGGAATGGTGTGCTGAGAAGAAATGCGACTGTCAGGATGGTGACTACTGCGAACGTTTTGCCAACATGGAGCTTCTGAGGAACTATAAGACGCTTGGCTGCAAGGGCGCCTTGATTAAAACGGACGGGAAGTTCGAGGCGTTTACCGTAGGCGAAATGCTAACCGGCGATACTGCTGTAATACATATCGAAAAGGCAAAGCATACCATTGATGGACTTTACACGCTGATCAATCAGCAATTTGCCCTGAGAGAGTGGAGCGGGACGACATACATCAACAGAGAGCAGGATCTTGGAGAAGAGGGTATAAGGAAGGCAAAACTATCGTATAATCCTGTCAGGCTGATTGATAAGTATACGGTGTATGTCCAATAGTAGCGTTACAAACCGCCGGTATAATTTTCGGTCAGTCGGAAAATATATAGTTTGATGAGTGTTCAGACTTTGTTAAAAATTTAATTATTTTGAGGTTTAGTATTGAAAAGAACGATGAAATAATGTAAAATTATTGTTGATTTTAGTAATGGCAGAAAGAGTCAGAAACATATTTCATATAGGAGGGTTTTGAAAAATGGCAATTAAAGTTGGTATTAATGGGTTTGGCAGGATCGGACGTCTTGTATTCAGAGCAGCGATTGAGAATCCCGAGGTTGATGTTGTGGGTATAAACGACCCTTTTATCGATCTTGATTACATGGCTTACATGTTAAGGTATGACACTGTTCATGGACAGTTCAAGGGCACCATTGCTATTGAGAACGGAATGCTTGTTGTCAATGGTGAGAAAGTAGCTGTTTATGCGGCTATGAAACCTGAAGAGATTCCATGGAAGGATTGCGGAGCTGAGTACATAGTAGAATCTACCGGTGTATTCACAGAGATTGAAAAGGCTTCCGCGCATTTCAAGGGCGGCGCAAAGAAGGTCATTATCAGTGCTCCTTCAAAAGACGCTCCGATGTTTGTTATGGGCGTAAACAATACTTCTTACAAGAAGGATATGAACGTTGTATCAAATGCATCCTGCACTACAAACTGCCTTGCACCTCTTGCAAAGGTTATCAACGACAACTTCGGGCTTGTTGAAGGACTTATGACGACTGTTCATTCCTATACGGCTACTCAGAAGACTGTTGACGGACCTTCCAAGAAGGACTGGAGAGGCGGACGCGCAGCGGCACAGAATATGATTCCTTCCTCCACAGGCGCAGCAAAGGCTGTTGGAAAGGTTATTCCCGAATTAAACGGCAAGCTGACCGGTATGTCCATCAGGGTTCCGACCGCTGACGTATCAGTCGTTGACCTTACCTGCCGTCTTGAAAAATCTGCTACCTATGATGAAATCAAAGCGGCTGTAAAGAAGGCTTCCGAGAACGAAATGAAGGGAATCCTTGGATACACGGAAGACGCTGTTGTTTCTTCTGACTTTATCCATGACGCTCGCACTTCAATCTTTGATGCTGACGCCGGTATAGCCCTCAATGGCAACTTTGTCAAGCTGGTTGCCTGGTACGACAATGAATGGGGTTATTCGAACAAGGTCGTTGACCTCATCGCTTACATGGCTGGGGTTGACGCAAAATAACTGATGATCTGAAAAGACTTCTGTAAGGGACTATTTTAAGGTCCACTCTTGCCATTACCTTAAGTGAGTGGTTATAGGGTGGATCTTTTTTGAAAGGATGAATGATATGGCATTGTATAATAAAAAGACCATCGAAGATATCGATGTAAAAGGCAAGAAAGTGATCGTGAGAGTGGATTTTAATGTTCCTCAGGACGAGAACGGCAATATTACCGATGACAAGAGAATTGCAGGAGCGCTTCCGACAATAAAGTATCTTGTTGATAACGGAGCAAAAACGATACTGGTGTCCCATCTGGGCAGGCCTAAAAACGGCCCGGAAGCTAAATTCAGCATGAAGCCGACAGCTGTCAGGCTCAGTGAATTAATTGGAAAACCTGTTATCATGGCCGCAGACGTTATTGGCCCGGATGCCAAGGCAAAAGCTGCCTCACTGAAGGATGGCGAAATCCTGATGCTTGAGAATGTCAGATTCCACAAGGAAGAGGAAAAGAACGATCCGGCATTCGCAAAAGAGTTATCAACACTTGCGGAGATCTACGTTAATGATGCATTCGGAACGGCACACAGAGCGCACGCATCCACTGCGGGCCTTGCGGATTATCTTCCGGCTGTCTGCGGTTATCTGATCAAGAAGGAAATTGACATCATGGGCAAGGCGCTTTCACATCCGGCAAGACCTTTTGTTGCGATACTTGGCGGAAAGAAAGTTTCGGATAAGATCGAAGTTATAGAAAATCTTCTTGAGAAAGTTGACACACTGATCATTGGCGGCGGTATGGCTTATACTTTTTTGAAGGCCAAAGGCTACAAGATCGGTAATTCGATATGTGAAGAGGACAAAATTGATCTGGCAAAGAGCCTGCTTGCAAAGGCTGAAAGCAAAGGTGTACGCATGTTGCTGCCGATTGGAAGTATTGTGGGCAAGGAATTTAAGAACGATACGGAGCATAAGTATGTTCCTTCCGATGATATGCCGGACGGTTGGATGGGAATGGACATCGGCTCCCTGACAGTGGAAAAATTCTCCGGGGAGATTAAAAAAGCGAAGACTATAGTATGGAATGGGCCTATGGGCGTATTTGAATTCGAAAATTTTGCATACGGAACACGGGAAGTTGCCAGAGCAGTAGCAGAATCCGGGGCTATATCCATAGTCGGCGGCGGTGATTCTGCTGCGGCCATTGAGCAGCTTGGCTTTGCGGATAAGATCACGCACATTTCAACAGGAGGAGGCGCGTCTCTTGAATTCCTCGAAGGAAAGGTCCTTCCCGGAATAGCGGTGTTGCTCGATAAAAACCCCAGAAAAAAAATAGCAGCCGGCAACTGGAAGATGAATAAGACTGCGAAAGAAGCGGTTGAATTCGTAACGGCGCTCAAACCGAGGGTTGAGAGCGCTGAGGCAGAAGTAGTTGTCGGCGTACCGTTTATATGCCTGCCGGATGTGATCAAAGCTGCTGCCGGTTCGAATATCAAGGTCGCTGCGCAGAACATGCACTGGGAAGAGAAAGGTGCGTTCACAGGCGAGATTTCGGGTCAGATGCTGAAGGATCTGGGAGTGGACTATGTGATTATCGGTCATTCCGAGAGAAGGCAGTACTTTGCTGAAACCGACGAGACAGTAAATAAAAAGGTTCATGCGGCATTGAAGGTTGGTCTGAAGCCGATTGTTTGCGTTGGGGAGTCTCTGACACAAAGAGAGCAGGGCGTTACCGCCGACCTGATCAGATATCAGATCAAGATTGCTCTTCTCGGTCTCACCGCGGAACAGGTTAGGAACCTTGTTATTGCATATGAGCCGATCTGGGCAATTGGAACCGGTAAGACCGCTACAAACGAGCAGGCTAACGAAGTATGCATCATCATCAGGGAGACCGTCAAGGCTCTGTATGGTGAAGAGGTCTCGGATGCAGTAAGAATCCAGTATGGCGGAAGTGTTACAGCTGCAAATGCGAACCAGCTCTTCAGCATGTCGGATATCGACGGCGGATTGGTTGGGGGCGCCAGCCTGAAACTGGATGATTTCGAGAAGATTGCAAAGTACAACGAGGCATAGCAGATATCCCAGCCTTGTTGAAACACCGCTGAAGAAATTTTTCTGCAAACGAAAAATTTCATTTTGAACCGAGGTGTTATAACGGGGGAACCATTAATGACTAAAGAAGGCTGTCCGGACAGGCAGCCTTTTTTGATAAGATGAAACAAGTATTGTATCAGATAAGGAGTGATAGAATGAAGAACAAGCTTACAGCATTGATTATACTTGACGGATTCGGTATTAATACCCGTTCCGAGGGAAATGCAATACAGGCTGCAAACAAGCCGAACCTGGACAGCTTTTTTCAGAAGTACCCGAATACGGTCATTCATACAAGCGGTATGGATGTCGGCTTGCCCAAGGGGCAGATGGGCAATTCAGAGGTCGGGCATACTAATATCGGCGCCGGAAGGATCGTATACCAGGAGTTAACCAGGATAACCAAATCCATTGAGGACGGAGACTTCTTTGAGAAGAAGGAATTCCTTGATGCCGTAGAGAACTGCAAAGCCAATCAATCCGGGCTGCATCTTTACGGACTGCTTTCGGACGGCGGTGTACACAGCCACAATACACACCTTTATGCACTGATTGATCTGGCCAAGAAAAAGGGTCTGAAGGATGTTTATGTACATTGCTTTTTTGACGGAAGAGACGTGCCGCCTGACAGCGGACTGGGCTTTGTGAAGGAACTGGAAGCAAGGCTTGAGCAAACAGGTGTAGGCAGGATTGCCAGTGTAATGGGCAGATACTACGCCATGGACAGGGACAACCGATGGGAGAGAGTGGTACAGGCATATGAGGCAATGGTGCTTGGGAAAGGCCTGAGCGCTGCCAGCGGTTCAGAGGCAGTTGAGAAATCATATGCCCGTGAGGAATTTGATGAATTTATCAAACCAACGGTCATAATGGAAGGCGGTAAGCCGGTTGCGACGATCGGCGCTAACGACTCAGTCATTTTCTTCAATTTCAGGCCGGACAGGGCGAGGGAAATTACAAGAACCTTTGTAGACCCTGAGTTTACAGGATTTGAAAGGCCAAAGGGCTTTTTCCCGCTGCATTATGTATGCATGACGCAGTATGACAAAACTCTTCCCAACGTATCTGTCGCGTTCAAGCCTGAGAGCCTGACAAACACATTTGGAGAATATATCAGCCGCCATGGTTTAAGACAGCTGAGAATCGCGGAGACAGAAAAATATGCCCATGTGACGTTCTTTTTCAACGGCGGGGTGGAAGCAATGTATGAAGGTGAGGATCGCGCTCTGATACCTTCTCCGAAAGTAGCTACCTATGATCTCAAGCCGGAAATGAGTGCCTACGAAGTGACTGAAGAGGTGCTTAAGAGAATTGATTCGAAAGTATACGACGTGATCGTGCTGAATTTCGCCAATTGTGATATGGTCGGACATACCGGCTTCTTCGATGCGGCAAAAGCGGCAGTGGAAGCTGTGGATGAATGTGTTGGCAGGATCGTGAAGGCAATACAGGCTCAGGACGGAGTGGCTCTGATCACTGCAGACCATGGTAATGCCGAGCAGATGATCGATGAGGAGAGCGGAGGTCCCTTCACTGCACACACAACCAATGTTGTGCCTCTAATCGGTATCGGCATCGGGAACAGGCAACTCAAAGAAGGGCGGCTTGCCGACCTTGCACCAACTATGCTTGAATTGCTTGGACTTGAAAAACCGTCGGAAATGACGGGGGAATCACTGTTGAAATAGCGAGACACTATAGCACAGTGTGTAAGTACCTTATTAGGTTTGCCGCTTTCATTGCTTGAAAGCGGCAAGCCATTTAGCTCTATACCTTAAAATGAATCCTCATTCAAACCTGTCCCCCTCTTCTCACTGTCGCATATCTTTTCTATATTCGTATATAGTTTTGCCGGTAATTTTCTTGAACAGCTTGCTGAAGTATTTGGGATCGGTGTAGCCAACCTTGACGCTGACCTCGCTGATGTTCATGGACGGTGTCAGCAGCAGCTTTTTTGCGGATTCTATTCTGACAATGGTCTTATAGTCGATAAAGCTCATTCCGGTTTCCTTTTTAAACAGCTCGCTAAGATAGGCCGGGCTCAGGTGGACATGCTTTGCTACCTGTTCAAGGCTGATGTCTCCCGCAAAATTAATTTCAATTATTTTTTTTGCATTTTCTATCAGGTTGCCATTGTCCTGTGGGTTTTTATCATGATAAAAATCAAAACAGTGTTGCAGCAATTCCTTTACACATTCAACCAGGCTTCGAAAGAAAACGGTCTGCTGAAGCCTATCATAGGGCGGTATGCCGGTTATTACTGATTCATGCCTTATAAAGGACAACTGGATATTCAGTAAAATGATTACGGACTGCAAAAACTGCCAGAAAAATTCCTGGATCAGAGCGGGCTTGATGCGGCTGTTTTCAAGAGAATCCGAAATGCTGTCAACATAGGATATTGCAGTTTGTATATTTGACATTTTAAAATTTAGGGTAATTTTGTTGAGCATTTCCTCGGAAAAGGTTAATTTCATATCCTCCGTCAGGCACCCGGGACTGTAAAAGGCCAGTGTCCCCGGCCCTGTCCAGAATCTGGTCCCGAGAGCTTCCGCTGCATTAAGATAGAGCTCCTGCAGCATGCAAAGCTGGTGTGTCGATCCGCTCACGCCGCAGGATATGGTGGCACCGTATTTTTTTTGTATCAGACGGCTGCACAGGTCGAAAGCTTTTTGAATACCTTCCTTTGCGTTTTCATCGCTTACAATAGACACAAGTAAAATCTTATCCTGCCTCGAAGAAAAGGTTACAGCTTTGGCATACCGCTTCATCGACCTTTTTACCTGGGCCTTAAAATAATCCATCGTTTTATGGCTGTCTTCGGAACTAAGATCTTCGTCTGAGGAGGTCACACAAACGGTGAAGCAGCTCTGCTGAAAATGAATTCCGTAATTCTGGAGCTCAGAGCGCATTTTTTCCGAGGTCATGTTGTTACGGGAGATCACCTGATTTAAAAATGATTCGCACACCAAAGGCAGCGCTGTCATATACCGCTCTTTCTCAGCGTCATTTTCCTTTTCCAGCTGCTTTTGTTTGCTCAACTCGCTGCTGATCCTCTCCAGCACCTGAGTTAATTCCTCTTCATCAACCGGTTTGAGCAGATAGTCGGTGATCCCATATTTCATAGCCGTCTTTGCATATTCAAAATCATTATATCCGCTGATTACTACGATTCTAAGCTTTGGAAGCAGGTTTTTCACTTCCCGTATCAGCTCAAGGCCATTAAGCCCGGGCATCATAATATCGGTCAGCATGATGTCAGGCACATGCTGACGGCAGAGCTCCAGAGCCTCTATCCCATTTGCGGCTTCGCATGAAAGGGTAAGATTCAGCTTCTCAAAGGGTATGATGGATCTTATTGTCGTCCTTACCCATTTTTCATCATCAGCTATGATAAGCTTCAACATATAGACATCCTCCTGCTAAAAGCGCTAAACATTATTCCTAATTATCACTTACCGCCGGCAAAGTGATTTCAACAGTTGTGCCTGTAAGGGCGCTCCTGAATCTCAATCCGTATTGCTCCCCAAAGTACAGCTTAATTCGTGAGCTTACGTTCATAACGCCAATCCCGGTCCTTGTCCGGTCTGTTTCAGTATCAAGCTTATATTTATCGCTTGCAAGCGCCCGGTTCAACTCGTCAAGCCTCTTTGCCGGAATGCCGAGACCGTCGTCGGAAATCTGGATTTTGATAGTGTTGTCCAGCTCCAGCATCTCGATCCTAATTGTCCCTTTTCCAAGCTTCATCTCCAGCCCATGCTTTATGGAGTTCTCGATAAGGGGCTGCAAAGTGAGCTTGAGTATTTTATAATTCAGAAGATTCGGCGGGATACTGTAATCCATATCAAATCTGTTCTCATATCGAAAATTTTGTATGGATATATAGTTTTCAAGATGCTGCAGCTCTTCCCTGATGGATACCAGAACCCGCTCGCTGATGCTGTAACGAAAGAGCAGGGACAATGCCTTTGACATGGCGGCAATATCATGAATGCCATGGTAAAGGGCGGCACCACGAATTGACTCCAGCGTATTGTAAAGAAAATGAGGATTGATCTGATTCTGCAGGGAGTTCAGTTCCGCCTCCTTTTGACTGAGCTTGATACTGTAAATTTTGTTGATGAGCAAATCTACATCGGAGGTGCTGCTAAAGGAGGACTGGGATGATTTTACCTGCATGAGCGGGATCTGAGGACTGCTTCCCGGAAATTGATTTTCGTAGTCCGAAATGACGGAGGTCAGGTCATTGATCGGCTTGAGCATTCTGATTAAAATAACCGGGAAGATAAGCATAACCAATAACAGAACTATGAGGCATGTTGTCACAGGCGTACTTCGGAGCCACAAACGCTCTGCGACATTTGACATCGGATTCAGATCAATGAATATCCAGTTGAATGCCGGATATTTTACATAAGTCAAATAATACTCAACTCCGTCCAGACGGTACCGTGTAAAGCCTTCATTCATCGTTTCCACAGTTCTCCGGAGAGCTTCGTCGGCTTTGGTGGTCAGCTTCCTGCGATCTTTGCTATAGAGGATATTTCCTTCAAAATCGAGGATCAGTCTTTGGGAACTGTTTTCCAGAATAGGGCTGCCGTATTCGGCAGAGCTGCCCAGAATATCAGTAAGCAGACTGTAGTTGAAATCGAAAAGTAAAACGGCCTTCGGCCCGGCTGAGTCGATGCTTTTGACAGCCCTGGCGGCACACAGTACAGCCTTGCTTTTCCCTTCGGCATAAAACCGCTGCACGGTACCGAGCATATGTACGGTATCAGGGTTATCAATTGCATCATAAAACCACTGCTGTGACGAGGGGTCGCTGATGACTGACTGATCGGCGTCAGGGCCGTAGGATGCTTTGATCCCGTCACGGGTAATAAAATAGACAGCCGAAAGGGCTTTCTGCTGACCGGGTATAAAATTATCACTGACCATGGCAGACAGGGAAAAGGATTGTTTTTCTATAGAATTTATACGCATCAGGCGGTCATGTGCCAAATCGTTTATGGAGCTGCCTGCGGTATTCAGCGCCAATTCCAGCTCGCCCAGATATCTTCCGACCGCAGCCTTTTCATAAGCAATGCCCTCAAGAGCCGCTTCTTCAGCTTTATCCTCCATAAGCCTCCGCGTGTGAAAATAAATTACCGAGGCGGAGATGAGACAGGGAAGCAGGATCAGAAGTAAAAAATACAGAGTAAACCGTGACCGGAGTTTCAGATACAACTGGCTGAATCTCAGAGTTTTTATGGGTGTTTTTCTATATCGCAGGCGAGACAATTTCATTAGATACACCTCAACGTTATTTTACAAAAAAAAGGATTGAATTGCAAATGGAAGTACCAGAAGACATGTGGCGTTTTTATGTTTTAAATCCGGTTATTTGTGGTTAGAATATACCGTAGAATTTATATACGGTCGCACGGTAACGGCTTATTCCAATGATGCCGGTGATTGGAGAGGAGTATAAGAAATGAAGCAATATCTTGAAATTGAAAGTGTATTCGGAAGAGAAATTCTTGATTCCAGAGGGAATCCCACCATTGAGGTAGAGGTGATTGTGGAGGGAGGATTTGTCGGCCGTGCAGCAGTGCCGTCCGGCGCATCTACAGGGGCTTTCGAGGCGGTAGAGCTGAGAGACGGCGATAAAGGCAGATACCTCGGTAAGGGCGTACTGAACGCAGTGACGAATGTAAATACCATCATCGCGCCTGAAGTCGAGGGAATGAATGTGTTTGATCAAATCGCAATAGACAGGAAAATGATCCTGCTTGACGGGACTGATAATAAAGGCAGGCTGGGAGCCAACGCCATACTCGGTGTTTCACTTGCAACCGCAAAGGCGGCAGCTGACGCGCTGGGTATCAGCCTGTACCAGTACATTGGAGGGGTCAACGCCAAGCTTCTGCCCGTACCAATGATGAATATAATCAACGGCGGCAAGCATGCCGACAACAGCGTGAATATCCAGGAATTCATGATCATGCCTGTGGGCGCGGATTGTTTCAAAAATGCGCTTATGATGTGCGCCGAGGTATTCCACAATCTTAAAAAGGTGCTCGGCGTAAAGGGATACTCGACTGCAGTCGGTGATGAGGGCGGCTTTGCTCCTAACCTTAAAAATGACGAAGAAGCTATACAGGTAATCATTGATGCGATTGAAAAAGCGGGGTACAAGCCGGGTGAAGATTTCAGGATAGCCATTGACGCGGCCGCAACTGAAATGTATCAGGAGGATGGCACATATTTCTTCTGGAAATCCAATATCCGCAAGACTCGCGAGGAAATGGTGGACTTTTGGGCCGATCTGGCGGATAAATATCCCATTATCTCCCTGGAAGACGGAGTGGCCGAGGAGGACTGGGAGGGATGGATGCTCATTACACAAAGACTGGGCAACAAGATCCAGCTTGTGGGCGACGATCTTTTTGTAACGAATACGGAAAGACTGAAGAAGGGCATCGATATGGGCGTGGCGAACTCCATTCTCATAAAGGTGAACCAGATCGGCACGCTTACTGAAACCCTTGATGCAATCGAAATGGCTAACAGAGCCGGCTATACTGCCGTTGTGTCCCACAGATCCGGCGAGACGGAGGATGCGACGATCGCAGATATCGCCGTGGCAGCCAATTCGGGACAGATCAAGACAGGCGCGCCTTCCAGAACTGACAGGGTAGCAAAATACAATCAACTGCTGAGAATCGAGGAAGAGCTTGGAGACGCTGCAATTTATCCGGGTTTGGACGCATGGTTCAACCTGAAGAATAAGTAGAACTCATGCTTGTTTTTTTGCAGGATATGTGTTACAATTTGATTTGTTAATTTTTTGGGAGGTGTTTTTTTTGGGAGCAATCCAGATTATTGTTTCGATATTCCATATAATATTTTCGCTGTCCATTATCGTAATAGTCCTTTTACAGTCGGGCAAATCCGCCGGACTTTCCGGTTCTATTGCCGGCGGAGCGGAAACGTTCTTCGGTAAAAACAAGGGCAGGACATTGGACGCTTTGTTAGGGAAGTATACCTCCATAGCGGCGATTATGTTTCTGGTGACCTCGATTGCGCTGTTTCTTGTTTTAAAATATTTATAATATTGCGAAGGTTGATACAAAGACTGTGCATTAGTGCATGGTCTTTTTTCAGTTAGGGATAATAATGGTTAGTATATTTCAGCCGATTCTTAGGAGATAAAAGATGGATGATAGAATAGACAGGAAGAATAAAATAACGGGATTTATGAAGGAGGAAGCCTACAGACCACTGAAGTTTGAAGAGCTTGCGGTCATTCTCGACGTGCCGCGGGAGGACAGAGATCAACTGGCCGACATTTTAAACGAGCTGGAGCAGGAAGGCGTCATATTCAGGACGAATAAGGACAGGTATGGCGTGCCTGAGAGAATGGGCCTGGTAGCAGGCCGGATACAGGGAAATGAACGGGGTTATGGTTTTTTAATCCCGGATGATGAACAGATGACGGACGTTTTCATTCCGGCGGATGCTATGTCTGGCGCAATGCACAATGACAGGGTCCTGGCAAGGGTGACCACGAAAGGAATGCGTGACAGGCGACCGGAAGGTGAAATTGTCAGGATACTGAAAAGGGCTGTCACAAAGGTTGTCGGGACTTTTGAAATAGGCGATTATTTTGGGTTTGTCGTTCCCGATGACCGAAGGATACCGGGTGACGTTTTCATACCAAAGGATGAGATCAACGGTGCAAAACCCGGTTTCAAGGTGGTAGCAGAATTGATCAAGTGGCCGGATAAGCGACGTAATGCAGAAGGCAGGATTGTTGAGATCATTGGAGACATCCATGATACCGGTACTGATATTTTATCCATCATGAAGGCATATGATCTAAAGGAAGCGTTCCCTGAGGCAGCTGTCAGACAGGCCGAGGCGATACCGCAGAAGGTTACTGAAGATATGCTTGCAGGCAGGCAGGATATCAGAGGCCTGCGGATGGTCACAATAGATGGCGAGGATGCAAAGGATCTGGATGACGCGGTATCGATCGAGAGATTACCTGACGGAGGATACAGACTTGGTGTTCATATTGCTGATGTAAGCTATTATGTGACCGAAGGCTCTGCGCTTGATATTGAGGCGCTGACAAGGGGCACCAGCGTCTATCTTGTGGACAGGGTTATTCCAATGCTGCCCGCAAAGCTGTCAAACGGTACCTGCAGCCTCAATCCCCATGTGGACAGGCTGGCGTTCACGGTAATGATGGATATTGATAGGCATGGGAAAGTGAACCGGCATGACATTTTTGAGAGTGTCATCAATATTGATGAGAGAATGACATATACAGACGTCTATAAACTCCTTGAGACGGAGGATGAAGAGCTATCCGAAAGATACGCACCTTTGTTGGAGGACTTCAGGACCATGAAGGAGCTGGCACTGATTCTGCGAAAAAAGAGAATGGACAGGGGCGCCATCGACTTTGATTTTGGAGAGGCTAAGGTAATATTGGATGAAAAAGGCAAACCTGTTGAGGTCAAGCGATATGAAATCACAATTGCAAACCGTGTGATAGAGGAGTTCATGCTGGTGTGCAATGAAACGGTCGCAGAGCACTTTCACTGGACAGGTATGCCCTTTGTGTACAGGATCCACGAGGAACCCGATGCGGAGAAAATTATGACGTTTGCGGAATTCTCAAAAAATATGGGGTATCCTCTGAAGGGTGTAAACAAGATACATCCAAGAGCTTTACAGGATATTCTGGAAAGAGTAAAGGGCTCAAAGGAAGAGACCATTATCGGTACAGTCATGCTCAGGTCGCTCCAAAAGGCCAGGTACAGCCCTGAAAGCGAAGGCCATTTCGGCCTGGCGGCGAAGTTCTATTGCCATTTCACTTCACCGATCAGGCGATATCCCGATCTGATCATACACCGGCTGATGAAGGAGGAACTGAAGGGAAGCCTTTCCGAAGAACGGGAGCAGGAATTGATCAGGGAGCTGCCTGAGATTGCAAGACTCTGTTCCGCACGTGAGCGGGCTGCCGATGAAGCGGAACGGGAGACGGAGGATCTGAAGAAGGTCGAGTTTATGAAGGAGAAGGTGGGAGAGGCTTTTGACGGTATAATTTCCAATGTGACCTCCTTCGGGATGTTTGTTGAGTTGGATAACACAATTGAAGGCCTCGTGAAGGTCAGCAATATGGATGATGACTATTATATTTACGACGATAAGCATTTTTGCCTCATCGGAGAGCACACAAAGAAGCGCTACGGCATAGGTGATCCGGTACGGGTGCTGCTGATCCGGGCCGACCTGCCGTCAAGGCAGCTTGATTTTGTAATCGTCGGTAAAAAGAGGGAGGACAGCGAAAAAGAGGAAAGGTTCCTGAAAAAGCGGGCTGAAGCTGCTGCATCAGAGGAAAGGACAAGATCGGAACGCAAAAAGAGGGAGACGAAACTACCGAAGGAGATCCGCAAGAGATCACAGAAAGCGCCTAAAACGACCAAAACGCTGAAAACGGCTAAAGCGGCCAGACCGACTATGGCGGCCAAGGCGGCAAAGAGGGCTCACAAACCCAAGACACCCAAAGCGCTCAAAACACCAAGGATTCCGAAGAAGCTCAAATGAGCTGAAATATGGTTGTTATCACGGAAACGGCTGAAAACATGAAAATACCCGGCAACTAAAAACAGTTCCGGGCTTTCAGGTTTAGATGACAAAGGGTTTGATTTCATCATAAAAGCTTTCGCAATCAGGTGAATGTACCTCGACCTTGATAGGCTTGTTAAAATCAAGGCTGAATATTCCCATGATTGACTTGGCGTCGACCACGTAGCGGCCTGATGTCAGATCCACATCAAAATCATATTTATTTGCTATATTCACAAAATCCTTGACATCGTTAATTGTTTTAAGCATGATGCTGAATGCTTTCATGTATATACCTCCATTCATTGAGTGAGTAGTAAACTTTTCCGTGGAACTCCACTAATCGCTCCGTTCCCCGTAAAAGTATCGGAACTAATATTTTATCCGATCTTTAAATCAATGATATCCTGTATTTGCCAACAAGTCAATTACGAACTTGTTAAAAAAATGTGAATTCATTATAATAGAAGCAGCGTTGGTAAGGCAATCATAAAGACAGGATCGGAATGATGGAGGAATCGTGAAAAGGGTTGCTTTTTTTACACTTGGCTGCAAGGTAAATCAATATGAGACTGAGGCTATGGCAGAGGCCTTTGAAGATGCGGGCTATAAACAGGTCGGCTTTGATGAGACGGCGGATGTTTATATAGTAAATACCTGTACTGTTACCGGTCTGAGCTCCAGAAAATCGCGCCAGGCCATTCGCAGAGCAAGACAGATGAACAGCGAGGCCATAGTTGCGGCGGTGGGTTGTTATCCACAGACAGCACGGGAGGAAGTAGAGGGACTTCCGGAGGTTGATATCATAGCCGGTACGGCTGACAGGCTAAAGATTCATGAATATGTTGAGGCGTTCAGGGCAGGAAAGCTTCAAAGAGGAAAAGAGAAAATTACAGCAGTAGAAAATATCATGAAGAAACATACCTTTGAGGATATGAAAATAGACCGGTATACGGACAGGACAAGGGCCTTCCTCAAAGTACAGGAGGGCTGCAGCCAGTTCTGTTCCTACTGCATAATCCCGTATGCCAGAGGACCCATTCGAAGCAGACCGTCCGAAGAGGTGCTCCGGGAAGTGCATAAGCTGGTTGAGGCCGGATTCAAGGAGGTTGTGCTGACGGGTATCCATATCGCCTCCTATGGAAAGGATCTTGGGAGTATCAGGCTGATGGAGCTTGTCAGGATGATTCATGATGTAGAAGGCGTTGAAAGGATCAGGATTGGCTCTATTGAACCGACACTGGTGACAGAGGAGTTTGCCGAGGAGGCGGCCGGAATGGAGAAGCTGTGTCCCCACTATCACATTTCTTTACAGAGCGGCTGTGACGAGACGCTTGCCAGAATGAACCGGCGATATACCACGCGGCAGTATAAGACAGCGGTAGATCTGCTGAGGGAGCGGATTCCGGACGTGGCTGTGACAACTGATGTCATGGTGGGCTTCCCGGGTGAAACTGACGAGGAGTTTGAAAAGACGGTCCGATTCCTGGAGGAGATCTGTTTTGCGAAAATGCATGTTTTTAAGTTTTCTTCGAGAAAGGGGACGCCTGCTGCCGGATATCAGGGACAGGTGGCCAGCAAGGTAAAGGAAGCCAGAAGCATGAGGGTGATTGAGCTGTCGAACCGTTGCGCCCATGACTTTCACAGCAGATTTATCGGAAGAGAAATGCCCGTGCTGTATGAACAGGAGGTTAAAGGCAGAAAAGGGATGTATGAGGGTCTTACGCCAAATTACATAAGGGTTTTGTCGGTTGGGAATAATAGTCTTGTTGGAAATATTGCTGCAACCAGGCTGACTAAGGTGGAAAATGATTATCTTTTAGGGGATTGCATAAAGTTTCCTCTTGTATTATGATATTTATATCAAACATGTGTTTTGTAGATGGTTGAAATATTCTGAAGTGTGCTTACAGGCGGGAGAGTGTTGATAATGGCTAACAGCGGAACCATGATGTTCAAGATGGACAAGGACAGGGAGAACGAAGCCCGGGATATACTGTTTACCGTATACGAGGCATTGAAGGAGAAGGGATACAATCCGATCAATCAACTCGTCGGCTATATCCTTTCAGGGGATCCGACTTACATTACCAACCACCAAAATGCAAGGAGCGTTATCCGAAGGCTCGAACGGGATGAATTACTTGAGGAGCTTGTAAGGTTCTATCTGGAGAATAAAAAATGAAAGCAACCCCGACAAGTGTTCGGGGTTTATTATTAACTTTAAATATTGACGGGTTTGAGGACGTATGCAATATACAGAGCTTGGGAAAACAGGAATAACAGTATCACGGATGTGTTTCGGGGCACTGATCATTGGTCCCCTGCAGGTCAACCTGAAGCCGGAGGAAGGCGCACGGGTCATCAGGGCGGCGTTAGAGCGAGGGGTCAGCTTTATTGATACGGCTGAGCTCTACGGAACCTACGACCACATCAGGGAAGCACTGAAGGGATGGGATAAAAGGCCGGTGATTGCGACAAAGTCCTATGCGTGGAATGCCGAGGATGCCGCAAAAAGCATTGAGAAGGCCAGGAGCGGGCTGGATGCGGATGTGCTGGATATTTTCATGATGCATGAACAGGAGAGCAGGTTGACTCTGCGTGGACACCGCGAGGCGCTGGAATTCTATCTCAACGAGCGCGAAAAGGGCAGGATAAAGGCCGTTGGAGTATCGACCCACAATGTTGAGGTTGTCAGGGCAATTTGTGAAATGCCTGAAATTGATGTGGTCCATCCTTTGGTGAACAAATCGGGGATTGGTATCGGTGACGGTACCATTGACGATATGCTGGAAGCTGTCAGCCAAGCATGGGAATGTGGCAAAGGCGTTTACAGCATGAAACCACTGGGAGGCGGTAATCTGCTTCATTCTTATGAGGAGTGTATGGACTTTGTGTTGGATTTGCCATTTGTTCATTCCATCGCCATAGGTATGCAGAATATTGACGAGGTGGAGATGAATGTTCTCCGGTTTGAAGGCCAAGAGATTCCGGAAAGGCTGAAAGAATCGGCAGCCATCAGAGGAAAGCACCTCCATATCGATTATTGGTGCGAATCCTGCGGAAAGTGTATTGAGCGCTGTGGGCAGGGCGCGCTGTCAATGGTTGATGGGAAAGTTACAGGCGACAGGAACAAATGTGTTTTATGCGGTTACTGCGGCAGTGTATGCCCGCAGTTTGCCATTAAGATATGCTGATGCTTTTGGGAGGTTTTTATGCGAATAATGGGCATAGATTTTGGGGACAGTAGAATTGGGGTCGCTGTAAGCGATCCGATGGGATGGACGGCACAGGGACTTGAGACGATTTCATGGAAGGGTTCGATGGAAAAACCCGCGGAAAAAATAAAGCAGCTTGCCGTGCAATATCAGGCAGAGAAATTTGTTATCGGACTTCCCAGGAATATGAACGGAACGATTGGTCCCAGCGGAGAAAAGGCGATGGCTTTCGGAAAGCTTCTTTCGGACATGACGGGGATTGAAGTGGTCAGTTGGGATGAACGGCTGACAACGGTGGCCGCCAACCGAATCATGCATGAGGTGGGGATGAAGACCTCAAAAAAGAAAGGTTCAGTCGACAGGATTGCGGCTGTATTAATATTGCAGGGATATCTTGACAGTAGGGCAAAATAAGGGTATGGTATTTATGACAAAGGAAGGGAGGTTTTTTTATGGAAGACGAAAGAGATGATATTGTTATATTGGTGGATGAAAATGGCGATGAAGTCGAATTTGAACACATTGATACAATTAATATGAATGATAACGAATATGTTGTTCTGGCTCCTCTGGAGGAAGAAGAGGATGAGGATTCGGAGGACGAGGAGGTTATCATACTGAAGGTTGAGCACAATGAAGATGGGGAAGATTCATTTGTTACGATAGACGATGATGACGAACTGGAAGAGGTCTTCAACGAATTTCAGAGCAGAATGGAAGAGGAATTTGGAACTGAGGAAGACTGAGCATCAATCGAAGAAGTCTGAGTATTATACGAAGAAGATTGAGTATAACTCGTAAACAATCCCGAGGGCTTTTGAAAGAATGCCCTCGGGATTTTACTTTTCCTTTTTTATCAGTATCCTCTGCTGGTGAAAGATGAACTTTATCAGGGCATCCTGGCTCTTTTTGGAGATCTCCGTAAAGTGCATGCCAAGTTCAAAACCCTTGCCCTTTCTAAGTTCTGCCGGACAGCCTCTTACGAGGAGACATTTGGCGCTGATGCTCATCTCCGCCGACAGTTCAAGTTCGAGCTTTAGTTCTGTGTTCTTTGGGATATCGGTCTCAGAAATGACGCAAAGTCCGGACCCGCTGATATTTTTGGTACAGGCCTTGACAGGATTTTTTTTATCTGTATCGGGAAGCCACATCAGCACATCTAAAACAATATCCAGTCTGAAATTCATTCTGCGCTGGATCTTCTCGATTTCGCCTTCAGGTTCGATAAGCATCACGGCAACTTTACCCCGAAATTCCTTTGACTTAACCCTCGCGGTAAATCCGAGCAGCCCTTGTCTGCTATGAATAAATGTTAAACGGATAATCATATCGTCCGGTACATATACAAGCCGGGCTTCATATATAGGCGCTGATATAATAAGCAGAGTATCGTCCTGATGCTCAAGCAGTTGACTGACATAAGTGCTGCCCAATTTTTCTCCACTAACGTCGAATAGTTCCAGTTCCAGTCTTGTGCCTAAACTGATTTCCATTGGGTTCATAATGGCTGCTCCCGTTAAATACATATCAAGCCTTATTTACTACAATAAAATAACTCCCTTCTATTATATCTGTATTCATGCATTTCTCCAAGATATAATTATTTTTATATTCCCCATAAAGGATTTCAGGCAGTTTACTAGAATTATATAATATTAAAAGTAGTAAAGTTCTTATACAGCTTATTTTTCATGGCTTATACACAGGAGGAGCTTCCATGCGTAAAAGAGTTCTGATATTTTTGGTGCTGAGTCTGCTGACCGCATTTTTTGCAGGCTGTGGATATGAAAAGATTGAGGGGGAAGCCCAACCGGTTGTGGCTGAGGAGATTGTCATCCCGGAGCCTGCAACAACACAGGAAGTGACATCGGAATCGGAGGAAACAGAGGAGACGGTCAAGCCCATCGAGGACGACTATTCTACTCAAAAGACCGGTATAAGGCCGTTCGCAGTCATGATTGACAATGAGGGTACTAGAGTATTACCTCAGGGAGGATTGAACCAGGCGCAAATCGTTTATGAGGTAATTGTCGAAGGCGGTCTTACCAGACTGATGCCTGTTTTTTGGGGCACAGAGCCTGAAATGATCGGGCCTGTCAGAAGCGCCAGAGATTATTTCCTTGATTACAGCATGGAATACGACGCTATCTATGTACATTACGGCGGAAGTCCCCAGGCAGGAAGAGATATTCCAAAATTTAAGATCAATGAGATCGATGGGCTGTATTTAGGACCGGATGTTTTTTGGGATCTGACGAAGGACAGGGGAAATTGGCAGGATTCCTACACTTCGATGGAAAAGCTTAAGGCGTACGCTCTGAAAAAGAAATTCAATGAAACTGCCGCTGTGGAGTTTCCGTTTACATACAATTCGACGAACGCAACACCAGCGACAGGGAAGAGTGCATCGGTGGTTACGCTGAAGTATCCATCGATGACCTCAAAATATGAATATGACAGCACTACAGGCCTTTACAAGCGCTTTCGCTACGGCAAGGAGCATATGGAGAGAGTCTCGGAAAAGCAGCTGGAAGCTAAGAATATCATAGTTCAGTTTGTACCCAATTATGACATAAAGGGTGATTCGGCCGGCCGTCAGGAGATGAACACTATCGGCTCCGGAAAGGGTTATTTTATTACCAACGGCATGGCGATCGATCTGAAATGGTCCAAGGAGTCCAGAAGAGCGCAGACGAAGTACTCGGATGAGGCAGGCAACCCGATACTTCTAAACCGTGGCCAGACATGGATACAGATCATGCCCGTGAATGCAAAGGTGACTATTGAATAGAGGGGCAACGGCGCAGAACCCCGCTCAATATTTCAAGCATGGCATCAATATCATGCTTTGTCACGATCAGAGGAGGCATAAAGCGAATAGAAGAAGGTTGCGGGGAATTCAGGATCAGCCCGTCCTTCAGGCATTCTGAAACAATGTCCTTTCCGATAGGCTCAGCCATATCAAACGCAATCAGCAGTCCAATACCTCTGATATTTGTAATGGGATAATCCTCAGCCAGCTCCTTCAGCCGCTCTTTAAGGTAATCTCCCATGATGGCTGCTCTTTGCGGAAGCTGCTTTTGCAGGAGCTCCTTTATAACAGCAAGACCGACAGCCATGGCCAGAGGCTGTCCGGTATAGGTGCCTCCCTGATCTCCGGCATCAAACAGATTAAATTTTTCCTTTGTCAGCATGGCGCCCAATGGAAAGCCTCCGCCGATTCCCTTTGCCAGAGTCATGATATCCGGCTCGATCCCATAGTGCTCATAGGCAAACAGCTTGCCGATCCGGCCAAAACCGGTCTGTACTTCGTCAAAGATCAAAAGAATATTTTTATCGGTACAAAGCCTTCGCAGCGCCTTAATATATGCTTCTTCGGCTACATTTACACCGCCCTCGCCCTGTACCGGCTCAAGCATGATGGCGCAGGTGCCGGGATTGACTGCGGCGGCTGCTACATCAATATCATTAAAAGGAACATGGATAAATCCAGGAACCTTTGGCTCAAACAGCGTTTCCCAATGTTTTTTACCGGTGGCGGACATCGTAGCAAGGGTACGCCCATGAAAGCCGCCGTTTGTCGTTATGATCTCAAATGCGCCGTCAAGCTGCTTCGCGCCGTATTTCCTGGCCAGCTTGATCGCTCCTTCGTTGGCTTCGGCGCCTGTGCTGGTGAAAAACACCCGATTAAAGCAGGAATGATCTGTGAGCAGCTTTGCCAGTTGAAGCATCGGTACGTTATAAAAGGTCGGACTGGCGTTGACCAGCCTGGCAGCCTGCTCAGACAATGCCAGTGCAACTGCATCAGGACTGTGCCCCAGGCAGTTCACTGCCCAACCGCCGATAAAGTCAAGGTACTTTTTGCCGTCCGTATCCCACAGGTACATTCCCTTTCCTTTTTCCATAACAATATCAGGCCTCACTGCTGTGAATAAGATGTCCTGCCGGGCCTGCTCCAGCAAATGATTAGTGTATGGATTGCTCATTGTCTATACCTCCTTCGGCAGATTGTATAACAGTTCAGTCAGGGTTTTTGAGTTTTTCAGCGCAGAAATCACATTTTCGGACGGTCTAGCATAGATCATAGTTCCATCTGATTCGCCTAACTCTGCTCTGACAGAGAATGCAAGTATTTCTTCACCGACGGAGAACTGCGCGTTTATGCCTTTTCTATTTCCTCTGGCGTCCAGACGGATCCACTTTTCTAAATGGCTTATGTACACGGCATTCACAGCATGAAGTATTAATTTTGGATCTTCATCGGACAATGTCAGCGTCTGATAGCAAAAACCCGTTGGTATACCTGAACATCTCAGTATAGCAGCCAAGAGGTGGGATTTTGCATAACATAGTCCGTGTCCGTTACGGATCACATCCGAGGCGGTACATGAAACTTGCAATACTTGTCTGCCGGAATTCATCAGATCAAATGAATGAGCAAACGTATCTCTCACATATTCATAAGCTTTTCTGATGTATTCCAGACCTTTGCCCTCAGGAGCTATACTATTTATCAAATGTGGCGCAGTGTTCTTCAGCCTCTTCATCTCTGTCTGAATAAGGTCATTATAAAAGTCAATAATCTCTGAAGACTCCAGATACTGTGCCATATCATTCGTTTCGAGTTGAAGCATAGGCAGCTCACCTCCCTGTACTGAGCATAATTATACACATTTATGAATAAATATGCAACATATACATAAAATATTCATCAGCTTTGCATTGAAAATAATTCCATAGGGGAGCTCTGAACAAAACATAGAATATAAGTTTTCAGCGTGCAGACAGATATCCGGTATGGTAAAATGTATATGGAAATATTTATTAATAAGATATTATTTAAAAATGGAGGATTAAGATATGAAGCAAAAGTATGACCCAATCAGCAAAAAATGCGCGGCCATGCTTCACGGGGGAGACTACAACCCTGATCAGTGGATGGATACGCCGGAGGTCTGGGATGAGGATATGAGACTGATGAAGCTTTCCGGATGCAATGTCATGTCGGTGGGCATTTTCTCCTGGTCCTCTCTTGAGCCGGAAGAGGGCAGGTTTGAGTTCGGATGGCTGGATACGATCATGGACAAGCTGGCGCAAAACAACATCTATGCCATCCTTGCTACACCAACTGGCGCAAAGCCGGCATGGATGTCACAAAAATATCCGGAAATACTAAGGGCTCAGGAAAACAGGCAAAGGAACCTTCACGGGCAGAGGCACAACCATTGCTTTACATCACCCGTCTACCGTGAGAAAGCCGCCATTATCAACCGCAAGCTGGCGGAGCGCTATAAGGATCATCCTGCCCTTTTGGCATGGCATATTTCAAACGAGTTTGGAGGTGAGTGCCACTGTGAGCTATGCCAGGAAGCCTTCCGCAATTGGTTGCGTAAAAAGTATCACAACGACTTGAAGCAGTTAAATCACGCCTGGTGGACAGGTTTTTGGAGCCATCGGTTCAATGACTGGTCACAACTGGAATCGCCTTCACCGCATGGTGAAAACCAGATACACGGGCATAACCTTGATTGGAAGCGTTTTGTGACCGACCAGACCATCGATTTTTATAAAAACGAAATTAAGCCGCTCAGAGAACTGACACCGGATATCCCGATCACAACGAATTTCATGGGAACTTATCCCGGTTTAAATTACTGGAAATTTGCAAGCGAAGTTGATGTAGTATCCTGGGATAATTATCCGATGTGGCACAATGATTATCAGAAAACATGGGAATTGGCGGCAAATATCTCCTTTGTTCATGACATCAACCGTTCATTAAAGAGCGGAAAGCCATTTATGCTAATGGAGAGCACGCCGAGCCTTGTGAACTGGCAGCAGGTTTGCAAGCTGAAAAAACCCGGCATGCATCTGTTATCATCGCTGCAGGCGGTTGCGCACGGTTCCGACACCGTACAGTACTTCCAGTGGAGAAAGAGCCGCGGTGCTTCAGAGAAGCTTCATGGGGCTGTGGTGGATCACTGCGGGCATGAGCACACCCGGGTTTTTGCTGACGTGACCGAGGTCGGGCAAGCATTAAAGAAACTGGACGGCATTGTGGGTACTACTGTGCGGCCGGAGGTAGCAGTCATCTACGATTGGGAAAATCGCTGGGCGATTGAGGATGCACAGGGCTTTTCAAAGGACAGAAAAAAATATGAGCAGACCTGCATGGAGCATTACAGGACATTCTGGAACAAAGGCATTCCTGTGGATATTATCGATATGGACTGCGATTTTTCAAATTACAGGCTGTTGATTGCGCCGATGCTTTACATGGTAAGACCGGGTGTTGCCGAGCGGGTAGAGACCTTTGTTAAAAATGGGGGCACCTTTGTCACTACCTATGCAACCGGATATGTGGATGAAAATGATCTGTGCTTCCTGGGTGGCTTCCCGGGACCTCTGCGCAAGGTGACCGGGATATGGGCCGAGGAAATTGACAGTCTTTATCCAGGGGATACCAATGGCATTAGAATAACAGAATCCAGCATACCCGGTCTGCAGGGAGAGTACCGGGCGGTAGATTTCTGCGAACTGATTCATGCGGAAACAGCGCAAACATTGGGCGTATACAGTCAGGATTTTTATGCAGGAAGACCGGCGCTGACCGTAAACTCCTTTGGAGCGGGAAAAGCCTGGTATATGGCCTCAAGATTTAATGAAAGCTTTCTATCTGACTTTTATACAAGCCTGATCTCGCAGCTGAAGCTGAAAAAGGTGCTCGACGCTGAGCTTCCTATTGGTGTTACAGCTCAGGTCAGATCCGATGGTATAAGCGAATATATATTTGTAATGAATTTCTCTGAAGAAATTAAGACAGTGGATATAGGAGCAAATATGTCACAGGAGCTTCTGACGGGCAAAACAAATCCGGTGCAACTGTCACTCAGGCCATATGGAGTTGCGATTCTTAAAAGGGCAGCGATTGCATAGCGACAAAAAAGATGCCATGCGGTAGAGCCGCATGGCATCTTTCCCTGCTATGACGAAGCCGCTGAACTCCAGGCCTTTTCAATTCCGTCCTCTCTGTATATTTGAATTTACTTTTCATAAGAAAAAAACATAAACTTGTATTTTGTAGTTGTCTTCTTTATGGCGACACCTGTCATGAGTGATTTTCTGACCACAACCTTTGTGGTCTTGGATATTGGCCCCACGCTTCCGGTGGTTGTGCGGACGCGTACTACACCTCTGTCTTTGATATTATTGTTTGAGCCGGTCTGCACATACTCCCCTCTCATGCTGGATTGGGAATATCCGAAGCCAATGTTCCCAATAGCCTTGCCCACCTTACCGCGTACGCCGAGAGCATCTTTTACAACCTTTGTATCTTTAAACCAATCGGTTTTAACGCCTGCTTCTATCCCATGAACTGCATACGCATTTCTTTCGCCGCTGTCAAGCGTGTAGTCACCGCCGATGCTGCCAAATGGCGCGCTGGCGCCCAGAGAGATTTTGTCTCCTTCCGAATCGTTTCCATATTGGACTTCTCCGGAAAAACCAAAGGCATCCACTTCAGCGCCTATTGCTCCCAGCTCGTTCTTCTCCTTATATTCTGAGATAGCCTCATCCTCCATGTCCGGAACCGTTTCACCGCCTCTATATTTTGCCTTTGCTTCTTCATCGGCCTTCTCTGCCTGTTTGTCGGCAGCGATCAGCGACTCGAGCGTGATCTTCTCCATTCTGAGATCGAAATCCTCTCTCTCAAGGGAAGATGCTTGGTCCGCAAGCTCGCTGACCGGTAATCCTGCAAAGGAATAGACCACTTGTTGGCGCATCATATCGTACATACGGAAAGTATCCTCGTCTGCAAAGCACTTGAGAATTCCTCCAGCCTTAAGCCAGAATTCCTCCAGTATTTGTCCGGCTTCGTTGTAGTATTTTTCCAACAGAGAAACAATCTCGGAGGAGCATTCCTTTGATCTTCTCAGTATTTCAGTGCGCTCGTCCACAACCGTCTTTTGAGCTGCGACCATTGCAGCGGTATATTTACTGATTTCAGGCAGCTTCTCGGTGTCAAACACGGAAAACAATTCCGCGAGAAGTTGATCGGTGCTCAGACTGTCATCCTTCATAGTCTCCCGTTTTCCTTCGTATTTTTCTTCTATAAGCTTTACATCCTCGTTTTTTCTGTTTTCGGTTTCCCGTAGGCTCTTTAAACATCGATTTTTGCTTTGCTCAAGCTTATACTCATAGTAGGACTGAAGCACCTTATACGCATAGACCTGTCGAAGATTTTTCTCTACCCGGTATACCAACTCTTCTGAATCCTGCCCGCTGGTTGACTCACTGTAGCTATTGTTGCCCAGCCTCATGATTTCCTGACTCACCGCTGAGTATTTCTGTTGGGACTTGTCGCGTTCTTCACGTAGATAATCGAAGGATCTCATGAGATTGTCAGGGCTTCCTATCTGCGGAAAGGGCTTTAATTTTAGCTGGGCGCTTGGTGTGTCTACACTTTCATTGATATCCTTTGTGTCAACATTCTCTATTGCGGCTTTTCTGAAATCTTCTATATCCTGCTCGTCAAGTGGATAGTCGTCCTCTTCGGGATCCAGCTCTTTTACGGCGTCCAGGAAGGACTCAAACTGATATTCGCTGATGTCATTGAAACAGTGCTTTGCGCTCTTGAGCAGGTATTGGGCGGCAGTTTTGTATTGTTCCTTTTGCATGTAGACAGTAGTTAGTACCTGGTATGCGGCTCCAAAATCCGGCGCCGCCGCCAGAGCTTTTTGGGCATAGCTCTCGGCAGCCGAGAAATCTCCCAGCTCCATAAAAGTGTTGGCTATATTGGTAAGAAGTACGGGATTCTGTGCGTCTTGCACTTCGGCCTTCAGAAAGAAGTATAAAGAATCCTCGGTATTTCCTGCATCCAGCAGCAGTGCTCCGTAATTGTTCAGCAGCAGTGGATGGGGATATGCCTTTACAGCTTCTCCCGATAGGGCTAACATGCTGTTGTTAACAATGCCGAATAGCAGTGCCTGTGCCATATCATCAGCAAGCTCAATCGCAAGCTCCGCTTTTTTCTCATCGTCTGCGTTTATGAATTCATCTGAAAGCGGCAAAGCCGGATTGTCTTTACCCGTGCTGAAATTGGCGGTGATCCTGTCGATTTCACTCACCAAATCCTTGTATTCTTCGCTGTTTAGCTTATCTACCGACTTGTTCCCGGACTGGCAGGCGCCAAATGTCATTAATAGAGTGAATGTTAAAATAATACTTATGTATTTCATATAATACCTCGGCAAATAATTAATCCGGCAGTTTGGATGCAATGCTTTTAGCAATAGAGATCAACTGTTCCTCACTAAGCATCCATTCCCCGTCTGTATTTTTGGCTAGGGTCTGTGTCATTACACAACGCTCTCCTTTTACGAAGACAAGCCTGTACGGTGAGTCGGGGACGCAAATAGCTGCTTTTTCTCCTACCCCGGACACATCTGTATAATAATCCCGATTCCCGCCAACTTCATCCTCGAAGAAGTCAAGCTCATAAAACTTTGCTTCATAAACCACCGCGCCGTCGTTGTCAGTGAATTTGAGTGAAAGACCATCCTCCTCAGCCTTAAGCCCCGTTAATCCGGAAGCCTGCTCTACATCAGCAGCTGAAAGGTATTCACTATACACTGAACCCTTCGTTTCCGATTTTTGAGCGGAAGGTGCTGTTTCCGGCTCAGCAGCGGAGCCGAAGTTGGCTTTGTTACCACATCCTGCAAGAGCAAAACAAAAGAACAAACTCATTATAAAAAAACCAATTCTTTTTACCATAATAATCCTCCATGAATACCAAATTTTTTAAGTTTATTAGATATAGAACCATTTACATCTTACAATAGAGTCATAAAATAAATATAAAATGATTGTGGAGGGATAAAGCGCCAGAATCCCTTATAAGATCTTGATAAGACCGTTTTCTATTTCTATTTTTTATGGTAAAATGAAGAAAAATGTTTTACAGCATATCACGTTGTAAAGGCTATATAACGAGGCGACAAAAATGACCCCAGCCTCGTTAGGTCGTTATAAAAATGTACTTGTGAGGCTGATCATATGAACAGCATTCCTGTTTTAAAGAGCAAGCTGATTATGCCGGAATTGTCTGAGTGTTTTTTGTTGACAGAACGCCTTAAAAAGCTTCATAAAAGCATGGATTCCTGCAGGGCTGTTGCAATATGCGCTCCTGCCGGATACGGCAAAACAACTCTGGCGGTTTCATATTTTTGCTTTCAGGCAGCAAGACCCTTCAGGGTATGTTGGTATCGACCTGATTGTGAGGATGAAAATCTGTCGGTGTTCATGGCACATCTGTCAGAAGCGTTATTTCCTAAGGAAACGACTGAGTTTGTAAAATCCGAGGATGTGATGCAGACCCATACAGATACGCAGCAACGGCGCTTTTATCCGATTTCAATGTTATGCCGGAAAATGTGGACCGAGTATAATAAAGACTGTAATACGCGGACCTACATTGTGCTGGATGATTTCCAAAACGTGGGGCAGAGTCAGGATATATGCGATATAACAAGATATATGATTGATAACCTTCCGCCATCATATAATCTTTTTATTTTAAACCGATCGAGTCAGCCTGTTATTACAGAGAAGCAAAAGCTGGAGATAAAGGTTTTAGAAATTGGTGCAGATGATCTTGCATTCAGCGATACCGAAATTGAGGATTTTATACACAGTATGGGTCATACTGCGTCAGACAGATTTCTCACCGGCATGATTCAAAAAAACACGGAGGGCTGGGTAGCCGGTATTATCATCTTATATCAGGCTGTTAAGAGTAAAGGTTCCGTTGCAGCATCCATTGAACTTGGAAAACTACATCAGGAAGAAGCTCTTTTCAGGTATATGTCCATGGAAGTGTTTGAATCTGTTGAAGAGGATACACAGGAGGCACTTGCCAGACTTGCGCTGCTGCAGGATTTTTCTGAGGGTGAAGCATCGGAAATACTGGAGGTTGATGATATCAAAACACTGCTGGTGCGTTGTATGGGGTTTGGCATGTTTATTCAGAAAATCCCCGGTGAGCCGGTTGTTTACCGTTTTCACTCTTTATTCAGGGAATTTCTCTTATATCATCTAAAGGATCGCTGTCCCGCCTTAAAGGTTGCCGAAATCCACCTGAAGGCCGCCGGATATTACATGAGAAACGGGATTTATGGCCGCGCTGCGGAGCATCTGACGAAATGCAGCAATTCCGCAGCTGCAACGGACATGGTTACAAAAGCTGGTTTTAATAAATTTATGATCGGAGAGACAGGCCAATTAAAGCTATGGCTGGATAAGCTGCCGGAGGAGATGGTTCGCGACAATCCGGTTCTCCTTATGTTTAAAGCGCAGCTGATGCCAAACAGCAGACAGCCGGAGATGGTGGATGCCCTGAAAAGAGTCCTGCTTCTGTCGCTTCAGGATAATAATCTCGCATTATACTATGATGCTGCAAGTGTTCTGATCTATATTTTCATGTGCGGAAACGATATGAAAGGGTTGGTCGAAATGACGCAAGGCCTTCCAGAATTGCCGCGAAATGTTTCTGCTGAGCTCGAAAACACCCTGGTGGTACTTGATATGGTAAATTCAATTGGGAAAGACAGATTTTCCACGGCAGCTGCGCAAAGTGAAAGCGTCCTGTACGATCTTCTCCCTGAAGACAGCAAATGGCTATATTTAATACTTTCGTGCATTACTTATTATTGCTTGGGAAAATTGGATCAGGGGGAGCGCTGTATGAAAACAGCACTGGAATTGAGCCGCTTCAAGAATATAGAGCCCTCTAGGGGATTTATCCTTCTTTTCCTATCTATCATCTTAATGCTAAAAAACGAAAGAGACTCTCTGGCATCAAATATTACTGAAATCATCGAAATCGGTGAGAAATACAAATACGAATACCTGTCAGCCCATGCATACCGTTTGGCGGCCTTTGAGAGTTATCTATCCCATGACACGGAGGCTGCTGCTGAAAAGCTTTACCTGGCCATTCACTTTTTCTCCAGGATAAACAACAAGGGAATGGCCGCCGCATGCAGATTGCTCATGTGTTTTTGGAAAATACAACCTGACAGCCCGGCGCCGGATATGGATGATGCCGGAAGAGACATCGAGCTGATCCGCAGTGCAAATCCCGGCATGATGGTTTATGAAAGCTCATTATCAGTGTTTGGGGCTATCGCAGCACAGTCGGGAGATTATTCTCTTGCTGAACGCAGCCTGCTTTCAGTTATAAAATCGGCAAAGGCAAAGAAAGGAGTTCAAATACTCTGTGGCGCCCTATTCCACATTGCAAGGCTGTATTATATAACTGGGGATACGCGGCAGGGAAAACTTTATCTGAAGCAGGCCATGGAAATAGCAGCTAGTAACAGATATTTTATGTTTTGGGATATCCATCTTTCAACCCTGGTTGAAATGGCGCTAAGAAGTATCAGGTACGGCTATTGTATCGGTTACGCGGAAGAGCTGCTTAGAAGATTCTATGACAGCAGAACGGTAAGGTACCTGACAGAAAGGGTAAAATGCACAGACGAAAGCAGAATAGAAGCTTTTGTAAATGGTTTTATCTTTACTTATAAAGCGGATAGCTCGCAGCAGCTCTATTTTGTTAAGGCATCGCTGCTTGGAAAGACAGAAATTTCTGTAAACGGTATTAAGATACCCGATACCGAATGGAAAACCAAAAAGGTTAAGGGCTTTCTCGAATTCCTTTTATTCAACAGTGGTAACACGGTATCAAAGGATACCCTTGCAGAGACCTTCTGGTCCGGTTCGAACGGCAAATCTGCAATTGCTTCACAGCGGACGGCACTTTACCATCTGAGAAAGATCCTATCCAAATATGACGCGCAGGTTATGGGAAACCAGGCCTTCATATTTGAAGCATCGGAAGGTTTACAAATAAGAAAGAATGATACACTGGAGCTTGATGTACACGAATTTTTAAGTCTGTATAACGAGTTGACCCGGATTGCAGACAATGATGAACAAACCCGACAGAAAGAAACGGATATATTGGAAAGAATGCTGATTGTCTATAAAGGTGATCTAATGGAGGGCAGCGATTACTCAGAATTGGTTTTCGACGAGCAGGAAAGGCTCAAATCCATCTACATGGAGGCCTGCCAGAAGTTAAGCTCTATTCGAATAAAGAACGGGGAACTGGTGCAGGCCGAAGAAATCCTCAGACTTGCTTTAGCAAAAGACCCCTACAATGAAAACATATGTCTGGACCTGCTGAAGCTTTATAAGCTACAGGGGAGAAGAGGAAAGGCCGTCAAGCTTTATTACAGCTTTAGAAAACGTTTTGAACAGGAGATTGAAATGAAGATTGACAAGCGGCTGACAGAGGTCATTCGGAGCCTAAAGCTCGAAAAGTAAGCTTTGTTTAATCCGTTAGTTTTTACACATGCAGCCCAAAGTCGGCATACGTATTTTAATTGAGAAATTGCCGCTTCGGCTGGTATCCAGGCTAAGCATGGATCCTACTGCCGGCATCAGAATTACCCGTCCGATCTAATCCTTGCTTTAATTTTCGGTGTTGGGATCTCTCGAGATCCTCTGGCAAAACAGGCTTTCCATCCGGTAACAAATCCCTTAATAGCATATGCATCTCATCAAATCTTTTAGAGTATATTCGAATGCGCTTCTTTAGACGAGTCGCCAGATTATTTGCAAAATCCCTGCAGGCATCTGTATCATACAACTGTATTGTACTCAAACGCATCAAGTTTATTCCCTGCCGTTCCAGTACGGCCGATCGTATCAAATCTTTGCCCTGCTCCAATGGGGTGCTATGAAAAGCAAAGCTTTCGTATTCAACTGCCAATTTTGTACTCTTGTAATAGAGATCCGCAAAACATCGATTTTGTCCGAGACGTAATCGCGCTTCGCTATTTAACTTTATCTCATAATTGAAAGCAGCTCCACTTAGTCCGTACCCTCCAAGCGAATGAGGCAGTGCCAGAATCATAAATGTAATCGATTCCATTACAGATGCTGAGCCGTTTTCAACATATTTTACTGCTTGTACAGCTTTACGATGTCCCCGGTGCCCCGCAGTCTTTGAAAGAAACGTATTGAGCTTTTGCTTTGTCGTGATTGCAAGGGAAGGGAGACCCGGAGGATGTGAACACAACTGTAAACCCAGCAGAATAAGCCGATGGATGCTCAAGTTGCATGCAAGCTCCAGGAACAATAATTCCGGTGAAGAAACCATTCTACCATTTCTCGATACCACTGCGCCAGCCGGAAGATCAAGCACACAGGAACGAACCTTTTTACCATTATTTCTAAATCGCGCATTGGGTTTGGTAACCGTAATATGAGGCGTTTCTAATTCACTGATTTCATTACCCAAAACAGCATCAATGTAGGGGATACCCCATGCTATGACTGCAGATAAATTACTAAAATATTCTTTCATACAAGTATTGTACATCACTGCTGGCGGGTTTTTCAATTAATGGGCAATAATTTTACAAATGCTACCACAAATACATTATCAAACCGGAAATAACTGATTTGTTAGTTTGATTATGTCAATAGATTCAGGTTTTATTTCATTATTTGTGCCCATTACTTGCAAAACCAACCACAGGAGTACAGGTAGAGGGGACAATGTTCCTATGGAAAAAGCATGCTATTTTCGATGTCGTACACTCTGCTTTTGAGAAGGCGACATTCTTGAGAAGAAAATACGACATTCTTGATAAGGAAAGGTCAGATGCTTGAGATGTAAAGACGTATAAGTGGTTTGAAAAGAATATAATTATGCAGAAAACCCGCTAAATTAGCGGGTCTTCAAACAGTCTGTGGTCGGAGTGGCGGGATTTGAACCCACGGCCTCTTGGTCCCGAACCAAGCGCGCTACCATCTGCGCTACACCCCGATACACTATTGATTTTGTGCTTTTTTATTTTAACATCAAAAGATTATTAATGCAATGGCTAATTCATAACAGATTTTTTATCACCCATTGAAAAAATATGTTACAATTAAAAAAATTGATTATATTTAATTTTGGGATGAAACTGACTGATGAAGCTTTTCCGGAATAAGGACACAACGGCAATGTTCCTCATAATGGAGGGTACTGTCTATACAACGATTATTAACCTGACCGTCCCGTTTACCCAAATGTTTGCGAAGAGGATGGGCGGGAACAATCTGCATACGGCTCTGCTGAATGCAGCGCCGCCGCTTGTGGCCATTTTTATCCTAATTCCATGCGGAATGTTGATCGAGAGGATCAACAAAAAAAAGCAGACAGTTCTTTATTTGCTTTGTATTGTCAGTTTGTTTTATGCGGCCATAGCGTTTGTACCCATGATCCCGCATGAGGGGAAGGTGATGGCCTTTGTTGCCCTGATCGGGCTGATGAATTGGCCTGGGGCCTTGTATCTGACCACCTGGCAATCCTATTTTGCGGATAATTTCCGCGGTTCTTATGCAAATAGAGTCTATACTGCAAGGAGCAGATTCAGTGCACTTTTTGGTCTGATTACAGTTTTGGTCACCGGAATTTTGTTGACCTATATCCCGAAGTCTGACGGGGAGAGACTTGTCCTGTATCAGATATTCTATGGAGTGTGTTTTTTGCTGACAATTGTGCAGATAGCTTTCTTTTCGCGTGTAAAGAGCCGAAAATGGCATCATGCCGACATATCGAAACGCGAGATGCACGATGTGAAACCTTCCCGTCTGTCCCTGAAGGATACCTTCGCCGGAATCCTGAAAAACAAAAAGTATCTGGTATTCTGCATTTGTGGCTTTGTTTTTCATTTTTCATGGCAGATGGCATGGCCTTTGTTTTTCATTTACAATTCCGACTATATGTTCCTTAATGAGTTCCAGTTTGGATTGATTAATGTGGCCTCGGGAGCTGCCCAGTTCCTTTCTCTTACTCTGTGGAATAAGCTGGTGGAGAATAAAGGGAGCAGCTGGATGCTTATTTTCGGCGCGACCGGATTGGCGGTGCTGCCTCTGTTCTACACAACGCTGTTGAGCTTTACGGTTCTGATCATCATGAATATAGCCACAGGGGTTTTCCTCGCAGGCTTTAACCTTACGCTTTTTCTATCCCTCCTGGACACGCTGCCGAAAGAAAAAAAGACCGTTTATATTTCCGTATTCAACACCATTACGAGTATCACCGGATTTTTAGCGCCGTTGACCGGCCTGTGGCTCTTCAACCGGACAAATATCTTTCTTGCAATGGCGATTTCGGGTGCTTTTAGGCTCTTCGGCAGTCTGCTTTACTTCCTGCGATGGCGGAAAATCAAGAAAGACAGGACTGTGGGGGCTCAGTCAGAAATGCCGTCCAACCTTCCGGGGTAATTAATCGGAAACGGAGAAAAATTGTGTGGCTGGGATTATTGTGTCGTCGGAAAAAACTAATGGTTGGAGAGTCAAATAATAATTGGAGGTAAATTTATGGAGAGACCTGTTATTGGAATACCAATGGGCGACCCGGCAGGGATCGGACCGGAAATTGTTTTGAAGGCGCTGACGGAAAGAAGCCTTTATGATATTTGCAGGCCGCTTGTGATTGGTTGTTTGGGCGTGCTGCAGCAAATAGAACGAATAGTGGGGACGGGTTGTGCATTCCACGTAATAAAAGAACCCGGCGAAGGGTTATACAGTCCTGGAACGATAGATCTGATTGATCTTGAGAACATGGATGCGGATAAGCTTGAGCTTGGCATTGTCCAAGCGGCAGCAGGCAGAGCGGCTTATGAATACATTGCGTGTGCTTCGCGGCTGGCCATGTCGGGAAAGCTGGCGGCCATTGCAACGACGCCTATCAATAAGGAAGCAATCAAGGCTGCGGGGATAGGACAGACAGGGCACACCGAAATATTGGCAGAGCTTACCGATACAAATGATCCGCTGACGATGTTTCAGGTTCGCTCGCTGAGAGTATTTTTCCTGTCCAGACATGTTTCTCTCCGCAAGGCTTGCGATATAGTCAAGAAGGAACGTCTGTCGGACTATATCGAGAGGTGCTGCAAGGCGATGAAAATTTTAGGATTGCCTGCGTCCACGCTGGCAGTGGCGGGATTGAACCCGCATAACGGGGAGCACGGGCTGTTTGGAGATGATGAAGGAAGAGAGATAGAACCTGCAATTCGCGAAGCGGCGGCCAGGGGGATCCCGGTCTTAGGTCCCGTACCGGCTGATTCCGTATTCCATCAGGCATTGCACGGGAAATATGGCGCGGTTTTATCGCTGTATCACGACCAGGGACATATTGCCACAAAAACACTGGATTTTGAGAGAACGATTTCACTGACAATTGGGATGCCGTTCCTGCGGACCTCTGTGGATCATGGTACGGCCTTTGACATTGCCGGAAAAGGGATTGCGGGTGCTGTCAGTATGACGGAGGCTATCAGACTGGCTGCTGAATACGCACCGGGGTATAAGGTACTGTAGTGCCCGGCAGATCAGATCACACTCAATGGCAACCGCTGAATATCAATGCGAGGTTCCTGCTTTTCTTGCTAAACATGATGAATTTGGGTATATTATTGAGAGATAAATTTTTGCTTTAGGAGGGTACTGTGCCGGTTATAATAAGAGACGAACTGCTGCAGAGTGTCGAAAAGCCTGCCAGATATACAGGCGGCGAGTTGAACAGCGTCATGAAGGATCCCTTGGGGGTGGACATCCGGTTTGCATTCTGTTTTCCGGATACATATGAGGTAGGCATGTCCCATCTGGGCATGCGAATTCTTTACAGCCTGCTCAACCAGCGGGAGGATACATATTGCGAAAGGGTTTTTGCGCCATGGACCGATATGGAGGCCAAAATGCGTGAAAACAATATTCCGCTGTTTTCGCTTGAAACCCGTGAACCTGTTGGTAATTTTGACTTTGTAGGTTTTACGCTGCAATATGAAATGAGTTACACAAATGTTTTGAATATGCTGGATTTGGCGGGAATTCCGCTGCTTCGGACGGAGAGAAAAGAAGGGGATCCATTTGTGTGCGCCGGAGGACCTTGCGCCTACAATCCCGAGCCGCTTGCCGACTTTGTGGATTTTTTTATGATGGGGGAAGGGGAAGAGATCGTTCAGGAAGTGATGGACGCATACGCTTCATGGAAAAAGGAAAGTGTGTCGCGGGATGCGTTTTTGAATAAAATAGTTGGTATAGAGGGAGTTTATATTCCCGGCTTTTATGATGTCTACTATCATGAGGATGGAACTATAAAGGCAGTTGAACCTTTGAAAAAGGAATATCCAGAGAAGATAAGAAAGCGCATTATTAAGGATATGGATCATGTCTTCTATCCGGAAAAAATAGTGGTGCCCTATGTATCTATCATCCATGACAGGATTATGCTTGAGCTGTTCAGAGGCTGCAGCAGAGGCTGCAGGTTCTGTCAGGCGGGCTTTATATACAGGCCCGTGAGGGAACGGACTCCCGCAAGACTCAGGGAGATGGCACAGATTCTGGAGAACAGCACAGGCTATGAAGAAATCTCATTGACCTCCCTTAGCACCAGCGATTACTCCGGACTTCCGCAATTGACCTCGGAGCTGATCGGGGAAATGGAACCCAGAAAGGTCAATCTGGCGCTTCCATCCCTTCGGATCGATTCCTTCTCGCTGGATTTGATGGAGAAGGCGCAGAAGGTACGCAAAAGCGGGCTCACATTTGCGCCGGAGGCTGGTACCCAGCGGCTGCGGGATGTGATCAACAAAGGTGTTACCGAAGAGAACCTGCTTGATTCCGTCGGTCTTGCTTTCAGGGGCGGATGGAATGGCGTGAAACTGTATTTTATGATTGGACTGCCTTATGAAACGATGGAGGATGTGGAAGGAATAGCGACCCTCGGACTAAAGGTGGTGGACGAATACTTCAGAGTGCCGAAAGAACAGAGAAACAGAGGGCTTGAGGTCACCATAAGCACCTCGTCCTTTGTTCCCAAGCCATTTACTCCTTTTCAATGGGAGCCTCAGGACAGCATGGATGAACTTCGGACAAAGCAAAGATTTTTGAAGGATCATATAAAGGACAGGCATTTACGTTATAATTGGCACGATCCTGAACTTAGTCTGCTGGAGGCAGTCTTTGCAAGAGGCGACAGAAGAACCGGAAAGGTGCTCCTTCGTGCGTGGGAGCGAGGCTGCAGATTTGACAGCTGGGGGGAGCATTTCAAATTTGATGAATGGTTGAAGGCCTTTGAGGATTGCGGGATTGACCCGGCTTTTTATGCGAACAGAAGAAGGGGGCAGGAGGAAGTGTTCCCCTGGGATCATATTGATATCGGTGTTTCGAAGAAATATCTGCTTCGTGAGAAGCTCCGCGCGCAGAGGGGAGAGGTTACCCCTAACTGCATGACCTCTTGTTCAGGGTGCGGTGTGACATCCTTTGGACAGGGAATCTGTATGGATCATACCGGCTGCAGCAGTGGCGGTAACGGCGATAGCGGGGGTGACGGCGGCATCGGCGGAAGTTATGGTATCGGCGGCGGCAGCAGCATCGGCGGAAGTGGCGGTATCGGTGGCGGCAGCAGCATCGGCGGAATTGCGAACGGAGGGATGGACGATGAGTAGTGTGCGTGTCAGGTTTACCAGAGGGGAAGAGGTCAAATTCATTTCCCACCTGGATTTGATGAAGGTGTTTGAACGCGCGATCAGACGCTCGGGCTTGCCGATTGCCTATTCCCAGGGCTTCAATCCTCATCCGCAGATGGTTTTTGGACTGCCGCTGGGAGTTGGTATGACCAGCGAAGGTGAATATGCCGATTTTGATCTGGCAGAGGAAACCGACCCGCGGATCTTCATGGAAAGGCTGAACGCATCTTTGCCGGATGCAATCCGTGTTACTGCAGCTGCGGTTAAAAACGCAAAGGGTAATATCATGGCTTCCATTGGCGGAGCCGATTATGATCTGGAACTATTTTTGAATGAAGAGCTTTCTTTGGATGAAGTGAAAGAGAGAATGGGAGTGCTGTTGGCAAGGGACAGTATCAAGGTGATGAAAGAAGGCAAGGCTAAAGGCGGTAAAGGTAAAGACGGAAAAGGCAATGACGGCAGGGGCAGAGACAGCGGCAAAGACGGCGGGAGTGTGCTTAAGGAGACGGAAATTCGTCCGCTGATACTGTATGCAGAGGTCGAGTCGGCGCAAAATGTACCTGCGGGTTATGAGACCTTTCAATCCGCATTTGTAATCAGGGCACGATTTAGCGCCGGAAGTGCTGCAAACCTGAGACCGGAGTTGTTTATCAGGGCATTGTCAGAACAAGCGCAGATCCCTGTGGCGGCGGCAAGGATGCACCGCAGGGCACTTTATGTTGTCATGAACGGAAGGATGACCGATCCATTGGATCAGACCGTCCTTTCTTAAATATAGATTTGAGGTGTTTGTTATTGAGCAATGAATTGATCGTTGATATAGGTGTAGGAGGAAACAGAGTCGCACTTCTGGAAGACAGTGAACTGGCAGAAATTTATATTGAACGGCCGGGCACGGAGAGAATGATCGGAAACATTTACAGGGGGAAGGTCAGCAGTGTTCTGCCCGGAATGCAGGCTGCATTTGTCGACATAGGTTTTGAAAAAAACGCTTTTCTCTATGCAGGTGATGTGATTGCACGCAGGGAGTATTCAGAGGATGACGAAGAATCGGCGGAGCAAGAGCTGAGGAGTTGTAATATAAGCGAATTGCTCAGTGCGGGGCAGGAGCTGACAGTCCAGGTCATCAAGGAACCGATTGGTTCAAAAGGGCCCAGAGTGACTACGAATATCACACTCCCGGGCAGGCATCTGGTGCTATTGCCAGATGCGGATTATACCGGGGTTTCAAGACGGATCGAGAATGAAGTTGAGCGAGCCAAGCTGAAGAAAATTGCCGAGAACCTCAAGCCCAAAGGGATGGGTCTTATCGTAAGGACCGCCTCTGAGGGAAAGCAGGAGGAGGATTTCACCGAGGATATGAGATTCCTTCTCAAGCTGTGGGAAAGCATCCGGCAAAAGGAACAGAGCGGGCCGGTACCGCGCTGTATACACAAGGATTTGAGCCTTGTCTACAGGGCGGTGAGGGATCTGTTCACCAAAGCGATCGACAAGTTTATCATCAATGACAGATATCAGTATGCCAGAGTGCTCGAGATTGTTGAAATGCTTTCCCCCTCATTAAAATACCGCGTGGAATATTTCAGCAAAAGCTATGACATGTTTGAGTTTTACCAGCTTGAGACAAAGATCGCCAAAGCGCTTTCAAGGAAGGTCTGGCTCAAATGCGGCGGGTATCTGGTGATTGACAGGACCGAGGCGCTGACGGTGATCGATGTGAATACAGGTAAATTCGTCGGCGGCAGCAGCCTGGAGGACACTGTGCTGAAGGCTAATCTGGAGGCTGCCTCGGAAATCGCCAAGCAGGTGCGGCTTCGTGATATTGGCGGGATAATTATTATTGATTTCATCGACATGCATGAGCACGAGCACCAGCAGATGGTGCTTGATGCACTGAAGCAGGCTTTGAAGAAAGACAGGACCAAATCGACGGTGGTTGGGATGACCGGACTTGGTCTGATCGAAATGACGAGGAAAAAGGTGAAGCAGGAGCTTTCAACAGTATTGCACGTGGATTGCCCATACTGCGACGGAAGCGGTAAGATGCCATCTCCTGAGTCAGTTGCCCGGAAGGTGGAGAAGGAGGTAAGCAGGTACTTCGCCCAGACCGTCTCCGGTGCCATCCAGGTGGAGATCCATCCCACGGTGGCATATGTGCTTGAGGCCGATATCAATGGCAATTTTGCACGACTTCAGGAGGCTTATGATAAAAAGGTTGTTTTTATGGCGTCTGACAAGGTAAAATATGATGAAATAAAAATCGTTGAAGTTGACACCAACACGCTTGTGTGTTAAAATATCTCGGTAACCGCTCGGCCAAGGCTTTCAAATGTGACGAGGCATGCCGTTAAGGCATTTGCGCAACTGTCGCTGCCTGCGAGGTCCGGCGAGTCTGTAAGCAGGAGGTATAAACCATGTACGCTGTTATAGAAACAGGTGGTAAGCAGTACAAAGTGCAGGAAGGCGATGTTGTATTCGTTGAGAAGCTGGAAGCCGGAGACGGAACAATAGTGACGTTTGACAAGGTTCTTGCAGTTTCAAATGAAGGGAATGTTACCTTTGGTAAACCGTTGTTAGAGAATGCAAGTGTATCCGCAAAGGTACTCGGACAGGGTAAGGACAAGAAAGTTATTGTTTTCAAGTACAAACCCAAGAAGGGTTACAGGAATAAAACCGGTCACAGGCAGCCATACACAAAGGTGCAGATCGATAAGATCAGTGTTTGATTGAAATGATCAGGATAGTAATTTCAAGGGATTCGACGGGTTCTATAAGGGGCTTTGACATCAAGGGACATTCAGGCTATGCCGAGGCGGGACAGGACATCATCTGCTCGGCAGTATCGGTTACAGCCTACACGGCGGCAGGTGCGCTGGAAGAACTGGCGGATCTGAAGCATTGTCACAGTGAAAGTGACGGGCACATGACGATCCGGTTGCCGGAGAGATTGACGCAGCAGCAGAAAACGACAGCACAGATTATTCTCGAGACAACGGCAATCGGCTTCAAACAGATAGAACTCTCATACGGTAAATTTGTTTTAGTAGTAGAAGAGGAGGTGTTTTCCGATGATTAAAATTAATCTCCAGCTGTTCGCTCACAAGAAAGGTGTCGGCAGCTCTAGAAATGGCCGTGACAGTGCGGCGCAAAGACTTGGTGTCAAGAGGGGCGACGGACAGTTTGTACTGGCCGGCAACATCCTGGTAAGACAGAGAGGTACGAAGATTCATCCTGGCGTAAATGTAGGAATCGGCAAGGATGACACCCTTTTTGCTCTGGCCGAAGGCAAAGTCAAGTTTGAAAGAATGGGCAAGGACAGAAAGCAGGTAAGTATAGTAACAATGTAATAAGCAAAAAATAAGTCCCGGCACATAAAGCCGGGACTTTTTGCAGTTATAGCCATTTGCGAAGCAAATCCGGCTTCTACTATAGCCATTTGCGAAGCAAGGAACGATCCGAATCGGACAGATCGTAGCATTGAAGGGAGACCAACTATGAATTGTCAAGTAAAAAATGATGATTCAGCATAAAAAAATTGGCACTAGAAAAATGGGCATGCTAAAATAAGCCTATGGTCATAGACAATTAAATAGAGATATTAATCCAGAT
>JAEZMD010000007.1 GCA_023435745.1 Bacillota bacterium | reverse complement strand
CATTGCTGCTGACGAATACATGATCAGCAAGCTTCTTTTCTATTGCAAGACGACACCTTTCCTCTGTAACATCCACGCCAATAAGCGTTTGTGCACCCATAGCCCTAGCCAGCATCAACGTAGCCAGTCCTACCGGTCCCAGTCCAACAACAAGCACCGCATCATTACCTGAAATACCTATCTTTTCAAGTCCTTCATAAACTGTTCCAAATCCGCACGCAACCTGTGCTCCGTCTGTATAAGTCAATTCATCAGGCAAAAGGACACAGTCCTTTTCATCCGCCAGGATGTACGGCGCCATTCCGCCGTCTCTCTGCCATCCGTAGGCAGCGCGAAGCGGGCTGGTACAGCTTATCATATACCCTCTGCGGCAGTCATTGCACAATCCGCAGCCTGAAATATGGTACAGTATGACCCGATCTCCTTCCTTAAACCTTCTCATTCCCGGTCCGCATTTCACAATCTGTCCTGCCGGTTCATGTCCGGCAATTTTGTTCTGGTAACCCTCAGGCCCTTTTCCAAGATGTTCGCGGTAGATTGCGCGGATATCGCTGCCGCAGATTGTTGAAGATTTTGTCCTGACAAGTACCTGTCCGTGATCTGGTTCCGGAATTTCCACATCATTCAGTACGACCGTGCTGTTGCCTGGTAAATAGGCGCCCTTCATCATATTGCTCATAATTTTCCCTCCCTCAAAACGCCGTTTCTGGATGATATTTGCATAGACTGTTGCAATAATGACATAGATCTTTTTTTGCCCTTTGATAAAACGCGAATCTCTCAATAAGTTGGATCCTGCCGTCCACCGATTCATATTTGGCGATAACTTTCTTGTATGTATCCCCCCAACATCATCTCCTGCCTTGCTGCCATTTATCATCATTACATAAAATCATTATATATTACTCACCCTTGCAATAATACCGACGAAAATTATCATTATTTGCTCGGGTTTTCGACACTTCAAACTAAAAAATAAACCCTATTAAAATCAGGAAACACTTACCAATAAAGTCTTTCCTGATTTTTTTGTTGTCAAATTTTTAAAAATTAATTGTTGTACGGGGTTGTATTTTGTTAAATTTTATGTTATAATCAAATAATACACAAAAGAGAAGGACGTGTGGCATATGAAGCTTAATTATGATAAAAAGTCCAAGGATCCTACTTACTTCATTCAGGTGGGGTTCCGTAACGGTAAAAAGACATCGACCAGAAATGTGATGAGGATCGGCAAGCATTCTGAACTTCTTGCCATCGATCCCGACCCTCTCGCCTACGCTAAAAGAAAAGTATTGGAAGCTAACGAAGCTCAAAAAAACAAGAAAGTCAACATGAGTTTTGAGATTGATTTTGATGAGAAGCTGACCGCCACCGGTGACACAGCCTCCAAGTCAAACCTTTTGAATACCGGCTACATAATTTTGCAGAAGGTCTATCATGATCTTGCAATTGCAGACTTTTTTAAAGCTGTCCAGCCGAGCCATAAAGCCACATTCCCCTGCAATGACATAAACCGCTTCCTTACCTATGCAAGAATCCTCGACCCCGAATCCAAACTAGGCACCTTTGACAAACTCGACACCTACTACGAACAACCTTCTTTTGACTACCAGCATATATTGCGTTTCATGGACATACTGGAAAAAAACTATGACGGCTATATCGAGCACCTTTTCAAAAACAGCGGGAACATTGTCCCCAGGGACACTTCGATCTGCTATTTTGATTGTACCAACTATTATTTTGAGATTGAATCCGAAGACCCCGACTGTATTGATGAGGTCACGGGTGAGATTCTAAAAGGATTCCGCAAGTATGGTCCTTCCAAGCAGCACCAGCCCCTCCCCCTTGCCCAAATGGGGCTGTTCATGGATGGTAATGGCATCCCTATATCCATGTGTATCAATTCCGGATCCGACAACGAACAAAAATGTGCCATACCTTTGGAGAAGAAAATCACAAAAATGTTCGGTGGCGAGCGGTTTATCTACTGCGCAGACGCCGGGCTTGGCTCCTTCAGCATCAGACAATACAACTCCATGGGCGGCAGAGCCTTCATTGTCACCCAATCCATCAAAAAGCTGTCCAAAACGCTGAAACAAGCGGTATTTAATGACTATGACTACAAACTATTATCGGACGATACCCCCGTCACAATTAAGCATATGAAGGATTTCGACCGCTTTGACAAAAAGAATCTCCCCTTGTACAACGATTTTGCCTATATAGTTTTGGATGTTGAAAACGCCGTGGATTTGGGGCTGTATGAGGAAATAGTCCTGAAGAATGGGAAAACCAAAAAAGTGAAATCAAAGGCAGTTCTGAAGCAACGCATCATAATCACATTCTCCAGAAAAGTGATGGAGTATCAGCGTCAGATAAGAAACGCCCAAATTGAACGCGCCCGGAACATTCTAAAGTATCGTGATGTGGAGGAAGTAAAAAAGGGACCGCACGATGTCACTAGATTCATTAAAAGGACGTCGGTGACGATGGATGGCGAGAAGGCTGTCGACCACTATGAGATTGACCAGTCCGTTATTGACGAAGAAGAAAAATACGACGGATACTATGCGGTGGCTACCAACTTGTATGATGACGCAAAAGACATCTTAAACATAAATTCCCAGCGCTACAAGATTGAGGATTGTTTCCGGATTCTTAAAACCAACTTCAGCGCAAGGCCCATACACCACAGTAAGGAAAACCGTATCGTTGCACACTTTATGATTTGTTACACCGCATTATTAATCTACAGATTATTAGAATGTAAATTGGGCCAGTATGGCACGCACTTCACAACAGATAACATTTTGGATACATTGAAAAATATGAATGTATCGAACTCGCAGGACATGTACTATACAGCAGCATACAGAGGAAGCCAGGTATGTACGGCTTTAAACGGTCTGTATGGTTTAGGATTGGACAAGAAATATTACCAACCAAAGGAGCTAAATAAAAAAATAAAAAAAATTTTATAAGAGGTGTTCCATACAACATTTTCATATACCAACAAATAGGAGCGAAGCCGCTGTTTAAGCCAGTTTCACTCTTTATGTTTTACTTCAAGTGTCGAAAACGGGAGTATATCATGCGGCAATAAAAAAATACAGATGCAAAAGGCAAGGGTTTGTCTTTCGACGGATCTTCGACGGATCTTTCGAAGACCCCATCATATTTAATTATGCATTAGTACCTTGACACTCGATATACTGTGTGATACATTGTATATTGCAAAGCTATAATGGAAGGAGTTGCCATGGAAAAAAATGAATGGACATCGCAATTACGGCGAGGAGTTCTGGAATACAGCATCTTGCAGTTAATTAATAAAAAAAGTATGTACGGTTACGACTTGCTGGAATCTCTGAACAAGTGGGAGGTTCTTTCAACAACAGAGGGAACGATGTATCCATTACTGCGAAGGCTTGAAAAAGACAATTTGCTTGTATCAACATGGAAGGAATCCAATCCTGGTGTCCCGCCAAGAAAATACTATGATTTGACATTGAAAGGAAAGCTGGCTTTAGAAATAATGAGCAACCAATGGGACAATTTGATAACTGCGCTTTCGGATATCAAAAAATAATGAGGAGGATAGATTATGACCAATGTAGTTGAAAACTATTTACAAAATGTTTTAGAGGGACTTAACAGATTGCCCGAATCTGATAGAAATGAGATTTTAAAGGAGATAAGAAATCATATTTATGAGGCTATAAACAGACGGGAGCCGGAACAGACCATATTGGCCAGGCTTGGATCCCCATTGAAACTTGCTCAGTCATATGTAAATGCTTATAAATTGAACTATGGCAATTTTAGTATCAAGTACTTTTTAAGTATGATGTCGTTTTATTTTTCGGCAGGCATGACGGGTATTTTTGTCGTTCCAACTTTGTTTTTAATATCAATCTTTTTTCCTATTATTGCGGCAGTTGTATTGGTCTATTCTGTAATTGGTTTATTCTTTGATATACCCGGAGTTATTTCTTTGGGTTTTGTCACCTTTACAGGCTTTCCGCAATTGATTGCATCAATAATCGTTAGTCCGATTTTGTTCATCATTGGCGTTCAATGCTGGAGGTCATTAAAAAAATATTTATTGTATATTTCAAACCGCTATCAAAGTATAAGACTGAACAAATAGAGGTTGGCGGCTTATTTTCTTTGGAGCTTAACTTGTGCATACAAGTATGGTATAATGTAATAGCTCGCTTCTCACCTTCGGAGAACTGCTCTCTATAGAGAAGCGTCTCCTCAGAAAACAGCAAAAATAATTACATGATTTCGGGAGGTATGAATATGATTGATTTGAAAAAATTTGAATTTTGGTTTATTACAGGGAGTCAGCATCTGTATGGTCCGGAAACACTCAAGCAAGCCGCGGAGCATTCCAGGATCATGGCCGAGTCATTGAACAAAGATCCTTCCCTGCCCGGAAGTGTAGTTTTTAAGCCGATCGTCACAACGCCGGATGAAATCGCGAAGGTTTGCGAGGAAGCCAATCACAGCGAGAGCTGTGCAGGAATCATCACATGGATGCATACGTTTTCACCGTCAAAGATGTGGATCGCGGGTCTATCCGTTTTACGCAAGCCGCTTTTGCACTTACATACCCAATTCAGCAGGAACATTCCATGGGACGGTATTGATATGGATTTCATGAACCTGAACCAGTCGGCGCACGGAGACCGTGAGCATGGTTTTATTGGTGCACGTATGCGTTTGCAGCGCAAGGTAGTTGTGGGCTTCTGGGAGGATCAGGATGTCCGCGGACATATCAATGCCTGGATGCGCGCTGCGATAGGCTATTCAGAGTCCAAAAAGCTCAAGGTGGCGCGTTTCGGTGACAATATGCGAGATGTCGCCGTAACAGAAGGCGACAAGGTTGAAGCACAAATCAAGCTGGGATGGTCTGTTAATGGCTATGGTATAGGCGATCTGGTGAAGCTTGTCAATGGAGTGACAGACCAGGAAGCAAATGCACTTTTAAAGGAATATGCAGATCTGTATGATATAGCTGCGGATGCACGCAGTGAAGAAAGGGGCATGGACTCCATCCGTGAGCAGGCGAAAATCGAAATCGCAATGAAAGCTTTCCTGAAGGATGGAGGATTCGGCGCATTTACCACTACGTTTGAAGATCTTCACGGCCTCAAACAGCTTCCGGGACTTGCGGTGCAGCGCCTGATGGAAGCAGGCTACGGATTCGGCGGCGAGGGGGACTGGAAGACATCTGCGATGGTCAGAATAATGAAGGTTATGGGCTCCGGTCTGCCGAAGGGAGCGTCCTTTATGGAGGATTATACCTACCACCTGGAATCCGGCAATGAAATGATCCTTGGCGCTCACATGCTGGAAGTATGTCCGTCAATAGCAGCCGGCAAGGTAAAAATCGAAGTGCACCCTCTGGGGATCGGAAATAAGGAGGATCCCGCGCGTATGGTTTTCGACGGGAAAGAGGGAGCGGCAGTAGCTGCTTCCCTCATAGATATGGGGGATCGATTCCGTTTGATTGTCAATGATGTAGAGTGTGTCAAACAGCCTCAGAACATGCCGAAGCTGCCGGTAGCCCGTGTACTCTGGAAACCGCTGCCCTCTCTGAAGGAAGCAGCTGCGGCCTGGATACTGGCGGGAGGAGCGCATCATACTTCCTTCTCGTTCGATCTGACTGCCGAGCATATGGAGGATTGGGCGGAGATGATGAATATCGAATATCTGCCGATCAACAAGGATACCAACCTGCATGCATTCAGGAACGAGCTGAGAATGAATGACGTCATCTGGCGTTTTCGCTAATATTGTTTAACTTTTGCGTATCTCTAATTGAATGTACCTATAAGAAAAGGGCCGGTGCACAGTGTGTATCGGTCTTTTTCCTTTTCGTATTTCCAAAGCCTTAAGAATTGTTTGCTCAGGAAAGGATGTTTATGTTAGAGTATATACAAAAGATTTAGTTAGTTATGGAGGGCTGGAATGCTCAAAAGGATTATGCGATCAACCGCAGCGGGTTTTGTTTTTATTTTTATCATTGCAGTATTGCTGACTGCCTGTGGCAGGACAGAAAATAATAATCTTGAGGATACATCGAATACCGGTCTGAATGTGGTTACGTCCTTTTATCCCGTGTATCTGGCGACGATCAATGTAACAAAAGACATACCGGGGGTTAACGTGACAAATATGACGGAGCCCCAGACCGGCTGTCTGCATGACTATGCCCTGAGACCGGCGGATCTGAAGACGCTTGAGAATGCGGATGTTTTCATAATAAACGGCGCAGGGATGGAAGCCTTTTTGGAGGATGTCGTGAGCCGACAGAAGAACATGAAGGTAATTGAGGCCAGTGAAGGCATTACAATGCTCAAGGATGCCAATGGAGAAGAAAATGCGCATGTATGGGTCAGTGTTACTAACGCGATCACCTATGTAAATAATATCGCTGAGCAACTATCTGCAGTCGATCCAGTTAATAAGGAAAAATACCGTTCAAATGCAGCTTCCTATGTCCAAAAGCTGACAGACTTGAAGGACGAGATGCACAGCGCATTGGACGGCCTGAAAAACAGGGACATCATCACGTTCCATGAGGCATTTCCCTACTTTGCACAGGAATTTGACCTGAATATCATTGCGGTCGTGGAGAGGGAGCCGGGTTCGGAGCCTACACCCAGGGAACTGGCGGATATCATCGACACGATAAAACAAACCGGAATAAAAGCATTGTTTGCAGAGCCGCAGTACTCATCTAAAGCGGCGGAGGCGATTGCCCGCGACACGGGGGCAAAGGTATTTACACTCGATCCTGTGGTCACCGGGGAAGCGGCGCCCGATGCGGCTGACGCATATATAGAAACGATGAGGAAGAACGTGGAGACACTGGCGGAGGCGCTGGAAGGAGTTTGAAGCGAATTATGGCGGAGCACCGGAACCAACCGAAATGTGAAGGCGAATGCTGCGGCTTGTGCTGCACTAAGATAGAAAACCTTGGGGTTACAAAAGGACCCATATGCATTCTTGAAAATGTCAATATCCATATACACTGCGGTGAGCTTACAGCCATCATCGGTCCCAACGGCGCAGGTAAGAGCACGCTTCTCAAAGCCCTGCTCGGAGATGTGCCGCATACGGGGGAGCTGAGATACCTTGACTCAAGAGGCGACAAGAGCAGCCAGCCATTAATTGGTTATGTCCCTCAGCAACTCAGCTTTGATCCCGGCACGCCAACAAGCGTGCTGGATCTGTTCATTGCAGGCGGTTCAAATACACCAGCCTGGCTGTTCAAGCCGGGAAGTGTGAAAAAGAGAGCGCTGGAAGGCCTTCAAAAGGTAAAGGCGGAGCACCTGATTGACCGCAGGCTGGGAGCGCTTTCGGGCGGTGAGCTTCAAAGAGTTCTGCTTGCGCTTGCGCTGGATCCGGTACCAAATCTTCTTTTGCTTGATGAGCCCGTATCAGGGATAGATCAGGGAGGGCTGGAGTTATTTTATAATACCGTATCAGAACTTAGACGAAATTATGACCTCTCTATCATTCTGGTTTCTCATGACCTGGAGCTGGTGTCAAAATATGCCGACCGGGTGATCATGCTGGACAGGACTGTCATCAGCAGCGGAACGCCGGAGCAGGTCTTTAAAGACGAACGAACCCGGAAAGCCTTTGGAGTTGTACGTTCGCTGATAAATGAAGATGAGGGCCGCAAGGGAGGCGATAACTGATGCTGGAGATCTGGTACGGCATTGTGGACTTCTTGCTTCCGTTTGAGTGGACAGACCACGATTTCATGAAAAATGCATTACTGGCGGTGCTTTTACTGACACCTGTTTTCGGATTGCTTGGGACGATGGTGGTCAGCAACAGGATGGCATTTTTTTCTGATTCGATCGGACACGGCGCTTTTACCGGCGTGGCTGTCGGGGCTCTGCTGGGCGGAATACAGCCTATCTGGGGAGCAATCGCATTTTCAGTCATCTTTGCCGTTATTATAACGGTCATAAAAAACAAGAGCAGTACGTCCACGGATACGATTATAGGAGTCTTTTCCTCAACAGCTGTTGCGATCGGACTTGTGCTCCTGTCCTTTGGCGGGAGCTTCAACAAGTACTCCTCCTATCTGGTGGGAGATCTGCTGAGCATTGCGCCGTTTGAGATTCTGCTGCTTTTGATTGCGTTTATTCTGGTCATAGTGCTATGGCTTCTGATATTTAATAAGATGCTCTTGATTAGCATCAATCAATCGCTTGCGGCCAGCCGCGGTATAAATACACTGCTTGTGGAAACGCTGTTTACAGCAGCCATAGCAGTAGTTGTCACCATCACGATCCAATGGGTCGGATTGCTGATAATCAATTCACTGATTGTATTGCCTGCAGCTGCGTCCCGCAATGTGACACAGAATGTGCGCCAGTACCACGCGGTATCTGTTGGCGTTTCCATGTTCTCAGGCATTGTCGGGCTGATCCTGTCGTATTATTGCAATACCGCTACGGGCGCGACCATTGTATTGGTAGCAGCTATAATGTTTTTTATTCTTTTTCTGCTCAGGAAAAAATTCGCAAGGTAAAAGGGGGAATGATTCATGGGTGATTTTGTGCCGGAGATACACGGTATACTGAGAAGGCATATGGTAAAGGTTCCTGAGGTCATATCACAAGTCAGTGGCATCAAAATCTTTGGGAAGCTGATTAAATCCATCCTGTTTTCAACGGATGTTGCTGTTATTAAAAACTGTAATGCCAATGCGATTATTGCCGTATATCCGTTCACTCCACAGCCGGTCATCACGCACACGATTATTTCAGCATCCGACGTTCCTGTGTTCTGTGGTGTCGGAGGCGGAACCACAACCGGAAAAAGAGTAGTGAATCTTGCCATGGACGCGGAGTTCCAGGGGGCGATCGGCGTAGTTGTCAATGCACCGACGCCAAATGAAATCGTTAAACAGGTCGTCAGCAGAATCGATATTCCGCTGGTGGTAACTGTGGTGTCGGAAAAAACGGATATTGCAAAAAGGATTGCCTCAGGAGCGGCCATCCTGAATGTTTCAGGAGCGTCCAAAACAATTGGGATCGTAAAAAGCATCAGGGACCGATTCCCGGAGGTGCCAATCATTGCTACTGGCGGCCCGACGGATGAATCCATCCTCAGAACCATCGAAGCCGGCGCCAACGCGATCACGTATACCCCTCCGACATCTGCGGAGATATTCAAGGGTCTTATGAACAAATACAGAAACGCGGATGATGTGATTTAGCAGACCCCTGCAGGTAGTTGCCAAATCTCTGAGGCAGATTACCGAAGCGGTTTCCCATTACGGATCATATCAAGTACGATGTGTAAGGTTTCAAGATCTGTCTTGCCCGGGATGTAGGTATAGAGAGAACCGTCAGGGTTGATGAAGAAGGTCGTCGGGTATCCTGAAACGCCATACGTTGAGGCAATGGCTCCGTCTTCATCCATCAGCACTTTTAGATCAAGGTTGTTATCCGCAATGAAGTCACGAACAACTTTATGTGAATCCTGAACATTTACCGCCAGTATGACTGCATCCCCCGACTCCTTCAGTTCCTTGTCCAGTTTGACAAAATCAGGCATTTCTTCCACACAATATCTGCACCATTCAGCCCAGAAATTGAGGATAACAATCTTTCCCTCATAATCGGAAAGCGTGACTGCATTTCCATCCGGATCCTTCAATGTAAAATCCGGAGCCATGATTTTATCCGTCTGCGCAGACTGCTCCGCCTCATGTTGGCTTTCCTCAGATTGCTCTGCCTCCTGTTTGTCTGTGACAGTCTCCTGCGGCTCTGTGGTTGTTTCCTGCGGCGCAGTGGCTGTTTTCGGCTGATCGGCTGTTGTTTCGCCCTGCTGCAAATTTGGAGCGGGCGGTTCGACAAAGGACTGAGTCTTGTACTTTCCATAGAAAGTATATGCGGCAATGAGTAATGCAGCTAGCGCCACAACCCATACAATCAAGCTTGTTGTTTTTTTCATACCTGGTTCCTCGATGTTACAATATACTGCGTAGCATCACATCAAGTCAAATATTTTATACGATCTGTAAATACCAATATTCCTGCTATGATCAGCATTATTCCTGAGATTATGCCAATGACCTTTGTATTCCTCTTCAACCAGTGGAAAATACCCCTGACATTTTCGAATATTATTGCGGAAATCACAAATGGCACGGCAAGGCCAATTGAGTAGATCAGCAATAAAAGCATACCCCTTGCGATCGTCCCGGAATTCCCTGCAAGCATCATAGCCGAGCCCAGGAATGGGCCAAGACAGGGTGACCAGCCAAATCCAAAGACGAAGCCGAATAGTACCGAACCCGAGAATCTCAACCGGTCTGTTTTTATATGGAATCTTCTTTCATTATTCAGAAATGCGATCCTAAAAACGCCCATATAGTGCAGTCCGAACAGGACCATGATAATACCGCTAAATTTTTGAAGAAGCAGCCTGTTGCTTTCAAGGAAGCTGCCTAACGCGGCTGCCGCTGCACCGAGCAATACAAATGCGATGGTAAAGCCTGCAACAAAGCCAAAGGAATTCATAATCAGTCTGCTTTTATTTAATGACCCTGTTGAATCAAGCTCTTCCGATGAACCCGCAAGGTATAGAAAATAAATCGGAAGCATTGGTAATATGCAGGGAGAGATAAATGTCAAAATGCCCTCGGTAAAGGTTAAAAAGTACGATATCAATAGGCTACCTTCTTTCATCAAGAGTAATAAACATTATATACCCATGTGGCGTATATAATAACAGTGATTACGGAATGGATGTGTTTGCTAATTTATTGAAGTTATTATATAATATCCGCATACATATGATTTAGGGAGAATGATCACAGGCTTCGAGCGTGGCTCGGTCCATTAACATTTATTATCTGAAGGGAGAATAGAAAATGTTTTGTGAGAAATGTGGAAACCAAATGCCAGATGACTCTAAATTCTGTCTCAGCTGCGGAGCGCCAACCGAGAGCGCAGAGGCTGGCCAGGAAGCTGCCGTTACTGTGGACGCTGTTGCTGATGCTGTAACTGAAACTGTGGAACAAGTCAACCCGGCAGTTGAACCGGCCGCACCGGTACAGTCAGTGCCACAACCCACTCCACTGCAGGCAGCACAGCCGGCGCAACAACCGATACCTGTCCGCCCGGCGCCTCAGGCAGCACCGCAGCAAGCCCCTGCGCAGCCAATGCCGAACCAGTACTATCAGCAGCCTGTAGCACCGCAGAAGCCTGAAAAGGTAGCTCCTCTGAAAACATGGAAGTTTATTGGAATGTTTATTATTACAGGCATACCTCTTATAGGTTTGATTATGATCCTTGTTTGGAGCTTCAGCAGCGCTTTTAACAGGAATACAAAAAGCTTTGCAAGAGCAATCCTAATACTCTGGATCATTGGATTAGTCCTTTCGATAGCGACTGTCATTATTAATTGGGCAGCCATTCAGTATCTGATAGACTTTTTCAGCTCAGGAGGGATACAAATTAGTTACTGATGATCGGGAAAGAGTGCTCCACAAACAGAACTGAGGTTTACAAAGCAGGTCATATCACAAATGATGCGGCCTGTTTTTTGTTATGACTATTTGTGCAACAAATCCGGTTAAATAAGCGCCCCCATCCTGAGATTTTCATTTCAACTCATGTTAGCAATATGGTATTATAAGTGAAGCAGATTTCTTTGGCAATAAAAAAAATATATATGGACAGGTGTTCAACGGATGATAGCGGATAAGGATAAAAGAGAATTCATTGAATTGAGAAAAAAGCTGTTGGAGAAGGAATACGGCAGGCTGAACCCACAACAGAAGCAGGCTGTTTTTCAGATAGAGGGACCTTTGCTGGTGCTGGCAGGTGCCGGTTCGGGCAAAACCTCTGTTCTGGTAAATCGAATCGCATACATGATCAAGTATGGAAACGCATATCACAGTGATTTTGTGCCTGAAGAGCTAACACCGGATGTACTGCGGAAGATGAGGGAAGCAGCAGGTGCGGCAGAGAAGGCGGGTGCCAAAGGAGCAACGCAGGAGGCTTATGTTACCCCGGATAATATCGCCAGCCTTCTGAAAGAGCATCCGGCTCATCCTGCTTCCATTCTGGCAATTACTTTTACGAACAAAGCGGCGAAGGAAATGAAGCAAAGGCTGGAGAACATTCTTGGCGAAAGTATAGGCAGTCTCTGGGTAAGTACCTTTCATGCCGCATGCGTCAGGATTCTCAGACGCGATATCGAAAAGCTTGGATACAGCAAGAGCTTTGTCATTTTCGACACCGCCGACCAACAGACGCTGGTCAAGGACAGCATCAGGGAGCTTAATCTGAACGAAAAGAATTTCCCGGTAAGAGAGGTGCTTTCCAAAATCGGAAGGGCGAAGGATGAACTAAAGGAGCCCGCTGAATTTGCGGCCGAGGCCGGATCGGATTTTAGACTCGCTAAAATAGCACGAATTTATGAGCTATATCAGAAAAAGCTCAGGAACAATAATGCTCTTGATTTTGACGACATCATCATGATGACCATCAAGCTCTTTCTGGATCACCCGCCTGTGATGGAATATTATCAAAGGAAATTTAAGTACATCATGGTCGATGAGTATCAGGATACCAACAAGGCGCAGTATACCCTGATCAGCCTGCTGGCAAACCATTATAAGAACCTCTGTGTGGTGGGCGATGATGACCAGTGCGTCGTTAAAGGTTCGCAAATTCAAACTCCAACAGGGCTGCGTTACATAGAAGATATACAAGATGGACAAAAGGTTATATGTGCCGCAGGTCGTGGTGAAACGATGATTGGCCAGGTCGAGAAAGTAATTAGTAAAAACTATAAAGGAATAATAGTAAAAGTTAGTACAAAATCAGGAAAAGTAATCAAAGGGACTCCAAATCATATTGGATTTGCTAAAATAAACGCACAACAAGGCATTTATTATGTCTATCTTATGTATAAAAAAGGTGTTGGATATCGTATAGGTCAAACACAAGGTGTACGCAGCAGAAAGGGCGAAGTTGTTAATGGGCTGTTTGTCAGATTGAACCAGGAGCATAGTGATAAAATGTGGATTTTGCATATAACACAAGATAAAGAACAGGCAGCTTTTTATGAACAATTTTATGCATTTAAGTACGGGATACCGACTACGGTTTTTCATTGTGGCTCTAGAGGAATTACCTTAACACAACCATCAATTGATGCTATTTTCAATCAAATAGATACAGAAGCGGCTGTTGAAAGACTTTTAAATGATCTATGTATGTTTATTGAATACCCCCACCATGTTTGCAATGCTGTTATTCGTGGACAAACATATAGACGGATTATTAATGTTACTTCATTTGGCGGAAGAAAAACTGGTATAGAGTCAGGCTGGCATAGCCATAGAATATGCTTAAATACATCGGGTGATGAACTAAAGCAAAGCGCTGATACTGCTTCTTTCCCAGTAAGAAACGGAAACCGGAATACATGGAGGATAGAAACAGAAAGGACGGAATATGATGAAGCTGATATCTATGCAATAAAAATATCTCAGATAAGTGAAAGTCTTGAGATTATCAAAAAGGCAAAGCTTACTGAAGATCAAAGTTTTTCATATATGCCAATTTCCCACATGAAACCATCTATGAGCATAGCTGTTTTTGAACATGACATGATAAAAGAGGATATTATTGAATCAGTTGAATTCGAAGATTATGCTGGAGAAGTATTTGATATTTCTGTACCTCATCTCAGGCAGTATATTTGCAATGATATAGTTATACATAATTCCATTTATGGATGGAGGGGGGCTGACATCCGTAATATTCTGGATTTTGAAAAAGAATTCAAAGACACAAAGGTAATCAAGCTGGAGCAGAACTACCGGTCCACCAAAACCATACTGGACGCGGCAAATCATGTAATCAAAAACAATCTGGGAAGAAAGAGCAAGACACTCTGGACGGAAAATGATCAGGGTGAGGGGATCTTGTACTTTGAAGCGGACAATGAGCGTGAGGAAGCTGCTTTTATCGTGGGCGAGATTGAAAAAAGCATCAGGAGCGGAGCCAGGAGATACATGGACTTTGCGTTGCTGTACAGGATCAATGCCCAGTCCCGTGTGCTCGAGGAAGCCTTCATGAAATCCGGTATACCCTACCGTATTTTCGGCGGTCTCCGATTTTACGACAGGAAGGAGATCAAGGACATTATCGCTTATCTGCGGCTGATTCAAAACCCCGCCGATGATGTTGCGTTAAAGAGGATTATTAATGTTCCCAGGCGCGGAATTGGTAACACTACACTCGAGACGGCCGAGGGGATTGCATTGCAGAGAAGCTGCAGCATTTATTCCGTCATTTCGTCCGCCCATGAGGTTCCCGAGTTAAAAAGGTCTGCATCAAAGCTGGCTGAGTTTGTTGACATGATCAATAGTTTCAAGGCTCAATCCGAAAGCCTCAGCGTACAGGAACTGATCGATGCGGTAATCAACAAATCCGGAATACTCACCGAGCTTAAGGCGGAAGAAACCGATGAAGCCAGGACCAGAATCGAGAATATACAGGAATTGGTTTCCGGCGCTATCGAATTTGAGACACAGAGTGAGGAGAAAGGATTGGAGGCCTACCTGGCCAATGTTATGCTGGTGTCTGATATTGATAACCTTGAAGGGGAGAGGGATCATGTAGTGCTTATGACGCTCCACAGCGCCAAAGGCCTTGAGTTTCCTGTCGTCTTTATTCCGGGCTTTGAGGAAGGTGTTTTCCCCGGAATGCGTTCAATGGAAAGCGAAGATAAGCTTGAGGAGGAACGCAGACTTTGCTATGTCGGTATCACGCGCGCCAGAGAAAATTTGTATCTGACCAGCACCTGCAGCAGGACCCTTTTTGGGAATACCACCTACAACAGGGGATCCAGATTCATGAAGGAGATACCCTGTGAGCTTCTTGAGGTCAAAGGAAGGCGTGAAAGACAGGCGGAGAGCTTTGCCGGTAGAAACAGCAGCGGAGAGGGAAGCTATGGCGGCTTCGGCTTTGGCACAGGCAAACCGGTATTTGGCGCAGGTAGATCGATCTACGGCACAGGTGAACAGACTTTTGGCGCTGCGGTGATAAATGTATTTTCGAGCGACAGCACAGCAGGCAATGATAAAACCGGAAGTGGACCGCTTACCGACTACAAGGCCGGGGATCAGGTGGTTCATAAAAAATTCGGCATCGGAAAAATCAAATCCGTTACACTTGATAATGGTGATTATGTGCTGGAGATTGAATTTAAAAATTCAGGAATGAAGAGATTGATGGCCGCATTTGCCAATTTAGTGAAGCTGTGACACGTGGTGCTCAAACGTTTTAGATGCTGCAGACAGCCGGGCGGATAATCAAAATCCGGTATATTGAGCAGATGAAATGCGAATAATAAGCCTGCAGCATATACCGGATTTATCATCTTTGAACAGTTTACCGGAGGGATCCAATGGACATTTATGATTTTAATGAGGACAACCTTTCAACGATTGCAAGATCCTGCAGTTATTCAAAATATAGTCAGGGCAGCCGAATTAACCATTCGGGGGATTTATCCTGCAGTTCCTGCAATCACTGGAACGGAAAAGGATGTTCAAAAAAGCACCTTGAAGGCATTGCATCGGAACTGCAGCTCGATTGATCCGGTCATACCGTATTAGAACAGCATGACTGGATTGACGGCTCTATATTACAACAATTTTAAAATCTCAGCTGGTTCTGCGGCCAGTACTCTGGCTCCGTTTTCCAGCAGTTCATCTTTTTTACGGAAACCCCAGAGCACACCGACAGCATACATACCGGCGGCATTCGCAGTTTTCATATCTGTGCCGGTGTCGCCGATATAAAGGCACTCTTCAGGCCGGACCTCCAGAATCTGCGCAATCTCCAGCGCACCGGCAGGATCCGGCTTTTTGGGTATGCCCTGCCGCTCTCCGAATACAGGATAAAAGGTCCAGTCGGGCAGTAATTTTTCAATGATTTGCTTTGTGAAGGTATCCGGTTTATTTGAGAGAACCGCACACTTCAGCCCTTTTTTCGCCAAACCGTCCAGTAAACCGGCCATTCCGGGATAAAGGACAGTCTTGTCCGCCCATCTCACGGCATACTCCGCCTGCATTGCAGTCAGAGATCGGTCGATCTCCTCTGCGGTGCGTTTATTTTCGGGCAGCGCTCTTTGAACAAGAGTTCTGACTCCGTCGCCGACAAAATACTTATAGGCTTCATTGTCATGGACAGGATAACCGCTTCTTGCAAGCACGCTGTTCATCGAATCGCCGAGATCCTCGATGGTATCGAGCAGCGTACCGTCCAGATCAAATAATACTGCTTTGAATGTCATGTTTGTCTCCCCTTGTGTAAAAATAGTGTTTGCTTCAAATTCCTAATCTACAGAGGAATGCAGCATAACAACATTACCTGAAGTATCAAATGGAATAGTCATTGTAAAGCGATCATTATCTCTGTCGTAATGATAGGATTTTAATGTTAAGCTTGCGGTTCTGTCACTTATTGTAGTGATATGGAAATCATCCTCAATCGTATAGACGTAGAAATCAATTCTACCAAGCTGAACATATTCGTCCGCCAGAATATAATCTTTCTCGGTATCCTGCGCAATAAACAGCCATTTTTGGCCATCATCCCACATGATTTCACCCTTTGAGTCCTTTTCTGCTTCAGTATACATTCCAACCTTCTCTTCGATTCCATCATTATCAAAGTCGAAAACATATTCATCAAGTAAGGTTAAATGTTCTGTATTGACTTTATCAACAGGGGTTATGAGTATTTCATCGGCTTCAGTATCCCCGCCTTTATCTTCACCGGCAGTAGTCTGATTCATTTGTTCCTTGGATTCAGGCTCCGTTCCGCCGGACATTATTGTCCCGACTAAAGGTTGCTTCGCCTCCTGAGTGCATCCAAAGGACATAATCGATACAACTGATATCATTATCAACAGAATAAACCTTTTCATACTATCGCCATCCTCTCAAGTTAATTATAACAATAATCAAGGTTAAAGTGTTAATAAGCGGTTACAAAAAAGGTATCTGGCGCTATGCCTGGCGCAGTGCCTCCCTAATCCGCCGAATGCCTTCGGTAATCTGTTCCATAGTTAAATTGCCATACCCAAGAACCAACTGATTTTTGTGAACTCCCTTGAGGCAGGCATAATCCTCTACCCAGTCCGCCTCAACGCCGTTTTCCACAAAAGCTTTAAAGTCTGACGGGCTGAATTCGTGATCCGTAAAGGATACCAGAATATGCAGCCCCGCATTTTCACCGTATATAAGAACTTTATCACCAAATGCAAGCTGCAGGGACTGGATCAAATGTGCCCTCTTTTTTTCGTAGATTTTTTTCATCTTAAACACATGCCTATCCAACAGCTTGTCCTCTATGAACCGGGCCAATGTCAATTGTTCAACCGTTGACGCCCGCATGTTCAACTGCTCCATGAGAAGGGTTGTTTTGTCCAACAAATGTAAAGGAACGATCATATATCCGAGATTCAAGCCCGGCGAAAAAATCTTGCTGAAGGAACCAAGATAAATCACGCGTTCCGGATCAAGATGACGCAGGGATTGGATAGGCCCTCCCTGGTACCTGAATTCACTGTCGTAATCGTCCTCAATTATATACGCATCATGTTGATGTGCATACTCCAGCAAATGCAGGCGGCGGTTCACCGGCAAAACTGCGCCGATGGGAAACTGATGGGACGGTACGGTATAGATAAGCAGAGAAGGAGGATCAAATGGAAGCTTTGATGTCTCCATCCCCGATTGGTCTGTAGGTACGGGGTAAACAGAGAAGCCATGGCGAATAAAAATGGTTTTTACAAAATCAATGGAGGGGTCCTCAACGGCAACGGTGCTGACTTTTCTGCGAAATACTTCGGACAGCAGATCAATCCCCCGGGCTGCACCCGGGATAATCAAAATCTGGTCAGGTGTACACAGAATCCCTTTGGCGCGAAACAGATACCGGGATAGAAAGTACCTGAGCTGCCAAATGCCCACGGCGGGGGCGTACTCAAACATGTTAGCAGCTGCATCCAGACAGGTTTCCTTGAGCAGCGTTGCCCATTTTGTCCGGGGAAAAGCTGCACTATCAGGGTTTCCTGCATGAAACCGAATCATATCCGGCCTCCTTGCTATAAGCTGAGCCCTGTTTTCCTGTTGATTCTGCCGGGCAGGCATCACCGGCTGATCAAGCTGAACATTCTGCAGCTCTGCGACAAACGTGCCCGACCCCACCCGGCTCACCAGATATCCTTCAGACAACAGCTGCTCGTAAACCTGTACGACCGAATTCCGTGCGATATGGAGATCCTTTGACAGATCACGCGAGGGAGGGAGCTTTTCACCGTTTTTCAACTGACCTTCCAGGATCTGATGGCGAATCTGTGCGGTAAGCTGCTGAACAATAGAAGCAGGATCTGATTTATCAATTTGTATTCCGAACATGCCATCCCCCTCCTTCTTTTCAAATTGGTTCCTGAAATTCACATAGAATTGGACCTGTGAAAGACCAATATATTTCATTATACTCTAAATGGCAAATAAATGTAATCTATATTGCAAATAAATGTAAGGGGATGGTAAAGTGGAATACAATGTATTTGGAAGCACGAAAAGAATGGCGTCAAGATTCGGGATGGGATGCATGCGGCTGCCGCAGATGAAGGCGGAGAATGGCAGCGATGTCATTGATGAGCAAGAATCTATAAAAATGATCCGATATGCAATAGACAATGGTGTGAACTATTTTGATACGGCTTATTCCTATCCGGGAAGTGAGGCGCTTTTGGGAAAGGCACTGAGCGGCGGGTACAGAGAAAAGGTGATGATTTCAACAAAATGCCCGATCTGGGATGTCAACAGCTTTAATGATTATCAGGGGCTTTTTGATGAAGAACTGGACAGATTGCAGACGAATTATATCGATGTCTATCTTTTTCACAATGTCGACCGGGGCTTCTGGGAAAAAATCAAAGCAACGGACGGCCTGCGGTTCATGGAGCAGCTGAAGAATGATGGGAAAATCCGGCAATTCGGATTTTCATGTCATGGAGAATATGATTTTTTTAAAGAACTGGTGGACGCACACTCATGGGATACCTGCACCATCCAGCTCAATATTCTGGACCAAAATCATCAGGCCGGTGTCAGGGGACTGAGATATGCAACTGAGAAAGGCATGAATGTAGTAATCATGGAGCCGCTGAAGGGCGGCAACATGCTGGGGAATCCACCGGAGGAAGTATACCGGCTGATTGAGGAATATCATGAAAAAAGATCTCTGGTGGAATGGGCTTTCCGGTGGCTCTACGACCAGAAGGAAGCCAGGGTAATACTCAGCGGTGTCAGCAGCATGGAGCAGTTGAAGGATAATATAAGGATTTTTCAGGAATCAAAACCCGGCGTCATGAGTGAGCAGGATATTGAACTGATCAATAAGATAAAAGAGATTTATGACAGCAAGGTCAAGGTTGGGTGTACTGGATGCAGTTATTGTATGCCCTGTCCGCAGCGGGTGAATATCCCGGAAATTTTCAAGGTGTACAACGATGTGGCAATGTCTCCCTGGACAGAATTCGGAAGGACGTTTTACTCACTTGTGGCTTCCAGTACCGGCAGGGACGCTTCAAACTGCATAGAGTGCGGAGTATGTGAGAGCAAATGCCCTCAAAAGCTTCCGATTATCTCTCACCTGAAGGATGCCCATGAATTAATGAAGAAGCAATAAAGGAGTCGTTTGAGGTTTTTAATAAAATCTCGTCAGGCGTGACAGGAAACAGTCCAAGGTTATCGAGAACATCTTTCTCATAGAGGAAGCTGAACATTTCAAATGGAGATTTGTTGTTCAGCTTTTCTCTTGAGTTAGGAATTGATGTGACCCAAGCAAGATTACAACAGGTATCGTTTTAAATCCGGACGGAACATATAGTCATGTACCAACAGAATTAGGCGTGGAGGTGTTTAACGTTTAGAGGCGTCGAATTATAAGCTTTTATTGCCACCTCAACGCACGTTGAGGTGATAATAAGATGACGCATTTAGCTTGAAAAAATATATTTATGTTACATTTTTACTATTTTACTGATATAGTATATATATTGGAATAGCCTGGTTATTTGATGGACTATTTAATAAATTCTATTTAAGCAATAGCTAAACTTACCAGGAGAGATTATGGAAACATCCGCGCTTTTATTAATTGCATCGCTTGGGTCTATTGCAGTCTTGCTGATGTTGTTTGTCTATATCTTTACGTTTGAACGCAGACACTTTCTGGTGTTGTGGTTTGCCGGCTGGTCTATCATTGCATTAAATTATTTACTTGATGCGTTTTTCCCATATTTTCTGAGACAAAATCAATCGGTTTTCTTTCTAAGCCTATGTTCCTATTTCTGTGCAAATCTTTTATTAGCATGGGGTACTCTATTATTCCTGAAAACCAAAGTCAAAACAGTTCAGTTTTTTGGAATCGGAATGATATGGCTAATCGTATTTATTGTTTTCTCAATGCAAAACCTGCCGGCTTTATATATGATTCAATACACGTATTTAACGGTATTTGCGTTATTCTCTCTGGTAGGGATCGTTATGATCAGATCGGCCAAACAATACGGAAGGCTCATTCTTGTATTAGGCTTATTAAATATAGCCTGGGTCGGCAATAATTTGATTTTTTCTTATATTTTGAAAATGCCCCATATGGCTCCCTATGTTGTTTCTCAAATTATCCTGCTTTTAAACGCTATTGGACTGATCCAGCTCTATTTTAAAGAACAGAAGGATGCGATTCGGGAAGGTCTGGATTACATAACCTATCTTACGCTCCATGACGGATTAACCGGATTGTATAATAAGACATATTTTGATAATAGACTTCAAGAGATGGAAAACAACAAAGAATATCTGCCCATTTCCCTGATAATTGGGGATATGAACGGGCTGAAATTTGTTAACGATGTTTTTGGCCATCATGAGGGTGATCAAAGACTTAAAAAAATAGCGCTCATTATTCAGCAATCCTGTCGCCAAAATGATATTATCGCACGATGGGGCGGTGATGAGTTTGCTATTATTCTCCCAAATACGGACAATGAAACAGCTAATACTATTCGGGATAAGATCAGTGCAGCTTGTAATAGCTTTCAGGAGACGGACCTTCTTCTAAGTTTATCCATGGGAGTGGCAACGAAGACAGATGGAGAAGCCTGCTTGTCTAAGGTGTTAAAGGAAGCGGAAGACTTAATGTATCAGGTTAAGCTGATCGAAGGCAGGAAAGTCAGGGGAGCAATCGCAGAAACCCTGGGAAAAGTGTTGCAGGCAAATGATTATGAAATGAAAGGGCACATCGAAAGACTCCAAACACTCGCAAAAGAGTTCGCAAGGGTTCTTGGTTTTTCCGCGGAAAACCTGAATACTCTTATACGAGCTGTAACGCTTCATGATATCGGCAAAATTGGCATATCAAAAGATATTATTCTGAAAAAGTCCCTTCTTAATGATGCGGAATGGCTTATCATGAGAAAGCATGTAGAAATTGGTTATCGAATTGCCCAAGCTTCCGGTGAATTTACCCATCTCGCTGATATCATTTTATATCACCATGAATGGTGGAATGGTCAGGGATATCCGCAGGGTCTTAAGGAAGAAGAGATTCCTCTTATGTCACGCATTATATCCATTTTGGACGCCTTTGACGTCATGACCCACCGGCAGCAGAATAAACCCGCCATGACTGCAGAAGAAGCTTTACTGGAACTTCATCTTAAAGCGGGAAGCCAGTTTGATCCCTCTCTGGTTCAGCTCTTTATTCAGATGATGAATGAAATTTCCGACTCCCGATAGGACAGGGACGGTACTGCGTCTGTCTGAAAGCTTTGGGGAAAATGGCATAAAAACCATGTGTAAATTGTACATGGACTAAGGGATTTTATCGAAGGTAGCTGAATTACAGGCATTAATAAAGCCATTGACAAATTAATGGCTTTATTTTATAATTATTTCAATTCATTAATTTATAAGTTTAGCGTAGTAAAGTGATAAAGCAAACGAGGTGTAAAGAATGACCAACTGGAAGATTTATACAGCTGATGGCGTACAGGATATCCTGTTTGAGGACTGTTATCTGAAAAGAGGTCTGGAGCAAAAGTTCAGGTCATTGTTCAGAAGCTGTGGTTTCTGTGAGGTGGAGACTCCGACGATTGAGTTTTATGATGTTTTTGCATCCGATGAAGGTGCAATGCCTCAGGAAAACATGTTCAAATTCTTTGACCAGCAGGGAAGAATCCTGGTTCTGCGTCCGGATATCACGGTTCCTGTCGCCAGGATTACGGCAACAAAATACAGGGAGGCGGAATATCCTCTTCGGGTTTCATATGTAGGAAACGTGTTCAGATATGATGATTATGGCGGAGGAAAGCAAAATGAGTTCACCCAGGCGGGAATAGAGGTGCTTGGCGTCAATACGCCGCAGTCAGACGCCGAGGTGATTGCAGTTGCCATCCAGGCTTTAAAAGCAGCAGGTCTGAAAAGCTTTCAGGTTGATATCGGACAGGTGGAGTTTTTTAATGGTCTGATGGAAGAGACCGGTCTGTCGGATGAGGACACTGCTCAGGTGCGCATGTTGATCGACCGGAAGGATTATGTGGGACTGGAGGAGTTTCTTAAGCGATGTGAGATCAGGGAGAATCTGAAGAAGCTGATATTTGATCTGCCCGGACTCTTCGGCTCCGTTGACGTGATCGAAAAGGTGGAAGCATTGGAATTAAACAAGCGATCCCGTGATGCGCTGAAAAATATCCGGCAGGTACTGCAAATACTCGAAGATTATGGCTTGGGGCAGCATGTATCGGTGGATCTGGGTATGCTCAGAGGCCTGGCATATGATACCGGCATCATTTTCAGAGGATTTACATACGGGATAGGATTCCCCGTCCTTACGGGAGGAAGATATGACAGGCTGGTGGGAGAGTTTGGAAAGAATTGCCCGGCAACCGGTTTTTCTCTGGGGGTAAATATGATTATGATGGCGATCCAAAGGCAAAAAGTAGCTGTAGAAAAGCCTTCGATCGACAGCTTCGTCTGCTATATGGGCTCAGGCAGGAGGATTGCGTTTGAACTGTGCGCCGAGCTGAGGAAACAGGGCATAGTGGTAGAACTGGACATTGCAGGTTATACTATTGAAGAGGCAAAAAAATATGCGGCCGCAAGGAATATCGGCGGAGTAATCAGTATCGTAGATGAGGACACAGTGGAGATCCATTATATACAGTCGGGCGAAACAGCCAGTGTAAAAATCAGTGAATTATTGAAGAGGTGAGTTGGTTGAGATATCTTACAATAGCGTTGTCAAAGGGAAGACTGGCAGACCTGTCCATAGAAATGCTGGAGAAGATCGGAATAGACTGCTCCGAATATTATGACGAATCGCGCAAGCTGATCTTTACGGATGAAAAGAGTAAAACCAGGTTTTTTCTTGTAAAGCCTGCTGATGTGCCAACTTACGTGGAATATGGCGCGGCAGACATCGGCGTGGTCGGAAAGGATACGCTGCTCGAAGAGGGGAGGCATTTATATGAAGTGCTGAATCTCGGATTTGCTGCCTGCCGGATGGTGGTCGCAGGGCCTGCGGAGCTGGCCGGTAAACTGGACAGTCTTAATAATAAGAGAGTTGGCACTAAATATCCCCGCATTGCAAAAGAGTACTTTGAGCATAAACGCCGGGAATCCATAGAGGTAATAAAGCTGAGCGGGTCGGTGGAGCTTGCGCCGCTGGTCGGTTTGTCGGAGGTCATCGTGGATCTGGTGGAAAGCGGGAGAACGCTGAAAGACAACGGACTTGTCATACTGGATACCATTGCTGACATCAGCGCAAGGCTGGTGGTGAACAGGGTAAGCATGAAGGTGGAAAGTGAACGGGTCAATGAAATCATAGAGGGTCTCAGGAAGCAGCTGTAAGGCTATCGCATGAACGAGGCACTGAGATAAAAGTATAGAAGTAATGATGGGTAGGGGTGAGGGATATGATAAAAATAATAGATATGCGCGAGAGTAAGGATGCCGGACTTTTTAGCAAGCTGGTTGAGCGGGACAGAGTCGGGAAAGCGGATGTGGTCCGGGTAGTGGGTGAGATCCTGGCAAACATCAGAGCAAAAGGTGACGAAGCGCTGCTGGAGTATACAAAGCTTTTTGACAGGGTTGAGCTGGAGCCTGGATCCTTGAAGGTCTCTGAACGGGAAATGAAGGAAGCATACGATCTGATAGACCCGGAAATGATCGGTGTGATCAGGAGAGCAAAAGAAAATATCATAGCCTTCCATGAGAAACAGAAGCAGAATTCCTGGTTTTCGACAGGTACCGACGGTATTTTGCTGGGGCAGTTGTACAGACCCCTTGAAATAGTGGGCATATATGTACCGGGCGGCACTGCGGTGCTGACCTCCTCTGTATTGATGAACGCACTGCCCGCAAAGGTCGCCGGTGTTGATAAAATAATCATGGCGACGCCTCCGGGAAGGGATGGAAAAATAAATCCCGGAGTACTTGTAGCAGCGCAGGAAGCCGGTGTGACAGAAATCTTCAAGGTGGGCGGAGCTCAGGCTATCGCGGCGATGGCCTTCGGAACCCGTACCGTAACAAGGGTGGACAAGATATTCGGCCCCGGAAATATTTATGTATCGACGGCTAAAAGACTCGTTTTCGGGTATTGTGATATAGATATGTTTGCAGGACCAAGTGAGATAGCCGTGGTTGCCGATGATTCCGCCAATCCCGGATATGTTGCTGCCGATCTGCTGTCCCAGGCCGAGCATGACGCGCTTTCGGCATCCATTCTGGTCACTCCTTCACAGAAGCTGGCGCAGGCTGTGCGGACAGAAATTGAAAAACAGGCTGCAAAGCTGACCAGAAAAGATATTCTGGACAAATCTCTTGCCGATTACGGCGCGGCTGTTATTGTAAACGATCTGGATGAAGCAATGGATGTTGTGAACCGTATTGCTCCTGAGCACCTGGAGCTGTGTATTGAGGATCCGTTCAGCCGGCTGGCCTATGTGAAAAATGCCGGAGCTGTCTTCCTTGGACACTGGTCGCCGGAACCGCTGGGGGATTATTTTGCAGGCCCGGATCATGTGCTTCCCACCGGTGGGACAGCCAGATTTTTCTCTCCGTTAAATGTGGACGACTACATGAAAAAATCCAGTGTGATCTCGTACACCAGGCAGGCGCTGGAGAAGGCAAGCGAAGATGTGATGCGGTTCGCGGAATATGAAGGCCTGGACGGACATGCAAATGCGATCAGAGTGCGGTTTGAAGGGAATAAAGGCAAGTGATCGGCAAGACGGAAGGTGAGGGGAGAAAACTAATGAACAAATACTGGAGTATTCTGGCCGGCGGACTGGAGCCTTATGTACCTGGTGAACAGCCCAGGGACAGACGATATATCAAGCTAAATACCAATGAAAACCCCTACGGTCCGTCGCCGAAGGTGCTGGAGGCGATCAGGGAGGCAGCGGACGACAGTCTCAGATTATATCCCGATCCGACTTGTGACGTTCTTATCAGCGCGGCGGCGGAGAGCTTTGGAATACATAAGGATCAGATCTTTGCGGGAAATGGCTCCGATGAGGTGCTGGCCTTTGCCTTTATGGCGTTCTTTGACCCCGGCCGGGCGATCGTGTTTCCCAATATCACCTACTCCTTCTACCCTGTGTACGCGTCGCTGTTTCAGCTTGACTATGTTACCACGCCGCTGGACAGCGAATTTAACATTCCATCTGAGCAGCTTCTTAACAGCTGCGGAGGAGTGATTCTGGCAAATCCGAATGCTCCGACCGGCAAGGCGATGCCTCTTTCGGCCATCCGCAAGTTGCTCGGAGGTAATCCGGATACGGTGGTGATTGTGGACGAAGCTTATATCGATTACGGCGGAGAGACAGCCGTCGGGCTGATCAGCGAATATCCGAACCTGCTGGTCATACAGACTTTTTCCAAATCCCGTGCGCTGGCCGGCATGAGAATAGGGTTTGCATTTGGAGACAGCGAATTGATCCGTGCGCTTGACAGTGTGAAGAATTCATTCAATTCCTATACGCTCGACAGACTGGCGATTGTTGCCGGTGCAGCGGCGTTTAAGGACGAAGAGTACTACAGAACGGTTACTGAAAAGGTCGTTACCACGCGCGAAAGATTTGTTGAGGAGCTTCTTAAAAGAGAGTTCACCGTTACCGATTCTGCGGCCAATTTTGTGTTTGTCAGCCACAGGAGCGTACGTGCTGAGAAAATATTCACGGAGCTTCGCAAGCGGGGCATTCTTGTCCGTTACTTCAGTAAGCCGCTTATAGACAACCATCTGCGGATCAGTATCGGCACTGATGAGGAGATGACAGCCGTCGTTGCAGCTTTGGACGATATAATGAATGAACAAGGCTCTGAAAGGTAACATTGAAACAGAGCGGTTTAATAAAAATATAGAATACTGTGGATTTGTATAGGGCAGTTTTGTTATAATTACGTTGGTAAAGATAAGCAAGCGGAGGTGCGATATGTCCAGAGCTGCGCAATTGAGCAGGAAGACAGCCGAAACAGATATTACATTGAAACTGGAGCTCGACGGAGAAGGAAATTCCGTCATCGATACTGGCATTGGGTTTCTGGATCATATGCTGACGCTGTTTTCAAAGCACGGTTTAATAAATCTGGAGATTAAAGCCCGGGGAGACTTGCAGGTAGATGCCCATCACACGGTGGAGGACTTAGGGATTGTGCTGGGGCAGGCCTTGAAGCAGGCGTTGGGCGACAAGATCTCCATCAGAAGGTACGGAACGTCTTACGTGCCGATGGATGAGGCTATGGCGATGGTTTGTGTTGACCTTGGAGGGAGGCCGTATCTGGTCTGCAATACCCGGTACACCAATGAGCGTGTGGGTGATATGGAGACGGAGCTCGTAGAGGAATTTTTCAGAGCGGTTTCGGTAAATGCGGCAATGAATGTACATATAAATGTGCTGTACGGCAGTAATAATCATCATATCGTTGAAGCGGTATTCAAGGCTTTTGGCAGGGCGCTTGACGAGGCGATCCGATGTGATGACCGAATAAAAGGGGTTATGTCCACCAAGGGCCTGCTGTGATTGATAAACAAGGAATGAAAGGATATAGAATATGTTGATGAATGACACCAATTTTATTGAAAAACCACTTTTTATCAGAGGAAAGGTAAGAAATGTTTACGACCTGGGTGATAAGCTGCTGATCGTTGTAACAGACAGGATATCGGCCTTTGACGTCGTATTTGACGACCTGATCCCCAACAAGGGCAAGGTACTCAACAGTATATCGGAGTTTTGGTTTAACCACACCTCCAATATTATCGGCAATCACATGATCACCACAGATGTAAGCCAATATCCCGATGGCCTGTCAAAATATAAGGAGGAGCTGCAGGGCAGATCCATGCTGGTTCACAAGGTGCAGATGGCTGAGGCGGAATGTATTGTCCGCGGCTATCTTGAGGGCTCGGGCTTGAAGGAATACAACGCCGCCGGCAGCATTTGCGGGATTAAGCTTCCTGCCGGGCTAAGACAGTGTGAAAAATTGCCCGAACCGATATTCACACCCTCTACAAAGGCTTCGGAGGGACACGATGAAAACGTAACGTTTGAAGAGCTGTCTCATCGAATAGGGTCGGAAATGGCGACGCTTCTGAGAGATACCAGCTTGGCCCTGTACAAGGCGGCCTGCCTCCATGCGGAAAGCAAGGGAATCATTCTTGCCGACACCAAGTTTGAATTCGGCATATTGGATGGAAAACTGGTACTGGCGGATGAAGCCTTTACGCCAGATTCCTCAAGGTTCTGGGAAATGGCCGACTATGAGCCGGGCAGACCACAGAAAAGCTTTGACAAGCAGTTTGTCAGAGAATATCTTGAAGAAATCAAATGGAACAAGCAGCCGCCGGCGCCGACACTCCCGAAGAGCGTCATCAGCAAAACGGAAGCAAAGTATATCGAGGCGTATGAAAGAATTACCGGGAAAAGGCTGGGTTGACGTTGATAGCAATTATAGATTATGGTGTTGGAAATCTGGGCAGCGTGGAAAAGGCCATGAGGTTTATAGGCCTGAAGACTTGCATTACATCGGAGCTTGATACAATAAGGCGTGCAGACGCTGTTGTCCTGCCGGGCGTAGGAGCGTACTCCGACGCCATGATGCGTCTGGAAAAGCGTGGAATGGTTGAGACGGTTAGTGAAATTGTTAGGCAGAACAGACTTTTTCTGGGGATCTGCCTAGGTATGCAGCTGCTCTTTGAAACCAGCGAAGAGGGCGGTAATAATGTGCGGGGGCTTGGGCTTTTTGGCGGCGCGATCAGAGGATTACCGCAGGATGCGGGATTGAAGGTGCCCCACATGGGCTGGAACTCGCTGCAATGTACTGATAGTCCGCTTTTTAAGGGGCTGCCGGAAAACCCGTTTGTTTATTTCGTACATTCTTTTTATCTGGATGCGGCGGACAAAGCTATTGTTGCGGCAACCTGCGATTATGGCGTCCGCTTTGATGCGGCCATCAGCAGCGGCAGGATCTTCGCCACACAATTTCACCCTGAAAAGAGCGGGGATATCGGCCTCGACATCCTGAAAAACTGGGCGGCAATGATTTAACGGATATAACAGGGACATATCAGCTATACGATAATCAAAACAGAATCTAAACAGGAGTGAAGAGGATGATTATTTATCCCGCAATAGACATCAAGGACGGCAAGTGCGTCAGACTGGTACAGGGTCAATTTAATGATGAAACCATTTATTCCAATCATCCCGTGGAAATGGCGAGAAATTTTGAGCAGATGGGAGCGGAATATCTGCATGTGGTTGATCTGGACGGAGCCAGGCTCGGGGAGCCGCAGAACATTGCCATTATCAGCGAAATGGCTGTAAAGATGGGTATCCCGATTCAACTGGGCGGAGGTATCCGCACGATCGAAATGATGGAAATTATTCTGTGCAAGGGCATTGAAAGAGTCATCTTGGGGACCTCTGCCGTTAAGGATCAGGATATGGTTAAAAAAGCTGTTCAAAGCTTCGGAAATAATCTTGCGGTTGCCATTGATGCCAGGGATGGCCTGGTAGCTATTGAGGGCTGGGCAAAAACAAGTTCGTTTACGGCTGTTGGATTTGCAAAAAAGATGGAGGAGCTTGGAGCAAAGACCATCATTTATACAGATATATCACGCGATGGGATGCTGAGAGGGCCGAACCTCAAAGCCATGGAGGAAATGGTCAGAAGCGTTGGTATAGAGGTGATCGCATCCGGAGGTGTGACAGGTCTTCAGGATATCATCAATCTAAAGGAACTGGGCGTCTCGGGAGCAATCGTTGGAAAAGCCCTCTACACGGGAGATATCAAGCTGCAGGAAGCTATCGCAGCTGCGAAGTAATAAAGAAACGAAGTGAAGAGGTGTCGTTATGCATACGAAGCGTATTATCCCATGTTTGGATGTCCGCGGCGGCAGAGTCGTCAAGGGCGTCAATTTTGTCAATATCAGAGACGCAGGTGATCCGGTAGAGATCGCTTCCTTTTATGATAAGGCCGGCGCGGATGAGTTGACCTTTCTGGATATTACCGCATCCTCCGACGCCAGAAATATTATGACAGATGTGGTAAGGCGGGTGGCTGAGCAGGTATTTATCCCGTTCACCGTCGGAGGCGGGATCAGGACCGCTGATGATTTCAGGGAAATACTAAAGGCCGGCGCAGACAAGGTATCGGTCAATTCTGCGGCCTTAAAGAGGCCGGAGCTTATCTCCGAAGCTGCAGACCGGTTTGGAAGCCAGTGTGTTGTGGCGGCTATTGATGCAAAGAAACGGGAGGACGGGAGCGGTTGGGATGTCTATCTCAACGGCGGCCGTATCAACACCGGCCGGGATGCTGTCGAATGGGCGGCCGAGGCGGCAAAGCTGGGCGCGGGCGAGATCCTTCTGACAAGTATGGATTGCGACGGGACAAAAAACGGTTATGATATTGAGCTGACCCGGTCCATCTCGGAGGTTGTGAAAATACCGGTCATTGCTTCGGGAGGCGCCGGGACGATGGAGCACTTTTATGAGGCGCTGACTGTTGGAAAGGCTGATGCAGTGCTTGCGGCGTCGCTGTTCCACTTCCGGGAAATGGAGATCCGCGAACTGAAGGCCTTCTTAAAAGAAAAAGGAATTGAAGTGAGGTTGTAGCATGCCAAATATTCTGGAAATGGTTAAATATAATGCGGACGGGCTTATTCCGGCAGTTACCCAGGACATCAGGACCGATGAGGTGCTGATGCTGGCCTGGATGAACGAAGAGTCCCTCAAAAAGACGGTGGAAACCGGAAAAGTATACTATTACAGCAGGAGCAGGCAGAAGCTCTGGCTGAAGGGGGAGACCTCAGGTCACTTTCAGAAGGTGAGATCCATAAGCATCGACTGTGACGGAGACACCCTGCTTCTCAAGGTCGAGCAGACAGGAGCAGCCTGCCATACCGGGCACCGTTCCTGTTTCTTCACAAGGCTGGAGGCTGATGAACTGAAGGCCGGCGCGGATATGAAGAAGATTGATGCAGCGTCGGCGGCAGCCGGAAGTCTGCCGGCACAGGAAGGGCAAGGTGCGGAGGGCAGCGCGCAGAACATGGCAGAGACTGTCCAAAGCAGTGCAGCGGGAGAGAGCAAGACAAACGGTGAGAGCATAGCAGACGGAGAGAGTAAGACCGCCGGGGCAGAGGTGCTTGGAGAAGTATTTGATGTGATCGCAGACAGGCTGGTCCATCCGAAGGAAGGCTCCTATACAAATTATCTATTTACCAAGGGGCTTGATAAGATACTTAAAAAGATCGGAGAAGAGGCCGGTGAGGTTATGATCGCTTCAAAAAACGGCGATAGCAGTGAAATCAGCGCTGAGATTGCAGACCTGATTTATCATATTATGGTTCTTCTTGTGGAAAGAGGCATGTCGCTTAACGAGATCTATGATGAATTGGATAATAGGAAATGAGCATAATTAAAAAAAACGATGAAATTGTTAGAAATCATCGGGTAATCGGCGATAATTGGCTTAAAACACACTTCTATTTTCTGTGTTCTCCCATAATCTCTACCAGGTTTTCCATATAACCAATGGATTTGTCTGCTCGTTTCACTACAATATAACCGCAAAGAGCGTCAAGTAATGCTAGGTGAACAAGCCGTGAGGACACCGCTTCTTTATAATACTCCGCTTCGTTGGATGCGACAATTAAGCTCACGTCACAGAGGTTTGCAAGAGGGCTTCGGGCAAAACTGGTCAAACAAATTGTTTTTGCACCCTTATTCTTCGCTATCTCCATGGCCCGTAAGGTCTCAATGGTTGTACCCGAGTGAGAAATGCCCACAGCCACACAGTGTTCATTCAGCATACTTGCTGAAACCGAACTGATAATTGAATCCGTCACTACGTAAGCGGGCATTCCAATGCGCATGAAACGGTAATACGCATCCAGGGCCACCATCGAAGAACTGCCCACACCGTAAAATTCCAGCTTGTCTTTTACACATAAAAGCAATTGTGCGGCTTTTTCCATATCCACCTCTGATATGAATTCGCTGGTCTGCCGCAAAGCGGCAATGGCATTTTCGAAAGTTTTAATCATGGCGCTTTTTGGCGTGTCACTGTCGGACAGCCGATCATATAGTATTTCCTCCTTATTGATAAGATTTTGTGCAATATTTATTTTAAGCTGCGTAAACCCATTGAACCCCATTTGGTTTGCAAAGCGTATCACACTGCCGTCCGATACACCCGCTAAAGTCGAAAGCTGATGCACGGTCATATTTATAACAACTGCAGGTTTTTTTAAAATATAATCCGCAATTTTTTTCTCGGCTTCCGACATTGAAAGATAGTTCCTGTCAATGATGATCAGTGCATTCTCTTTTTCACTATGCATTTTTTAAACCTCCTGCTCAACAATTGTTAACACCTCTTTTTTTGGTCTAGTCCGAACTTGAAGGAACAAGAGCAACAACCCGATACCACCGGCGACAAGCCACAGAATCGGTATTCGACCCCAGCCGGCGGTAGATACGACGAAGCCCGTGATAACAGAGGAGAGTGCCGCACCTACATAGGTGCTGAAATCTAAAGTTCCCACAAGGGTGGAAACCATATTATCCTTCCCAAAGCGCAGAGGAATCAGTGATAGAAATATGCAATTACAACCATAGGACATTGCAGAGATGCATGCAATCAATATCACAGAGACCATTTTTGGCAACCCCAGGGGTAGACTAAAGACCCCAGCGCACATCAGAATTATACCACACATTACCAATACGGGATACAGGTCACTTCGCCCCATCATTTTATGGAGCCAGCCGGCAAACAAAATACCACATAAATTGGCCAGCGGAATAAGCAATACGAGGCTTAGGGAGTTGGATAAACTGAGCCCAATGGCCTCTTGAAACAGAATAGGCGCCCATAGCGATATGCCTTCCTTCACTATGCCCATAAAGCAGCAGGCAGATACCAGAAGCCACAGACGGCGCTTCGTAATAAAATCCAGCGATTGCAAGATGGTTCTATGAGCGGCAACCTGTCCCGGGTTTGGTACCTGTTGATTTTCAATAAACAACAGCCACACCGCCAGCATAAGAGCTCCGACCCCTGCTGGAATAAGAAACAACCATTTCCATGATGCAAATAGAATGACGCGGCCTAAAACTGTCCAGGCCAATGCGTAACCCAGTACCATGGTGGTTGACATACGCGTTGAAACCTTCCTCAATTCCTCTTTGTTGAAAAGGCCTGAGAGGATGCGCATTAAGGGGCCCCAGACCATAGACTGGAAGTAGCCGTTAATACCCCAGCACACGGCAATCACCATTATACTATTTGAGATCCCAATGATAAGGTTCATCAGCACAGTGCCCAGCAATGCAGCAGCCACGAGTTTCTTTGAAGGCAGCCTGTCGCCAAGAAAACCGTTGACAAGCTGGCCAATAGCGTAAACCATAAAGAATGCACTACCGATAATACCCGCTAATCCCATCCCATTCTGGAATGTTTTTTTAATTTCAGGCAATGCGATAGATATATTGACTCTGCAAATATAGATACAAATATATGTACTCCAGCATATGAAAAAAATTCTGGTTCGAGGTAAAAGTTTCATACGGCGGTCCCCCTTGAATTAATCAATTGTAACACAAGAGCAACCAAAGGTAAATAATATTCATTAGAATATTAATGGAATGAATATTATTTAGTTACCGTAAAAGCCGTTTCGTATGGTATATCCGTTCAGAAAGAACGGCTGAATGCCTCCATTGCATATTCAAGTGCCTCCTTGGGTGCCATTGCCTTTATAAAAATATGGTTCACTGCCATGCCAATGATATTCATCAGCTTTCGCTGATCAAATGGCTTTGACGTCCTATGGGGCATCCGATTATTGCGGGATTTTGCAAAACAGTCTTTAGCAAGAGAAAGCCATGGATAGATGTCAAGAACCTCGTAATTCTGATATGTCTTGCTGCATGGAGACAAATTTCCCAGCAGCGACATAGCCCCGCTAACAGCTTCGCTGTTGAGCCATTTCATGTACTCCAGTGCTTCCTGTGCATGAGCGCTCCTTTTGGAGATACCTAGTACCCCGCCGCCTACCAGTGGGCTACCACCTGGAACAGGGGCATAGCCGATTTTGTTGATGACTTTGGAGTCGTAACCGATAATATTGGAAGCATAGTTAGTGAAGAGAAGTGCCATTGCGACATTGCCGTCAGCAAACTCTTTTGCCGTGCCGGACCACCAATTGTTATTCAAAGGCCGTGCATAATCACCGGCCTCCTGCAACAGAACGGCCGCCTTCATCGCATTTTCATCGGTAAGCAGCAGACGATCATCTTGCCCGATTAGATCTCTGGTCAGACTGAAATATCGGGTTAGATACTCTGTTGCTGCCACTGCTGGGGTGCCTAACGTCAGTGTGGTACCGTATTCTACCTGAGAAGCCTTGTTAAATTTCTGCGTAAAGAAGCGGGCGATGCGATTGTAACTTGCAAAGTCCTTGGGAATTTCAAGATCCTCATTATACTGTTCTCTGTAAATCCTGCGCAGTCCGGTATTCTCAAAAAGGTCGCGGCGATAGAACATCATCATGATACTGGGGGTTTCGGGAAGGGTGTAAAGCGTTCCGTTTACATAAGAGAAATTCTGCGCGATTCCGGGAAGGAATGTGGAAAATAGATTCTGGATGTTGGGGTCAAGAGATTTTAGGGGAATCAGTAACTTCTCTGCAAACCAGGGCAGCCAGGTGACATCAAAACGAATAATATCGAACGCATTTGAGGTGCCAATATTGTCAATCGCTTCAAAAAGCCCGTCGTATGGAAAGGAAACAATCTTGATCTCAGTACCGGTACGCTCGGTATAGATGCGGCTAAGACTTTTAAGTGCAAGCGTTGCTGGGCTTTCAAGGGTAAGCAACGTAAGATGAGAGTGTTCCCGACCGGAGATACCCGGAGCTTGAAACCAGTCAAGAAAACCAACGTTCTCCAAAGTGATCTGTTCGGTTCGAGTAGTTTTACCCTTTATATGACGGATAAGGCTTTCTGCGGCAGTTCTGCCCATCAATCGGTAATCCAGTTCATAGCACATATCAAAATCAACCTGCGGTATGGTGAAGGTGGAGGATACTGTATACAGCTTGATGGAAATGTCTGAAAAAAAGGCCTGCCAGATGTTCTTTATGATTTGTGCAAGAGAAAAGCTTGAGCAAAAAATGGCCTCGGGAGGCGGGACAGCGTTGAAAATCTGCATAGCGTTATGATTACACCGTTGAAAATCCGTCTCAACATGTTTGAAGCTACAGGAATTACTGGAAGAAACTATGCTCGAAAAAGAGCCGTAGAGCTCCTTTATATTCGAGAAGTGAGCATACTCCGTCACCAGGGTGATGTTTTTATAACGTTTTTCCAGAGCGAGCTTCGCCAATTCCTCCCCACATAGAGTATATTCATATCCAATAAAATTGCAGTCAAAAGGGGGCCTGCGTTCTACAAAGATGATATTGGATCCTTCAAAACCGTATGCACTGTAAAGATCCTGCTTATTTGGAAGGCTGGAAAAGGTGACGACGGCACAGATCATATTAGACTTTAGTTCCCCGATGATCTCTGTCTCACGCTCCGGAATATCTCCGGTAACGTACAGATTTGTCTTGTAGCCATGCTCATGAGCATACCCACTAAAGCTAAGGTAAAAGTCGTGATATTTTCGGTCAAATATATCTGGTATGATGATTGCGATGATGTTAGAAATACCTTTTCGCAACAGCTTTGCTCTCTCGTTGACGGTATAGCCTAAAGCTTGGGCGGCTTCCTCCACCTTTTGGATCTTCTCGCTGCTGACATTTCCTCGGCCATTGAGCACGTTGGACACTGTCCCATGGGATACACCCGCAACTCTTGCCAGATCCTTGATTGTTGCCATTCATGAACACCTCTACTCCTAATTTTATGGATATCATAACAGTTTTTTTCGATATTAACAATATACATTTGTCAAAAATTAAAACGTTCAAAACGCATTTATAATAAATTTATAGAATCCATACCATAAATAGCTGTACATAGGATGAAATACAAGCATTATTTCAAAAAACGGGCATAAATAAACTGACACGTACCAAACTTATTAGGTTTATAGTAAAAACGTAGAAAACACCTGGGTTGCATATCCGCGCTCTGACTACAGCTCTCTAAGCTTCATTCTGGTGATGTTTCTTTTATTACACAATACCTCCAAGGCAGAACCTCTGACCTGAAGCAAACCGGAATCAGTAGGCAAAAAAGTAATGAAATAATTATTGACACGTACCAATATGCAGCGTATAATTAACATAAAATGAAAGGGGTAATAATAGTGATAACGGTTGAAGAGATTCTGAATGGGGAAGGAGTGCTAATTGCGGCACATCGAGGCTGTTCAGGTGGGAATATTATTGAAAACACCATAAAAGCCTTTGAAGTCGCTCTTATGCATGGTTCACATATTATTGAAGCGGATATAGCTACTACTGCAGACGACGTACCAGTATTGATTCACGATGGCATGGAAGGGAGGCTGCTGACAAAGCCTGCCAATGTAAAACAAATGACATATGCCGAGATTGGCGCTTTACGCTACCGAAACAGCAATAGTGCTGAGATAGGACAGCCCATTGAAAAGCTTGATACAGTCCTGGAACATTTTAAGGGTCGAGCGGTTATTAACCTGGATCGTTGCTGGGATAGTATGGATATAGTACTTCGCACAGTGGAACGTCATAATATGCTTGACCAGGTGATTATCAAATCACCAGTGGTGAAGAAATACATACAAGTCATAGAGGAAATGGAAAAACCTTTTTGTTATATGCCTATCGTAAAAACAATCACCGAGCTGGAGCAGGCCTGTACAAGCAGGCTGAACATAATTGCGGCGGAGCTGATATTCGAAAATGATGACAGTCCACTACTGGCTCCAGATATTCTTGAAAAACTCAAAAGGCGGAATATTCAACTCTGGGCAAATGCTATTAATTTGAATGATTACAAGCGGCTGAGTGCAGGGCATGATGATTACACATCGTTGTTTGTAGATCCTGATAATGGATGGGGGTGGTTAATTGATAAGGGCTTTAGGATCATACAGACCGACTGGCCAGGACTTCTTGCCAGCTTTCTCAAGCAGCGTGCAATGTAATAACGAGGCAACAAAATGGGCCCCCGCCCCACTTAAATAGGTGGCGGGTACCGATTACCCAAAACAGGAGGTGAGCATATCTCCCGTTTCAACATAACAGTGTGAAGCAAATGCTTCAATTGTTATAAATACCAGGGATCCGCCAAAATCTGCATATGCGACTTTCTGAGCGGACACGTAGGTCAAATAGATTGGAGGAGGGAATTAAGTGAAGAATAAGAAATTGTATTACATGTTGTTATGTACGGTGATGATATTTGTAATTCTCACGGGCTGTGCTGGAAGTTCCGTAACTGATCAAACTGATGCGGGATCAAAGGTGAACAGCCCAAACACAAGTGAAAACGCTGAGCCGGTGACCATTAACTATTATGGATTTGTTGATGATAAGGGAATGGAGTCCAAATTTATTACAGCCTTTGAGGAGCAGAATCCTGGGATTAAGGTCAGGCTAGTTGAACTGCCTGATGCCTCCGATGACAAGCTGAAGACAATCAACACAGTACTGCAAGCAGGTGATTCCTCTATTGATGTGTTCGTTGCTGATGTGGCTTGGGCGCCCGTTTTCGCTGGCGCAAAATGGGTCCTGCCCTGGGATGAGCTGGTATCCAGGGAGCAGTTGAAAGACTATATGCCAGGTGGCCTCGATGCATTCACGTATAAGGGGGTAACATATGGTCTGCCATTCTATGTAGACGGCGGTGTCCTATTCTATAGAAGTGATCTGCTGGATAAATACAATAAACGTGTTCCAACAACCTGGGAGGATCTCATTGTCACCAGTAAGGAGATCATGGATGCAGAGAAAGATCCCGCGCTGCGTGGTTTTGGATCCATCTGGAAACAGTTCGAAGGCCTTACCTGTAGTGCGCTGGAAATCATATGGGCTAACGGAGGGGACATTGTCAACGAAAATTCTGAACCTGATATCAAGACGGCTGAGATCGAGAGCTCCCTGCAAATGATGTATGATATGATTTATACCGACAAGATAGCGTGCGAGGGCATCACGACCTTCGGAAATACTGAATTACGTAATGAGATGTTTAGTGGAAATGTCATCTTTACCCGGGACTGGTCCAGTGCATACAGCCAGTATAACGATCCTGAAAAATCCAAAGTAGCTGGTAAAGTTGAGTTGGCTGCGTTACCGGCGGGAACAAGTGGATCGAGCGCAAGCGCACTCGGGGGCTGGGGTGCGATGATCTCGGCTTATTCAAAGAATGTCGATGCTGCTGTTAAATTTGCAATGTTCCGTGCTAGTTCTGAAGTGCAAAAGGATGTTATCATGAATTTCAAGCTTAATAATCCATCATATATTCCGCTCTACGATGATCCTGAATGCCTTACAAAATACCCGGTTATCAAGGATTTGAAAGCTGCTATGTATGCAACCAAGCCCCGTCCAAGAACACCTTACTACGCAGAACTCTCTGCTATACTGCAGCTTGAGATCCACAGCGTGTTGAGTGATGTCAAGACGCCTGCAGAGGCAGCCGCCAATATCAAGACCAAAATTGAGCAGTTACTGAAATAAGCAATTGAAACAACTGCTAATGTTTGATAAGCTATGGACGGCAAATCGCCAAGATTTTATCCAATCGTATGCGGTGAATGCCGTCCATCCTTGTCTAGCGGTTCCTGTCAGATTGTGGGCCCGCAGAGTTACTACTGTTGAGGTGATACGTATGTTAAAAAGGAAGAACAGGTTGGGCTACTTTTTCATGTTACCCAGCATGCTGTTTATAGTGCTGCTGATCCTTTATCCGGTATGCAGTACGATTTATACAAGCTTTTTTGATTTCAGAACACAAACATGGACGCAGGGCATGCAGTTCAATGGCTTGAACAACTATGTCAGAGCCATAAACGACGCACATTTTTGGACAACCGTCCGATGGACACTGGGGTTCACCTCCATTTCCGTTGCCTTTGAGCTATTCATTGGTATGCTACTTGCACTGTTGATGAAGCAGCAGCTTCCAGGACAGGGAATAATTCGTACTACAGTTTTGATCCCTTGGGTTATACCCACTATTGTTTCAGGTGTGCTATGGAAGCAGTTTTTCAACCGGAGTGGAATTATCAATCATCTTTTATTGAGTCTGGGATTGATACCTGAAGCCGTTCACTGGCTGGATAAGATTCCGACCTCAAGGCTGGCATTGCTGGTGGCGGACATATGGAAGACTACTCCTTATATGGCTCTGTTACTGTTATCCGGGATGCTGATGGTCTCTGAATACTACTATGAGGCAGCTAAAATAGACGGTGCGGGTCGGTGGCAATCATTCTGGCACATCACGCTGCCGATGATCAAGCCAGCAATGATGGTAGCGCTTATGTTCAGGATTATCTCTGCTCTTAGGGTGTATGACCTTATCGTTTCCATTACCTCAGGGGGGCCTGCAGGAGGTACCGAGACATTATCAATGTATACGATTAACACGTATTTCACTTATGGTAACTTAGGATACGGCTCAGCGCTGGCAGTGATTATGCTGATGATTGCTATGGGGATCAGCCTGTTTTTTGTGGGTAGCCTAAAAACGAAGGTGGTAGAATAAAAATGAAGAGACGGGCAAAAATTTTGAATCGTGTATTGTTCATATTATTACTTTCTGCTTTTTTTATTACAATGGGCTTTCCGGTTTTTTTTATGTTTACAAACTCCCTGATGCCTGAAATAGATATCAGCAGTGTTCCTCCAAGGCTATTGCCCAGTAGGCTCGTGCTGGATAACTACATTGAGGCGTTTACCATGCAGCCGCTACTGCTCTACCTGTTTAACAGCGCAGTGGTCACAATCATCGTACTGGTAATATGTACCGTTTGCGGCGCACTTGCATCATACGCATTGACGCGTACAAACATTCGTTTTAAAAAGCTATTTCTAATATTTATATTGGCAATTGCCCTTCTACCACCCATAACCATAATTAACCCGCTCTTCCGTATATTCAGCACTGTGGGATTACTGAACAGCTATATCGGGTTGGCGCTTGTTTGTGCGGTTTGTGATCTCCCCATGGTGATCTGGTTCATGACAGCGCTTTTCAAGTCCATTCCCGTCTCCATTGAGGAGAGTGCCGAGCTGGAGGGTTGCAATATGTTCCATATGTTTGTGGACATTTTGCTTCCAATGATTAAAACTGGAATATTTTCAATTAATATATTGGTATTTATTAGCGCTTGGAACCAGTACCTATTCTCGCAGGTGTTTAATCAGCACACTTCTCACCGTACTGTGGTAGTGGGTATGACGCTGTATCAGACAACACTTGTATTGCCCTTTGGTACTATTTCAGCTGCCGCTGCCGTGATTGTTATTCCATTAATCCTTATGGTGCTTGTCTTTCAGAAGAATATACTTGGAGGAATCATGCATGGTGGAGTGAAAGAATAAAGAGAATAGGAGCGAGAATACTATGGAAAAAAATAGAGAAATCCTACCGGAGAAGCTTAAAAAACGTATGGAGGCCATATGGAATTTTGATTATGAGGAAAGGTTTGGGATCTGCATAACCGGTCCGCTGGATCCGGAGAAGTGGGATTCGAGCCGTATTGAAAGGCCAGATGACCCCACCGAATTGGAGAGCTATTATACAGACCCGGAATACATGCATGAGCGGGCGCTCTATGCATTGAACAATCAATACTATGCAGGGGATGCCTTTCCTACCCTGTTTCCTTTTTGCGGGACAGCAGGGCATGTTAAATACTATCCTATAGATATTGTATATAAAAAGGAGACTATTTGGTTTTTCCCCAAGTTTGATTCGTTGTCAGCCATACCTATTCAATTTGACGAGAATAACCCTGCTTTTCTGCAGGAAAGAAATTGTCTTATGCGTCTGGCGAAGCTTTCAGACCGATTGTACTCAGTAGCACAGCCGGATAACTGCGGCTCCATCGATATGCTTGCCCAACTGATCGGCCCGGATAACCTAATGATGGAAATGATAACAGAACCTGATTTAGTAAGTGATTACATTAATGGAGCTGTTGACACCCTTGTTCGGAGCGGGGATCAATTTATAGATCTGTTACGACCTACCTGCGATGGAGGTTCCTGTCACGGTTGGATGAACCTCTGGTCGCCGGGCAAAATGATGCAGCTACAGTGTGACCTTTCTGTAATGCTCAGTCCTGAGATGTTCGAGAGATTTGTAATGCCAGAGCTTGAAAGGACGACGGCTTGGCTTGATCATTCAGTCTACCATCTGGACGGACAGGAGCAAATACGCCATCTGGATATGTTGCTCTCCTTACCAAAACTCAATATGATCCAGTGGCAACCGGTGGCCGGTCAGCCCCCCATTACAGACTTTATTCCTGTACTTCAAAGAATACAGAAAGCCGGTAAGGGTCTGGTACTTCGCTGTTGGCCCCACGAGGTGGAGGTTCTGACCAGCGCTTTGGATCCCAGAGGCGTTATGCTGGTCTGTAAGGATCACTCCATGACACAGAATGAAGCGCAGGATCTGGTGAATTTTATTAGTAAAGCTTCTTGTTCCAAGTGCAGAAAGGGTATATGAGAAGTGTTCTGCTGAAGACTAAATTACTGATTACGGTGCTGCTGTCATCTATAAAAGAGGTCTCTAACTGTTTTTTAGATGACAGGGCTTACCTATGCCCAGTACAATGATGCTACGATAAAAGGGCCGAGTCTGGTTCTCCTTTCAGAAAGAGGCATGTCGCTTAACGAAATCTATGAGGAATTGGATCACAGGAAATGAGCATAATTAAAAAACAGTGAAATTCTGTGAAAAAGCCAGATAATTAACCATAATCGGCTTATAACAGCACAATTTGGCAATTACGCATATTTGATTACAAATTGGTTAATATATTATATTATTAATGTGATTAGCACTCAATTCGCTTGAGTGCTAACAAATTGAAAAAAATATGCAGGAGGTATATTTTATGAAAATAAAACCTTTAGGTGAAAGAGTCGTTATCAAGATGCTCGAAAGCGAAGAGACCACAAAGGGCGGCATAGTTCTTCCCGGAAGCGCAAAGGAAAAGCCGCAGGTTGCTGAAATTGTTGCAGCCGGTCCGGGCGGTTATGATGACAAGGGCAGAGAAATCAAAATGGAAGTCAAGGTAGGCGATAAGGTGCTTATCAGCAAATATGCCGGAACAGAAGTAAAGGTCGATAATGTAGAATACACAATTCTCAAGCAGAGCGATATTCTTGCCATTGTGGAATAATTCCATCATGGCTTTAATAATTAAATATCAATGCTAATAAGGAGGCATAAGAACATATGTCAAAGGAAATTAAATTCGGAGAAGAAGCTAGGCGCGCGCTGGAAAGAGGCGTTAACCAACTGGCTGATACAGTAAAGATAACACTTGGACCGAAGGGCAGAAATGTTGTTCTGGACAAGAAATTTGGTTCACCGCTCATCACTAATGATGGCGTCACAATCGCAAAGGAAATCGAACTGGAAGACAAATTTGAAAACATGGGTGCACAGCTTGTCAAGGAAGTTGCAACCAAGACTAATGACGTTGCCGGCGACGGAACCACTACGGCAACATTGCTCGCACAGGCTATTATCAGAGAAGGACTTAAGAATGTAGCCGCGGGAGCAAATCCGATGATCCTTAAAAAAGGTCTTGCAGTAGCTGTCGATGCAGCAGTGGAAGGCATTCTTGGAAACAGCCGCAAGGTAAACGGCAAGGAAGACATCGCCAGAGTCGCCTCCATTTCCGCTAATGATGAAGTAATCGGTTCCCTGATCGCAGACGCAATGGAAAAGGTTACAAACGATGGTGTTATCACTGTAGAAGAATCCAAGACCATGGGCACACAGCTTGAAGTTGTCGAAGGTATGCAGTTTGACAGAGGCTATGTTTCCCCTTACATGGTAACTGACACAGAGAAAATGGAAGCCATTCTCGATGATCCATATATTCTGATAACTGATAAAAAACTGAGTAATATCCAGGATCTCCTGCCTCTTCTCGAGCAAATCGTACAGGCGGGCAAGAAGCTGGTCATCATCGCTGAGGATGTAGAAGGCGAAGCTCTCACTACTCTTATTGTTAACAAACTGCGCGGTACCTTTAACTGTGTCGCTGTAAAGGCTCCGGGCTTTGGTGACAGAAGGAAGGCAATGCTGCAGGATATCGCTGTTCTCACCGGTGGAGAAGTAATTTCCGATGAGCTTGGACTGGATCTGAAGGAAACCAGGATCGAACAGCTTGGTAAAGCAAGACAGATTAAGGTTCAGAAGGAAAATACCATTATCGTAGACGGAGCAGGTAATCAGACTGAGATCAAGAAGAGGATTGCCTCTATTAAAGCTCAGATTGAAGAGACCACTTCAGACTTTGATAAGGAAAAACTCCAGGAAAGACTTGCAAAGCTGGCCGGCGGCGTAGCTGTCATTCAGGTCGGTGCTGCAACCGAAACAGAAATGAAGGAAAAGAAGCTCCGCATAGAGGATGCTCTTGCTGCAACGAAGGCTGCAGTAGAAGAAGGCATCGTAGCAGGTGGAGGCACGGCATATATCAACGCGATTCCGAAGGTAACAGAGCTGCTTAAGACGACTCAAGGCGATGAGAAGACCGGTGTCCAGATCATTGCCAAGGCCCTTGAAGAGCCTATCAGACAGATTGCTATCAATGCAGGACTGGAAGGCTCCGTAATCGTGGACAAAGTAAAGTCAAGCGCTGTTGGCATAGGCTATGACGTCCTGAAGGAAGAGTATCTTGATATGATCAGCACAGGTATCGTCGATCCTACCAAGGTGACAAGATCTGCTCTCCAAAATGCAGCTTCTGTAGCAGCTATGGTTCTGACTACTGAGAGTGTTGTTGCAGACAAACCTGAGAAGGAACCCCCGATGCCCGCAGGTGCTCCCGGCGGAATGGGCGGAATGTACTAAACCGATAATATGTACTAATACTGCTAGATGAAGAGACCCGCATATTGCGGGTCTTTTTTTGCGAAAAAGAGGAGACGATTCAAGCGGGTAAACCTTATGAATTTTACAGAAATGTCAGGTGTTATTGGATTGTACTGTTAGTGATATATAATACCTCAAATATCTTAAACGATTATGGAACCGCACTACTCCTTTTTTCAACTTTAGAACAGAATTATCTTATATAAAGACTATATTATAGTCAAATTTCCATAAAATTGGGCTTATTCCAGGCTAATATAGTCCTAAAACTGTAAAAGTGATCAGCGTGGTCTGCTTTCACCGACTGGGCAGTTTCTATGAAATGGAGGCGACACGCGGCACTTATAATGAATTGAGCGAGCAAGGCTATATAGACAAAGAATACCTGAGTTTTGAAACCGGGATACTGTTTATCATTGAAATCTCAAATACCGAGGCTGACCAATTCACTTTTGATATCAGTAAATGGCGCGGCGAAGATGGTGTGTACTATTTTAATGGTTGTACGGCAAAAAAGATAAATGGAAATTGGACATATACCGTAGGCTGCATATGATATCGTAAAAACACACGGTACTGACACGATTTATACCCGATTACGTGGCGATCTTGGCATGATTTCGACGGTACTAAAATAATGGTAAAAAATTCAAATGAATGCCTTTTAATACAGATATAGCGCGACAACGATTAGCCGGAATACCCGGCAAACCAACCACAAGTGCAGGCCGGTTTTTTTGTCATGGCGTGAATGCTTTATCTATTTTTATTGTATCATATAAAAAAGCAGAATAACAGTCTTTTAATGCCCTCATACTCCCTGTATGATAAGTAGTACATATCTGAAACCGGCAGGAGGTATTACATGATTACTGATAAAAACGTCTTGGCGTTTGAAAATATTTACCTTACAGAAGTCGTCAATGAAATTAAAAAACAATTGGATAAAGGTATCAGCGATGCTGGGAACTTTAAAAGGGAAGCAATCGAAATTCAAAAGAGTATGTGGGAGGAGGTCAAATGCACACCTACCGACTTGTGTGACCTGGACGCTCCAGCTCAGATGTGGCAGTACCAGGTGGATATTTCAAATCAGGCCAGAAAGTACAAGAGGTCTACCGATATGGTCAGCCGTCTGGAGAAAATGCTTAAAAGCCCGTATTTCGGCAGGATAGATTTTAAAGAAGAGGGAGAGGAAGCTTCAGAAAAAATCTATATTGGAATATATAACCTCGCTAAAGTGGGAAGTATGGAAATTCTCGTGTATGATTGGAGAGCCCCTATATCAGGTATGTTTTACGACTTTGAAACCGGTCCTTCCGGGTATGACTGTCCGATGGGACGTATAAATGGACAGATGCTGCTTAAAAGACAATACAAAATCGAAAACGAGCGTATTTTGTATATGTTTGACAGCAGTCTAAGGATCAATGATGAAATGCTCCAGGAGATGTTGGGGAAAAGTACAGACAACAGAATGAGAACCATTGTAACGAGCATTCAAAAGGAGCAGAACCGTGTCATAAGGGATGATCGGAATAGAATCCTTGTAGTCCAGGGCCCGGCCGGCAGTGGAAAAACTTCAATTGCGCTTCATAGAGCAGCGTTTCTTTTGTATAAATACAGGGAGAATATGAAATCCGAGAATATTTTGATTTTTTCACCGAATCATGTATTTGAGGACTATATTTCTAATGTTCTACCAGAGCTTGGAGAAGAAAATGTGGAAAGCAGTACCTTTGCAGACTTTTTTGCGAGTATGATGGCGGATACTAAATATCGAATAGAGACAATGAACGGGCATATGGAATATGTCCTGAAAGGTAAATCTGACAGCATAAGGCTTAAAAGCATTAAACTTAAGGCAACTTATACATTTTTGATGATTTTACAGGATTACGTGAAATACCTTGAACATGGAGGGAGCGTAATATTCAAAAGCTTGTCATACGGCGGAGTGCTTATTATTTCTTCCGAAGAGATCAGCAGACTGTTCAGGGAAGACTATAACTACCTGCCATATATGAAACGGCTGGAAAAGCTGAGACAAAGGCTCTTTTATCTTGCGGCACCCTACGAGGAAAAGCTGGTTGATGAGATATTGAGAAGTGATTTATCAGCGGATAGTTCACTAAACGAAACAGAGAAAAATACAATGGCATCTCAGAAAGCCAAAGCATTGCTCGGGCCAATCCTGAACGAAATAGAGCAAATGACTTCTGTTGATATTTACCGGCTATATGGTGATCTGATCAAAAATTTGAAATCGTATGTTAATCAAGACTCATGCGGCCGGCTCGGTGATAATATAAATGATAATGATCTTGAAAATATAGGGGCATATACCATCCGGCGATTGGAGCAGGGGCTCATCGATTATGAGGATTTGGCGCCGATTTTACTATTAATCACCGCACTTGGGGGTGAATATAATGCGAAAGCAATTAAGCATGTTATCATTGATGAGGCACAGGACTATACCGCTGTTCAGTATGAAGTCCTGAGAAGGACCTTTGAACACTGTAATATAACAATTCTGGGGGATCTGAATCAAACCGTAAATGCCTATATGAACATTGGCAGCTTTGATATTACAGCAGATATCTTTGGAACGAAGGATACTGAACTTATAACATTAACTAAAAGTTACCGTTCTACATTGGAGATTTCTGATTTCTGCAATGAAATTCTTCAATGTCGGACCAACGCTGAACAGCTCGGGCGGCACGGTAATAAACCTGAAATTATCAAGTGCGACAGGGGAAACCTTTACAGAGAAATTGCCGAGGATATAAAACAACTTAAAAACAACGGCCACAAACTAATAGCAGTCATATGTAAAACAGCAGGCGAATGTGAAAGGTTATATCAATCCATGCACCCGTATGTGGATATTAGCCCGATAACAAATCAAAAAGAAGTATACAAGGAAGGTATTGTCGCAATTCCTTCCTATCTCGCGAAAGGCCTTGAGTTTGACGCCGTAATTGTTTGCACGGCTGATGAATGGGATTATTCGGGGGAGGTTGACAGGAGGCTGCTTTACACGGTTTGTACCAGGGCGTTGCATGAACTGCATTTATATTATTGTGGTGAATTATCCAATTTGATTCTTGGCCGGAACAAAAGCTGTAAAAAATAGTCTTGAAATATTGTTTGTGGTATGATATTAACAGGAGTGAACAGGATGCTGGAAAAAGGATTAGAGGGTTGTAATTGCAAAAAAAAGAAGTGTGAAAGACATGGAAAATGCGGTGAATGTATTGCATACCATAAAACCAACAAACGTTATACTGAACCGTACTGTAAACATAAAAACGCTAGAAGCGCTGGAAGCACCGGAAGCACCGGTAATAGTAAATTGACTAATAATTAAATATGAAAGGGTCTTCACAATGAAAATAGTTATTTTATCCGGAAATCCCAAAAAAGACGGATTGTGCCAGTCCGTGATTGATGCGGCAAAAGCAGGTGCGATGGAAGGCGGGGCAGAGGTTGAGGAGATCAAACTTTGTGACCTGAAGATGGACTGCTGTCAGGTTTGCGGAGACGGCTGGGGTACATGCCGAGACGAGAATTACTGCATTTATGGATCTGATGGCTTTGACGATGTACAAAAAAGAATTAAATCCAGTGACGCCGTCATCTTTGCGACGCCGGTATACTGGGGAGAGGCTTCAGAAGCACTCAAAAGCTTTATGGATCGACTGCGCCGATGTGAATTCAATCAAACAGAAGCTTTGCGAAACAAGCAAATCCTGCTTATTGCCACTCCGGGTGGCTCGGGGAATGGTTTGCTGAGCTGCTTCGAACAGTTGGATCGTTTCTGTCGCCATACAGGTGCTGTTATTTTCGATTATATCGGAGTTAACAGATGGAACAATGACTACAAAAAGCAAGCAGCCAAGGCAGCGGGATATGCGTTGGCTTCTGGCAGAAAAAACGGGGACAACGTTTAGAATTTGAATACAGGAGCAGAAGCAGCAAACAAAATAAGGAAATCATTTTTGATGAGGAAAAAGACAATCATAATATTGATAAGTATCAGTCTTGCGGTCATATTAGTTGTTGCCGCTTTTTATAATGGCCTGATAGTGCGAAGATATACCGTTCAAACAGATAAAATGAATGTGGGAGAGTCCTTCAGAATAGTATTGATCACAGATTTGCACAGCCACATTTATGGAGAGAACCAGAACGAGCTTGTATCGCTGATTAAAAAGCAGCAGCCGGACGTACTTTTACTCGTCGGTGATATCGCTGATGACAAGATACCGTTCAGGGGCGTGCGATTACTGCTGAAGGGGATCAGGGGAATTGCACCTGTATATTACGTTACCGGAAACCACGAGTTTTGGTCGTTTGATGTCGAGTCTATAAAAGAGGTCATCCGCAGTTATGGGGTGAAGGTTCTTGAAGGCGAATACGAGCAAAGGATGGCCGGCGGTGCGATGATCACCTTTGCGGGTATCGATGACCCGGATATGGACCTGTTTGAAAGCTCGGTATCTGATTGGACGGTCGAAATGGAAGGTGCATTCCTGCCATTGCGCAATGAATCCGGGTTTAAAATCCTTCTGGCTCATCGTCCCGAGCGGATTGATGAGTATAAAAAATATGGTTTTGATCTGGTGGTTTCCGGGCATACACATGGCGGACAAATACGCATTCCGCTGATTTTGAACGGGTTATATGCGCCGGACCAGGGTTGGTTCCCCAAACATGCCGGAGGAATGTACAGACACGGCTCATTAACGCATATCGTTAGCCGCGGCGCTTCCAATCCTCTTCGTGTACCGCGCATATTCAATCCGCCCGAGGTTGTCGTGATTGATGTCAAAGGAAGTGCGGAATAGACCTTCGGAGTTATTGTTTATCATTTGCAGTTGTGGTAAAATCTAATTTACAAAGCGATCTACGATTTATGGTTCATATATTAGGAGGATTTTAATAATGGATACTTTTATGGAAAAACTGGTGACAAAAAAGAAATCAATGGCTGATCATCTGATTACCGTCGGAATAGTGCTGGCCGCGATGCTGCTGATCATGATCGTCTTGATTATACCGGTGCTTCAGGAGCTTGGCATCAGCCTCATAATAGCCGCGGGTATTGCATATCTTGGATATAGACTTCTTTCATCGAGGAATGTGGAGTACGAATATATAGTCACGAATGGAGATCTTGATATCGATAAAATTGTTTCAAGACGGAAAAGAAAGAGGATCTTCAGCGCAAACTGCAAGGAATTTGATATCGTCGCACCTGTAAGAAGTGATAGTTACAACCGGTCTTCGCAGGAGATCAAAAAAAAGATTGATGCTTCAAGCTCTACAGCTTCAACGGATGCATGGTTTGCTTCACTCAATTATAAGGGAGAGAAGACCATTGTTATCTTTGAGCCTGACGAGAGAATGCTGAGGAACTTTAAGATCTATATCCCGAGAAAGATTCTCCAGAACTAATAATCTGAATTATATTGAGGTGGAAATATGCCTTTTGCTGTTGAGATGGTGCTCCGGCTATTGCTATCTGTTGGACTTGGCGGAGCGATCGGTTATGAGAGGGAGCATACGAGCAGGCCGGCCGGCTTCAGGACACATATTTTGGTGTGTGTCGGAGCTGCTCTTGTCATGGTCACCTCTGAGTTTACCTTCAGGAGGTACACGGGGTTGGCAGGTATTGATCCGACAAGGCTTGGCGCTCAGGTTGTCAGCGGGGTTGGTTTCCTTGGCGCCGGCACGATTATACGCGATGGGTTCAATGTCCGAGGACTGACAACAGCCGCTAGCTTATGGGCGGTTTCGTGTGTTGGTATTGCGGCAGGCGCGGGTTTTTACAGCGGGGCTGTTGCCGCCACTATTTTCATTTTCCTCACATTAATTATTCTGAAGAAGGCAGAAAAACATTTTTCAAAGAGAAACAGGTATAGAACCTTTATAGTTGAGTCCGATAATGCTCCCGGCCTGGTCGGTGCTGTCAGCGGCATGCTGGAGCAATACAAAATAGATATTAAGAATATACAGCTATACAAGAGCAAGGAAAACGAAACGAGAATCAAGCTGCTGGTGAAGATGCCGGGCAGTACGATCGATCTGCAGACCCTCGCGGATATTCAGAGCATTGAGGGTGTGAAAAAGGTGTACGAGCAATAAGAGGTTTTGAGAATAAAGGAGTCAGGGTAATAGCGATGGCGGTATGGTCTAAACCATACCGCTTTTGAATAGAAATAGGACATAAACCTGCGATAAAGGGGTGTCCTATTTTGAACAGACAGTATACGTCTTCGGGTATCGGGCTGAGCGAGAGAGAGGCAAAAAAGAAGCTGCTGGAGCACGGCCCGAACCTGCTTTCAGAAAAAAAGAAAATATCAATGATAAAACTGCTGCTTGGCCAATTTAAAGATATCATGGTAATCATTCTTATGGCTTCGACAGCAATTTCTGCGTTCATGGGAGAAATGACCGAAGCGGTCACAATCATTGCAATTATTGTTCTCAATGCCTTGCTGGGCTTTATTCAGGAATTCAGAACGGAAAGAACCATGGAGGCGCTGAAGAGTTTAACAGCGCCTGCAGCAAAGGTGCTGCGAAGCGGCAGACATATCAGCATCCCTGCAGAGCAGATTGTTCCGGGGGATGTGATCATACTCGAAACAGGCGACAGAATCCCAGCCGATGCGGTTATACTGGAAAGCTCAAGTATTCAGGTGGATGAATCCCTTCTCACGGGAGAATCGGTGCCTGTGGAGAAGTTTGCCGTATCACCGGACAGAGAAATGGGCTTGGGAGAAAAAAAGAACAGAGTATTTATGGGCACAAGCATAACAGGGGGCAGAGCCAGAGCGCTTGTTACAGCCACCGGCATGAATACGGAAATGGGCGGCATTGCCGACTTGATACAAAACATCGAAGAAGAGCAGACGCCGCTTCAGAAGAGACTTGCGAAGCTTGGAAAGGTCATTGCGGCCGGGTGCCTGGTCATATGTGCGATCGTGACCGCAGCGGGAATCATGAGGGGTGAGGATGCGTTTTCCATGCTGCTTTCAGGTATCAGTCTTGCTGTTGCGGCCGTGCCGGAGGGATTGCCTGCGTTAGTTACTATTTCGCTGGCACTTGGCGTTCAGAGAATGCTGAAGAGAAATGCTCTGATCAGAAGGCTTCCTGCGGTGGAAACGCTGGGATGTGCCGGAGTAGTGTGCTCTGACAAGACAGGGACACTGACACAGAATAAAATGACAGTCAGAAAGATTTTTGCAGGGGACCGCGTGGTGGAACTCAAGGATAAAAAAGGAAACGGGCATATATTTTTTTCAGGAGGCAGTACTATCGATCCTTTGAAGGATCAGGTGGTGAGGCTTGCCCTTGAGATTGCCGCTGTATGCAACAATGCAGGCCTTGTGAGTGAGCATTTAAAGCAAGATAAAACAAAATGGAATTTTACGGGGGATCCGACAGAAGGCGCGTTAATGGTGGCTTCAGCCAAAGCAGGATTGACTCCGGAGGTGCTTGCCTCCCTGTATTACAGGATCGATGAGATCCCCTTTGACTCTGAAAGAAAATGCATGTCCGTTGTGTGCAGTAATAAGAATGATGAAACTCTTGTTTTTACAAAAGGCGCTCCGGATATGCTTCTGAAAAAATGCAGCAGCATCCGTCAGGCAAAAGGGATCACCCAACTGACTCATGAGCTGGAGCGAAAGATATCGAAAGCCAATGATGCAATGGCTCTTGATGCACTGAGGGTGATTGCCGTTGCATATAAGAGGCTTGATTACCTGCCCTACAGCAGGGATGAACTGGAATCGGATCTTACCTTTATCGGACTGATCGGAATGCTGGATCCGCCGAGGCAGGAAGCGGCTGAAGCTGTTATCAAATGCAGGCTGGCAGGCATTAAACCGGTCATGATAACTGGAGATCATAAGTTGACGGCAGTCGCCATTGCCAGAGAATTGAGCATTTACTCAGACGATGAAAAGGTTATGACCGGAGCAGAATTGGACGAACTGGATGATAAACAACTTGAGAGGGTTGTTGAAGGTGTAAGCGTATATGCGAGAGTCTCGCCCAAGCATAAGCTGAGGATTGTCAGAGCATTGAAAAGGAATGGCAATATTGTAGCAATGACCGGGGACGGCGTCAATGACGCACCAGCTGTGAAAGAAGCGGATATTGGCGTCGCAATGGGGATGACAGGAACGGATGTGACTAAGGAGGCCTCCGCCATGACGCTGCTTGATGATAATTTCGCGACCATTATAGCGGCCATTGAAGAGGGAAGGGTCATCTACAATAATATCCGCAAGTTTATCAGGTATATGCTGGCATGCAATATCGGAGAAGTGCTGACGATGTTTCTGGGAATGATTGCCGGTTTACCCGTCCCTCTGCTTCCAATACAGATACTGTGGATTAACCTGGTGACGGATGGCTTGCCTGCAGTGGCGCTGGGCTTTGATCCGCCGGAAAAGGACGTGATGAAGAGAATGCCCAGAAAAGCGGATGAAAGCATCTTTTCACATGGGCTTGCCAATATTATACTTTCCAGAGGCATTCTAATCGGCCTGACGACACTGACAGTGTACATTACCATGATCTATTATACCGCCGATATCGGAATGGCACGGACAGGCGCTTTTGTAACGCTGGTTCTCACACAGCTGATTCATGTGTTTGAATGTAAATCCGAGCGCATGAGCATCTTCCGGATTCCCATCTTTAACAATCTGTATCTTGTACTGGCAGTGCTCTGTTCGCTGTTTATGACGCTTGGTGTGGTATATGTTCCTTCTTTACAGAACATTTTTAAAACGGTGCCGCTTGGCTTGAACGAGTGGCTCGTCACCGTCGGGCTTACATGCCTTGTGCCTATGCTCGCCAGCTTCTTCCCAAGGGGGAGGGAAGAGACAAGAAGGTGACACTAAACCAGGTGGGTAGTGACCCTTCAGGTACCGTCAGATCCATTTAGTCCGGTTGTGTTTCCAAGCACTTGCAGTAGTGCTCCCTTTCTGAATGTCCAGCTTCCAAATTTTAGTATAAATGCTTTATTGTTTGAATAGTGTACAGATATATGTCAATAATATTTATAAAAAGCTGCATTTTGGAGAAATATTCTCGAAAATGTTTACAAAATTGATGAAGGTGATATAATGATAGTTAATAAAGACTTAGCGGGGTGTACCATGCTATTACAATTCAGGTTTAAGAACTATAAATCATTTGCTGAAGAAGCAGTGCTGGATTTAACCGCTACCAGTATTAGGGAGCATGTTAATAGCTTGATTGAAAAGAATGGTAATAAGGTGCTGCCGATAGCTGCGATTTTTGGCGCAAATGCAAGCGGGAAATCCAACATTTTTTCTGCTTTTTTTAGCATGGGAAGAGATGTCGTGGCAGTGTATGAAAAAAAAGAAAATCATTATTTGATCACACCATATATCTTTAGCAAAACCACAGAAAAGGAACCGACCGAATATGAGGTTAGCATTAATATTGATGATAAAGAGTATAGATACGGTTTTGTAAGGAATCAATCACAAGTATTTGATGAATGGCTGTATACAAAGAAATTTTCTAAAGGGACAAAATCAAAAGAAAAAATGATTTTTTACAGGAACAATAGAAAAGTTACGGTTGGTAAATTAAATCAAACTGAGAAAAAAGAGTTGGAATATCTCGGCAGTATGATAAATGATAATGAGTTATTATTGACTGCTGTTGGTCGCAGAGAAAAAAGTGAGTACAGAAACGTTTACGAATGGTTTTCATTAACATGCTTGAATCAGGATTTTTCTGATGATTCTAATGAAAAGTGGAGCACAAAATTGATAGCAGAATTTCTATATAAAAGGGAGAAAAATAAAAAGGATGTTGAGGAATTACTTCGTAAATTTGACAGTTCAATCGTTCGCCTGGAGATTTTGCCCGAGAAGGATGCAGACTTAAATGAAAAATATGTTGTGTATAGCTATCATCTCGATGATAAAGGAAACGTAATTCAATTACCTTTCGAGAGTGAATCCAGTGGAACTAAAAAATTGTTTGCGTTAGCGGCGCTGTTGTTTATTTCTCTTTATAATGGATTGGTGCTTTGGGTTGATGAGTTGGATGCAAAATTGCACCCTTTAATTCTCCGCTATATCATAGCGTTATATGGTAACAGACAAGTGAATACCGGCGATGGGCAATTGATTTTTTCATCACACAATTTAGTTTGTCTTGACTCCTCTGATTTACGCAGAGATGAAATCTGGTTTGTTGAAAAGGTTAATCAAGTTTCGAATTTGTATTCTTTGTATGATTTCAAAGAAGATGAAGTATTAGTCAGGTCGGATTTAAGCTTTGGCAAGCATTATTTATCAGGACGATTCGGAGCAATACCATTTCAGGACGAGGAAAACGACAATGGGGGATGATTTATTTAGAAAATACGGGAAGGCCCGGCGTGAAAGAAAATCAAAGGAATTAAAAACGAGATCGGAGACATGGTTAATTGTTTGTGAAGGCAAAAAGACCGAGCCAAATTACTTTAATAGCTTGTTTGATTATGTTAATTCAAAGTCTGATAGGAAAATAAAGCCTGAAATTAAAGGGACGGGATGGAACACTGAGTCATTGGTATCCTCTGTTGATGAGTATTTTTCTTTTGTTGATGAATTGAAACGGAAAACGAACATCCCATACGGAAAGGTTTTTGCAGTTTTTGATAAAGATTCATTTACGAAGAGACAATTTAACGACGCAATATATATGGCAGCCCGAAAAGGCTATATTCCCATTTGGTCTAATGAATGTATTGAGCTATGGTTTTTGCTTCATTTTAATTTATTGGAAAGCAATATCACAAGAGATGAATATTATAAGAGACTTAGTGATATTTTTGGGGCCAAATATAATAAATCAGATGACCATTTTGCTATGCTTAATACTGAAGTTAATCTTTAAAATGCAATGCGAAATGCAAGACTATTATTTTGCAGATCAGAGTCTATAAATTCGCCTGCTGATAGAGCTCCTTGTACTACCGTATATCAGCTAGTAGAAGAAATCGAAAAGCATATTAGAATGAAGCTCTACTAAGACACTTAAAAGTGTTAGGAAAAGCTTCGTGATACACCCGGGGAAAGACAAAAGAAGGCAGTGAAATGTACACGATGTACATTTCAGGCGCGCCTGAGTCCATGGGCTGGTCGTGAAGCTTCACTGCTTCACTGCTCGCCTATGCAACCTAGATGGCGAATAAGCGCCGACTGCCCCACAAGTTTTTCGTCGCACGGTGTATAGAAGTTTTTCCTCAGTGCCCTAGCAGACACCACGTCGTTTGAGTGGCGCCTTTTCGCCGATTTTGGGCGGTCAAAATCGGTAGCAAGAGAGAAAAAAGCAAGTAAAAAGCAAGCTCAGAAATTCCACTTGAAATGCAAAATAAAAAACTATATAATTAGTGGAGCCTTAAAAGTCATATTTTGAGGCTTTTTGGGCTGTAATCCCAACATGTTATGAATGATTATTTTACAAATTGTTCACAATTTATTAAAATGTATCTTTCATAATTGTGGTAGCATCACATGCCGGATTGACATGAAAAGCAGGAGGGAAAAAGATGATAGAAATACAGAATTTGACCAAAAGATATGGTCAGATAAAAGCTGTAAACAATCTGAATTTCACTGTGGAGAAAGGTGAAGTTCTCGGATTCCTCGGTCCCAATGGAGCAGGCAAGTCCACAACGATGAATATCATCACCGGTTATATCCCTTCCAGTGAAGGGACAGTAAAGGTAAACGGATATGATATCATGGAGTCTCCGAAGGAAGTTAAAAAACTTACAGGGTATCTTCCCGAACAGCCACCGGTCTATATGGACATGACAGTGAAGGACTATCTTAATTTTGTAGCGGATCTGAAGCTGGTGGATAAAAAACTTAAGAAAAATCAGCTGAGCGACATTATGGAGCTTGTTAAAATCGGCGACCACAGGAACAGGCTGATCAAAAACCTTTCCAAAGGGTACAAACAAAGGGTAGGACTTGCACAAGCCCTGATCGGAAATCCGCAGGTTCTTGTACTGGACGAGCCGACTGTCGGTCTGGACCCCAAGCAAATCATCGAAATCCGCAAACTGATCAAAGCATTGGGCAAAGAGCATACGATCATTCTCAGTTCACATATTCTTCCTGAGGTAAGTGCTGTTTGTGAACGGGTCGTTATTATCAATAACGGCGAAATTGCAGCAATAGATACTCCTGACAATCTTTCCAGAGGATTTGGCGTCGCGACCAAGCTTATGTTGACGGTAGCCGGACCGAAGAGCTCTGTTGAAAGTGCGATAAGGGAAATTTACGGTGTGAAGTATGTTGAAGCAGGAGTTGAAAAAGAAAGGGAAGCATTCAGCTATATTGTTGAGTCCGATAAGGAAATCGATATCAGAAAGCCTCTGTTCTATGCAATGGCAAAGCTGGGCTATCCCATTCTCGAACTAAAAGGACTTAATCTTAGCCTTGAAGATATATTCCTGCAGATCGTTACCCAGGAAAAGGAGGTTGATTGACGTATGGCGGCAATATTCTGGAAAGAAGTCAAATCATATTTTTATTCACCGATGGCCTATATTCTCATTGGCTTGTTTATGCTTCTGACATCGATATTTTTCCTTCCCAATCTGATATACGGAGCAGGGTCATTTACGAGCGGGCTGTCCAATATGGGCTTTATACTCCTCTTCATTGTACCGGTATTAACAATGAGAATCCTGTCTGAGGACAGAAAGAATGGCACCGAGGTGCTGCTGATCACCTCTCCCGCCAGCATAACGTCAATTGTGACCGGCAAGTATCTGGCAGCATGCTTTGTATTTTCTGTAATTACTGTTTTGTCTTTTATTTACCCGATTGTTCTATTAGCCTTTGGCGGGACCTTTACGGTTGATTTGATTGGCGGCTATGTTGGCTTTATACTTCTTGGCATGACATACATTGCCGTTGGAGTTTTTGCCTCTTCTCTCACAGAGAGTCAGGTGGTTGCTGTCATCATCAGTTATGTTTCGCTTCTCATTATGTGGTTGTCTGACAGTCTGGCCAGCATGATCGGCGGATTTGCTTCTAAAGTGCTTGGATGGTTTTCTCTGCTGACGAGATATGAGGATTTCACCCAGGGCATTCTTGGTTTGAGTCCTGTGGTATACTATCTGAGTTTTATAGCAGTATTTTTGTTTCTCACTGTGAGGGTAATAGAAAAAAGACGTTGGAGTCAGGGGTGATATAGATGGAAAAGAATAAATTTTTGAATAAAAGAAGTTTAAAATACGGTTCGAATGCCGCCATCCTTATCGTTGCAGTTGTGGCGATTGCAATACTGGTGAATATACTTGTGGGAATGACCGGACTGAAGCTGGACTTGACCACCAACAAGCTTTTCTCTTTATCGGATGTGACAAAATCTGAACTGGAGAAGCTGGACAAGGATGTGGAAATCATCGGGTTGTTTGATGAACTCAAGGTTTCCGGTGACCCTCAATACAAGCAGGTTACGGAGCTGCTGAACCTGTATGGCAAAAATCCCCGTATAAAGGTCAGCTATATAGATCCTGACAGGAACCCCGGCATTATCAAGGAACTGGATCCGGATGATACAATGGATCTTGGCAGCAGTGACTTTATCGTCAAGAGCATTGTAAACGGCAATGAAAAGAAAAAGAAGCTGGAATATTATGATTTGTTTGCAGTTCAGTTCGATCAGAGTACTTTCCAATCCTATGTGACGGGTTCCACCGCGGAGCAGGGCTTTACTGGGGCCATAAAGTATGTATCCTCCGAGGTCACACCTGTGGTATATTTCACAGAGGATCATGATGAGATCGAGATGGATTCTGAATACACTAATGTGAAAAACTATCTGGAGAAGAACAACTTCCTTGTGAAGAAGCTTAATCTGATATCAGTAGATAAGATCCCTGAGGATGCTGCGCTGATCATTATTGCTTCTCCTAAAAAGGATATTACGGTCAATGAAAAGGAAGTGCTTGATGAGTATCTCTCCAATGGAGGCAAGGCGATATTCATGTTTGATTACCTTGCCAGCGACCCATCCTTTGACCAGTTTAACAATTTGTTCGGCAAGTTCAATGTGGCATTGAATTATGACAAGGTGAAGGAAACGGATGAGAGCAGGCACATACCCAATGATCCAAGCACCATGGTATTGGATGTATCCTCCAACAGCATTATTCCTCAGAGCTTTAAAACACTGCTGAACAACTCAAGAAGCATCAATATTCTAAAGAATGTAAAGGAATATGTTAAAACGACTTCACTGATGTCAACAAGCAAGGATGCGATCGGCGAAATGGTTAGCAAGTCGAGGGGAGACGATCTGAAGGGGCCTTTGGATATTGCTGTGGCCGTAGAGTATGAAGGAGGAATGAAGCCTTCGAAGATCATTGTCATGGGAAATGCTTCATTTATCAGTGACAGCGCCTATGAGGCATTTGGCGATTACTACAATAACAGCATGGCTTTTTTCCTTCAATCCATGAATTGGATGATTGACAAAAAGGATGAGATCATCGTGCCGACAAAGAATTACGAAAACAACACGATCACAATTACACAACAGCAGACAACTATAGTAGGCGGAGCTCTTGTTATCATATTCCCGCTGCTGATACTCGGTACCGGTCTTGCTGTGTTTTTGAGGAGGCGTCACTTATGAAATTGTACAGGAATGCAATTATTCTTCTAGCGATAGTTGCGCTTCTTGTTGGTGCATATTTTGTGATAAGCAATATCAAACCGGCTGACGATGGGACGGATGATCCTTCTGATGACTATGTCCGGCTAACGGACTACACAACGGATAAGATTGAATCACTGACACTGATCAATCCTGAAGGTACCTTTGTCATTGTGAAAAAGGATACGGAGTGGGTTCTGTCCTCACCGGCCGATCTGAAATATGATTCTTCCGTGTTGAAATCTATTGTGATCAATGCATCATCAATCGTTTGTGACAAGGTGATTGAAGAGAATGCGCAGGATCTGACGATATATGGACTTGATAATGCGGTCACTGTCAAGCTGAAGGACACTGACGGCAAGGAGACGGTGCTGGAGGTCGGTGACATGACTCCCACAAAGGGCGGATATTATATAAAAGAAGCCGGTAAGAACGATGTTTATATAGTCAGCTCCTACACCGGGAAATATCTGGTCACTACCCGCAACGGTATGCGCTCGAAGAAAATGTTTGAATTTACCTCCGAGGATATGACCGCATTGGCTATGGACAGAAGAGGCGAGAACATATTTGCGTCGGAAAAGGGAGCCGGAAGCAGTGCAAACTGGTCCATGGTAAAGCCGATTAAAGGAAGTATGAATTCCTCAGCGCTGACCCCAATGATGGAAGCGTTGGTTAATTCAACTGTCACAGAGTTCATTGAGGATAACCCGGCAGATCTGGTTCAGTATGGGTTGGACGCTCCGAGGTATGTATTTGACTTTACTGCAGCGGGCAAAACGTATAAGCTCAAAATGGGCGAGGAAAAGGTAAAAGGCTCGCAGATATATGCTCAGCTCGATGGAAGCAATGAAGTGCTTACGATGGACATAACTGCATACACCTTCCTTGACAAGCCTCTGAAGGAGATCGTTGATGTATTTGCGTATATCGTCAATATCGATCAGGTGCTGCAGATCGACCTGACCATGGACGGCAAAACGACCCACATGACGCTTGATGTTTACAAGGATGCGGATGGAAAAACGGATAACGACAAGGATAAGTTCACCGTAAACGGTATCGACGCAAGCGGTAAAGATGAAAAGGATGACCAGCCGTTCAGGAAGTTCTACCAGGCGCTTATAGGCATCAGCCTCGATGAAATCGACGTTGAAGGTATTCCTGTAAAAGAGGCAGAAATAACCATCGATTATAAGTTGAAAACCGGTTCTATGAAAGTCGAATATATCCCCAAGGATGAAAACTATTATTATGTGGTCCGTAACGGGGAATATGCAGGCATACTGGTGAGTAAAAACAAAGGGGAGTTTGGCATAAAGGGCATGAAGGAAGCTTATAATACCATGATGGACTTCCTTGCCGCTCAGAGTAAATAAAATCTGTCATGCCTTGGTGCACGGCTTCAGTACTGTAAATAGCAACTCCGACATAGAATGAACTATTCTTATTCTATCGTTGGAGTTGCTTTTATGTCAGAAGAGGTTAAAAATATCATTAAGGTTGCCTGCATCTATGCGACCAGCATTATTGGAGCAGGCTTTGCGTCGGGACAGGAAATCATGCAGTTTTTTTCTGTCTACAGGAGCGGCGGATTTTACGGGATCGTGCTGGCGGGGGCCCTATTTGCCATTACGGGCAGTGTAGTGCTTGTGAAGGTCTGTAATGAACGCATTAGAAATTTCGAGGAATTTCTTTTTCCCGTATTCGGCTGGCGGATGGGATGGTTTATTGACATCGCGGTGACCATTTTTATGCTTTGCATATTCTGTATCATGACAGCAGGTTCAGGCAGCGTGGTGTCTGACAGGCTGGGGATACCTTTTAAATTTGCGGCGCTGCTGACGGGTGTGATATGCACCGCGCTGATCATGACAAATATCAAGGGAATCGTCACGCTCAGCACGATTGTTACGCCTTTTCTTATCGCAGGGATCATTCTGGCCGGCTTCTCCATCATTTTTACCGGTGCCGCCGAAACATTTCAGGCCGTCGGATATTTCCAGCGTATATCTGATAACTGGTTTTTTTCATCATTGCTTTATGTAAGCTATAACAGCATTTTGGCAATAGTCATCATGTGCAGTCTTCTGCCCTATCTGAAAACCCGGAGGACGGCTGCGGCCGGAGGGATTGCAGGCGGGGCCCTGCTCTGTTTAGCGGCTCTTGTCATCCATGCCGCCATCAATCTGTTTTATTCTTTGGCATTTGAAAATGAGCTTCCCATACTGGCAATCCTCAAAAGCTTTGACAGTCCGGCGGGAGGATTTTATTCAATTATCCTCTGGCTTGCAATGATGACCTCGGCAGTTACTTCCGGTTTTTGCTTTACAGAAAGGATCAGTATGACAATGAAGATCGACATGAGGGTTGTGACGATTGTTTTGTGCATTGCTGCAGTTCCCTTATCAACACTGGGATTCTCCAGGCTGATATCGGCAATCTACCCTGTATTTGGCTATCTGGGCCTGTTTATGATCCTGGTGATCCTGGCTCAGAGCGTTGTAAAGCTGTTTACCCGACATGGTGGCAGGAAATAGATTTCTATGGTAAAATAATTTTTGTTTGGAGAATTTGCAAAAGATGAAACAGGGGTGGACCTTTTGAAGACACGGCCAGGACAGAAAGAATCAGGAGCCGAGGGGCATGCGGGAAGTATCGCGGCAGCACTGCTGCTGTTTCTGTGCGTTGTGTCGGTAGCTTTTTTTACCTGGCAGAGAAGTCTGGATCCTTCCGCAGGCCCGGAGGATCTGCTCAGGCTGTTTCAAGCTTCGGACGCCGGCGAGATTAAAGAGGCTCAGACTCAATACATATATGAATTTGACGCCAGAGAAAAGCCGGAGTTTATAGTCTATAAGGATTATATAGTCAAATGCGGCGGCAGCGGGATCTGGTTTCTCGATAAAACCGGGGAGGTCATCCGATCGGAAGGCCTGATTTACAACAATCCTATTATTAAAACGAACGGCTCACTGATCCTGGCGGCTGATCAGGGAACCGGAGATCTGGCGGTTCTTAATAGCGGATCCATACAATGGCGTGAAAAAATCGATGAGTCCATCCTAAATGCCGATATCAGCGAGGATGGCTATGTGACAGTTATTACTACGGCAAAAAGGGACAACAATGAAGTCAGAGTTTTTGAAGCACATGGTGTTGAGCTTTTTCGCAAGGTGATCGCAAGCGATTTTGCGGTCAGTGCGAATATATCTCCGTCGGAAGAAAGCTTCATATTGTCCGCGATAAGTACGGGAGCTGTTGGAGCATATTCAGTCTATAAGTTTTATGATATGAAGGGCGATAATTTAGCGGAGTTGTCCTTTCAGGCTTCGGCGGAATTGCTTCCAATATTCTCGTATAATAATAATGGCAGTATATTTGCCGTAGGCGACAGGGCAGTCGCTTCAATCGACCCGTCGGGTACTGTGGTTTGGGAAAAACAGTTCCTGAGTGTTGCAGGCGCTTCTCCTGCAGGAAACGGACAGTTTGCCGTAGCAGCGGAGAGCGAGGAAGGCTCTATGATGAAGATCTATCAGACGGACGGGCAGGAGCTGGCTTCGTGCGTACTGAGAAGTAAACCGGAAGGACTCAGCGCTATCAGAGGAGTTGTTTGCGTGAACACCTCCGACACAGCATATTTTTATAACAGTAAAGGCAGGACCATCAGTAAATATTCTACAGGGACTCCCATCAGACAGGTATGTTTCTTTGACAAAAATCAGGCTGCTGTTGTGACTGATCGTCAAGTAGCGGTTGTTAATATAAATTAAAACTATTTATGATAAATAAATGGAGCCGGTAATTACCGGTGGCGGGGAGGATGTATGAACTGGATTGATTTTATTGTTATCGGTTTGATTGCCGCATTTGCCATTGTCGGACTGTTCAAGGGATTTATCATGTCAATTTACAAATTAGTAGCCTTTGTTGTATGTATTTTTGCATCAATTAAGTTTTCTCCGGCGGTTGCTCAAATTATCAGCAAAACATCTGTGTACGACTGGATTAAAAACACGATCGTAAAGAACCTGCCGCTGATCGGGAAAGAGGCTTTTGCTTCATCCGAGGCTGTATCCGGAGCTGCCGGAGCGGAAACCGTGCTCGGAACATTGCCGCTGCCCGAGTTCTTCCGGAAGTCCCTGCTGGGGAAACTGCCGTCGGCTTCCGAACTGATCAATACTGAGGGGATCGTCAATGCCATAGGAGACGAACTTGCAAAGATGATTGTGTCAGTATTGAGTTTAATCGTACTGTACATAGTATTGAGAGTCATACTTGCGTTTGTAGGACTTCTGCTAAAGGGCATATCTGAATTACCGGTCTTCAAGCAGGTGAACAAGCTCGGCGGTTTTATCCTTGGAGCGCTGCAGGGGTTCCTTGCGATTTATATATTATGCGCCATATTAGTACTGTTCAACTCAAATCCGGGATTTGAGCCAATTTTTGACGGTCTTGGGACCTCTCTTTTTGCCAGAGGATTTTATGAAAATAATTTCATTATCAATTGGTTGTTTCCGCCGGTCATTGTCTGACGGATCAGTAATGGCGCGGCGGATAGAGGGTTCACGAATTTTGCGCTGATTCGGTTTGTAAAATGAACGCTTCTAACTTTTTTGTATTTATTTATAGACATAGCCAGTTGAATCGTAGTAAAATGTTTTTAACGTTAGCCGGGAGACAGAATACCCGGCTATTTGCTTATTTCAAAGAAAGGCGGTGTAATAATTTGAAAAGCGATATTGTGAAAAAGGGTGTGGAGAGAGCTCCGCACAGGGCGCTTTTTAAGGCAATGGGGTATACGGACGAGGAGATCGGCAGACCGCTGATCGGTGTGGTTAATTCAAAGAACGACATTGTGCCCGGGCACATTCATCTAAATACAATAGCAGAAGCAGTTAAGGCCGGTATCAGAATGGCCGGAGGTACGCCGGTGGAATTCGGCGCGATCGGTATTTGTGACGGGATCGCCATGGGTCACGAGGGCATGAAATACTCTCTGGCTTCCAGAGAGCTGATCGCCGATTCCTGCGAATCCATGGGACGCGCCCACAGCCTTGACGGCATGGTCTTCATACCAAACTGCGACAAGATCGTGCCTGGTATGCTGATGGCAGCCGCCAGGGTCAACGTGCCGTCTGTGGTCGTCAGCGGAGGCCCTATGCTGTCGCTGAACCGCAATGGAAAGCAACTGGATCTCAACAGTGTTTTTGAGGCGGTAGGAGCTTGCAAGGCAGGGCTGATGACGGAAGATGAGGTTGCTGAATATGAAGATCACGCATGTCCCGGGTGCGGTTCCTGCTCCGGCATGTTTACGGCGAACTCCATGAATTGCCTTACAGAGGTACTCGGAATGGGGCTGACAGGAAACGGAACAATCCCTGCGGTGTATGCCGAGAGGGTCCGGTTGGCCAAGCATGCGGGAATGAAGGTCGTGGAGCTGGTGGAAAAAGGGATACGTCCTTCAGATATAATGACCGAAAAGGCATTTGAAAATGCGCTGACCGTTGATATGGCGCTGGGCTGCTCGACCAATTCAGTGCTGCATCTGCCGGCCATTGCCCATGAACTTGGCATCGAAATAAATCTGGATATAATAAATGAAATCAGCGGCAGGGTGCCGAACCTGTGCAAGCTGTCGCCGGCCGGAGAGCATCACATTCAGGATCTGTATGCTGCCGGAGGCGTTCAGGCCGTCATGAAGGAGCTCTCCCGAAAGGATCTGCTGCATCTGGAGCTAATGACGGCTACAGGGAAAACCGTGGGAGAGAACATCATAACAGCCCGGATCACAGACCCGAACGTTATCAGGAGCATTGAGGAACCGTACAGCAAGACTGGCGGCATTGCCATTCTGCGCGGAAATATTGCCAGAGACGGCGCGGTTGTCAAGCGTTCAGCAGTTGCGAAGGAAATGTTGGTGCACACAGGCCCTGCAAGAGTGTTCGACTCTGAAGAGGAGGCCATTAAGGCCATATATGAGGGAAGGATTCTCAAGGGAGATGTGGTCATCATCCGTTATGAGGGACCGAAGGGCGGCCCCGGAATGAGGGAGATGCTCGGCCCGACGTCTGCAATCGCAGGCATGGGATTGGACAAGGACGTGGCTTTAATCACGGACGGCAGATTTTCCGGCGCATCCAGGGGCGCAAGTATAGGACATGTTTCTCCCGAGGCGATGGAGGGCGGAATGATCGCGGCAGTACGCGAGGGCGACATGATTTGCATCAATATCCCTGATGGAAAGCTGAATGCGGAAGTTTCAGACGAAGAACTGAAGAACAGGATGACGCTCTGGAAAGCCCCGACACCCAGAAACACCACAGGCTATCTGGGCAGGTACGCAAGGCTGGTGACTTCAGCCAGCACAGGAGCAGTACTGAAGTAGGTCGGATGGAGGATTAATGATGAAATTAACAGGTTCTGAAATATTGGTAGAGTGTTTGAAAGAGCAAGGGGTCGACACGGTCTTCGGATTTCCGGGAGGTGCTGTGCTCAACATATATGATGCGCTGTATACGGCTCAAAAGGAGATCAGGCATATCCTGACGTCACATGAACAGGGTGCGTCTCATGCCGCGGACGGATATGCCCGCGCTACCGGGAAAACCGGTGTGTGTATTGCCACCTCCGGTCCCGGTGCAACCAATCTGGTTACCGGCATAGCAACGGCCTATATGGACTCCGTGCCCATGGTTGCCATCACGGGACAGGTATCTACGGCGCTCCTGGGGAAGGATTCCTTCCAGGAGGTCGATATCACCGGGATAACGATGCCTGTGACAAAACACAATTATATTGTCAAGGACGTAACGAAACTGGCGGGAATAGTCCGCGATGCGTTCAGAATAGCAGCAAGCGGCCGTCCTGGGCCGGTGCTGATCGATATCTGCAAGGATGTCACTGCAGCTGTTACTGAATATGAACCGGTAAAGCCGGAAGATATCGAATATCCGCCCATTGGCGTAACGCCGGGGGCATTGAACGAAGCTGCAGCCATCATTCGTGCTGCAAAGCGGCCGATTATACTGTCCGGCGGCGGTGTTTCCATTGCACGTGCCGATGCGGAGATGCTGGCGCTGGCTGAGAAGGCTAAAATCCCTGTTGCAACCACTTTGATGGGGCTGGGTTCATTCCCGGGCACTCATGAGATGTTTACCGGTCTGGTGGGCATGCATGGCAGCAGAACTTCAAATATGGCGGTTTCAGAGTCGGATCTTTTCATTGCCATCGGTGCGAGATTCAGCGACCGGGTAATCAGTAATGTCAACAGATTTGCGCCTGATGCGAAAATCATGCATATAGATATCGATCCCGCCGAGATCGGAAAGAATATCAACGTTCATTATCCATTGATTGGAAATGTGAGGGAAATACTCCGCGAACTCACAGAAAGGCTCGAGCTACGGCAGAGCTCTGAGTGGAATGATAAAATAGCGGGATGGAAGGAGCAGTACCCTCTGAAGTATGATCAGGACAGCTCGCTCAAGCCGCACTTCATTGTTGAAAGACTATATGAATTAACGGGAGGCGAGGCGCTGATCACCACCGAGGTAGGACAGAATCAGCTCTGGGCTGCTCAGTTCTATAAATACACCAGACCAAGACAGTTTATCTCGTCGGGAGGACTGGGTACGATGGGCTATGGACTTGGCGCATGCATTGGAGCACAGATCGGAAGACCGGAAAAGAAAGTGATCAATATTGCCGGAGACGGCAGCTTTAGAATGAACTGCACCGAGCTTGCCACGGCTGTCGAATACAAGCTGCCTGTGATCATTGCAATTTTGAACAATCATGTGCTGGGTATGGTCAGGCAGTGGCAGACACTGTTTTACGGAGGCAGGCATTCTGCAACGACAATAGACAGGGGCACTGACTTTGTGGCGTTGGCTCAGGCGTTTGGCGCAGTCGGGATCAACGTGCGGTCGGCCGATGAAGTGGATCCTGCAATTAAAAGGGCTCTGGCTTCAACTGACAGACCTGTTCTGATTAACTTTGAGATTGGTATGGATGATATGGTTTTCCCGATTGTTCCACCCGGAGCACCGATCGATGAACTGATTGATGATTAGAAGTTAATGCAAAATTATACTGTCAAGTGTTTCTGATTTTGGTTAGAAGGTAGTGTAAAATTGTACTTGACAAGCTAATATTTCTGTAATATCATTTACGTGTGCGCACACAATATGTAAACTATCCAAATAAAATTACCCGGTTAAAAGAGGAGGAAAGTATTAGTTGTCTGCTACGATTAAAGATATTGCCAGGGCATGCAATGTGTCCGAAGGTTCTGTTGACCGTGCCTTAAATAGCAGGAAGGGAATAAATGAAGCTACTAAGCAGAGGATACTTCAGGTAGCTAATGAGTTGAGATATAAACCAAACAGGGTTGCACAGAGTCTTGCAACCGGGAAAACGATGACAATTGGTATTATTTGTTTTGATCTGCAGAATAATTTTTTTGCCGAATTGGTTGATATAGTTGAAGCTGCAGCTAAAGAAAAGGAGTATTTTATAACATTAATACTTACACATGGGGATTTGAAGAAGGAATTGGATGGCATCCAGTATCTTGCAAGTCGTAAAGTGGATGGCTTGATCATTTTTCCAGTCGGACAGGGTTCTGAATACATTGCACAGTTAAAAGGTCTTAATGTACCTGTAATTACTATATATAACAAGATATCCGACGATTTTGTATATATTGGTGTTAATGAGCGGGAGATCATGTGTAAAGCAACATGCAGGATGGTAGATAAAGGATATCAGCAGATCATCTTCAACACTGTAAATATTACATCGAAAAGAAAGGCAGGGTTAAATGTATACTCTCTCGAGCAGCGTTTATTGGGATATCTGGATGGAATAAAGAAGACAGGTGTTCAAAAAGAGCCAATTATTCTGGAAAGTAAAAAGATAGATATACCTTTTATAATAGAAAAATCAAAAAATATGAAGACAGCTATTCTTTGTAATAATGACACATATGCGTTGGGAGTGATGGAAACCTGCAGTAAAAACGGTATAAGAATTCCTGATCAGCTAGGAGTAATGGGATTTGACAATATTGATATGCTGCAATATATTTCACCCAGACTAGCAACGGTAGATTATAATGAAAAAAACATGGGATACAAATTGTTCAGTGTTTTATACGATCTGATACAGGGCAGTGAAGCGGTAATGAATCAACTTAACGATTATGAGTTTATTGAGGGTGAAACACTTTAGAACACCTCCTCTTTCTAGTAATAAGGCAGCTTAAATTTTACCAGGGGGAACTAGCTATGTATGCATTAGTTGCAGTAATACCAATTCTTATAGCTGTTGTATTAATGACTTTCGCTAACTGGTCGGCACGTAAGGCGCTTCCGGTAGTATGGCTGATAACTGCAGTGCTGGCGTTATTTGTTTGGAAGATGGACTTGCATCATATTCTTGCATATTCGATTTTTGGAGTATTAAGTTCACTGGATGTAATAATAGTAATATTCGGAGCAATACTTGTCCTGAATACGCTAAAGCAATCCGGAGCAATGTCCGTTATAAACAGGGGCTTTGCAAGTATTACTAAAGACCGGAGAATCCAAGCAATAATCATAGGGTGGATGTTTGGCGCTTTTATTGAGGGAGCGGCCGGATTTGGAACTCCGGCGGCACTCGCGGGTCCTCTTCTGGTTGGATTAGGGTTTCCGCCGCTAGCGGCAGCAATGGTTGCCCTTATTTACAATAGCACTCCAGTGGCATTCGGAGTGGTTGGAACTCCAACTTTGGCGGCATTCAGTACAATAGCGGGAAACCTTTCGGCAGTTGGGGCAAACCATGAGGCTTTCGAAATGGCTGCAACCAAATATATAGCATTAACTCACGGAGCAGTAGGTATATTCATCCCTTTGATAGGGGTAGCCATGATGACTAAATTCTTTGGTAAGGAACGTTCCTTTAAGCCTGCGTTGGAAGTCATACCTTTTGCATTGTTTTCAGGCTTTGCCTTTGTAATTCCGTATGCTGCCACTGCAATGCTTTTTGGGCCGGAGCTCCCTTCGCTTGTGGGAGCATTTACAGGACTCGCCATTGTGATTACTGCTGCAAGAAAAGGCTTTTTAATGCCTAAAACGATCTGGGATTTTCCCGGAGAATCAGAATGGGAAAATAACTGGAAAGCAAATATTATTATCGAGGAAAACGAAGAAGGGAATTATTCGCTAATTAAAGTATGGCTTCCGTATATTATTATAGCTGTAATTCTTTTAATTACCCGAATTCCATCACTGGGATTGAAGGGCATTCTCTCATCGCAGAAAATCACCATAGGAAGCATACTGAATGTTGAAGGGCTTGACTATTCACTGAAGTGGGCTTATCTGCCAGGAGTTATTCCATTCATACTTGTTGCAGTATTGTCTCATTTTATCTTTAAAATGCGTTGGAACAGGGTAAAATCGTCATGGACGACCACTTTCAAGCAGGTAACAGGACCGGCTGTGGCACTATTTGCAGGCGTAGCGATGGTGCAGCTCATGCTGAACTCTTCTGTAAATAGAGCAGGACTCGAGAGTATGTTAACGGTTCTTGCTAGCTCTCTTGCTGATTTGTCAGGTATGGCTTATCCTTTCGTATCGCCGTTTATTGGAGTATTGGGTGCCTTTATTTCAGGTTCAAACACAGTCTCAAATATTTTGTTCTCGTCCTTGCAGTTCGAAACCGCTTCAATACTAAGTATGCCAGAGGTTTATATAATAACGCTGCAGGTTATCGGAGGATCGATAGGTAATATGATATGTGTCAATAATGTTGTGGCTGCATGTGCTACTGTTGGCGCGGAAGGTAATGAAGGCAGGATCATAATGAGGAATGCGGTACCTGTTATTATATATTCAATTGCTGTTGCTGTCATTATTTCAATATTGATTTACATAAACCATAATCCGATGCCTATATAAGAGGATAAAAATATTACAATTGTTGCCGATTTGGTTGACAAAAAAACAGTGTTACTATACAATATTATTATGAACGTGTGCGTACACATAAAATTTTGTGGAAAACATATTTTTTTATAAGTCATTTCGTGTGCGCACACATAAAACGATTCAGAATACTCAATAAAATTCAGGAGGACAATATGGCAAAAATTTTAGTAAATCTAAAAAAAAATGCCGGTACTGTAGATCACAAGATATTTGGTCATTTTTTGGAGCATGCATTTGGAAACATTTACGGCGGAATTTATGATCCAGGCAATAAAAATGCTTGTTCCGATGGTCAAAGGGAAGATACCGTCGCACTTCTTAAAAAGGTCAAGCCATCAATACTTCGTTATCCGGGCGGTAATTTTGTATCGAATTACCACTGGGAGGATGGAATTGGACCGAAGGAAGACCGCAGAAAGATGTTCGATTACGCATGGCAGGCGGAAGAAAGTAATCAATTTGGCACAGCCGATTTTATTGAATTGTGCCGAAAATTGGGAGCAGAACCCTGCCTGTGTGTAAATATGGGAAGCGGTACTGCTGAAGAGGCAATGCACTGGGTGGAATACTGTAATGGAACTGGTGATACTTATTATGCCAATCTGCGAAGAAAACATGGATATGAACAACCTTTTAATGTTAAATATTGGGGTCTTGGCAATGAAATGTACTCTGACTGGCAAATGTGCCATATGGATGCTGAAGAATACGCTAAGGCTGCTTTTGATTTTGCCAAAGCAATGAGGTGGGTAGATAACAGTATTAAGCTTATTGCAAGCGGATATGAAAAAAATTCGGATTGGAATACCGTCATACTTAAGAAATTGAACTATTTGATCGATTATGTTTCGGCGCATCATTATTCGTGCGGTTGGGGAATATTTGACAAAAACAACTATCTGGAGTGCATGTATATACCTGAGCATATGCAAAGGCTCACGGATATTACGGTTGCAGCAATAATGACTGCAACAAACGACAACTGTCGCAGCAGGATCAAGGTTGCGTGGGATGAATGGAACATGTACGGTTGGAAGATAGATGGCGTAACAGATGACAGGAATTATGACCTGCAGAATGCAATTGTTACAGCCTCGATCATAAATATGTTTATCCGCAACTGCAATACGGTAGGTATGGCAAACTACTCAGCTTTTATCAATATAAACGGAGCTGTCAGGGTTGAAGGGGATGAGTTAGTATTAAGGCCTCAATACCATGTTTTCGATTTGCTCAGCAATAATACGGGAGAGATTTTTTACAATTCCGATGTTATGTGCGACAATTTTACCGTAGTGCAGCCAATTGATCCAAAGTCGCTGCGTCAGAGGCCAAGATTGAAGCTGGACAATATTGACAATAATCAGGATTCTTTAGCTACAGTACCTTATATCGATGCAGCAGTGACAGGCGATCACGACGGAAGGGTATTTATTTCTCTGGTTAACAAGCATCCTGACGAAGACATAGACGTAAAAATAGATTTTTATGGTGAAATCATTTCAAACACTGGCAATACAGCTTTTGAGATTTATCACGAGGATGTAAATGCGGCAAATACAGTATCTGATCCACAAGCAGTTGTAATCAGGGAAATTCCAGCACCGAACATTGCAGACCAATGCTGTATATTTAAAGCAAAAAAGCACTCCATCAATCTGATTAGACTAAACATTAAAAAATAGATTGAGTAGATAAAATTTCTTAGTGGTTTACCTTAATTATGATGGTTTGCTGATTTAATTCGAAGGGGGGGGATAAAGAGGTTAATTGTGTCGGATCAGACCTGAGGGCCGACCGTAAGTAAGGATAGACTACTGGATACCGTAAGCTTTATAATGTTAAAATTTCTTAATTTGGGAGGAAACAGATCGTGAAAAAAACAATGCGTTTAGTATCATTATTCCTCGTAGCATTTATCGTAATGGGATTATTTGCAGCGTGTTCATCATCAGGTAATGATCCAAAAACTTCACCATCAGTCGACAAAACGGGAAGTGAGCCTGCCAAGAGCTCAGAGCCGGCACCCGAAGGAAAACCTTACAATATCCATGTCATCACTTCAAGAGCTATGGATGACAAGGGTGACTACGGCTATGTTTTTGGCCGTGTTCTGAAGGATTATGTCGCTGAAAACCCAAATTACACGTATGACTACGAAGTGGTTGAGCAAATGGATATACCAGGTAAAATATCACTTCTTATAGCATCCAATGATGTGCCCGACTTTTTTACTACCGAGGCGGGCGGGGCAATGCAGAATATCATTCAATCCGGCGGGATTGCCAACATGGAGGAGGCTGTTAAGGAACTCGGGTTTAATTATGACGATATAGTTGCAGATGGTGCAAAAGGCGGAATGAATGTTATAAACGGCAGACCATATTATTATCTGCCGACCCGTTATGCAATAAGCGGTGTTTGGTATAACAAAGAAATATTTGCAGCTAATAATATTAAAATTCCTGAAACATGGGAAGAATTCGAAGCTGTCTGTGAAAAGCTCAAAGCAGCCGGCATTCAGCCTATGGTTGCAGGTGGTGCAGGCCAATGGCCGGTTACACGTTGGGTCGTGTTGGCAATGACCAGAATGCTCGGGCATGATGCTGTTATAAATGCTTCCACAATGAAAAACGGAGTTACTTTCAGGGATGAGGGCTATGCGGAGGCAACCGGGTACATGCAGAGATTGTTCCAGAAGGGGTATTTCGGAGAAGGCTGGAATTCAATTGATGTTTCTACATCCATCAATATGTTCCTGACAGGCAAAACAGCCATGATATATTACACAGGAACTATCGTAGCATCTCTTATGAATCCAGAAATCAATAAGATCGGGACGGATGCCATCGGTGTCTTCAACATGCCCAATATGGAGGCTTCAAAAACCAAGGAAGATGGACGAAAAATGGCTATTGTAAACCCGGGACAGGCACTTTGCTTTGGAAAGACAAAGTTCGAGGAAGGCACAAATCACGGTGTTCTTAAAGCTCTTGTCAGTAATATAGGCCAGTACCTTTGGGAACTTGGAGCCATTTCACCGTATAAGGTAGAGATGCCGGATGGCTTCCCGCCTTTAATGAACGACATAATGGATTATTATAACACAATGGAATATCAATTGACCTGGTTTGAAGGCAATATGTCAACTGCCGTTACTACAAAAGCATTTCAGGAAGGGCAGCTGCTTTCTGAGGGCGCCATTACTCCGGAACAATTCTGCGAGATTATAGCGGCAGCAATAGAAGAAGACTTGAAAAAATAAACATCGGCTGGTTTAGGTGCCGCAAACATCTGCATCGGGGACATATAAACATGTCCCCGATGCAGATATATAACAAGGAGTGCTCAAATGAATCAACTATTACGAGACAAGAAAGCTATTATAGTATTTATATTGCCAACACTTTTAGTATATATAGTGTTTACCTTTTACCCGATTTGCCAATCTTTATATTTCTCGTTTTTTGACGGAGTTCCCGGCCTAGACTTTAAGTTCACAGGTTTTTCTAATTTTTCAAAGCTGTTTGCGGACAAGGTGTTTATCGGAAGTTTAACCACTACTATCAAATATGTGCTGATTACGGCAACAGGACAGCTTGTGCTTGGATTGCTTACAGCTTTGTTTTTGAAATATGGGATGAAGCGTTTTGTTAATTTATCGCGCACCATGATCTATATGCCGGTCGTTATACCCGCAGTTGGTGTAGCAGCTCTATTTTCAAAGATATATGAGATACAGCCGAATTACGGGTTATTAAATGGTTTACTCGCAGCAGTAGGCCTGGAATCCATGGTTAAATCCTGGATAGGATCGAGTGCAACAGCTCTGGGCGCCTTGTGCATTGCAGATATTTGGCGAAGTATAGGGTACTATACAGTGATTTTTTATGCAGGTATTGTTGCATTTCCGAAGGAATTGGAAGAGGCAGCAAGAATCGATGGGGCCAGCACTCTCCAGACAATAAAGCGTATCCTGATGCCCATATTGCGTCCTGTAACAATCATGTCGGTTATATTATGTCTGAATAATACCTTTAAGGTGTATGACATGCCAACTGTTCTCACTATGGGAGGCCCGGGACGTGCAACATATGTTTTATCCCTGTATACCTATCAAACAGCATTTTATGATTGGCGGTACGGCTATGCAAGTCTTCTTGCCGTTATGATGATGTTCTTTATTCTGCTGGTAACGCAAGGTGTTAACTATCTTAACAGAAAGAATAATGAGGAGGTGTAGATAATGAAAAAAGACAAGAAAAAATTCGGAAAGATAATATTGCGTATTTTTATTATCACCTTCCTTATCGTGGAAGTATATCCTTTAATATGGCTTGTTCTTTCTTCCTTTAAGACAACAGAGGAATTCACAATGAATCCTATTTATTCACTTCCGGAAGGTCTCTATCTGGGCAATTATGTATATGCCTGGACAGTTGGAAAGGTTAGTGTGCTTTTTAAAAATACAGTTATTGTAACGATTGCTTCTCTTTTTATAGTTTTAGTACTGAGTTCTACTGCAGCTTTTGCATTAAGCAAGCTTAAATGGAAATTGTCTGGCGCCGTTTCATTATTTATCAGATTGGGTATGTTTATCCCTCCTTTTGTACTATTGCTGCCACAGTTTATTATGTTCAGGAATATGAATGTTTTAAATACCTTATGGGCGTTGATCATTGCTTTTGGAAGCAGCATATCCATGGCTACTTTTTTGCTTATCGGATTCTATAAATTTATACCTGATGAGATAATAGAATCATCAGTAATAGACGGGTGCGGCGTATACAGATGTTTCTTCCATATTGCAGTACCGATGACTGGTAATGGTTACGTTACAGTACTAATGCTTACCTTCTTTGGTATATGGAATAACCTTCTTGTGTCACAAACTTTTGTATCATCTACCAGTCAAAAGATGTTGCAGGCCGGGCTTGCTGCATATATGGATTCTCAGATAGGAAGGGACTGGGGTGCGACTTTTGCGGCGATTTCAATTGCAGTAGTACCAACAATATTGACTTATCTAATACTAAGCAAACAAATTATTGCAGGTGTGACTGCAGGATCCGTCAAGGGTTGATATTATTACGGGTTATTAAATAAATAGCATTGGCTAGCTTTTGATAATCAAATCTGAAACAGATAACGGGGTGTAAAATATGGGAACAGTAAAAATAGGGTATTTGCCGACGAGACGAAACGTATTTAGCAAAGATGAAGCACGCAGATATAGGCAGTTGGTTCTGGAGACTATTAAGCCGCTTGGCGCAGAGCTGATAGATATTGATGATATAAATAGCGAGGGACTGCTATTTGACGAAAGGGAACTTCCTGCCATTATAGCAAAAATGAAGGCAAATGAAGTCGATGGACTGTTTTTTCCACACTGCAATTTCGGAACAGAGGATCTGGTCGCCAAGGCAGCAAGAGAATTAAGAAAACCGGTGCTTTTATGGGGGCCGAGAGACGATGCGCCTCTGGACGACGGACTGAGAACGAGGGATACTCAGTGCGGTCTGTTTGCGACCGGAAAAGTTTTGCGCCGATTCAACGTACCATTCACATACATTGAAAACTGCCGGCCGGAGGAAAATGCGTTCATAAGCGGCTACCGCAGGTTTATCAGGGTATGCTCCGCAGTCAGGGCTTTCAGAAGGCTAAAGATTCTCCAGATAGGGCCGAGACCAGACGGATTTTGGTCAGTTATCTGCAACGAGGGAGAATTGATAGAAAAATTCAATATTCATACATTTCCTGTTTCACTTATAGATCTGGTACAGCTGACGCTGAAGATAAAGGATGAGGCAGGAGAAGAGTTTGAAAGGTCAATGGAGAAGATCAGAAGCACAGTGTGCGTAGCCGGCAACGATGAGGATGACGTAAGGAAGATTGCCGCATTAAAGGTTGCAATCAGAAGGATGAGCGAAGAGAATGGCTGCACCTGTGTAGCAATACAATGCTGGAATGCTCTTCAGACGGGCCTTGGGATAATGCCGTGTATGGTAAACGCAATGCTTGCTGAGGAAGGTCTGCCGGTGGTGTGTGAAACGGATATACATGGTGCGATAACAGCTATATTGCTGCAGGAAGCCTCGCTTTCAGCGTCACCCGTATTTTTCGCCGATCTTACCGTGCGTCATCCGGAAAACGACAATGCAGAGCTTTTATGGCACTGCGGAAACTTCCCGCCGTCGCTTGCCGATGAGAATTCAGCAAAGGAACTGGGACATCATTTCATATTCCCCGAGCATAAATGCGGAACGGGGGAATGGAAAATAAAGAACGGCGATGTAACAGTTCTAAGGTTTGATGGCGATCATGGAGAATACCGGATGTTCATAGGAGAAGGGAAAGGCATAGACGGACCCAAAACAAAGGGAACCTATATGTGGCTCGAAGTGGACAACTGGGTGAAATGGGAGAGGACTCTTGTGGAAGGCCCGTACATACACCACTGTGCGGGAGTGCATGGGAAATTTGCTGACGTATTAGAAGAAGTATGCAAGTACATTCCAGGGATTGCAATAGACAGAATGTGATACGGTGTTCTCAATGTTAATGATAATGTAAAGTCGTGCCAGGGAGGGGCAATAGCCAATGAAAAAAATAATTAATTCGCCGAAGGATGTTGTGAATGAAACACTGGAAGGCTTTATAGAAGCATACGGGCATTTGTATGAACGGGTTGGAGCCGTAAAGGGACTGAAAGTCAGAGAGGTAAAGGACAAAGTCAGCTTTGTAATCGGAGGCGGCAGCGGACACGAGCCTCTTTTCGCGATGTTCCTTGGAGAAAACCTAGCGGATGCCACAGCCTCCGGCAACATATTCGCATCGCCGGATCCGAATACGATACTGCAAACCGCATTATCGGTGAACAGGGGAAAGGGAATCCTGTTCGTATACGGCAACTATGCAGGTGACAATCTGAACTTCGACATGACCGCTGAAATGCTCGAGGATATGGGCATACAAAGCCGTACCGTACGGGTGTGGGACGATATATCCTCTGCTCCAAAGGAAAGGACTGAGGATCGCAGAGGAATAGCGGGAGACCTTTATGTAATAAAGATAGGGGGTGCCGCAACCGGGGCGGGTTTAGACCTTGACGAAGCATACAGGGTTACCGCGAAAGCCAGAGACAATATATTTAGTGTAGGAGTGGCGCTGTCGGGCGGAACGATACCCGGGGAAGACAAGCCTGCCTTCACGCTGCCGGACGATGAGATAGAATTCGGCATGGGAGTTCACGGCGAGCCCGGGATCAAACGCATGAAAATACTTCCTGCGGATGAGATCACAGATATATTGCTGGATAAGATACTTGAAGATTCGGGTATAAAAGCCGGGGATCGCGTTTGTACACTTGTAAACGGCTTAGGTTCTACGACTCTAGCAGAGTTATATATAATGAACCGCCATCTGGCAAAAAGGTTGAAGGAAGCAAATATAGTTATATACGACATGGAAGTCAATTCATATATAACCACACAGGAAATGGCGGGAGCCTCGATCACTTTGTTCAGGCTGGATGACGAGCTGCAGAAGTACTATGATGTGCCTTGCTGGAGCCCATACTATAACAGAAGGTGATAATTGAATGTAGCGGGGAGAGGATTTAATGGAGCGGCTTAATATTATTCAAACAAAAGAAATGTTGATATATCTCGCCGGTAAAATAATTGAAAGCAAGCCATACCTTACACAAGTGGATTCAAAAATAGGTGACGGGGATCACGGCATCGGTATGGAGACCGGATTTCTCAAAGTGAAGAGCGTGCTCGAAGCAAAGGAATTTGGAAGCATAAACGATATGTTCAGGGAAATTGGTATGGCAATGCTCAACTCAATGGGAGGCGCATCGGGAGTCATATTCAGTTCAATTTTCCTGGGAGGCATAAAAGGCGCAGATACGATTGACGAATTGACAACCGTTAGTTTTGCTCAGATTATGGAAAAGAGCCTTGCAGTAATAAAACAGCGTGGGAAAGCCGAGCCTGGAGACAAGACAATGGTAGATGCATTCGAGCCGGCGTGCATTGCAATGAGTGAATATGCAGCAGCAGGCAAGGATTTCACCGAGATGCTGGCGGCCGCAGAGAAAGCGGCGGAACAGGGTATGGACGCGACAAAGAATTATATTGCAAAATTCGGACGGGCGAAGTCGCTGATGGAAAGAGCGATAGGGTACCAGGATGCGGGAGCGACAAGTGTTTATCTGATGTTCAGGGCGATGAGGGAATGGATGGAACAGCAGAAGGGGGAGTAGGTTAATGGATACGATAGTGATAGGCTGCGACAATGCGGCTGTAGATATGAAAGATGTTTTAGTCGATTTTTTGAAGAAAAAAGGTATAAACGTGGAGGATGTCGGTTGTTTTTCCAAGGAAGACAGCATTTACTACCCGAATGTGGCAGCAAAGGTATGTAATGCGATCATAGACAGCGGTTACAGCAAGAAAGGTGTACTGGTATGCGGTACAGGAATTGGAATGTCTATAACAGCTAATAAATTCTATGGGATTCGGGCGGCGCTGTGTCATGACAATTTTTCGGCAGAGCGGTCGATACTGAGCAATGACTGTAATGTCATTTGTATGGGTGAACGGGTTATAGGGTATGAACTGGCGAAGAAGATTCTGGGTGAATGGATAACTCTGACCTTCAAGGATGGACCTTCGACTCCTAAGGTGGAAGAAATTAGGAAGATAGAATCTGAAAACCTGAAAGTGTCGGGGGAGTGTTAGTGATGAGACAAAGAAAACTATATCTTGGAACAAACACCAAGATGTACAAGACGATATCCGAGACACTTGGCTATTTGAAGGAATTGGATTTACTGACAGCAGGCATGCCCGAAACCGATCTTGAATTGTTCGTCATACCATCCTTCACAACGCTGGAGAGCGCAGGAAGGCAGCTGAAGGGAAGCAAGATACTGCTGGGAGCGCAAAATATGGGCTGGGAGGATAGGGGACAGTTCACCGGCGAGATATCTCCGTTGATGCTGAAGGAAGTCGGAGTGAGCATTGTGGAGATCGGGCATTCTGAAAGGCGTCATGTACTGGGCGAGACAGACCTGCAGGCGAATCTTAAGGTAAGATGTGCCTTGGAGCATGGCTTCAAAGCATTACTATGTATAGGTGAGACATTGGAACAGAAGGAATATGACTTAAGCGACGAGATATTGAGTACTCAGATAAAAATAGGCCTGTATGGGGTAAACGAGAAACAGGCACAACAAATATGGATTGCCTATGAGCCTGTGTGGGCTATTGGTGTCAATGGGATACCCGCGACCAAAGAGTATGCTGCACAAAAGCATGGAGTAATACGAAAAGTTCTTTTTGAGCTGTTTGGTGAAAAGACAGGGTTACAGATACCTATTCTATATGGGGGCAGTGTGAATCCTCAGAATGCAGAGGAATTAATACAAATGCCTGAAATTGATGGCCTTTTTATCGGAAGAAGTGCATGGGATGCAGAGAATTTCAGTAAGATCATACGCATGGTATATCCCTTATGGAAGGGTAAAACAGTATAAATCCCTGTACCTAAATGATTATGCTATATTAAGGATCTTAACTATTTTTTGTAAGCGGTGATGAATCAAAAAATGCTGCTTGACAATTAGATATAAATATTATAACATTGTGTTATGATGTAATACATCATATAACGAGTCGGCCTCGTTGAAGCTCAACAGATAAAAAAATCTTTACTACAACGAGAGAATTTATTTGAATTAGGTCGTTTTGACAAGAGGTAATCAATGTCTATTAAAGCAATTGAGAAAAAAAGAGTCAGTGATGAAGTATTTGAGCAGATGAAGGATCAAATAGTATCAGGGGAATGGTCACCGGGTTCGAAAATACCCGGTGAGCTTGAACTTGTGGATCTTTTTGAAGTGAGCAGGGTCTCGGTGAGAGAAGCAATTCACCGCCTTGTGGGGATGGGAGTTTTAATCATAAAGAGGGGAGAGGGGACTTTTGTTTCTGAGATCATTCCCAGTGACTATTTCGATACTTTACTTCCCATATTGACGATTGAAAGGCCAAATGTGCTTGAGATGCTTGAATTCAGAAATATTATCGAGGTCGAAAGCGCCAGGCTGGTATCCAAACGGGCTGATGAGCATGATATTGAGAGAATGACCAATATCATAAAAAAAATGGAAGACAGTCAGGGCGATAAACAGTTGTTTTCGGCCCAGGATTTGAATTTCCACTATGCTATGGCTATCGCTACTCATAATAACGTTATCATAAAAGTGAATGCAATACTGTCGGATATGCTAAAAAAATCAATGGAAGAAATTGTCGGATTAACAGGCTATGAGGGAGGCATATACTACCATAAAAAAATTCTTGAAGCCATAAAAAGCAAGGATGACAAATTATCTGCCGAGCTTATGAAGGAACATATTGATTCAACGATGAGCAAGGTTAAAAAAGTGTTGGTAACGGAAGAAGTCAAGTAGTACTACATCACACAAGAAAGGATTGATATTATGAACAGCTCCATTGAAGGGCTCAGCAAAAAGGCAAAGGCAGTCCGGCTCGACATCGTAAAAATGGTAGGACCAGACAAGACAGGCCATTTCGGAGGTTCCTGTTCAATTGCCGACGTTGTATCCGTGCTTTACTTTCAAAAAATGAGGCATGATCCAAAGAATCCGCATTGGGAGGACAGGGACAGGTTGATTTTCAGCAAGGGACATGCGGCGATAGTGCAGTATGCCGCGCTTGGCATGTGCGGTTATTTCCGCGAAGAGGAATTGGCAGGATTAAAAAAGTTAGGATCCATGCTTCAGGGCCATCCGGATATGAGAAAGACTCCGGGCATAGAAGCCAATACGGGTTCATTGGGGCAAGGCCTGTCGATATCCTGCGGGATTGCGGCAGGAGCAAAGCTGGACGAAAAATCGTACAGGGTTTACTGTATAGTGGGCGACGGTGAAATAGCCGAAGGCCAGATCTGGGAAGCTGCCATGTCTGCGGCTAATTATAAGCTTGACAATCTGACGGTAATTCTGGACCGCAATAGGCTGCAGGCCACAGGAGCTATCGTTGAACGCTTCGATACAAATCCTTTGAAGGAGAAATGGGAAGCATTTAACTGGAATGTTATCGAAATCGACGGGCATGATATCGAACAAATCATAGATGCTCTGGATAAAGCAGAAAAGGTTAAAGGGAAGCCCACCGTTATTATTGCTAATACGGTTAAGGGAAAAGGGATATGTTGTGCGGAAAATAATGTTGCATTTCATAATGGATCTTTGACGCAAGAACAGTACGATCAGGCTTGTAAAAGTTTAATGTAAAGGAGCTGCAGATATGGCTATGGATAACGCGGGGGGCAACAATGAGCGGGATATAAAGCTCAGCAACCAGAGAAAGGTATATGGGGAAACCCTGATTGAATTAGGTAAGGAAAACAAGGATATAGTAGTGCTGGAGGCAGATCTAGGAAAATCAACCATGACGTATGAGTTCCAGCAGGAATTCCCTGAACGGTATTTTGAAATGGGTATTGCGGAAGCAAACATGATTTCATTTGCTGCAGGGCTTTCACTGACGGGAAAAATCCCATTTGCAAATACTTTTGCGGTTTTTGCGTCAGGACGTCCGTTCGATCAGATCCGCCAAAGCATTTGTACGGGAGGGCTGAACGTAAAGATCATCGGTTCAAGCTCGGGGTTGTCCGACTTCGGCGACGGAGCCACTCATCAGTCGGTGGAGGACATTGCTATCATGAGAGCCATTCCGAACATGACGGTTATCGCTCCTTGTGACGCCATTGAAATGAAAAAAGTTACAAGAGCGATTACGGAATATGACGGACCGGTCTATGTGAGGATTATAAGAAATGATATGCCTGAAATTTTTCCGGAGGATCAGGAGTTCAAGCTCGGAAAGCCTTATGTATTAAAGGAAGGAAAGGATATAACAATATTCGCGATCGGCATGATGGTATCAATGGCTTTAAAGGCTGCTGAAACCCTTGAAAAAGAAGGCGTTTCGGTAAGAGTAGTCAATGTGAGTACATTAAAGCCGTTGGATGAAGAGGCGATCAATGATCTGGCTGCGGGGATGAAAGGCGTCGTTACGGCTGAAGAGCACAGCTGTATCGGAGGATTGGCCAGCGCAATCACCTATGCTTTGCGTGGTAAAGCAGTTCCGATAGAAGTTGTGGCAATACAGGATGTATTTGGCCAGTCAGCGTATACTTATGAGGAATTGCTTGAGCATTATGCGCTCACAGATCATGATATAGCGGAAAAAGTCAGGAAAATGTTGAATAAATAGGTATGTAAAAATTAATGTGGGAACCGGAGGAAATACAATGTTTAATAAAGTAGGATTTATCGGTCTTGGAATAATGGGAAAGCCGATGGCAAAGAACCTGCTGAAGGCAGGTTACTCTTTGGTCGTGTATGATATTGTAAAAGCGGCTGCAGATGAATTAACAGCAGCGGGAGCCGAACAGGGAAGCTCACCGAAGGATGTAGCTCAAAAAACCGATCTCATCATTACGATGCTGCCTAATTCACCGCATGTGAAGGAAGCTGTTCTGGGCAAAAACGGAGTAGCCGAAGGAATTAAGGCGGGTACCATACTGGTGGATATGAGTTCAATAGCCCCTCTTGCTTCAAAGGAAATTGCAGAGGAGCTCAAGAAAGCCGGAGGAATTATGTTGGACGCGCCGGTCAGCGGTGGTGAACCCAAAGCAATCGACGGTACTCTTTCCATAATGGTAGGAGGTCCGCAGGACGCTTTTGAAAAAGTGGAGAGCGTATTGAAGGTCATGGGAAGTTCAGTCGTCCTGATAGGTGAAATTGGAAGCGGAAATATGACAAAGCTTGCCAACCAGATCATTGTTGCTTTGAATATTGCCGCAATGTCGGAGGCTATGGTACTGGCTACAAAGGCCGGCGTCAACCCGGAAAAGGTATATCAAGCCATCAGAGGCGGACTTGCCGGAAGTACGGTTTTAGATGCAAAGGCGCCAATGGTGCTCAACAGAAACTTTAAGCCGGGTTTCCGTATAGAGCTGCACATAAAGGATCTGATGAATGCGATGGATACAGCGCATGAGGTAGGCGTGCCGGTACCGTTGACAAGCCAGATATTGGAGACCATGCAGGCATTGAAGGTGGATGGCAAAGCAGGGCTGGATCACAGCGGAATCGTTCAATTCTATGAAAAGATGGCCGGAATTGAGGTAAAAAAATAAGAATAGCAAACAGATATATAAGGCGTGCATATAGGAATAACAGCTGCACGCCTTGTTCATTTTCTATTTAGACAAGGTCAGAGGAAGGCCAGTGAAATTTGAGGAATTCTAAGGGACTCCAAGGAATTCATAGGAATTTTAAAAAAGTGTTGATTTTTTTCAATACATGTGATAAACTAAAATCATACAAAATTTAACACGTGTTTATGGACTCCAAGACTGGATTAATCAATGATTGAGCTGGCATGATAGAAATGAGGCTTGTTCCATGAGTAATTCAATGATTAATAGCGAGAGTATAGCTAAGCTGGCCGGTGTTTCCAGAAGTACTGTAAGCAGAGTGATCAATAATTATCCTAATGTACCTAAAAAAACTCGAGATCATGTTTTAAGCATAATTGAAGAATATAACTATAGTCCGAATATATCCGCACAGGCATTAAAAGGGAAAAGAACAAATACAATTGGCTTGTTTTTTATTTCATCCGGCGCAGTTACTGAGAACCTGCTCAATACATATTATATAGCTGCCGTTATAGAAAACGCAGCAATGTATGGATATCATGTGCTCTCTTACATTATTTCGGATACTTCCGATGAAGCAACCATAAAAACAGTTAAGGATGTTTTTCGCCAACAGCGTATAGATGCAGGAATATTCAAGGGGGTGGCAGGTAGCGAACCTCTGCTGGAGGAACTTGTTACGGAAGGATTTTTAATCGGTGTCGTTGACTATGATTTCAATGGCCGGAATGAAAAAAATCTTGTTATAGCCAACTACGAATGTATCAGGACTGCAACGAATGCCGTTGACTATATAGCAAGCTTAAACCACAGGAAGATCGCCGTTATAAACGGGGACCCGAGCATGTACTCAGGGGTTCTGAGGAATAAGGGCTTCTCAATCGGAATTGAAAAGAACATTTCAAATATTGATAAGTATTGGATCATTCCCGGAGTTTTTTCAAAAGAAAGCGGCTACAAGCAAATGAAAAATTTTTTGATAAATGCAACTGAATTACCAACAGCAGTATGTGCCGCAAATGACAGTGTCGCATTTGGAGCGGTTAATGCACTCAATGAGTTCGGTTTGAAAATACCTGGTGATATTTCGGTAATAGGTATCGATGATCACATCTTGAGCCAGTATATCAAACCGCCTCTGACAACATTTAAAGTAGACTTCGCAGAAATTTACAGAGAAATTACGGTTGCGCTGATAGAAGCTATTGAAAAGGGCGAAAATATGCTTCCGGTCAGATTTGAAAATGAGACTGTTTTCATTGAAAGAGAATCGTGTAAACGAATATGATACATTTTTTTAGCGAAAAATAAACACGTGTTAATTCATGGGAGGAATGATAATGAGAATACTTATAACAGGCGCTAACAGAGGGCTAGGAGTTGAACTCGTAAAAGACGGTTTGCAGAGAGGGCATAAAATTATTGCCACGTATCGCAATCCCGGAGATGAGCTTTTTCAGCTAAAAGAAGTGTATGGAGAAAAGCTGTACATGGAATCAATGGATGTATCGGATTATGATTCGGTTAAAGCCGCCTCGGAAAGAATAAAGCTCTCGTTTGATGCAATAGATGTTGTAGTAAATAACGCGGCCGTACTGCTAGAGACCAAATACTTCAAAGGGGATCCCATCACGGATATGGATCTTGATAAGTTTTCAAAGACCTTTGAGATAAATACTTTTGGGCCTGTAAGGGTACTGAAGGAATTTATGCCGCTTTTGTATAAAGGCAAAGACAGGTGTATTGTGAATATTACTTCCGAGGGAGCAAGGCTGAAGAAGGAAGGAAGCCATTACATAGCCTATTCGGGCTCTAAAATAGCACTCAATATGTACACGCAAAAAATACTCAATTACTTGCAGGCTCATGATGATACAAAAGACATACGGGTATATATGGTCCACCCAGGCAGAATGGATACGGTAATGGGCGTTGAAAATGCAGAGATTTCAGCCAGTATTCCTTCCAAAGGCATATGGGATATCATTGAAAAGAAAAAAGATATCAGCCTGGATATACCGTTTATTAATTATATGGGTGAGCAAATGCCTTATTAATTTCCATGGATTGTTTGAGGGCTGGGGGAAACTCACACCTTAAAACATATATTTCGAAAGCTGCAGAGGTTTTCGATGGAATCACATAAAAAAAGGAGAGGAAGTTATGGACAAAATCGGAGGCACTGACATTATCCAGATCAACATTGTTGTGAGGGATATTGAAAAGACGGTAAAAAACTATGTCAGACTTTTTGGGATTGAGATGCCAAAAATAAAAACTATGCCGCCTTATGAAGAGTCGAATGCACAGTACAGAGGAAAGCCATGCAGGACCAGGGCTAAAATGTGCTCGTTCAAGATGGGTGCAGTCGGCATAGAGCTGATTGAACCTGATGATGAGCCAAGTGTATGGAAGGAATTTCTTGACAAGAAGGGTGAAGGCGTATGTTACCTGGGCCTTTATGTTGAAAATTCAGCAGAGACACTTGAATTTCTTAAGAGTGAAGGCGTTGATCCTGTTCATTGGGGAGGTACTCCGACAGGCAACTGGAATAGTGTAGACGCAGCAGGGCTGCTTGGCGTGATGTTGAATATAAAACAATAATTATGCAGAAAATAATAATAGGAGACAAAGTTTATGGATAAAAAGATATTAGGTACGAATATTGTTACGCAGGTTGCGTTTGTTGTTCATGATATTGAAAAAACAAGTCAGGCATATGCAGATTTCCTTGGTATGGAGAAGCCGGAAATCAAAATTACAAAGGAATATGACAAGGTCAAGACGGTATATAGGGGCAAACCTTCCATGACACGGGCCAAACTCGCATTTTTCCACCTTACGCCGAATTTTGCAATTGAGCTCATTGAACCGGATAATGAACCAAGCACATGGAGGGAAGTCCTTGACAAGAACGGTGAAGGATTTCATCATATCGCGTTTGTTGTTGAAGGCACGGATGAAGTAATTATGCGGCTTGAAAAAAACAACATGCCTTTGATACAAAAAGCGACGAACTATGCATATATTGATTCAACAGAGGAACTTAAGACTATCATTGAGCTTCTTTAGTAAGCAGAAGTTTTTATACAAGATCTTATATTAAAATTATCATATTACAGGAGGAGAAGGCGATGATAAAAGGAATTTCGCATGTAGCGTATACAGTTAAAAACATGGAAGAGTCTTTGAATTTTTATTGTAATGTTTTAGGGTTTAAAAGGGTTTTTGATTTGAACCGCCCTGACGGAAGGCCCTGGATAGTGTATCTGAAGGTCGGCGATAGCCAGTTTATTGAGCTGTTCTACGACGGAAGCGTTGAAAATCCGTGGAAGGAAGAGTTGATAGGATATTCTCATTTGTGTCTTGAGGTCGATGATATTAATGAAACGGCGGCTCAGATAAAGAGCAAAGGGGTTAAGCTAGATAAAGAGCCAAAACAAGGTCTTGATTTTAACTGGCAATGCTGGGTCAGAGATCCGGACGGGAACAGGATTGAGATCATGCAGATGAGTCCGGAATCACCACAGATCAAGTCGCTTAAATGATAATAAAGGAGAATGAAGCATGATTGAAAAGATCTCCACGAATCATATTGTCAAAATAGGAATCGTAGTTGACGACATAGAAAAAGCAGCCGAGTACTATGCAGATCTGTTCAAAATAGAGAAGCCTTTTATTCGTGTCCCAGACCCGAATAAAGCGCCGGATCCAAAAGCTTACAAATGGTATAAGGGACAGTATCGCAGCTTCAGGATAAAGACCGCTGTTGTAAAGCTTGAACCTATATATATAGAGCTGGTTGAGCCTATCGACGAGGACAGCCCATGGGCGGATTTTAAAAGCAAGCATGGTTCAGGAGTGCAATTCATGGCATTTAACATTGAGGGCTTTGAAGATCATCTGGGTTTTATGGAGACAAAAGGAATGCCGGCTTTTCTAAAGGAAGAGAAGGGCAAAGAGAGATATGCGTACTTTGATACGGAGCCTTTGCTCGGCGTCACACTTGAGTTCAAGGAAATTGATGAATAAGCCGGATAGAAAAAGGGAGGAGGGTTGATGCTATAGTACAATTTGGAAAGAGCAGGTTGTAAAAGTTATCAAATTTTAAAATGGAGGCGAAAAAAATGTTGAAAAAGGTTTTTAAAAAAGTAGTAGGAATAGTTGTGATACTGACGATACTCACATTGGTTTTTAGCGCATGCGGTAACAAACCCGCGGAACAGCAGGCTGAAACCACAGCTCCAGCGACTGAGCCGACAAAAACTGCAGAGGAAACAAAAGAGCCGCCGGCAGAGAAAAAGGTTATCAGCGCATGGTTGGGAAGTTGGTGGGCGGATGAAATCCCTGCCATTCAGGAGAAGTTTGCCGCAGCAAATCCAGGGTATGAAGTAAAAATTGAACCGATACCAATTAATAATTATCTTGAAAATGCTGTAACTGCTATACTTGGCGGCAGTCCTCCGGATGCGCTTGCGCTTGATGCAATCATGATACCGACTCCTGTGGGACAGGACCTGCTGACACCTGTAGACGACATGATGAAAAGATACAACCTCACAGCTGATATGTTTGCGGCCGGTATTTACAACGCAGGCGTATCAAACGGTGTAAATTATGCGATACCTTTCCGCACAGCTCCAAGTGTTTTGATGTATAATAAAACGATGTTTGATGAAGCCGGCGTTCCTTATCCTACTGATAACATGCCGCTGGATCAGTTCCTTGAAATATGCAAGAAGCTGACAAAAAGCGACGGTTCACAGTTTGCCTACGGAATTGCCGCCTCAAAGAGCGATCCGGCTAATGTTATGAGTTCATTCTGTCCTGCATTGTGGGGCAGCGGCGGAGATTTCCTCACAAAGGATCTTACTCAGTCGGCAATGAACACTCCTGAATCTATAGCAGGCGTAAAGTACTGGGTTGAGCTTTATACAAAACATAAGGTTGTTCCTGAAGGATGTATTAACTATGCAATAACTAAGGATTTAGTACCGATGTTCTTCAATCAGCAGCTTGCAATGGTACCGATGAATGACAGTAATATATTCAAGGCTGAGGATTATGCTAAAAAGGGCGGCTATGAAGTAGGAGTATGTATTCAGCAGGGCACTTATTCCAGAGGCGGCGGCTGGTCCTTCACAATACCTGTGACCTCAAAAAATGTTGAAGGTGCTGAGAAATTTATTGATTTCTTCATCAAACCAGAGGTTTTAGGTGCACAGAAGGTAGTAATGCCTGGTGTGATAGAAGCACAGAAACAATCAGAATATTGGTCCAATCCAACGTTTGACATTTATTACAAGGCTGAAGCACATACAAAAACTCTGCCTTTCCATCCAAAATGGACTGAGATACAGAATATAATTGTTATGGAGCTCCAGGATGCCCTCCAGGGTATTACCACTCCTGAAGCAGCAGCACAAAAAATGCATGAAAAGATCAATGCAGCCATAGCCAAGTAATTGCTTTACTGTAAGTTGCGAAACGAGTGGATGGCGCTGTGGCTTCATCCATTCGTTTCATTTTCCCGATCAATTAACAGGTAGATTTTACCCGGAGGTGATGTGCTTGCATATTTTAAAAAGAAAGAAACGTACTGTGACAGCATTTATATTAGTCTTGCCTTGTGTTATTCTCCTCATCCTTATGATGGTTTATCCTACTTTACAGATTTTTGAATTCAGCTTTTCAAGTTTAAAATTACCTAAGTTTAATACGACCTTCGTTGGACTGGAGAATTTCAGGCAGATACTTGCAAACAAAGATTTTATTCAAATATTAATAAACACATGCATATGGACTGGAGTATCGCTGCTGATACGTTTTATTATAGGATTTGCCGCGGCGCTTATAGCTGAGACAGGAATTGTCGGAATGAATATATTCCGTACTGCGACCTTGCTGCCATGGATGGTGCCATCCATTGTTGCGGCCAACACATGGCGCTGGATATTCAATACGGATAACGGACTTTTGAATACGGTTTTAAGATATATCAACCCTGCGCTGTCGCAGAACTGGCTCGGATCGAATCAACTGGCTTTACCATCTGTAATTATTGCTTATTCGTGGGCAGGCTTCCCGTTTATCATGCTGATGTTGATCGCCGCGATGCAGGGTATTCCAAAGGATTATTATGAAGCGGGGCGGATAGACGGCGCAGGATCTTTCAAGCTATTCACACATATAACCCTGCCTTCTCTTAAAAATATTGTTTTAATACTTACTATTATGGAAATTATAAGCGGGTTTAACAGCTTTGATATCATCTTTACCATGACTGGGGGCGGGCCAGGTATTGCCTCCGAGATATTCGGACTATTTATATACAGGACGGCATTTTCAAATCTTGACTTTTCAGAGTCATCTGCGGCCAGTTTGCTTCTGATTCTTGTCGCCTTTGTACTGATAACATTTTATGCACTTGCGAGCAATAAGAAGAAAATGAAGGGGGGAGAATACTAATGCATCTGACGTTTAGAAAAACTGTATTCCGGGTTTTTGTATATGCATTAGCTGCATTGATATCGGGGTTTGCGGTTATCCCCTTTTTATGGACTATAATCACTTCTTTAAAGGATGAGTATTCTGTATACGCTAAAGTTCCTACGCTTATTCCCGATCCTGTGACACTTGAGAATTATGGAGAGGTTCTTGGGAACCCGCTAATGGTGTCGTATTTCAAGAATACGGTAATTGTAGCGATTGCCGCCACTATCATATCTCTGATGATTGCGCTTTTTGCCGCATATGGTTTTTCGCGTTACAAATTTCCCGGAAGAACACCTCTGCTCTTTTCGATACTGTTTATAAGATTACTGCCGCGTGTGGCTCTGCTGGTTCCATTTTATGTGACCCTGTCCAGACTGAACATGGTAAATACTTATCAGGGTCTTGTCCTCGTATACCTGATTATTGGCATGCCCATAGCGGTCTGGTTGATGAAGGGATATATTGATGCACTGCCTTATGAAGTGGAGGAAGCTGCTGTGGTGGATGGATGCGGGCCGTTTGCGACAATTTTTCGGATCATTGTGCCGCAGATTGCGCCAGCCCTTGCTTCGGTGGGAATGTTTTCATTCATTCTGGCATGGAATGAGTTTCTTTTCCCGCTGACGCTTGCAAAGGACTCTTCCACAAGACCTTTATCAGTCGCCCTGGCGTTTTATATCGATGACTTTGGAGTCCAATGGGGCCCGCTGATGGCGGCGTCGGTGCTGATGAGTATTCCTGCTCTGATATTTTTCTCATTTGCGCAAAAATATATTGTGAAAGGATTGAGTGAAGGCGCGGTCAAAGGATAAAAGGTACCATCATAACAGCGAACGATAAAGGAGTTAACAGTAAAATGAAAAAAGCGAAACTAATAATTGACAAAGATTTTATTATTTCTGAAGTAGATGAGAAGCTTTTTGGCTCTTTTGTAGAACCACTGGGACGATGTGTTTATGGCGGGATATATGAACCCGGTCACCAGGCAGCGGATAAAAACGGATTCCGCCTTGATGTACTTGAATTGACAAAAGCGCTTAATGTTACTCTCAACCGCTTCCCGGGGGGCAACTTTGTTGCTTCCTACAGATGGGAGGATGGTGTGGGGCCGAAGGAGCTGCGACCTGTACGTCCTGAACTGGCTTGGCAGTCAATTGAACCGAACACCTTTGGTTTGAATGAGATGGTGGAATGGTCCAAGCTAAACGGCTCGGACATCATGATGACAGTCAATCTCGGCACGCGTGGCATAGAGCAGGCGCTCGATCTACTGGAATACTGCAATTTCAAAGAAGGAACCTATTATAGTGATCTGAGGATTTCTCACGGTTACAAAAAACCACATGCTTTTAAGTATTGGTGCCTTTCAAATGAGGCTGACGGTATATGGCAGGTAGGACAAAAAACAGGCTATGAATATGGGCGGCTGGCACGGGAGACCTCTAAAGCAATGAAGCTTCTCGATAATTCCATAAAAACAGTTCTGGCTGGAAGCTCTGCGCCTTCACAGGACACTTTCCCTGTTTTTGACGCGGAAGCGCTGGATCAGTCCTATGAGTTCGTTGATTATCTGTCTGTTCATAGCTATCTGTCGAATCCGGAAAATGACACAAGCAATTATTTAGCTAAAACACTTACGACAGATGAGTTCTTCAAATCTGTCATTGCTACCTGCGACTATATAAAAGCCAAGCGCAGAAGCAACAAGACGATGAAAATTTCTTTTGATGAATACAATACGTGGAATAAAAATTCAAAGGAGAGATTTGAAAATCGCTGGACTTTTGCGCCTCCGCTTCTGGAGCAGATTTATACGATGGAGGATGCCGTAGTTTTAGGCGGGCTGCTCATAACGATCCTGAAATATGCCGATAGAATTGAAATTGCATGCTTATCCGAGCTGGTGAACTGTATATCTCATATACGCACCGAAAATGGGGGAGGCTGCTGGACGCTGCCGCCATATTACACATTCCTGCTGTTTTCAAAGCATGCGCGAGGCACTGCCCTGTACCCTGTCATCGAATCACCCAGATATGACAGTCAGCAGTATACGGATGTTCCGTATGTGGATGCTGTCGCGACTATGGATCAGGATGAAAACATTACAATTTTTGCGATTAATCGTGATCTGGAGAATTCACTGATTTTGGAAACAGATATGCGCGGGTTTAAAGATTATAGGTTGATTGAGCATATTGTCCTTGAGGCTGCAGGACCCAAAGATACAAATACCAAAGATAACCCGGGAAAAGTAGCGCCGCATTCAAACGGCGATACGGTAATTGATGGCGGTAAAGTGCAGGCGAAGCTACCCAGACTTTCATGGAATGTAATCAGGCTCGAAAAGCTGAATAATTAAAACTAATGAGATAAAGAGGAGGTATTTGAAATGGGCACTAAAATTACTTTTCCTGCAGGTTTTGAGTGGGGAACGGCCACTGCATCCTACCAGATCGAAGGGGCTTATAAAGCGGATGGCAGAGGAGAGAGCATATGGGACAGATTTTCACATATTCCCGGAAACATTGCAGACGGGACTAACGGAGATGTCGCCTGTGATTTTTACCATCGTTATGAAGAAGATATTGCAATTGCAAAAAAACTTGGACTGCAGGTATACCGCTTATCCATATGTTGGCCTCGTATATATCCGGATGGAACGGGTGAAATAAGCCGCAAGGGAATAGAATTTTACCGCAGGGTTCTAAAATGCATGAAAGACAATGGAATAAAAGCGGCAGTCACCTTGTATCATTGGGATCTGCCACAGAAGCTGCAGGATCGCGGAGGCTGGGCAAATCGTGAAATCGTCGGCTGGTTTACAGAATATGCAAAGACATTATACGCTGAGCTTGGCGACCTTGTTGATTACTGGATCACACTCAACGAGCCGTTTTGCTCATGTATTAAGGGCTATTGGGTAGGCGACCATGCACCGGGCTATCATGATTATTCAATGGCACTTGCAGCAGTACACCATATTCTTATGTCTCATGGGGCGGCAGTCAAGGCTTATCGTGAAACAGGGCTCAAGGCGGAAATTGGGGTTACATTGAATCTAAATCTGGCTTATCCGCACGATCCCGGTAATCCGGAAGATGTTGCCGCCGCTGAAAGAGTGAATATGCAATACAATAATCTTTTTGCAGATCCGGTGCTCAAGGGTATCTATCCTCAGGAATTTTTCGACTATCTGCAGGGCAGAGGCGTCGTACTGCCGAGCATCCTTCCCGGAGATATGGACTTGATCAATCAAGAGCTTGATTTTCTTGGGGTTAATTCCTACTACACGATTTACGCCAAAGCAGATGCAGAAAACTGGCCGCTGGGCATGAGGCAGGTAACTTCAGGCAGAGCGATAACCGACGCCAATTGGGAGGTTGTTCCGGAGGGCATGTATGAACTTCTTAAATGGATTGATACAAGATATCATCCGAAGAAAATCATTATCACAGAGAATGGAGCAGCCTGCAATGATTGGGTAAACATGGACGGCAAGGTAGAGGATCCAAACAGGATAGATTACCTCAGAAGGTATTTGAGTGCGATCAATCGTGCTATAAATGAAGGAGTTCAAGTCAAAGGCTATTATGTATGGTGCTTCTGCGATAATTTCGAATGGGCCTGGGGGCTGAGCAGACGTTTCGGAATAGTATATGTAGATTATGCTACTCAGCAGAGGATCCCAAAAGCCAGCGCTTACTGGTTGTCCGATGTGATTAAAAACAATGGATTTTAGGAGATGAAAATATGAATAATACGATTATAGTAACCGGCGCCGGCCGTGGCTTGGGGTATAGTATCGTTATGCGCCATCTGGAAATGAACGATTATGTTTATGCTTATGACTATAACCTTACAGATGAGTTGAAAAAGCTTGCCGAGGGGTCGGAGCTGCTAAAGATTGATTACTGTGACATCTCATCTACAAAAAGTGTGACGGATGCAACACAGGAGGTCTTGAAAAACGGAAAGCAGGTTGACATCATATATAACGTTGCCGGCGTATTTCGTTTTGAGGACAAAGTAGGTCTGGCTGAAACAGATCTGGATCTATGCGCTTCCATGTACAATATTAATGCTGTCGGAGCACTTCGTGTAGTTAAAGCGGCATTGCCTCTTTTACAAAGCGGATCCCTGATTATCAATATTTCCTCTGAGGCAGGCAGCATCGGAGCATGCTGGAGGGAGAAGGAATATTCCTACTGTATGTCAAAGGCAGCGCTGAATATGGGAGCAAAGATTATGTCAAATGAGTTCAAGAAGAAATCCATCCGTATTCTCAATTTACATCCGGGCTGGATGCGCACTGCAATGGGTGGTTCACGAGCACTGGCAAGCAGCGATTCCATCTCTGCTGATGAGAGCGCAAAGAATATAGTCGGCATTGCGCTGGACATTGATAACATCCCCGAGGATCAGCTGTACATGCAGCATACCCGTGAGCCGATGCCATGGTAGCATCGGCCCTGGAGGCTTAAAGCCGGCGGGCACGAAAAGTGTGTTATCAATATGTGGAAAAGGAGAATGAAAAGGATGGAAGACAAAAGAGAATTCGCAAAAATGTTTGACCATACCATTTTGAAAGCAGATGCTACGAGAGATCAGATCACCCGAATTTGTGTGGAGGCATTGGAAAACGGTTTCGCATCTGTCTGTGTGAATACATGTCACGCAGCGTATGTTGCGGAACAGTTGAAAGATTCTGATGTAAAAACATGTGTTGTAGTAGGGTTTCCTTTGGGCGCTATGTCTGCAAAATCGAAGGCGTTTGAAGCAAAAGATGCAGTTGAATCAGGGGCGCAGGAGGTTGATATGGTAATCAATATCGGCGCGCTGAAGGATAATGATCTAAAATTTGTGGAAAACGATATCAGAGCTGTTGTTGAGGCTGTCAACGGAAGAGCCGCTGTAAAGGTAATCATTGAAACCTGTCTGCTGACAGACAAAGAGAAGGTGACTGCGTGCAAGCTGGCTCAGAAAGCCGGAGCAGACTTCGTCAAGACATCCACAGGGTTCAGCACCGGCGGGGCGACAGCGGCAGACGTAGCGCTGATGAGGAAAACCGTGGGAGACACAATGGGTGTGAAGGCATCCGGCGGGATCAGGGATTACGAGACTGCTGATGCAATGATAAAGGCGGGAGCAAGCAGGCTTGGAACAAGTGCGACAGTAAAAATAGTTAATAAATAATACAAATAATAATTCAGATAGATGGGGTGTTTTCATGCAAGAAAAAATGAGAGCGGTACAGTTATTTGCTCCCGGAGATGTTCGCTGCCAGATGGTGGATGTGCCCGCAATCAGCAAACCGGATGAGGTACTAATCAAAGTGAAGGCCTGCGGCGTTTGCGGCTCGGACATACCCAGGGTCATGTCAAAGGGAGCCTACCGTTACCCGATCATCATCGGGCATGAGTTTTCCGGCGATGTTGTAAGCACAGGAAAGGCAGTATCCGGCGTAAAAGCAGGCGACAGGGTAACCGTCATGCCTTTGGTTAATTGCAAAAAGTGCGATTACTGTAAAATAGGGAACGCAGTTACATGCGACGATTACGATTATTACGGATCCCGCATTGATGGTGCAATGGCAGAGTATATCCTGGTCAGCGATGAAAACATATTACAGCTTCCCGATAACGTCAGCTATTATGAAGCCGCTATGACAGACCCCGTATCCGTGGCGCTGCATGCCGTCAGGAAAGCGAATATCGAAGCCGGGCAGACTGCGGTGGTATTTGGACTAGGCGCGATTGGCTTCATAGCGATCCAGTGGCTCAAAAACCTGGGCTGTCATAAAGTGATTGCAGTGGATATCATAGATGAAAAGCTGGAGCTGGCCAAAAAGCTTGGAGCGGATGTCACCGTCAACGGTAAAAAGTGCGATGTCGCAAAAGCCGTATATGACAATACCGGCGGGCAAGGGGCGGATGCGGCTATTGAGATTGCAGGAAGCAAATATACACAAGTCCAGGCAATCGAATGTGTCAGAAAGATGGGTACGGTTGTATACTGCGGGATTTCATACGATGACCTGACACTGCCAAACAAGGCGTTGAGCAAGATACTCAGAGGAGAGCTGAACGTAAGGGGATCCTGGAATTCATCCATCGCTCCTCTTCCGATCAACGAATGGAAGAGCGCACTTATGTTTATGAGCTCGGGGAAAATCAAGCTGAAGGATTTGATCACCCATGTCATTAGCCTTGAAGAATGTCAGACGGCATTTAACATGATGTTTGACAGGACTGAAATGTTTACAAAGGTGATTTTTGATCCCTTGAAATAAATGGTTTCAGGAGATGCTTAGATGATTTCATATGCGTACTACACAGATAAAACATTAAAGCTGCAGGAAAGGTCGTTACCAACGCTTCAGGGAGGAGATGCCCTGATAAGGGTGAAGGCCTGCTCCATCTGCGGCACGGATGTAAGAACGTACCGTTTTGGAAGTTCTAAAATAGATGACGGCAGAGTTATTGGTCATGAGGTAGTTGGAGAGATCATTGAGTTGTCCGACGGTATCCGGGGAGATTTTCATACAGGGGATTATGTTGCGGTCGCGCCTGCAATCGGCTGCGGAGTTTGTTACAGCTGCAAAAGCGGACACACCAATATGTGCGATGACCTGAAAACAATAGGATATCAATATGACGGCGGTTTTGCCGAATATATGGCCATTCCCGCCCAGGCGTTCAAAATGGGCAACGTGTACAAGCTGCCGGATGTACCTGATTACACGATTTATACATTGAGCGAACCGCTTGCCTGTGCCGTCAATGCGCAGTCCTACCTGCATATCTCAGAGAGGGACGATGTTGTAATTTTCGGATCCGGCATTATTGGCTGTATGCATGCGGAGCTGGCGCTGCATGGCGGCGCGCGAAATGTATTTATCATTGAACCGTCTGAAGAACGTATAAGAGAAGCCAAAGGACTGCTGCGAAAGGTCCGTTTCATTCATCCGGGGGAAACGGACGCTGTTGAACAGATACGAACTATGACGGACGGAAAGGGAGCCGATGTTGCCATTATTGCATGTTCTGTGGGACAAGCCCAGACAGACGGGATGAATCTGCTTGCAAAACGTGGAAGGCTTTCGCTCTTTGGCGGCCTTCCCGGCGAGTCCGGGGGCTTTATCGACAGCAACCTGATACACTACAGGGAAATCAGCGTATATGGCGTCCACGCCTCCACACCTGATCAGAACAGACAGGCTATGAGCATGATATTCCGCGGGGAAATCGGCGTTGAGAAATACATAACCAAACGTTATGGCCTCAATGACATTGAACAGGCTTTTATCGATATCAATGGCGGTAAGGTAATGAAAGCCATTATTGTAAACCGATAAAAGAAAAATTGAGGGGGAGGGTTAATATTGCAGAGGAAATATATTGCGGCAATTGACCAGGGGACGACTTCAACAAAAGTAATTGTAGTAGATCACGAAAGTAGAATTGTTGAGCAGGCGCTAAGAGATATCAAGCAATATTATCCGCAGCCCGGTTGGGTTGAGCATGATGCGGCCGACATCTGGAAAAGTGTTGTGGATTGCTTCAAAGAAATTTTTTCGAGAGATATTGTCAAGCCAAGTGAGATAGCGGCTATCGGTATTACAGACCAGAGAGAGACGACAATATTATGGGATGGCGAAACCGGAGAACCCGTTTATCATGCCATCTGCTGGCAGAGCAGACAAACGGCGCCGATCTGCGAACGGATGAAGCAGCAGGATGGTCTTGAAGAGCTGATCAATGAGAAGACGGGACTTCGGATAGACCCGTATTTTTCCGCAAGTAAAATAAAATTCATCCTGGAAAATGTACCCGGGGTTAGGCAAAAAGCGGGTGCAGGGGAAATAATGATGGGCACGGTTGATTCCTGGCTGATCTGGAATTTAAGCGGAAAGAAAGCCCATGTCATCGATTATACAAATGCATCGCGTACCTTGCTGCTCAATATCCATACCCTTGACTGGGATGATGAATTGATTGACAAAATCGGCATTCCAAAAAGTATTTTGCCACGGTTAAAGCCATCCTCCTGCGATGCTCTTGCAATGACCGATCCCGATGTGTTTTTCGGCCAGGAGATTCCTATTGCCGGAGACGCCGGAGACCAGCATGCCGCTACAATCGGACAGACCTGCTTTGAACCCGGCATGGCAAAAAACACCTATGGTACGTCCATGGCACTGTTTATGAATATTGGCGACAAACCGCTCAAGTCCAATTATGGTTTAACGACGGATCTCGGCTGGGTGATTAACGGAAAGGTGCAGTATGCGTTTGAAGGGGTTGTCTTTGTCGGAGGCGCGGTTGTGCAGTGGCTGCGTGACGGATTGGGCATCATAAGGGAAGCAAGGGAATGCGGCTTGCTGGCAGCAAAGGTTGAAGATACAGGAAATGTATATCTTGTTCCCGCTTTTACAGGAATGTGCGCTCCCTATTGGGATCCATATGCACGGGGAATGCTGATCGGGGTGACGCGTGGGACGACAAAGGAGCATATATGCCGTGCCGCGCTCGAATCGATGGGATACCAGACCCGGGATGTTATTGAAGCGATGGTGGCAGATACCGGTAAGGAACTGACCTCCTTAAGAGTGGACGGCGGAGCGACAAAAAGCGAATTTTTATTGCAGTTCCAGGCGGACATTCTGGGGATCCCGGTTGAATTGCCAGAAATAACATCAATGGCGGCATTGGGCGCAGCATATCTTGCCGGTCTGGGTATCGGATTCTGGAAGGACCCGTCCGAGTTGAAGCAGTATTGGAAGATTGCAAAAACATATTATCCGGCGATGACGAAAGAAAAACGCGATGAATTGTATGAGGGTTGGAAGAAGGCTGTAAAACGTTCGCTAAATTGGGCTGAAAAATAATATATTTAAATATTGAAAAGGAGGTATTGTCATGATTACAAAGCAAAAACCAAAAATCGGATTTCTGGGTCTGATGCAGGGGTTGTATGACAAATCCCAGCCGGAGCTGCCAAAGATGCAGGAAGCATTTGCAAGGCAGGTCGTTGAGCAGCTGAAGGATATAGCGCAGGTCGATTTTCCCGGACCCGCAAAAGAAAGGGAAGATATCGAAAGAATTGTGAAGCGCTTTAATGACATGGAATATGACGGAATCATGATCGTTAACCTGTTATACAGTCCCGGCAACAGGCTGATACAGGCAATGAAGAAGAATAATCTGCCTGTTCTGCTGGCCAACATACAGCCTCTGCCTGATGTAACTTCAAACTGGGATTGGATATTATGTACAACCAACCAGGGAATCCATGGCATACAGGATACGTCCAATGTTTTGATGCGCTGCGGGATTAAGCCTGCAATCATTACTGAGGACTGGAAATCGGATGCTTTCAGGGAGTTTTTTGAAGACTGGGCTATTGCGGCAAATACCTGCAACAGACTAAAGAAAACAAAAGTAGCATTGTTTGGGCGTATGCACAACATGGGCGATATCCTTGGCGATGATGCGGCACTATGCAGAAAATTCGGCGTAGAAGCAAATCATGAAACCATCGGCGCTGTCTATCACAAGATGGAGGCCGTGTCTGAGGCTGAAATAGACCGGCAGATCGAGGAGGATAAAAAGAACTTCAAGATAGACCCGAAGCTGCCTGTTGAGAATCATCGTTATGCAGCCCGTATGCAGCTGGGTTTTGAAAAATTCCTGGTTGAAAACGGATATGACGGTTTCTCGCAATTCTTCAATGTTTACAAGGAAGATGGGCGCTTCAAGCAGATTCCGATTCTGGGCGGTTCGTCGCTGCTGGCAAAAGGCTATGGTTATGCGGCGGAGGGTGATACAAATGTATTGCTCCTGACGGTAATCGGGCACATGCTGATAGGCGATCCGCATTTCACCGAAATGTATTCTCTGGACTTTGGCAGGGATGCGGCAATGCTCAGTCATATGGGTGAGGGCAATTGGAAGGTTGCGCGTAAGGATCGCGGTGTTACATTGATCGACCGGCCGCTTGACATAGGTGATCTGGAAAATCCTCCTACGCCGAAGTTCAATATTGAGCCCGGAGTATCGACTCTGATATCGTTGGTAGCAGTAGAGGGAGAGCATTATCGTCTGATCGTTTCAAAGGGAACGATACTGGATACGGAGGATCTGCCCGATGTGCCGATGAATCATTCGTTCTTCAGGCCGGACTCCGGAATTAAGAAGGCTATGACTGATTGGCTGACTTATGGCGGGACGCACCATGAGGTTCTCTTTATGGGCGATTGGAGAGGCCGATTCAGAATGCTTTGCAGGATACTTGACATTGAGTATGTTGAAGTATAAAGAGAAATCCATTATTTGTTTCAAGGATGTGAAATTAATGAAGATTGCAGCCATAGATCATATTACAATTAACTGCAGCGACATGAGAAACTCTTACAGGTTTTATGAGGATGTGTTTGGATTAGAAAGATTAAATGATGTGGATATGGGCGATCATATATTGCATTATTATCAATTGCCTGGTATGAAGCTGGAACTGATCGAGTATAAAAATCCTCAGAAAAGCTGGAAAACCGGCAATACCGATACAGGAATATATCGTCATTTCGCCTTATGTACGGATGATCTGCAGGAAATCAAGAGACGATGTGAAGCAGGAGGCTACGGGATTAACCTTGCACCCGTATATATTTCTCAGATCGGCAAAACAATTATGCTGGTTGTCGATCCCAATGGGGTCGAGATCGAAGTCATACAGACATAAGAACAGGGGGGAAGCGCAGTATCCTGACGGGTATTGCGGAGAATATGAAAGCGTTAGTTAAATATGCTCCCGGGGGCGGTAATCTGGAAATCAGGAATGTTCCTGAACCGGTTCCGGGACCCGGACAAGTTAAGATTGAGGTTAAAGCTGCAGGTATATGCGGTTCCGATATTCATATTTATCACAGTGATATTGCTATACCTGTAAAGCCTCCGGTAATAATCGGGCATGAGTTCAGCGGTGTAATAGCAGAAGTCGGCGAGGGTGTAACGCAATGGAAGCCGGGAGACAGGGTAACTTCGGAGACGGCCTTCAGCTTTTGCGGAGTATGTGAGCTATGCAGATCAGGCTTTTATAACCTGTGTAATGAAAGAAGGACACTGGGATATTGGTATAACGGAGCCTTTGCCAAATATACAGTTGTGCCTGAAAAAAGGTTGCACAAGCTTGCCGATCATGTAGATTTTGTGACCGGCGCAATGATGGAACCATTGGCCTGTATTACACATGCGGCACTTGAGCTGACGACCATCAAAGCCGGAGACCTGGTACTCATATCAGGACCCGGCTCTATTGGTCTGATGGCGCTGCAGCTTGCCAGGGCTGAAGGCGCGGTTGTTGTCGTTTCCGGCACTGATGCGGATTCCGACAGATTAAAAATGGCAGCAGAACTGGGAGCCGACCACACTGTGAATATTATGGAAACGGATCTGCAGCGGTTTATCGGAGAACTGACGGGAGGCAGAGGAGCTGATGTGGTCCTGGAATGTTCAGGTTCTGGCAAAGCTGCTGACAGCGCACTTAATATTGTAAGAAAGCAAGGCCAGTATACACAAGTAGGGCTGCTTGGGAAACCGGCCATGATTGATTTTGACAAAGTATGTTATCGGGAAATTAAAGTGACCGGCTCTCTGGGCTCTGTATGGTCATCATGGAATAAGGCAATGAGGATGGTTGAGCAGGGAAAGGTAAAAACGATACCCCTTGTTTCACATCAGTTGCCTATTACTCAATGGCAGAAAGCATTTGAACTGTTTGAAACCAAAAAAGGCATGAAGCTGATGCTTTTGCCGGTTGAGTAGGGGACAGGCTGATTCATTTACTCCCGCCAGAAACAGTTTATGGAGAGATGAATGAGTTCAGCTAAAATGGATAAAATGCGTAGAATGCGTTTGGCTGTGTTTACAAATTATAATTCTTGACAATGGGAATAATATGTGTTAAATTATTTATTGCTCCGTCTTGGAGGTCTTTTTTTTTGTGCTATCAAATAACAGCGCAGAAAAACAGACATGCAGGAAAACAGACTGTGCACCCTTTAATACAAAGCAAGGGCTGGAGGTGTCGTAAATGAGAGTCAAAATCGTAATGGCATGTGTTGATTGCAAGCAAAGAAACTACAATACCATGAAGAACAAGAAAAATGATCCTGACAGGATCGAAATGAAGAAATACTGCAAGTTCTGCCATAAACATACGGTACACAAGGAAACAAAATAAAGTAGCGGAGGTGCACAGGTATGACTGAGAATGCACGCACATCCAAACTGGCCGAGTTTAGAAAGAAATTCGTCAGGTTTTTCAAGGATATCAGAACTGAACTGAAGAAGGTCATCTGGCCTACCAGAAAACAGCTGATTAACAGTACCGTATCAGTACTGCTCATATGTCTGCTCATTGGTGCTGTGATCTGGATCTCTGACGCTGTTCTTGGAATGTTGATCGATTGGACTCTGTCAAGGTAATGAAGGAGGACATGAAACCTGATGGTCGTAGATGATATGCCCGAAGTAGCCAAATGGTATGTTGTACATACTTATTCCGGCTATGAGAATAAAGTGAAGGCCAACCTGGAAAAGATAGTTGAAAACAGAAATATGCAGGAACATATTCTGGACATAGTAGTTCCGATGGAGGAGCAGATCGAGATCAAGGATGGCAAGAAAAAAGCCACCTTGAGAAAGGTGTTCCCCGGCTATGTTCTTGTTAAGATGGTCATGACTGACGAGTCCTGGTATGTTGTCAGAAACACCAGAGGCGTCACAGGTTTTGTCGGTCCGGGATCCAAGCCTGTACCTCTGGCTGATGAAGAAGTCAGGATCATGGGTGTGGAAGAATTTGCGCCGATGCTTGACTACGAAGTCAATGACAATGTCAGAGTCATAAGCGGGCCACTTGAGAACTTCATCGGTATCGTTGAAGAGATCAATATGGAGAAGAAAAAGGTTAAGGTGGCAGTATCCATGTTTGGCAGGGAAACACCTGTGGAACTGGAACTGACACAGATCCAAAAGCTTTAATTATGATAGTTAGATGATTGTATAATCTCTTTCTATATAGAGAAAAATCACAGGATTTTTCACAATTTTTAAAAAAAGATTGGGAGGTGGATGAAAGCCATGGCAAAGAAAATTACAGGTTATGTAAAGCTTCAGATTCCTGCGGGGAAGGCAACTCCGGCTCCACCGGTTGGACCAGCTTTAGGACAGCATGGTGTAAACATCATGGGATTTTGCAAGGAGTTTAATGAAAGAACTGCGAAGGATGCGGGATTGATTATTCCCGTCGTCATCACCATTTATGGTGACAGATCTTTCTCCTTTATTACAAAAACTCCTCCGGCAGCAGTACTTCTGAAGAAGGCGTGCAAAATCGAAAGCGGTTCAGGTAAGCCGAACAGTGAAAAGGTCGCGAAGATTTCAATGGCAGAGGTCAGAAAAATTGCCGAATTGAAAATGCCTGACCTGAATGCGGCAAGTATTGAATCGGCAGCCAGTATGGTCGCAGGCACAGCCAGAAGTATGGGTATTGTAGTGGAAGAGTAGGTAAATTTCGTATTTCGAAATAGCCGTAAAGGAGAGGATAATAATGAAGAGAGGAAAAAAATATCTCGAAAGCGTCAAGCTTGTTGAAAAAGCTACATTATATGACCCGTCACAGGCATTGGATCTTGCGAAGAAGACTGCAAAGGCAAAGTTTGACGAAACCGTTGAAGCGCATATCAAGCTTGGAGTTGACTCAAGACATGCTGATCAGCAGGTTAGAGGCGCCGTAGTTTTACCGCACGGTACCGGCAAAACGGTCAGAGTACTTGTTTTTGCCAAGGGCGACAGGGCAAAGGAAGCGGAACAGGGCGGAGCAGATTATGTTGGCGCAGAGGATCTTGTAGCAAAGATACAAAATGAAAACTGGTTTGAATTTGATGTGGTTGTAGCAACACCGGATATGATGGGCGTAGTCGGCAGACTTGGTAAGGTGCTTGGCCCCAAAGGTCTTATGCCTAACCCGAAAGCCGGAACGGTCACCATGGATGTGGCAAAGGCGATAGCCGACATTAAAGCCGGTAAAATAGAGTACAGGTTGGATAAAACGAACATTATCCACTGCCCTATCGGAAAAGCATCCTTTGATCTCGAAAAGCTGCAGGATAACTTCCGCACACTCATGGATGCCATTGTGAAAGCAAAGCCGGTAGCAGCAAAGGGTCAATATCTTAGGAGCGTAGTTGTCTCATCGACGATGGGCCCCGGCATCAAGGTTAACCCTCTTAAAGTTACTGAGTAATATGAAAGATTTGCTTTACAAACCGGGATTATTGTTGTAATATGTTTTTTGGTCGCACTTATAATGCGATGAGCGCAATTGAATATGTCACATACCGCAGACAGCAGGTGCTTCATGCATAACCGGTGAAAACCGACCTGCCGAGGTAAGAACGATTTAAAACAGGATCGTATCCCTTGTATGTCTGCCGTGTGTTGATATACAAGGGATTTTAGTTATAGTCATTCCGCAATAGCGGAATCTGACTAAAATCGAGTGGGGCTCGATGCTCCCGAGATTTTGATTATGGGAGGTGAAAAATTTGCCTAAGGAAAATACTCTGAAACAGAAACGTGAAGTTGTCGATGTAATCAGCAGTAAAATGAAAGCTGCAAAAGCAATGGTTTTTGCCGATTACAGAGGTTTGACCGTAGAACAGGACACAGAACTCAGAAGCGCGCTGAGGAAAGCTGGTGTTGATTACAAGGTTGTAAAGAACACGCTTACCAGATTTGCAGCCAATGAAAATGGTCTTGAAGGACTTGATACCTATTTGAACGGCCCGACAGCGATGGCATCAAGCGACAGTGACCCTGTAGCGCCTGCTAAAATATTGAACGAGTACGCAAAGAAATATGATAAGCTGGAGCTCAAGGTTGGCGTCGTAGAGGGCAGGGTAATTGACGTAAACGGCGTGAAGGCTTTGGCCGAACTGCCGTCAAGAGAAGTACTGATCGCCAGAGTGCTTGGCGGACTCAATGCACCGATATCCGGATTTGTCAATGTTCTCAATGGAAACATCAGAGGTCTGGTCGTCGCATTGAACGCGATAGCGGAACAGAAAGCGAATGCTTAGTATTATCAATTAAAATATTTAATTAAAAAATTATGGAGGGTTTTTAAAATGGCAAGCGATAAAGTTTTAAAGTTGATTGAAGATGTAAAGGCATTGACAGTATTGGAACTGTCCGAGCTCGTAAAGGCTCTTGAAGAAGAATTCGGCGTATCCGCGGCAGCTCCCATGGCAGTTGCAGCAGCTCCTGCTGCAGGCGCGGCGGCAGCTCCGGCAGACGAAGAGAAGACTGAGTTCACAGTAATACTCAAAGATGTAGGCGCTGAGAAGATCAAGGTTATCAAGGTAGTCAGAGAGATCACCGGACTTGGCCTCAAGGAAGCAAAGGACCTCGTAGACGGAGCTCCGAAGCCTGTTAAAGAAAACGTTTCAAAGGAAGAAGCGGCTGCAATGGAAGCAAAGTTCAAAGAAGTAGGCGCTGCTGTAGAAATCAAGTAATTAAAGCCAGATAAATAAAAGTGCTCCGGTGTTATTAAGCCGGAGCACTTTTTTACGTTTTTTGGAGCGTTATGGAGCATTTTTTTGTGCAAAAAAAACGTTGACAAGTTGACAACGGTATGTTAGAATTATAAACTGCGTTATAATTGAAATAAGCCTTTTTTTCATAAAACAGCCTTATTTACATTATAACATAGGAGAATAAAACAGACAAGAACTGTTAATAATTAATGGTTGTTTAGGCAATTTCATGAATGGAACTGCCGGATTGGATCAGCCCCAAAAGCTTTTAATAATACTACTAAAAGCTTTAAATATACACCGGTGTAATACTGCCGGTGATCCGATTAGATTGCACGTATGCAATCCTTTCATGATCTACTACAAGTCATAATTTATGAGGTGATTTTTAATGGTACATCCCGTACAACTAGGCCGGAATACAAGGATGAGCTATTCCAGAATCAACGAAGTACTGGAAATGCCCAATCTGATTGAGGTGCAGAAGAACTCTTACAGGTGGTTTCTGGAAGAAGGCCTTCGGGAAGTATTCAGGGACGTGTCGCCGATACAGGATTATACCGGCAACCTGATACTTGAATTTCCGGATTATAAGCTGGAGGATGATAACCCAAAGTACAGTGTCGAGGAATGCAAGGAAAGGGATACTACATACTCTGCTCCGCTTAAAGTCAAGGTGCGTCTGATTAACAAGGAAACCGGCGAGGTGAAGGAACAGGAAATCTTCATGGGAGACTTCCCCCTTATGACAAGCAACGGTACTTTTGTGATCAATGGCGCAGAAAGAGTAATTGTAAGTCAGCTTGTTAGATCACCCGGTATCTACTTTGCCAAAAAATTGGACAGAACCGGTAAAAATCTTTATTCCGCAACAGTTATACCAAATCGTGGCGCCTGGCTCGAATATGAGACGGATTCCAGCGATGTGATGTCCGTCAGGATTGACAGGACCAGGAAGCTGCCCATTACAGTTTTGCTGCGTGCTCTCGGATATGGTACGGATCTTCAAATCACAGAATTACTCGGTGATGATGAAAGGATCCTTGCGACGATCCAAAAGGACAATGCAAAAACCACGGACGAAGGACTCATTGAAATATATAAAAGACTCAGGCCGGGTGAACCGCCGACTGTTGACAGCGCGACATCATTGCTGAACAGTCTTTTCTTCGACCCAAAGAGGTATGACCTGGCCAAGTTCGGAAGATTCAAGTTCAATAAGAAGCTTTCCATTGCCTCAAGAATCAGCGGACAGAAGTCCGGTGAAAGGATTATTCATCCGCAGACCGGTGAAATCCTGGTTGGTGAGGATGAGATAATAGACAGGGATAAGGCTGCTTCTATCCAGGACGCAGGCATTAATTCCGTTTATCTGAATGTCGAGGGTAAAAAAATCAGAGTTATAGGTAATGGAACTGTCGATATCAAGACTTTTTTAGGTATTGATACATCCGACATCGGCATAACCGAAAAAGTCAGGCTGTCAGTTCTGAAGAAGCTTATGGAGGAGAATCAGTCTGAAGCGGATCTGAAAAAGGCGATTATTGACAATGTTGATTCATTGGTTCCGAAATATATTACAGTCGAGGATATTATTTCCTCCATCAACTACCTGATCCATATTGACTACGGCATTGGTTCGGATGACGATATAGACCATCTGGGGAACAGAAGACTGCGCTGTGTCGGTGAACTTCTGCAGAACCAGTTCAGGATCGGACTGGCAAGGATGGAAAGGGTGGTCAGAGAAAGAATGACCATTCAGGACATTGACATCGTAACGCCTCAGGCGCTGATCAATATCAGACCGGTCGCGGCAGCTATCAAGGAATTCTTCGGAAGCAGCCAGCTGTCCCAGTTTATGGATCAGACAAACCCTCTGGCGGAGCTCACTCACAAAAGAAGGCTCAGTGCATTGGGACCTGGAGGTCTTAGCAGGGAAAGAGCCGGATTTGAAGTCCGTGACGTTCACCATTCCCATTATGGCCGTATGTGCCCGATTGAAACTCCTGAAGGCCCCAACATCGGTCTGATAGGTTCTTTGAGTACATTTGCGCGCATCAATGAATACGGGTTTATCGAGGCTCCTTACAGGAAGATAGATAAGGCCAGGGGCGTGGTATCAAATGATATTGAATACCTTACTGCGGATGAAGAGGATAAATATGTTGTTGCACAGGCAAATGAACCGCTGGATGACGAGGGCAGGTTCAAGGACAAAAAGGTGCTTTGCAGATTCAGGGATGATATCCTTGAGGTCGAGAGCAACCATGTTGACTATATGGATGTATCGCCAAAACAGCTTGTATCCGTTGCAACAGCTATGATTCCATTCCTGGAAAATGATGATGCGAACCGTGCGCTGATGGGTTCAAACATGCAGCGTCAGGCTGTGCCGCTGATCAAGCCGCAGTCTCCTATCATCGGAACAGGCATAGAATACAAGGCGGCAAAGGATTCCGGTACGGTTGTGCTTGCCCGGAATGCAGGCACAGTTGAAAAAGTTTCCGCAAATGAGATTACGATCAGCACAAAGAAAGGCAAGAAGGATGTATATAAGCTTCTGAAATATATCAGATCCAACCAGGGCACTTGTACCAACCAGAGACCTATTGTCAGGAAGGGTGATGTGCTTGAAGAGGGCGACGTAATTGCCGATGGCCCATCCACCGATAATGGAGAGATTGCACTAGGGAAAAATGTACTAATCGGGTTTATGACATGGGAAGGCTATAATTACGAGGATGCTCTCCTGATCAGCGAAAAGCTCGTCAAGGAGGATGTTTATACATCAATACACATTGAAGAATATGAATCTGAATCAAGAGATACTAAACTTGGGCCTGAGGAGATTACACGGGATATTCCAAATGTAAGTGAGGATTCACTGAAGGATCTTGATGACAGAGGTATTATTAGAATCGGCGCAGAGGTCAGAGCAGGAGATATCCTGGTCGGCAAGGTTACCCCCAAGGGCGAGACTGAGCTGACGGCTGAAGAAAGACTGTTGCGCGCTATCTTCGGCGAAAAGGCCAGAGAAGTCAGAGATACCTCGCTGAGGGTGCCTCACGGCGAATCCGGTATTATTGTCGACGTCAAGGTGTTCACCAGGGAGAATGGCGATGAGCTGCCCCCGGGAGTTAACCAGCTTGTAAGATGCTATATTGCTCAGAAGAGAAAGATTTCCGTTGGGGATAAAATGGCAGGAAGACACGGTAACAAGGGTGTTATATCAAGAGTACTCCCTGAAGAAGATATGCCATTCCTGCCGGACGGAACTCCTCTTGAGATTGTATTGAATCCGTTGGGTGTTCCATCCCGTATGAATATCGGACAGGTATTGGAAGTCCATCTTGGCTATGCCGCCAAGGCTCTGGGTTGGAAGATTGCAACGCCTGTATTTGACGGCGCAACAGAAACGGATATTGTGGATACGTTAAAAATGGCCGGGCTGGACGAGGACGGGAAGACTGTATTATACGACGGCAGAACGGGAGAACCGTTTGAGAACCGCGTAACTGTAGGATATATGTATTTCCTCAAGCTGGCGCATTTGGTTGACGACAAAATCCATGCCCGTTCAACGGGCCCGTATTCCCTTGTTACACAGCAGCCTCTCGGCGGCAAAGCGCAGTTTGGCGGTCAGAGATTCGGTGAAATGGAGGTTTGGGCTCTGGAAGCATACGGAGCAGCCTATACATTGCAGGAGATTCTTACTGTCAAGTCGGATGACGTGGTCGGCAGGGTCAAGACTTATGAATCCATTGTCAAAGGCGAGAATATTCCTGAACCGGGTATTCCCGAATCGTTCAAGGTACTCATCAAGGAGCTCCAGAGCCTTGCACTTGATGTTAAGGTGTACTCTGAAGAGCGTGAAGAAATTGCTATCAGAGAATCCACGGAAGACGATCTTGAAGAACTCAACCTAAATATTGAGGGACGCGAAGACGAGGCGCCGCTGTCCGACTTCGAGGAAATCGGCGAGGATCTGATAGATGATGATGTAGATATTGAAGAATTTGACCTCGGTGAGATCGTCGGCTCCACGGAGGATATAGGTGACACGCTTGGAGATGACCTGTTCTCTGAAGGTGAAGATTTTAGCGACAACCTGGATGAGGAAGATTTTTAGAAGGGAGATGGGACCATGTTTGAAATGAACAATTTTGATGCTATAAAAATTGGTTTGGCTTCCCCTGAGAAAATCAGAGAATGGTCAAGGGGCGAGGTAAAGAAACCTGAAACAATTAACTATAGAACCTTGAAACCGGAAAGAGACGGTCTTTTCTGCGAGAGGATCTTTGGACCCCAGAAAGACTGGGAATGTCACTGCGGTAAATATAAGAGGATCAGATACAAGGGTATCGTCTGCGACCGGTGCGGCGTCGAGGTGACGCGTTCGAAGGTCAGAAGAGAGCGGATGGGCCACATTGAGCTGGCAGCCCCCGTATCGCACATATGGTATTTCAAAGGTATTCCCAGCAGGATGGGCCTTATATTGGATATGTCCCCGAGAGCGCTGGAGAAGATCCTTTATTTTGCGTCCTACGTAGTAATCGATCCAGAGCAGACCCCGCTTTCCAAAAAGCAGATACTCACCGAGAAGGAATACAGGGACAGCATTGAGAAGTTCGGTTACAAATTTAAGGCAGCCATGGGTGCGGAAGCGATCAAGGAACTACTGATGGAAATCGACCTGGAGAAGCAGTCAAAAGAACTGCGTGCTGAATTGGAGGATGCTTCCGGACAAAAAAGGGTCAGGATCATCAAGAGGCTTGAAGTAGTTGAAGCATTCAGACTTTCGCAAAACAGGCCCGAGTGGATGATCATGGACGTTGTACCGGTCATTCCGCCGGAGCTTAGACCGATGGTACAGCTCGATGGCGGAAGATTTGCCACATCAGACCTGAATGACCTTTACAGGCGTGTTATTAACAGGAATAATCGTCTGAAGAGACTGCTGGATCTTGGCGCACCTGATATTATTGTAAGAAATGAGAAGAGGATGCTGCAGGAGGCTGTAGATGCTCTCATTGATAACGGCAGAAGAGGAAGACCGGTAACGGGTCCCGGAAACAGGCCGCTCAAATCCCTGTCAGACATGCTCAAGGGTAAACAGGGACGTTTCCGTCAGAATTTGCTTGGTAAACGTGTTGACTATTCAGGCCGTTCCGTTATTGTTGTTGGTCCGGAGCTGAAGATATTCCAGTGCGGTCTTCCAAAAGAAATGGCGCTTGAGCTTTTTAAGCCTTTTGTTATGAAGAAGCTTGTCAATGACGGTCTTGCTCATAATATCAAAAGTGCGAAGAGAATGGTGGAACGCGTCAAAACTGAGGTTTGGGACGTTCTGGAGGAAGTCATCAAGGAGCATCCCGTATTGCTCAACCGCGCACCTACGCTTCACAGACTCGGTATTCAGGCCTTTGAACCGGTATTGGTCGAAGGCAAGGCATTGAAGCTTCATCCGTTGGTCTGTACCGCATATAACGCCGACTTCGACGGTGACCAGATGGCCGTGCACGTTCCTCTGTCTGCAGAAGCTCAGGCTGAGGCCAGGTTCCTGATGCTGTCGGCAAACAACCTGCTGGCGCCGAAGGACGGCAAGCCTATCACGGTTCCCACACAGGACATGGTTATGGGCAGTTATTACCTGACAATAGAACGTGAAGGCGAGCCTGGCGGCGGGAAAACCTTTGGTTCCCTCAATGAGGCTGTGATGGCATATGAGGATGGATATCTGGGCCTTCATGCCCCGATTCGCATCAGATTGAATAAAGTGATTGACGGTAAGCCCGTGTCTAAGATCATTAATGCAACGGTCGGTAAACTGTTGTTTAACGAAGCGATCCCACAGGATCTGGGGTTTGTGGACAGGTCAGACCCTGAAAAACTATTTGACCTGGAGATCACAAAACTGGTCACGAAAAAGGAACTTGCAAGGATTATTGACAAATGCATCAAGGTACATGGAACGACGCAGACCGCGATTGTGCTGGATAAGGTGAAGACTCTCGGCTTTAAGTATTCTACCAAAGGCGCCATCACGGTAAGCGTATCCGACATGGTCATCCCGGATGTGAAAAAGAAATATATTGATGAGACGGAAACAAAAATTGACAATATCACAAAGATGTATAAGAGAGGTCTGATCTCGGAAGAGGAAAGATATAACTCTGTCATACAGGCATGGACGGAAACAGGTGAAAATCTTACACAGGCTCTTCTGGCTACTCTGGACAGATTCAATCCTATTTTCATGATGTCTCAGTCAGGTGCAAGAGGCAGCATCAGCCAGATTAAGCAGTTGTCCGGTATGAGAGGGCTTATGGCCGATACCTCGGGCAGAACACTTGAAATTCCAATCAGAGCGAATTTCCGTGAAGGATTGAATGTACTTGAGTACTTCATCTCTACGCACGGCGCCAGAAAGGGTCTCGCGGATACCGCTCTGAGAACTGCCGACTCAGGTTATCTTACTCGCCGTCTGGTTGACGTTAGCCAGGATGTTATCGTAAGAGAAATCGACTGCGGTACGAAGAAGTGCATCGAGGTCAGTGATATAAAGGATGGCAGTGAAATTATCGAAGGCTTGGCTGAAAGACTGGTAGGCAGATATACGGTTGATCCGATAGTCCATCCGGAAACCGGTGAGATCCTGGTAGAGGGTGACAGGAAGATCATGGATGCAGATGCGGAGAGAGTTGTACAGGCAGGTCTGAAAAAGGTCAAGATCAGGTCTATGCTCACGTGTCACTCCGAATATGGTGTATGTGCAAAATGCTATGGAGCAAACCTCGCCACCAATGAAGATGTCAATGTAGGCGAGGCAGTCGGTATAATCGCGGCACAGTCTATCGGTGAACCGGGTACGCAGCTTACGATGAGAACATTCCATACAGGCGGTGTCGCCGGTGATGATATCACGCAGGGTCTTCCCCGTGTAGAGGAACTTTTTGAAGCCAGAAAGCCAAAGGGTCTTGCGGTCATATCGGAAGTTGCAGGTACTGTGAAGATAAGTGATACAAAGAAGAAGAGAGAGGTTATTGTTACGACGCAGGATGGAGAAGCCCGTACTTACATGATTCCTTACGGTTCAAGGATCAAGGTCTCCGAAGGCGAGGAAGTGGAAGCAGGCGATGAGATCACCGAAGGTTCCGTAAATCCTCACGATATTCTGAAGATCAAGGGTATCAAAGGTGTGCAATCCTATCTGCTGCAGGAAGTACAAAGGGTTTACAGGCTGCAGGGCGTTGATATCAATGACAAGCATATAGAGGTAATCATCAGACAGATGCTCAGAAAGGTCAAGATTGATGATGCGGGCGATACGAACATGCTTCCGGGCGGACTTGTAGATATGTTCGATTTCGAAGAGGAGAATGCAAGAGTCGTTGCCGAAGGGTTAAGACCCGCATCGGGGAAACGTACCTTGCTCGGTATCACCAAGGCATCACTTGCCACGGAATCGTTCCTGTCGGCGGCATCCTTCCAGGAAACCACAAGAGTGCTGACCGAAGCGGCTATCAAGGGCAAGGTGGATCCGCTGGTCGGTCTGAAGGAAAACGTGATTATCGGTAAACTGATCCCCGCGGGCACAGGCATGAGCAGATATAAGGACATCAGTATCAGTACTGTTACGGAGTAATGAGCATAGTTACTTGAAAAAGGAGTTGGGGCACACCTGTTCGGAGTGTCCCGATAAACTTGACAAATAACAGGCTGCGGTGATAGAATATTTCAGTGCGAATTTCAGGGGGAATGAGGGGAAGGGTGCAGATCAGTGCTGGATGCATTAAAAAACGGCAGCAAGGCCATAGGGATCAAGCAGACATTAAAGGCTGTGGAGAACGATACTGCGAAGGTGGTTTTCATAGCAATGGATGCCGATGAAAAGATTACCGGAAGCCTGAAGGAGCTTTGCCTCTCCAATGATATTGCGCTGGAATATGTTGATACGATGAAACAGCTGGGGAAGGCTGTAGGTATTGAAGTCGGTGCATCGGCTGTTTGTTTATTAAAATAGCAATACTAAAATTAAAATATATAATTGGCGAAAGGAGGTGTATGGATTGCCAACATTTAATCAGATGGTCAGAAAGGGAAGACAGACAGTTGAATACAAATCTACTGCTCCGGCTTTGCAGAAAGGGTTAAACTCACTGAAAAAGAGGTCGGTAGAAAGCAACTCGCCTCAAAAAAGAGGTGTTTGCACCGTAGTCAGGACAACAACGCCAAAGAAGCCGAACTCAGCTTTGAGAAAGGTTGCAAGGGTGCGTTTGACAAACGGGATTGAAGTCTCTGCATATATTCCCGGAATAGGCCACAATCTTCAGGAACACAGTGTTGTTCTCATCAGGGGCGGCAGGGTAAAGGATCTACCTGGCGTAAGATACCACATCGTACGAGGGACACTTGATACAGCCGGTGTTGCAAAGAGGATGCAAGGCCGTTCAAAGTACGGCGCGAAGAGGCCGAAGGCAGGCGCGGCCAAGAAGTAGCAGCGTCCGCAAGAGACCCGATTAAAGAGTGCCAAGTATGTTGTAACGATAAAGAGTTGTAACGATAAAGAAATTAAACTTTTTTATATATTACATGTACGGACGCACTAACGAGAACCTGCGGGTTCCGAGTACCTCAAAAACCGAAGGGGTAGCAGCCCCTATCATCTATTAAAGGAGGGAAGTAAAGTGCCAAGAAAAGGACATACTCCAAAAAGAGACGTTCTGCCGGATCCCATTTATAATGACAAGGTTGTCACCAAGCTGATCAATAATATCATGCTTGACGGCAAGAAGGGTGTAGCTCAGAGAATATGCTACGATGCTTTTGACATTATAAGGGAAAAAACCGGTAAGGATCCTCTTGAAGTGTTTGAACAGGCAATGAATAACATTATGCCTGTACTGGAGGTTAAAGCCAGAAGAGTCGGCGGCGCAACCTATCAGGTGCCTATGGAAGTCAGGCCCGAAAGAAGACAGGCGCTGGGACTGAGATGGTTGACCAACTACTCACGCGCCAGAGGCGAGAAGACAATGAAGGAAAGACTTGCAGGAGAGATCATGGATGCTGTCAATGGAGCCGGCGGGTCCTTCAAAAAGAAGGAAGACACCCACAAGATGGCAGAGGCCAATAAGGCTTTCGCACATTATCGCTGGTAATTAGTGACAACATCGAAAACAATAAAGAACTTATCGAGGAAGAAAGGAGGCAAACATGCCCAGGCAATTCAGTTTGCAAAACACAAGAAATATCGGTATCATGGCACATATTGATGCCGGTAAGACAACTACAACTGAAAGAATTCTGTTTTACACAGGAAAGCTGCATAAAATGGGAGAAACCCATGAAGGCGCAGCTACTATGGACTTTATGGAGCAGGAGCAGGAGAGAGGGATCACAATTTCCTCAGCTGCGACAACAGCTCAATGGAAGGGAAACAGGATAAATATTATAGATACGCCGGGGCACGTTGACTTTACGGTTGAGGTTGAAAGATCTCTAAGAGTTCTCGATGGTTCGGTAACACTTTTCTGTGCAAAGGGAGGGGTTGAGCCCCAGTCTGAAACCGTTTGGAGACAGGCTGACAAGTACAACGTACCGCGCCTTGCATATGTTAATAAAATGGATATTATGGGTGCAGATTTTTTTAATTGCATCCGGATGATGAAGGACAGATTGAAAGCAAATGCTGTTCCAATTCAGTTACCTATCGGCAAAGAAGACAATTTCCGTGGAATTATCGACCTTGTTACAAGGACGGCTGTATTCTACATTGACGATTTAGGCAAAGTAATGGATGAAGAGCCTATTCCGGATGACATGGTTGATCTTGTTGATGAATATCGTAACATTTTAATTGAAGCTGTTGCTGAACAAGACGAGTACTTGATGGATAAATATCTATCGGGAGAAGAACTGACCGTAGATGAATTACGTGCAGGAATCAGGAAGGCTACTATCAGCGTAGCAATAATACCGGTTACGTGCGGCTCGTCTTACAAGAACAAGGGAGTGCAGCAGCTTTTGGATGCTGTTGTGGATTATATGCCCTCGCCGTTGGACGTGCCCGCTATCAGAGGTGTATCAGCAGAGGACGAAGAAATAGAGATCGAAAGGCCGGCGGACGACAATGGTCCATTTTCCGCATTGGCATTCAAGATCGTAGCAGATCCCTTTGTCGGAAAGCTGTGTTTTTTCAGAGTCTATTCCGGAAAGTTGAGTGCGGGGTCATATGTATTGAATTCCACAAAAAATAAGAAGGAACGTGTCGGAAGAATAGTTCTGATGCATGCGAACCACAGGGAAGACACGGACGAAATATACTCTGGAGACATCGCTGCAGCAGTAGGTCTCAAGGACACTACAACCGGAGATACTCTTTGCAGTGAGGATGCTCCGGTAATACTGGAGTCCATGGAGTTTCCGGAACCGGTTATTCATATTGCGGTGGAGCCTAAGACAAAGGCCGGTCAGGACAAAATGTCCGCTGCTTTGGCCAAGCTCTCCGAGGAAGATCCGACCTTCAAGGCGCACACAGACCAGGAGACCGGTCAGACGATCATCTCAGGAATGGGTGAGCTGCATCTTGAAATCATCGTCGACAGACTGATGAGGGAATTCAAGGTGGAAGCCAATATCGGCCAGCCTCAGGTTGCATACAAGGAAACGATACGCAAAGCTGTCAAGTCTGAAGGCAAATTTGTCAGACAGTCCGGCGGCAGAGGCCAGTATGGCCACTGCGTATTGGAAATCGAGCCACAGGAGCCTGGCGCAGGCTATATCTTTGTAAACAAAATTGTTGGGGGCGCTATTCCCAAGGAATATATCCCTGCAATCGACGCCGGTATCCAGGATGCAATGAAAAATGGTATTCTTGGCGGTTATCAGGTTCTGGACATTAAGGTAACCCTTGTGGACGGATCATACCATGAGGTCGACTCATCAGAAATGGCATTTAAAATCGCGGGATCCATGGGCTTTAAGGAAGGCTGCCGTAAAGCAGATCCGGTCTTACTGGAACCTGTCATGAAAGTTGATGTAGTTGTCCCTGAGGTATACATGGGAGATGTCATGGGTGATTTGAATTCCCGTCGGGGCAGGATCGAAGGGATGGAAAGCAGAGCGGGCGCACAGGTAATTTCAGCAAATGTACCGCTTGCAAGCATGTTCGGATATGCTACCGAGCTTCGTTCAAGAACACAGGGAAGAGGCGTATTCACAATGCAATTCAGCCACTACGAAGAGGTTCCTAAATACATTCAGGAATCTGTTCTGAAGTGAGCTAAAGTTAATGTAAAATAAACAAATTTATTCAGTGTATACTGAACAAAGAGAGGAGATTTAAAATGGGTAAGGCCAAATTTGAAAGAACAAAACCCCACGTTAACATTGGAACGATCGGTCATGTCGACCACGGTAAGACTTCCTTGACTGCTGCTATTACGAAGGTATTGGGTTTCTCAGGCAAGGCAAATTATACTGCATATGATCAGATCGATAAGGCTCCTGAGGAGAAGGCAAGAGGAATCACGATCTCAACCGCACACGTTGAGTATGAAACTGAAAACAGGCATTATGCGCATGTTGACTGCCCCGGCCATGCCGACTATGTTAAGAACATGATCACCGGCGCCGCTCAGATGGACGGTGCTATCCTCGTTGTTTCCGCAGCGGACGGCCCGATGCCTCAGACCAGGGAGCACATCCTCCTTGCAGGCCGTGTTGGCGTGCAGCACATCATCGTATTCCTGAACAAGTGCGATATGGTTGACGATGAAGAACTCATTGAGCTTGTTGAAATGGAACTCAGAGAACTGCTCAGCTCTTATGAATTTGACGGTGACAATATTCCAATCGTCAGAGGCTCAGCTCTGGACGCTCTTGAGAGTACATCAACAGATCCTAATGCTCCTGAATACAAATGTATTCTTGATCTTATGGCCGCTGTTGACAGCTATATTCCTACTCCTGAAAGGCCGACAGACAAGCCGTTCCTTATGCCTGTTGAGGATGTATTCTCCATCACAGGTCGTGGAACAGTTGCAACCGGCAGGGTTGAAAGAGGAATGGTCAAGGTTGGCGAAGAAGTTGAGATCGTTGGCTTGATGGATGAACCGAGAAAGACAGTTGTTACCGGTGTTGAAATGTTCAGAAAGCTTCTTGATCAGGCTGTTGCCGGCGATAATATCGGTTGCCTGCTCAGAGGTATTCAGAGAACTGATGTTGAAAGAGGACAGGTTCTCGCAAAGGTCGGTTCCATCAAACCTCATACTCATTTCAAAGGCCAGGTTTACGTTTTAACCAAGGAAGAGGGCGGAAGACATACTCCTTTCTTTAATGGCTACAGGCCGCAGTTCTATTTCAGAACTACCGACGTTACCGGTGTTGCCGAGCTTCCTGCAGGCGTTGAGATGTGCATGCCCGGTGATCATATAGAAATGACCATCAAGCTCATCACTCCTATCGCTATGGATCAGGGTTTGAAGTTCGCTATCCGTGAAGGCGGAAGGACAGTTGGTTCCGGTTCCGTTACCTCTATCATAGAGTAACCGAATAACAAAAATTAAGAAAGAACCGTTTGAAATATAACGGTTCTTTTTATTGTTTCAATATGGATGAATAGGGTATTATAATATCCAGGGCATATAGATCAATTGTCATGATATATACCGCAAAGGAGGTTCGGATTATGATAGGGATAAAAAAGAATATTTACTGGTGTGGTATAAAGGATTGGGGTTTGAGGCATTTTCACGGACACGAGCTATCCACCCACAGAGGCTCCAGCTATAATTCCTATCTGATAAAGGATAAGAAAACCGTTCTGGTCGATACTGTATGGGAACCGTACAAAGAAGAGTTTGTTAAGAAACTGGATCAGGAGGTGGGTCTTGACAAGATTGATATGATCGTTATCAATCATTGTGAGCCTGATCACGGCGGAAGTCTTGGTTTATTGTTTGATAGCCTTCCTTCCAAGAGTATCCCGATTTATTGCACGAAAAACGGTGCAGACATTATAAAAAAGCACTTCCACAGGGAGGATATGAATCTGCAGGTTGTGAAGACCGGGGATTCGGTCAATATAGGAGAATATGATCTGGTTTTTGTTGAAATGCAGATGATCCACTGGCCGGACAGTATGCTCACATATGTAAAGGGCGCCGCGACGGTGTTGTCTAATGACGCTTTTGGCCAGCATTATGCGGGGATTTCTCTTTTCAATGATGAGGTGGATACTTGTGAGCTATATGAAGAGGCCATCAAGTATTATGCGAATATATTGACGCCGTTCAGTGCGTTGATAAAAAGGAAAATCGAACAGATCAGAGCTATGGAGCTTCCGATAGAAATTATCGCTCCGAGCCACGGGATCATATGGCGAAAGGATCCCATGCAGATCATAGACAAGTATTACGAGTGGTCGCAGGATTACAATGAAGGGTTTGCCGCGATCATTTACGATACGATGTATGATGCAACGAGGTCTATGGCCGAAGCTATTGCAGCCGGACTGGAGAAACAGGGCGTCCAATATAAGATTTTTAATGTAGCATTGACTGATGAAAGCGATCTTTTGACAGATATATTCAAGGCAAAGGGTGTATTAATCGGCAGCTGCACAGTCAATAATTCGGTTCTCAGACCGACAGCCGGACTGCTGGAGGAGATCAGAGGGCACAAGTTCAAAGGAAAGCTGGGCGCCGGCTTCGGGAGCTACGGATGGAGCGGTGAGGCTTCAAAGATAATCAGTACATCTCTGGAGGGAGCCGGACTGCAGATCCCGCAAGCTCCGTTGAGCTTCAAATACCGGATGACTGATGATGAACTGCAGCAAAGTATCGCATTTGGAGAGGCTTTTGCACAAGCTATGAAAGCTCAGGGATAAAGGCGCCTGGTTGCCTTTATCCTCCCCTTACCTTATACCACCTGTCATCATAAAAATGTCTACTTGTCTTCCCTGTGCATGGGTGATAGTATTAACTCAAGCGAGTGATACGGGAAGGGTCGGGTATGACATTTTTTAAAAGAATCCGTGCAAAACTGAAGGAGCTTTCACCCGCAGCAATAAGAGAAATCATTGTTGTGTCTATTATTCTATGTCTTTCTATAGCGCTGAGCCTTCCACAATTCCGAGAGGATCTCGAAGCGAAAAGGGCATGGGAGCAGACGGAAAAAGCCCGTGAGCATTCAGAACAATAGAGTTGGGGGGAGCAGAATGGAGCTGTTTGAGGTCAAGAAGCTGGCTGATACGCTAAAGGCCAATATTCTGAGAGTGCTGGTGGGACGTGACGATACTATCGACAAGGTACTCATTTCCCTGTTCTGTGCAGGTCACGTTCTGCTGGAGGATGTTCCTGGCGTCGGAAAAACGATGCTTGCGAAATGTCTTGCAAAATCTCTAAGATGTGAGTTTAAAAGAGTGCAGTTCACGCCGGATCTTCTTCCGTCAGATCTGACAGGGATCAATTATTTTGATCAGAAGCAGGGCGACTTTATATTCAGATCAGGGCCTGTATTTACAAATATCGTACTTGCAGATGAGATCAACAGAGCGACACCCCGTACCCAGTCCAGCCTGCTTGAATGTATGGAGGAAGGACAGGTCACGGTGGACGGGGATACCAGAAGATTGGGTAAGCCCTTTTTCGTTATGGCTACTCAAAACCCGGTCGAGACGCGCGGAACATTTCCGCTGCCAGAAGCGCAGCTGGACAGGTTTTTCATGCGCCTTCAGATGGGCTATCCATCACCTGACGAGGGAAGAGAGATCCTGCGCAGATTCAGGGGAGACGATCCTTCATCGGCTTTGGAAACTGTGGCGGACGGTGAAGCTATTATTCAAGCGCAGGCAAGTGTTGCCGGAGTGAGGGTGTCTGATCCGCTTGAACAGTATATTATTGATATTATTGAAGCGACACGACATAATGAGAGAATATCTCTTGGGGTGAGTCCCAGAGGGAGTATCGCTCTAATGAAGGCCGCACAGGTTTGCGCAGCATTTGACGGAAGGGATTTTGTAATGCCGGATGATGTGAAGAAGGTTGCAGTCCCTGTACTGTCTCATCGTATGATCCTGAAAGGTCACGCTATATCAGGCGGTACAGGGGATGCTGAAAATACCGTCAGAGATATTTTGAAGAATGTGACGGTACCCATTGAAGAGTTCTGAGGTGTTGGAGAAAACTAGTTACTGAATGCTTAGCTTCAGTTAAAAATTCAATCTGAGGAGATAAAGATTTAATGGGAAGATCAACGGTACATTATGCTGATAATAAAACCAACAACGCTTTAAAGGCTTTACATAACAAACTTAGACCTGCTGGAACCCCGGTTCAAAGGGTTGAGTATATTATTGAATTACTTTTGCTTCGTATTTTTGAAACTAAAATTAAGCAAGACGAAGAATTTAAGCCCCTTCGTAATCTTTTCTCGGCTGATTATAAGTGGCTAAATCCAAAGTCTGGTAAAGAGGAATCAAATGAAAACCGTTTGTTTTCATATTTACCTACAGTTTCAAATGACCAAATTCTATCAGAGTTGAATGATAACTTTTTTCCATTTTATTCCACTATATTGCAGAGCGCAAGAAAGGTTTTTGAGAGGAATTTGCCTCAAAAAGTGCAAGATCAGTTGGTGTTAATTGAAGAGGTTTTTAATAACTCAAATTTTACGAACAATGTAAATAGCGGTAATCTTGGCGAAGTAATAAGCATTGTTGCCAATGATATTGAAGAAGCACGATTACTAAAAACAGATTTATTAGGTGATGCAATTGAGTCCGCCTTAAGTGAAACAGGTGGTACGAAGGATATTGGACTATTTCGCACACCAGACCATGTTCGCCAATTCATGACGGCTATAATAGAACCTACTTTTGATGATATGATATTTGACCCTGCTTGTGGTACAGGTGGATTCTTGTTTGATGCTTTTGAATTTGTAATGAGAAGAGTTGATCCCGACAGAGAATGGCCCGGAGAAAAGGCACATTCTGAACTGAAGGAATGGTTTTATGAATACTTTAAGTCAAACCAAATTGAATTTCCAAGTATTGAGCAGTCTACACAGTTTTATCGAAGTGGAGTTACAGGGATTGAATACTTAGGCGTGATTCGAAAGATGGCTGCAATAAATTTCTATATTCGTGGACTTAATCCTGCCAATATTGAGCAAGGAGACTCGTTGGCTAAATATAAACCCGTGACCGATCATGAAAGCAAATCTGTTGTTCTTGCGAATCCACCTTTTGGAGCACAAAGAGACCAAGAGGCGTATCCTGATGTTTGGGGCGAATATTCTAAAGAATCGGAAACCACAATTCTATTTGTAAAATTAATGTTTGAGCATCTAAAACAAGGTGGCCGGTGTGCTGTTGTTGTATCTGAAGGCTTTCACACTTGGGATCAGTTTAGTGCAAAAACGCTGCGTAAAATGTTACTTGAAGAAGCGCAGCTTAAGGCTGCTATTTCATTGCCACAAGGTTTATTTGTAAGTAAAAACGGACAGGGCCCCAAAACATCTATTCTTGTATTTGAAAAAGGCGGGAAAACCGACTGGACCTGGTTTTATAAAGTAACCAATGATGGCTACTCCATGGGAACAAACCGCAAGGAGCAAAAAGGAAATCAATTGACTGAATGTTTGACCTTATGGCATGAATTTGTAAAACATGGGATACAACCACCTGAATCAAAGAATCAATTTTGCATTCCTGCAGAGTGGATAAAGACACTTGATCCAAGAATAAAGGAGAAAATCCGCACCGAAACCAGAGCTGATATGGAAGAAAAGGGAGCTATTGAAAGAACTAAAAAAGCAGAAGAATTGGATAAAAAAATTAAAGCAAAGAAAGCCACCGAAGCAGACAGGCAAATGGAACTAAAATTATTTGATCAGATGCTTGAAAATCGTATTCAAAACGAAATCGCAAAGCGAATTGATAAAGCACATAATTATTCTTTTAACTTGGCGAACTATAAAAGTACATTTAGTGAAAACCAGCTTGCAGAGTGGTCAGAAGCGTTAAGCCATATACAACCTAAGCTTCGAACAATCGTTACAAAAGTATTAAGACCTCGCTTCTTATATGCGTGTAGTGCCGAGCGTATTCTTTTCTACGACAATGCATGGCGTGGATTGGATGCTGGAGAGTTTAAACAGGTAAATTCTTTCATGACTTTGGAAGAAATGAAACTCAAAGCAGAACAACAGAAAAAAATCGATACAAATAGAGAGATTATTATTGATACAACAATTGCAGGGGGCTATGATCCAACTATAGGGAAAGAGCGGTACTACCAGTTACAATGTATTCGGACAATAGTTGATAACTACAAAGCAGGAAAACAAAAAATGCTTATACACATGGCAACAGGGCTTGGAAAAACAAGAACTGCCGTTGCACTTGTTAAGACCTTACTCGAATGTGGCCTATCCAAACGAATTTTGTTTGTAGTTGACAGGCGAATGTTGGCTAAGCAAGCAATTGAAGATGGGTTTTCGCTGATAAGCGGAAAATATACTTCCAGTTGGATTACAACATCCAATTTTAGAACAAGAAAGCATGCCAGTATTCATGTTGTGGTCATTGATACTTTAGAATTGATTTATAGCGACCTGTCATCGAATTTTTATGATTTAATTATTGTAGATGAATGTCACCGTAGCATTAATGTAAACCGCAAGTTGATTTTCGATCACTTCCTTTGTCCGAGAGTTGGCTTAACTGCAACGCCGAGAATAGCAGCACCGAAAGATGGAGCGGCGGTTGATGAAGAGGATTTAGCAATAATCGATACATACAAGCTATTCGGCTGTGAAACGGGAGAACCTGATTTTGGGTTTGATATCGCCAGAGGAATTAATGAGGGGTTTCTTGCACCATATAAACCTATTGAATTAATATCATATTTGGTTGAGGAAGCGCAAGAAAACGGAATAGATTTTGATCATGTTCTTGAACCAAATGAAAAGTATGTAATTCAGTTAGGAGAAGAAAAGAAGCTTAAATTGGAGCAACTCAACCGCAAATTTATTTCTGACGAAAACTGCATGCGCATTGCAGAAGAATTAAAGAAAAATACGCAATACGGAGAGAAAGTCATTTTATTCGGAGTTAGTCAAGCCCACTGTATTGAATTAGCTAAAGCAATAAATAAGGTTTTTCAGAATGATAATAGTGAAAAGCCATATTATGCAGAGACAGTTATTTCAGAAAATAATGAATTAAATGAAACACTAAAAGCATGGTTTAAAAAGCCGTATCAAAAGCCGTATCAAAAGCCATATATAGCTGTGTCGGTTGATATTTTAAGTACAGGAGTCGATATTCCCTGTGTTCGTTATGTTGCATTAGCAGCATTAACAAAATCGGTTGGAAAGTATATCCAGATGGTTGGGCGTGGGACACGCCTTGACCCTAAAACAGGGAAATTCAGCTTTCAAGTTTTAGATTTTGTTGGACTTTGTAAAAGAATGGAGGACAACGGAAAGGGTACTGCGAAGGAGAACACAAAAGTTGTAAAACCTGGAGGACAAATAACAACATCCGGTGGAACTACTAACCCAAAAGGGGAATACTTCTTAATTGATAATCCTGATCCTGCTAACTTAATACAGCGCGTGGAAATACATGGTGATTCAATAGTTGTTAAAGACAATATTCCAATTGAGGAAGCAAAACGAATATTTGAAGAAGAATTAAAGAATAGTGATGAGCCTATTGTTGTTGATTTAAAGGAAAAAGCCAAGCAGCCTGAATATCAACCAACAGATGAGGAAATAGAAAGATTCATTAAGTGGTTAAGCATGCCCAACACGTTTTTGGATGAGGGGCATTTGCAAAAAATGTATGACTATCCGCAGGGGACTGCTTGGGACTTCTTACTTCATGCAATAGGTAAAAAGAAAATTCCTACACCAAAAGAGCGGATTGAAAAGAATTATCTTTCATATATTCACACTTATAATTTTACTGATGAACAAATTGTTATTCTTAAAAAAATTAAAGATGTGTTCGCTTCAAATATTGCCTCAAAGAGAGATATTGACGTTAGGGATATATTCGGAAACCCGATTTATGAGAGTTTGATAGGCACTTATGATTCTATAAACAGTAAATTTGATGGCAAATTCGAATTAGTTATAAATGATTTAAAAGACACATTTGGCGCAAGAGTCGCATCATAGAAATGATTAGAGGGTATGGATAATACTGAAGGGGTGCAATCTGTGAAATTTTTTAAAGAGAGCGAATTCTTGGAACTGAAAAAGTCCACATCCGAGTTGAAAGAAGCTATCATCAGCATTGTATCCATACTGAACAAGCATGGAGCAGGAGAACTTTATTTCGGTATCAAGAACGATGGAACACCTGTCGGACAAGATGTTTCAGATAAAACACTGCGTGATGTCAGCCACTCTATTGCCGATCATATAGAACCTAAAATATATCCTGAAATAACATCAGTAAAGTTCGATGATAAAGCCTGCATCCGTATTAAGTTTGAAGGTAGCGAAGTACCTTATTTTGCTTTCGACAGAGCATATCTCAGGGTGGCGGATGAAGACAGACAGTTAACTTCAAAAGAGCTTCAGAAAATTATATTAGCAAAGGCACAGAGTAATACGTTATGGGATGTAGAAACACCATCAAAAAATCCTTACTCCTTGGATGATATCGATGAAGAAGATGTAAGAAATTTCATTGAAAGAGCAAATGCTGTTGGGAGAATTGATTTCCCATATACAAACAAGGTAGAAATTTTGAAAAAATTGAAATTGATGTCGGGTGATTATCTGACCAATGCCGCTGAGACACTATTTGGCAGTGGAACGGTTGACCTTCAGATGGCTGTATTCGCGGGAGTAGAAAGACTTACCTTTATTGATATTAAACGTGAATTTGGAAATATATTTAAGCTTATCAATACAGCAGAACTCTACATCAAGAACATGATAAAATGGCGCGTTAAATTCGGAAAAATGCAGCGGGAAGAAATCCCGGAAGTACCAGTAGAGGCTATCCGTGAAGCAATTGTAAATTCCTTTGCCCACAGAGATTATCGGAATAACAAAGGTAATGAGATTGCCATTTTCAGGGATAGAATTGAGATTTACAATCCTGGAAGTTTCCCGGAAGGTTATACGCCTGAAGATTTTATTATGGGTGAGGAACGTTCAATACTTAGAAATAAACTGATTGCCCAGATTCTATATTTTTCAAAGGACATAGAAAGCTGGGGTTCAGGCATTAAGAGGATTTATAAAATCTGCAAGGACAACGGCGTTGGGGTAGAGTTTAAAATTTTAAAGTCTGGTTTTGTTGTAGTGTTTCACAGACCTGATTTCGGAGAGGTAATTATTACCAGCGACAGCAGTGACAATAAACCGACAGATGTCGGAATAAATGTCGGAATAAATGTCGGAATAAATGCAACACAGCAAAAAGTTTTAGCAGAAATTTTAAGAAACCATGAAATAACTACAGAAGAAATTGCTGTGCAAATAGGACTAAAATCAAGGACTATTGAACGTGCAATTAGAGAGTTAAAAGGAAAAGGCATAATTGAACGTAAAGGCTCAAAAAAATCCGGTTATTGGGAAGTGATCAAATAGAAAAAAATAGTTTAAGAAATGTGGCTCGTGACTGCGGAAGAATGGAGAATTTATATGGATGTCATTGCACTTGCAATCATATTCGGTGTGTGTCTGTGGCTTCAGATGTTTCTTTTTTGCAATTATGTATTTCACAAGCTCGAATATAAGTGTGAATTCAGCGTGCCGGAAGCGCATGAGGGCGACAGCATTTATCTTGTGGAAACGGTTTGCAACAGAAAGCTGCTGCCTGTACCCTGGCTTAAGGTTGATATTCACACCTCGCGATGGCTTGGCTTTGCTGGAACTTGCTCTGTAGTAGCCCAGGACAGCAGACGCGTGACCAGCAGCTTCCTTCTAAAGAGCTATCAGAAAACGACAAGGAAGTGGAAGCTGAAATGCCTGAAAAGGGGTGTGTTTACTACGGAAAACGTAACGCTGGTAGGTGGAGATCTCCTGAATTATCAGGTGGTTTCAAGGGCTGTTGCGGTAAATGCGACCCTCATGGTTTATCCTGAGATTGTTGATCTCGATAAAATGTTCACACCTGTTAACCTGACGCAGAGTGATAATACTGTTAATAGATGGATTATAGACGACCCATTCATGGTTGCGGGAGCAAGGGAATATGCGTCGGGCGATCCGCTGAACCGCATTCACTGGCCTGCCAGCGCAAGATGCGGCAGGCTGATGGTCAGGAAGAATGAGTTTACATCACAGCGAAGTCTTACAGTTCTGCTGAATATGCAATCGCAGCTATATGAATATTCCGATACTATCAATAAACGAATCGCCGAAATCGGTATAAAGGTATCAGCTACCATGTTCGATAGGGCATTAAAGGAAGGGACTACTGTACGATTTGGTACAAACGGATGTACATCAGCGGATTCAAGACAAATCATATATACTGGTGAAGCAGGTGATAAAGATCATATTACAGAGCTGTTCATGATTTTGGCGAGGCTGCTCATGAAAAATGTGAAGGACTTTGAAAGTCTTCTGGATCAAGTATTGCCAACAATTGAAAATACACAGGTCGTTATTGTGACTGCATACCTGAGCAAGAGGATAAATGAGCAGATAGAGCTTTTTGAGGCAGCCGGAAACTCGGTGAGCATCATCCTGCTCGATACAGTATATGAGGCTGGAGTCAAGCCAGGAAACGCTGAAGTTTATTTGTTTTCGGACAGTAGTTTTTTGAAGGAAGAAGGAGAGACGGAAAACGCATTGGAAAAGTCATCAGAGGGAGTAGCGGAGGGAGCATGAAGCCTGGAGTCAGGTTAATCCTATTGCGAATATTGGCTACAGCTGCTGTAAACGCTGTTGTTTATGCAGGCACTGTCACCTTAAGGACAGCTTTGTTCGGGATTGACGGAGGCCTTTTTTCGCTGATGCTGTTTGTATCTACAATTATTCTTGCACATATTGCAGCGGGCATTTTTATGGGTGATACTCCCGCATTTGTCTCCAGATTTGCCAATACCCGATTTGCCAGATTTCTAACGTTCATGTTAAATATTAGAGATGGCGCTGACTTTATGTCTTCGGCGACTGCCTGGACAATCATCCTGCTGCCCATGTTGTTCATTATTCTCAATTACATGAATGAAGGCATTCTCAGAGCCTTGTTTGAGCTGCTGCCGGTGATGGTTGCATATATTATCTCCTTGAAGCATTCCACACTGGCATCCTCCCGGATCATGAGCAATACCACCGCATACACGGGCTTTTTCATGCTTGCTCTCTGCCTTGAAATCCCGTTGTTTATTAACAGGCTGAGTTATCTGCGTATATGGATGTTTGCAGTTACTTATCTATTTATATTTGCTTACCTTATTATAAAGAATCAGGAGGATATAGAAAGCAATATATACAATAAAAAGCATATAGAAAAGTCTATACTGCCCAAAAATCTCAGAAAATTAAATGCAATAACGATATGCGTCATATTTCTGGTTATTCTGCTGCTCTTTAACCTGAAAACAGTAGTGATAGCATTACTGGATTGGTCGGCCAGATTCATTTTTCTGATTATAAGTGGGATCGCCTGGCTGATTGAGCAGGTATTTCCAGCCGGAGAGCTTATAACTGAAGGCGGAGGGTATGCAGAACCCGGATTTCCCGAACTTATCCCCGCACCTCCCTCTCCTGTTGCCAATTTAATCTTCAATATACTGAAAAACTTTATACTTCTGTATCTGGTGTATAAAATACTGTTTTATTTAGCTAAAAAGATACCTGTGATTTTCAGGAAGATTGCCGGTTTGATCAAAAGGATTTTCATGCTTAAAAGAAGTGAAGGTGCAGCCGACGAATCGGATTTTATCGACGAGACAGAAACGATCAGACCTGTTTCAGAATCCGGCGTGAAAAGGAAGGCGGCCAGGAATGCAGTAAAGGGCATCAAGGACGCACGACGCGAAAAGGACCCGGTGAAAAGGGTCCGACTGATGTATTCTATTATACTGCATATGCTCCCGGCCATAGGGGTAAATCCGGACCGGTCTGACACGACCCTGCAGATCATCAGTAAGACATTTGTATCGCAGGCAGTATCTGATGAACTCTCCCACCTTACCGAGGTGTATAATCGGGTTCGCTATGCAGGGGAGAGACCGGATCAGGAGAGGCTGTCGCAGGCCGAAGAACATTTTAACAGGACTATTGAGGAAATTAAGAGGGGGTAGGGATGATTGCTCAGGAACGTCAGCGCCGTTTGTGGAGATTGTGTTTCCTGCTCCAACGACCTTCTGCGTAGCACCGTTGACATTGGGGAGGGACTGAACTGCCCGTGAGACGTGACTTCTTACCATGAACAATTATAATGTTGAAGGGGAGCACTACGGTAGGTGCTTGGAAACACAATCGGAATAAATGGCGTGACGTTTCCTAAACTACAGCACAGGGGGAAGTCCTGCCACTAAACCCATATAAAACAATTGAAAAAGAAGTGTGTACAGGATATAATAAAGTCCATTGCAAAAACAGATATAGAATAGTAAGGGGATGGTCAAATGCCGGAAAAGAAAAAAATGAAAAAGCACATACTGCCACTTTTGCCGCTCAGGGGATTGACAGTATTTCCCTATATGATATTGACCTTTGACGTGGGAAGAGATAAATCTATTAAAGCCCTGGACGAAGCGATGATCCACAACCAGCTGATTTTTCTGACTGCCCAGAAGGATGCAAAGAATGATGCGCCTGAAGAAGATGACATATATAGAGTCGGTACGATTTCAAGAGTCAAACAGCTTCTGAAATTGCCGGGCGACACCATCAGGGTTCTGGTAGAGGGGATTAGCAGGGCGGAAGTGAAAAGCTTTGTACAGACTGAGCCGTTTTTTGTTGCAGAGGTCGTTGAGAAAACTCTTTCTGTTGAGAAAAATGAGGATGTTGAAAATGAAGCGCTTAAAAGAAAGATTTTAAGCACGTTTGATGAATATGCCAGGCTGAATGGAAAAATATCGCCGGATACGGTATCTGCGCTCAGCGGGATCGACGATATCTCTCAGCTTTCCGATATCGTTGCTTCAAACCTGTTATTACGGGTAGAACAGAAGCAGGATATACTTGGCGAATTTCATCCCGCACGAAGAATAGAAAAGCTGCTGGCGATGCTGATGAAGGAGATTGAGATCCTTGAAGTTGAAAAGAATATCAGTGTGCGCGTGCGTAAGCAAATCGACAAAATGCAGAGAGAATATTACCTCAGAGAACAGATTAAGGCAATTCAAAATGAACTTGGCGATAAAGACGGAGTTTCCGGAGAGGTTGATGAATACAGAAAAAAGCTGGAAGCCGCTGACTTCCCTGAGGAGGTTGAAAAAAAGGTCGTTAAGGAATTGGACCGCTTGCTGAAAATGCAGCCAGGCTCTGCGGAGGGTTCTGTCATAAGGACATATCTGGACTGGATTTTTGATCTGCCATGGAATTCAAAGTCAGATGAAATGATTGATCTGAAGGCGGCGGAGTCTATTCTGGAAGAGGATCATTACGGACTGGAAAAGGTGAAGGAGAGAATCATAGAATATCTTGCCGTGCTGAAGCTGACAAAGAATCTGAAAGGCCCTATTCTTTGCCTCGTGGGGCCTCCCGGCGTTGGCAAGACTTCCATTGCAAAATCCATCGCAAGAGCGTTGAACAGGAAATATGTCAGGATGTCTCTGGGCGGCGTGAGGGATGAAGCGGAGATCAGGGGACACAGACGCACCTATGTGGGCGCTATGCCCGGAAGAATTATTCATGCATTAAAACAGGCGGGAACCAACAATCCGCTGATCCTGCTGGATGAAATTGATAAAATGAGCAGCGATTTCAGAGGAGACCCGGCGTCTGCAATGCTGGAGGTACTGGATTCGGAGCAGAACTTCTCCTTCAGGGATCATTATATGGAGCTTCCGTTCGACCTGTCGGATGTGCTTTTTCTTACGACTGCCAACAGCATTGATACGGTGCCAAGGCCGCTGCTGGACAGGATGGAGGTCATTCCGATATCCGGATATACAGCCGAGGAGAAGGTTCAGATTGCGCTGAAGTATTTGCTGGGCAAGCAAATGAAGTCGCACGGCCTTCAGAAAAGGAATCTGAGGGTGGGAGAAGATGCTGTTAGAAGTATCATCAACCACTATACAAGAGAAGCGGGCGTCAGGAATCTGGAAAGAGAAATAGCCAGGGTTTGCAGAAAAGCTGCCAAAATGCTCGTATCCAGCGATAAAAAATCCCTGACGGTGAGCGGCTCCAATATCGAAAAGTATCTGGGGACAAAGCGGTTCCGCTATGATATGGCAAATGAGAAGGATGAGGTTGGTCTGGCAACCGGTCTGGCGTGGACTCCTGTTGGCGGAGATACGCTTGCCATAGAAGCTACGCTGATGGAAGGAAGTGGAAAGCTGGAACTGACCGGACAGCTGGGCGATGTTATGAAGGAATCGGCGAAAGCCGCAATCAGCTTTATCCGGTCAAGAACTGAGCAATTGAATATTGACAAGGATTTTCACAATAAGTTTGATATACACATTCATGTACCGGAAGGTGCTATACCCAAAGACGGTCCGTCGGCAGGGATCACCCTTGCGACCGCCATGGTCTCGGCACTTACGGGACAGGCTGTGAAAAAGAATGTGGCTATGACGGGAGAGATTACACTCAGAGGAAGAGTGCTTCCCATCGGCGGACTCAAGGAAAAGGTGCTGGCAGCTCATAGAGCGGGTATTGATACGATTATTGTTCCCATGGAGAACAAAAAGGATATTGATGAGATCCCTGAGAACGTAAAGAGCAAGATTAAATTTGTCTTTGCCGCAGACATGGATATCGTCTTGAAGACCGCATTGGCAGAGCAGAGGCTTAAGGATAGTGTGAAGGAGCCCTCTGCTGCGCAGGAGCCGGCGATTATCGGCACAGGAACTGCTGTGTTGCCGGAGCGGGATCTGCCTCAGCAGATGTAAAGCCGTTACAGTTTCAATGTTTTATACGGGAGACGGTTCTACTCATTGAGAGTAGAGCCGTCTTTTTACGCTAAATTTCCAAAATTTAAAAAAAATATCGGAAATGCAGGAATTACAGATTTTGATATCGAATTATGTCAGTAGCTATTTTTGGTCGTTTGCGAATTACTATTTAAATTAAGTAAAAGCAGCTGGAGGTGCGAAATGCAAATATATGCTATCGCTGTTTTATGCGTGATTGTATTCAGCGCGGCTATCTTGTTCCCGGTATTTTATCGTAAGAAGGTAATGAACTTCAAAATCCTTGTCTCAGTGGTGAGCGCTTCCCTGATTTCCGCGTTTGCGCTGCCGGGGATGTTTTACCTGATATCTTCATATATAAATGTCGACATGAACTCGTCAGCACTTATCATCGCCACTGTGGCAACAGCTGTCGCGTACATCCTGCTTGTTTTCATACTGAGCCTGATGATTTCTTTCATCGTTCCCAAAATTGCATTTACTTCAAAGAAGACGGATATGTTGGCAGCCGAGGCAGTTGCCGGTGAAATTTCCGCCGCTGCCGATTCAGTTCAGGGGGGCAATTACCTGGAACAGATTTTTGTCAACTTTATTGGCGAAAATGATAAAGAGCCCGAGTCTTCAGAAAATAGTGATGAATATGATGTAAATATTGAAGAAAACAAGGCGATAGATGAAAATAACTTCGAAAAAGCAGTTGACAGTGCCGAAAATATTGATAAAATGGGTATAGAAAACACATTGCAAGATAGAGATAGTCTGACTATAGATGAGTGTATCAAAGAAGCATTCAGGCTTAAAGAGATTGGCGATTTTGAGGGAGCGATTATTTACCATATGTATGCTCTTGATAAAAAGCCGGAAAAAGACCTTACCTTCTGGATAGTACTTGACATATGTGTCATATATAAATCCCTCGGCCAGCAGGAACTGGCACTTGATATACTGAACAGCTACTATGATATTTACAGTGATATCATGGATATTTCTGTAAAAGAACAAATTGAGAATAATTTATCTGAGATACAGGCTTGACGGATAGTATGGTATTGCATGATATGAAGGAGGGTATTTCTAAAATGAAGAAAACTCAAAAAATACTTGGATTACCTATAATAAGTATTTCTGACGGGCTTGAGGTTGGAAGGGTAAAGAGTATTATCATAAACGCTGAGCGGGGAGCTATTGACTACATCGTAGTGGATAGTGGAATACAGATATTCAGCGCCAGAGTCATTCCTACAGAGGATGTCCTTGGCATAGGCGAGTATGCACTTACCATTGAGAATGAAGGCGCTATTACCGATATCAGCAGAATACCTGCCGCTATTCAGCTTCTTCAAAATGATATCAGGGTAAAGGGAACAAAGGTTCTCACCAGGAAGGGAAGATTGATCGGAGAAATCGGAGATATCTATATAGATGACAATGATGGGTGTAAGATAACAGGGCTGGAATTTATTGCGGACATTACACAAAAACAGCTTAAGCTTATTCCCCGTGATACAGTAATTACTTTCGGCAAGAACCTTACTGTTGTAAAAGAAGACATAGAGGCTTCACTGCTTGATACTCCGGCTCAGCTGGATCTCGATGCCGGATTTGACAATTTTGAAAAAAAAAATGACCCGTTTGCTGTAGAAGCGGAAGGCACATCCTACGCCAATACGGCAGCAACATTTGACGCATACCGTAGCTTTGATTCTGCTCAAACACCGGCTGAGACATTTTTAACAGCTTCAGAAGAATTACCGGTCCAGGTAATGGCTGAATCTGCTCAAGAAACGGCAGAATCTGTACAGCCGGCTGCAGCTGAGACCGACAATGCGACCGTGCTTTTTGAACAGAGGCAGAGACAGTATCTTAAGGGTAGATACGCCACAAGGACAATCACTGATAATATGGGAAATGTTATTATCGGTGAAGGAATGATGATCGATGATGCTGTCATTGACGAGGCAAAATCCAGGGACAAGCTGATCGAACTCGTCATGAACAATAAGGCGTAATGGAATAATGATAATTAAAAGTATAAAGTACAATGTGCTTTATACTTTTTTATAGTTCCCAGTGGGATTATTGTATAACCAATGAAAAACTATATGGAGTTGCATATTGTGATTAAGAATCGAAAAACGCCGTTGATTTTCTTGCTTATAATGATTCAAAGCACACTGGCAATAACTGCAGGAGTAGTTGTTTTGTTTAGTGCATCTATTAAAGATGTACCACCGAAGGTGTTTGTCGGCGGCATGGATATTGGCGGTATGCCTTATTCTGAAGCAACAGGAATGATTGAGTCGGAATATTCTAAAAAATTTCTGACAAATGTACTGAAGCTGAATGTAGAGAATGGAAAAAGCTATGAGGTTCCGTTTTTACAAATCGAAGCTGCTTTGGACGGGAATGCCACCATTGCTTCAGTGAAGACCATTAAAGGGATCAGGGACATTCCGAGACTTCTGCAAATCTATTTTGGCAACTCCGGTACGGAACTCTCACCAGTCATAAAATTCAATGAAAGCAAGCTCAGAATGGCGTTGGTTGAAATATCCGACGATATACAGGTCGAGCCTGTTGAAGCGCAGATTTATTACTCTACCGGCACCGTGGAGAAAATTCCTGATACCGCAGGTGTGTCGTTAAATGTTACCAATGCGGTGGAGATAATCAGGCGAAAGCTTTCGGAGAACCCTTTTACAGCAATTACGCTCGACAGTGCCAACGGATATGTCCTTCAGCCTGAAAATGCCGCTGTTACCATGAAGGATTATGATGATATACAACAGGTCCTGGCTGAATGTACGACGACTGTGATCGACGAGGAGCTTTTAGAGGATGTCCGGTTTGCGGCTGAAGCCATTAACGGCGTGATCCTGCCTCCTGCTGTGGAGGGTGGCATACCGTCGGAGTTTTCTTTCGTTAAGTGTCTTGAGAAAGTAAATGCGGACTTTGAAAATGAAAGTGACGGTTATAATCAGGTTGCATCAACTCTTTATATGGCGCTGCTGTCAGCAGGTATTCCTAAGGACTCCATCACCAGAATGCCGCACGAGTTTGCCGCAGACTATATTGAACCTGGTCTGGATGCATGGATTTCGGGTGATGCAGGCGATTTAAAATTTACCAGTCCTTTCAGCCATAAAACTGCGATATTCACTGAATTCAAAGACGGCAGGATTACAGTGGCTCTGGCCGGAAGTATGAAGGATAAAAAAGAAGATTATAAAATCACGGTGGAAGTTGTCCAACGGTTTAAGCCATCTGTTGTCTATGTGGAAAACAGCGGTCTGACGTCCGGTGAGAGGGTTATGCTCAATCCTGGTAAGGAGGGGGTTATGGTGAATGTTTTCAGGAATGATGAATTGATCAGTACAGATGAATATAAGGCTGAAAAATCCATTATCCAGATAGCGCCAAATTCGAACTGGGATCAGGAAAGCAAATAATTAATAGAATTTTTTTAGAATTTCCAATGCATTACTTTCTATGACTTTTTCGCCATATTCATTCAAATAGCCTTCGTAGAAATTGACGTCGGCTATTTTTACGCCGTATTCATTCAGGATGAGTCCAAACAATCCTGAATTAGCCTGGGACAAGCCGCTTCGGCTCAGTGCCAGATAGTAGGTATCCCTCTGCCTGTACAGGGTGCTGTCGCCGCTGTATATATCTTCGAGCCTGCCCGCCAGTTCGCACACGTCGTTTAGCTCTTTGAAGGAGTAGATCATCAGAGGGGAAGAAACCTTGCGCCCTCTTTTCTTGATGCGCAGGTCACTCTTTTTCATACGGCTTTTAATATACTTGTGAATAGACTCAAATTCGCCGTCTTCATCGATTCTGGTAATAGTGATGACGAATCCCTCGTCCGAATTGGGAACGGGCTCAATAACCAACTGAGAATCGGAAAGGCTGAACCCCAGCTGCTCCTCGGCCTGCTCCATCAACTCCCAGAAAAATTCCTGAGCGGCAGGCGAATTGTAATTTAGCGTATCCAAATCTATATTCTTATCTTCCAGATCATTATATGACACTGTAACCCTTATTATATTTTCGCTGATCTTCTCAATTTTCATAGCTACCCCATTTTTTATAGCGCGCACATGTGACTTAGCTTCCACTACTAAATACATTATACTTCTTTATGAATGAAAAGAGAAGTATTTTGCATCACTTTACCCGTCGCAGGTATAGTGTAACAGAGAGCATTATGAAGTAGGCAAGCAATCCAAGCATCGTCCACAGGTATAAAATCGGCGTATCGGAGACAAAGCCAACCACAGGCACATTCAGCAGCAGCATCAGCGGGAAGCCGACAAACAGGCCTGCTCCGCTGCCAAGAACAAGATTTCTGCCTGCAGAGGACTCCAGGTTGGGATCTATTTCCTTCACAAGGGCTAGGCCTGTGGATATGACGCCGGTAAGATTTCCGTACAGAGCCAGTATATTCTCCAGAACATCTGTACTGTAGAGGCGTTTACACACGAATATGACATACATAACGGTAATGATGCCGCCAATAGTGCCGATAAGCAATGTCGGTAAGAGATACTGCCTGAATATGGTTATGGAAATGGCAGCGATGGAGGCAGTGATCATAAAGTCGAATGCGCCGCCGGATATTCTCTCCAGCAGAAAATTGCTGGTGTATTCCCGGGTGACGATCTTCTTTTTCCTGAGAAAATCAAAAATAAAACGGAACAGGATCGCAAACAGAGCCGCAACAATAAAGCTAAAGCCCCAGAGCATTGCGGATAAAGTGCTGCCAAAGGTCCCCAGTCGGGATAAAACGGCGGTCAGCCCGCTTAGAGCAAGATAGGTCGCCAGATATATAATACCAATTGTAAAGAGCTGGATTGAAAAACCATCGACAGACTCTGTATCTCCGACATCCTCTTTATGGATTTCACCCTTGACCACATTCATGTCAGGATCAGTCAAGCTGTGAGAGGGTCTGATTTTTTTAATCCTTATAAGGTAGTTCATCAGCGGGATGCCTCCGATACAAGCCCAAAGCAAGCCCATAGTAGCCATTGTAAGGCCGATATTACCGCCATTGACGAACCCAAGCGCTTCCCATGACATGCCCATGGAATAAGCCTGCCCGGCGCCCTGGCCATAGCCAAGTGGCAGCAGCATCCCAAATACGGGGAAGAGGTCAGGCACAAAGGTGTATACCAAAAGCAGAGAAAGGCCAAAGCCGATGATCCCCTGCAGTACATAGCCGTTTACAATAATAATGCCGGTATTGACGATATCCTTGTTCTTTTTTGTTGTGCGGTCTTTTAGAGCCAGAGCGATAAAGCCTATCGACATCAGATGGTAAATGATCGTGCCCAGCCGGCTTGAATCAAACGGAACCAGATTCAGGAGCTGCGGGCCCAGCAGCAGCCCGATAAAACCGGCAATTATGGCATTCGGAATAAAAAATTTCTTAAAAAATTTAAAGCTTCTTTTAATGTACGTTGCCAAACCAAGAAACAAAGAAATAACTAAAATTTCCCAGATATAACCCCAGCTCTCACCCATGTGCACCCTCCAGTGTGTTGATTTTTACTGCATCTATAGCACTTAAACCATCTATAGCCTTCGTAAATTTGTAGGCAGGCATCAGGCCGTTGACTGCGCTGAACCTGTAAAGCACTTTGTTAAATATTAACTCAAGCTGATTGTTGGACTGAACGTTTACGCCGGATATTTCGGCCAGTGGAAAACGCAGCTCTTTATTATTTCCATCACAATAGATCAATGACTTAGAATAGAGCGACAAGGTTCCGGCAGAGGAAGGATTGCTCAATTCGCCTGTTTTCCCGCCGGTGCGAAGGAGAATATGCTGCTCTTCAAAGATGGATAGGGCGGAATTGGCTTTTATTTTATCCGTTATGGTCCTGTCAAGCTGTTTTAGCTGCCAAAGGTTCCAGTCCCGGGGATTGTCAAAAATCAGGTCGCCGGAATGACTCTCAAAAAAACCTTCAGCGCCGTAAGTGACCTGATATCCGCATGCCCCGCAGCCAAACAGGTCGCCTTCGGACCTCATCTGATCATTGCGAAGGCATTTTGGACAGGTGAAAAGGAAGAGCTCCAGATGTTCTGCTTTTCTTTTTCCTTTATAGAATACCATACGCATCCGCTGAGTTTCATATTCGTCGTATTGAAGGCTGTTGGTGATGACTTCAAAAATTTCATCGGTCGATAGAGAGGCAAGCTCCTGAGAATCCAGCACTTTAGAAAGCGCCATTTCAAGCCGCCCTCTTCTGGTGGAAGCGGACCATCTGGGCATGGAGAGGCAGGCGCCTTTGAATAACACGCAGACTATGGGGATACCAAGCGATTTGATCAGCTTGGCTGTGGGAGGAAGGAGCGGCAGTATTTTGCCATCCCAACTGCGATTTCCCTCAGGAAAGATGCCAACAATACCTTTGTTTTTCACTACCTCCAGAATTCCCCGGATAGATCCGGGATCCGAAATGCGTTTGGTCTTGGGGATGGCGCCCACAAGCTTGAGAAGAAACTTGAGTACCGGATTCCTGAAATATGCATCAGAGGTCACAAAGTAGACCGGCCCGGGAAAGCACATAGACAAAAGAAACGGGTCCCAGAAGTTGGTGTGGTTAGCCAGTACGATATATGGCGGCTTGAGGCTCTTGAGAACTTCACGGTTGCTGATGTGGTAATCGAACAGCAATTTCATGTAATTACCGAGAACCAACTTCAGAAATTTGTTAAATAGTTTACCGAACTTATATTTTCTGGCTGCCATATGTGCTCTCCCATATTTGTTTATGGCTTAATCAATAAGCTTTTATCTCAGTCCAGATCCTGTTGTATTCCTTGTTGACTTCATCGCCGGGGTATTCAAATATTTCATAGTTTGCGAGATCCTCCTGCAACGGGTATGCGCTGCGGTCGGAGACCAGGTCCGGATCAAGCATCTTCATGACCTCTTTGTGAGGGGTTGCGTATCCGATGTAATCTGCATTATTGAAAGCGGTATCTGTTTCGCACATATAATTGATGAAAATCTCGGCTTCCTTCTGATGCTTGCTGGTTGAGGGAATAACCATTGAATCAAACCAGTAGTTGGTGCCTTCCTTTGGAATGACATAGGACAGATTCTCATTCTCAGACATGCAATAGTATGCGTCGCCGGACCATACAACAGCCAGAGCGGCGCTTTCACCGATCATCATATCCTTGACATCGTCTACCGCATATGAAAGCACCAGCGGTTTTTGCTCAATCAATTTATCCCTGGCCTGCTCCAATTCGGATATATTTTTAGTATTCATAGACAAACCCATCATTTTCAGTGTTATACCGATGGAGTCCCGCTCGCTGTCCGGCATAACGATCTGTTTTTTATATTTTTCGTTCCAGAGGATCTCCCAGCTATCCACAGGATCGGAAACCATGGTCTTATTATAGAGTATTCCGACGGTGCCCCACATATACGGCACGGAATATTGATTGTCCGGATCGTATGAAAGGGATTTAAACCGATCGTCAATATATTTGTAATTTGGGATGTTTTCCATGTTGATCTTATTGAGCAGTCCTTCGTCGAGCATCCTTTTAATCATGTAGTCTGACGGGATGGCTACATCAAAAGGAGAACCGCCTGTCTTGATCTTGACATACATATCTTCATTGGTGGAAAAGTTTTGATAATTCACCTTGATGCCTGGATATGCATTTTCAAAATCCTCTATTGTTGTCTCACCAATATAATCACCCCAGTTAAATACATTGATCGTGACCTGACCTGCGTCATTGTCGGTACCTGCCGGGCCGCAGCCGGTCAACATAAAGGCTGCAAGTAAAACTGTGGTGATGAACGTGGCCAGTCTGTTTCTTTTCATTTTCATTTTCATTTCTCCTCAAATATTGGTCGATTTTTTTGGAGCGTTAAAATATAACTTCCGCTAAAACTTTTCCAGGGGGCTGGTCGCAAGCTTCGCTTGCTGCTCGCCCATGCAACCTGACTACAGCGGAGCCCCGTTCCCTAGAAAAGTATCGGAAGTAATATTTTGCCGCTCCGTAGCTGTTTTCTTTGCATCATTCCCGTTAACAGTATTTCCTGATGACCTTTTATTAATGATCAGCAGCAGAGCCAGCACGACAATGAACATCAATGTGGACAGCGCATTTATTTTCGGATTGATCCCGCGCCTTGCCATGGAATAAACAGTGATGGAAAGCGTGGATACGCCTGAGCCGGTAGTGAAAAAGCTGATAATAAAATCATCCAGCGACAGTGTAAACGCCAGTAAGAAGCCTGTGATGACACCGGGCATAATCTCCGGAAGGATGACCTTGCGAAATGCGTACAACGGTAAGGCTCCCAAATCAAGGGCAGCTTCGTAAAGGTGCTTATTCAGCTGTTTAAGCTTTGGCAGCACAGAGAGTATGACGTAGGGTATATTAAACGTAATATGGGACAGCAGGAGCGTCAAAAAGCCCAGCTTTAGATTAACAAAGATAAACAGGATCATCAGCGATATTCCTGTCACGATATCAGGGTTTAGAACAGGCAGATAGGTCAGGTTCATCACAAAAGACTTTGTAAGCTTCTTCATGTTGTGAATGCCTACTGCGGCGGCTGTTCCAATAATGGTTGCAACAAGTGATGATATTAATGCAATTGCCAGTGTGTTGTACAAAGAGGACATGATCTGTTTGTCCTCAAACAACTCAGCATACCATTTAAGCGTGAAGCCATCCCAATGAGCCCTTGATTTTGATTGGTTGAAGGAGAAAACAATCAACGTAAAAACGGGAGCATATAAGAATAAAAAGATAATGCACAGATACAGCTTTTTAATTGATTTTTTCAAAACAGTGCACCTCCCGTCTCTTCCTTTTCATATTTGGATGTAAAGGCCATACTGAGCAAAATAAGCGCCATCATAATAATGGAGACCGCAGATCCGAAGTTCCAGTCATATACTCTCATGAACTGATCCTCGATCAGATTGCCGATCAGCGTGTACTGGCTGCCACCAAGCAGCTTGGATATAATAAATGTCGTGACAGCCGGCATGAACACCATTGTGATCCCGGATGCTACGCCGGGAAGACTAAGCGGGAAGGTGATCCTGCGAAACACTGTGAAGGTATTGGATCCAAGATCCTCGGCCGCCTCAATTAGGCTTCTGTCAATCTTGCTAAGTACGGAGAAGATCGGAAGCACCATAAAAGGGAGGAAGTTATAGACCATGCCTAGTATAACGGCAGCATCCGTATACAAGATATTCAACTGCGGCAGTCTCATCGCATCAAGAAGCGAATTTATCACGCCCTTGCGATCCAGTAGAGTCATCCATGCATAAGTACGCAGCAAAAAGTTCATCCACATGGGGATGACAAAAAGCAAAATAAGAGTATTTTTCTTGCTGAGATCCCGTCCCGATAAAATCATGGCCACCGGATATCCAAGCACAAGACAAATGAGCGTACTGACCAGAGCCAGGACAACAGACCGGAGCAGCACCTTCATATAGACTGGCTGCAGGAACTTTTGGAAGTTTTCCAACGAAAAAACTGTAACGCCGTTTTCGGTAATTGTGACAGAGTAGTACAACACAAGAACCAACGGTATCAGTATAAAAATAAATGCCCAGGCAATGTAAGGGGTTGAAACCCATCCTTTTTTCATGATACCAGTACCTTTTTCATTATTTGAATATCATTTGGGTATATTTTCAGGCCTACCTTTGCATCCACAGGCTCCATCAATGTACTTTGCACAATCCACCCGAAGCCGTTTTCATCCTCCACCAGCATTTCGTAATGAACGCCCTTAAATATGACTGATCTGACAATTCCCTGCAGCAGGTTTTCATTCTCATGCATGAGCTTGATATCTTCAGGGCGCACGACCACATCCACATTTTCGTTTGTGCCGAAGCCTTTGTCCACACAGTCGAATACATGGCCTGCAAACTGGACCCGGTAATCGCGCAGCATTACGCCGTCAATAATGTTGCTCTCTCCGATAAAATCAGCAACGAAGGCATTTTTCGGCTCATTGTAAATGTCCTGGGGAGTGCCAATCTGCTGGATGACGCCGTTTCGCATGACCACGATAGTGTCGGACATGGAGAGGGCTTCCTCCTGATCATGGGTAACATATATAAAGGTTATACCAAGCCTTTTCTGCATGTTCTTCAGCTCTATCTGCATTTCCTTGCGCAGCTTCAGGTCCAATGCGCCAAGAGGCTCGTCCAATAAAAGAACCTCAGGCTCGTTGACAAGAGCGCGGGCAATGGCGATCCTCTGCTGCTGGCCGCCGCTGAGCGAATCCACCGACCTTTTTTCAAAGCCTTCCAGATTGACCATGGAAAGCATGGCGGCGACCTTTTCACGGATGACGTTATTATCCGCCTTCTTGATCCTCAATCCGAAAGCAATATTTTCATACACATTCATGTGCGGAAACAGCGCATATTTTTGAAAGACAGTATTGACCTTCCTTTTGTATGGAGGAACATCATTTATATTGATTCCTTCGAACAGCACCTTGCCGCCGGTCGGCTTTTCAAAACCGCCTATCAGCCTTAATGTTGTTGTTTTGCCGCACCCGCTTGGACCAAGCAGCGTTATGAATTCATTTTGGCGGATATAGAGGTTTATGCTCTTCAAAGCCTCAGTGCCGTCATATTCTTTTGTTAAGTCAACCAATTCAATAATGTGATTCGACATAAAGCATACTCCTTATCGCACATGGCACAGAGTCATTGTTACAGGTCAAAAGCTGGGAGGTGTCGAGATCCAGAGCAATTTTGCCTCGGTCTTTCCTCCGTTAGAGATATAATGTACTGCGTTGGGCTTGAAGTAAAAGCTCTCATCCTTCTTTGCCTTGTATTTTCTGCTGCCCAGATGTATATGCACGCTGCCGGAGAGCACATAGCCAAATTCTTCACCTTCATGAGGGTCGTCGGTCTCTGAACTGCCACCGATTGCAAGAGTCAATAAAATCGGTTCCATGCGGTTCTTTTGTGAATCCGGCACGATCCATCTGATTTCATGGCCTGATTCGTGGTTTTCCTTGACGAAAACATCTTCTTTTCCAAACACGATCTTTTCATCAACGCTCTCATTAAAAAAATCCTTGAGGCTGGAGCCGAGACATTGGAGAAGATCCACGAGCGTAGCGATAGAGGGGGAGGTCAGATCTCTTTCGATCTGCGAAATAAAGCCCTTTGAGAGCTCGCTTCTGTCTGCCAGCTCCTCCTGAGTCAGCCCGTTTTTTATTCTCAGCATTTTAATCTTATTTCCAATATTCATACTCATATTACCTCTTGCGTTTTTCAGCGCAGTATTTAACTGTAAACAATTTGTTTAGAATCACTAAACAACAAAAGCAATTTATTATAATCACATACCGCAATTATTGTCAATAAAAAAAGAAAAAAAAGAGGCCTTTTAAAAGGCCTACACTACGATTGAAGAATATCTGCGATTTTTAAGATCTTATCCACCGTGACCTTTTGCCTGTTATCCAGTATTGGTATGACCAGCCTTAACGTCTTCAGAATCTGGTTCTGGTCCGGAGTATTCCTGTTCAGCCCTCTGATATGTTGTTTCAGCCCACGGTATGCACTGCTGTAGCGGTTGCCCTGGCTGAATGCGGTGCTGTAGGACACTCCCCTGGTCTGCGGTATCAGATTACTTACAGTGGAAAGGATCTCCTGCATCAGTGACAACCTGTCGGGCTGTACATATTCATACGTATCTTCCCCTTCTGCACGCGTTTGCTTCTGGTATAGCTGCCTCACCTTCTGCAGCGTCAAGAGTCCGTTTGTGATGCTTTCTATCGGTAAGCTTCCCATCTCATTCACCATGATTTCAAATTCACAGTTTATATTATGTAAAATCTTCTGTAATGTTTCATTCTTTGACCGTATCCATTGAAAGATTATAGGTCAGATGAAAGGATAACAACTCAGAGCGAAAACTTCCTGTCCAGGCTCCTGTGGCTGAAGCTGCTTCTTTTTTCTGCGTAATCTGCGACGATCTGACCGTTTCCAATAAGCATATATTTATAAATCACCAGACCTTCAAGCCCCACGGGACCTCTGGCGTGCAGTTTCCCCGTGCTGATTCCGACTTCGGCTCCCAATCCGTATTTGAAACCGTCGCTGAATCGGGTGGAGCAGTTCCAGAATACGTTGCCGGAGTCCACCAGTGACATAAACCGGGCGGCGTGTTCTTTGTCCGAAGTGACAATGGTATCGGTGTGCCCTGAGCCGTATGTGTTGATATGGTTAATGGCTTCGTCAAGATCCTGAACTACCTTAACGGACAATTTATAGTCCAGATACTCAGTTTTCCAGTCTTCTTCTGTAGCAGCTCCAATGGGAATAATAGAATTGGTTTTGTCGCATCCGCACAGCGTTACATTTTTTTGATCCGCCGACTGCTTTAAAAGCGGCAGAAAACCTGCGGCTGCGTCCTGATGGACGAGCAGTGTTTCAAGGGCATTGCAGACTGCCACATATTGCGTTTTGGAATCGATGGTGATCCGTACGGCCATATCAAGGTCGGCCGAGGCATCAATGAAGCAGTGGCATATCCCGTCGGCATGGCCCATGACAGGAATATTCGTATGATCCATGATATACCTGACAAATTCATTGGATCCTCTGGGAATGATCAGGTCCACGTATTCATCCTGATCCAGCAGCTCATTTATGTCCGCCCTTGTTTCCATCAGTGCGCACCAGCCTTCCGGTATGCCGGCCTCCCTGGTGGCGGAAATGATAAGATCGGCCAGAATTCTGTTGGTTTCCCTGGCCTCTGAGCCACCCTTAAGAAGCACGCCATTGCCGCTTTTCAGACAGAGCGTGGAAATCTGCACCAGAGCATCCGGTCTGGACTCAAAGATGATCCCGATCACACCGATAGGACAGGTCACCTTATAAAGCTCGAGGCCTTCATCGAGTTCTGTGGCCAAAAGTGTTTTCCCCACCGGATCCTCCAATTTGATCAGACTGTGGATCCCATCTATGACATCGCTTAATTTTGCATCGTCAAATTTGAGCCTTTTCAGCAGTGGAAAGGGGACCTTTTCGGCTTCACTCCTTCGGAGGTCTTCCTCATTTGCTTCAAAAATTTCCTGCTTATGGGAAATTAATGACTCGGCTATACGCAGCAGAGCCCTGTTTTTTTCATCCGCGCTTGCCGCGGCAAGCTTCAGGGAAGCAGCCTTGACCTGCCTGCAGGCCTCTGTGATATTCATATGCAACACCTCAATATACTATTATACCGTATTCATCCTTGATGTTCCGATTTTCACATAGTATACCAGAAAGAAAGGCGCATAGCAAGCGGCCGCAAGGCACTGTGCAGTAGGAGGATCCCAGACTGCATAACGTGAAATAAAGCAGCAGTTCAAAGCGGCTTTGCTGAAGGACAGATGCCGGATGGATTATGGCGCAGATTCGGCGGACTGATCTGTCGGAGTCTGTGTTTCACTGCTCACAGGTTCGTTATTTTGTGTGCCGCTATTTTGATTATTATCTGCCGCTGGTTTACCGGTATCCGGCCATAATGAAAAATCAAAGCTGTCCTCTGCACCTGGCATTTCAATGGCTTCAGGAGCGCCGTGAACGGTGCAGTATTCTCCTTCGGGTAATTCGTAAGCCACGTCTTTTGGCGCCTTTTCATTTGGCTTTGTCGGAACATATGGAATCGGGCGCTGGATAAACACTTTGGTCTCGACTGATTCGGCAGGACAATAGGGACCGGCAAGGAAATTCCGTTTCAGCGTATCCTGACTTGCCTTACAAACCTGTGCTTCTACATGTACCGTACAAGGGTCATCGTCCCTTGGTTCCGTGCCCTTAATAAAATACTCCACTTTTGTCGCGTTCCCTCTTTGGTCATGCCCGCACAATTCAGTGGCCACTTTGCCGGAATAGATACATATTTTTTTCTGAACCAGCCCGGTCGCCGGCTTTTCAAACTCCTTGCGCGGCAAGCCTTCATGGATCTTCTTCATCACGGCGGCCCAGATGATCTGCGCCTGATCGTATTCCTTCGTTTCTATTGTGATCGGTTCGACTCCGCTGTTATCATAACCGTACCAAACCGCGGCTGAATAATAGGGTGTGAAGCCGACGAACCATTTATCTATATTCTGGCTGGTAGTACCGGTCTTTCCGGCAACCGGCATGCCGATAATCTCTTCATTAATATTTTTAACAGCCGTACCACTGTGCGGATAGGGAGAAGTACGTCCCTTTGTTACTTCTTGCAGCAAATCAGTCATGATGAATGCGGTCTGCTCACTGTAGGCAATGCTGAAGCCGGTGGTTTTTCTGTTTATGAGCTCTTTGCCGCTGCTGTCTGCAACAAGTGTAAAGGTGGTAGGTTCATAATACATGCCTTCATGCGCGAAAGGCACATAGGCTGCGGCCATCTGAAGCGGATTAACGCCTTCCTCCAGGCCGCCGAGTACAAGGGAGATATATTTTTCATTTTCTCTGTTGATGCCGACTCTTTTCAGATACTCAATTGAATTATCGGGACCCAGAATATCTCTCCATATTTTTGCGGCTACGACATTGACAGAGTTTTTCAGACCGTTCCTCACTGAGGTCAGACCGTCAAATGAGTGGTCATAGTTGCGCGGATACAGCCGGTCGGCGTCTTTGCCGGTCAGCATATATACCGGAACATCGTCTAGTATTGTTGCCGGTGTAATTAATTTCAAATCGATGGCCGGCGCATAAGCTGCTATGGGCTTGATACTTGAGCCGGGCTGCCTTTTCATCAACGAGGAGGAAGCTCGATTGAGCGTGTTGCTTGCTTCCTTTTTACCATAACCGCCGCGCAATGCTTTTACCTGACCGTTCTGCACATCTATGACAGCCATTGCGGCTTGTGAATGCTCCATTTGCCGCTCTGCCATTTTATTTATTTGCGGGAAGTACTGATCATCCATAAAGACTGAATCCATAGCGGATTGAATCTCTGCATCAAAGGTGGTGTAGATTTCAAGACCGCCGCCATAAATCATATAATTTGCAGCTGTGGCAGATATGCCCTTTTCGTTCATCAACGCATTGCGTACGTCGATGACCACCTGGTCGACAAAGTAGCTCTGTACGCTGGTAACCTTCTGTGATTGAGCCTTCGATGCGTATTTCAGTTCCTTTTTCACAGCCTGATCATACTGTGCCTGGTTAATCCTGCCCAGCTTCAGCATCATAGCCAAAATAGTTTCCTGACGTCCTTTCGCTTCTTTTTGTCCGCTTACCGTAAATGGATTATACTTTCCGGGGTTTTTCGTGATCCCGGCAAGTAATGCACATTCAGCCAGATCCAGCTGCTGGAGAGGTTTGCCGAAGTATTTCTTTGATGCGGATTGAAAGCCGTAACAGCTATTGCCCAATGGGGCGAGATTCGCATAAAGCTCCAGGATCTGCCATTTCTCCAGTTTTTGCTCCAGCAGAATTGCGGCATACCCTTCCTGAACCTTGCGCTCAATGGATCGGGTGGTGTTGCCGGTGATATTTTTTACCACCTGTTGAGTGATCGTACTCCCGCCGCGAGATGCACTGCTGTCCCCCGCAAGAATACTTTTGGCGAAGCCTATGCCTGCGTTGATAAGACCTTGTATATCAACCCCGTTATGTGTTTCGAAACGCTCATCCTCAATTGATATAATTGCATCCTTCAGATATTTTGGAATTTCCTTGTCGGAAATATATTCACTGTCTATATTGTCCTTGCCGGTCAGCTTTTGTATAATATTGCCCTTGGCATCATATATAAATGTTGTTTTGTCCGAGGTTTTCGCAGTCAGCTGCTCCTCCGTGATCGGTTCGGCAGTTTTAATATACCCATATACCGCGCCGCCAACAATGCCTGTAAGCGCAAAGCCAATGACAAGTACAAACAGGATAAGAAAGGTGAAAAAGGTCAAGGTAAACTTGCCCATAAATTTCCATGTGCGAGAGGGCTTTTTTATTTTTTTAACTGTTCCGTCGGAAGCAGCTTTTTTACTGGACTTCATGCGCGTCCTCCTTGTTCTTTATATAACAGTATCTCTTTTGACTGAATGTTCGTAAACATTGTTCCGATGTCTCAATATATCAATGATGCCAGTACATTATAGCACAATTAATATTTTACTGTAAAATGTTCTGTTGATTAAAAAGCGGCCATTATGTAAAATGAGTAGAGGCAGCGTTAAGGAGGGATATTCGTGCAGATCAAAGTTGGGGAAATCATTAAGGCCAGGAGGGAAGAGAGAAACATTTCTCTTGTGGGCTTTGCCGGGGAGGTTGGTATTTCACCGGGGTATCTGTCACAGCTGGAAAACGGCAGGAAGGATAATCCCAATCTGGATATTGTATTGAGGATTGCGCAGGCACTGGATATTGAAATAGATACGCTGCTGGGTCTGGAGCAGGAAGTTGAGATGCCGTCGCTGAGGATACCATCCCTACTGAGGCTTATAATTGCAAAAGACAGGAACATGAAGGTGCTGGAGAATCGAGAGATTCTGAAAAAAATTTGCAATATCCTGGACCGTGCGCTGGAGAGCAAGTACCTGTTGGAGGATGAAACCATATACAGCCTGTTTCTGGAGGATGTTTACATTCAGATGGAGACAGCGTTGAAAAGATACATGGCGATGGAGATTTTGATCAACAACAAGTAGTGTAACCAAAAATGCACCTCCAGCATACTATAATGCACGGAGGTGTTTCTATGTTCAGAAAGAGCATGCTTTACCGCAGGTGGTGGTACATGAAAAAACGGAACATCAGAAGGATCCGTCTGTTGCTCCGTTTTACAATTATTGCGGTTATTATGTGCCTTGTTGCCATTTTTATACAGTGTAACATCCTGCAGCTCATGGGTTTCTGATAATCATACCTGAAGGCGGACCCTGCAGGCTGTATTTCAGTTTTTATCTTCGTATACTTCCTCAAGAACATTACTTTTTTTATAATTTTTCCTGGACTTTTCAACGGGCTTTTCGTTCTCGACCGGCAGCATATCCAGCATTTCACATTTACCCTGGAATAATGCGCCCTCATCGGCTACAAAGCTGTTCACTCTGATATCTCCGTACAGCTTGGCTGAGGAAAGGATCTTCAATATTCCTCTGGCTATGATGTTGCCATCGACCATACCGGCCAGATGGACATTGTTCGCGTCAATATTTCCTTTTATTTCAGCACGCTCGCCTATATACACATCACCGGTCACCTTCAGATCTCCGTTGACCTTTCCGTCAACTCTTACTGTGCCGTCTGCCTCAATGCTGCCTGTGAATACGGAATTGGATCCAATAATTGAATCTACACCCTCACGGTACCCTGAACCTTTTTTAAACATGATTCCCCTCCTCGCACAATTGTGCTGTTTAATAATATAACAAGGGTCTAATTTGCGTCAAGATACAGCAGCGGATCGACAACAGTGCCGTACAATAATACTTCGAAATGGAGATGAGGACCGGTACTGCGCCCTGAACTGCCAACCTTTGCAATCACATCACCTTTTTTTACGATCTGCCCCTCTTTAACAAGAATGGAGGAGGCATGTCCATAAAGCGTCGTGATACCGCGCGCGTGACTGATTTTTACCGTTCTGCCCGTGCCGGCGGTATACTCGGCAAAGACGACCTTCCCGCTGGCGGCAGCTTTTATTTTTGAGCCATAGTCTGCTCCTATGTCAAGACCCGCATGGAATTTATTCCTCCTTGTGAACGGATCCTTTCTGTATCCAAACTTATCTGTAATCCTCCCGGAAGCCGGCCAGAAAGTCGGAACCGTTTCCATGAAAGCTTCGATTTTACTTTCAGCAACGCTCAGGTCTGCCACCGGCTGTCCCGTACGGCTGTAGAGCGAACTGAGAGAGTCGAGTGTTTCCTTCAGCGCCCGCATATCATTAGTGAAGGCTGTTTCTGTCCGGTCACCCGAACGGTTGGTTTTTGTACTTCTTTCTTCAATATATTCATCGGTTATCTTATTGAAGTTTTCAGTAAATTCTTCGATTTTATCATTGACGATTTCACTGAAGGCGGCGCTTTCCTCTTTCAATTGCTCGATTTCATCGGTTCTTTCCTCTATAAGCTTGCGCTGCTCAGTATTGGTACTGTATAGGTCATTGATGTTCTGCTTGAGAGCTTTATTTTCATCAAGCATTTTTGATATGTAAAGACCGCTTCCAACGAATACTGCGGATAGCAATAAAACACAAACAACCACTTTTGCGTAAAATGAAGTAAATTTGAATACCTTTACATGACTTGACGAATGCGGAACCAGTACAATTGAAAGATATCTTTTTTCAGTTTTCCTGACCTTTCCCTTCTTCATATCCAACCGTCCTGTAAAAATGATAAAAAACCCTTTAATTATCTTTTGTACAGTGACTGCCAGAAAAAAAGGCTATATAGTAATTCTACACAAATAAGAAAAATCCTTTTTTCCCGGAAAATTTTATCACATTCCTTATTTATAATTGATTATTGACTCTTTGTCAAATCAATTATTCCTGTTGATAAGAAGGATTTTGTTTTATTATATCGAATTATATACGTAAATATTCGGTTTTCGATTCTTCAAAATTATGGCGGAGATGAAGTTGATGATAAATATTCGGGCAAAACTGGTGCTCGCTTTTGTGGTAACTGTTCTTGTTTGTTCTGTTATAACGCTGGCAGTTACCTTTGGAGGATATAATCTTGTGGTGGCCGGGATTGCTGCGAGTGCGGACAGTAATAATACCCGCGTGGTAAATGTCCGTGAGATCAGAGATCGGCTGAATGCCCAACAGCAGCTGATTTCCGCCAGTGTGACAGGTCTGGACGTCTCAGCCGCAGAATCGTTTAATGAAAACAATGAAAAGCTTGTTCAGGCTATAGAAAAGCTGGCCGGACAAGCCGAAAACAGCGAAAAAGCCATTCTGGATCAGTTGAAAGAAGTCAACAGCCAGTATGCCGTGGTTTTTGAGGAAAAAATAACTGAGAGTATTAAAAGAACAGACAGATCTGCTTGTGAAGGTCTTTTGAAAGATTTCAATGAAAAATATGACTCCCTTTTGCTTAAGGAGCAGGAGTTGAAGAGGCTTGTACAGGAGCAGATGGACGCTGTGACCGCGTCCATCCTGTCGGGCAAGGCTTCATTGACGATCCTTTCGGCAGAGCAGAAGGCTGTATTGAACGAGTTGGTTCCTGCGGTTGAAAAGGTATTGGATGAATATGAAGCTTCGGCGGCAAACAATGAAAACATGGCTGCAGCCCAGGTTGAACTGCAGTCGGAAATCATAAGGCTTCAGGCGGAGCTGGAGAGATTGAATGCAGAGGTTGAAAGCCGCAACGCCCAATCGTCAGGTGACAAACCGATCAGCGGGCAAACCCCGGACAGTATAAGCCAGGACGGTTCAAGTCAAACCGAATTAAGTCAGACCGGTTCAGGCCAGACCGGCGTAGGCCAGACCGACGCAACGACGGTGACTGTTGCAGCGATCAAAGCACATGACAGATCTTTAGAGGCGGCAGTACGAACATATCTTGATACGGCTGTCCAGGCCGGCGCGGACGGCGAACAAATCATAAGCGCTCTTGCCACAGACACGCTGCAAGCCGCATTATCAAAGCATGTACTTATCGATACCGCACTCTCGTTAACACAGGAAGCCTATGGCAAGGGGCTGGCTGATTTGATCAGTGAGAATGGGAAAGGAACCGTCGCCGGGGGGGGCGCGGCTGTCTTTGACCAACAGATGAAGGACGTGGAAGACACGCTTGTACAAATGGAAGCGCTTTTGACCGAAAAGAATGCCCCCGCTGCAGTGGACGCTACGGAAGCCTGTCGTGCTTTTGCCGCCTCATACGGGCCTTTGACAGCCGCTGAGCAAGCATTGAATAATACCGGCCTTTATGAAGGATATCAGGAGGCTGCCGGATTATATAACAGACAGTTGGAAGCTCTGACCTCGCTGGAGTCAGCCTTCAAGAGCTATCTGGCGGATGATGTGGAAAGATCAAGAGATCTGAAGAGCAAACTTCTATGGAGCTTGTGCGGCATTTCTCTGATATCACTGCTGATCGGTATTCTCGTGGCATTTCTGATTTCAAGGAACTTGCTGAACCCTATCCGGAGCATGACAAAAGTCCTTGAAAAGGCAGGAAAGGGAGATTTGACGGACAGGGTCAGAAACAGTCGCAGTGATGAAATCGGAGAATTAGGCGTGAGAGTAAATGAGGTGCTGGATGGGCAAAGTAAGATAATCGAGCAGGTGAAGACCACGACTGTTGGTATTGGAGCGCTCAGGAAAGGTCTTTCCGATTTGTTTGTTCACAGCAGAGAGAATACTGAGAAGGTATCCCACAGCTTTAGACGTGTATTTGAGAGCGTGATCGCTGGGGATAAACGTCCGACGGCGCGTATTGAAACACTTGCGGCCGAGGGTGATGCGGAAGGTCTTGCGATGACCACTGACAAAGCGGTGGAGGACGGCATGAAAGCAATGGAGATTGCCGTTTTTGGTGAAAAATCGGTTCAGGAAGCAGAAAGGACCATTCGCAGCGTGACACAGACAGTACGTCAGATTGCAGAGTCAATTAATGAACTGGAGGAATCCTCCGGCAAGATCGGCGAAATAACCGATACGATAACCGGTATTGCTTCAAAGACAAATCTGCTGGCACTTAATGCCGCTATAGAAGCAGCGAGAGCAGGACAGCAGGGGAAGGGCTTCACAGTCCTGGCCGAGGAGATCAGAAAGCTTTCAGAGGGTAGTAACAAGGCGGCTCATGAGATCAGAAAGCTGATCAGCGAGATCCAGAGCAGGATCCAGTACGCAGTGGACAGGATCGGTGACGGAGTTACCAGTGTTGATGAAGGCGTGAGTCAGATTAATTCAGCGAGAGACAGCATTCTTGAGATCACCGGGGCGCTCGATCATATCGTTGGAACGCTGAAGGAAACGGCAGCTGCAGTGAAGAACAGGCAGGACAATACCGCTGAGCTGATCGGAACCATCAATACACTGGAGCAGGCAGCCAGCCGAACGGCAGCATCCGGTGTGTCGATCGACGCAGATCTGGAGCTGCAGCAGAAGACCATGATGGAAATGGAAAAGATGACCACGAGGCTTGATGCGGTATCCGGCGAATTGAACAGTTTGCTTGAGCAGTTCAGGATTTGAGTGTGCCGCGGTCAATTGTGAAATACTAAAGTTCGGTGCAGGTCACCGGACTTTTTTGGTTATAGACATACAATAAACCTCCGGCCCTACCGGGGGAGACAAAGAGCTTAAGCTCGGGCGGTCCTGATTGTGTGCTACACACGCGTTGGAAGGGAGTTACATCATTGACAATTGAAAAGAACAAGAATTATGTAATCGATATATCAGGTATGACGCATGAAGCCCAGGGAGTAGGAAGGTTAGAGGGGCTTGCAGTATTTGTGGACGGTGTGCTGGAAGGAGAACGCGTCGAGGTAAAGATCATTAAGCTTACGAAAAGCTATGCAGTCGGTAAGCTTGTAAAACTCATTGAGCCATCTCCTCACAGGATCGAACCATTTTGCGGAGCGTATAGAAGGTGCGGCGGATGCAATCTGCAGCACATGGATTACCGGGCACAGCTTGATTTCAAGGCCGGGTTGGTGCGGGACAGCCTGAAGAGGATTGGCGGACTGACAGATATAGTGGTGCATGATACGATTGGCATGCAGCATCCGTATCAATATAGGAACAAAGCACAATATCCGGTGGCGGTGATTGACGGTAGTGTCATTACCGGATTTTTCGCCCCACGTTCTCACGAGGTAATAGAATCTGACGAGTGCGGTATCCAGGATGCCGGGAGCGATCAGATCCGTGAGATCATCAGCGAATTTCTGACAAGCCATGAAATCCCGGCCTATAATGAAAAGACAGGAAAAGGGCTTGTGAGGCATATCATAACGCGTGTCGGCTTTAATACGGGCGAGATCATGGTTGTGCTGGTCATCAATGGAGCGGTGCTGCCGGATGCCGAGGAGCTGGTCCGGCAGTTGGCAGAGGGAGTTCACGGAGTTTCGGAGGCTTCCGGAGGTTCAGTTGTTCCCAAAGTTAAGAGTATTTATTTGAATATAAACACTGAAAAAACCAATATCATACTCGGACGTAAAAATATTCTGCTGTATGGCAGCGAAACCATTATGGATATGATCGGCAAATACCGTTTCATGATCTCCCCGCATTCCTTCTTTCAGGTCAATCCGCTCCAGACGGAGATACTTTATTCCAAAGCTCTAGAATATGCCGCATTGACAGGCAAAGAGACTGTTTTTGATCTTTATTGCGGTATCGGAACCATCTCCCTGTTTCTTTCCGAACAGGCCGGAAAAGTATATGGCGTTGAGGTAGTGGAGGCGGCTATTGAGGATGCCCGCAAGAATGCAGAGTTAAATGGAGTTAAAAATGCTGAATTTATTGCCGGTGAAGCGGAGAAGGTTGTTCCTGAAATGTACAGCCGCGGAATCTGCGCTGATGTGGTTCTGCTCGACCCGCCCCGCAAAGGCTGTGAAGAGTCCCTGCTGCATCTGCTGACCGAAATGCAGCCACAGCGGATTGTCTATGTCTCATGCAACCCGGCTACGCTTGCGAGGGACCTGAAGTACCTTTGCGGGCATGGGTATAAGACGCAGGAGGTACAGCCTGTGGATATGTTCCCGTGGAGCGGGCACGTTGAGTGCGTAACATTGATGTCACGGATAAAAGATTAAGTGTACTGGAAACCCTTATATATCAAGGCTTTTAGTACACATGGTCATAAGACCCATTGAGCGAAAAACATGATTTTTTCGGTTCGAGGAAACAAGTCCATCAAGGCGCTTTTTGATAGTCAAGTGGTCAGGTTAGATGTCAGTGCTCGGCGACAGAGCAGGTTAGATGTCAGGGGTTGTGAGAGGTCAGGTTAGATGTTTTTTCGGAAGTTTTTGAGGTTGTGTGGTCAGGTTATATGTGATAAATAAGTAGTAAAATAGGCTAACCAACATTTATAAAACATAATCATATGTTTGTTATCCATATTTGAGCAGAGTGATGAACTTAAATTATAGATTGATTAAACACTACGAAATAATTAGAATTTGAAGGGGGAAAAGACATGAATGAAAGGTTTACACTTTTTTTAAACGAGGTTCCACCGAGTCTTCAGGGATTTGTTCTGGAATTAGACGATTATCTCCTGGGGAAAGAGTGCAAGAGAAAGATTGAGCCTGCAAAGAACGGATATGTTACCACATATATGCTTCCGGGCTCTGGGAAATCATTATTGAATTATGTTTTTAGGAAAACAGGCATAAAGATAAGGATTTATGCCGCCGGTGTAAGTGCCTATGATGCTATCTTGAATGATTTCCCAGATAAAATGAAAAAGGAAATCATCAAAGCAGGTGATTGCAAAAAGCTGGTCGGTGGTACATGTTCGCCTATATGCCCGGCTGGATATACCTTTATAATGGACGGAGTGGAATACAAGAAATGTAGAAGTATGGCTTTTCTGCATAATCTGGACAAAGAAAGCACTGAATATATTCTTAAGCTAATAAAATCAGAATTGGAAAAGGTGTGTTTGCAAATAAATCGGAAAAGAGGAAAGGAGTAGTATTGGCATGGATAATATGAAAATAATTAAGCATTTTTATGAATATATCACATCAAACAACTTGATTGATGAACTTTCTGATTACATTGCAGATAGCTGTATTGTAAGAATAGGTGAAAGAATTATTCCAGTAGGTATCGAGGGCATGAAACAACATATGATTGAAGTTCGGAAAACTTATCCGGATTTGAAAATGACAATTATTCGCCAATACACTGATGGAGATACAGTAATCTCAGAATTTATTATGGAGGGTACTCATCTGGGTGAGTGGCTGGGCATGAAACCCACTGGAAAAAAGCTGCGGATGACAGGTGTTGATATTGATAGGCTGATTGATGGAAAGATCGTCGAGCATGGCGGGGCTGTAAATACATTTGAAGCTCTGTTTGAAGAAGGAATAATCAAACCAGCATAATTCTTCATGGTGTTTCAAACGAAGTGCAAAGGATAGATGTTTTTTCGGATTTTTTGGAGGCTGGTGGTCAGGTTGGATGTTGGCTAAGAAATGATGCTATTGTGACAATAAACTAGCATTTGAACGGAGGGGTTGGCATGGTTACTAAAAAAGATGCCATTGAGATAATCTTATACGCCGAAGAAAACGAGATCGCCATTTGGTTAGATGGTGGATGGGGAGTTGATGCTCTATTAGGGGAAGAAACAAGGCTCCACAACGACATTGATATATTTGTAGAAGAACGAAACAGCAAAGAGTTTATTGAAATATTGAAAGAAAAAGGCTTTGCTGAAGTTATCGAAGCATATACCACTACAGATCACACGGTTTGGAAGGACGCTAAAGACAGGATAATTGATCTTCATGTATTTAAATTCAACGAACAAGGAGACCTTGTTTTTGAAGGTGAAACGTATCCATCAAATGTGTTTAGCGGCATTGGGAAAATAGGTGATAAAGAGGTAAAGTGTATAGATGCTGAAAATCAAGTTTTATTTCACTTGGGATATGAGCATGATGAAAATGATATTCATGACGTAAGGCTACTGTGCGAGAGATTTAATATTCTTATTCCGAAGGAATATAAGTAACTGAACAGTTTTTGTTTATCCTTAAATCTAAATCAAGGCAAGCTCAACCTATCAGAAAAGCAACAAGATCGTTGGCACAAAAAGTTTATTTGCTTAGTCGAAAGATTCTAATCTTTGCTGTGGAGGTTTTTTGTATGAAAATAAACAAAGAGCAATTGCTTAGAAACCCTGATATAGAGCCGTCAAGTGATGTTATTGCAAAGGCACTTGGGGAATCGAACAACGCCTATGTAAAGTTTATAAACAATCTTGCAAGCCACGATATTCATTTAGAATGGCGTTACTACAACGACGGCAAGGCGTGGCTGGCAAAGGGACTTTTCAAGTGGACAGGCGTTCGAGGCGGTCAAAATGAAACAACTGTTTTTTGGCTATCGATCTGGGACGGTTTTTTTAAGGTGACCATATATATTCCCGAAAAAGCCCGTGCGGATGTATTGAGTCTTCCGCTTGACAATGAGGTTAAGCTAATGATATCAGGCTCACAACAAATGGGAAAACTAAAATACTTTCCTATTGTTTTCGACTTGTGTTCGGATGAAATGTTTGAGACAATTTTTTTGCTTGCTGATTTCAGGAAAAGCATAAAATAGATAATGGAATATATGGAGATAAGGAAATACAGCAAAACCCATAAATCTTTACTTTTTAGCGAATAGTTGTAATAAAAGAGCAGAGCAAGTCAAGCGAACAAATCGTAGTAGTGATATGCTATCTATTGTAAGGGAGGTGCATATCATGCACGCATGGGAAGCCATACAAAAATCATTGGAGCTTATTGAAACAAATATCAGTGAAAATCTTGATATTGAACAACTTGCAAAAGAATCGGCGTTATCACCATTTTATTATCAAAGGTTGTTCTCTCGTCTTGTAAAAAAACCAGTCCGAGAATATATTAAGCTGCGACGATTAGCTTGCGCTTATAAGTCGCTTGCTGATAAACAAAGCCGTATTCTTGATATTGCGCTGGATTGCGGCTTTGGGAGCCATGAAACATTTACAAGGGCATTCAAAGAAGCCTATAAAATGACTCCGGAAGAATATCGTAAGCAACCGGTAATGCTCAATCAGTTTGATAAGCCCGATTTATTGCTTAACTACACAATGATCGATGAAGGGGTTCCGCTTATCAGCGACGGACTTGTGCTGGAATTTAACCGCAAAAATCTCTTGGCTCATAGATACGACCGAGTTTCTCAGCCCGCCCGATACGCTCCGCTTCGGCGGCTGTAAACGTGTCCGGGTCGATGATGGCGGGGTAATAGTCGTCGCCAAGATAACGCGTATTACGAAGCATTCTGCCGATACCGGCGTGAAAGGATTTGATGCCCGCTTTTTTTGCAGCTGTTGCTAACGAATCACCGGACAAATAGGACTCAAACAAGGTTTTTATCTGCTCGGCTGCTTCGATATCAATAACAGCCTTTCCGTTTTTAATACGGTAGCCAAATGGTGTGTCAGAACCAGTTCATACTCTTTGTCGCCGATGCTGATTGCGGCGCTTCTCTCATTATCCATTCTGCATCCTCCTTACGGCTCCGGTGTGTAGACCGGCTCATAAACTTCAGTAAACCAACCGGTTATAGTGCCGGATGAGACACCTGCGTCACCTTCAGTGACTTCCGCTTTCCACGGGTGTTTGCCCATGCCGTCCAACTTATTACGGCGCATAACCGTTCCTTCTATGGTTGGTGTAGAGAAAGTAATGGAATCCGCCTTTGTCTGCAGGTTGGTCGCAGGCAGGCCGAACTTCACGCGATAGAGCCAGAAGTATCGGTATGTGCCGTTTGCCTTTTGCGCTCTAAAGCCAACTGCTACGGGTGTACCCACATTCTCACTGGCGGAGATCAGTACACCGTTATCGTCAGTGGATGCGCCGGTTAGATCTGCCGCGACAGTTGGGCCAATGTCATCCACGCCGAGGGTAAGGGTACCGCTGTTAAAATCTTTTACCACTTCAGCGGCACCGTCATCCGCATACAAAATTGCTTCAACCAGCTCCACCGAAAGTTCAGCGGTGATGGCTTTGGCGAGCACCGAAGGCACAGCGTAGGTTTCTTCGCCGTTGGAATCTTCGGTTATCTTTGAATAGTACAGTCTGTCAAGACCGATAGTTGCCATGTGTATTCCTCCAATCTATAGTTTTTTGCCACGTCAATGACGTAATGGTGATATCCCGTATAAGGGTAATCCCATGTATGCCGACCAAACCATAGCACACCGCCATGACTGTGGGTTTAGGTATTTTGCCTTGCCCAGAACGGCAGCAGAGTGGTGGTTATCAGCGAAAGGGTCAAGGCTAATACCTATATCCGATAAGTACCGGGATAGGCACACCCTTTCAAAGTTGGCATTAAAAGCCCATTTCTGCACATTGTCATCGGTCAAGGTATCGAGGATATCAGGCGGAATGATTTCACCATCGGCAAGGGAAATTACATGGGCTTCACCGCCGTCTATGGAATAACCGAATAGCAGTATTTCAAAATCAGGTGCTTCGGCGTAGCGGTATACGCCCGTCTTGGTGAGATCAACTGATGAGAATGTTTCAATATCAATGCTAATCGTTTTCATAAGCCCTCCAAAGTGCAAGAGAGCGGCAAGTTACCCCGCCGCCCTCCGTAGTTTGTATAATGTGGTTATCCGAGAAAATCATCGTCATCATAGGTGGCGAAGTCATCCTCTGCGCGGGACTTGCCGCCGAGAGGCTCGCCGTCACGGATTTTCTGAAGGTTGTTAAGTCCGCAGGCGATTCCTTTGTTACCGTTCGAATTGAAAGCATAGAAATTTACGCTTGCCCTGCCGTATACACCGCTGTACACTTCTGAACGATTCAGGATTTCCTGACGGTCTGCATCTACCACGCCTGGTGCGGTTGCACTGTTGGCGTTGATAAAGTATGCATTTTCATAGGCGGGGTCATCGGGTCTTTCCGTATCACCATCGCGGAGCGGGGTCTTGAGGGCAGCGAGGGGTGGCACGGACTTGCCATTACCTTTTAATTTTGCTTCGCCATCACGGTAGGCCGCTTCAATCGCCGCTTTGATTTTTGCCACGGTCTTGGTATCAGACTTTGGGATGATGAGTGATACCGAGAACTTTGGCGTGCCTCCGTTAATGGATTTCGCTTCCCACACATTAGCGTAAGACCAGCGTGTGTCGGGTCCTGTGATGACCTTCATTGGATTTTGAACCTGTGTGTTTACATTATTTGTCGTGTTAGCCATTAGAAATTTCCTCCTTATAATCTTTAAAATCGTGTTTTGCCGTATGAATTGCCGGACGTTTATCGCTCTCCGGGACGAGCGTCGGTTTACCTTGAGGCTTTTCGACCAAACTGCCAAGCAGCTCTGAGAACTTCGCCTTGCCGAGAATTTTTTCCATAGCGGTGATGCCCATCACTTTATGTTCATATGGGTCGTAGCCAGCCGCACTGACTGTAACTGCTACAGCATCTTCATTTGTGTACCTGCGGTTGGAGCGACCTTCGACCAATTTCCACCCATTCCAATCTTTGCCGCTTAGTGCGGCTTGAAGGGCATAGTCCTTGATATCGGAAGCCCAAGAAATAAGATCATCAATCCTGCCGAGGATGGATTCGATTTCATCATCCTCCAGAAGGGGTGGCAGCTTGAATTCATATTTTGCGAGTTCGAGGTTCTGCTCTGCCCGTTTACGGCAGTCGTGCTTCGCCTTGCAGAACTGACACCAATCACCACATTGGAATTCCCCCTCGCCATCGTAGGCAAGTTCGGCGATGGGCTTTAAGACTTCATCAGCCCATTGGTAGAGGGATTCCTTGAAAACCGTGTGGGTACTGATGTTACTCCGTCTCGGTTGATATACAGTAATGCTGACCGTGTCGATGTCATAGATGCCGTCGAACAACTCCAGAGCGCCCAAGGCGTATAATTTCATCTGCGGGTTGTCCTCAGATTCAACAAGTACCCCTTGTCCGTGTTTATAGTCGCAAATGTGGAGTGTGCCATCGGCGATGACCACGCAGTCGCCGGTACCAAAGCCACCCTCGACATACTTAGAAAAGTCGAGACGTTGTTCAATCAGCATCACAGGGTCGGCGCAATTCTGCTTTGCCGTTTCCACCAGTTCCATGATGTAGGCGGCGTATCCGTTGGCGCATTCCTCCATCTCTTCGGAGTAGTAGGTCAGGCCGGTGGTTGGGTCTTTTGTGCGGATGCCGAGTGCCGTTTTAAGCTTGTACTCACAAAGGGTGTGTGCCTCCGTACCTTCGGCGGCATAACTGTTGCCTTTATCTTCGTACTGCTCACCAAGCCGGGCCGAGGGAGGGCAGTTCAGCCATCGGTGGCTTGAAGAAGCAGAGAGAAGTGCATGTTTACCCATTGCCCAGTACCTCAGCTTCTGCAAGCAGGGCAGCGTACTTTTGGGGGTCGATCTCTGATAGCTTCGCAGCGCCATGCTTTTCCAGCAGTTCCCGAATTTTAGTTGTGTGACCGTTACGGGATTTTTCCGCAAGTACTGCTCTGACATCTTCCAGCGATAGAGGTTTTGAATTTGGCTTTGATTCTGGCTGTACCGATGATTCGGGCTGGCTGCCGCTGAAAAGAGAAGTCAAGCTATCAGCTACTGTGTTCAGGGACTGTGCAGCACTACGAAGTTCAGTAACACAGAGGTCGAGGTCACTCATCTTGCTCATCTGGTGCACCTCCTTCCCAGGTGGATTCTTTCTGCTTTTGAAGTGCGAGCAGCTTCTTGGCAAGACGTTTAGACACGACGCTTATTGCCGTGAGGATGTCATTCATCTGTGCTTTCTCAATGAGGATGGTTTTGATTTCTTCGAACTGGATCGGAGCCAGCTGCCGCTGGGCCAGCTCCAGTTCCTTCTGCATAAATTCGCTGGTGAATTCCTCCTTCTCCAGATATCGTTTTAGGACCATAAACTCGTCGCGGCCGTTTAATGGAAGGAATCCCAGTTCCGTCAGGAACGCCATCGGCTGGTCACGGACACAGCGGAACAGATTCGTCAGGTCAGAATTATAATCGTTATATACCTCCATGACTGTGTCCAGGGGTCGGCCAAACAGCACCCAGCCTCCGCCGCCGAATACTTCCACGTACCGCCCATATTCCTTGGGCATCCTTTGATAAATGAGATCCCGCAATGCTTTCTTGCCGCCCACCCAGCTGATGATGCTGTTCATCGCATCACCTGCCTTTCTTTGTGCCGTGCATCCGATCCAGGTCGGTCGAGCAACTCAGCAATCTCATCACCTGAGAGAGCTTCCTTAAGCCCTGCATTCATGACTCCCCACAGCTCACCATCGACAGCTTCGACTGACGGGTAAAGGCTGGATACCTTTTTATTCAGGATATCGTCATGGATGTACTCGGCCAAGCCCCGGTCATTTTCAAAGTGTCGGTTCTCCTTTGCAATGGCAGCAAGTATCGCGTCCTCATAAGCAACCGCCTCTGAAGGTGTAATATCGACCGGATTGTCCTCCAATCCATATTCACCTTTGGGATAGGTGATGATCTTCAGAGGGAAATAGATACGCATTGTTTCGTTTGCCATTTTAGTTTCCTCCATTCTTTTTACAAGCTACATCAGGCAAAAAAAAGAGGCCATGCTTTCCCCAAAAAAGAAAAACATAGCCTCATTGTGATCCTGATGGTAGCAATATTAAATTGTTATAGGATTATTATAAAACAAAGGCATCAAGATTTTTTTATCCTAATACCTTTGTTTTTTCTCCGGGTAATAAAGAGTTTGCTCATATCCCTGCCTGTTCAAATATTCTTAAGCACAAATATGAAAGATAAGGTGATGGCGTTTTCTTTTGTCCAAAATCCCAACCTTTAAACTTTTGAAATACTGCTTCTGGTGTAAATAATCCATTATCATCTTGCTTGCATTTTATCAATGAGAGCATTTCTTTGAACCGGCTGTCATTTCTAATACTTTCATATCTGCTTAACACTTCTGTCACACTTACAATATCATACCATATAGCAGGTGCTTTTAATTTGCGGAAGTCTGTCCCCATATAAAACATATATGGGTGCTTTTCCAAACTGTTTTCCCACAAAGAAATCAAGGCGGTAGCAGTATCCTTTGCAATATCGCTGTTTTGATATTCGGGAATATAGGATAGCAATTTTGCCATTATTAGAGTTGCATAAGGGCAGCAATCCTCTTTGCTGCCCGGGCCTCTAAACTTTCCAAGTTCTGAGGACACCGTGCACGGAAACCCATTCTCTTTATGAAAGGATACGAGATAATCAACACCGGCTTTGATATGTCTACTGTAATCGACACCGGCTTTAAAAAGAGCAAGAAGTAGCAAAGGAGCGTCGCATAAGCACCAACTAAACATATCTTCACCACTGCCACCAAAGTGCTTTGGAATATTAATCAGTGATTGATAGACCCCATTTTCATTGTGACGCTTCATAATTTCATCGACAGCAATTTGAATTTCTGGAACAGTAGAGTCCAAACCAATATCTAAAAGGAAGAGGAGTTTGTGTATAGGCAATTCTGGATTCTTATGATTACTCACTAACGTACTGTGAAAATTAGTAATGTCACATAGGTAAGTTCGAATCTTTTCACAGTCTAAAACTTGATTTTTAAGTTCAACTAAATTGTTCTTATTTTTATGCAAAAGATTAAGTTGAATGGCATACTTCAACCAATCTTCACTCATGTCCAGCAACTTTTCGTACATCAACATATCATTTCCCCCATGTAGTATAGATGAGATTATTTAAATTTGCTCACCTACAAAAGATGATTTTCCTTTCTCCTATATACCATAATTTTCTACTTTTGTCTATGTCGCCATTAAAACCCCTAATGTCATCTATAAAAAGCACTAAAAAATCGGGCTGAAAAACGCACTTTTCAGACCCGATTTTTGCTCAATTTTCACTTCAAAGCCACAAGATGTTGTGGTCAAACTCTACTTTTTATCCTCAAAACCACATTTCGTCATCAGAATTATACTCTCAACGTGGAACGAGGTTATCAGATTGATGTCTGGTATGTAATTTTCGTTTTGTCCGTTCGAGGGAATAGGTCAATAGTGGTTTTTATGGGGGTGTTCTGTTCGAGGGAACAGGTCAATGATTTTTATCCGTTCGGGGGAATAAGTCGATACATGGGGTTTAATTCCTGTCATCTCCGGTGGCAAAGGTACAATCTATTGATAAAATGCACCGCTCCAAGTAAATCGTTAAAAGATGCACCGCTTTTGCACACCCCTCGTTTGGAAGTATTCAATTTCAAAAAACAACACACACTGATTACGGAAAACTAAAGCCACATCCAAATTAGCCTTTTATTTTCATAGCGCTGTTCCACACTGACCGCAAAAACGAGCGCCGGGAACAACCAGAGCGCTGCATTTGGGACAGAACTTCACCTGCGGGACAGCTTGGTATGTCAGCGGCAAATCCTCATTCGGCGCATTATCGGACAGAAACAGCCAGTCAATGTCCTCGCTGTCCTCACATAAGCCGATGGCTCCGGCGGGCGAAACCATATAAAAGCTGTCCTCATCAATGGGGTCTTCGCTGTCGCTTGTCTCGGCGAGTACCAGCAAGCCTTTTACGTCGTATCTATCATTGGAAGTGGCAAAGCTCCAACTTCCGCAGAGTGTGGCGGCAAACTCCGCCGCCTCCAGCATGGTAATAAATTTATCCATTACGAAAATCCTCCTTATTTGAACAATAGATTATTACACCGCTTGCAGCGGTCATTTTGTATTGGGTTCATCATGGAGCAGACGTTGCAATAGATGATTCGGTCTTTGGATTTATCGTATTTCTCGTATGTACCGAATCTTGAATGAAACCGCACCCTGTCGCCAACGGAGAGATAATCGTACATATGCCGTCCGCTGTCCTTTTCCACGATGGTCTTTTTCTTGCCCGCTTCGGTGTTGATGATTGTGGTATATTCCGTATAGGTTCTGTAATTATCATCCTCGCCGCCCCTATGCTCGCTTTTTTCCTTGCTGTATTTATTGACGACCACCCCCTCCCACATGGGCTGATTGGTCCTTCGCAGCGCCAACAAATTAATTATCAGCATGACAAGAGCGATGCCCACGCCGATGACAAGGGATTCACCAAAGGGGAAATCGTCCATCAGCAGACCGGCGATGGGAAAGCCGATGAGCGGCACGAAAATCAATATCCACATACATCCAATGGAGAATTTTTTATTTTTCTGTGCAGCTGTCAGTATCTCAGGTGAATTACACTTATCTGAAAAACCGACCAGCCCCGTGCCGCTCTGTGGAGGCGCGGGAGTTGCTACATGGTGTGATTCCATCGGCTCCGGCGTTGCCGGATTTACCGCCGTTCCGCAGCCGATGCAAAATTCGGTTCCCTCCGGCAGCTCTGCGCCGCAGGCCGAACACACACCGGTGACATTTGCTTGTGTTTTTGCGCCGCAGGCCGAACAGAAAGCTGAACCCTCCGTCAGTTTATTTCCACAGTTGGGACAAAACATATCCGTATCACTCCTTTGCTCGATAGTTTGAGATGCGGCGGGCTTCCTCGCCGTTGGTTTCTTCTTTTTCCCCCGTCTGGCTGTGCGTGTAACAAGCAGCAGCAAAAGCAGATAACCGATAGGGGCGAGAATGTGGTAAATAATTGCCACTTCGCCCATCTCGCTAAATTCGCACAGCATGGCGGGCTTATTCACATAAGGTAAAAAGCTAAGGTAGCGGATGCGCTCGGAGCGCGTTTCGCCCTCGTCCAAGCTCGGCCATGCCTCGTCGCTGCTATATATCACATAGCCCCGGTATTCCTTTCCGTTTACCAGAAACCAATAGCCCTTGGAAACGGTGCGGGAGCGGTTTTCCTGTGCGGTCGTATCATCTCGGCGGCTGTCATAGCTGTCCACCGTACCCATGACGGAATCGCTCCATATCGCCAGCGCCAGCGTGGAGAGGCTTAAATACATGGCGAACAGCAGCACAGCGCAAATAAGAATGAGGATGGGCAGGGGGATGTTTTTGTGTTTTTTTCTCTTTGCCATCTCGACGCTCCTTTCATTGTTGTTCGGATCCACGCTTTTCACGCCATTCCACGCCGAACATATACAGAATGGTAAATAGAAAAAGCGGTGGTAATGTGAGTGCGGCATAGGTGCGAAGCGGGACAATCAGCAGAGCTCCCACCGCCAGTTGGATGAGGCCGAGCGTTCGGCACCAGCGATATCGGTGGAGGCGCCCGGCAAAGGCCAGCCCCGCGATGGCCGTTACCATAGAGAAGATGTACACGATTCCAGCCGCGAAGCACCCGGCTCCGGCATAGGTATAATCCAGCGCCGCATTGTCAATAAGACCCAGACACCACAGCAGCATGGGCAGGGCGGCAAGCAACATCAGTACGGATGAAATCCGCAGAAGTATTAGTTTTCGCGGGCTATTATTTGGTATGCCATTCATACTCATAAGCTGTTGCAATTATTTTATTACCACCGGTAAACCCGACCACAATATATACCTTGTCGCCGTCGGCTGACCCTGCGGGCATCGTGCCGCCAACCGTGACTCGCATACCCGTGTAGCCGGTGTTGGTATCGTTTTTTTCGGTCCAGATATATGATTTTGTGTGCTTTTCCGTAATATCATAAAGAGATGTGTCCGTACCGTATGAGACAAAGGGATCGTCATGGTTGATAGGCGTAATAGCGGCCCCCAAGGACGCCCCAAGATGGAAGCAAATGTTGCTTGATGTGTTTGCCTTGATACTCAAATCCAAGGTAACCGGCTCTCCTCCCGAATACCGTTCATTTGGGCTGCTTGTGGTTCCTATATTCTCAACAAATTCGCCCATGCAATTATCGTGGGTGCTACCGGAGTAACTGTAATCAAATGTTGTTTTGCATCGGTAGATGTAGCTTCCGCCGCCACCGCTCCATGATTCTGAATAGGAATCGTCGGCTGCGCTTGTTTCATACTTGTTATCAAAGCTTCTGACAAGCAGCCAATACCCCTCAGTCACCGCTCCCGGTTTTTTAAGATAACCTTGATCGCGCATCCAGTCATAAAACTTGGCTCTGTCCTTGCCGTAGCCCAGCCACATGGCAATTGCCATGCTCAAATTATCTTCACGGTCTTTTTCACTTCCGAAAACGGATATATCTCCGCCTACCATTTTCAAAATGACTTGTCGAATGGTAAACAGCGACTGCAACCGCTGCTCAATGGTCATGTCATATTTATATCCGTTTTCAAGGCGGTTGAGCAGGTTGGCATCCTTAAAGCTCCCGATAATCTTCTCATATTCCGCCGCTTTGGCTTCAATCAGATTCTCATTTGCTAGCCTTTTGTCGAATTGTTCCTTTAGATCGGCTTCCACATAGTCTTCCAGCATTTTGATTTCAGCATTAGTCAGGCTATCTTTTCCGTGAAGCCTGCGCCAAGCTTCCTTCTTTTCGCTTAAAAGGCGGTTGTAATATCCGCGCATCTGGATTTTCAGTGTTTCCCAGTCACCGGAGTTAAGCGTATAGCCGTAAGCGCCTTCCTTTGCAAGCCCTGCATACGACTTGTAAGCACATTCCATCTCATAATCTTTCCACGCCATAATACCTTGCTCTACCGCTGCCTTGCTTAAATCCCCTATGGATTTAATCGCAGTCACTGCGCCGCCAGCAGCACCGCCAAACAGGGTAACGCCTAAATCCGTGAACTCCACCACCGCTGTTTTATAATCCCCATTATAAAGAGCCTCTGCGCCTTGGGTAAGTGTGCCCAATTTACCTAAGCCCTCCATTAGGCTCTCTTTAACCAAAGGATTTTCTTGAACCATATCAACTGTGGCTTCGGCAAGAATCTTCCCACATTCATAGGTTAATGCCTCTATATCACCTTTTGCCGCAAGCTCTTGCGTTGTTGGAATAATGTTCATCTCCAAAGCACGGTTAATAATAATTTCACGCGTTTCGCTGGCATAAAGCCCAACTCCATCAAAATAATCATTGCACACTGCTTTTATCTTTTCGATATAAGTTGGATCTTTCACTTCGTTGCTGACAGAATCCACCGCCATTTTGTGAGCGTAAAGCTTGACTTGTTCTTCTCTGTTCATCAACTTGCCACTGTATGATGAAAAATGCCATGTTTCAAATTCCAGATACCCCTCTGACAGGCGAACAGGGTCGGGGATAATCGGCTCCCATTCGCTGCCGTTCCAATATGCCATGACCGTTCGGTCAAAGCTCTCGGCATCGGGGATGTTTTTCTTATCAAGCTTCATGGTGATTTTCACCGGCTGGTTCAGGCGCACCTGCTCCATGCCATCAACGCTGATATCGATGGGAGTAGTGAGCAAGACGTCTTCTCTCTCGGAGGCTTTCGCCACGATGACACTTACATCCCCGTCAAAAGCTCCAGCAGGAACCGATACTATCCAGCCGTCCTTTTTCAGATTCCCGATTTCTGCTCCTTTGTCCGAAGCAATTTTGGTTGAGGCAAAACCACTTTCTCCACATCCTGCAAGACCTGCTATAGCGGACAGCAGCATGACGGCTACAAGCAGAATAGATAATATTTTTCGTTTCATTGCGCAAAGCTCCTTTCTGTCGGCTTACTCAACCGCAAAGCTGAACCTCAAATCCGGCGCGACGTTGACAAAGCCGGAGTAATAGTGCATGGTGACCTCGCTTCTGTCGGTTTGCCGCTGATAGACCATCCAGCCGCCGGTGGATTCGCCAGGGGCAAGCTCTATGTCCTCCATATACCGCTCGTTCCTGTCAGCCACATCCGACATCACCTGTGAATTTTCCTCCGAGGTCATGTCGCTGTCGTCCCCGGTGGGTCCTTCCTCGTAGATGATATAGATATCCTTCTTGTTCGGGGAACCTATGGGTTCGCCGGAGACATTTGTGAAGGTAAACCAGACCTTCACATATTCAAATCCATCCTTCGGCCTTGAAAGCATACCTGTATAATCGAAAGGCTCCGCCCCGTCAATAGTGATGGAAAGCCCGTTTGTCTCTGCCGCCTCGCCGATACCGTAATACCTGTTTTCATCCGCTCTCGCCTCGTCGGAGTGAGCATTGACCGATTCGGCGGGCGCGGAGCTTTCGGACGGTGCTTTGCCGCCACCATCACCGCCACAGGCGGCAAGGGTAAAAAGCAGCATTAGCGATAATAAAATAATCAACATCTTTTTCATGAAAACAACCTCCTTAATCATTTAGGTTTTAACTGAGTTGATTTTTCCTTCAATCGACCTTAGTTCCTTCCATATGGATTGTCGCTGTGCCGTGTTCGCCAACCACAACGTAAGTACCAGAAAAATGAACTGTACCGTTCTTAGAGGCAAACACAAGCGTTATTGTTCCAGAGCCGGTCTTCAAGTCAAGAGTAAAGGTTGCAGTACCCGTAGCTTGGTCATAGCGATAAACATTGCCATCTTCTATAAGCTGACCGCTCTCATCTTTGCTGAAAATCATTGAGCCTTTGTCGGTATCACCTTTATCATTTATCAATGTCCCATCATAAGTCCCCACAATCTCATCTATGGAAAGCCCACCAATTGCCTCAGCCGGTAGAGGGGTAGATTCCTCGGTTGGTTCTTCGGCAGGAGGCGTTTCCGTGGGTTCTTCTTCGGAATCCAAGAACATCTCGTAGAGCAGATTTCGCAGATTTTCTATGACCTCATTCAGCTCTTCCTCGGTGTAATAGTATTCTTCCTCTATTTCCTCTGCCAGCTCTGCGGCGGTCTTAGGCTCTCCTTCCTCCGGCACGGGCAGACCCGCTTCCTTTAATTCCTTTGCCACCTCATCGGGGGTTTTTCCTTCTGTGCTGATCTCGGTCATGATTACGGTGGTCTCGCCATCATCGCCCTCGGTAATCGTGCCGTCAAGTATCTTTCCCTCGCTGACTAAATCTAGTACGCTCTCCCCGATATAGTTGAGCTTATCTAAAGACCCCATCTGTTTTGAAAACTCCGCACCGGCCTTTATTCCTGCCTTAATTGAGTCACCGCTGAACACGTTGACCCCTCCGGCAATGGATGCGATGGGGGCCACAATATCCTTGAGGTCGTTGGCCGCTATTGTCACTTTGTTGTTTTCGCCAAGGATAATGGTGCTGCCGGTGGAAGCGATGTCCACAATAGTATCAACGCCACTGATGACCATGCCTCCTGCCTCTAAAATGCCCGTGGCTGTACCTCCACTGGCGATGACGCCACCAATATATAGTCCTGTTTTACAAGCGGTCTTTGTTGCCATCGCCGCATTTTCATACTTCTGAATAGTATCGGCTTCATCGTTATAAGCCGCACCTTCTAAAATAGCCTGCGCCATTTTAAGTTGGGCAAAGGCATTTTTTGCATCGGTTCCAAGGTTTTCCGAAAGCTGCTTGATTTTTTGGCCTGAAGGGTAGGCGTCGTATTTTGTGGTCAAATCCTTTGCCCATTTTACGGCGGCGTTTTCCTCGGCAGCGTAAGCCACCATAGTAAACAAACCAATCATCGCGGGTTTTGATGAGGTATAGGACATGGTTGCCGCCTGCGTAGACGCGGAGCTGCGCAGACTTTGAGCATAATCTGCCAATTCCGCTGCTTTGACACTGGCCAGCTCACAGAGCCGCCATGCCTCAAGCGTGTCGTCAGTCATGGCTTTCAGCTCGTCTATACTGCCGTTTTTAATGTCATACTCAATCAGCGCCTCAGTTTTGAGCCGGGCGATGATGTACTGCTGTGTCGCTATCGCGCCCGCCTGTTCCACGGCGGCGCGTTCTACTGCTACTGCGGGAAGGGATACCGTGGTGTTTTCATCTGTTCTACTACCGCAGCTGGCAAGGGTGAAAATCATAATAAGCGCCAGAAATAAAGACACATACTTTTTCATTGCATTACCTCCATTGTTTATATTTTGCTTCTTGTGTTACCATCCGGTGATGTCTGCCGTTACGCCAGTTTCATGAAGCAGCTTTTGAGCAGCATCCAGCAGCGCCTGCTTTTGAAGCATACCGTGCAGCAGCTCTACCCGCATGGTCTGATCCTTATCGCCAAAGGTCAGGTACATCCGCTCCTTATCAATTTGAACGGCGCTCAGGCGCACGCCATGTACCCCGTCGAGACCCCATCGGTAGATTCTGCTACCAATTAACACACCAAAGGTAGATACTACAGTTTCCTCGGTGTCTTTTTTCATTTGGCGGCCCGGTATGGAGATAAGAGCCGATGGCACTGCGAGGATGCGATTATCCCAAATGAGTGTTGCGTCATAGAGCAGACGACTCTGCCTCACCAATAACAGGAGAGAGATAGCGCTGATGGCTCCCAAAGCGAGTGCCGCTTCCAGCGAAAATGCCATGCCGGACCACACCGCCAAACAAATACTGGCTGCGAATAATAAGACATATCCATTACGTCGTTTGCGGATTGATTTCATTTGCACCATACCTCCCTCCAGTATAAATTTTAGGGAAAGATGCCTCAAAAAGCATCGTTCGAAAGGATGAATTTGCAGAAAAAAGCCTCTCATACTTTCGTATGAGAGGCCAGTAAAGCCCTGTATTTATGTGGTTTTATGTATCATTCAATCGTTTGATTCTTCAGCAGGGTGCTTATGAGTTCTGCCCGACTACCTACATCATATTTTGAAAAAATGTTCCTTGCATGTGTTTTTACAGTACTCTCACTGATAAACAAAGCCCCGGCAATTTCCCGGTTGGATTTGCCTGAAAGGATTAGCTGCAATACCTCCTGCTCCCGGACAGTCAGCGGATCAAGAGTTTTAGTTTGACGAACAATGTCCGTTTGCTGTGACTGGCTCATATTGTCATAAGCAGCAAGATAAGCATGGCTTTTCAGCAGTAAAACAAGCTGGTTGTTCAGCGGCGGTAGCATAACCAGCGTAACGCACACCACTGTCAGGGCAATCACCGCCACCTCCGCACCGGGAAGCCCCATAGATGTCACAGCCATCCCCAAGACTCCTCCGCAAAGGACGCCGAATACATTGGCGGAAAGCCCAATGCCAAAGGTTTGCGTGGGATTGTCGCTATAATCCAGCATTTCTCCAAGGATGCTCCACCAAAACAGATCAAAAATACCGCAAGCACCGAGCATCAGCGTATCCACAGTCAAATAGTCGGAGGTATTTCGCCCTAACAACATAAAGCTGATGAACGCTCCTATAATCATTGCCATTCCAATATACAAAATTCTGGAACGCTTTGCTTTCATAGGTAAGTTGCGCATAATAACAAGCGCTACGATATAAGGCACGGCCCAATACCAGCTCACCAATCCCGTTAGATGCTCAAAAGCAGGATTGATGACCTGATACATCAGTCCAGAATTAATTGTGATGATAAAGACAAAAAAACACAGCAATATCAGTTGGTTTTTAATGCCGCCATGCGTCTTGTTTTTAAATGTTTTGTTCTGCTCATTCTCCTGCCCCAACGGCAGCATCCAGATGAAGGCTATACCGATTACAAGACAAAGCATCGAGAGGCTTAGCCCGATAAACGGCGACCGGTTCATGGCAAACACGTTGACTGCAATCATCAGCAGATTGGAATAAATCAGAACATCGGCGCAAGATTTAATGCGCTCGTTCTTGGGCGTAAAGGCCCTGAGAAAAAATCCCCATGCCGCCACTACGCAGCCACTAAAGTATCCGCTGACAATCAGTCCGCTCAACCATAGAGAGGAGGGAGCAAAAAAGAAGGGAACAGAAGCGGCTAAGCATAAGCCCATGCCGCCGAGCATCATGCTTCTGGCGGCCGCTTGTGATTTGACAAACAGACCGCAGGTAAAAAGCCCTGCAAAATGTGCGATAATTGCAGCCAGTATGTAACGGTCGGCGTCTGTTCCACGCAAATCCAGCAGGCTGTACAGCACCTGCCCCTCAAACTGAAACGACAGAATATAGGCAAAGAGAAATGAAAATCCGGCAACAGAAATCCTGCGGGCGTTTATTGGTTTATGGCCGTTCATGTGATAACCTCCTCTCTTGATTCTTTCATTTTTCTATGCTGGTTCGCATTTCAAATCTCATTTTTTCATCTTTAGTTAACAGAACCTTTTTATATCGCCTGAATTATGGTCCAGATTATTACAAATAACTCATTCACATTCGCCAGACATTTTGAGATAGTGCGATTTTTGGCTCAACGCTTCAAAAATCATCTCAAACACTTCTTTGTAAGCCGGTATGTCGTGGTCTGGTGCGTAGTTAATGCCGTCTCCGGCATCGAATTTTTCGTCATAGATGAAGCGAAGTATTTCATCAGCTATCCGCTGCCTTTTGTCGTCCCCGCCGATGTGGGTTTTTACCCGCTCTCGCAAATCCTCGATACTGTAACTACAAAGTTGAAGAAAATAGTATTCGACAATTCTCTGAATTACACTGAGAAGCGTTGCCGGAAGACGCGCGTCCCTGTATTCGCACCATAAAGCATCATACGAGTTTTTTACAGGCGAAACGTTTTCTATGCCGCTTTCGTTTGTGACGCATTCCATTTCATTAATTCTAACGGTAGAAACATTATCATCCGATTTCTTGACAAAGAAAAACGATGATTTCTTAACGATGTCGTCTCTGCTCGTTTCATATTTATGGGATATTTCTTTGTGGAAATACGGATTGTGTGTCAAGACAAAAATCTGCTTAATGTTGAATTGGCCGCCGTCTAAAAAGCAGTCTTCAACAAGTTTTCGGACGAGTGAGCTGACGACAAAAAGAACACCGCTATCCATACTCGAAACAGGGTCGTCAATCACTACAATTTTTCCCTTAACGAGGTCTTCTTTGCGCCACGCCCCTTGAACATAAAAATAAAAGTACAGAAAAGCTATAAAGTTCTTTTCACCTTCGCTTAGGCCTTTGGCAACCTCACCGTCTTCGCGGACAACTTCATATTTATCAGGAACTCTCGCGTGGGGGCGTAGTTGAAATCCTCTGAACCCTGTCTTTTGGAGCAGTACATTGATTTTATCAACCGTGGACGCCGTGCCACCCATTTTGTCTGACAATTCTCGAATTTCATTTTTGAGGACACCGAGCGAACTATTAAGTTTTTTTATAGCGGTTACTTTTTGAAAGCTGGCGGTTGCCAACTTTTTATCCTCAGCGTCATACGCAGCTCTATCTCCGCTCGTTTCGAAGGCCAACAGCTCCCACGCTTCATTGATACAATCTTCGCAGGTTTTGCCTTTAGCATCGAAGATTTTGTTGTTGGCTTCAAACAGCTTATTTGTTTCGGCGAGAAGCTCGTTTACTCGTTCGACATATTCTCTTATACTGTTGAGTCCGACTACTTCCGAAGGCTTTTCAATTTTCGCGGCAATTTTTTGATTGTTCATCTGTACTGTATTTTCAATCAATTTTAACTGTTCGCCATATGCTTTCCAATCGCCGAATCCTGTCTGCGGAATTAACTCAATGTATCGTCTTAACGGCTCTATAAATGTAGCTGTCATATACTCGGCATATTTACGCCCAAATTCACCAAGACGGGCGCAATCTTGAGAGTATTTTGCGTCAAAGCAGGCGAGGAATTGTTCTTCAAAATCGCTGGGTAGTTCCCGTTTGCAGTATGGACAGCAACCCTCTGCGTTCTCAGAATAATGGGTATGCCCAGTATTGACCCAATCCATCGCGTGCAAATTCTGCCAGAATCGGCTATAAGCATTATCGGCTGTGCTGATTATCGCTTGTCCGAGAAGTGAGTATGTTTCTGCACTCTCAATCTTTGTCAAATCCAATAATTGTAGTGGGGCGGCATCATATCGTGTGGCATTCGGGTCGGTTGCAGATTCGTAACGGGCTTTTATATCGTCAAAATTACGCTCGACGGGAGCGGTGCTGCATACTCTTTGAACACACCGAGCCGTAGAACTCAAATCGCCTTTGCCCCCGAAAACCTTTTTGTACTTTGCTGCAGCTTTCCAAATTGCGGCATCAAGGCTGGCTTTCAATTTGTCCCGCTTCTTTTGGATTGCATCCGCCTCGTCGTTTGCCGTTTGGAGTTGCCCCTTTAGCTGTTCCTGTTCTTTTTGCTTTCCCACAATTTCCTGTTGCTTATCAGAAGCTTCTTTACTGAGCATTACCACTCCGGGCATAATATCGAATTTGAGTTCCTCGTCAAAAAAGTCTCGATTAAAAACGACAGTAGCAAATTCATCAGCTTGAGCAGCGTTGCCAAATGTCAACCCTTGCCCATTCCGTATCATCCTTGAAATAGTCGTTTTACCGCTACCGTTGTTGCCGTAGAAGAAGTTAATCCACGATGGCTCAATTTCTCGTTCTGGGCTATTTTGAAATGTAGCCTCAGAAACGATTATTTTTTCTATTGCTGATTTATATTTGCTCATCTGCCTGCCTCCTTAATCCGACCACTTCTTGAAGTTTTCGGCTTGTTCAAGTACTCGTTCGAATACTTCCTCATCCCATTCGGGCGGATAACCGTTTTTATAGAGCAACACGGTCAAATCCCTGTTGAGCTGGTTCTTTATATCATCGCGGGTCGACCAATCGGCAAACTGTGCTTTGTCGTCAACCAGTATTTTTATTTCTCTGGCAAGGACAAGACACTTTTCATCAGCGTATGGAAATCCATTGTCATCTCGTACTTTTACAAGGATGTCATAAAACGCCTTTTCCTCATAGGTGATACCCAACGCCTCGAATGAAGTTCTGTCGGTTTGGATGTCTTTAAATATTTTTATCAACTCATCCGAAAGCCCATTGATAAATTCAGCGACCACCTCGCTCGTGAAAACGAGTTTATCTCTATCGTTATAACTGTCCACAACGGCCTTCAACCGTTTGTCAAATTCAATTGCTTTTACCTTGTTTACGTGGCTGTAGCCGGATATTGTTTTCCGTAGCAATCTCAAAAGGGCATTGAATTTTGAAATAGGCAGATTGATTTCATCAAGCTGCTTCATAAAATCTTCGCTGAACAAGTCTTCGGGTTTACCCGCATTAACGATATTTTCGATACCCGTGCAGGAGATAGCTTCCTGTACCATCTTTTCGACCACGCGGTTCATTACTTCAGCGTCCGGCGCATCGCCTTTCGTCTGCTTATAAATGATAGAACGGATGGCAAGGTAAAACTGGGCCTTTACCGTTTCAACGTCTGTCAGTTCACCGGACGGAAAGCAAATCTCATATGCCGCTTTCATTTTGCGGGAAAGGCTCATGAAACGGCTTTCCATTTCCTTGCTGATTTGCACATACTCTGCGGCGGCATCTAAGCACATCAAGCGTTCCAATGGTTCGCCAGTGTGGAACTTTGTAGCATCAAAATCGTGGAGTAATTCATCCAGTAATTTCAAATGGTTACGGAATACGGCAAGGGAAATCTTAATCTCATCAATCGGGCTTTCCAGAGGACTTCCATATTTCTTTACAGCTTCAAGCATATCTTGCTTGATTCCGATATAGTCAACCACCAGTCCCATATCTTTACCGTCAAACACACGGTTAACACGGGATATGGTTTGAATCAAAGTGTGTTTTTGTAGTGGCTTGTCTATATACATAACCGCTAAAGACGGAACGTCAAAGCCGGTAATCCACATATCAACCACTATTGCAATTTTGAAGTTGGAGTTATTATTTTTGAATTGTCTATCAAGCATCTGCCTGTAGTCTTTTGTGCCGCAGAGGTCAAACAACTCTTTTTCGTCGTTTTCGCCTTGGGTAGCCACGAGTTTAATTTTGGCAAGAGGCACGAGTTTTTCCAATTCTGCTTTTGTGAGCGCCGCTTCATTTTCGGTTCTAATCGGCTTATCCCAATCAGGACGAAGTGCTATAACCGCTTTTAACAAACGGAAAGCAAGCATTCTGTCAGCACAGACAATCATCGCCTTTTGAACGATTTTTGGCTTTTGCGCAGCTAACGCTTCGTAGTGGGTGACGATATCTAACGCTAGTTTCTTAATCCTTTCCGGGTGGCCGAGGACGTGACGCATCTGGCTCATGGCTTTTTTGCTTTCCTCGACTTGTTCGGGGTTAGAGCCTTCGTCTGTACATTTATCATAGTATTTTTGTATTTCCCGGGCTTGTTCATCGGAGAGAATAACTCTCGCCAAGCGCGGCTCATAAGCGATACGAACGGTGATGCCGTCGTCGCTTGATTCTTTCATTGTGTAGCTGTCCACGACTTCACCGAACACGGCTATGGTCTCGTCAATCGGTGTTCCCGTAAAGCCGCAATAAGTGGCCTGGGGAAAACTGTCGCGTAGATATTTGGCGAACCCAAAAGTAGTAAAAACGCCTTTATCGGTTTTCTTCAATTTCGAGCCTACGCCAGTTTGTGTTCTGTGTGCTTCGTCAGACATACAAATGATGTTTTCTCGGTTGGAAAGTAATCCTGTAGATTCGCAGAATTTTTGAATCGTCGTCAGGAAAACTCCTCCGCTTTCCGCTCCTGTTACACTATAATCAACAGACTCTTCTGCAACCATCGCGAATTCGGACATTTCTACCCCTAATGCTTTTTGCAAGTCACTTCGGCTTTCGATGCTCCGCACGTTATTTTCATGCAGATACCGTTTTGACGAGACGAACAACTCCGAGGTCTGTCTATCCAAATCCTCACGGTCGGTAATAATGACTATTGTCGGATTCTTAAAAGTATCTCTGTCACGAAGGGCAAGTAGGCGAGAAAGAAACAGCATCGTGTAGGTTTTGCCACAACCGGTCGCTCCGAAGTATGTACCCCCTTTGCCGTCGCCGTTTGGTTTTAGATGATCTTTTATATTTTTAAACATCTTATGCGCCGCAAAGAACTGCGGATAGCGGGCAACAATAGCGATTACCTTTGTGGCATCATCCGGGTAATAGACGAAATCTCGCAATATGGAAACGACACGTTCTTGAGAAAACGCACCTTTTATCATCGTAAGCAGGGCGGCGATGCCGTTGCTGACCTTTTCCGTTTCGTTGATTTTATTCCATGCGTAGTAATATTCATACGGCGTAAAAATACTGCCCATTTTCGTGTTTGCACCGTCACTTATGACAGACAAAAAACAATATTTCATCAGTTTAGGGATGTCGCGGCTATAGCGGATTGTTATCTGCTCCCAAGCATCGTAGATGGTCGTGTTTTCTTTGATGGCGGATTTGAACTCGAAAATCGCCACAGGAATACCGTTTATAAACAACAACAAATCCGGGCGACGCAAGCGGTCACCCTGTACCGAAAATTGGTTGACCACTTTGAACACGTTTTTAACCGGCTCTTCGAAATTTATATAGTTGATATGTAGGGCAATTTTACCGGGGTCGTCACGCACTAAATCAAATCCCTCGTTCACCAAAATAAACGTCTCACGGTTACCGATGTATAGCGGTGCGGACGGTATGTTTTCAAGTCGGCTGATGACTTTTTTCGTTTCAGCCGCTGTGAGGTCTGGATAGTGGTTAGCAAGGTATGCTTGCAAATCATCCTTCAACAATATTTCATCAAAGCCACGGTGGATGGTTTCACCGTGGACATACTTGTAGTCCTGTTCTTGAAACAGGTTGATTATAGCTTCTTCGAGCTGGGCTTCTGTAAACTGCCCCCGTATAAAATTCATGTCCACGGTTTCCCCCTCCAATTCTATGCACTCGCTTCTTCGAGCGAACCTTTTATCAGTATCGGGCAGAGTTCTTTTAACATATTGCCCACGGTCGTTATATTTTTCATTATTAAATGACGGGCGTTATAAAAGTTTACCACCGCTTGCTGTTTTTCCAATTTTGGCAACGGAATCTCAATTTCATAAAACCGTGCTAACTCCAAGCTTGCTCGAATACTGCTGTCGCTGATGAACCAACCGTAACGATCGCTTTCGCTACGACTAAACCAAAGCATGATATATCCGGCGAGCGCTTCATATTCTGACTCAGCTTTCACTTGCAAAACAGAATACGCAGGTGAAATAATAACAGGCTCATCCTCGTGGAACAAAGCAATGCGAATGCACTCATCACGACCAGTTTGCATAGCGGAGTAGGCGAACTGATTTTTTCTGATTACTTTGTATTTTGTCAAATCTGTTGTACTGAGGTTAGCAACGGAAGGCATAAATTCTTTGTTGATATTGATGCCTTGCACGTTCGAAATCGCATTGTCTCGGTTGCGGGTATCAATTTCTTCAAGCAATCGACCAACAGCCACACGCGGAGCAGTGTGTTTGAACTCCTCGATGCTTGCCGCTATCGCTATGTTCAAATCCTCCAGACTGCTTTCATAGGCACGTTGGTTGGCAAGCATGGCATTGTAGACAGCAACAACTTTTTCTTGCACGGGCAATGGCGGCAGATCTATAGAAATATCGCACATATCGTCCCACGAAAACGCTTCGCGCGCCGAACCCCAAGAATTGAACCGAGCATAGCGGTCGAACTCCGGGCGATTGAAATACATATAAAGATAGTCGGAGTTAAGGTTTGCTGTATCGGAAACACAAAAAACCACCGAAATAGAGGACACGAGAAAAGTCTCCTCCGTAGTGTTATAGCCAAGTGACATCTTTTCGCCGCGCCGCGATGTGTCTGGGACATAAGCAAAATGGCGAGGCGGCAATAGCTTATATGAAGTCATGCTTACACCGTCTAAGTTCGCTTTCGTCTCAATAATCTGTTTGGCAGTAGAAAGTCCGACGACAGCAGTGCAATCATAAACGCCCTCGGAATTACGGTGTTCAGACGGTTCGATGTATAAACCGAGTTTAGTCAATCCCATATCCGATCCCCCTAAATGCTTCTTCAAGCATCGCTTGTGATTCCTTCTCAGCTTTTAATATCTCGCGCATCTCGCCTTGAATTCGTGCCATTTCGGAAGCGTAGTCGATTTCCAAGTCATGGTCAATGAACTCGATGTATTTACTCGGTGCAAGAGAATATCTTTGCGCTGCGATTTCAGCTTTGGTCGCCGAGCAGCAGAGTTCCGGTACCGCTTCAAAGTTCTCGTTTGTTTGCCAGTCGGTGTATATCTTTTTAATAGCGTCAATCTGCTCATCGGAAAATTGAATATATTTCTTTTCGTATATATTTTCATTCCAACGGCGTAGGTCAACAAAAAGAACCTCACCTTGCCTGTTACGAAGCTGTCGCCCGTTCAATGATCGGGCTTTTTTGTTGTTGTTCAAAATCCAAAGCGTAACAGAAATGTCCGTAGAGTAGAACATCTCACGGGGAAGAACGATTATCGCTTCTACTTTATCGTTCTCAACCAACTCACGGCGGATGTCACCCTCCACACCATCGGCGTTCAATGCTCCGTTAGCTAGAAGGAAACCAGCGATACCGTTTGTTACATCCAGTTTCGAGAGCATATGTAGAATCCACGCATAGTTGGCATTGGAAACAGGCGGGGTTGTGTAGCCGTCCCAGCGCGGATCGCCGTTCAGTTTGTCTTGTGTCACGCCCTGGGCATTCAATTTCAAATTAAACGGAGGATTTGCCATGATGAAATCAACTTTTTTGTCCTTATGCAAATCCTCGGCAAAGGTAGATTCATTGCGTTCGCCAAGATTATGAGCGATGCCGCGAATGGCAAGGTTCATTTTGGCAAGCCGCCAAGTGTCGGGAATACGCTCCTGCCCGACTATGGATATTTTTGAGCGGTTACCGTTATGCCGCTCCACAAATTTAATAGAAGAAACAAACATCCCAGCAGAACCGCAGCAGGGATCGTACACAACACCTTCATATGGCTCGATGAGTTCGGCAATGAGTTGAACGATGCTCGAAGGAGTATAGTATTCGCCTTTTTCGTTGCTCGTGCCGGAGTCAATGGCAAAGACCTGCAGGAAATATTCATACACCCGTCCGATTAAATCGCGGTCATGAAAACGCTTCTCATCGATTTTGTTGACCTCATCGATAAGCATTTTTACTTGTTCGGGACGTGTGCCGAGGGTGGCGTAGAAGTTTTGCGGCAGAGTGCCTTTCAAAGGCGGGTTTCCGTCCTCTATATCCTTCATCGCTTTGTCGATGATAACAGCAATGTCATCTGCGCTTGCGTTCGTGACGATGTGACTCCAACGAGAAGTCTCGTTCAAGTAAAACACATTTTCGGATAGATAAAAGGACTTCTTCTCCAAAAACGCTGGAACATCGCCGTATTGTTTGGTGATTTCCTTACGGCGCTTATCGAACTTATCACCTGCAAATTTTAAGAACACTAAGCCCATAACGGCATCACGGTTCTTGTCATTGCCGCCAACCGTCCCGCGTAGGGCGTTGCGGCAATTCCACATTATAGATTCGAGCGATTGCTCGGTCATTGCTGCTTTCTTAGCCATATTGTTTAACTCCTTAGACTCTTGTATTTTATTCAGAAATCCTTCCTTCGCGTACCCATTCATCGACCTCAGAAAGTTTAAATTTGTACTGCTTCCCGGCACGGCTGAAAGGAATAGTACCTTTGCGTATCCATGCACGGATTGTATCGGGGCTCACGCTCAAATGCGTTGCTACATCTTCGAGGTTTACCCATTTTTCAGGAACTGTATTGTCGACTTCGTTGCTCATTGGAATCCTCCATTCATACTTGCTTAGGAAATAGTGTTCATGGTTAGTATCCATAACTGTTAAAGATAAATGCCCACACTCATCAAGGCTCTCCTCAAATCCATCTGTTTAATTAACCATGCTGTTTCGTCTAACACATCCCGGCCGTCATTGGTGTTGATTCCAAGCCTGACCGCATTTTCATTTAGCTGGCTTTGCAATAAAGGCTGGACAGATAGTTTTTGAAAAAACACTTTATAGCACTTTCCTTGCTCATGAAAGTTCGTGACAAGACCGTAAAAAAACTGTTGGCTTGCGTTTGCACATCGTCTGTAGCCCTTATTTGTATTCATAAACAAAGAAGGGAATGTCAATATATCAGCTTTTGCCGCATCGCTTAACTTTATGAAATGCTGCGCCCGCTCTCTCGGTACAAGAAACGAGCCGGTTTGCCCCGCAAAAGCCTCATCCTTAATAATAAATAGATTGCAGTAATCTGTGCTCAGTTGAATTTGTTGCTGACCGTTTACTCCATTTACAAATATGGCGGTGCTATTAACTGAGCTGACACTGCCAAAGAACTGGTTGCCGTTCGGAGCGTTGTAGGCGGTCTGCGCCACAACAGTTTGCTCGTTAGGGTTATGCAATTTTGATAATGTATTATTCATAGAATCCCCCTAACTGTCAAATACATTTTCAACATTTCCGAAAAACTGGTTTTTAGCGTTGAAAACATTCCCATTGACTATCACTTGCTGTGTTGTTGACGTTGATTTCTCTGCAGTTTCTTTAAATACATGAGGCTCACCCTCGGTTTTAGTTTCGGTTTCATTAATGAAATCACAACCATCCGTTGCCGTTTCTGATGATTCATCCGAAAACGGAATAATCGTTATTGTCCGTTTTATTTCATTTCCGATTTCACTATCAAAAACCCACTCGCTGTTTGTGTCACCTTTTTTTGTGTGCCAACTGTTAAAGGTGGCTTGTCCCACAGTATTATCTTTCACATTCATTACGACATAATGCCATACCCCGAGAGCAAAGGATGCCAGCGACACATTGTCAATATTCAACACTTCACTTTTAGACATTTGTTTTCCTTCGATTATGAAGTCTTTATCAATACTTGTGTCTTTTTCGATAACTTCGAGAAACGCCTTAAAAAGCCACTCAACTTTATCGTCACCGACAAACCGTTGTATCAGCTCCGACATGGCTGACACTACATTGTGGTACTCGCTTTTTATACGCAAATTAAAAGCATCAATGTCTGATGACTCAAAAACGGCAGCAAAATATGTACCTCCGTTATCTTCGCACTTTCTGTACCCTCCAACATTCTTTTTTAAAGTAGAAGTTTTTGCAGGCGGATTAAATGATGGCTTAATTATTTTAACAAGTTCGATAAGTAGTTCCGGCTGTGACAATCCGTCGGTTTTCCCGTTAGCATTATCTCGCTTCGCGGTCCGCTGTCCTCGTGCGGCTAACAGCAATATAAAAACTGTACCTCCGCATAATCGCGGAAAATCAATTATTGACATCCTTTCGCCTCCATAGAAACTTGGTAACTCTATCTACTCTATAAACTCTATCGACTTTTGACGGTCAACTTTACGCACTTTTGGATTGTTCTTGTGAGATTCGCAGGGACAAGCTGTCATGTCGCTCCTGTGAGAAATCGCAGGGGCTTTTTGTTTTTCTTGTAGTCGTGGATATAGCGAGATTGGTGGACGAAGCAACTCCCAACAAACCTTATTAAATCATTATATCACACGACAACTCGAATAACAATGGTGCAAGTTTGAATTTGTACAAAACTTCCATATTTCCTCCCTGCGATTGCTCACGCAATTCAAATCACAGGAGGAAATCTGATGAAAAAACAAGCAAATCAAAGCCAAGACAAGTCTTTTAAACCCACTCCCATTCCACACCGAACGAAATCCGGTGAGCCGATGGCCTACTACATCCTATCGGAGGATGGGGAACAAGAATTCAAAGTAACAAGAGCGGAGTGTCTTGCCCGTTCCGAAGAACCTGAAAAACCATTCCCTCAACGCTGGTATGTCGATGAAGAGTCTGGTCTTGTTGTACGCCTACCTCGTAATCAAATGGGCGACGACCTCGCACGCGACAATATGCGCTCTATATGGCGAGAGCAAAAACATCAAGAGCGGAAATTCCAATGCGTATGGAAAGGCACAAACAAATGTGATCAGAAATGTGAAACATGTACGTCCCGCACGAGCCGAACTGTTGAACTTGATAAGCCATTAGGTAACGATTCTGATGGCTCGGATACGTTTTACGAACCTGCCGATCCCACTGATATCACAGAAATATTAGAACAAAAGGCTGTATTAGACACCCTCTATGCCGCCCTTGCTTCCCTCACTCAAAAAGACCGTGAGCTTATAACAGACCGGATTATCCTTGAAAAAACTGTGCGTGAATTAGCGCCCAAATACGATTTTAAATCATCACGCAGCATTACCGTTCATGTACGCCGTATCCTTGACATCCTGCGAAATGACGAAGCTCTGAAGAAGTTTTTCGAATAACCGGCCTCCGTGAGTACGCAACCGCCTCTCTTCTGTCTGTAGACGATAGAGGGGCGGTAAAGCTTCTCGGAAACGGAGGTAAGAAAATGCAAACAGAACCAAATGAAAAGAACGCCGAAATGCGTGATGCCGAGTTGGACGAAGAACTTGCAGGCATGCCTAAAATCTTAAGCAATACATACGGCTCGGTTGTTTCGTCACCGTACTGTTTTACATAGCTAAGCCGCACATCGCAACGATTGAAATATAAGCCATAGAATAGGGCATATCTTAAGAAATTGCTCCGTTCGCCAAGTGCTGCATAATATACCTGGAACTGCAAATCTATCGGAGAATAGGCTTTAAGAATGAATGTTTCTGTAAGAGGCCAAGGCAACAATTCATTGATACTAACTCTGCAAAGTTCACCGGAACGAAGACACTTATGGTTGAAACCGCAAAGACATTTATGGGAACGATAAGTATGCGTTAGTCGAAGAGGCGTCGTCGTCTGATAATATTATAAAAAAACTGGAGCTTTTATCTTCTAATCCGGTAAAAGAGCTTTCATCATTGTTAAGCGATTTCATCGAAATAGAAAGAATTGCGTTAACAGAGAAATCAAATGCTGATAACGAGATGAAGCGCCTAACCGGTGGTATCGACCTAACTGCTATTACTTCAGAAAGCATAGAATATCTGTCGAACCTTGCAGACAAAGTAGAAGGATTGGGGGTGGTATCCAATGCTAATTGAAAGAATCAAATCAGCAACAGACAGCATGCTCTGGACGAAATCATTTTATCACTACGTCCATAGAACATAAGGCTGTACTTGAACCAATGAAAAGATTGGCAGAGCAAGGCTGTGTCGTAGATTTTGTTAATCCGGATGAGTCCGGTCGTGTAAAGGTCGAAGATATACTCAACAAAGTGACTGATAAAACCTTGCTTGTGTCAGTAATGCACGTTAATAGTGAAACCGGTATTATCCAGCCAGTACAGGAGATTGGAGAAGTACTTGCTAATACAAAAGCTTACTTTCACGTTGATGCCACGCAGTCATTTGGCAAAATGAACGCCAACATCCGAAGTCTTAAATACGATATGCTGAGCTTTACAGGACATAAATTCGGAGGCCCTCAAGGAATTGGTGGATTGGTAATACGAAGAGGCTCTGACTATAAACGTCCACCAATTACACCATTGTTTTATGGTGGTCAGCAAGAGCGTGGCATACGACCAGGCACCACTCCCGTTGCCCTTGTCGCAGGACTTGCATTGGCTGCTCGTCTGTGCGAAGATGAACACATTGAACAATCGGGAAAATGCTCCAAAATCAAAACTGCGTTTATGGATGCAATCAAGAACTTAGATTATAAAATAAACGGTAATCCACAATACTGTATTCCTAGCACGATAAATATTAGCTTTACTGGTGTTGATGCAGAAGGCATATTTGTTGCCTTAAAAGATGAATATGCGTTTTCAAATGGCTCCGCGTGCACATCCGGCAGTTTCTCGCCTAGCTATGTTTTAGCAGCAATGGGGCTTAGCGAAGACCGAATTGCTTCTGCAATACGTTTGTCATGGGATGGGAAGGTCAAACCGGATTTTTCAAAACTTGTTGCGTACATAAGATCAATTATATGAGCTTCAAAAATAATCAGATAATGAGCAGAGTAGTGCGAGGTAGTTTATGGAAGATGAAATCCAAATAATTATTAATAAAGTTATTGATAACATAGTGGAAATTGCTAAAAGTAGCGCGTTGGAAGATATTGAGATAGATACAGATGATTATGATGCAATTAAGATATCTATTGATGCTCCTATGCTTAATGTTTTTATTAATAAACAAACTCAAACAATTGATATTGTTTTACAATTCGGTGCTGCAGACTTATACGAGAATCCTCATCCGAGTGAAAGATATGAATATATTATTTATGAAGAACAATATATTGTTGTCAGAAAGATATTTAACTTATATTTGCAAGGCCAGTCGTTAGGACAAATTAAAGCCTATCTGGAAGCCCAAGGAATTAAGACTGTAACGGGTAAGGACATTTGGGATACAAAAACGATTCAGAGGATGTTGACCAATGAGAAATACAAGGGCGACACAATGCTTCAAAAGACCTTCACCGAGGATTTTATGACCGGAAAGAAAAGAAAAAATGATGGGCAGCGAAACAAGTATTATGTGAAAGACAGCCATCCTGCCATTGTCTCTGACGAAGTATTCGACAAGGTACAGGAAGAAATGACGAAGCGGTCAAGGCTTGTCAGTAAAGAAGATGGCACGATAGAAACCAGCGGGAACAAATATAACGGCAAATATCTTCTGGGGAATTGGCTTATATGCGGCGACTGCGGCACATCTTATCGGAGAAGGACAGAACGTGGCAAGGTGGTCTGGCGCTGTGCAACAAGAATTGAAAAAGGCAAAGAGTTATGCTCCCACTGCCCCACTCTAGATGAAGGATGGTTGCAGGATACTCTGAGCGAGGCTATTTGCCAGGGTGGAGCTTATGATGAAGATGTTGTTAAAAATAGAGTTGATCGTATTCTCGTATTTTGTAAAAATATTGAGATCTACTGCAAAGGAGAAAGCAAGTTTAACGTCGATTTTTATAAACGATAAAAACAGAATTATTAACGTATTATGACTTGGAAAATTTATAAACATTAAATATTTACGAAATTTTCGTAAATATGATTGACATATATATAATAGTGGGCATACTATATAGTGGAAGCAAACTATCTCGGAGGTAATTTTATGCTATTGATGTTTAAGGTGAAGAACTACACCTCTTTTAAAAACGAATCTATTTTGGATATGCGGGCAACGGCCTATGTGCAGCATCCTTCCCATGTCATACCCATTGATGATAAAACTGGCTTGCTGAAAACGACTGCCCTTTATGGGGCGAATGCTTCTGGCAAATCAAATTTGATCTCAGCCATGTTCTTTTTTGAACAATATATATTCTCGCAGTTTATTAACAAAAAAGATAATGAGGATTTTGAATCCAGCAAAATAGGTATGAAGATGAAGTTGGAACCGTTTACCCTTTCAAATGACGGTAGCGAAGCATCTGAGTTTGATATTATCTTTTTGCGTAACGGTAGGCAGATACAATATGGCTTCGAATGTACCCCCAAAGAGGTTCTAAACGAGTGGTTATTCATTGATGATAAGAAAGTCTTTGAACGAACTGGTACAGACCTTTCCTTTGGTAGCAAATATCAAAAAATATTGAATGCTTATAAAAAGCTGCCCACTGAAAGGCTTTATATCGCTGTACTTGAATATTTTCTCGATGAAGAAGCCAAGGAAGCTGTACTTAGTGATTTCATTTCCTTTTTTAGCGAAGAATATAATGTGTTCACCGAAATTCTCTTTGAATCCACGGTAAAGGGATTAGCTGGTATTGTTGGCTTATCCAAGAAATTGGTGAGTAGTAAGGCATACAGAGAAAAGGTGGAGAATTATCTCCGATTAATTGATGTCGGTATTAAACGCCTCGATGTACAGACTGAGACAATCCTCAACGAACGTACTGGCAAGAAAGAAAAAGAGAAAGTTGTTCGAACGGTACATGACATTTATGACGAAACCGGAAATGTGGTTGGTGAAAAGCTCTTTGATTTGCGACAGGAATCTACTGGCACTCTCCGCTTTCTTGCATATATTCAAAACATCATTGAAATGATTTCAAGGGGCGGTGTGTTCATTGTGGATGAAATGTCCGCAAGGCTACACCCTCTTTTGACTAAACTTATTGTTGACATCTTCTGCTCCAGCCAGAATAAAAAGGCACAATTAATCTTTACTACTCATGACATCTCTCTGCTGAACTATAACCAATTTCGGCGTGACGAGGTAGTATTTGTCGATAAAAATGAGCGTGGAGAATCCACTCTCTATGCCCTCTCTGACTTAAAAGTACGCGAAGATGCCACGTTCAGTAAGGACTATCTGCAAGGAAAGTATGGTGCTATCCCCATCTTTAATTATGATGAAATTATTGGTGGTGAATTGGATGGGTAGAACACAATTATCACCACAACGTCTCTCGGAAACCAAGAAAACTAATATTGGGCACATTATCATTTTTTGTGAAGGAAAGACCGAAAAATTTTACTTTGACTACTTTGCAGAGATTATCAAAAAAAATAAATATACCAAAGTGGAGGTGGTCTTAGAAACCGCTAATGGCAACGCACAGACCGTTTTGAATTATGCCAATAGCTTTATGGCTGATGAAGAACACAATCACAAATATAGCACTTATGGCAAGTATCTGGCGTTTGACTGTGATGCCCCGCTGAACATACAGTCTGTGATATTGGCAGCAAAAGATTATGAACTGCTGATTTCAAATTATCTGTTTGAAACATGGCTGTTGATGCACTTTGAAGAAGTAGATACAAAACTCACCAAACGTCAAACCTATCGTCGCTTATCAGAGTACCTAAATGGCGCCTATTTAAAAGGGCATAAAGGTAAAACTCGTGAAATTATTCAGAATGGTGAGATTGAAAAAGCGATTGATAATGCCAAAATTCTTGAGTTACAATATACTGCCGAGGGGAAAATTGTGTTTACAAGTATTAAGGATATGAATCCATATACAAATGTCCATAAGCTGATTGAGCAGTTTATGGTTGAGATTTCAGGAAACTAAAATGTAAGGAGATTGCATGAAGCTTATTGAATTTATTGAGCAAATGGACTTAAACAGCAAAAGCGAATTGGGACGGGCGATGTTATTATGCTTTTTTAATTACAAGGAAACCCAATGCTGTTTTTTACAATGTCAGATAGGCAGATGAATTGGGTTTAGTGCTGTAAAAAAAGTAGTAAATAAAAAAATGATTGATTAGGGGGTTGTATTATGAAATTGAAAAAACAGTTTGCAGATTTTTACAATGAAATCACAATCGATACAGAGGTTGAAGATCTCAAAGAAAAAAGGGAGATATTGGAGAAAGATTTTAAAAATAATTTTCCATCGGAATGCGAAAAACACGATATTGAAGTAAAAAAGAGTGATATTGAAGTATTTGACCAGGGAAGCTATAAATTGCATACCACAATTAAAAACAATCATGGTGGAAGTATTGATCGAGATGTTGCAGTTATGTTTCCGCTTGATATTAACCAGAATAACGATCCAAGAAAAATAAAAGGATATGGTAGAGATGCAATACATTTATGGAATAGGACTACTACCATTAAAGAACCATGTTTAAATGTATCTTATGTTGAAAACGGAACTGAATGGATGCATATAGATTTACCATTATATGCAAAGCATAATGGTAGTGTATATCTTGCTAGAGGGAAGGAATTTGCAGTTGAAGGTAATTATTCATGGGAATCTGCAGATCCTAAAGGTTTAAATGATTATCTCCTAAATGAGATTAATGGCAATGATCAATTAAGGAGAGTAATTCGCTATATTAAGAAATGGAAATTAGAAAAATATTACAATTCGACATTGGATCACGAAGTACCACCAAATATAGGACTTACCCTTCTTGCATGCGATTGCTTTGTTGCAAGTACAAGTTCCGAAGGAGACGATGATTTAACATCGTTACAAAAGACGATTCAGAATATGGTAAACAAATTTTCTTTATCATATGAGAATGGAACGCTTATAAAGGCGGATATTACTAGATTATTGCCTGTAACCCCATGGACGGATGTTTTTAAGAAAATGAAAGATAGTAGCGATGCATATGGAGTTAAGTTTTATAATAGGTTAAGTACGGCATTACAAAATTTAACGGATGCATGTAATGAAGAGTCAGAACATGATGCAGGTCTGAGTGTTCAAAAAGTTTTTGGAGATGAGTTTAAAGTGCCTGAAAAACAAGTAGCTAATTCAATAGGTGTATCCAGTAAAAAGGAGCACAATTTTGGCTGAGAATCGAATTGTTAAAGAGATACTTTCTACATACGATGAGATTAATATTTTATACGAAGAAGATGATATTGTCTTTTTTAGCTACAAAGATAAAGAATATGGTATTTGGTATCCTGTAGAAGCAGAAAGAACTGATAAGCCATTTATCTTTGTAAGGAATGATAGCCAATATGACTACCCGCATATTATGCAATTTGAATTTCCAATAAATAAAGATAAGCAAAAATATCGTTCAGTGTGCCTACATGAATCAGGAGATATAATAAATTACTTAATGTCATGTGAAGAAAAAATAATTGACACCATAAACCGACTGCTTCATCTGCTATCTTTATCAATACTGGAAATCGAAGAAGAATTTCAAAAGGAATTTTTATTTTACTGGAATGGGCAAACAAAGACGGATATCTTTCTTAGATTATATATTGTTCAGGATAGAGTGTTTCAAAGTATGAATGTTTACCAAAATAAGGGGATGTATAGGGCTGTAACCAATGGTATTAAGTTAAATGACAAAGATGAATGGAGCTTTATACCTAATGTACATGCATTTTACATTCCGATTATCGATAATAGAAGGATATTGCCACCAGTAAAAGGAAGACTGTGGGAAATTGATGATATTGTAAAAATTATCAAAGGAAGGGACGTAGCACGAATAAGCCATGAAACATATGAATCTATAAAACAAGCAAAAGTTAAATCTAATAAAGCGTTCATTATATTTGAAATGAGGGTTTTGAAAAATAGAATTAACTTTTGCTGCCTCTTATATTTTAAAAACTCAAAAACAGAAACCCTTATGAATAAATTAGAAAATTGCATTAAAAAGATTGAATTAATAGAAACAAAACGTTGCGATTATCTCTTCTTAAATGAACAAATTGGAAATGACACATCAATTATTAGCAAAAGAGTTGCCATAGTCGGTGTTGGGTCGCTTGGAAGCTATTTGGCATCGGAACTTGTGAAACTGGGAATTAAAGATTTGACTTTATATGATGGTGATACAATAGATGAAGAAAATATAATGCGTCATAGAGCGAAACTAAACTGGAGTCATATAAATAAAGCGGATGCTATGAAAAGGGATCTAGAATTTATGCATCCTGAGATTATTATAGATGCCAAAAATGAGCACCTTACTCCTGAGATTTTAAAAAAAGATATGAATAATTTTGATATGATAATTTTTACGGTGGGCAGTAGCGATGTTCAACTTATGGTTAATACTATTTTTAAAGAAGCCAATTATGATAAGCCAGTAATATATTCTTGGCTTGAAGCCGGAGGCACAAATAGCCACATTTTAACAGTTGACTATTCTAAAAAGGGATGCTTTGAATGCCTATATACCGATAGCGAAGGTAATTTGATAAATAATAAGGCAAACAAATTATTTGATGAGATAGTAGAGCAAAACACTATTAGAAATGGCTGTGGAGCTACAAGAGTTGCTTATGGTACAGAGATTTTATTAAGAACGACATGTGTAATATTAGATACAGTGAAGAGAACTTTTAAAGATGAATTTGCGGATAACTGTTTAATTGACATAGAGCCTACTTCTGTCATAAATCAGGGAGATACTTTCATAGAAGGGAAGTGCTGCTGTTGTGGTAATAGAGATAGCAAATAAATGCGTAAAAATGCAACTTCCAAACGGAAAAGTAGTAGATATATTGCCAGAGGTATTTCAGGAAATAAATAATTGGCTTCAAATAAATGACCATGCTCCTGAAAGTGGAGGCTTTATCTTAGGCTACAAGCATAAAAGAACTGGTAACATCTCTTTGGAATATATAACGCATCCTCAGCCATTAGATATTCGGAGCAGAGTTAGCTTTAAAATAAGAGATCCTATACATAAGGTATTGTTATTAAAGGCACAATCTAGAAAAAGTTTTTATATGGGAGTGTGGCATACTCACCCTCAAACTATTCCTGGTCCTTCGCCAATAGATTGGGAAGATTGGAAGGATACATTGATGGTTGATAAAACTTCTTGTGAATATATATTC
>JAEZMD010000020.1 GCA_023435745.1 Bacillota bacterium | reverse complement strand
GTTCTGTCACTTTTCCCATCATTATTACCCATATTTTTTCTGAGAATAGCCACATTCACTTTCCTCTGTTTCTTTTGTGAGAAACGTCCCCACTTCGTCCTCCCCACTTCCGTCCACGTCCCGCTTCAAATTGAGAAACGTCCCCACCCTGCTCACCCCACTTCGTCCTCCCCACTTCTTCGCAAAAGTGAAAAAGGGCTGCCGTATATCGGTAACCCTTATCAGTTTTGTGCCTTACAAGTTCCATAATTATTGCTCGGAATCATGTCATAATTAAGATCATCACTATTTTACTATTCCAATAGCTCCAAACCGTCTATTGACTCCCCGTTCTGTCCAGATGTTTCCTTAACACCATCGCCTGTCTGACTGTTATCGACAGGTGTATTTTTCTCGCTTGATGGCGCAGAGTCTGTTAAGTCATCTGCCGACATGCCTTCTTCCTTTAAAATGCCTGATGTTGTTTCTGCTGCATCTTTACTGATCAGCTGCACACTTCTGGGAAAGACTGCGTCGAATTTGAAATTACCCATATACTCCTTTTGAGCTTTCCCGTCAATTGTGAACTTGACTTTTTCAATACCTTCTAATTCTGTTAGTGAATTTACAATCGAATAAATAGTCATCTTTTCTGCATCCTTACCACCTGGATGTTTCGTTTTAAACTCCTTTGACATGTCAACAGTTGCAACCTTACCGCTGATGCTCACCGGAGAACGAAGCTTTGCCTCAGCAGGGACAGTTCTCAAAAAAGTCGCATTATCCGTAGGTCCCTTAATCAGTTCATTGATGACTGTCGACGCAAGATTGCTCAAATTCTTTTTTGCATCCGGGTCATCAACATATCTGATTTCCAGCTTAAGCTTCGTATTATCCTTATTTGCAAAATAAAGCCGGATAGGTGTTTTGTCCGTTAATTTACTTGCCTCAGCTTCACCTATTATAATACTGCTCACTGGCCGGAGCTCTTCATCCGAACTTTCCTGCAATCCCAGTTTCTGCAGAGCACCGCATCCTGACAGCATAACCAATAAAAATACAAAAAGCATAATAATTAAAATGATTCTTTTCATTACACGGCCACCTCACAACTAATCAATGCAGTACCGGTTTTCTCATGCCGTAATACTGCAAAGTCAATTCCTTCTGTGTTATTTTTATGCCGAGGTAGCCTTCAGTATGCTCTATCAAACAAATTTTTGTAGTCAAAATAAAGAGAACAAGAACCATGAATCCATTCGGACAACGGTTGTTAATTATTTATCAATCCTGCAGAAAAGAATATCCGTAATAGCTATTACGTCTTCATCCACAACACTATAGCATATTTCCAGACCCTTTCTGACGCCCTTTACAATTCCAGCAGCCTTTAGCTTTGAAAGGTGCTGAGACACTGTTGATTGAGGCAATTGTAAGCATTCTTGTATTTTTGATACATTACAGCTGTTTTCAATAAGCCCTTTTATAATGCAAAGCCTATGCGGATGAGAAATTGCTTTCAATTTCTCAATCTGTACATCCAATTTCTTAGTGTCCATCATCAAAACCTCCAAAACTGAACGCTATATATTGAAAATTCGAAAATACCCAAATCCCAATAATATCCGGTAAATCGTACAAGTAGTTTCCTACAATTATGGAAATCCTATAATACAAATTTCGATAAGAAAATCTTTCACCCCTACCTTATCAGTTTATTTCATTGTGTTCAAGTCCCTGAAGCAAAAGTCTGATCGTTTTGTTTCCTATTACATATTTAGGCAATCCAAAATAAACAGAACTATAATGCTTCTTTGCAAACTGAAACTCAAATTAACGCTATTCACCTGTCTGATTTTTGTAATTTTGAGAAATGTCCCTGGTTTTCCTGGCTTTCTGGCCTTTTAATTCGCTTTTCTACGCAGATTAATACATTCTTTTACATAGCTTTTGTGTATTTATCGGCAAATGAACTGGCGCAATAGCTTTCCGGTTTAATTTTTGGTACAAAGCTCAGCCCCTTTACCATACCAACCATTTCATTAATGAGACTTTTTGTAGGTCCTTTTGTGCCCACGTCAATATGAAACTCAAATGTGACCCCTTTGCTTTGCATGTTGGAACCAACAGCCGTACTGATTCGTTTCATCCTAGCTTCATCAAATAAATAAGCAAGCTGCAAACTGGCACATGTTTCAAGATAAATTTTTTCTCTTAGATTCGTAACAGGTCTTTGCATATCATACTTATGCAGAAAACCAATTGCGCCCTTACCAATCCTATGTATAAGAATACAAGATACAAATACTGTTTTGGATCCGACTTGTGAATCCGTACCGACGGATATACTGTAAGCGCTGTCAGTGTCTGCCTTTATGAATTCAATGATGTCGCAGCATACCTGTTCAAAATTCAATCCGTCTTTTTTCAGGCTTCGAAAAACTGTGTTCTCGTCAATAATAAGTGAATTTCCAAGTAGCATTGATGCAACCTCCTGTTCCTACAATTGAAGAATTATCATATGTGCCCACTATAAAACAAACCCTGTGAAGAGTCTCTAATCACAGGGTTTTCTTTGTCATTAATTTCGGAGCAACATAAATAAAGCCGGCATATTTATAGAATAAAGCCTGTGACTTACTCATACGGTCCTCCTCATCAACACATATTCAGCTCAATATTAACATATGAAATTTAAAAAATCAAATGGCAAGATAATGAAACTCACGGCTTCGAGAACCGACTAAAAAACACCTTTCAAGGAGATGTCCTCCAGTTGAGAAATGTCCCTTAATTCCATTAGTTACAGTTGAGAAACGTTCCCTAGTTACAAATGAGAAATGTCCCCCAGTTATCCCCCCAGTTGGTAGATTTGAGAAACGTCCCCTCGCTCACAGAAACGTCCCTTCGCTCATCATAGTAGGCTGTCAATCCTATCCTTATCAAAACCCACAATTATCGTGCCGTCAATGTCTACCACAGGGACACCCATTTGGCCTGATTTTCTGACCATTTCAGCAGCTGCCTCTCTGTCCCTTGAAACATCGATCTCATCGAAATTAACGTTTTGAGACTCAAAATACTTTTTTACCATCTTACAGTATACACATGTCGGTGTTGAATAAACAGTTATACTCATATACACTCTCCCATGAATCTATTCTTCCGAATCTTCCCGAAATTTCAGTCTGTAGGTTCATTATTTTCCATAACTCAAATTCACATTCGCCCCTTGAGAGCCCACTTGAAAGTCTCCTTGAAAGTCTCCTTGGGCTCCTCCTTGAGAGTCCTCCTCGGGAGCCCCTGCGAAAAGCCAGAGTATCTGGGTGCTCATGTGTCCGGAAGCCCAGGGATCTGTTAACCCATACACTACAAGCTTTTAACATAATCCGCTATTGCTTTTCCGGCCAATGCTCCCTGTCCGACCGCAACAGAAATCTGCTTAAAGCTGCTGGCGCAATCACCTGCGGCAAACAGTCCTTCCAAATTGGTCTGCTGCTTTGCATCGACCACGACAGTATTGCCCTGCGCCAAAACACCAAGTTTGCGAGCGAAATCAATGCTTGACGCGCTTTCATATGCAACGAATATTCCATCGATCTCTTCGCTCGTGCCATCCGTAAAATAAATTCTCTGCAAAAAGTCGGACCCATCCAGTTTCGAGATCTGACGTGTATCGATCCTGAACTGCTCTACGTCCTCATCATATTTATTGCTGGTCTCCATAGGCTTGCCATTTGTATAAATAGTAATATTTTTAGTGAATGTAAGCAGCTCTTCTGCCTCGTGTATCGCATAATCCTTGTTCCCCAGTACGCCAACCTTTAAATTGTTAAAGAAAAATCCGTCGCAGGTGGAACAATAGCTAACGCCCTTCCCTTCGAACTTTACCAAATTCTCAATCCGTATCACTTTATTCGGCTGTCCTGACGCAAGCAGCAATGCCTTACTGGAGTATTGTCCTTCTGCTGTTGTTATTCTGAAAAAATCATCTTTTTCAATAGAAATAACCTCATCCTCAATCAACTTAGCACCAAGTCTCCTTACCTGCTCCTCTCCGTTTACCAGCAGTTGTTCCCCGCTGATTGTCTGCGCGAAGCCAAAATAGTTGTCTATTTTGTCAGCCTTCAACAGCCTGCTGTCATCTCTTCCGATAATAAGTGTGTTCAGATTGAATCTGACCGTATAAAGAGCGGCAGATAAGCCTGCGGGCCCTTTCCCAATAATGATTACATCATACATGATTTAATCCCTTCCTGCCTAAAATACAATATAATAGTATATGCTTTTATATCAATTTGCAACCGCTGGCTGATACTTGCACAGATACATCAAAATCCGACGTTTACTCCTTCAATAATAAATATGCAATATCAGCCATCCCTTATACTAATACTACCAACAATGCAATAAGCATTAACAAAATACCATCCAATATTTCAGAGCAGCATAACAAATGTTTGTAACAGCAATCACCTCAGCCGCATATTATGTCAATAGATAATACTGTGTATGCCTGCTGAGGAGGGTTCATATGTCCAATAGTCCACATTGCAGTAACACAAATGATTGCACGCTCCTTTTCTTTATACTCATTTTTCTGCTGCTTTTCTATGACAATAGCGGAATTGGTATACTGAAAAGCGGTCATCGTTGCGAAAACACATGCTGCAGGGATGACTCCCTGTTGTTCTTCATACTTGTGTTCCTAAAGCTTTTCTATTGCTAAATAAAACGCAGCCACTGTAAAAAAGCAGGAACATATTAATAACGGCCTTCATAGAATATATTGTTATTCATACCGCCGGAGGCTGTCTTATGGCTCTTTTTGACAATCTGCCTGGTACACTGAGAAAGTTGTTTGACGAAGGCCTCGATGAGGTCCTGATTTTTGCAATCATTTTTATTATTATACTTTTATCCGGAAGCGAATCGGATATCGGAGAAAACTTAGGTATTGTGCCCATTCTGATTATTGGCGCGTTTCTCTTGATATTTGCAGGTGTTTGCAGAGTTGAGGAAGAGCCCCAATAACGGGACCGGACCGGGACAGTTCTCAAAACCAAACCAAGACCGGCAGGAATAAATTAACAGCATCTTTAATCTAACAAATTATATGAAAGCGGGAGGCGTCATCATGACAAATGGTTTTAATAAAAAATTAGCGGATCTGCTCGGGAAAATGGACGATAAAGTACTGCAGACAAAAATAAACACTGCTATCGACATGTTAAAAAACGGTGATACAGAGGATCTGGCCAGAAAGCTAAATAAAATAGATAAAAATGAATTTATGTCAAAACTAAACGAGCTCGATGAAAGCAGGCTGAAGGAGCTAAACCTTAACAAAGCCGAGCTCAAGCAAAGGATGAGCAACATAGACATGGATGCAGTAAAAAAAATGCTGGGTGAAAAAGGGCCTGAGATCATTGATAAAATTAAAGACATTATTGATTAAAAAATGAATATATTATTAGTGCCTAAGGTTCGGGGGGATTGAATCATGAGTAATGATCTTGGCAAAAAATTCCAACAAATTGCACAAATGCTGGATCAGGAAGACTTGCCCGACAATATAAAAGAGCTCGTAGCCCTGTTGGCATCCTCATTAGGCAAAAACGACAAAGAGGGGGACGTTTCTCCCAATAATACGGGGGACGAAGCTGGGGACGTTTCTCAACAAGAGTACAACAAAGGGGACGTTTCTGCACAAAAAGTCTCTCAGGACAGCACTGATAAGCCTTTAAGTCCGGAATCGTCCGTCAATCCAGAAATTCTTAATACGGCTTTGAAGGCAATGGATCGGATCAAATCGGCCAATGATCCGCGAGTCAATCTGCTTCAAGCTATAAAACCATTTATGAATGCTCGGCGGCAGAAAAAGATCGGAAATTGTATACAGTTGCTGCAATTGACCGGTATAAGCAAATTGCTCAATGACCGCGAAAAATAGAGGAGGCGAGTGGATGCCTTACAAAAGGCCAATACCTGGCTCAAAAAAATACATATCCCCTTTCTATAATACATATCCCTCACACCCTCTGAACTCCATTGGAGTTCCTTTACATAAGGAGAAAGGTTTTTTTGGCATTCCGCTGCCTAATGAAGTAGAAGCTTTTCCTGGCTATGCCACAGAAAAAAATATGCCCAGAAATCCGTTGTCCGGGATTATTAAGTACATACAAAAAAATGTTAAAATTGAAGAGCTCATATTGATCGGGTTGATCATTCTGCTGCTTGATGAATCGTTTGAAGATGACCTTCTGCTCATCGTTCTAATCTATATTCTTCTTTTTTGAATAAATTAGAGTAAAAAGCAAAAAATAAGCATACAAGAGAATGCATTAATCGATTTGTCCGATTATTGCACTTATTTTACTAATTGCAGCATAACAAAAGAGGAGAAGAGCAGCAATGCAAAGGAAGACAGTATTACTCATCCTGATAACTATTTTTATTGTATTTACCCTACTTTTATATGCACAATCTCCAAACATACTCAGCCGAAGCATTACTACACTTTCCGGTTATGGCTCCTCCGGAGATGAGGTCACGAAAATCCAATCCCGTCTGTCAGCATGGGGATATTATAAAGGCGGCATTGACGGTCTGTATGGATATTTGACATACAGTGCAGTAAAAGAGTTTCAAAGGAAAAACGGTCTCACAATAGATGGGATAGCCGGCCCGCAAACGCTGGCTGCCCTTGGTCTTCCCACAGGTATTCAGCATGGCGTCTCTGAGAGTCCAAGTACTAGCGCAGATACAGGTGATTTATACCTGCTGGCAAGATTGATTCACGGCGAGGCACGAGGAGAACCTTACGAAGGGAAAGTCGCTGTTGGCGCCGTGGTGCTTAACAGGACAAGAGATTCAAGGTTTCCAAGTACACTTGCGGGAGTGATCTATCAACCCGGTGCATTTGATGCTGTATATGACGGGCAAATCAATCTCGCTCCAGACACAAGTTCAGTCAATGCTGCAAGAGATGCTTTAAATGGATGGGATCCATCGTACGGCTGCGTCTATTATTACAATCCCAACACAGCAACAAGCTCATGGATTTGGTCAAGACGGATCGTTATAAGAATAGGCAATCATAATTTCGCAGTGTGAGCAGACGGCTGCACGTGACTGAGATACTTTACGGCTAATGCCGCATCCGTGAGAACTGTCCCCATATATGCCACATTTGTGAGAACTGTCCCCATATATATTTATCTTTTCTGCTCCAGATTCAGATAGGTGCTGACGAGGTAGACCGCAAGTGCTGTAAAAAATGCGGTAGTGAAAGCCCAGCCTGAGAAATAGCGGAATAGCTGGCTTTCGCTTGAATAGATCAGGTAAATCACAGCGGCAAATACTATATCAAAAAGCAGCAGGCTCAGCGTTATACTCCAAAATCCCTGATCGGCAATTGCCTTACCGACTTTAAAGGGCTTTTTGACTCCTTTGGATGCTGCAATATACCACATATAAATATATATACTGAAAAAAGACAGACACATAAAAAATACGCCGATTGTCACAATGTCCATGAATATTGCCGCAACCAGAAGGTTGGAACTGGATGTCATGGCTGCTCTGGTAACAATGATAGCCGGAACAGAAGCAACCAGCAGAAATACGACAAGCAACAATGTGAAAAGTGCGGTTTTAAAGCCCATGATAAAAAACCTGAAAAAGTACTTTCTTAGTCCTTCAGAAAACAGACCTTTCTTTTTTTTACCTTTTACCAGCCCATCCTCAGTAATCATTAAAAATCCGGGCAGCAGTATGCCGATCGCCGCCGATACTATAACTGCTATTGCCGCCAGTGATATCAATATCATCGGGATGTTCTCAGTGTCAATTAGCATCTGCAAAACAGACAGCAGACTGTCAAATAATCCCCCGCCGGTCATGTTGACGATGCCGATGACCATTGCCATCAGTGGAATAAATGCATTGAAAACAGCAGCCACCAGCATAATCGCACCAATTATTATCAATATAAATGGACGCTTTATCACGGCCTGTATCGTTGTTTTTAAAATGTTCATATACTACCTTCCCCCGACCTAATTATCCGTTTTGTTATCATAGCCCTCTCATACTCAGGCTAATCCTCTTTTTCACGGGATCCACAGCAAGAACCTTTACCTTTACAATATCCCCGACAGATACCACATCCATCGGACGCTTTACAAATCTGTCTGCCAGCTCTGAAATATGAACAAGGCCATCCTGATGCACGCCAATGTCCACGAACGCCCCAAAATCCGCCACATTCCTCACGGTCCCCGTCAGCACCATCCCCTGCTTCAGGTCTGCCATGTCAAGCACATCCGTTTGCAGAACAGGCTTGGGCAGCTCATCCCTGGGATCGCGTCCGGGTTTCATCAGTTCATTGATAATATCCCGCAATGTCGGAATCCCAACGCCGATCACCATCGCGACCTCACCAATGCCTCGCTTTTCGACTTCCTTAGGCAGATTGTCCAATTTCCTGTCCTGTACATCCTCCAGCCTATATCCAAGCGTACTCAGCAATTTCTCCGCAGCCGGATATGCTTCAGGATGCACGGAAGTATTGTCCAGAATACTTTTCCCGTCCTGTATCCTCAAGAAACCGGCACACTGTTCAAACGCTTTATCCCCAAGCTTCTTAACCTTTTTCAACTCCTGCCTGCTTTTAAAACGCCCGTTACTTTCTCTGTATTCCACAATATTTTTAGCGACGGCTGCATTAATACCGGAAACATACGAAAGTAATGAAGGTGATGCGGTATTCAGATCTACGCCGACACTGTTTACACAATCCTCTACAACACCGCCCAACGTCTCTCCCAGTCTTTTTTGATTCATATCATGTTGATATTGCCCAACTCCAATCGCTTTCGGATCGATCTTCACGAGCTCTGCCAGCGGATCCTGAAGCCTTCTTGCAATGGAAACCGCACTTCTGAGCGATACATCAAATTCGGGAAATTCTTCAGCTCCCAGCTTCGAAGCCGAATACACGGATGCCCCTGCTTCACTTACCACCATATAATAAACTTTTGTGGATGTCTTTTTCAATACATCGGCGGTAAATATCTCCGTTTCCTTTGAAGCTGTACCATTACCAATAGAGATTATGTCTACCTTGAATTGGTCGATCAGCCTCAGCACGACCCTTTCCGCCTCCTCCACCTTGCTTTGAGGCGGCGTGGGATATATGACAGTCGTAATCAAAACCCGTCCTGTATCGTCAACAACAGCAACCTTACAACCAGTACGGTACGCAGGGTCTAGCCCCAGAACCACTCTCCCCTTTACCGGAGGCTGCAGCAGCAGGTTCCTGAGATTTTCCGCAAACACCTTCATAGCCTGTTCTCCAGCCATTTCAGTTAGCTCATTCCTAACCTCGTTTTCCATTGAAGGCGAAATAAGGCGCCTGTAAGAATCTTCTACTGCATTTTCCACATATTCAGATGTAATGGATCGGGCCTTTGTTACATACTTTGACTTTAGATATGCTATGACAAGCTCCTCAGGCACTTCAATTCGCGCCCGAAGAAATTCTTCCTTTTCACCTCTGTTGATTGCCAGAATCCTGTATTTTGCAATTTTCGACACCGGTTCCCTGAAATCATAGTACATATTGTAGACGGAGTCCTCCTCCTTCACAGCCTGTGATACCATCGTGCCGTGCTTAAAAAACAGATCCCGTACGACCTTTCTGGTCTCAGCATTGTCGGATACTTCTTCCGCGATAATATCCATTGCACCAGCCAACACTTCTTCAATGCTGCTTACACCTTTTTCTGCATTCACATAAGCAGATGCAATGCCACTAATATTGCCGGACATAATCTCCTGAGCCAGCAGAATCGTGGCCAGCGGCTCGAGACCTTTTTCACGGGCAATGGATGCCCTGGTCCTTCTCTTAGGTTTAAACGGTCTGTAGATATCCTCGATTTCCTGCATACTTTTACTTGCGTCAAGAGCTGCAGAAATCTCATCAGTTAGCTTGTCCTGTTCCTCAATTAACCGTCTGACAGCATTCCTTCGCTCCTCCAGATTTCGTAAATAAACCAGCCTTTCATGCAGTTCTCTGAGCACCTGGTCATCCAGTTCACCGGTCAACTCCTTCCTGTAACGGGCAATGAACGGGATCGTGCAGCCATCATCCACAAGCTTGATAGTATTCTGCACCTGAAATGGTTTAAGTTTAAATTCCTGAATCAATTGAGCTGTTATATCCGCCATGCTGCTTTTCTCCTTTTTCTATGCTTCTTCGACTTTTCTACGCTTTTGCAACTTTCTATGCCTTTGCGACTTCTCAATTCATTATATGGTATTATTCAGGGGTTATGTTTTTCTGATATTGTGCAATAAAAGGAAACATTAGCGCAATATAGCTTAGAGACGTATAGTCAGAGCGAGGATCAGCAAGCCGACTGTTTGAGCAAAATGCTACAAATATTATTTCTTTATGCATTTTTGCGGGTTTCGGCTTACCCATGTGCTTTTGCTAAGCAATATGCACTAAATTAATGTTGCGTATTTAACGCTTTGCGTCTATACGCTTGCTGAACTATACAGCTATCGCAAATGAAGCTATCGTTTCACCTATCGCACAATATCTATGATAATCTGAATAGTTACCCTTATAATACACGACCGATTGTCTCCAATGAATCAAAAACAAAATCCGGCTTTACATCGGATTTCTCCACATCCTGTGGGGACGTTTCTCCACTGAGCACCAAAATTCCTGTTATCCCGTTATTTACCGCTGTGGCAATGTCTGTATAAAGCCTGTCCCCGACAAACGCAAGCTCATCATTTTCCCTTCCTGTGATCAGCTTTATCATATTTACCGTTTCAATATTCGGTTTCCCAAGATACTTTGGTTTGACCCCCGTTGAAGCTTCTATCATTGCACACATCGCACCGCAGTCGGGGATGAATCCATCCTCTGTCGGACAATTCAAATCCATGTGTGTTGCCAGAAATTGTGCCCCGTTTCGAATAAATGTGCATGCCTGGGAAATTTTCCCATACGTCAGCGTTGTATCAAAGCTCATAACAACTACATCAGGATTCTCTTCAACCAAGCGGACGCCTCCCTTGATAAAGCTTTCCCTGAGCAGCTCCGTCCCCACCAGGAAGACACTTGACCGAGGGTATTTTTCGTTCAAATATTTAATTGTAACATCTCCTGATGTAATAATTTTCTCCTCTTCTATATAACACCCCATGCCTGCCAGCTTCTTTTGATAAAAAGCGCTGGTCCGGGATGAGTTGTTCGTAAAAAACAAAAATTCTCTGCCTGTTTTGTTCAGCTTGTCCAGAAAATCCAGTGAACCTTCGATCAGCCTGTTTCCAAGATAAAAAGTTCCGTCCATATCTAGCACAAAAAGACGTTTCTTTTTTAAAGCCGTCAGTTTCTCAGTCATAGAACCTCCTGGTCAATATATCCGTGAACTCCTCCAGTTTACCTTTTTCGGCACAGAAGCGCAGCATCGTATATTTGTCCCTCTGATACATTGCTTTCATCATACTCTCCACAAAAACGTCACGACTGACACCCAATTCTCCGGGGGTTATGGCAGCTCCAATCTTTTGAAGCAATCCTGTTACCCGTTCCACAGCAGGGTATTTAACCCCTGCGGGCAGCATATCGGCAGCTAATTCATACAGCATCGCTGTTACAACCGTACCGACTCCGACGGCATTTCCATGAAGCGCATGGGCCTCGCCTGCCTCAATTGCCTTAACCTCCCAGTAATGAGCAATCTGATGCTCCGTACCGGAAGCAGGTCGTGAGACACCCACAAGCCCCATTGAGATACCGGTTAGTATCAACGCCTCAATGAGATACCGGATAGCTTGTTCCTCTCTGGCAGCCAACCCTTCTGCACTTTCGATACATCTATCTACGCCTCTTTGCACGAGACTTGCCGTTGTCATGCAATAATACTCATCCTGTAAAATATTGGCCAGCTTCCAATCTGCCAGAGCGGTCAGCTTGCCAAGCACATCACCGAATCCCGCCTGGATCATTACCATTGGAGCGTTCTGCATGATCGCAGTATCAGCGAAGATAGCACAGGGATATTTTCCAGGGACAGTAATTTTTTTATGGTTGATGATAACCGGAGATACTACAGAAGCGTACCCATCCATAGAAGGTGCAGTACCTGCGATCGCAAAGGGTATGTTCATTCTGAAGCAGACTAAACGGCAAATATCATTTAGTACACCTGACCCTACTGCAAGTACAAACGAGGTATCCTGTTCCATTTCTAACAAAAGTCTTCCAATGGTGTGTTCATCCGGCAAAAGATCATGCTCCCCGGTTTCAAATACAAACGACTTAAGCCGAAAGCCTTCACTCCCAAGCCTGCTTATGACTGTTTCAGCAAATACGCTATATGTATTCTTATCAGACAAAATAAAAAGCTTTCCACTTTTGTAAGTCCCAAGATAATCAACAAGGTCGTCGAGAATACCGTTTTGGACAACAATTTTCTCTATATCCACAGAATGCTCTCTTCCACAGGTACAAACAAACGACAGTCCCGGCATTTCTTCAATTCTTGTCTGTAATAAATCCTTCATTTTATTCTCTCCTTCATTTTTGACCATAGTATGCATTTTTGCCATGCTTCCTTAAAAAATGCTTATCCAACAGTGGGGCAGGCACAGGTCCGATACCGGGATTCAATGTGTGCGTGGCATATGCGGTTTGAGCGATCTGCTCCAACACAACGCTGTTATGAACAGCCTCAGCAGGATCCTCCCCCCATGTGAACGGGCCGTGGCTTGCCACAAGCACACCGGGTACATACATGGGATCTCTGCCCTCAAATGCCTCAATTATTACCTTCCCGGTCTCCGCTTCATATTCGCCCTCAATCTCTTCGGTCTTCATAGGGCGTGTACAGGGGATTTCACCGAAGAAATAATCTGCATGAGTAGTCCCGAAGCATGGTATCCCCAACTGAGCCTGCGCCCAGGTAGTCGCCCAGGCGGAGTGCGTATGAACAATCCCGCCGATACCAGCGAATGCCTTATATAGCGCCAAATGCGTCGGAGTATCCGACGATGGTCTAAATTTCCCCTCTACAATATTTCCATCCAGATCCAATACGACCATATGCTCTAATGTCATATCTTCATATCGGACACCGCTGGCCTTGATTACAACAAGACCTTCTTTTCTATCTATACCGCTGACATTTCCCCAGGTATATACTACGAGTCCGCGCTCAGGCAACTCAAGGTTAGCCTCGAGGACAATTTTTTTCAGAAAGTCTAGCATGCTCTGTCACCTCTCAAATTAAAATTCATATATAAACTTTACCATACCTGTCACTGACAGTCCATAGTTTAAGATCTTAAGACTTAAGGGGACACTTCTCAATTTTAACACTTGGGGACACTTCTCAATTTAACGTCAAAACAGCAAAGAAAAACAGAGACCGTCTCTGAACAACAATGCAATACAAAGCATATTTTCATGCATTTTTCAAGAAACGTCCCCTGTTTTTTCTGTTTTATCTCGTGTGTTAACTCCCGTTCTGATGAAATCAAGCATTTGTTGAGAAACGTCCCCCCTGCGTCCTCCTGCGATCCTTTGTTGAGAAACGTCCCCCCGCCCCCAATGTTGGTTATGTTGGTTTTCGGCCTAATCAGCGGCACTTGCCGTTTTTGGGGTTTACAGCTTTTTCAAAACGTCCTTCACCGGCATTTTCTCCCAGTTGATCATTGGAAATGTCAAGTTTTGCCTTTTTATCTATCCCGCTAACCTTCTTCTTTTTACTGGACATCAGTTATCCTCCTTTCATCAGCTAATATCTTCTGCTTTCTTATTATTTGCATCTATTTGAAAATTATGTCTAGACTTTGCACTGTCACAATTATGGAACTATAGTAAGCCCATTAATTGCAGTAAACCGCTATACTATACTGAATTAAATGATTTTAAGAAAGCGAAACATTCAAAACAAAATATGGAAATACAAAAAAAGGGACCTACAGGTCCCTTAGCAACATTCTCAAACAAACTTCAATTATCCCTGGTTTTCAACAGCCCATTTTGCAGCTTCCTTTATTTTTGCCTGATGCTTCGGGTCAACCTTGTTGTTGTAATGGTTTCTGCTGTTCAGAAAATGAATATCAAAAACCCCGTCCATGCTGTTGTTTTTTACCGCATCCAGATTAGTTCCCCGTTTGTAGCCGCCGCTTCTTGAAGCTATTGTCTTGTTTGCCGCATAACTATCCTTTCCTGCATGGGGATATCCAGTCATACAGGCAGCAATTTCATAACCGTCTACCTTTACAATAATCGCTCTTCTCTCCCAGCTCCATACGCCACTGTATATTTTTTTCATAATAGCGGTATCAGCCTTTGTCAGCGTTTCACAATCCGCATGATTCGTACCGTAGGTCCTCTTTATCTTAAAGCTCTTACCGGTCAAAATATCATATACAGTAGCAGTGTCCCCTCTTGCCAAGATTTTTTCCACATTACCGTACCACTTCAACAAATAGTCTTCTTCTTTCTTTTTTTCTATGACTTTACCGTCCGTGCCTGTGTCATCGGAGTCGGTCTGTATCTGAGCGTCGGTACCGGAGGCGTCTGTATCAGTCACCTCTTCATCACTCCCGGATGCGCCTGCAGTTGCTGTTGCGCCTGCCACATCAGTCCCGCCGCTGATCAACTCGCTGATCAAAGATAACGTAGCCGCTCCTGCAATACCGTCAGCCTCGATGCCATTGTCCTCCTGCAGTCCAAGAACCGCTCTTTTTGTAGCCGGTCCATAGAACCCGGTAGCCTTTGTGTCAAGATATCCAAGCTTGATCAAATTTTTCTGCAGTGCTGCGACATACTCATTCTCGTCACCCTCCTGCATCAATTTCGATGGGTCTACAGAGGATTTTAGTCTGCCCATAAGTCTGTCCAACAGCTTAAGAGTCTCTTCGCCCGCAATTCCGTCCGCCTCATATCCATAATCATCCTGGAGTTCTCTTACCGCTTTTTCCGTCAAATCCCCATAATAGCCGGTTGCGTCTGACGAAAGATAACCCAGCTTAATCAAGTCCCTTTGCAGGGCTTTAACTTCGTTGCTCTCCGACTCCTTTTGCAGCACGTCGTATGACGCTGAAACAGCAGATGTATCCAATACCATAACAAGAGCAAATGCTATTGCCATAATAAAGGCTATTCTTTTTCTGTGCATATGTAGAACCTCTCCTTCCCACTTACGAGGTTAGTTGCCGGGTTAGGCGGAAGAGACTGCCCTCCATGCTCGTGCCGCTATGTAAAATCAGCTGGCATCAGCTACGGATTCACCCCATTGTTATTTCCCCCGTTCCCCTGTGCTGTTTTCTCCAGAGGATTCAGTGTCCGGCACCGAACGGGCAATATAAAATCAGCCTGTCCAAATACCGTGACTCTATTGTACCAGAAATTTCATTCGGTTTAAACCCCAAAAAATTGGTTTTCCGCAGAAACTGATGTATAATTTCACAAATTGTAATAATTATCACCTTTACAGCGAAAAATAAATGGCTGAAAAAATACGTGTAAGAAGGATTTTTGCACTCTTTATGGAATTACGAATTGGGGACGTTTCTCCAAGAGAATTATAGTTGGGGACGTTTCTCAAAATCGATCGGATAAAATAAAAAGGTGTTGGAAGCATGCAGTCAATAACCGTGACAGAAAAAGGTGCAAATACGAAAATTGAACAATATCTCCAGGCCGCATACCCTGCTATGTCCTTCGGAGTTCTGCAGAAAGCGTTCCGCCGACGGGATATCAAAGCAAACGGCGTAAGGGTGGGCAGAGACTATATTGTTGCGTTTGGAGACAGACTGGAAATATTCATAACAGATGAACTTCTTTACGGTACGGGAAATACCGGGAAAACCGCATCGGAAGCAAAATTTTCCATAGCTTATGAGGACGATAATCTGATCATAGTAAATAAGGCACAGGGCATTCCAGTGCATCCCGACAGGGATCAGTCCCATGAAACACTAATCGACCTTGTGCGGATGTACCTGCGGGAAAGAGACAGGCAGCAGACTGACGGACAGCAGACAGACAGGCAGCAGACTGGTGGACAGCAGACAGAGAGAGCTGCACCGGATAGCGACACACAAATCGTTCACAGCTTTCAGCCCGAATTGTGTCACAGATTGGACCGCAATACCGGAGGGCTGGTGATCATCGCAAAGAATAAAGCAAGTCATGATTTTATCATTGAAAAGCTGGAATCACGGGAAATAAAAAAGTACTACCAATGCCTTGTAGCAGGTAAGATGGAAAAGAAAGAGGCGTGCCTTCAAGCCTATCTTTGGAAGGATGCGGCAAAAAGCCGCGTCTTCATCAGCGATTATAAAAAACCCGGCGCCCAGGAAATTATTACGGCTTACAAGGTTCTAGAATATGATAGAGACAGTGACATCAGCCGGCTTGAGATCGAACTGGTAACAGGGCGCACTCATCAGATCAGAGCACATATGGCTTACATCGGGCACCCGGTCGTAGGCGACGGTAAATATGGCAAAAATGCCATCAACCGCGCCTTTGGAATAAAGCAGCAGGCATTGTGGGCATACCGCCTGAAATTCGATTTTGCGAAAGACAGACAGCAACCGAATGAAGATAAGCGGCTCAAAGTCAACACATCATTGGCTCACACAAACATCCTGAAAGAGCTGAACGGAAAAGAAATCAGCGTAAAGCCAGGATTTATGTCAGCTCCGGGAAAACGTAACGGAATAACCCGAACAAAATAACAGCCGGTCTGTAAAAACAGAACGGCTGCCTTCCGTATCAATTACATTTCTCCAATATCGTTACTTTCCTTCCGTATCTATTACTTTCCTATAAATTGCTGTACCAGTATCTTGCCATATGTGCTGCTGTTTTCAACGCCGATCCCGGTTACCTTAAACGCTGAATTAAGAATGTTCTTCTTGTGGCTCTCGGAGCTCATCCAGGCCTTAAACGCCCCCTCGATTGTCTTGTTTCCGGCGATATTTTCACCGGCTGATTTGAAGACATTGTCGAACTGCCGCATCATATCAAAGGGTGAGCCGTAAGTAGGTGATTGATGTGAAAAATAATTGTTATCAACCATATCCTTCGCCTTGGTCCTTGCCACCTTCATCAGCTTCTCATCCGTCACAAGCGCATCCAGCCCTTTATCCGCGCGCGCTTTGTTCACAAGCTCCAATAACTTTTGCTCATCCTCCGAAAGAGCCGCCTTTGTCTGCGAAGTCGAGCCCTTTGCAGCAGACTGGTCCGTCGAAGCGTTATTGGATGAAACGGTTATAGCCTCCCCGTTCCCGAATTCGATGTACCTGCCATCAACTGCTCCAACCACACCGGTGTCCGGATAGAATATTGCATACCAGTCACCCAGCTTCCCCATGACCGTCACGGCCTGACCTTTTTCAAGCTTGCAGATGGAAGGATAATCTGTTGACGGACCTTCCCTGACGTTGAGTCTGGTGGCCGTTACAGTTGCCGAATCATTTGCGATTTTCTCCAGGGCCAGTCTGGTTGGGGCAGTATCTCCGGCAGCCGCTGCATAACAGGTCGATGTAACAATAAGTACACTCAGCACTGTTAAAATAATGATCCTTTTTTTCATACTATTACCTCCAATTGTCTCTTCATGCAAATTTTTTGGTTTATACTGATAATAGTATTGACAATTATTTTTGAATTATTTGCATTCATATGACATGCAGGTAATAAATTTTCAATCCGCGCTCTTCTCCAGCCTTTTGTTTCTGAAATACAGCATAATGTCCGTTGAAACCATCAAAAGGTTAAGCATATAAAGGAAAACCACAAAATCACGGCTAAAAAGTAGCTTGTGAATAATTCCGGAAATATACCCGACTACAACCACCAGCAGAAAGGCTACACTTTTACCCTTCGTCTGCCTTGAGGTGTAGGACTTGTAAATGGAAAACGGCCACGCCATGCCAAAGCAAAGCAGCATTATAATCTCAAATACACTCATCTGTTAAAACCCTCCCAAAAAAATCAAATCAATATGCCTTTCCCCAATAAACCAGCGACTTGGCATCCTTGCCGCAGCAAATACATTTTTCTGAAACAGCAGGTTCATCAAATGGCATACAGCGAGAGGTCGCCCCCGTCTTTTCCTTGATCGTCTCCTCACAGGTCCGCTCTCCGCACCACATGGCCTTGATAAAGCCTGGCGTCTGATTGATAATCCTCTCGAATTCGGAAAACTCCACCGCGGTGTATGTCTTCTCATCCCTGAGCCTGGCCGCTTTGTTCAGCAGACTGTCATGGATGGAATCCAGCAGGTCAGTTACCCTGGTCTCAATCTCATCGATCGGCACAAATATCTTCTCTCCGGTATCCCTTCTTACAAGTACGACCTGTCCCTTTTCAATATCCTTCGGCCCAATTTCAAGCCGCATCGGAACACCCTTCATTTCATATTCGCTGAACTTCCAGCCGGGTGACTTATCACTATCGTCCATCTTCACCCTGACAACCCCGGACAATCTGCTGCAGATCTCGGAGGCCTTCTCAAGAACGCCTTCCTTATGCTGCGATACAGGAATCACGATCACCTGCACCGGCGCAACTCTCGGCGGCAGTACCAGACCGCTGTTATCGCCATGAACCATGATGATAGCGCCAATTATTCGGGTGGACATGCCCCAGGAGGTCTGGTGCACGTACTGAAGCTGGTTGTTGCTGTCGGTGTATTGAATATTAAACGCTTTGGCAAATCCGTCCCCAAAATTGTGCGACGTTCCGGATTGAAGCGCAATACCATTGTGCATGAGCGCCTCGATTGTATAGGTTGCCTCAGCCCCGGCAAACTTCTCCTTCTCCGTCTTCTGCCCCTTAATCACAGGGATGGCTAACACATTCTCACAAAACTCCGCATACACATCGAGCATCCTGATCGTTTCTTCCTGAGCATCCTCTGCGGTGGCATGCGCCGTGTGTCCCTCCTGCCACAGGAATTCAAGTGTCCTCAAAAACGGGCGGGTAGTTTTCTCCCACCTGACAACTGAACACCACTGGTTGTACAGCTTTGGAAGATCCCTGTAGGAATGGATGATGTTTGCATAATGATCACAAAATAGTGTTTCGGATGTCGGCCTAACGCAAAGCCTTTCAGTTAGTGCATCGCTTCCGCCGTGCGTCACCCATGCCACCTCGGGAGCAAAGCCCTCAACATGGTCCTTTTCCTTTTGCAGCAGTCCTTCAGGAATGAACATCGGCATATAGACGTTTTCATGACCGGTCTTCTTGAACCTTTCATTGAGCCCGTTCTGGATATTTTCCCAGATCGCATATCCGTAGGGCCGAACGATCATACAGCCCCTAACGCTGGAATAGTCAACCAGATCAGACTTTTTGATTACATCGGTATACCACTGTGCAAAGTCCTCCTCCATTGAGGTAATTTCTTCAACAAATTTCTTATCCTGCGCCAATAAAAACAACTCCTTCTCTTGATAATAACAAACAAAACGCCCCTGCAAACATACAGGGGCGAATCAAATCCGCGGTACCACCCAATTTGGAAAACCCAACTTATTGAACCTGTATCGCAGTTCACACGGCAGTTTCATCAACTGCATCTCGGGGGTGGGAAGAAAGGTTTTGCCTTTCGCATTCCCGTCATTGACGTTTCATTATAATGCCCTTGGCATTTCTTTTTATTAGGATGTAGTATATTACAACCTTTTCTGACTGTCAAGACACTTTTGACAAATAGCCGCCCGCAGCATATAATCAATGCAGATAATATGCCACTGGGCGGAAATGTGGGTTGCGTTTATGAAGGTAGGATTTGGACAGGATAGTCACAGATTCGATTTTGAAGACACAGAAAAGAAACTGGTGCTTGGCGGAATCATATTCGAGGGTGAGCCCCCATTACAGGGCAACAGCGATGCGGATGTCCTGTTTCACTCGATTACAAACGCCATTTCGGGTGTCACCTGCGTAAATATACTCGGTGAAATTAGCGATAAACTGTGTCTGGAACAGGGGATAACCGACAGCAGTGTATATCTCCGAGAAGCTTTAAAATACCTTGGCGACTACCGGATTATTCATCTTTCCATTTCTATCGAATGTGCAAGACCCAAAATAACCCCTAAGATCGCTGAAATCAGAGCAAATCTATCTGCGCTGCTGAGTATTCCGGAAAATTGCATCGGCATTACCGCAACAACAGGAGAAGGCCTCACCCCATTCGGGCAAGGCCTTGGAATTCAAGTGTTCAGCGTAGTTACCGTCATATAGATCTGAATCTTTTTCATTCAAGACTAAAAGTCATCCTTCAGATCCCTTATCCTTTATAGAGAGTATCCTGGCCATTGACTGCGCCATAATCAGATCTTCTCTGGCAGTGATCTTAATATTAGTGTATTTGCCGGACACAAGCCTGACCTTATGCCCCAGTCTCTCAACCAGCACTGCGTCATCCGTCCCGACAAACCCGTCCTGCTCAGCCCTTATGTGCGCATCCATTATCAGTCCGAACCGAAAGGCTTGAGGAGTCTGAATATACCACAAATTACTTCTGTCAATTGTTTCTTCGACAAAGCCTTCCATGTCAGCACGTTTTATAGTATCCCTGGCAGGCACGGCCGCAATTGCGGCACCATAATACTCAGCCGCATCGATGCATGCTTCTATAATGTGTGTATCCACAAATGGCCTTGCGCCATCATGGATCAGCACAATGCCGCACGCGGGCGAGACCTGACACAATCCGTTATAAACAGAATGCCGGCGTGTCGGGCCCCCCGTAACAACTGCCTTGACCTTTTTAAAGCCCCACCGCTCTATCACATTCTTCCTGCAATATTCCACTTCCGCTTCATTGGCCACAACAATGATCTCGTCAATAAGATTACAATCCTCAAACCGTTGTATCGTTACGGCCAAAACCGGTTTCCCCTGCAATTCAAGGTACTGCTTGTTTGTTTCCATGCCCATTCGCGACCCCTTTCCGGCTGCCGCGATTACGACACTTGTTAAGCCTCTTTCGCTATCATTCATACGGTTGAATTCCTCCTGAAGTCTGAAAAATTTCCGCTTTTCCCCTGATGATTATTTTTCATAAAAAAACGGGGCCGATAACCCCGTGTCTTTCCAAATACACTGCATATCGCAGCTAAGCCGCAGGCCTTCGAAGTATGAAAATCGCTGCGATGAGTTTTAAATGTCAATTATGCCTGAAAAAGTTTGTTTTTTTAGCGAACTTTTGCAGGATAATTATATATGCTGCGAGCGATGCCAGGAGTCAGCATGCAGACTCCTAAATAACTCTCTCTATAGTGTACTTGGGTTTGGCAAATATCATGCGTCCTGCCGCTGTCTGGAGAATACTCGTAACCGTTACGTTAAGATTTTCGCCGATGTGCCGCCTGCCGCCTTCTATGACAATCATCGTGCCGTCATCAAGATATCCGACGCCCTGCCCGTTTTCCTTCCCGTCCTTGATGACCTGCACTGTCATATCTTCACCTGGAAGAGCGATAGGCTTCAGCGCATTTGCCAATTCATTGATGTTCAATACAGGTACTCCCTGAAAATTAGCCACTTTATTCAAATTGAAATCGATGGTCAGTACCTTGCCGCCCATCTTTTGAGCCAGCTTTAACAGAGCGCTGTCTACTTCCGCATCGGAAGCGACCTCGACATTTTCCACCCGCATCGGAAACTCCAAGTCCTTCTGGAGCATATTCAAAACATCAAGCCCGCGCCTGCCGCGATTACGCTTGAGACAATCCTGAGAATCCGCAATATGCCGCAGTTCTTCCAGTACAAAGCTGGGTACGATGAATTCACCTTCAATAAAACCGCTTCTGCAGATATCTATGATCCTGCCGTCAATGATCACGCTTGTATCCAGTATTTTAGGCTCTGTATTTGCACCGGAGCTTTTAGCTGCAGCAGCCCTTCTCTTCATCGAATCAAAGAAGTCCTCGTTCTTCTTACCAGATGCAACAGCAACGCCAAGGCAGCTGAACAGGATATTCGCCGCTATGGAAATAGGGGTCCCTATAATGTCTATATCTTTAATCGGTATCGTAACGAGATTTGCTATGACCAAGCCTACAATAAGGCCGATGGAACTGAGAGCCAATTCATAAAGGGTAAGCTTTTGAAGGAATAATTCCATCTTGTCAAGAGATTCCATGACGATCTCAATCAGTTTATTTCCGGTGGTATAGAAAACGACTGCCAGCGCTGCCGCAACCACAACAAAAATTACAGTTTTCAGTTCAGGGGCGATGCCCTGCAGCTGATAGCTAAAGAAAGTTCTTGTCAGTGTAATCCCTGTTACACACCCTACAGTTGCAAATGATAGTTTTATGACTTTGTTCAGCACTCTATCAAACTCCCCTGTGGTTAATATTCTCCACCGAATCTCGGTCAAATACTAAATTCTGAGGAAATCGTTGATTACCGTTTCAATCTCTATCTGGTTCGTGTTTTCCGCTAAAACAAGTTCACTTATAAGAATCTGTCTGGCACTGTTGAGCATTTTTCTCTCTCCCGTTGAGAGCCCCTTTTCGCGGTCCCTCTTCATGAGAATCCTGACAACATCCGCTACTTCATATATATTTCCGGTTTTAATTTTTGTCATATTTTCGCGGTATCGCTTGTTCCAGTTGTTGGTGACATTGATGCTCTGATCCTGGAGGATTTCATACACCTTGTCCACATCACAGCTTTCAATCACCTCTCTGATACCTATACCTTCAACGTTGTGTGTCGGTATCATTACCTTCATATCGCCAACCGGCATTTTCACCACATAATAGTCCTGCTTCTGACCAAGTATTTCTCTTTCTTCAATGGACTCAATCACTCCGGCTCCATGCATTGGGTAAACTATTTTGTCACCAACACTAAACATAATAAATCCTCCAAACGCACCCCAAAAAGTATACATTTCACAATACTGTGATTTGTCTTTTGTCAGATATCGTTCGGCGAATCCTTAGGTATCAGCCTTACTTTCGTCGGGAACGATTAAGCAAAATATTGAAAAAAATACTTCCAAACATATAATTATGAGGAAGTCATTGATGTTCTGCAGAACCAACATATTTTAGTATACTACAAATCAGTAATGTTGTCAAAGCAAATGATTCTGTCATTCGGCTGCTCGGTCACTATTCAGGCGCAGGCAGCACTATTCGCACATGTCGTGAATTTCATTGCATATCTCTGGAAAAATGTGCCTGAAAAATCTGAATAACCAAGGATTCCTGCATTGACAAGAAGTTGTCCAAACATCTATAATAAAAGCATGCTAATACATTTAGCAGTGTCCGGTTCCAATATGCAGAGTACGCCTGTGCGCAAATGCTGGTTGAATTTGTACGGCGTATATTTATGACAGGAAAAATGAGATGCATCAGGAGAGTGAACAAAATGAAGGATATGCTTGTGGGTGATTTTCAATACACAGTGCAGGAGTTGATTTTCAGGAACAAAAGCATCATTGATTCCATAACAAAAAGCCAGGACTCCAATGCAAGGGTCAACCGCGCAATTGTTAAGGCTGTCACGCAATGCGGGTGCATAAGGATCGACGCAAAAAAACAGGAAATGCCTGAGGACAGTAGTTTTAAAGAAGCCCGTGAAGCAATGGATACCCATGTCATCGGCAAGCTTTGTGAAAACTGCAGGGATCAGATCGAAAATGAAATGGGCAAGAACCTGTATTACATCGCCTCCATCTGCAACGCGCTTGACCTGAATCTCTATGATATCATTATTAAAGAACAGGAACGGGTCAAAATGCTTGGCCAGTTCAGCCTGGAATAGTTTTGTCGAATATGACCTCCAGAGCATCCTGAATATTTAACACAGGAATGATTAAAACATCGGCGGGAATTTTTATTTGTCCCGCCATTTTCATGTTCCCATCAGGTATGACAACACGCTTGAATCCAAGCCTTACAGCCTCAAGGATCCTCTTTTCAATCTGTCCGACAGCCCGCACCTCTCCGGTGAGTCCAACCTCGCCTATCAACACACATCCTTCATCTACGGGTACATTTCTGAAGCTTGAGGCAACTGCAGCAGCAATCCCCAGATCGCAGGCCGGTTCATCGAGACGGATACCGCCTACCACATTAACATAAGCATCATAATTATAAAGCTGCAGGCCTACACGCTTCTCAAGTACGGCCATCAACATTGTAAGCCTGTTGAAATCGATACCTGTCGCCATTCTTCTTGGCACACCGAAATTCGTCGCGCAAACAAGGGATTGTATTTCTATTAACATAGGCCTGGTACCCTCAAGGCTCGATACCACGACAGACCCCGGAACACTGCCCGGCCTTCCGGACAACATCATTTCTGAGGGGTTGGATATCTCTGCAAGCCCCGAATCCCGCATTTCAAATATCCCAATTTCATTAGTCGAGCCAAATCTATTTTTAACCGCCCTCAAAATACGAAAGCTGAGATGCCTGTCCCCCTCAAAGTAAAGAACCGTGTCGACCATATGCTCAAGTACCCTCGGTCCTGCTATAGCGCCCTCCTTGGTCACATGACCGACAATCATCACTGTGATCCCGCTGCTCTTTGCAAGCTTCATCAGTGCGGCCGTGACCTCCCTGACCTGGCTGACACTTCCGGGCGCTGAGGTAATGGCGTCGGTATACATGGTCTGGATGGAATCTATGATAACCAGTCCGGGCTTTTCCGTATCCACCAATGCGGCAATGGACTCATAGCTGGCTGCAGACGCGATGAATAAATCCGCACGCGTCACCTTCAATCTGTCCGCTCTGAGCTTGATCTGCCCTACGGATTCCTCTCCGGAGACATACAATAGCTTCGAGCCCATATGTACCGTATTGCAGAGCTGCAGCAGCAGAGTAGATTTTCCGATTCCGGGATCTCCGCCTACAAGAATCAGGGAACCTTTAACAATCCCGCCTCCAAGCACACGGTCCAGCTCCTTCATCCCGGTCAGACTGCGTTCCTCATTTCCGGATCTGATCTCTCCAAGGCTGACCGGTTTTATTTTCCCCTCCTGTCCTGCAACCGCCTTTGCCGCAGGTTCCTGCCGCTCCTCCACAAAAGTGTTCCATTGCATGCAGGCCGGACATTTCCCAAGCCACCCGGATGATTCATATCCACATTCCTGGCAGATGAAAACTGTTTTACTCTTTGCCATATCTCCTCCAAAACTTCATTAATGCTTTCACCCGTATGAACTTGCTTTTTTACAGCTCCCCTGCAGCAATCAGCCCATCCAGCACAAGAATGAACATTGCGTGAGACCATGTAAGCGGAATGACCCATGCCGGCTTCCCTGTATCCTTGTCGACCTGCTCTGGTAAAAGTCCCTGCTCTGTAGCACTCCTTACAGCCCAATTCAGATAGTCCAGTGCTTTTTTATAGGATTTCCCTTCTATATGATACAATGCTGCCCAGAGCGTTGCCAGTACCCATGGATTTCCGCCGATATAACCGTCATATTCATACCTCATCAAACCGCCTGCCTGGTGAATTCCCAGTTGCTGTTCAACAATCTGTGCCGTACTGACCATTCGCGGATCCTCAGCAGGATATATGCCAAACGGAACAGACAATCCCAGCAGGCTGATATCCAATGAACCGTCCACCAGAGAATAATCTCTGCAAATACTTCTGTCATTTGTCTTCAGCCAAACCTTAGCGTCAGTATGCTCTTCTCCCCAGCCGTTCAGCTTTACACGGATGCTTCTGACAAAACGGTTCCACTCAGGGTGCCAGAAGCTTCTTTCTATCGACTTGCGAAGGTCTGCGGCGGCTTTTTCCCAAGCTTCAGCCGTAGATGTCAGTTCTGTCGGTGTTGGAATCGCGTCTTCCGATACCGTCAGTACCTTCGACGCCGATACTGACTTTTCATCTATCGGCGCTCCGCCGGCCTCAATTTTCGCTCCGTCCTTATTTGCAAGAATTTCTGCTATGGCCGCGCCTGCCTCGATACCGGCACACACTGCAGCACTGGAATACGCGTGTTCTCCCAATCTTTCCTCCCAGAGGTCAAAGCTCAGCCACGGCAATCCTGTTTCAGCGTCCAAAAAACTCAACATGAATCCTATGCCTTTTTTAACAGATGGCCACATATCCCTGAGGAACTGAATATTTCCCGTGTTTTCATAATGCTTTAGTATCCCCCGGATAATCGAGCCGCTTTCATCTACCTGCAGCCCCCAGGACGGCGCCAGGTTGCCGTCCGTATAAAATCTTTGCTGCCAGCTTCCATCATCATCCTGTACCATAGCCGTCCACCGGTAAAAGCGTTCCACATCCTCAGACAGACCGCATTTATCAAGGGCATCCGCGATAAAGGCCGCATCCCTTCCCCAGCAATAGGAATACCTGCCGCATCTGGTAAATTCCTCATCAACCTCCGGAGCAGCCAGAATTGCGCCGGTTTTCTTGTTTGTCATCAGTGCAAATACCAGCAACGAACGCCTGTATAACGCATCGATCCCGGCATTTCCCGTGTTGACCTGCCTCAGACCTTCAAGGTAACTATGCCAAAAAACCTTTGTCCGCCACAGCTCTTCTCTCACATCATTATTATCATGCTCAAGGATCAGTGTCTTGAGAGACTTCAGGTCACGGGCAAAACAAAGCTGAAGTCCGAAATGCTTCACTGCACCGCTTTCTAATACTGTACTCTCCCAAATCAGAGCCCCCTCTTTCATCATGCCGATAATGTCATTGCCGCAAAGCTGTCCGCAGCCTGCATTTTCTTTTGAACCTCCGCCCAGCTGATACTGCATTACCGTTGCTGATGAGGACAGAGAATAATAATAGCCGTGCTTATAATGGATCAGTGCGGAAAGCCTTGTATCAAATAGAACGCTTGCTGAGTTAGGCGTGGAGGAAATGGCTGAGGAAAATACCGCAAAGCTGACAGTCAATCGGGAACCGCTCATATTTTTAACCTCATAGCTTCTGCAAAAGACATCGCTGTCAGGTAATGCAAAATCGGACTGTCGGATGACAATCCCGCTATCAGCGCGAGTAAATTCTGAGACAGCTATATTTGTGTCATTTATGTAATACTGCTTTACCTGCCACTCTTCCGAATCCAGCCAGGAAGCTCCCTGCCACAATTCGGGGCAGATCACTCCCACATTCAGCCTGTCAATATGCTGTAAGTAGTCAATGTCAGGCCAGTATAATCTTACAAGCTCCCCTCTCTGATCGATGCACCCGAGCAACCTTGAGTTTCCTGCTATCATGCTGTTGATATATGGTTTCAATACTCTGCCCTCCGTTAAGCTATCCCCTGTAACGCCATCCTCATTTTAACACACCGCGGGAAACCACAGCAACAATATAAAAAGCTTGCTTGATTATTTGCAGTGACTACTCATATAGCGGCAACGCTGTCTGAGTGGTCACATTCACAACTTTTTTTCTGGAAATAAATATTTTTGGATGAAAAGTACAAAATAATAGCAACCGCAACGATGGAGGTCTTTCATGAATAGTATTATTCAAAATTTGATCCTGCACAGCTCCATGTTAATCCAGGTATTTGTCTTAGTCAGCGGCTGTTATTTTTTCGGGATTTCAATGGCCGGATGGGGACGACGCAGGCAAAAACTTCGGGAGTGCGCCCCATGCAAAAGATTCGCACTTGTGATTGCCGCTCATAACGAAGAGCTGGTAATTGGTCACGTAATTGACAGTCTTGTGAACCAGAATTATCCTCGTGAACTGTATGACATATTTGTTGTAGCGGACAATTGTACCGACAGGACGGCAGTCGTTGCAAGAAAGCACGGCGCATTGGTGTACAAGCGTTATGATTTGGAAAAGACAGGCAAGGGTCACGCTTTGGAATGGATCTTTAAAATCATTGAAGGCATAGGCGACCAATACGATGTCATCAGTGTATTCGACGCCGATAATCTGGTTTCTTCAAATTATCTTTATGAGATGAACAGGCAGCTTTGCAACGGGCATCAGGTCGTTCAGGGGTATATTGACAGTAAAAATCCCTTCGACTCATGGATCACCTTCTCCTATTCCATAGCATTCTGGTTGTCAAACCGAACCTTCCAGCTCCCCCGTTTCAATCTGGGACTTAGCTGCGGATTGTGCGGAACCGGTTTTTGTGTTGAACTGTCGGTGTTGAAAAAAATCGGCTGGGGCGCTACCTGTCTGACTGAAGACCTTGAATTTACAATGAAGCTAGCTATGAACGGAATGAAGGTCGCGTGGGCACACGATGCCATAGTTTATGACGAAAAGCCTCTGACACTCAGGCAATCCTGGCGGCAGAGGAAAAGGTGGATGCAGGGGCACGCGGACTGTGCCGGAAGGTATCTCCTGCCGCTGCTGAAAAAAGCCTTCAAGGAAGGTAATCTTGCTGTTTTTGATTGTGCCGTATACCTTTTTCAGCCAATCCGTTTTCTTTTTATCGGTCTAATTTCAGTCATGCTCTGGATCCAATCCTTTTATCCTGAAGCGCCGTTCTATACGATGCAGTACATCTTTCCCACGGCGATGTGGTATGTATTTGTCGTGATGCAGTTTTTATATGGCCCTCTGGTAGTGCTTTCCGAGAATAAGTTTGATCTGCGGGTGCTTTTGGGGTTCTTCATATACCCGTTCTACTGCCTCACCTGGGTGCCCATTACGGTCCAGGGCTTTCTCAGCAAAGACAACAAGACCTGGAATCATACCATGCACACCCGTGAAATAACCATAGAGGACCTCGAAAAACCGCAGAGCCCGCTCAATCCCCCGGAAGCATCCAGATACCAGTAGATAGGGACAGTTCTCAAAAGTAAATAGGGACAGTTCTCAAATATTTCCTGGATCGATCATTAGCGGTATTACTGATAGGACTCATTATTTAACACATTATCCTAAAGACTGTTTCTGACAGAAGCTACTGTGGTATAAAATTCAGATATACAGTCAACGCAGACCCTCAAATGTTCCATTTTTGTCAGCAATGTGGTCTGTATTAGGAGATGATACTATGATGAACCTATTGTCTGCACTATCTTTATTTGCATTCCTGCTTTTTTTGGTACTAGGTGCTTATTACGTCATACGGTTATACAGACCTTCCAATTTATCTCCGCAGATATTGAACGATACGATTTTTTCTGAAATGATGGATTTGGCTGTTATACTTACATTCGACGGGAATATCCGAAAGGTAAGCAAGAGCACTGAAAGGCTGCTTGGGTATCAGGCAAACGAGTTATTAAATCAATCCGTCCGCTTCATTATACAGGATGAAACTGTTATACAAGACCTGCTGGGTGATAAAAGATCTCCCGCCACATGCAGGTATAATGAGATCTCCTTTCTCACTCGGCAGGGAGAATCCCTGCCGGTACAGGTTTCCTGTCTGCCCTTGATCAGCGACAAGCAGGGGATGTCTGATGGGATTGTACTGCTTGGACATGATAATCGCCTGACAAAACAGCTGGAAAAACAAATCGCTGAGAACAAGGCTACGCTGGAAAAGCTATACCACAGTGAAAAACGCTTCAAGGATATCTTCAGCAAGAACTCTGCCGCTATGTATCTGCTGGACAGTGAAACTCTCGAAATAGTAGATATGAACAAGACCGCAAGGGATTACTATGGATATACCAAGGAGGAATGCATCAATAGGAAGGTCACCGAGATAAACGGCCTAACTGATGAGCAGGAGAGGGAATTGATTTCATGTCTGGATTCCGGGAGTCAGAATGTCTTTCATTTGCGACATATGGCAGCAAACAGTCAATGGAGGGATGTAGAGGTTCGTGCAACCAATCTGGTCATGAACGGAAGAAAAATGATTATTTCCATAATCATAGACATTACGGATCGAAAAAAGGCGGAGGAACAAATCTCTTATCTGGCCTATCACGACGCATTGACCGGGCTTTCCAACAGAAAGGCTTTTTATGAAAGGCTTCATATTGAGCTTGAGAGATCGCTGCGCACCGGCAATAAAGCTGCGATCCTTTTTCTTGATCTGGATGGCTTCAAGCTAATTAACGACAATTATGGACACGAAGCAGGAGATTTCCTCCTAAAGGAGGTTGCCGGCAGGTTGAAGGATATCCTGAGAGAAATCGACACTGTCGCCAGGATGGGCGGGGATGAATTCACTTTGCTGCTCACCGACATCAACGACCGCAGCAAAGCAGAGGTAGTCGCCAACAAAATAAGAGAGTCTGTCGGTGAGCCTATCATTATAGAAGGTAATCCCGTGCGCATCCGGGCCAGTATCGGAATCAGCATATTCCCTGACGATGGCAGTGACGAAAAACAGCTCCTTAGCAAAGCAGATCATGAAATGTATATCATGAAAAATGATGCAAAGGTACAATGATACACTAGCATTTACTGTTTAATTGCTTTTTTTACCTTAAATACCAGCTTATCCTCCTCAAGCTCCACACTGACGGTATCGCCTGCCTTCACCTGACCTTCAAGCATTTCTTCGGCAAGCTTATCCTCTATCATGCTCTGTATCGATCTTCTAAGCGGTCTGGCTCCAAATACAGGGTCATATCCTTTTTTTGCCAAATAGTCCTTGGACTCATCACTGATCTCAAGCGTAATCGAATTCTGCTCAAGCCGCTTCACCAGCACATTCAGCATAATTCCGACAATACTTTTGATGTTATCCTCATTCAGCGGATGGAATACGATGATGTCGTCCACTCTGTTGAGAAACTCAGGGCGAAACATCTTTTTCAATTCATTCATTACATTGCTCTTCATATCTTCGTAGTCCCTGGCCGTATCACCACCTGCTGCAAATCCCAGGCGCTTCGGTTCAGTGATCATTCTGCCGCCTACATTTGAGGTCATAATAATTACGGTGTTTCTGAAGTCGACAACCCTGCCCTGAGAATCCGTCAACCGCCCGTCTTCCAGTATCTGCAGCAATATATTGAAAACATCCGGATGGGCTTTTTCGATTTCATCAAACAGCAATACAGAATATGGCTTCCTTCTGACCTTTTCTGTAAGCTGCCCGCCTTCGTCATATCCCACATAGCCAGGAGGTGAACCAACCAGCCTGGACACAGCGAACTTTTCCATATATTCGGACATGTCAATCCGTATCATCGCATTCTCATTGCCAAACATCGCTTCGGCTAATGCCTTGCTGAGCTCTGTTTTACCAACGCCTGTCGGTCCAAGGAATATAAATGAGCCAATCGGTCTTTTGGGATCCTTCAGGCCAACCCTTCCTCTTCTGATTGCTTTTGCAACAGCCTTAACCGCTTCATTCTGGCCAATTACTCTTTCGTGGAGCACATCCTCCAGCTTCATCAGCCTCTCAGACTCCTCCTCTGCCAAACGCTTCACAGGAATACCTGTCCAGCTTGCCACGATGTCAGCAATCTCATCCTCTGTAACTGCATCCGTCCTGGTCTGGTTTTTCTGGTACCAGTCGCCCTTAATTTTCTCATGCTCAGCCTTGAGCCTGCGCTCCTTATCCCTGATCCCTGCGGCTTTTTCAAACTCCTGGCTTCGAATAGCGTCTTCCTTTTCCTTTGACAGCTTTTCCAGCTCTTCCTCCATCTGTTTAACATCCGACGGAGCCGTGAATGCCTTCAGCCTAACCTTGGAGGCGGCTTCATCGATCAGATCAATCGCCTTATCCGGCAGATATCTGTCCGAAATATACCTGGCAGAAAGCTTCGCAGCCGCTTCCAGTGCACCGTCCGTAATTTTTACCCGGTGGTGGGCTTCATACTTGTCACGAATACCTTTCAGGATGTCGATCGTCTCCTCCTGCGATGGCTCGCCGACTGTGATCGGCTGGAACCTGCGCTCCAGAGCCGCGTCCTTCTCTACATGCTTGCGATATTCGTTGAGTGTAGTTGCCCCGATGACCTGGATCTCTCCTCTGGCCAATGCAGGTTTTAGGATATTGGAGGCGTCAATGGCTCCCTCAGCAGCGCCTGCTCCGATAATTGTGTGCATCTCATCAATGAAAAGGATCACGTTTCCGGCCTTTCTGACTTCGTCCATGGCCTTTTTCAGTCTTTCCTCAAATTCACCCCTGTATTTTGCGCCTGCGACCATTGAGGAAATATCCAATGTAAACACTCTTTTGTCCTTCAGCATTTCTGGAATATTCCCCTCGACGATTTTCTGCGCAAGCCCTTCGGCTATGGCTGTCTTACCGACACCGGGCTCACCGATGAGACACGGATTGTTTTTCGTCCGCCGGCTGAGGATCTGAATGACCCTCTCAATTTCCTTATCCCGCCCGACAATCGGATCAAATTTGGCTTCCCTGGCCATTTCTGTCAGATCTCTTCCGAATTGATTCAAGGTAGGCGTATTCGTCTGATTCGATTTGTTTTTAGGTTCGCCACCGGCAACAGGAGCCTCTTCATTGAGCATCCTTACCAGATCATTAAACATTTTCTGAGGGTCGACGCCAAGATCTGCGAGTATGCGAACAGCAACGCTCTCTCCTTCTTTCATAATACCCAAAATAAGGTGTTCAGTTCCGATGTAGCTATGCCCAAGCCTTCTGGCTTCGATCAAGCTGATCTCAAGCACCCTTTTTGTCCTTGGAGTGAAGTCCAGCGGCTGTTTTGAGTCGTTTTCACCACGGCCGATCAATTCATCTATTTCCCTGAGAACCTTCTCCTCTGTTACTCCCTGTCCCTGCATGACTCTTGCCGCCACGCCTGTACCTTCCCGAAGGAGGCCAAGCAGCAGATGCTCCGTTCCCACATAACTGTGGCCGAGCTGCATTGCGGATTCCTGGGACAAATTTATAGCTCTTTCAGCTTTCTGCGTAAATCTTCCATACATGCTTCATCACTCCCACTCCTATGAATGTTTAAAAGGAAATTCGCGCCTCAGGGGCGCTAACATCCTATATATTCTCTCCAAGATGCGTCCTGATTAATTCAGCACGCTTCTGATCCCTCATATCCGGTCTGAGCTCTCCTCCCGAAAGCTTCTGCAGATATGCCGGCTGTATCATCTGCATCATATTTGTCAGCTTATCAGAATCCATGCCCTCCAAAAAACCCATTACAGCTCCCAGACGTACGTCGGAAAGCAATTTCAGGCTCTCCTCGGCAGATATGATCCTGGCATTTGTCAAAATTCCCAGCGATCTGAATATCATATCTTCAAACCGCAACGGGTTCTGTTTATATAATTCAGTTCTCAAAATCCGTTCCTGTTCGGATATTTGTGAGATGATATTAATAATCCCTGAGACGATCTCTTCCTCTGTCTGCCCTAATGTTACCTGGTTCGATATCTGGAACAGATTCCCAGACGCTTCGGTATTCTCTCCATAAGCCCCTCTGACAGCAACGCCAATCTTGCTGCAGGTTTCCAGTATCTCTTTGATATAGCCGGTCATTGACAGGGCGGGCAGGTGCAGCATTACCGAAGCTCTGATCCCGGTACCGGTATTTGTCGGACAACAGGTAAGATATCCAATGCTCTTATCGAACGCAAAATCCAGCTTCTCCTCCAGCTTTTTATCCAGCTTGTCGCAAAGCCTCCAAGCTTCCTTGATCTGCATTCCGGGGAAAATACATTGCAGTCTCAGATGATCCTCCTCATTTACCATAACGCTGATTCTTTCATCCTTACTGAGAATCACAGCTCTATGGATATTACCCTGCGCGAATTCCGGACTGATCAGATGCTTTTCTGCAAGCAGCTGCCTATCCAGCGGTGTTAACGATTGCAGCTCAATATAGGAAAGCGCCTGCTTTCCGGCGCCTTTGCCGCTAAACAGCGCATCCTTAACTCTTGCCGATACCTCCGCACTCTGCTCCCGGGTCATTTTCGTTGTGAACGGGAAGGCCGCAAGATTCCGAGCCAGCCTGATTCTGCTGCTGATAGCTACATCAGCCTCCGGAACTGATTGAACAGGCTTCTTGTTCATATGACACCTCCACATTTATTGTCGGCGCCCTCCAGGCCTCTTATGCGGTCTCTCAGTCCAGCGGCCTTTTCGTATTCTTCCTTGCCGATGGCTTCTGCTAATTCAGCCTTCAGCTTCTCCAGTTCATCGGAATATTTAATGCATTGTGAAATCTTGCCCGGCACTTTCCCTGTATGCTCGGTATTTCCATGGAGTCTTCTAAGGATGGGGTTCAAATTTTCCCTGAATACCTTGTAACAATTGGCACATCCCAGCTTCCCTGTCTTTCTGAAATCATCAAAGCTCATCCCGCAAACATCACATTGGAGCCTTTTGGGCTGTTCGATTTGTGTATAGCTGTCATTCCCAGCGAATTTCGGAATACCCCAGAGAAAGTCAGCCAGGTTTAGCTGCGGGCTGAATGCTAACTGACCCTTTTTATCTGCGCATTGACTACACAGGTACATTTCAACCTTGTTCCCGTTTATTATTTGTGTAAAATGCACATTAGCCTCTCTTTTTTGACACTGCTGGCACATCATAGTTATCACCTCTGCCCGACATAAATTCCGTTTTAATTGTTACCCCTTTATACTTTATGCAAACATTCGCTTTGTTACACCATCAGACTGGTCAGCATGTTTTTTAGCATGTCCGCCCTGAGCGTATCCCTTTCCGGCATCGGTATCCTTCCCAGCACTTTATCGCTTGTGGCGGCTTTCAGAATCAGTCCTTCTCTCTCGCTGATGACCTCGTAATCGACAAAGTTGTTTATGAATACCTCTGCAGACTGCTGAGATATACTATAGCCCATTGAGCTGACAATATGCATCAGATAATTTCCCGGCCTGTTGATATTAACTCTCCTGATGCGGATATTTCCCCCGCCGCCGCGCCTGCTTTCAACGTAGTAGCCTCTCTCGGTAGTGAATCTGGTATCTATCACATAGTTTATCTGAGAGGGTACGCAATTAAAATGGTTTGCCAGTTCATTACGCTGTATCTCAATAGTTCCGTTAGTATCATTTATCATCTGCTTCAAAAAAGCTTCGATAATATCACTCATTCTGGCCATATGCGCTCACTCCCTTCTTCCCGCATTGGGCTTTTATTGATTTTGACTATCTTTGACTTTCAAATATATTATAAAATACTGCGTTCATTTTATCAAGCATTTTTTGTCCCTTTAAATTTTTCACAATCTTATTTTTTATTATACAAAAGCAAACCATGTAAAAATACCCGGCAGATCAAACCGCCGGGTATCGCCGTTTTGGCGCATTTCACTTCACATCGGTATCCGTTTTTGCAACAGACGCATCATCCTTTCGTTTTTTCGGGATTCGCCTGAATATAAACACACCAAGCAGGATGAACAGTCCCAGAAGGATCAGTACGGGTACTGCTGCCACGATAAAGATCAGCAGATCGCCAAGGAACTCCACTACCTGAAACAGGCTTTCCTTAAGGCTGTTCAGCAGCTTATCCCCGTAGCTTTCCGGCTTTGGCTGGTAATCGGGGCGTCTTTCGTTCATATTGATCGTGATCGTCGCAAGATCTACCAGAGAGCTCAGCTTGTTCAAATTACCCGTAAGGCTTTCTATTTGATACCTGATATCCGTAAGCTTGCTCTCTGCCTGAAAAATTTTGTCGAGGTCGTCGATTTTTGCAAGATATGACTCCAGCTTGGCCTGTTCCATCTTGAGGAGTCTGAGTCTGGATTCCACATCCACATATTGATCCGTAACATCCTGCCCGTTGGTGGTGTAATTGAAAACATCTCCGATGCCCCTCAATTTGCCGATTACTGAGTCAAATTTTGTTTTATCAACCCGCAGCACGATAGCGCCGTTTTTTACGAGCACCTGCTTCTCATCCACATAGACCCGTTCCGTATCGATATTTGTTTCCTGAATGAAACCGATTCCGAGAATAATGGATTCAATGTTGCTGAAGGCGGAATCAAAATCCTCTACCTCGATTGTCAGATTTGCGCTGCGGATGATTTTTCTCTCCGCAAGAATGGCATTGGAAACGTCCGCTGTTGAGCCGCTGCTTCCGCTTCCGGCCAATGAATCCGCCTCCGGTTCTTGTGCGGGCGCCTCTTCACTTTCTATCATACCGCCATAATCGGCTTTGCCGGCCACTGAGTAATTTGCCATATCACCCGCAGCCTCAGCCCTGGGTGCTTCCTGAGAAGCAGCGGTATTCGATGACTTGGAGCTGCCGCACCCGGTGAAAACACTGACCACCAATATTGCCGCCAGAATAATGCCGATAATCCTTTTTTGCATTTTATTACCTCCTCTACCCTTTTCTATATTTATCGGGTCACAGATATACAGACGGATATTTCGAGGTAAAGTTCCATACAGGACATCCATAACAGATCGGACGAACAAAAACAGGGACCCGCAGGCATTTATAACCTGCGGGCCTCACCTTTTGTTTATGATCGGTTGAATTTCATTTTATTCGTCGTCAGCTTCCTCAGTCATATCCTTCTTTGCTTCCTCTATGACCTTCTGAGCCACATTGGCCGGCGCCTCCTCATATCTGTCAAAATACTGCCTGAAGGAGCCTCTTCCCTGGGTCATGGATCTGAGATCGTTTGCATACTTAAACATCTCCGCAGAAGGAACATCTGCGACAACCTGCTGCAATCCTCCCTCATAGGGGTTCATGCCCAGAATCCTTCCTCTTCTTTTGTTCAGGTCGCCTATGATATCTCCCATGTAGCTGTCCGGAATATAGACCTCTACGCGGCTGATGGGCTCAAGCAATACCGGGGCAGCCATTGGAAGACCCTTTTTGTATGCAAGACGAGCGGCTATTTTAAACGCCATTTCAGAAGAGTCAACATCATGGTAGGATCCATCCACCAGCGTTGCCTTCAGGTTAACGACCGGATAACCGGCAAGTACGCCGTGCGGAATTGCCTCGCGCAGACCCTTTTCAACAGCCGGATGATATTGCTTCGGCACAGAGCCGCCAAAGATCTTTTCTTCAAATACAAGGTCTTCCTCTTCACCATGTTCAAATTCGATCCAAACATGCCCATACTGGCCATGTCCGCCGGACTGCTTCTTATGCTTTCCTTCCACCTTGATCTTCTTTTTGATGGTTTCCCTGTATGGAACCTTCGGGTCGACCAGATTGACGGAAACACCGAATTTGGCCTTCAGCTTACTGACGATAACATCCAGATGCTGCTCTCCAACGCCTGATATAACTGTCTGATGGGTCTCGGTATTCGTAGTGACCTTAAATGTAGGATCTTCATCCTGAAGCCTTACAAGTCCGGAATTGATCTTTTCCTCGTCGCCCTTGGCTTTTGGTTCAACTGCCAGCGAAAGTGCAGGTTCCGGGAATTCGATCTTATCCAGTTCGACCGGTTTTGTCTGATCGCACAGGGTGTCGTTTGTGACGGTATACTGCAGCTTTGCAACAGCTCCGATATCGCCGGCAATGATCTTGTCGACAGGAAGCTGTTTCTTTCCTCTTAACATAAATATCTGTGCGGTCTTTTCCGTTTTTTCGGAGTTGGTGTTCAAAACTACGGAATCGGATTTCATTGTGCCTGAATAGACTCTGAAAATAGATATCCTGCCGACAAACGGGTCAGCAATGGTCTTGAATACAAGCGCCGACATGCTTTCGTCAGGTGCGTTCCTCAGTTCAACAACCGTATCAGTCCCTGGCTTTTTAGCCTTGATTACCGGCTTTAATGCCGGGGACGGCAGATAGGTAAGAATCGCATCCATCAATGTCTGAATGCCTTGATTCAAAAGAGCGGATCCGCAGAGAACGGGAACGATGGAGCCATCACTGATACCGAGAGAAAGACCGTTTTTAATATCCTCGGCACTGAATTCTTCGCCGCCGAAGAATTTTTCCATAAGTTCTTCGCTGGTTTCAGCAATAGCTTCATTCAGTGCGTCCTTTATTTCCGAAATCTTATCATTTAAACCGGCAGGAATCGCTGTGTCAACCAGTTTATCCTTGTCGAATTTTTTCGCAGTCATTCCAAGAACATCAACAAAACCTGTAAACTTTTCCCCCTCAATAATAGGAAGCTGGAATGGAATAACGCTTTTGCCGAATGTATCGGTCAGCTGTCCCAAAACCTCATTAAAATTCGCATTTTCTTCATCCATTTTATTGATGAAAAACATCTTTGGAATACCTTGTTCTTTTGCATATGCCCAGGATTTTTCCGTTCCCACCGCAACTCCGCCTTTTGCAGGAAGCAGTATAACGGCAGCATCCGAAACCCTTATGCCCTGTCTGACTTCACCTACAAAGTCAAAATAGCCGGGGGTGTCGATCACATTGATCTTGCAATCCTTCCATTCACATGGAGCCAATGCCGTACTGATCGTGATTTTTCTTTTAATTTCTTCCGGGTCATAATCTGTTGTCGTATTGCCGTCATTTACCTTACCGAATCTGTCAAGTACTCCTGTGTTGAATAACATTGCTTCTGCCAGCGTTGTTTTTCCAGCTCCGCCATGTGACATCAGGCACACGTTTCGGAGCTTATCCACGGTATAGTCTTTCATATGAATTCCCCCTTGTATTATTACAGACTTATAATATCATTCCTATAAATAGGAAGGTCATTCATGAATTACGGTTATTAAGACACAATCTATATTATAACACACATTAAGGCCAGTTCAAGGATTTTCTTGCAGCTGCTTTTTCTTGACAATCGCTGTATATCATTGTAAATTTATATCAAACACGCCCTGCCAATAATGTATTCAACCGGAGGGCGCGGTTCGCAGAACAGCAGAATGGAGAAAATAGAACCAGACAGTAGTATTAACATCGAAAAACGGTAGAAGGGAAGAGAACTATGATTATTGTAATGAAACCGGGAACACAGGACTCCGAAGTCCGGGAAGTGTCCAGGGTGCTGGAAAATGCCGGACTTGGCGTCCACATTTCAAAAGGAACCGAAAGAACCATTATCGGCGTCATCGGAGACAAGAGACTGCTCAGCGATATCCCGCTGGAGCTGATGCAGGGTGTCGACAAGCTCGTGCCGATCATGGAAAGCTATAAGCTTGCGGGCAAGACCTTTAGGCCCGAGCCCAGTGTTATTGAAATAAACGGCGTCAAAATCGGCGGGAAGGAATTGGTCATGATGGCCGGTCCTTGCGCAATCGAGTCAAGCGAGCAGATCCATTCTGCCGCAAAGGCGGTAAAGAAAGCTGGAGCAAGGTTTTTAAGAGGGGGAGCATTCAAGCCAAGGACCTCCCCATACTCCTTCCAGGGTCTTGAAGAGGAAGGACTTAAGATGCTCAGGGAAGCCGGTGAAGCCACCGGGTTACTGACGATAACAGAGGTTATCAGCGAGTATTCCGTTGAAATTGCATCCGGATATGTAGACATGTTCCAGATTGGCGCCCGCAATTCACAGAACTTTCATCTCCTCAGAGAAGTCGGACGCTCAGGAAAGCCGGTCCTCTTCAAGAGAGGCTCCGCGACCACAATAGATGAATGGCTTAATGCTGCAGAATATATAATGAGTGAAGGCAATTATAATGTAGTGCTTTGCGAACGCGGCATCCGTACATTTGAAACTGCCACAAGAAATACGCTTGATATAAGTGCAATTCCTGTAGTCAAGGCGAACAGCCATCTACCGATTATAGTAGACCCAAGCCATGCGGCCGGAAGGGAGCAATACATTCTTTCTCTTTCCAGAGCAGCCATCGCAGCAGGCGCAGACGGCCTGATCATTGAGGTTCATCCAAATCCCAGGTGCGCGCTGTCTGACGCAGCTCAACAGCTTTCGCCTGAAGCTTTTTTCAGTTTATGTAATGATATCGGAAGGATTGCCGAAATAGTAGGCAGAGAGTTTATAAATGGACAAGGCTAAAATTGCAATTATCGGGTTGGGACTGATAGGCGGATCTCTTGCCAAAGCGCTGCATGATAAGTTAGGCGTCTGTAGCATTACAGCCGTTGATACGGACAGACAGGCTCTGGATCTGGCTCTCGGTCAGGGGATTATTGCTCGGGGGGTCACTGTCGCGGACAGCAGCGTAACCTCCTCCGACATTATTTTTCTTTGCACGCCGGTAAAGCAAACTTTTGGATATATTGCCGAATTGGCGCCGCATATAAAAAGCACGTGCATTATTACTGATGTAGGCAGTACAAAGGAAGAAATTATCCGGCAGGTCGATGAGCTGTCGAATCCTCCCTGTTTCATCGGCGGACATCCTATGGCCGGAACGGAAAGATCGGGCTTTGCCAACAGCTATGCACATTTATTCGAGAATGCATATTATGTATTGACTCCCAGTGCATCGACCACAGCGGAAGCTTTGGAGACACTGTCGGCAATCGTAAAGGGTATCGGAGCCATCCCTCTTGTTATGTCTGCCAGAGAGCACGATACGGCTGCCGGAGGCATCAGTCACCTTCCCCATGTGATTGCTGCGGCTCTTGTAAATCTGGTAAGAGATCTGGATAAAAGCGCCGGCAGGATGCGGGCTCTGGCAGCCGGAGGTTTCAGGGATATAACCAGAATAGCATCCTCGAACCCTGTAATGTGGGAAAATATTGTCTTTAGTAATAAAGAACGCCTGCTGGAGCTGCTGGAACAATTCGGAAAGACACTCGACGATTTTTCAGAAACGCTCAAGAGTGGCGATTCAGATAAAGTATACAACTTTTTTCAGGGAGCCGGACAGTTCAGGCAAACTATATCAGATCAGATGCAGGGTCTGATACAGCCGGTATTTAAGCTCGTTGTTGATGTACAGGACAGACCTGGTATTATCGGTGAGATCGCAACATTGCTGGGCTCTAATGATATTAATATAAAAAACATCAATGTTGCAAACAGCAGAGAATTTGAGCAGGGCTGTCTGATAATTACCTTCACTGACAGCAGCAGTGTAAATATTGCCTTTGACTTACTGATGAATACAGGGTATAAAGTGTATAAAAACAGATAATGCTGTAAGATCATAGCCGCATCAATGGCACATTTGTGTAATACAGAATCAGGGGGGAAGCGCGTGTTAGTAGAAAACAGAAGCACACTAAGAGGAGAGCTTACAGTTCCGGGTGATAAATCCATATCCCACAGGGCGATCGTTACCGGGGCTCTGGCCAGAGGCACTACAGAAATTGACAATTTCCTGCTGGGTGAAGACTGTATAAGTACGATAGAATGCTTCCGGAAAATGCAGGTCGGTATCGAAATACTGCAGGACAGTAAGGTACGGGTGCAGGGAAAAGGACTCTTCGGCCTGAAGGCGCCCGCCTCACCGCTGAATTCAGGCCGTTCGGGTACAGCCATCAGACTGCTTCTTGGTGTGCTATGCGGACAGACTTTCCCTTCCAATATAATCAGAAACGATTATGCTATGAAAAAGCCTATTGGAAAGGTCGTACATTACCTGAGGCAAATGGGTGCGGGAATCTCGGGAAAGGAAGACGGCAATCTATGCCCGCTGTATATTGCGCCATCGCGTCTGAAGGGTACTGAACTTGAACTGTCAGACCTTGAGACACACATCAAATCGTCGTTGCTATTTGCAGGGCTGTATGCCGATGGGGATACTGTTGTCAGAGAAGCTGTGAAATCAAGAGACCATACGGAATTGATGCTCAATTATTTCGGGGCAGATATTAAAACCAATAGCCTTCAGGTGGTCAGCCATTCGGTTGAAAACCTCTATGCCCGGCATGTATCCGTTCCGGGCGATATTTCAATCGCTGCTTATTTTATTACAGCCGCCCTTCTTGTACCAAATTCCGACATCATCATTAAAAATGTCGGTATCAACCCGACCAGAACAAGCTTTATTGACGTATTCAAATCCATGGGGGCAAAGATCGAATTCCTGAACGAGCGAACAATAAGCAATGAACCTGTGGCCGACATCCGAGCCGTAGCTTCACCTCTGTCCTGTACTAAAATCGACAGGTCTCTCATTCCCGGTCTTATCGACGAACTGCTTGTCATTATTGTCGCAGCGGCGTTTGCTCAGGGGACAACAGAAATAACCGGATTGTCAGGCTTTAAAATTAAAGAGTCCGGAAAAATTAAAGCCATCTCGATGGAGCTCTCAAAAATGGGCGCAAAATTAACCGAATCCGAAGACGGGCTTTTAATAGAAGGAAAAGGTGCGCTGAGGGGCACCATTGTCGATAGCGACAACAATCACTCTCTTGCAATGGCCTTATCTGTCGCGGGCCTCGCAGCGGAAGGCGAGACCATGATCAGAAAGACACAAGCAGTTGATATCGTATATCCGGAATTTTATGAGACACTGAACAAGCTGTGATTAGAAAAATTTCATTTTCTATGAAATTTTTCTCTGATTTTATAACCGAGCACCATAAGGCTGTCACTGAGATGGACATTTTCTATAACTGTTTCATAGGGCAGCTTCAGGTCCATAGGTGAAAAATTCCAGAGGCCTTTTATCCCCAGCTTCGCAACTCTCTCCGCTACTTCCCTGGCATAATCGAAGGGAACGGTGAGCATTGCGATATCAACCTTGTGCTCTTTGACGAAGTCATCTATTCTATCCATATGCTGCACTTCCATGCGGTTGATTTTCTTGCCGACCAGTTTCGGATCAATATCAAAGATGCCAATGATCTGAAAGCCTCTTCTCTCAAAGTTACCGTAATTGGCAAGCGCCTGCCCCATGTTGCCCGCGCCTATAACGATAGTCTGGAATTTGTTGTTGACGCCTAGAATATTTCCAATTTCATTGAATAGGAGCTCTACGTTATATCCGTAGCCCTGTTGTCCGAATCCCCCGAAACAATTCAAGTCCTGCCTGATCTGGGATGCGGTAATGCCCATCCTGTTACTGAGTTCTTTCGAGGAAATTCTTGTGATGTCCATCAATAATAAGTCTGATAAATACCTGTAATATCTCGGAAGGCGCCTGATAACTGCAATAGAGATTTTTTTCTTTGAAGCCATGGATTGCCTCCTTCAGGTTTAATAATGGAATTATACAACTTTGACATTTTTCTGTCAATAATGCTTGGTAGCTTGCCCATTGACGGCTTTTTTGCTAGAATATGATTTTGGAGGCTTGGGAAAAAAATAATGATTATTCTGGCATGTAGCGAAATCAGTCTGTCCTTCGGAACAGATATTATATTGAATAAAGTCAGCTGCAATCTAAAGCAGGGCGAAAAAGCAGGCCTGGTTGGAGTAAACGGCGCAGGCAAGTCGACGCTCTTCAAGATCATCACCGGCTCCCTTCAGCAGGATTCCGGTGAAATCTTCATGTCCAGGGGACTGAAGACAGGCTATCTTGATCAGAACTCAGGCCTGGAATCTGAAAGTACTATATGGGAAGAGATGCTTACCACCTATTCTGCACTCCTGTCGATGGAATCACGCCTTAAGACGCTGGAGAAGAATATCAGTCTGGAGAAGGACGAAGAGCGTCTGCATACCATGATGAAGGAATATGACACCTTACTGGAGCGGTTTAAACAGGAAGGCGGCTATGAATACAACAGCAGAATCAAGGGCGTGCTGCGCGGTCTTGGATTCACAGACAGCCAGTTTGAGTTGACTGTAAAAAAACTGAGCGGCGGGCAGAAAACACGCCTGGCTTTGGCCAAGCTGCTGCTTGAGGAGCCGGACCTGCTGCTCCTGGATGAACCGACGAACCATCTGGATATTGGTGCAATAGAATGGCTGGAGGATTATCTCAAGAGTTATAAAAAAGCTGTTCTTGTCATATCACATGACAGATATTTTCTGGATGCGGTAACCATAAGGACCATAGAGCTTGAAAACTGTGAGTGCACCACCTATGACAGCAGCTATTCCGAATACGCCAGGAAAAAGGCTATTGCCCGGGAAATTCAGCGAAGGCACTACGAACAGCAGCAAAAGGAAATTGCCCGTATGGAGGCCTTCATCGAACAACAGAAACGATGGAACAGGGAGAAAAATATCATTGCCGCGGAAAGCCGGCAGAAGGCCATCGACAGGATGGAAAAGCTGGATGCTCCGAAAAACCTGCCGAACAGTATTAAAATCAAATTTAGAAGCAGTATCACCAGTGGCAATGACGTGCTCTGTGTTGAGAATCTTTCAAAGAATTTTACGGGGAAAGAGTTGTTTAATGAAATCAGCTTTGACATAAAACGCGGTGAAAAAATTTTCCTTCTCGGCCCCAATGGCTGTGGAAAATCCACTCTTCTGAAGATTCTTGCCGGGAAAATACCCCAAAGCGAGGGCAGCTTTGAATATGGACATAAAATTGTGCTTGGTTATTACGACCAGGAACTGGAGAACCTGAACGAAAGCAACACAGTATTGGAAGAGGTCTGGAACGATAATGAAAAGCTCACTCATACCCAGATTCGCAATGCGTTGGCTCAGTTTCTCTTTACAGGCGAGGATGTGTTCAAAACCATAAGCGTTCTCAGCGGCGGTGAAAAAAGCAGAGTAGCTCTCACTAAGCTTATGCTCTCTGGAGCAAACCTTCTCCTGCTTGATGAGCCCACAAACCATCTGGATGTGAATTCAAGGGAGGTGCTTGAGGAAGCCCTGCTCGCATATGACGGGACGCTGCTCATTGTGTCCCACGACCGATACTTTATCCGGAAGCTGGCCTCCAGGATCATTGAAATGTCCGGCGGGAATCTGGAGGATTACAGAGGCGATTACGCATATTACCTGGATCACCGCAGATTGCCGGATAATCAGACGGATGGAAGCAGCCGACCGCTGTCTGCTTCAAAGCAGGAGCATCTTGACAGCAAGGAGGAAAAAGCGAAAAGACGCAGATTGGAAAAGCTGCTTGCGGCATGTGAAAGCGAAATCAGCGCTGCAGAAACCAGGCTGACAGAAATAAATGTGGAAATGAATTGTGAGAAAGCCCTAAGTGATCATGTTCTGCTGGCAGCACTCCACAATGAACAAATAGAACTGGGAAACCGTCTTGAGCAGCTTTACAGTAACTGGTCCTCTTATGGGGAACAGCTAGAGAGCTTGATTATTTGAAATAGCTGTCTATACCCTTCTTGATAGCTTCCGCGATTTTCTGCCGGTATTCCTCAGTGGCTAGCCTTCGCTCCTCTTCGGCGTTTGACAAAAAGCCGCATTCAACGATGACCGTCGGTGTTTTCAGATCCTTCAGGATGACGATTTGATCCTTCTTCTCCTCAGGTTGCCGCTTATTGCTTTTATCCACATTTTCCTTCATGACATCCTGGATGCAGGTGGCGAGCTTCTTGCTATCTTTGGAGTTTGGAGGGTAGAATGTCTGTGCCCCATAGTATTGAGATTCCTGAAAGCTATTCATGTGAATACTGACCACGATCTGAGCGCCACTATTGTCCATAATGCTCTTTCTGCGTGTCAGATCCTGAAGTCTCTTGTTGTAAATGTTTGTGGTTCCTTCACTATAGGTAAGCTTATCTTCTTCACGTGTCATAATAACAGTGTACTGGTCGCTTTCCAGCAGTTCTTTGACCATGAAGGCAACCTTCAGATTGAGATCCTTTTCTTTCAAATCGCTGTAATTGCTGATCTTTCCTGGATCCTCGCCGCCGTGACCTGCATCGATGATTACGGTTTTAGCCCTTTGTTCCTCACCGGCAACCGTGGAGGTTTGCGTATCCACATTAATGTTAAGGCTGTAAATAGCCAGAAGCAGTGCAAAAATTAGACCTATCAGAATGACATTGGACTTTCTCATGACAATAATCATACTCTTTCCGTCTCCCCATATTAATTCAATATAAAGATATTCGAAGACGGGTTGGCCATATTACACCACTATTCATTTTATTGCCGATCTCCGGGATCGCTCTTTTTCTTCTTTTTTACTGTATTTTTCCGGCCTACGGTCGGATTCCACGGACTCTTTGTAAATCCCTTCTCCTGGGCTACATTTTTCTTTTTAAAAACAGTTTTCAGGATATTAATGCCGAAATACCCGGCAAGATAGCCCAGCATCGCAAGAATCGGAATAACCAGAATGGCTGCGGCATATCCTATGAAGGATTCCTTCATCCACCCGATAATAAAATACACCGGCCCAAGAAGCGTGTTTATCGCCAGATGCCTGAGCCTGTCTGCAGCGCTGTTATCAAAACGGAGCAGTGACAACACCCCTGTGACCAATACAACCGGAATGATGGCAAACAACCCATAAACCAGCCCTTTCAGCGGATACGGGCTTAGTTCATACTGCGGCTTCTTTTCTTTGACGGCCAGGGCCTTCATGTCTGTATAGATGAGAAGAAATGTAAAAATGAATACGATGATGCAATACAAAGGAAGCCATGTGTAGAGGTTTTCCTTTGCCAATCCTATGAACGGATATAGAAAAACAACAAAAATGATCAGCGACATCGCATAATCATAAAGTATTTTTCCGCCTGTTTTAATATACTGTTTCATATCTGACATCTCCTATTGCTTTTGTCGTCGCATATCCTTCAGATATACGCTTCCGGTAATTGATTTTGCCTTTTTCTTCAATTCCGCTGCAATCTCTCCGACCTGTATGTGGTTGTATAATACTCTGAATTCGTTGGAGGTAACCGCAATGGATATGGTCATAATCGGATACCTGATAATATATCCCTTTCGATTGGCCGTACTGATAAATCCAGCCTTTCTGTCCGTATCCGAATAAAGCTCCGGCACCCTTTCATCAAATTCTTTTATAATGCTCTCACAGATGACCTCCGCATATTCGGGAGAGGTGATTACAACAAAGTCATCTCCTCCGATATGTCCGATAAAATCGTTCTGCGAGCCGAAAGCGGGAACGGTGTCCATAAGGATGTCTGCAATCAATTTGATCGCGGTATCGCCCCTGGCAAATCCATAAGCATCATTGTATGCCTTGAAGTTGTCCACATCCAGATATAATACGGAGAATAGCATCTCCTTTGCGATCCTGTAGTTGATCTCCGATTGTATCTCGGTGTTTCCCGGCAGACCGGTAAGCGGATTCGCCCATCTGTTTCTTTCAATCCGAAGCAGAGTATTTTTAACTCTACTGATCAGTTCACGGGGATTGAACGGCTTGGTGATATAGTCGTCTGCTCCCAGCTCAAGGCCGGTAAGCTTGTCCTCCTCATTGCCCTGCGCAGTAAGCATGATGATAGGCATAAGGTTGTTGCTTTCATCCTGTCTAAGCATTTTACAGACCTCAAACCCGTCAATTCCCGGCATAACAATATCAAGAAGCACCAAGTCCGGCTTCTCGGTCATTACCATCCTGATACCGTCCATCCCGTTATTTGCGGACACGACATCAAAGCCCTTCTCTGTTAATATATCTCTCGTCAGCTTAACCATAAGGTCCGTATCATCAATAATGAGTATTTTTTTCTTAAACATCCACGCTCTCCGGCAGTCAATTTCAGGCAATGCCCGTATCGAATTGTATATATGTCTAATTTCACAATAGCCTCTTATTATAATATCATTTTTAAGGTATAATACAAGAGAGAATACAAAAGGAGTGATTTTATTGGCCGAATTTTGTGAATGCGGCTCATTGCTCATCGATAGTCGTTGTTCGAACAAGAACTGCTCGCTCAGAGCCGCAGGCAATCCGGCATCTGAAAAAAAGACCTCCGTCAGAACGAAGGCGGCCGCCAAAAAGACCGATACAATAAAAGCTGCTGCGGTAAAAAAAACCGTCTCCAGGAGATCATCGAAATGCATTACTTACAACCTGAAAGATTTAGAAAAGAAAGAGCCTGAAAAGTAAACTTTTCGGGCTCTTCCCCTGTGTGTTATTTCAATCGATGGGTTCTTCAGAATCTATATCACACAGTCTCCTTCCTCACCTGTACGGATACGTATAGCCCTTTCCACCGGGTACACGAAGATTTTGCCCTCTCCCTGATCTCCTCCGGTTCTTGCACTGGAAATAATGGTATCAATGACCTTTTGCACCTCGAAGTCCTTTACCACCACGTCAACAGCAATTTTGGGCAATAAATCAACCTCATATTTTTCTCCCCTCCACTGCTGCCGGATCCCGCCCTGCTGTCCATGGCCTGTTACCTCCGTAACCATAATGCCGCCGCATTTCTCTCTTTTCAATGCATCTTTTACCTTATCAAGGACTTCCGGCTTGATGATCGCTTTAATTTGTTTCATATACATCCCCCTCCTTATGATACATTTCTCTCAGAAATATCTTTAGCAACAATTCTCTCAGAAATATCATTAGCAACAATTGAATAAGCAGGCTTGCGTGACAGGAATTCCGGGTAAGCCGTATTGCCGTGCTCTCCTATGTCCAGACCGGAGACCTCCTCCTCCAGTGACACTCTGATCCCAAGTGTTTTCTTTATAAGGTACCAGACCAGTAAGGAAGCCGGAAATACAAACACCGCTACCGCCAGGATTCCGATTAACTGCGTCCCCAATAAGTCGAATCCGCCGCCATAGAATAATCCGCTTGTGGCTGACAGTGATGTCACGCCTTCCTTTGCAAACAAGCCTACACAAATTGTGCCGAACACGCCGTTTGCAAGATGGACCGATGTAGCGCCAACCGGATCATCCAGCTTCAGCTTATCAAAGAACACAACCGCAAATACGACCAGTACGCCTGAAATCGCGCCAATTATCAGTGACCCGAATACATCCACATATGCGCAGCCTGCCGTGATTGCTACCAAACCGGCAAGGCAGCCGTTGATGGTCATGCCCAGATCCGGCTTTCCGATGAACAGCCATGACACAATGGTTGAGGTGATGACCGCTGCAATAGCGGAAGTATTTGTAGTCATGAAGATGTGTGCTACAGCTGCAGGATCTGACATCGACATGGTCGATCCCGGATTGAATCCAAACCAACCCAGCCAGAGTACAAACAGGCCGATTGTTGCAAGCGACATATTATGGCCCGGTATGGCTTTGGCATTTCCGTTAATATCATATTTCCCAAAGCGCGGCCCCAGTACGATGACGCCTGCCAATGCCGCCCAGCCGCCCACAGAGTGAACAACTGTGGAGCCCGCGAAATCCTGGAATCCCATGGCAGAGAGAAAACCGCCGCCCCAAATCCAATGTCCTACGATTGGATATATTGCCAGGGTGAGAACAAAGGAAAAAATGATAAATGAAATATACTTAACCCTTTCTGCAACAGCACCGGACACTATCGTCGCTGCTGTGCCGCAGAATACGAGCTGGAACACGAACTTGGCCCAGAACGGAACATTTGCTCCCAGAGTATAAATACTCTCATCCATTGTTCCGGTCAGAATCCACAATCCTTTCGTTCCTACAATCGGATTATCCCCGCCGAACATCAGTCCCCAACCAAGTAAAAGGTATCCCATAGAAGAAATTGCAAATACTATGAAGTTTTTTGATAAGATGTTAACCGTGTTTTTTGATCTGGCAAATCCGGATTCCACTGCTGCAAATCCAAGATTCATAAAGAACACCAGCATTGCCGCCAAAAGCACCCACAAAGTATCAATTGCCATACTGAAATCCATATATAACCCTCCTTCATTTAAGATCATTTTTGCCGATTCACCAGAATCAGCTTCAACCACTGAGATTCAATAAAAAAAGCGCACTCTGAAGAATTTTACTCTTCTTTGAGTACGCCTTAATGGCTTGATCCCAATGCTTTGTCGCATTTTCCGGGGTTCGGCTTTTGATTGTGATTATTCTAACACAGGCTTAAATCAAATGCAATACTTTTTTTAAATTTTTTGCAATTTTTGTTTTGGGATCCTGCATATTTCTTTCTAAAGTCCCGCTCTGCGGTCATAATTCACATGTTAAACGAATTTCATCACAGTGGCAAGCTTCAAATCTAATTCTGAGGAGGAACCCCCGACTCTTATCCTGATCCCTCCCTTGTCAATTGTCCATGCTTTTTCCTGCGTACTCCAGAAGGCTGTATCCGCCGCAGAGAGGTTAAAAGTGACACAAGCCCTCTGTCCTGCTTTAATGAATACTCTTGCAAATCCCTTCAATTGCTTTTTCGGGCGCTGTACCGAAGGCTCGATGTGCTCAACATACATCTGCACAACCTCCTCGCCGTCACGACCGCCAATGTTTTCAACATCTGCGCTTACGGTGATGCTCCCATCCGCGCCAAGCTCATTTGCGCTTATCTTAAGATTTGAATATTCAAATTCGGTATAGCTCAAACCAAATCCAAACGGGTATAGAGGCTCCTCTTCAAAGTACATGTATGTGCGCCCTTTTCTGATATCATAATCGAAAATATCAGGCGTCCGATCAAGAGACCTCGGCCATGTCTGAACAAGCCGGCCTGCGGGATTATAATCTCCGCAGAGCACCTCCGCCAATGCATTGCCCATCTCCTGACTGGTCTGCGTCATATGCAAAATGGCCGGAATCGTCCCTTGCGCCTTATTAATCGCATATGGAAAATTGGATACGAGGACAAGGATGGTGTTCTTATTCGCTTCGAATACCTTCTGCAAAAGCTCTTCATCCTCCGCTTCCAGCGTGATTGTTTCTCTGTCCGTGGCTTCACGGCCCTCACTGGGCTTTTGAGTGATAGCCCAGTCAATGTTTCCCGATATGGGGTCATTACCAAGAATCACAATTGCGGCATCTGCCTGCAGTGCGGCTTTAACTGCCTCACTATTGCTGTTGTCCGGCGCATAGTCTACAATAATGTCCTTACCTAATCTGCTTCGGATTCCTTCAAGTGGAGTCACTTTATATGGAGAATCCCCGCTGTACCAGTCCGGGAGCACTTCATCTGCCCTTTTTCCAATAACGGCGATCCTTTTTATTGACTTTTCATCCAATGGAAGCAGTCTACAATCATTTTTCAGCAGTACAATAGACTTTTTTGTAACCTCCCTCGCAAGGGTTCTGTGCTTTTCAGTATTCCAGGGCTCAACTTCACCTACGTTCGTATACGGTACCATCTCCGGCGGGTCAAAAAGTCCGAGACGCATCATCACCCTCAGATTCCTTCTGATTGCTTCATCAATATCCTTCATATCTATCATCCCGTCTTCGAGCGCATCCCTGACTCCGTCACTGTGGAGAGGGTCCAGGAACTGGCTTGTCCCTGCCTTAATACAGGCAGCCGACGCGGTCTTATTCTCTTCAAACCAGGCCTGGTCGGTGACCAGCAGCCCCAGCGCGCCCCCGTCCGTGCAAACAATTCCGTCCACACCCCATTCCTTCATGGTAATGTCCCGGATAAACGGATTTATGGTACATGGAACTCCATTATACATGTTGTAGGCTGTCATATAGCAGAATGCTCCGCCTTCAGTGAAACCCTTCATAAATGGATACGAATAATACTCTCTGAAAAGGCGCTCATCAAAATTAGAAGAGGACACCGTCCGGTAATCCTCATTGCTGTTTGCCAGGAAATGCTTTAGCAGAGATGCCGCGCGAATATACCTTGGGTGCTCCCCTTGCAGGCCTTTTACGACTGCCACAGTCATAACGCCATTAAAATACGGATCCTCGCCAAAGCATTCTTCCGTCCGCCCCCATCTCGGATCCCTGCCCAAGTCGGCGTTTGGAGCTCTTACGATCAAACCACCCTTGCCCAGCTTATGATAAGCATACCGGAATTCTATTGCTTCCGCTTCCGCTGCCTGCCTTACCAGCTCCGGGTCCCAGGTCTCTCCAAGTCCGATCGCCTGGCAGAACTGCGTAGTCTGAATCGGATCATCCTTACCCCAGTTTCCCGGCATACCAAGCGCAACCCCATGGTATCCCTCCACCTGGGAAGTTGTACTAAAACTAAGCCTTGAAATATGCTGCTCATGATTATCCAGGCATTGAAGCTTCTCTTCCCTGGTCATGAGTGTCAAAAGATTCTCAATCCGCTCCTCGACCGGTAAATCAGGATTTTGAAAAGGATAATTGTTTTCCATGCGCTAAGCTCCTTAATTGAAATCGCAAGATTCATGCCTCAAAGCTTCACCTTAATCCCATTATAGCTTAAATCTATTCCTTATGATACAAATTTCGCCATATGTCTTCATGAAATAAATCCTGCGAACAACTTCTGAGCCTTTGTATACCACATCAATTGGGCTTGCCTTCTGACACCTCATCTCGCTCAAGGGGAAGACTGACTATAACCTTAAACAGGTCTCCATCAACTCTAAGTTCCAGTGCACCCCCCTGAAGCTCGGCGAGGCTTTTTGCTATGGAAAGTCCAAGACCGGAGCCTTCAGTTGAACGGGACAAATCTCCTCTTACAAAACGTTCAAGCAGTTGCTCTGAAGGAATATCCAATGCTGCTTCCGATATATTTTTTACTGTGATTACACCTGAAGTATCTGTAACATTGATATTAATATAGACCCTTGAATTCCTCTGCGAGTATTTGACCACATTCGACAAAAGATTGTCCATAATCCTCCACATCAATGCGCCATCTCCGTGAACCATCACCGGTTTCTCACACAGCTTAATTCTGACATCGAGTCCTGTTTCTAACGCTTTTTCATTAAACTCCGCTGCCGATTGTTCGGCAAGGGCACATAGGTCTATACTGCTAAAGGTGACTGTCATATCGCCGCTGGCCGCTTTCGATGCTTCCAGAAGGTCCTCGACCAGCTGCTTCAACCTGGCGGATTTATCCTCCAGAACACCGATATACTCATTGACAGTCTCATTATCCAGGTTCTCCTTCTTCAGTAAATCCACATAATTTATAATCGATGTCAGCGGCGTTTTTAAATCATGTGACACATTGGTGATAAGCTCCGTCTTGAGCCGCTCACCTTTAACAGCTTCCGATACAGCTTGCTTTATACCTGTCTGCAGATTGCCAATATCCTGTGCGAAAGCAGCAAATGCCGCCGACATACTTGATGTGTCCAGAGCATATTCCAGATTTCCTTTTGTCATCTCCCGCACCCACTTTATTATGCCGGACAACGATGTGAGGGCTTTAGATACATAATATATAACTGCAATGTTAAAAACGGTAAGCATAAGAATAACGAACCAGAAACCACTGGAAGAAAGATGTGTGGCAATAGCAAACAATATTGCATTCAACCCGCAATATGCAAGCAGCGAAAGCTTTATCGCGGGTTTGAAGGTCTTTGCAGCAAAGCATTGTGTCAAAGCGTGGGCAGCTACTTTGAACAAGCTGTATATCAGCGTATGCCTAAACAATGTTTTACGCTTGATGTGTCGTATCATGCTCAATATGTAACTCAACCCTATCAGCATATCAATTAGAAGAATAGCAAAAATCCCAATTCCTATTGAAATATCATCGCCAAATGAACCAGACACCCAATCAGCCGCTCCTATTGACAGCACAGCGGCTAGAAATACTGTTATGGTATGCAAATCATTATAAAACCAGTCTATTAAAGCAGGCTTTACCTCTCCATCCTTTGCATCGCGCCCGGCCACCGCCGCAAGATAAATAAAGCTGCAAAGTCCTGCTGCAAAAGCTGCAATCGCAATAATCAGAAACGTCGGTATCACATCATGTACCTTTTTATGTTCTTCTTGTATTTCGTAAAACACATCTCCCGGCTTCAATTGGTCATCAACGGCTGCATACAGCTCAATAGGAGCATTGTTCAACTGGTTAGAAAATTCATTTATGTCCAGCCAATTCAAATATGCATTGTTAGATTCAGATTTTCTGTCTGCCACCGAAAAAAACAAATAGGATTTGTTATTGCTCAATTCCTTTACTGCCTCCGGGACTGACTTTCCCTCAAGCTCCGTATTAGTAAAAAAAGCATCTGTCTGAGAGTTCCGGACTATGTACTTAAAATTCACAAACGATTGAATACTATTTTTAATAGCTTTGTTATCGGCATTAAGCTTATCTTCATTCTCCAGTAAACCACTCATCATCTCATCATTGCTGATAGAAATATACACATGGTTTCTGAATGCGTTAATGAATCTATAGCTCTCATAATAATTTTCCTTCATAATTTCATCGTTATATCTTGCCAAAAACACTGCTCCGGCAAACAATCCAGCAAGCGAAATACACATCAAAAAGACCGCGATAGCTTTCGTTACAAATGAATATTTAATATTTCTCGATTTTGTATCCAATTCCCCACACCACCTTTAAATATTTTGGTTCCTTCGGATTGATTTCAAGCTTTTCCCGTATACGCCTCACATGGACGGCTACCGTGTTCTCAACGGAAAACGACGGTTCATTCCAAACCCGTTCATAAATTTCACTCATGGAAAACACTTTGCCCGGGTTTTCCATAAGAAGCTTAATGATGCGATACTCGATAGGTGTCACTTTAATCAGCTCACCATCCACCCGTACCTCTTTCAATTCATCATCCAGCATAAGCCCGCCTGTTTTAAGCACTCCGGCTTTCTGTTCCATGCTTCCAAGCTGTGTATACCTTCGCATCTGGGATTTTACTCTGGCCAGCAGCTCAAGATGGCTAAATGGTTTTGTGACATAGTCATCCGCACCGAAGTTGAGCCCTGCAATTTTGTCCGTATCCTGAGATTTGGCTGAAAGCAGGATTATAGGAATATTGTGTTTCTCCCGTACCTTTACAGTAGTCATAAGTCCATCAAGCCCAGGCATCATGATATCCAGAATAATGAGGTGGATGTCGCTCTCCTCGATTATTTTCAAGGCTCCGTTACCGTCATAGGACTTAAACACCGTATAACCATCCTGCTTCAAATAGATCTCCAGTGCATTGACAATAGCCCTGTCATCATCACACACCAGTATATTGTACATGCTCATAACTAACCCCCGTTATAAAATAAACACCAGTAAAAGAGGCATACATCATTGTTTATCCTCTTAGGCAAACCCGCGCAAGTGCGACTTCCCCCTTATTCTACCACCTTTGTTTTGTTTTAGATGAATTTATTTGGATATATCCTATATAACATGATAACAGCTAAATCTTACATATTAATAGATGGTTTTCTTACGAAATCCTTACAGAATTGGCTTTAGGAGAACAATGCGGTAAACGTATATCCTCCCCCGACCATCAAAGCATTGCTGAAACTATGCATAAGAGCCGGGCATTAGCTACTTTTTAGCTACAACAAGCATTTTGTAATCTTTTGTGATGAGCTTGTCACCTCTTGAGTAAGCCCCAAGTTTAGCACCGAATATATCGATTTTTTAAAACCCAGAGATTTTAAAAGCCAGTATATCTCACTTGGTATATAATATCTTTCATTGCACTCAATCTTATGTTCATTTCCATCATCATCTATAAAGGCAGTGACATACACATTCACCTTTAGTCCCCTGAGCAAAAGGCTCTTTATCATATTGCTCTCCATAATTCTCAAATAATTTTTCATACCACGGTTTCATTATCCAATTACCTCCAGTTATTTTGATTTTCTTCGAATTTAACCGAATATTATACATTCTTTATTGCCTAGCCCATTTCAAATAAACCATATCTACCAAGCGTTTTTCGTCTTCATACATAGGATGATCATAATTATCGATGAAAAAATTCTTTATTCTATGAGATTCCTTAAAACCACACTTCTTATAAAACGGAATTGTTACTGTGCTATCCCCAGTCCCTACATACATCGTTTCGCAATCAGTATAGTGGTTAAGAATATATTTTATGAGCGTTGTTCCATATCCTTTCCCTTGAAACTCAGGAAACGTAGCAATATTTTTTAGTTCGTACACTCCTTCACTTTCTTTTGTAACAACACATTCTGCTTTTAGACCGTTATCAATCAATATAAACATATCTCCTTTTTCAAGATACTTATCTATCATATCTTCCTGCTCATCAGCAAGTAAAAGCAAGTCAATATATTCTTTTTTATTTCTTTTTACTTCAATTATCTCCATCCTATTCTCCTTAATAAATACTGGATAAACTTTCTCCATCTCAATAACATTACCTATAAATTGAGGAGCATTGGTGCTATATTTATTACAAATCATTATAATTTATTTATTTGTTAATAACAACCACTTGATATGCTTAGATTGAGTCAGGTTAATTCCCACTACTGTCTCGCTACAGTTATTACGTCTTCACACAATTTCCCTTTAAACACAAAGAAACCATCTCAGCCTGAAACGGTTTCTTTTCTTTGGATTAATATCAGTTTCTAGATTTGTGGGCGCAACCTAGATTTGAACCGGGGAATGAGGGTTTTGCAGACCCGTAAAGCATGATTTATAAAAATCTGCGACGATTTGGAGCAGTTGATATAAGCGGTTTCTGAGGTTTTTACAGTTTGCTAAAAATAGGCCATTTTTTTGTAAAAGGTGTCGGTAGGATTGTCGGTAGGAAAAACCCTTACCCTTACCGATAATAAACCCTTACATATCTGCTATCTTATGTAAGTAATTCGATGCTCTCCAATTTTTTATATGCAGAAAGTATTTCATCCTTTGAAAATTTCGGATATTTAACTTGCTCCACTTCCTTAATTATATTTTCTTTATCCGTAATATCATATAAATGCTTCATGTTATTATAAATAAAATGCGTAGTAGCTAGAATTTCCAAAGTCATAGGATCACATCCGCCAAAGTATTCAACGACCTTGTTTAATCTATCTTTGTACTCATTTATAGAATCGGAATATTGTTCAAGGGTTTCCTTGCTTTTTTCACCAGAGATAAAGTTAAAAGATTCGTCGTCCTTATCAAGAATGCCTAGTCCAACACATGCTTCTAATTCATCTGCTACTTGTTCACTGTATGGTCCATAATAGTACATTTTGTAGCTCTCAGTAAGCGGAACCCCCATAGCTTTTGAAAAATAAATCAGCTTTTGAAATGCTTTTTTACCCCTAATTTTACCCATGCTCTCTACAAGATAAGATGTTACACTATAGATATTCATAACTCTCCTCCACAATCTATTTTATATAAATTATCTGTTATATCGACTCTTCCTGGCTTCAGCTGCCTTATTCGCATTTTCTACTTGTTGCTGCAGAGCCTTGTACTGTATCTCCGCTTCTTCCAGTTTCTGTTTTGTTTTTTCACTTTCTATCCTATATGTATCGTAGCCTTTGGTAAAACATTCGTTGCAATATCCTTTAACATCATCAATTTTTTCTTTTGTTGAATAAACACGTAATATATTTATTCTTTTATTTGATATACCCCTCAATGGTATTGAGTAATCCTGGATTCTTTTAACTTCATGTGTATGCTTGTCTTTCACGGGTATTGCAGGTAATTTGATTTCTTTATTAGAGGGACTCTCCTCTTCCTCCTCTGCTTCACCGGAAATGTAATGCGGTATGCTAATTAAGTCCCTAGCTGTTGAACTGTAAGCCTGATCTACGTAAAATTCATCAGCATCTTCATTATAATTAAAATCCTCTTTAAATTTATCTATCGTCCAAGCAATCCTGTCTAACTCGTTATCATCATTAATCTGTGCAGAGGGTGAAATAAAAGCTTCGCTCAAATGTCTTCTATAATAGAGATTCTTTGCCCAGATTTCATTTGTAGCATCCTTTCGATTTTTTATTGCTTGTAGTACATCGTTGTCATCCAACTCTAAATACTTATCAATATTATCTGGGTATTTCTTGTATACAGTTTCAAGAAATTTTATTAGATATCTATCATATATTCTTCTCGTTTTATGAAAATAGACCTGTAGAAACATCCAGTATCTAGCATACACAAACTCCTCAACAGAATATATGCCATTGGAAAGTATCCCTAACTGCCAGTCTCCGTTTTGCGATTCGCAAATGCACAACGAGTTAAGCAATTTATTTAGGTCATACAATCCATAATTTACTCCACAGTAATGACTATCTCTAAGTAGATAATCCATTTTATCTGCATCTAACTGCCCACTTATTATATCATATAAAAACCTATAATTATTATCGCGAGTGTTTCCTTTTAGTAATCCTAAAACATCACCAGTCTTTACTCCAGTTTTATCATAAAACTTATTTATTATATCTGAAAGCTTCTGGTCAATAATCAGTCTGGTATAAACTTCATGACCTGTTCCCTCAGAACCATCTACGTCTTTAACATTAGGAAACAGATCTTCACCAGCATGAGAAAATGGCGCATGACCAATATCATGAAGTAAAGCGGCAAGGCGGAGCATATATTTAAGTCGATAATACTCATTCTCATCTGTTATTTTCGACTTAAGAGGTTCTTTTTCTTTTAATATTTCAAGCGCCATGCCAGCTATATGCATAACTCCAAGGCTGTGTCCAAATCTAGTGTGTTCTGCACCATGATATACTGTATTTGTTGTGGCTAGTTGTCTTATGTTTCGAAGTCTTTGAAAGGCTGATGAATTTATTAATTCTCTCTCAAGTTCATTAACACAAATCATTCCATGGATTGGATCTCGAAATTCATAACACTCCCCATTCTCTAACATCTTTTTCCATCCTTTGCACTAATAAAAATCATATATCTTGTGATTTTATTCTACAAAAGATGGTAAAATCCTGCATAAATTTTATTTGTTATACGTTGTTATGCAATAATAATATACCAAACAAATGTTCTGTGTCAAGTACTTCTCATTATTTCCCATATTAATAAGGAGCAGATTGCTCTATCAAATATCCTTACTGACTCTAATCTACCGATTTCCCATTATATCTCTGCTATTTTTCACATGCTACCTTCTGCAGATTGAGTTATCCTCTTTACCCAATGGTGTTACAAATCTCTCTTTTAGAAATTTCTCGCCCCATATCATGAGCCTCCGTGACGAGCTGGTTAGAAAGCTCATTATAATGCTCCTGCTGACTTTTATGTTCAGATTTTGCGTCATTGAAAATTTTTATGCTAGCCTCGATAATTTATTTCCATATGCTACAGAATTTTATCTAAATCATCTCTAGCGATATTATATTAAAAACGGCATTAAAGGCGTTGTAAGTTTTTTCATTGTTTGCAAGACTATATCCTATATGTATTCTGCATTCCATAGTCCGTTTTTACGTTATGTAATACTACCATCTCAATGAGCCTTTTTCCCATATAGCCCTCCAGTTTATAACATAAAACCCTTGTTTATTCAACTTATTGAGCATGACATCATTTGTCAATATCCTATTACAATCATTACTACAATAAGAGCTCTACAAAGGTTCAAAAATTAACAATAGTTACTGTTTTGATGGACGGCATTAAAAATCAAAAATCCCTGAACCGCTTATTTCAAGCACTTCAGGGATTTCTTTTTGGAGGCGCCACCCGGATTTGGACCGGGGAATGAGGGTTTTGCAGACCCTTGCCTTACCACTTGGCTATGGCGCCATGCCGTACAGACCAGAAACTGGATTCTTGAAGCCTTTTATTCGGCCTCTGCCATCCAGTTTCCTTTACTGCACTATGTTTGGAGCGGGATACGAGATTCGGACTCGCGACTTTCACCTTGGCAAGGTGACACTCTACCACTGAGTTAATCCCGCAAATTAAACGACAAGTCTCAATGCTTGAAGCTTTTTAACGGTAGCTTATACCGCTAGTAGCGGATAAGCATTGGTGCCCAGAGCCGGAATTGAACCAGCGACACGAGGATTTTCAGTCCTCTGCTCTACCAACTGAGCTATCTGGGCATTTGGCGACCCGGAAGGGACTCGAACCCTCGACCTCTAGCGTGACAGGCTAGCGTTCTAACCAACTGAACTACCGGGCCAAATATCGCTGTGCGACGCGGCTTATACCGCCTATGGCGGATAAACCAGGATTCTTGCGGGGGCAAAAATCCACAGATGTTGCTTATACAGCCTTCGGCTGATAAGCTTTGGTGGGCACTATAGGGCTCGAACCTATGACCCCCTGCTTGTAAGGCAGGTGCTCCCCCAGCTGAGCTAAGCGCCCTTGTATCTCTCGCGTCGAGCGACAATACATAGTATACAAAAATAACATTTCAAAGTCAATAACAAAATGCATTTTTTAATCAGATAATTGTGCCAGAATTCTGCCTGGCTATTTCAGAGCCATTTGCAGAGCCCCACAAGCAGCCTACTTTGCGGGCTCCGCCAGTGAACGCAGCTCATTCTCGGTAAAATTATACTTCTTGTTGCAAAAATGGCACTGTAATTCCGCTCCATGCTGCTCGTCAGCCATCTCGAGAATCTCTTTGACTCCAAGGCTGATCAGATTTCGCTCCATGCGGCTCCTGCTGCAGTTGCACTGATATCTGCAGGGAAGCCTGTCATTAATCTCAAGTCCCTTCTCCCCAAGCAGTCTTTCAAGTACCTGGGACGGTTCCAGTCCATCCGTCAGCATCGTAGTAATAGAGTCGGCAAAAAACACCTTGTCCTCCAGATATTCCACAAGCTCCTGATCCGCTCCGGGCATCAGCTGTATGAGATATCCGCCTGCAGTAACAATACTTTCATCCGAGTCAACCAGAACGCCGAGCGCAACAACCGTCGGAATCTGTTCGGATGTCGCAAAATAATATGCAATATCCTCGCCGATCTCTCCCGATACCAGGTCTACATAGCCAACATATGGCTCCTTAAGTCCAAGATCCTTTATGACATTCATATATCCATTCTTGCCGACCGCTTGCCCCACATCAAACTTACCGGCCGCATTAAGCGGAAGATACACCTGCGGATTGTAGACATAGCCCCGTGTATTGGAATCGGCATCTGTAACTACGATTATTCCTCCAAGAGGACCGTCGCCTTTGATTTGTATTGTCAATACATCACGTTCGTTCTTCATCATCCTTGACATCATGGCAGCGGCCGTAAGTGTTCTTCCAAGCGCCGCAGAGGCCACACCCGAGGTTTCGTGTGTTAAATGGGCCTGCTGCACCATTTCTGCCGTAACAGCCGCAAAGGCGCGTATAGCTCCTCCTGCAGCAGTCGCTCTGATAATATGATCTTCCATACTTACTTGTATGATATAGTAGACAACTAAATCATACACTCCTTTCAAATATTTACGCTCACTTCATGGTGGTTATCGAATTTAGAAAGTTGAAGGAGCATAGCGACTGAAACTTTCTAAATTCGTCCG